>NZ_JARXRN010000010.1 GCF_029888045.1 Luteimonas rhizosphaericola | reverse complement strand
CATCCCGGTCAGGTCGTGTGGGCCGATGGCTCTGCGGCCTAACAATTCGTTCAAGCCGATGCCGCTTCGCGGCACGGCTTAACTCAGGCGTTAGGGCCCATGAAAGAGATCATCGCAAGCGCGTTGCCATATCTCGTCTTTCTGGCGATCGCGATGGCAGTTCTTGCCTACTTCGTGTCGGAGCGCTTCTTTGACGCCCTTTGCAAGACCACGCCCGAGATGGCAGACGCTTTCAAACGCAAGCACCTACTGGTCAGTTATGGTCCGATCGTCCCGGCAAAGTTCCGTTACATAAATTCAAGACAGTTCAACTCACTGGCAGACCCAGAGATGCGCCGCAAAGGACGGCTGGCATTTGCTGCCCTCGTAGCCTATGCAGCAACATTCCTTGCGCTGCTGTTGGCGCTGTTGGCTTGGGCGTCATAGGATGGGCCCTAACAGTTCATTCAAGCCGAACCCGCTTCGCGGGTCGGCTTAATTCTGGTGTTAGGCCCCGTTATGGAGCTTCTCTATCGTGTGCTCGGAGCGCTCCATCTGGTCTATGCATGGTGGATATTCGGCGAGCTCGCACACGCACTGAAGGAAGAGTCTGGAGTTGAGCTGGCGCGGGTTCAATGGGGCATCAAGACCTCGCTGTGGCTGGTCGAGATCGCACTTCTGTTCATATGCGGAGCTGCTGCGCTGCTACTGGAGCCGAGTGCACACGTCTTTGCGTGGCTGGCGTTGCTTGCTTACGTGCTGGTTGCCTTCAGCAACACGGTTGCCTTAGAAGGGCCTATAGCCCTGTTCTACTTCTCTGCTGGCTTTTATGTTCGGGTTGTTCTCAGGTCTATCGTCGCTGCTACGCTGTACGGGATAGGCACGGGTACTGGGCAATCGCCCGGGGCCTAACAATTCATTCAAGCCGAACTTGTCCGCTGGCGCGGCCAAGTCGGCTTAATTCAGGCGTTAGGCGGCAGGAGAGAGTTATGAGGCGAGTCACGGCATTAGTACTGGCGGCGGCGCTGTCTGGGTGTGTGACTCTCGCTGACCGTTCAACAGAGGAAATGGTTGAGCTCCAGCTCCGTAGGGAGAAGAAGCTTGTAGAGTTCATTTCTGTTCTCCCCCCCGCCGAGCTAACCCGGCTGGCTGTCGCAAGTGGATGCGGCAAGGATCAGAGAACCCTTACAACAGTATCGCCAGTTGGAGGGTCGATGGTCGGCGTTTCTAGCACTTACGACTACACCCTCGAAGTTGGTGATCGGGCTGACGGATCTAGCTGGGTGGCAGTGCGAACAGACGGCGTCTTTCATGGTACGCCAATGGGCTATAAGCTCGTCCCAGATTCGTCTGGGGGTTCGCGCGTGACCGTCTATGCTGCGGACAGGCGCAAACTTGAAGCCATCCGGCAAGGAGTAGAGAGCGGAAATCTGCTTTGTGACTGGCGCAGTTTCAGTTATCCATATGATTGACAGTCTGCCGCCTAACAATTCATTCAAGCCGATGCCGCTTCGCGGCACGGCTTAATTCTGGTGTTATACGTGGTCAAACAACCTCTCTACGGTTCGCTTCGGGAAGCACCGCGGCCGGTCCATTCGTTCGCATCAGTGGCGCACGGCTTCGGGTGACCTCCTGGCGCGGCTGTACGTTCGCTCCGGCACCGGATTGCTTCGGCAGGCGGCCGCCTCGTGCCGCCTTGGTCTTCGGTCGCCACGCCACTCACTGTCGTCGGCTTACGGCTGCTGTCTCTCGCTTCCCGAGTCTGCCGGTCACGTCGGCGTTGCTTGGCTTCGTCGGCATCCCGGGCGTATAACTATTCGTTCAAGCCGAAGCCGCTTCGCGGCTCGGCTTAACTCAAGTGTTATACGTGGTCATGCAGCTTCGTGTTGGTGGCTTCGTTTGGTTGCGCGGCTGCTGATTTCATCGGCTCCGGTAGCGCTCGCCTTCGGGCACCA
>NZ_JARXRN010000009.1 GCF_029888045.1 Luteimonas rhizosphaericola | reverse complement strand
CAAGCCGAAGATCACGATGCCTATACCGAGCACTGAAATCAGGTAGCCGACAGCTTTACCGACAAGTCTCATAGTGCGTGCTCTTGAGGCCTAACGCCTGAGTTAAGCCGACCCGCGAAGCGGGTTCGGCTTGAATGAAATGTTAGGCCTCAGCCTACTCCATTGACACCGGAATCTGCTTGTCCAAGCCTTGCTCTTTGAGGAAACCAAGAATCCAGTCGAGGTGTGGTTGGTAGAAGGAGACGTATTGTCCGTCTTGTAGTGTGAGGACGACGCAGCCAACATGAGGCTGAAAGATCTCTTTGACCTGACCAGATGCAATAAGAGTTTGAGCTTGCTCAAGTGGAATCACCTCAACAGGGATGGCGGCTGCAGAGTTTGTTTGAGGTGCAGAGGTGCATCCAGCCGCCCAGAACAATGAGATGAGCAAGCCGATTGCGACAATGTTTTTCATGAGGCCTAACACCTGAATTAAGCCGACCCGCGAAGCGGGTTCGGCTTGAATGAACTGTTAGATGCCATTTGCGAGCTTTGGCAACAAGAAAAAGCCGATCAGGACCATGCCGAACAGGAAAAGCACAGCATAGAAATTGATGTTGGCTAACACGCCAATCCAGTAGAGCCTAGTGTCCCGCTCTTCTACTCTCCGAAATGCCAGGAAGGCGAGCAGAAGTGACGAGCCCAGAACAGAGAAGCAGATGGCTGTAGCATGCGGCATGACAGAGAGAGCAGCTCTGCTGAAGGCAGGAATGCGTGGGCCGTGAGACGCGATGAAGTCCGCGGAATAGGCAGTGAGCGGCAGCGAAATGTACGCCGGCGCGATCAGCAAGCCCATGCAGCTTGTGACGTAGAGAAGTAGGCCGATGGCTACCTTGATCTTTGGCATGGCATCTAACGCTTGAGTTAAGCCGTGCCGCGAAGCGGCATCGGCTTGAACGAATTGTTAGGTGCCACCACTGCCACCCTGCATGTGCTGCTGAATCTGGCGCTGTAGCTCCGCGAACTGAGCCATGAGCTCGTCACAGGCTTTCTTCTCCGCTTGGCACAGGGCATTAGTTTTCATCCTTACAGTGCCTGACTCCTCGTAGACAGTCCTCTTAACCGCGGCAGGGTGCGCGGGATGGCCGGGTGGAGTGAACGACCAAATTGAGCGTTCTTGCGGCGCATCTACCTCGATAATTGTCCAACCTGCGTTGTCGCGGACAGTTACATCGGGCTTGCTCCTTAGATCCTCAAGCGCAGCTGCGACTGTGGGATAGCCAATGCCATCAGATTCGTGTGCGTCGGAAGAATGCGCACTCTCGATGGCTAAGAGTAAGAGTGCTACGAGGCGCATTTAATGTCTCCTGTGGCACCTAACGCCTGAATTAAGCCGACCCGCGAAGCGGGTTCGGCTTGAATGAATTGTTAGGGCGCATCGACGTGCCCAAGGACGGTTCCGTCTTGAACGTAGTAGATGGTCTGAACACCCTCATACAAGTCAGAGATCTCGAACGTCATCCGGTGAGCGCAAAGACATGCAGTAGCCATGCCAGATGGCGTTTTTGTCGGAAGTGACAGAGTTGCGGCATTGCGCCACTCACGAAGTTCCGGCTTGTCTGGGATATGAGCACAGTTGAGTAGAGCGGTCACGGTGAGCGTGACTACGCTGCCGTTACGGCTAGGCTCTAGGCGGGCTGCTTGCTCCAGCGGAGGAGCGTTGTCACAGAGCTCCTTGTCCGCAACAAGAGCAACGGTGCCGGCACGGACTGTGCCGGATAGCCAGGCAATTGCCAGTACCAACAACCAGATTGCGCGATGTTTCATATGCGCCCTAACACCTGAATTAAGCCGTGCCACGAAGTGGCATCGGCTTGAATGAATTGTTAGCCGTCATTGCGGTCGCCCATGTGACTCAACAACGAACTCAACGACTTGGTAGCGGTCTATACGAAGGACGGGCCACTGAGCTGCGACATATACGAACTTACCGTGCAAAGTTGCGGTTATAGCGCGGCCATCTGGTAGGAAGTTTTGCCAGTACGCATCGTAGAACTTGGAGTTGGGCGACTCGGGCGCATCCGACGCACTTGAGCCAAGCGCAATCAGGACCTCGGGGCAATCGCTGTCAATGAGCCCGATGCCATGACGGTTTGGAAGAACGGTTGCTCTGACGGAAATGCTCTTACCGTTGAAGCGATCAGGACTTGCGGCGATTGCACAGACTGAAATATGTGCATCGGACACGTTCGCGCCACCTGAAGCCACAACTGCAATGAATGTGAGAATCGCGAGCATGTTGGATGACGGCTAACGCTTGAATTAAGCCGCGCCGCGAAGCGGCGTCGGCTTGAATGAATTGTTAGGCTGCAGGCTAGCCATCCACCCAAACAGCCTGCCCGGGA
>NZ_JARXRN010000002.1 GCF_029888045.1 Luteimonas rhizosphaericola | reverse complement strand
TTGGCTTGTCGCCCGCAAGTCTCGGGTGTAGCTTGAGGCCTAACAATTCATTCAAGCCGAACCCGCTTCGCGGGTCGGCTTAATTCAGGTGTTAGGTGTGCGATGGGAATAAACGTCTACTGGAGGGATGAGCTTGGCGCGATCCTCGCTACCGTTGAGGACTCGGATGCACTTGCCCAGATGAGCAGTCTTCTGTTTCGGCAAACCGGCAGTGCTTGCGTGCGCTTCATAGACCCAGCCGGGGATGCCTGCTTCAATCAACTCCAGATCCCCATACTGGCATCAGAGATTCGTAGCCTGTTGCCGGCCATTGACAATCCCCGCTGGCAAAGTCACCTTCAGGCGGTGCTTTCGCTAGTTGAGGGCGCGTCTAAGTCTCATACTTACGTATGGTTCCACGGTGACTAGCCGCACACCTAACAATTCATTCAAGCCGAACTTGCCCGCTAGCGCGGCCAAGTCGGCTTAATTCTGGCGTTAGGGCCCTATGCAGTCAGCGCTAGTCCTTGAGAGTTCTTTGGAGCACGACGGTGACGGACTTGTTCGCTATTGGCTCAGCGTTGAGAACGGTCACTTTCGCGCAAGCACTTCCGCTTGGGGCTACGAGGACGAGCATCTAAAATTCGCTGACTCACTGGCAGGTTTTCCTACTGACACATCGTCTAGCCTCAACTACAAGTTTGGTAGTGACGGTACCGGCACTTGCTTGCTGGAGTTCACCTGCTTGGACAATCTCGGTCATCTGGGTATCTGGGCCACGCTTGAGTCAACCTATCCTGTAGGTCGCTCTGATCGCTACGAGAAGGCGTCTGTTTTTAACCGCACTGACCCCGCCAGCATTGATCGGTTCGTTGCGGAGATGCGAGCGTTCGTGGCAGGCTCGCCGAATCGGGCCCGGCTATCCGGGCTAGGGCCCTAACAACTCATTCAAGCCGACGCCGCTTCGCGGCGCGGCTTAATTCAGGTGTTAGGCCCTATGGTCAGAGTACTCGGCGGCTTGATCTTGTCTGCGGTGATCGTAGGAACTGCATCTGGCGTCATCTTCTTTGAGGTGGTTGGCCTAATCATCACATTGCCGCTGGCAATTGCTGTAGCCGTAGTTCTCGGCACGCCGACCTATTTCCTCTTGCGCAAGTTGGGGTGGCTGGCTTGGTGGCAAGTGACGTTGTCGGGCGCACTGCTTGTCGTTCCGTTCGCTCTGTACGCTTATCCGTACTGGAACTTTGTCGCAGGTATCATTGGCTCTGGTGCCGTCGCGGCGCTGCTCTTCTGGTTCTTCGGCATAGGGCCTAACAATTCATTCAAGCCGACGCCGCTTCGCGGCGCGGCTTAATTCAGGTGTTAGGGCTCACATGTTGCATCGCTATGGCCTCTGGGCTTTTACAGTTCCGCGCCCACTTTCGGACCGCCGCATCTGGCTGGAGGACGATGAGTCTTACTCGCTGCCTACGGAGTTTCAGCGGGCAATTGGCATTCGCTACGCGCCTGATGGAGATAGAAGGTACCCGGACTTCAAAGGTGGTTTCCTTCAGTGCGCCACACGCAATAACCAGTACTCGCTCAGCTCCCTCGCTAAGACCTTCTTTTGCCCCAGCCCCTATTCCTTACAGCGGACGTCCGTTGCTCCAGGTCACTCACTCCTGTTGGCAAGAGCTACGGGATTTGCCGCCCTCTGGTCGCCTAAGATGCGATTCGTATCACTGGGCTTTGGTGCCCATCCGCTTGCCACCGCGCTGGTAGGTGATCGCAGTGAGCCCTAACAATTCATTCAAGCCGAACCCGCTTCGCGGGTCGGCTTAATTCAGGTGTTAGCGGGCATGTCCAAGTTCATCGCGCTCAAAGTCGCTTTTTGCCTATTGTTGGTCGGTTGCCTCAACGACACCCTAGACGCGTCATACGACTCTCTGGCGGACGTGGATATGACTAAGGGCTGGGTGCCTGCGTGGCTTCCCGAAACAGCCGTCAATCTGCGAGAGGTTCATAACTTGGACTCAAATGCGAGCGCTCTCGCGTTCGACATCCCGCCGGGCGGAGCCTGGCAATTGCCCGAGCATTGCCGCTCCGTAACGTTTGCAGACACAGCTCCAAGTCACTTCGACCGGTCGTGGTGGCCCTCCGAGAGCAGCCTTTCCTCTTCATACTCGCTCTACCAGTGCAAGGCTGATGCATCGCCGGATTTTGCGTTCGTCGGCATCTCAAAGACGGGCAGGCGGGGTGTGCATTGGCGCGCCTATGCCCGCTAACAATTCGTTCAAGCCGACGCCGCTTCGCGGCGCGGCTTAACTCAGGCGTTAGGTTGCGCAGATATGACGTCACGCACTGAAAAGACGAGAAGGATGGAGGTCCGGCGTAAGATCGGATCTCGCTCGCTTCATGACCCTGCAGGTCCCGCGGCCTTCCTGCGCGGCCCGCAGTACCTCGTGGCGCACGCTTGCTTTCAATGCCGCCTGAGCTTTAAGCGAGTACTCCGCACAGATGGATCACCGTCGCCCTGTCCCACGTGTCGCAAGCCACTCTCGGAGATGGGCCGCGGTTTCAGAGCTCCGCTGCGGCGCAATCTCGACGGTTGGAAGGCGGTGGAGCTTCTGTACCAGGCGGGTTTTCGCTTTCCGTCAACTACGCGTAGGGCAACGCCCTCTCTCCCGGGCAACAGCCGCGAGGTCGCAAGGTTCATCGCGGACAACCCGTCACACCCATATCGCGTGGGCGCAACCTAACAATTCATTCAAGCCGACGCCGCTTCGCGGCGCGGCTTAATTCAGGCGTTAGGCCCTATGGTCAGAGTACTCGGCGGCTTGATCTTGTCTGCGGTGATCGTAGGAACTGCATCTGGCGTCATCTTCTTTGAGGTGATTGGCCTAATCATCACATTGCCGCTGGCAATTGCTGTAGCCGTGGTTCTCGGCGCGCCGACCTATTTCCTCTTGCGCAAGTTGGGGTGGCTGGCTTGGTGGCAAGTGACGTTGTCGGGTGCACTGCTTGTCGTTCCGTTCGCTTTGTACGCTTATCCGTACTGGAACTTTGTCGCAGGTATCATTGGCTCTGGTGCCGTCGCGGGGCTGCTCTTCTGGTTCTTCGGCATAGGGCCTAACAATTCATTCAAGCCGACGCCGCTTCGCGGCGCGGCTTAATTCAGGCGTTAGCGCCCATGAAGCTCCATGGTGTTCTTCTGTTGATGCTCGTGGTTGGCCTTGCCGTATGCTCAAGTTCTTCGCGGGCCAAACGACCTTTGATCAGCGTTGATCAGCTTATTGCTTCACCAGAGACATACGAGGGGCAGGTCGTCAAATTGGATGCGTGCTTGTTTGTTACGCGACACGGAATGTCGTTGTACAACTGTCAGTACCAGCGAGTAAATGCCGATCAACTTGTTGGCTTTGATCCACTACCTAGCGTTGGCGACCGCGCCTACTCGCGCCTTGTGAGTCTGGGGCACGAAGGATTTGCAGTGCCAAAGTTTGAGGTCAGGGCGGAGCTCACCGGGGTCTACGTCTACCGGGAGAGCAACAGCCAAAGCGGTAGACTACTTATCATTGACGTAAACAGCGTCAAGAAGATCCCGGAGGACAGGCGGGATGGGCGCTAACAGTTCATTCAAGCCGACGCCGCTTCGCGGCGCGGCTTAATTCAGGCGTTAGGCCCCGAATGACGATCCGCGAATTGCTGGCAAGGAAGAAGAACAGGTACTTCCTGGCTATGGTCGGTACGGCTGTTCTCGCCATTCTCTCCGCCCAGGCTACGTACTTCTTCCTGCCAGGCTGGCCAATTGCTCTTGCGCTCGTGCTGGCCGTCGCGGCCATTTCGGGCTGGTTCGCTTATCGGTTTCTCGTGCGCTGCCCGCGTTGCAAGGGCAACATAGGTGCTAAGTACACATACTTCGGCAAGCGAGGCTTCCTGCTCTTTCGGCCAGTTGCTCACTGCCCATTCTGTGGAGTGAGTCTGGATGAATCGGTTGGGGCCTAACAATTCATTCAAGCCGACGCCGCTTCGCGGCGCGGCTTAATTCAGGCGTTAGGCACCAATCCCATTTACAAAGCGGCGGACAAATGAAGCGATCAGCCTTCTCTTTAATTTTACTTCTAGCAACGGGCAGCGCCTTTGCCTAGGAGCCATCGTCGATTGACCTTCTCTTTGAGTACATAGATAAAGACATAGAGAGTGTGTCAACTAGCAACCTTCAGGTTTTAGCACAGCGGCTCAACAACGACTGTCGTGGCAGCGGCGGCAGCCCGTTCAAGGTCCAGATTACCTGCTCGCTTCGGGATGACCTGTTCTCTTATCTTCAAGAAGAGCGAGATTCCTGCTATGACGGTTCCGCTTCCCTATCTGCGCATCAGCAAGGATGGATGAGCTGTAAAGATCGGTGAGTTCACATGAGCCGGGCATCGGAGCTATGTGTAGCTTTCGCACAGTTGGTGCCTAACAATTCATTCAAGCCGAACCCGCTTCGCGGGTCGGCTTAATTCAGGCGTTAGCTCTCTAAACAATGTCGTGTGTACTTCGAATTTCGGGAAAGACCTTGGACCTAGATCGATTGGGTGCATTACCGGCCCATCCATATCGCTCTTGGAGAGCCGGTGACCCGTACGTGCCGGGCAACCCGAAGTCCAAGATCCACGAAGACTCAGGCCTCTGCTTCGACGTGAGCCGAGCAGGAATGGATCAATTCGCCGCGCAACAGAGCGAAGCCATTGTGTTCCTCCGCAAGCATGTCGGGTGGCTCCGACAACTCACCGCCAGCCAGGAGGTCGAGGCTGCTCACCTGGACTTCGGAGTCGAGGCAAGCGACGCATGGGTACAATCTGTGGTGCTTGAGCCGGCGCTTCTGCAGGCAGCGGCCCAGGCCGGCGTGTCCGTAGAGCTCTCTCGTTACACATCAACGGGCGAGAGCTAACAATTCATTCAAGCCGACGCCGCTTCGCGGCGCGGCTTAATTCAGGCGTTAGGGCTGACGGGGAATTGACGTTTTTGCGTTGGCTTCCGGCGCCGTTGGTTATCGGTGCAAGCTCCGTGCTCCAGAACCGTCCACAGCACTTTCGTTCCCGATCGCTCGTGGCGTAAGCCGCTGGCTCACGGAATTGTGCACCGCAACGGGTTTCCCGCCAGGTCCCGGGGCAAGCCTGTGCCCCCGGCCGCTTTGTCGTACAGTTCCTCCAACCGGGGTTGGGTCCACGGGTCCGCAGCCCTAACAGTTCATTCAAGCCGACGCCGCTTCGCGGCGCGGCTTAATTCAGGCGTTAGGCCACATATGAAAGGACTAGTGCTTCTCGTAGCAGCAACAGCGCTAGCTAGCTGCTCAACGTATCCACAACCTACTCTTCCCTTTCCTTGCGGCGACGGAACATCAGAGCCGTGGCAGATAGCTGTGCCCCCAGCCAATGCAAATCTGCTTAAAGAATTGGCGGGCGCCAATCCAAATTTTCCCGCGGGGCGCGAAACTTATCCAATTGAGCAGTGGTTCTCTGCTCCAAGTGGTAGCCTCATGCTGTGCAGGCGAGACAAGAGTTCTTGCGTTGGTGAGTGGTGGCAGTTCCAGTCTACTGACGGTAATCCTGCTATAGCCAAGCAAGACGCGTGGGTATGTGTCACTGGTGTG
The DNA here is from genome assembly GCF_029888045.1 of Luteimonas rhizosphaericola. GTDB lineage: Bacteria > Pseudomonadota > Gammaproteobacteria > Xanthomonadales > Xanthomonadaceae > Luteimonas > Luteimonas rhizosphaericola. Next base: position 2,064 of record NZ_JARXRN010000002.1, on the reverse strand, counting down.
TGGCCTAACAATTCATTCAAGCCGACGCCGCTTCGCGGCGCGGCTTAATTCAGGCGTTAGACCTTGCATGAGACATCACTACATGCCTACCAAGATCACGCTTTTTCTGGCGGCTACTATTGCTGCATCCGCCAGCGGCTGCACCACATTTCAGGGCGCGACCAGTCCACCGTATTCAGTCGTCTCTGGAGAGTGGGGATTCTCTGAAGTAGATGAGTGCTCCACCAATCCAAGAACATTCTCCTTCCACAAGAGCGGAAGGATCCTGAGGGCGACGCACCAAGAGGTCTCAGAGGCAGGTGACGGAGACCTACGCAAGGTGTTCGACTACGACATCCTGGGCTCATCGCCACAGGAATTGCATGTCAGCCTTCATGGGGAGACGCGGCTAGATGGCGCTGGCAACCCTGTCACTTGGCACCTTGTAATCTTCGACAAAGATACCCTTCGTTGGAGACAAAACGACTGGGAAGCTGGCGAGTTCACGTCTGAGCTTGTGCGCTGCAAGGTCTAACAATTCATTCAAGCCGAACCCGCTTCGCGGGTCGGCTTAATTCAGGTGTTAGCGCCGCAGGGGAGATTGATGCGAACCATACTTAGCATTGGGCTCGGAATCTCTGTCTGGGCTCTACTGGTGTGGGCTGCAAGGCAGCAACCGGATACGGTGACGTTCTCCACAGAATTCTGGATCAGCTTCTCAAAGATCGTAGGATCGCGAGCGTACGAGTTGTTCATCATTCTTGTACCGTGGTTCCTGGTCGGCCTAACCGCGTCTTGGCGCCCAATCCTGTGTGGCGGGATTGCAGCGGCTCTCGCCAGTCTTATCAAGAGCTCGGAAATGCTTAGCGTCCTTTCACGAGACTACTTTCCAACACTAGCTGCCACGTCAGCTGGGCTTGCTCTTGTCCAATTCGTCTACGGCGCCGCGGGGGCCGCACTCGCGGTTGCGCTGGGCGGCGCTAACAATTCATTCAAGCAGACGCCGCTTCGCGGCGCGGCTTAACTCAGGCGTTAGGCAGCAGAAGAGCTATGTCGCAACTCTCAAACACTAGCCCGGCCACACCACTGGCATTGATGGCCGGCGTGGCGTCCATGCTTGTGCTCGGCGGCATTTTCATCGCAACAATGCTCGTCCACTACCAAGCCATTGACTGGCCGTACCTGCAGTTCGCGCTACTGCGCATCGGCGCCATTTCTCTGGCCGTTGCAGTTTTGGCCCATTTGCTGGCCAAGTGGCTGCGCTCTTCCTGGCGCGCAGCCTTGTTCGGCGCTGTGGCTGGCTTTGCTGGCGGGGTGGCGTTTGTCGCCGCTGCTGCCTAACAATTCATTCAAGCCGACGCCGCTTCGCGGCGCGGCTTAATTCAGGCGTTAGGCCGCACCCACACATGACCGAATCCGAAGCACTTTTCCTGCGAACGCTCGAAGACATCGAGAGGCGGCTAGGTCAGACTGACCCTTATGAAATCTTGTTCATAGCCGCTCTTATCCGAAAGTTGTTCTTGGACGACTTCCCGCTTGTTGACCAAGTCAATCGGAATCACAAGATTAAGCTCACATTTGAAACAACGCTGCCAATTGAGCTCCCAAAGGACTTCCCGGCACCGAGCTTCTGGACCGTGCAGGATGGCCTAGACCCCGACACAGCCATTCCTGGCAAACGACGATATACCACCAGCCGGGATCAGTTTTTCCAAACTGTTGTCACCATCGTCAATGATCATCAGTACTCCGTCCGCGAGGTTGTTCTCTTTGAGGCAAACGTCATGGGCGCCGTCCATGCCGGCAGCCCAAAGACGGACAAGGAGCACGCGCTCAAGCAGGTTGATTCAACAATAGCTGTCGGCGGGTACGCTTCATCTCTCCGGCAGTTGCAAGCAATCGCAAGGGTCGTGCTTAAGACGCTGTCCCCACTTCGGGCTGCGGCAAGTGCGGCCTAACAATTCATTCAAGCCGAACCCGCTTCGCGGGTCGGCTTAATTCAGGCGTTAGGCCGCAGATGATCTACTTCGCACACTCAAGGCAGAGCTACGATCAACTTGTAGCCTCATCTGCTTGGCCTCCTAC
>NZ_JARXRN010000008.1 GCF_029888045.1 Luteimonas rhizosphaericola | reverse complement strand
TTCCGGCCACGGGGCCCGGCAGTTCCGTCGCCGGCGCCCTAACTATTCGTTCAAGCCGAACCCGCTTCGCGGGTCGGCTTAACTCAAGCGTTAGGGCGCTCGGTTGAGCATCCCATGACCGGTGTGTGGTCCAAGCTGCTGCACCTTGGTCGGGCAAGCCTGCGGCTCCAGATCTTCGCGCAGCAACTTCACTCCCGAGGGTTCGTGGGCAAGCCGCTGGCTGGCGGCACTGTGCGCAGCAGCGGCATGCCCGACCGCCTGTTGGGCAGGCCTGCCTGGGCACGGTTGGGTTACAGTTCCGGCAACTGGGTCCGGCAGTTCAGTTGCCGGCGCCCTAACTATTCGTTCAAGCCGAAACCGCTTCGCGGTTCGGCTTAACTCAAGTGTTAGGCCGCTCGGTCGAGCATCCCATGATCGGTGTGTGGTCCAGGCCGCTGTACCTCGTTCGCGCAAGCCTGCTGCTCCAGCTGGGCGCGCAGCCACTTCGTTCCCGATCGTTCGTAGGCGCAAGCCGCTGGCTGGCGGCATTCCAGGGGGCACGTTGCTCCCGAATTGCCTCTGGGCAAGCCCTAGGTCGCTATCGGTTGGCGTACAGTTCCGACAACGGGGCCCGGCAGTTCCGTCGCCGGCGCCCTAACTATTCGTTCAAGCCGAACCCGCTTCGCGGGTCGGCTTAACTCAGGTGTTAGAGGGCAGACGGAATGTCTTGTGATCGGTGCCAAGAGCTTAGCGTCGAGCATCGCATTGCCTCGCCAAGCGATCTGAGACGGGTCATAGGGATCATTGGCGAAAACATCGTGGACGGAACCTTGCAGGAGACTCCTCTAGTCACAGAGCTCAATTGCTCTTGTCCATTTCAAGACCTGATAGACGATGGCTCTTGGGATGACATCGTCAGCTACGATTTCCGGTGCACCCATTGCGGACAAGCATTCCACCTCGGTGCAGAGACTTATCACGGCAGCGGCGGCTCGTGGCATCCGGTCAGCAACAATGCGTGAGCTGCCCTCTAACAATTCATTCAAGCCGACGCCGCTTCGCGGCGCGGCTTAATTCAGGCGTTAGGCTGCAGATGATCTACTTCGTGCGCTCACGACAAAGCTACGATCAACTGGCAACCTCGCCGGCTTGGCCGCCGGA
>NZ_JARXRN010000001.1 GCF_029888045.1 Luteimonas rhizosphaericola | reverse complement strand
GTGCTCCTGGGCTTCGGCACTATCCGTGGCTGTATAACAATTCGTTCAAGCCGAAACCGCTTCGCGGTTCGGCTTAACTCAAGCGTTAGGCCCCAAGAGAATGATCGAAGAGTCTCGGCACCCGATCAATCCGTGGATACTCGGTGGCGGCCTCGCGCTCATGCTCGCAGGCTTCGGGCTGTACAAGCTGTTCAGTCCTTCTCCGCATGGCTACCTTGAGTTGCTTATCGCCATGCCGGTCTTTTGCCTCGGCTTGGCTTTTACCGGCCTGTCGTTCTTCACTGGCCACCCTGGTCGGTTTCGCCCGCTCAGGATTGCCGTTGGCGTCATTCTGGTCCTTGCGGCCGCATCTCCGGTTCTGTCGCTTGTATGGCTACTTATCCGGTAGGCTTGGGGCCTAACAATTCATTCAAGCCGACGCCGCTTCGCGGCGCGGCTTAATTCAGGCGTTAGGCCCCAAAGATGCTACGTCATGCTCTGACAGCCTTGATTCTGCTCGGTGCCGGATCGGCTGCATTCTTCACGTACGTGGTGATGCCCTATAGCAGACAGCTGGCCTGTGAGTCTTGGCGAATCGACTGTGCGCCACTTCTGCAATCGGCCTTGCTCTTCTGGACAATTTTGCCCCTGATTGTGGCCATAGCGTCGCTTTGGCTCGCGCACAGGCTCCGGTCTTCTCGCCCTAGGGCCAGCCTCGTCCTGCAACTTTGGTTTCCTTTACTCTTGGTTGCCGCAGTTGCTTTCGTGTTCACAGGTCAGGCACCAGCGGTTGGCGCCTAACAATTCGTCCAAGCCGACGCCGCTTCGCGGCGCGGCTTAACTCAGGTGTTAGGCGTCACAAATGGACATCTCTGAGGCCGCTAAAGAACTATTCGTTGAGTTCCCCGAGTGGACAGAGTTCGTTAGCTGGGAAGCTGCAGATGACGGGACACGCTATCTGGTGATCCAGGTGCCTGCGCCACCGATGGCGGACGTGGAGCATGGGCTGCATATCGACACCTCAAACAATGAAGTCACTGTTGGCTTCGACTTCTATCACTCGCACTTCGATGACTTTATTGGAGATGGTGAGCACTTCGGGACAAAAGCCGCGCTAGAGTTCATACGACAAATCGTGTCCGAGCGAGTGGCGATTGTTTCGTGGTGGTCCGGTGAGACCTGGAAGGGCTCAACGCAAGTGGAGGCTGGAGCTGCCGCGAGCATACCGTCGTGGAGTGCCGCCTCTGACATCGACAGGGTGCGTGTTAGGTCTTGGCAAGGCGCCCTCAACTATGACGGTGGCGCCTAACAATTCATTCAAGCCGACGCCACTTCGTGGCGCGGCTTCATTCAAGTGTTAGGCCCGCGTGTCAGGACCCAAGGACGGAGAGATTCAATGGCTCGATTTGGCGTTACAAACATCTACCTCTTGGTAGGACTCGGACTGCTTGCCGTCAGCCTCATCTTGGGGGCTTGGCTCTTCCTCCAGCCTGCCCCGATTGCTCGCGGCGACATGCTATTTAGGGTGGCCTACGGGAGCTTCATCGGCGGTATCGTTCTGTACGTTATCGGCCGCGCGACGTCAGTGATGCAGCGTCGCTCGCAGGCCTAACCATTCATTCAAGCCGACGCCACTTCGTGGCGCGGCTTAATTCAAGCGTTAGGTGGCACGCTGCAATGTCGTGTCACTGAGTATTGTGGCAATCGGATTGGCTAACGTGCTGCAAGCATCTTTGGCTTCGGGCAGTGGTCGCAAGCGCGCCGGGGACAGTGCGTCGCGGCCGCCTTCGGATAGCCGGACTCAGGCGTTGCAATCGGACCGTCCATCGCCGGCTTCGGCCAGGTCCGGGGACAGGTTCCGGGCCGGCGCGCCCGTTCGGCATAGGCTTCGGCTACACCCCAAGCAAAGAGCTTGTCGCACCCCGATTTTCGTCGTAGCGTGTCGCCTAACAGTTCGTTCAAGCCGACGCCGCTTCGTTACACAAAGCACATGGCAGGTACAGCTTGCCATGTGCTTTGCTCCACTACGCGGCGCGGCTTAACTCAGGCGTTAGGCGGCATGTCAAAGATCATCGCAGTCATAGCAATGCTCCTTGTGTCCCTCACTGGCTGCGCCACAGATGCAACCGTGCGCACGCATGCCAATGAACTGGCCGGTACCTACTACAGCGGTGACGGCCTTGGCCGCTTGGTCTACATCACCCTTCGCCCCGATGGAACCTTTGCTAGCGACTGGCAGGGTTGCTTGGGTGTCTACGGAGAGGCGACAGGCTCTTGGCAACTGCAAGGCGATCAGATCATTTTCAGCCCTGCTGCCGAGCGTGACGCTCTCGCGGGCTACTTGCGTCGAGCTACAACTATTCGATATGACGGGCGACTAGGCTTTGCCCGTGCTCAAGACGTGGAGCACGACAAGATTAGCCAGGACCTCGTCTTCCTCAAGCAGGACGGCGGCGCTTACTAATGCCGCCTAACAATTCATTCAAGCCGAACCCGCTTCGCGGGTCGGCTTAATTCTGGTGTTAGGCGTCATATGAAAGTTCTGCGCAACGTGACACGTAGCCTTCCACTGCTTCTGGCGGCCAGTCTGGCCAGTGCCGGAGTGTCTTGGTCTCCTATTGCCTGTTCTTGCTTGTCGGCTTGGGAGGACATAGCTACTGGCCTTGGGCGGTTTGATCTCAAATCCCCAGATCAGCTCACTCCGCGGCTGGTAGCTGATGCTGTGAAAGCCAAGTTCTCTGGCAAGGCTGTATCTGCAAGCGACATGCCGTTCGCATTCTCAACCTACGACTGCGCAGATAGTTCTTCACCTGAGCGTGCAGTTCGGTGTCGCTGGTGGCTATGGGAGTCCAGCGGCGGGAGCAAGAAAGGGTATGACGTAGTTGTTTCAACTACTCCGCAGGGCGTCTTTCAGCGAGTCTCGGTTACGCCAGTCCAGTACATGGCTGCGTCCGACCGCAAATGACGCCTAACAATTCGTTCAAGCCGATGCCGCTTCGCGGCACGGCTTAACTCAAGCGTTATGCGTGGGTAGGTGTGTTGGTGTTGTCGGCTTCGGTGATGCGACGACTTCCGCTGCGTAGTTGACTTCGGCGTTGATCGGTCGCTGACACATCGGGACCACCGACGCTTCCCGGCTTCGCTTCACTCGGCTTCGGATGCACCGCGTTCGCGCCGCTCGGCACAAGTATGGCTTGATGACTTACGGATTGGCGGCGCTATCGGCTTCGGTCTTTGCTGGCCTCGACCTGCCCCGAGCTTTCGGACCGCTCTTCCGTGCTCCGCGTTCTCCCGGACCCGTTGCGGGCCGCCGGCTTCGGGTTTACCTTGGCGCGCATAACAATTCATTCAAGCCGAACCCGCTTCGCGGGTCGGCTTAACTCAGGTGTTAGGCGCTTGATCAACTCCGAAGAAGACTGGAGAGAGGTGAATGGGCAGCTTTAGCATTTGGCACTGGATCATCGTGCTTCTGGTTCTGGCCGTCCCGGTTGGCATCGGCTTCGTGATCTGGCTCATCGTTCGAGCAGTTCGAAGGCCTACCCGGCTGTCGACTTCGTCGATTGACGTCTTAGCCTCACCAGCGCCAACAGCGGAGGCGCGGCTTCAGGAGCTCGCTTCCCTGAGGTCCAAAGGCCTAATCACGGACTCGGAACTCGAGCAGCAACGTTCCGCGATACTCCGTGGCATCTAGGGACGCGCCTAACAATTCGTTCAAGCCGACGCCGCTTCGCGGCGCGGCTTAATTCAGGTGTTAGGTCCCATGTCGTCACTATTCGGCTATCTGTGTATCGTGCTGATCGCTATCGTGCTCGTTCTTGGCATCGCTAGTCGTGTCACTAGCACCCGTTTCTTCAAGCGACTCGAAAAGGAAGAGCCAAGTTCCACCGCATTGTTCCCAAGCGGCGCAAGCGTCGCCGTCGGTCACGCTAGCCAGCCGCTTCCATCGGCGCGCATGCGTTATCTGAAGAACCGCCGCTACAGAAGCCTTGCGGATCCAACTCTGCACCTGCTTGGGCGCCGCGCTTGGCTACTTCTAATTACTTATGCAGTAGCGTTCATTGCGCTAGTCTTCTCAGCACTGCTATGGGGCTACTTCCGGGCTAATGAGCCCTAACAATTCATTCAAGCCGACGCCGCTTCGCGGCGCGGCTTAATTCAGGCGTTAGGCATCGGATCATGCGCGTTGAGAACGTTGAAATTTTCTCAGATCAATCGAACTTGCCGGTGATTAGGCACCCCGGCCGCCGGTTCCCCGGCGTACTCGTGCAAGGTGACACGCTTCACATGCTGTGCGGTCTGGCTGCTGAGGCATTGTCGGATAGTCCCGACGCCCGGATCGAGCTGCAGGAGCTGCACACCAGGCTTCTAGGCATGCTTGCTCACTACAAGACCGTACTCAACGAGCATCAGGTTCCGCTACCTTACGCGGAGACGCCTGATGCCTAACAATTCATTCAAGCCGACGCCGCTTCGCGGCGCGGCTTAATTCAGGCGTTAAGCCTACAGGGGAGAACAATGCGAATTCCGACTCTCGCCTTAGTTGCACTTCTTTCGTTCCCAACTTCCGCCACGCCGGACTACACGTACTGCGAAATCACGGGCCTTGCGCTCGGCGCTGACAAAGAGTTTGTTGGCTCTGTCGCTTCACGGATAGTGGATCGTCAGGGCTTAACGGGCGAACAAGGTTGCCAGGCCGTTTGGCAAGACGCGCACCGCACTGGCAAGCGCCTTTCTGCTGGCGGGCAGTGGTCAGAACTGGACGCTTTGAAGTGGCGCAAGCTTCAAGACTTCGAGACCAAGGTTCTGGACAGCGTCATCAACGGTCTGCAGCTTGGGCTGTAGGCCTAACAATTCATTCAAGCCGACGCCGCTCCGCGGCGCGGCTTAATTCAGGCGTTAGGCGGCACGAGAGGACTATGGCGACTCAATTTCAATTATCTGACGACGAAGCTTTAGTGCTCTTCGAACTGCTTTCTTCTGGCAAGCTTGCGCAAGTCACGGATACAGTGGAAGCACATGCGCTTGGAGTGGTTCTGACCAGCCTGGAGAAGCAACTTGTTGCACCGTTCTCTTCTAGCTACTCGGAGCAACTGGCAGCAGCAAGGTCATCTTTGGTTGCGCGCTATGACGGGTAGTAGTCTGGCGGTGCCGCCTAACAGTTCATTCAAGCCGACGCCGCTTCGCGGCGCGGCTTAATTCAAGTGTTAGCCGTCATGAACTTCCATCTACGCGCCTGCACCGCCATTGCCCTTCTATCGCTGAGCACCGACGCGTTCGCATGTTCTTGGCCTTACTCTACGCCCGAGGAAAAGTACCAAACTAACTCCGCCGTAGTCCTTGCGTACCCAATTGGCGTTCTGAACCAGCCAAGCGATGCACTGGAATCTACGTTCCAAGGAGCCTTCAGGCAGAGGATTCAGTGGCAAGTGCTGATCAGCTGGAAAGGACAGTATCGACCTGGTGACATGTTCCTTACGTGGATTTCCCATCAGACAGGCATCTGCGGCGATCAAGCACTGCGTCAGCGAGCGGTGAGGCTTCTGTACCTGAGCGGACCCGAACCATACAAGGAAGTGATCAATGTTCGTCCTGAGAGCAGCATTTCGGAGATCGAGTTTCTGGAGGGTCTGCGGCATGACGGCTAACGGTGCGTTCAAGCCGAAACCGCTTCGTTCCGCAAACCACATGGCAGGTAAAGCTTGCCATGTGCTTCGCTCCACTACGCGGTTCGGCTTAACTCAGGTGTTAGGCGGCTCTGGAGACGCTGATGGAACTGACGCTTTTAGTGATTGCGATCGTTGTGCTCCTCAATGCCGTTGCTTCGGTGGTTGTTCTTCGC
>NZ_JARXRN010000007.1 GCF_029888045.1 Luteimonas rhizosphaericola | reverse complement strand
CAGGCCGGCCGCACCATGGGCGAGATCGTGACCAGCGTGAAGCGGGTCACCGACATCATCGCCGACATCTCGGCCGCCTCGCAGGAGCAGTCCTCGGGCATCGAGCAGGTCAACCAGGCCATCACCCAGATGGACGAGGGCACGCAGCAGAACGCGGCCCTGGTCGAAGAAGCCACGGCCGCGGCGCGGGCGATGGAAACCCATGCCGGCGACCTGGTGCGGACGGTGGCGATCTTCCGCACGGGGACGGGTGCGCAGGTGGCCGCGCCCGCCGCCGCCGCCCCGCCGCAGTCGCGGAAGGCGGCCAGCGCCGGCGCGCGGCCGGCGCCGCTGCCCATGCCGCGGGCCGGTCGGGTGGCATCGCCGCCGATCCGCGAGACCGCGAGCGCCCGGGTCGCCGAAACCGCGGGCGAATGGCAGGAGTTCTGACTACCGGCGCGTGGGGTGGACGCGCCGGTGGCGTTCGCCGCCGCGCGTCCGTACCGCATCGCACGCCGCGGTGGCCCGCGGCGTGACGGCGGAGCGCTCAATCACCCGCCGCCGCTGCCGATAACGCCAGCGACAGACCCAGCAGCCTTTGGATGATGCCCGGCGCCGATGACCTTTCGCACCTGCTCGACGACGAGGAACAGTCGCAGTTCTCGCTGCGCGATCCCGCCGCGATCGCGCAGGTGCTGCGAGGCCTGCTGGAGGCGCGCGCGCTGATCAGCGCCAGCCTGGTGCCCGGCGGATACGCCTGCCCGACCGCCCTGCTGGCGGTGCACGACGACGGCACCTTGGTACTCGACGGCAACCGCGACGAGGCCATGAACCAGCGCATGGCGGCGGCCAGCCGGCTGGTGTGCAGCGCCCAGCTGGACCTGGTGCCGATCCGCTTCCGGCTCGCGACGCCCCAGCGGATCGTGCACGAGGACTACGTCGCCTTCGTCACCCCCTGGCCGGAGGCGCTGCTGCGGCTCCAGCGCCGCGAGACTTACCGCCTGCCCTGCTCGCCCACCGCCCAGGCCACGCTGCACACCGGCAGCGCGGCGCATGCGCCCGACCCCGACGCGCCCGGCCTGCGGGTGCTGGACATCAGCGGCGGTGGCGTCGCCCTGGCGGTACCCGACAGCGCCCAGCACGATTTCCAGCCCGAGGCGCGGGTGGCGCCGTGCCTGCTGCGCCTGGGCGAAGCGCCGCCGATGCCGGTCGCGCTGGAGGTCGCCTACATCGCCCGCCACGACGTGCGCGGCGTGCCGCACTGGCGCGCCGGGTGCCGCTTCATCGACCTGCCCGCCGCGCTCGAGCAGCAGGTGATGCAGTACATCTTCCAGATCGAGCGCCAGCGCAACGCGCGGCTGCGTCGCGGCGGCTGAGCCGCGCGCGTACCCGTCGCCGGCCTGCCAACGATGGCAGCAGGCCCATGGCCATCCCGCGATACGGCCGCCCGTCGGCACGCGGCGACCGGGTCGTCGACCGGACCGTCTTCACGCCGCCCTAAAGTCTGCCGCCGTCCGGCCGCTAGTGGATCGACGGGCGCGCTCACCGGCGTGCCACCAGGCCCCCATCGGAGAAGACAGATGATCCACCGGACCTCCCGCCTCTTGGCCCTCCTCATCCTCGGCACCAGCGCCGCCGGCGCCTTTGCCCAGGACGCGATCCGCCCCGAACAGGCCGCCCGCCACGTCGGCCAGACCGGCATGGTGTGCGGCAAGGTCGAGAAGACCCGCTACGCCGAGAACTCGGAAGGCCAGCCGACCTTCCTGCACATGGGCGGCGCCTTCCCGCGCCACACCTTCTCGGCCCGCATCTCGCAGGACCAGCGCGGCAAGTTCAAGCCTTCGCCCGAGGAACTCGAGGGCAGGGACGTGTGCGTGGTGGGCACCATCCAGCGCGACGCCAGCCGCGCCGAGATCGCGGTCAGCTCGCCGGGAGACATCAAGCTCGCCCAGATCAAGTGATGCCCCCGGCCCGGCCGCGCCATGCGGCCGGGCCGTTTCCATTCTCGACAGGCGGAGTCCTTCATGCACCGGTTCTCGAATCTCAAGCTCGCGCCCAGGCTGATGCTGGCGTTCGGCGTGGTCCTGCTCATCATGCTCGTCCAGGGCATCGGCGCGTACACCGGCCTGCGCTCGATGGACCGGGTGACCACCGGCCTGGCCGACGACGTGCTGCCCAGCGTCACCCTGGTGGGTGAGACGCGCGCGCTGCTGGGCGAGTACCGCACCGCGTCCTACCGCGGCCTGGTCCGCGCCAGCGAAGCGGTCAAGCAGCAGGCGCGGCAGCGTGCAGTGGAGATCGACGCCCGCATCGGAGAGAACCTCGATACCTACAAACGCTACGCCACCACGCCCGAAGAGCAGCGCATGCTCGCCGAGCTGGTGACCGCGTGGGAAGCGGCCCGCGTCTCGTACGCCTCGGTCAACGAAATGCTCGACCTCGAGCTGCCCGACGACGCCACCGACACCTTCATCGGCGAGACCAGCCGCCTGCACGACGCCGCCAGCGCCGCGCTCGCCGCGCTCGCCGACGAGGCCAACCAGGTCGCCCAGGCCTCGCGCGCCGATGCGCGCGGCGCCTACGCGAGCTCCAGCGTGCTGCTGCTGATCCTGCTGCTGGCCGGCATCGGCGTCGGCCTGGCGGTGGCCTGGCTGATGGCGCGCAACCTCACCCGCGCCGCGCGCGAGGCGGTCACCGTCGCCAACGACGTCGCCAACGGCAAGCTCGACAGCCACATCGACACCCGTCGCGCCGACGAGATCGGCGACCTGCTGCGCGCCATGCAGCGCATGCAGCGTGACCTGCGCGAACGCATCGAACGCGACCAGGCCGTGGCCAGCGAGAACCTGCGCATCCGCACCGCGCTGGAATGCGTCAGCACCAACGTCATGATCGCCAACACCGACCGCGAGATCGTCTACATCAACGGTCCGCTGCAGAAGATGATGACCGACGTACAGGACGACCTGCGCCGCGACCTGCCCGACTTCGACGCCGCGACCCTGGTCGGCAGCAACATCGACGGTTTCCACCGCGCGCCCGAGCACCAGGCGGCGATGCTCGCCCAGCTGCGCAATACCCATCGCGCCCAGATCCGCCTGGGGGGGCGCACGATGCAGCTGGTCATCAACCCGATCCTCGACCACGAGGGTGGACAGGAAGGCTTCGTGGTGGAATGGGCCGACCGCACCGCCGAGATCGAGGTCGAGGCCGAGGTGTCCCGCATCGTGGCGGCCGCCGCAGCGGGCGATCTCTCCGGACGCGTGCGCACCGACGACAAGGATGGCTTCCTGCTGCAGCTCGCAGGGCAGCTCAACAGCCTGCTCGACGCCAATGCCGCGAGCCTGTCGCAGGTGTCCGACGTGCTGACCGCGCTGGCGCAGGGCGACCTGACCAGCCGCATGGACGGCGACTTCGAAGGCGTGTTCGCGACCATGCGCGACAACGCGAACGCCACCATGGACCGGCTGTCCGAGATCGTCGGCCAGATCCGCAGCGGCAGCGACGCGATCAACGCCGCCGCGTCCGAGATCGCTTCGGGCAACAGCGACCTCTCCCGCCGCACCGAACAGCA
>NZ_JARXRN010000006.1 GCF_029888045.1 Luteimonas rhizosphaericola | reverse complement strand
CGCACCCGGGGACCACCTCGCAACCGCATCGCACGCGCCTCGACCCCGGATGCGGCCTGCGGCCTTATCCGGGCTACGCGTCCCGCGCTCGTTCACCCGCGTCGCCCGGGTAAGCGCAGCGCACCCGGGGGCCACTCGCCCTCGCCGCCGCGTATGCCGCGCCTCGCGCCTCCGGGGGTCGCCGTCCGGCCCGCACCCGGATGCAGTCGTCCGTCTGATCCAGACGACGGGCCCGTCACCGGTGCGGTCGTCCGACCCGCCGCCGTCCCGGAGGCGGGCGCGAGCGCCAAGGGCACCGCCGCCGCGCGGCAGGGCCGTGATTCAGACCATCCCGCATAGACTTTCCGCGCTCCCGTCGCCGGAAGACGCCCTGATGAAACCGCTGATCGCCGCGCTGTGCCTGTCGCTCCTGCCCGCGCTCGGTGCGCAGGCGCAGTCCTCGCGCGTGGACCTGTCGGGCATCGATCCGCTGCAGGTCATCGCCGGTGCCAACGACGTGCTGCTGCGCGCGCCCGATGCCGACATCGACCGCCTGTTCAAGGCGGTGCATTTCGCGTCGCGCAACGAGCGCGAGGCGCGCGGCCTGTGCGCGCTGTTCGAACCCGATGCCGACCGCAGCCTGGTCGGCCTGCAGCGCGCGGCCAATGCGCTCGGGCCCGACAGCCGCACGCGGTTCGTGGACGCGGTGACCGCGGTCGCCGTCAACGGCCTGCAGGGCACGCCGCAGGCCTGGGATCCGGCCGTCGGCGAACAGGCGCTCAAGGCCGCGACCGTCACCGGGATGATGCTGCACGACGGCTTCATGCTCGGCCTGACCGGCACCGGCCGCGACGCCGCCAGCCGCGACGCGCGCTGCACCGCCTTCCGCCAGCTGGTGGACGTGCTCCATGGCTTCGAACTGGACCGCCGCGCGGCGGCGACGCGCTACCTGCTCAGCGAGGGCCTGGCCCGGTACGGCAGCGAACTCTGAGGCCGTTCGGCGGGTCGTCGCCGATCGGAGCGGGTCGCGGTCGCGCGGCCGTCGGCGTCAGCACGACCCTGCACGCCGCGGGTGTCCGTCAGCGGGGCGTGCGTGCCGGCCCCCGCGGGGTCGCCCCGGTGTCCCGGTTCGCATCCGCGCAGGCGGGCGCATCGGTGTGCCCATCCTCCCGGCTGCACGCGGTCGCGCGCGCGTCGCCTGCCGTCGCGCCACCCAGTCGCAGCAGGGGCGCCAGCAGCGGCCGCGTCGACGTCTGCGCTGCGGATTCTGCTGAAGGCGTGGAGAGGGAAGTCCCGCGTGGCGCAGGTGCAGGCGCCGGCGACCGCGCGGCCCGCGGCGGCGCCAGCGGCTGCGATCCGCTGCGGCGGATACGCGGCGGCGCGGCCTGGTACACCCGCACCCAGTCCACGTACATGCGCTGCGGGAACACGCTCGAGCTGTCCGGACTGCCGGGCCAGCTGCCGCCGACGGCGACGTTGAGCAGCAGGAAGAACGGCTGGTCGAACACCCACGGTCCGCGCGCCTCGACCTGGGCGCGGGTGCGGCTGTAGAACGGCTGGCCGTCGACGAACCAGCGGACGCCGGCCGCGTCCCATTCCACCGCGTACACGCGGTAGCGCGCATCGGCGCGTTCGCCCAGGTCGTAGGTGCCGCTGAAGGGCGTGTTGCCCGAATAGCCGGGTCCGTGCAGTGCGCCGTGGGTCAGCGTCGGCTCGAAGCCGACGTGTTCCATGATGTCGATCTCGCCGCTGTGCGGCCAGCCGACCTGGCCGAAGTTCGAGCCCAGCATCCAGAACGCCGGCCAGATGCCCTGGGTCTGCGGCAGGCGGATGCGGGCCTCGACGCGGCCATGCCGGAACTCGCGCTTGCCGCGCGTGATCATGCGCGTCGAGCTGTACTGGCACGTGCCGTACCAGCAGCTGGCGCCGGCCGGCGCGCCGCGTCGCGCCTCGATCACCAGCACCCGGCTGCCGGCCAGCGCATCGTGCTGGATGAAGGCGTTCTGGCCGTCGGTGTAGTGCTGCAGTTCCTGGTTGCCCCAGCCGTGGCCGCCGGTCTCGAAGGTCCAGTCGGCGGTGTTGGCGGTGTCGAACTCGTCCGACCAGACCAGCGTGTCGAAGGCGCTTGCGGCCGGCGTCGCGGCCATCGCCACGCGCGGCGGCGCCGCGGTATTGCGCGCAGTCGTGGGTGCGGCGCAGGCCACGGAGGACAGGCAGGCCAGCAGCAGCGCGGCGCGCAGCGGGGCGGAGCGGGGAGCGGTCATGCGTCCTCCGGGCGATGCGGTCGAGGGTCGTCAGCGCACCTGCGCCAGCCAGTCCTGCAGGTTGTAGTAGTTGCTCACGCGCGCGATGCGGCCATCGCGGATGTCGAAGAACGCGCCGCCCGGCAGCGAGTAGCGCTGGCCGCGTGCCGGCGGCAGCCCCTCGTCGTCGGCCAGGTATTCGCCGTCCACCACGTACTCGGCGGCCGCGCGCGCGCCATCGGCGGTCGCCATCACCACGATGTCGCGCAGCTGCTCGCGGTAGCAGCGGTCCATCCGCGCCATGAAGGCGGCGAAGGCCTCGCGCCCGGTCTCGCGCGCGCCCTGGTTGAGGTCGTGCTCGACCCCGTCGTCGAGCAGCGCCAGCATCGCGCCGCGGTCGCCGCGGTTGAAGGCCGCGTAGTAGGCCAGCACCAGTTCGGTGGCGCGGTCGTGGAGGCGGTTGCCGTCGATGCGCATCGCGTGTCCCCGGGCGCGCGTCGATTCGCGCAGTGGCATCATAGCGTGCCGGGTCCGGCGCTCCGGACGTCTGCGCCCGATGCCGGCGCGGGCGGCGTCGGCGTGCCGATGACAGGCGCGAATGCGCACGCGAAGGCTGGCGCGCATCGCGGCGCGATACCTGCACAGCTACTGCGGCGCCACCACCAGGTCGCGATGGAAGAAGTACACCTCGCGGGCGAGGAATTCCCAGCGGGTGCGGAACGAGCGGAAGCGCGTGCTCGGCGTCGGCGAGCCGACCGCGTCGATGCCCAGGCCGCGGCACAGGCGCAGCGCGCGCGCCATGTGCAGCGGATCGCTGACGACGATCGCGCGCCGCAGCCCGTGCTCGAGCATCAGCCGGCGCGCCTCGAACAGGTTCTGGTAGGTGGTCTGCGAGGTGGACTCGATCAGGATCGCGTCCTCTGGAATGCCGGCGCGGATCGCGTAGCGGCGCGCCACCTGCGATTCGGCGAAGCGCGCGCCGCTGCCGCCGTAGCCGCCGGTGAACACCAGCCTCGGCGCGAAGCCGTCGCGGTACAGGTCCAGGCCGTGTTCGATCCGGGCCCGGAACACCGGCGAGGGCACCGCGTCGTAGGCCGCGGCGCCGAGCACGATGATCGCGTCCGCGGCCGAGGCCTGGTCGCGCTCGCCGCTCCAGTGGATCCACGCCGCCACGCCGCAGATCCACGCCAGCGCGAGCAGCAGCAACCGCGCCAGCCAGCGCAGCAGCGGCCGGCGGGGGCGGGCCGGCCGCCTCACGGCGTCACCCGCGGCAGGGTGTCGGGGTCGACGTTCCCGCCCGTGAGCACGATCCCGACCCGGCGCCCGGCGAAGCGGGCCGGCTGTGCCAGCACCGCGGCCAGCGCGATCGCCGAGGACGGCTCCACCAGCAGCTTGAGCCGGGTCAGCAGCAGGCGCATCGCCGCGCGCGTGTCGGCGTCGTCGACCGCGATCACCTCGGCGCCGTAGCCGTGCAGGATGCGGAAGTTCGGTTCGCCCAGGGTGCCGCGCAGGCCGTCGCAGATCGTGTCGGGGACGAAGTCGACATCGCGCACGCCGCTGCGCAGCGAACGCAGGGTGTCGGCCGCGCCGGCGGGTTCAGCCAGCACCAGCGGCAGCCCCGGCGCGCAACCGGACAGCGCCAGCGCCGCGCCCGCCGCCAGCCCGCCGCCGCCGACCGGGACCACCAGCACGTCGAGCCCGGGTGCGGCGGCCAGCAGTTCCAGCGTCGCGGTGCCCTGGCCGGCGATCACGCGCGGATCGGCATAGGGGTGGACCAGGGTGGCGCCGGTGGCCGCCTGCACCTGCCGGCACATCGCCTCGCGCGCGGCGATCGTCGGCTCGCAGCGGTGCAGCACCGCGCCCTGCGCCGCGATCAGGGCCAGCTTCGGCGCCGCCGCGCCCTGCGGCGCGACCACGTGGCAGCCGATGCGGCGCCGACGCGCCGCCAGCGCGAGCGCGGCGCCGTGGTTGCCCGAGGAATGCGTGACCACGCCGCGCGCGGCCTCGGCATCGGACAGCGAGAACACCGCATTGCAGGCGCCGCGGAACTTGAACGCGCCGCCGTGCTGCAGCGGTTCGGCCTTGAACAGCAGCGAGGCGCCGGCCGCCTCGTCCAGCGCATCCGCCCGCAGCACGGGCGTCGCGCGCACATGCGGCGCGATCCGTGCCGCCGCGTCCAGTACGTCGTCGAACTGCGGAAGCGGCGTGCTGGCGGGCATGGCCGACAGCCTAGCCGATCGAAGCCAATCGTGTTCAGGAAGCACAACGCGCCGCCGGAAAGGTTAAGCACGGATTCAATGCCCCGCGCCGATGCTGGATCCTCGCAGAACGGGGGATCCACCATGGTCCGCAGGTTTTTCATCGCGCTGGTGGCCCTGGCCGCCCTCTCCGGGTGCGCCACCTACAGCTCCTCGCGCGGCTACGGCTACGGAGACGGCGACTACTACCACGGCGGCGCGTCCGACTATTACTACGGACGTCCCTATGGCTCGCTGAGCCGCAGCGGCGGCAGCTGGTACGGCGGGGTCGGCTACGGCTACCCCTATGTCGGCGGCTACGGCGGTTACTACCGCCATTCCTACTACTCGCCCTACTACGGCGGCTACGGGTATGGCGGCTGGCCGTACTACTACCCGCGCCCGCCCCGGCCGCGCCCGCCGCACCGGCCCGACACCCCCGAACCCCCGCAGGCGGGCGACCGGGTGACCGGCGGCAACCTGCCGCCGCGCCGGCGCAGCGTGCCGCAATCCCAGCCGCAGCAGGCGCAGATGGCGCCGCGTCCGATTCGGCGCGAGATGGGGCAGCCGCTGTCGCGACCGTCCGTGCGCCCGGGCTCGCAGATGCAGCCGCAGCCGGTGCGTCGGGTGCCGTCGCGCCCGATGGCGCCGTCGCCGGCCCCGCGGATGGAGCCGCGCGCGGCCCCGCGACCGGTCATGTCGGCCCCGCGCCAGGAGCCGCGCAGCGCGCCGCGGATGGAGCGCCGGTCGATCTCGCGACCCGACCGACGGCAGGAGGAATAGGGTCCGGACCCCTTGCACACCGCCCCGGGGACGTTCAAGCTAACCGGGCTGACCGGTTGCGTCGGATTCCGACGTAACCGGTCCTGAAAGAGACAAAAAAGCGTTCCGCTTGTCGACACCCGGCGGGGGATACCGGATCCCCCCTGTTCCGCTCCCGCCGGGCGTCGGCGCCTCTTCCGAGGCGCCGGGCGCCGCCCCCTTGTGACGCGGTGCCCATGCAAAAGAATGGGGCCGGATGTCCCCCGACATCCGGCCCCTTTGCTTCCCCGGGTTGTGCATGGCCAGCCCTGTTCCAATCTCCGGCCGCGCCCCCCTTGACGCTTGCCATCCCGGGTGCAGGGAAACAGATCGCAGGAAGCGTGCCAACTTTCGCGCCGATCCGCCCTGGCGGCTTGCGCGCCGCGGCCCGGCCGCGAACAATTCCAGCGCATTCCGCCATTCCACGCGCCGCCCGCGCATCGTCCCGCACGCATGTCCCACGACTTCCACCGCTACGACGTCATCGTGATCGGCGGCGGCCATGCCGGCACCGAGGCCGCGCTGGCGTCCGCACGCGCCGGCGCGCGCACCCTGCTGCTGACCCACAGCATCGACACCGTGGGCGCGATGAGCTGCAACCCGGCGATCGGCGGCATCGGCAAGGGCCATCTGGTGCGCGAGATCGACGCGCTCGGCGGGCTCATGGCCAAGGCCGCCGACGCCGCCGGCATCCAGTGGCGCCGGCTCAACGCGTCCAAGGGGCCGGCAGTGCGTGCCACGCGCGCGCAGGCCGACCGCGCGCTGTACCGCGCCTTCGTGCGCCATGCGGTGGAACACCAGCCCGGGCTGACCGTGTTCCAGGCCGCGGTCGACGACCTCGTCATCGAGGGCGACGCAGTGCGCGGCGCGATCACCCAGACCGGCCTGCGCTTCGACGCGCCGGCGGTGGTGCTGACCGCCGGCACCTTCCTGGCCGGCAAGGTGCATATCGGCGAGACGCAGTACGCCGCAGGGCGGATGGGCGATCCGCCCGCGACCACGCTGGCGGCCAGGCTGCGCGAGCGACCGTTCGTGGTCGATCGCCTGAAGACCGGCACCCCGCCGCGCATCGACGGCCGCACGCTCGATTATTCGACGATGGTCGAGCAGCCCGGCGACGATCCGCGTCCGGTGTTCTCGTTCACCGGCTCGCGCGAGGACCATCCGCGGCAGGTGTCGTGCTGGATCACGCACACCACCGAACGCACGCACGCGATCATCCGTGACGCGCTGCACCGCTCGCCGCTGTACTCCGGGCAGATCGAGGGCATCGGCCCGCGCTACTGCCCCAGCATCGAGGACAAGGTGGTGCGCTTCGCCGACAAGGCCAGCCACCAGGTGTTCGTCGAGCCCGAGGGGCTGGGCGTGGTCGAGATCTATCCCAACGGCATCTCGACCTCGCTGCCGTTCGACGTGCAGTTTGAACTGGTGCGCTCGATCAGCGGCTTCGAGCGCGCGCACATCACCCGCCCAGGCTACGCGATCGAGTACGACTTCTTCGATCCGCGCGGGCTCAAGGCCTCGCTGGAGACCAAGGCGGTCGCCGGGCTGTTCTTCGCCGGCCAGATCAACGGCACCACCGGCTACGAGGAGGCGGCGGCGCAGGGGCTGCTGGCGGGCGTCAACGCCGCGCGCTTCGTGCGCGAATTGCCCGCGTGGTCGCCGCGCCGCGACCAGGCCTACCTGGGCGTGCTGGTCGACGACCTGATCACCCACGGCACCAGCGAGCCCTACCGCATGTTCACCTCGCGCGCCGAATACCGGCTGCAGCTGCGCGAGGACAACGCCGACCTGCGGCTGACGCCGGCGGGCCGCGAGCTGGGGCTGGTGGACGACGCGCGCTGGTCGCGGTTCGAGGCCAAGCGCGAATCGGTCGAGCGCGAGACGCAGCGACTCGGCGGGCTGTGGGCATCGCCGGCGAACGCCGCCGGCCGCCAGGCGGCGGAGGTGTTGGGCATCGAACTCAGCCGCGAGAACAGCGCGCTCGACCTGCTGCGCCGGCCGGAGCTCGATTACGCGACGCTGGTATCGCTGCCGGCGTTCGCGCCCGCGACGCCGGTGGCGGGCGAGGTCGCCGAGCAGGTCGAGATCGAGACCAGGTACGCCGGCTACCTGCAGCGCCAGCGAGACGAGATCGCGCGCGCCCAGCGCAACGAGGGCACGTCGATCCCGCACGGGTTCGACTACGCGCAGGTGCGCGGGCTGTCGGCCGAGGCGGCGCAGAAGCTGGAACGCGTGCGCCCGCAGACCGTGGGCCAGGCGCAGCGCATTCCCGGAATGACGCCGGCGGCGATCTCGCTGCTGCTGGTGCACCTGGTGCGCGACAGGCGCGAGGATTCGACCGGCGCCGCATCGCGCGCGGCGGCGCACTGAGCGGATCGCCGGCGCCCTTACGTCGGCCGGTTCGCCCGCGCCCAGCGCACGATCTCGCCCGCCGGCATCGCCCCCGATACGCGTGCGAGTTCCCGCCCGTGCAGGAACAGCGCCAGCGTCGGGATGCTGCGCACGGCGAAACGCGCGCCCAGCGCCGGTTCGGCCTCGGTATCGACCTTCGCCAGCCGCATGCCCGGCTCCAGTTGCGCCGCGGCGGCCTCGAACTGCGGCGCCATCGCCTTGCACGGGCCGCACCAGGGTGCCCAGAAGTCGACCAGCAGCGGCAGGTCCGCGCGCTGCGCATGGACATCGAACGAGGCCGCATCCAGCGCCACCGGCCGGCCCTCGAACAGCGCGCGCCCGCAGCGCCCGCATTTGGGCCGGTCGCCCAGGCGCGCGGCCGGCACGCGGTTGAGGGCCGCGCAGTGCGGACAGGCGACGCCGAGCAGCGCGTTCACGGGCGATCCCCGGCGCGCTCGCGTGCGGGGTCGCGGGCAGTCCCGCACCGGCGTGCGGGGGTGGGGTGGGGCGGGGCGATGGTCATGTCGGTCCGTTCCGGAGCGTCGGGGCCTGCTCGCCGGGCGCATCGGCCGCCGGCGCCGGCGCCGGCGGCGTGGAGCGGGCGCGCCGGCGGGCGAGCAGCCCGTAATACAGCAGCGGGATCACCAGCAGCGTGAGCACGGTGGACACCAGGATGCCGAACACCAGCGAGATCGCCAGCCCGTTGAAGATCGGATCGTCGAGGATGAAGAGGGCGCCGCCCATCGCCGCCAGCGCCGTCAGCGCGATCGGCTGCGCGCGCACGGCGCAGGCATCGATCACGGCGCGCTCCAGCGACTGCCCGCATTCGAGCAGGTGGTTGATGAAGTCCACCAGCAGGATCGAGTTGCGCACGATGATGCCGGCCAGGGCGATCATGCCGATCATGCTGGTGGCGGTGAACTGCGCACCCAGCAGCGCATGGCCGGGCATGACCCCGATCACGGTGAGCGGGATCGGCGCCATGATCACCAGCGGCACCACGTAGTCGCGGAAGTAGGCCACCACCAGCAGGTAGATCAGCACCATGCCCGCGGCATAGGCCAGGCCCATGTCGCGGAAGGTCTCGTAGGTGATCTGCCATTCGCCGTCCCACTTGATGCCGAAGCCGCTGGTGTCGGGGGGCTGGCGGACGAAGAACTGCGACAGGCGCTGGCCGTCGACGAACGCATCGGAGACCTGGCCGACCAGGTCGAACATGCCGTACAGCGGGCTGTCGGCCGCGCCGCTCTCGTCGCCGGTGACGTAGACCACCGGCAGCAGATCCTTGTGGTGGATGGCGCCGTCCCAGCCCGTGGTCTCGACCCGCACCAGTTCCGACAGCGGCACCAGCTGGCCCGCGCCGCCGCGCACGGCCAGCTGCAGCAACGCGTCCAGCGAGGCCTGGTCGGTGACCGGCAGGCGCAGGCGGATCGGGCGCGGGTACTTCGACCGCCCGTCGACCAGCCAGCTCGCGTCCAGCCCCGACAGGCCCGCCGCGATCGCGTCGGCGATCGCCGCCTGCGGCACGCCCAGGCGCGCGGCGCGGACCCGGTCGATGACGATCGCCTCGCGCCGCGCGTCCGGCGCCTCGACGCTGGTGTCGACGTCGACGATGCCAGCGGTCGCGCGGAACCGCTGCTCCAGCGCGCGGCCGATCGCGCGCTGGCGGGCATAGTCCGGGCCGTACACCTCGGCCACGATCGGCGCCAGCACCGGCGGCCCCGGCGGCACCTCCACCACCTTCACCGAGGCTACATGGCGCGCACCGATCGCCGCCACCTGCGGCCGCAGCGCCGCGGCGATGTCGTGGCTCTTGCGGCTGCGCGCATGGCGGTCGACCAGGTTCACCTGCAGGTCGCCGACGTTGGCGCCGGCGCGCAGGTCGTACTGGCGCACCAGTCCGTTGAAGTTGATCGGCGCAGCGGTGCCGGCGTAGCCCTGGTAGTGCAGCACTTCCGGGGTGCGGTCGAGCACGGTCGCCAGTTCGACCAGCAGCGCACTGGTGTCTTCCAGCGTCCGGCCCTCCGGCAGGTCGACCACGATCTGCAGCTCGGACTTGTTGTCGAACGGCAGCATCTTCAGCACCACCAGCTGGACCACCGCCAGGCTCGCGGCCAGCGCCACCAGGCCGGCCATCGCCAGGAACAGCAGGTGCCGCCGGCGCGCGCCCCTGCCGGCGTCCAGGAACGGCGTCATCACCCGCTCGAACAGCCGGTGCAGGCGCGCGGCCATGGTGCCCTCGGCGTGGCCGTGGGCGTCGCCGTGTTCGTTCGCCGGCGCGGCGTGCCGGCGCAGCAGCCTGAGCGACAGCCAGGGCGTGACCACGAGTGCGATCAGCAGCGACAGCAGCATGCCCACCGAGGCGTTGATCGGGATCGGCCGCATGTACGGCCCCATCAGCCCGCTGACGAAGGCCATCGGCATCAGCGCGGCGATCACGGTGAAGGTGGCCAGGATGGTCGGGCCGCCCACCTCGTCCACCGCCGGCGGGATCGCCTCGCGCAGCGTCCTGCCGCCCTGGGCCATGTGCCGGTGGATGTTCTCGACCACGACGATCGCATCGTCGACCAGGATGCCGATCGAGAAGATCAGCGCGAACAGCGACACCCGGTTGAGGGTGAAGCCCATCGCCCAGGAGGCGAACAGCGTCGTCGCGAGGGTCAACACCACCGCGCTGCCGATCACGATCGCCTCGCGCCAGCCGAGCGCGAGCAGCACCAGCAGCACCACCGAGGCCGTGGCGAAGGCCAGCTTCTTGATCAGCGTCCGCGCCTTGTCGCTCGCGGTCAGGCCGTAGTCGCGCGTGATCTCGACCCGCACGCCGTCGGGAATCACCTCCCCGCGCAGGGCGTCCACGCGGCGCAGCGCGGCGGCGGTGATGTCGGCGGCATTGCTGCCGGGCTTCTTGGCGATGGCCAGGGTCACCGCCGGGGCGGTGCCGCTGGCGGGTCCATCCCGCCCCGGCGGCGCGCCGTGCCAGGCGTAGCGCGTCGGCACGTCGCCGGCGTCGGTGACGGTGGCCACGTCCGCCAGCCGCACCGGCTGGCCGCCGGCGATGCCCAGCACCAGCGACGCGACCTCGGCGCGGTCGGCCAGGAAGCGGCCCGCGGTGACCTGCGACACGCCGTCGCCGCCGACGCGCTCGCCGGCCTGGCGGGCGAGGTTGGCCGACCGCAGCGCCCCGGCCAGGTCGTCCACGGTCAGCCCGTGGCTGGCCAGGCGCGCCGCATCCAGCTGCACCATCACCGCGCGGTCGGGCGCCCCGATCGTGAACACGTCGCGGGTGCCGGGAATGTGCTTGAGCTCGGTCTCCAGCGTGTGCGCCACCTCGGCCAGGTCGGCGGCGCCGCGCGACGGATCATCGGTCCACAGCGTGAGCGCCATCACCGGCACGTCGTCGATGCCCTTGGGTTTGACGATCGGCTGGCCCACCCCGAGCCCGGGCGGCAGCCAGTCCTGTTTCGAGAACACCTTGTCGTACAGGCGCACCAGCGCCGGCTGGCGCTGCACGCCGACCTCGAACTCCACCGTCAGCACCGCCATGCCGGGCCGGCTCACCGAATAGGTGTGCTTGACCTGCTCGATCTCCGACAGCGCCTGTTCCAGCGGCCAGGTCACCAGCTGTTCGACCTGGCGCGCATCGGCGCCGGGGAACGGCACGATGACATTGGCCATGGTGACGTCGATCTGCGGCTCTTCCTCGCGCGGCGTGATCAGCACCGCGACCGCGCCCAGCAGCAGGCCGACCAGCGCCAGGATCGGCGTCAGCGGGCTGGCCTGGAAGGCATGCGCGAGGCGCCCGGCGAGGCCGGGACGCGCGCCGGTTTCCTGCGCCATCTCAGTCGGTCCCGCGCGCCGCGACCAACGCCTGCAGCGCGGCGACCGGGTCGATGGCGACGGTCTCGCCGGCGCGCAGGCCCGCGATCACCTCGACCGCGTCCGCCTCGCGTGCGCCGGGCCGCACCTGCCGCAGCGACAGCCGGCCCTCGGCCAGCACGTACACCGCGCTCACCTCGCCCCGCTGCACCAGCGCCGTTGCCGGGACGCGCGGCAGGGCGGCGCCACGCACCGCGGGGAACGCGACCCTGGCCGTCGTGCCGGGCTGCGGCGGCGCCTCGAGCGGCGGCAGCACGACGCGCACGCGCACCGCGTGGGTCGCGGCATCGGCGGCGGGGAATACGGTGACCTCCCCGATCTCGATCCGCCGGCCGTCATCGAAGGTGACCACTGCGCGCGGATCGGCGCGGAGCGCTTCGGCCTCGGACTGCGGCACGCGCACGTCGATGCGCAGGTCCCCCGGCGCGAACACGCTCACCAGCGGCTGGCCGAGGCCGACGCTCTCGCCCGGTTCGACCGCGCGCGCGCCGACGATCCCGGCATACGGTGCGCGGACCGTGGTGTAGGCCGCCTGCTGTCCGGCATCGGCGACCCGGGCGCGCGCGGCGTCGCGCGCGGCGACCGCCGAATCGCGCATCGCGCGCGTCTGGTCGAGCTGCGACGCCGAGACGTAGCGGGCCTGCGACAACTCGAGGTAGCGGCGGTAGTTGCCCTCGGCCTCGGCGGCGGCGGCCTCGGATGCGCGCAGCTGCGCGCGCGCGGCATCGACGCCCGACTGCTGTTCCACCGCGCTCAGGCGCACCAGCACTTCGCCGGCTGCGACGCGGTCGTTCACGTCGCGCAGCACGTCGGTCACGCGGCCGCTGGTCTGCGCGGTCAGGGTCGCCTGCCGCACCGCCTCGACCACGCCGTCCCAGGCGCGGCCGTCGGCCGGCGCGCCGGCGGCGACCGTCACCGTCCGCAGGCCGTCGATCGCGGCGGTCGGCGGTGGCTGCGCGGGTTCGCGCGTGCCGCAGCCGGCCAGGGCGGCGGCCAGCAGCAGCGGACCTGTGCGGCGTGCGGCGGAGAGCGGCATGCGCATCGGCGTGGTCACCGGAAGGCGCAGCCGCCGGGCACGCCCAGCCGGCGCAGCACCATCGCCGCCGGGCAGAAGCCGGTGATGCTGGACTGCAGCAGGTTGGCGCCGACGAATACGGTCAGCCACAGCCACAGCGGCGAGACGAAATGGGCAAGGGCGACGCTGGCGAGGATCATCACGCCGGCGAAGGCGAGTACGGCCCGGTCGAGGTTCATGGAGACGCTCCTGGAAGGGGTGGGGGTGAGGGGTGGGGGGCGTCGCTCAGCGCGTGCGCCGGATGCCGAGCAGCCTGAGGACGTACTTCTCGTACACCGGCTCGGTGCGCCCGGTCTTGATCTTCATCAGGAAGTACTTCTCGAAGGCGATCTTCGCCATGTGCACCCACCTGCCGCGCCGGGCCCAGGTGACATTGCGCGGCGGCATCTGCGGCAGCGCGACGAAGGCCACCCCGGTATCGCCCATGTCGGCCAGGCAGATCGCGTTCCAGGTCGCTTCGGTGGTGGCCGGTTCGCCCGCGATGTCGGCCCGCAGGTTGCGCGCCACGGTGGACACCATCGACTCGATCATGAATCCGGTCTTGGGCGCGCCGGTGGGCACCGGGGTCGGCTCCACCGGCGGGATGGCGACGCAGACGCCCAGCGCATAGACGTTGGGGAACGCGGGATTGCGCTGGTGGCGATCGATCGCGACGAAGCCGCGCGGATTGCACAGGCCCTCGATCCCGCGCACCGCATCCACGCCGGTGAACGCGGGCAGCACCATCGCGTACTTGAACGCCAGCACGTGCGCCTGCTTCGGCTGCCCGGAATCGTCCATCTCGGTGACGTCCATCTCGCCGGCGCGCACCGCGGCGATCTTCGCGTTCGTGATCCAGCGGATGTGGCGCTGGCGCAGCTCCGATTCCATCAGGCCCTTCGAATCGCCCACGCCGCCCAGGCCCATGTGGCCGATGTAGGGTTCGGGCGTGACGTAGGTGATCGGCACGCGGTCGCGCAGCTTGCGCTTGCGCAGGTCGCGGTCGAGGATCATCGCGAACTCGTAGGCCGGACCGAAGCAGCTGGCGCCCGCGGCGGCGCCCACCACCACCGGACCCGGCGATTCCAGGAAGCGCTCGTAGGCCGCCCGGGCCTGCGCCGCGTGCGCGGTGGTGCAGATCGAGTGGGTGTGGCCGCCGTCCGGTCCCAGGCCCGGGACCTCGTCGAACGCGAGCCGCGGACCGGTGGCGATGACCAGGTGGTCGTAGTCCAGCGTGCGCCCGTCGCGCAGGCGCACGCGGTTGTGCCCGGGCTCAACGCGCTCCGCCCCCGCGGCCTCGAACCCGATGCGGTGGTGCGCCAGGCGCGGCGGGACCTGCACCTGGATCTCGTCCGGCGTGCGCCAGCCCACCGCCACCCACGGATTGGACGGGGTGAACGAGAACAGCTCGCCCTCGCCGACCACCGTGATCGTCGCGTCCTCGTCCAGCAGCTCGCGCAGTTCGTAGGCGACGCTCATGCCGCCGATGCCCGCGCCCAACACCACGACATGTGCCATGACCGTGCCCTCGCGCGTGGTGGCCCGCGGCCACCTCTATGGTTGATTTCTAAATTAGCAAAATCTAATATACATGTCAATCGACGCCATGCGCGATCGCCAGGGCGCTTGCCCGTGCCGGCCGCGCGTGGCGCAATGCGGCCCTTTCATCCATGAGGAACGCCAATGGCGGCTGCCCCCGGCAATCCAGGCTTCGATCTCCAGGCCATGCAGGCGCACGCGGGCGACGCCGCCCGGCTGCTCAAGGCCCTGGCCAACGAGCGCCGGCTGCAGGTGCTGTGCCTGCTGGCCGGCGGCGAGCGTTCGGTGGGCGAACTCAACGAGCTGCTCGACCTGAGCCAGTCGGCGCTGTCGCAGCACCTGGCGGTGCTGCGCGAGGAGCAACTGGTGGACACCCGGCGCGAGTCGCAGACGATCTACTACGCGCTGGCGCCGGGGCCGGCGGCGGCGGTCATGCAGACGCTGCACGGCATCTACTGCGCGCCGCCAACGACGCGGCGCAAGGCGCCCACCCGGCCCGCGCGCGCGCCGTCGTCCCGAACCCCGCCGGCGGGACGTCCGCGCCGGTCCGGATAACGCTGGCGCGCGCGTCGCACCGCATTCCCCGCATCGCCCACCCTCGCAGGAGCCGACCATGCCGAGCCGATCCTTCACCGACCTCACCCGCGACACCTCCCGCCACCTGGCGCCGCTGCGCACCCACAACCCCGACGTCATGCAGGCCTTCGGCGCGCTCAGCAAGGCCGCGCTGGCGCCGGGCGAACTCGACGGGAAGACCAAGGAACTGATCGCGATGGCGATCGGCGTGGCCAGTCGCTGCGACGACTGCTTGGGCTTCCATGCGAAGGCGCTGGTGCGCCTGGGCGCGACCGCGGGCGAGTTCCGCGAGATGCTGGGCGTGGCCGTGTACATGGGCGGCGGCCCGTCGCTGATGTACGCCGCGCACGCGCTGGCGGCGTTCGAGGAATTCTCCGCCGCCGCGCAGGGGGAGTGAGCCGGCGCGCGCCTCAGCCGGCGCCCGGGTGCCGCTGGCGCCAGCGCGCGAGCCGCTCGCGGTAGTCGCGCATCGCCTCGGCGTGCAGGTCGTGCACGCACGGGTCGCAGCCGCCGTCGCAGCAGTCCGAGGGCAGCGGCGGCTCGGGCGGCAGCGGGCGCGGATCGTCGTCGGCGGGCGTGGACGTGTGCACGACCATCGGCTCGGGAAGGTGTGGACCATCATGGTCGCGCACCCGGAGTGTGCGCGGCGTCTCGTTGTACGCCTGCGCATGCAGGCGCGACGGACGGCGCGGTGATCGCAGCGGCTAGACTGTGAAGACGTGAACAGGGGCACGTTGCAGGGCATGCCACGATCGAGTGCATCCAGGCTGGCCGCGCGCGCGCGCCGGCCACGGCGCCTGCGTGCGTTCGCGTGCCTGTGCGCCTGGGCCTGGCTTGCATGCGCCGGGCAGGCGGCCGCGCTGGATCCATCGCTCCCGGTCGAGCGCTACACCGTGACCCGCTGGAGTGCCGACGACGGGCTTCCGCACAGCCAGGTCCACGACATCGCGCAGGCACGCGACGGCCATCTGTGGCTGACCGGCTGGGAAGGCACCTCGCGCTTCGACGGCACCGCGTTCGTCGAAGTCGACGGACTGCGCCATCCCGACGGGCGGCCGCTGGCCTCGCGCATGCTGTGGCGCGATGCCGAGGACGGCCTGCTGGCCGGCATCGACCACCTCGGCCTCGCCCGGGTGGCGCCGACCGGCGCGATCGCGCCTGCCTGCACCGGAATGCGGGTCCAGGCGGTTGCCCGCCTGGCCGCTGGCGGCGACGGACGCCCTTGGGTGGCCGCGCGCGACGGGCTGTACCGGCTCGCGCCCGATGGCCGCTGCGAGCGCGTGGCGGGCAGCGAAGTCGTGTCCGCGCTGTCGCCGCTGTCGTTGCTCGAACACCCCGACGGCAGTCTCTGGATCGGCCACCCGCGCGGGCTCTCGCGCTGGCACGCGGGGCGCCTAGAAGCGCTCGGCGACACGCTGGGCCTGCCCTCGGGCGAGGTCCGCGCGCTCGTGGAGACCGATGACGGCGACACCTGGATCGGCGGCGACGCCGGTGTCTGGCGGCTGCGCGCGGGACGGCTCTCGCGCCAGCGCGCCGAACGCGCCGAGGCGCTGCTCCAGGACCGGCGCGGCGCGCTGTGGGTGGCCGCCACCGAGAGCGCGGTGCTGCGCCTGTGGAACGACCGCTGGGAGCGGCTGGACGCCCGCCATGGCGTAGCCGGATACGCCACCGGCGCGCTGTTCGAGGATCGCGAAGGCCTGCTCTGGTTCGGCACCACCCACGGCCTGTTCCGGATCGCCGACGGCCCGGTCTGGGCGCTGGGCGAACGCCAGGGCCTGCCGACCGGCTACGTGCGCAGCGTGCTGCAGACCGCGGACGGGCAGGCCTGGGTGGGCCATTCGCTGGGGCTGTCGCGCATCCGCGACGGCCGACCCGAACCCGTGCTCCCCGCGCCGGGCCAGGCGCCGACGTCGGTGCTGTCGCTGGCGCGCGCAAGCGACGGCGGGCTGTGGGCGGGCACCTACAACCGCGGCGTGCTGCATGTCGACGCGGGACCGTCCGCGGCGAGCCGCCCGCTGCTGCCCGCGTCCGCGCCCCTGGCCACCGCCCAGGTGCGCGCGCTGCTCGAGGCGCCGGATGGCACCCTATGGATCGGCACCGAACAGGGGCTGGTCGCGTGGCGGGACGGCACGCTGGACCCGGACCCGCTGCCCGGCCTGCCGCGCCTGCCGGTGCGTGCGCTGCACCTGGGCGCCGACGGCACGCTGTGGATCGGGCAACTCGGCGGCCTGGCGTGGCGCGAGCCGGGCGGGCGGCTCGTGGTCCCGGCGACCGAGCGCGACTACCCCGCGCAGTCCGCGTTCGATTTCCTGCCCGAGCCCGACGGCGGCCTGTGGATCGCGAGCGACCGCGGCCTGGTCCTGCATCGCGACGGCGGCTGGCGGCTCTACGGCCGCCCGCAGGGGCTGCCGGGCAGCAGCGTGTTCCGGCTGCTGCTCGACCGGGCCGGCCACCTGTGGGCCAGCGGCAACCACGGCGTGATCCGGATCGCGCGCGAAGCGCTGCGCGCGTTCGACCAGGGCGACGAGACACGGCTGGACCTGCAGGTGTTCGGACGCGAGGACGGCGTACCCAGCCGCCAGGCCAATGGCGGCAGCGCCCCGGCCGGCTGGCGCATGGACGATGGCGCGCTCTGGTTTCCCACCGCGGCCGGCATCGCCGTGTTCGATCCGGACCGGGTGGCGCACGCGCTGCCGGGCGACGTGCCGCTGGCGATCGAAGGCCTGCAGGTGGACGGCGTCGATCGTCCGGTGACCGCGGACGTCGTGCTGCCGGCCGCGGCGCGGGTGGTGATCCGCTATGCCGGCGTCCACCTGCGCCATCCCGGTGCGCTGCGCTACCGCTACCGCATGCACGGGCTCGACCGGGACTGGATCGAGGCCGGGCAGGCGCGCGCGGTGACCTACACCAACCTGCCGCCGGGCCGGCTGCGGTTCGAGGTGCAGGTGGCGCGCGCGCCGGCCGACTGGGCGCACCCGGCCGGTCGCGCGCAGATCGTGTTCGACGTGGCGGCGCCGTGGTGGACGCGGCCGTGGATGGCGCTGCCCGCGCTGTTGCTGGTGCTGCTGGCGTTGCTGGGCCTGCACTACGCCCTGGGGCGGCACCAGCGCACGCGGCAGCGGCGGTTGGAGGCGGAAGTGGCGCGCCACACCGCGCGCCTGCGCGAGAGCAACCGCCAGCTGGAGGAGGCCTCGCGGGAACGCGAGCAGCTGATGGAGCAGCTGCTGCACCAGGCCAGCCACGATCCGCTGACCGGGCTGCCCAACCGCCGCGCCAGCGACCAGCAGCTCGCGGCCGCGCTGCAGCACGCCGACCTGGTGCACGCGCCGCTGTGCGTGGCGCTGGTGGACGTGGACCGCTTCAAGCACGTCAACGACCGCCACGGGCACCACGTCGGCGACCGCGTGCTGGCGCGGGTGGCGCTGCAGCTGCAGGCTTCGTTGCAGCGCGGCAACGTGTTCGTGGGCCGCACCGGCGGCAAGGAATTCGTGGTGGTGCTGCGCGAGACCGCCTTGGACGACGCCGTGGCCGCGCTCGAACGCGCCCGCGCCGACGTCGCCGGCCTGCGGCTCGGCCCGGACCCGGCCGCGCCGATCGCCTGCACCATCAGCGCCGGCGTGGTCGAGCGCCGCGGACGGGAAGGGCCGGACCAGCTGCTGCAGCGCGCCGACGTCGCGCTGTACGACGCCAAGCGCCAGGGCCGCGACCGCGTCGTCGCAGGCGAACCCACCCGCGACCACGCGTAGCCCGGACAAGCGAAGCGCATCCGGGTCGCGGGATCTCCGGGCAAGGCGCACCTCCCCTTCGTGCCAGGGTCCGGCGCGGCGCGACACGCCCCGCCGAACCCGCCACGCAGCCGCGTCGCCCGGCCAAGCGCAGCGCATCCGGGTCGCGCGATCACTGGAGAAACTGCGCGCCAACTCTCGCCGTGCGCCGCAACCGACTCCGTGTGGCTCACCAGTGGGTCATCCACGTCGCCGCATCGCCAACGACAGGGCGAGGTGCATCCGCGATCGACGCGCCGGCCGGGGCCACGTGCGCGATTGGAATGCAAGGCAGGCGACGCGTGGCCTGCGCTCAAGGGTGGATGCGGGGTGCATGAAACGTGCGGGTGGATCCCGGATGCGCTGCGCTGATCGGGGCTGCGGCAGGGAGGCGTGCGCGCGATGGCGCGGCGGACGCCGCATGTGGTCGTCCGTCCCGCGCGTGGCGCGCGACCCGGATGCGCTGCGCTGATCCGGGCTACGTAGGGGCGGCGTGGCGGCGCGCGGTGCGGGCGCCGCCTAGCTGCGGCGGGCGCGGGCGAAGGCGTCGGCGAGGGCGTTGTTGGCCGGCGGCGCGGCCGGCTTCGGTGCGCCGCCCCCCGGCTTGCCGGACCGCGCGGACCCGCGCGACGGCCCCGCGTTGCGGGCGGCGCCCTCGCGGCCGCGGCCGTCATCGCCGCGCGGCTGCCGGGGCGCCGGGGCATCGTCCAGGCGCCGGGTCAGGGCGATGCGCTTACGCGCCACGTCCACCTCGAGCACCTTGACCTTGACGATGTCGCCGGCCTTGACCACCTCGCGCGGATCCTTGACGAACCGGTCGGACAGCGCGGAGATGTGGACCAGCCCGTCCTGGTGCACGCCGATGTCGACGAAGGCGCCGAACGCGGCGACGTTGCTCACCACGCCTTCCAGGATCATGCCCTCGCGTAGGTCCTTGATGTCCTCGACGCCGTCGGCGAACTGCGCGGCCCTGAATTCCGGGCGCGGATCGCGGCCGGGCTTTTCCAGCTCGGCGAGGATGTCGCGCACGGTGGGTTCGCCGAAGCGCTCGTCGGTGAACTGCGCGGGCTTGAGCGAACGCACGAAGCCCGCGTCGCCGACCAGCGCCTGGATCGGCCTGCCGGTGGCCTGCACGATGCGCTCGACCACGGGGTAGGCCTCCGGGTGCACCGCCGAGGCGTCGAGCGGCTCGTCGCCGTCGGCGATGCGCAGGAAGCCGGCGCACTGCTCGAACGTCTTCTCGCCCAGGCGCGGGACCTTCAGCAGGTCGCGACGGCGGCGGAACGGCCCGTTGGCATCGCGATGCAGGACAATGTTCTCGGCCACGGTGGTCGACAGCCCGGCCACGCGCGCCAGCAGCGGCGCGGACGCGGTGTTGACGTGCACGCCGACCGCGTTCACGCAATCTTCCACGCGCGCGTCCAGCGCCCGCGCCAGCTTGAACTGGTCGACGTCGTGCTGGTACTGGCCCACGCCGATCGCCTTGGGTTCGATCTTCACCAGCTCGGCCAGCGGATCCTGCAGCCGCCGCGCGATCGACACCGCGCCGCGCAGCGACACGTCCAGCTGCGGGAACTCCCTGGCCGCGAGCTCCGAGGCCGAATACACCGAGGCCCCGGCCTCGCTCACCACCAGCTTCTGCATCTTCAGCTCGGCGCAGCGCTTGAGCAGCTCGCCGGCGAGGCGGTCGGTCTCGCGCGAGGCGGTGCCGTTGCCGATCGCCACCAGCTGCACGCCGTGCGCGGCGCACAGTTTCGCCAGCGTGGCCAGCGACGCGTCCCACTGCCGCCGCGGCTCGTGCGGGTAGATGGTGTCGGTGGCGACCAGCTTGCCGGTGGCGTCGACCACCGCCACCTTGACCCCGGTGCGCAGGCCCGGGTCGAGCCCGAGCACGGACTTCGGGCCGGCGGGCGCGGCCAGCAGCAGGTCCTTGAGGTTGTCGCCGAACACCGCGATCGCCTCGGCTTCGGCGCGCTCGCGCGCCTGCGCGAACAGGTCGATGACCAAGTGCAGGTGCAGCCGCGCCTTCCACGCCAGGCGGCAGGCGCTGCGCAGCCACGCGTCCGCGGCGCGGCCCTGGTCGCGGACGCCCGCGTGCAGCGCCACGCGCCCTTCGGCGTACAGGTGCCCGGCCTCGGCGTCCGCGCCGGGGTCGAGATCGAGGGTGAGGAATTCCTCGCGCCGCCCACGCAGCAGCGCCAGCAGCCGGTGCGAGGGAATCTTCGCCAGCGGCTCGGCATGGTCGAAGTAGTCGCGGAACTTCTCGCCGGCCGCCTGCTTGCCGTCCACCACGCGCGCGCGGACGACGCCGGTGGCCTGCAGCCAGTCGCGCAGTTCGCCCACCAGCGCGGCGTCCTCGCCCCAGCGCTCGATCAGGATCGCGCGCGCGCCTTCCAGCGCGGCCTTCGCGTCGGCCACGCCCTTGTCCGGGTCGACGAACTGCGCGGCGAACTCCTCCGGCACGCGGGTCGCATCGGCCAGCAGGCCGTCGGCCAGCGGCTCCAGCCCCGCCTCGCGCGCGATCTGCGCGCGGGTGCGGCGCCTGGGCTTGTACGGCAGGTACAGGTCTTCCAGCCGCGCCTTGCTGTCGGCGGCCTCGATCTCGGCGCGCAGGACGTCGTCGAGCTTGCCCTGTTCGGCGATGCTGTCGAGGATCGCGGCGCGCCGGTCCTCGAGTTCGCGCAGGTAGGTCAGGCGCGTCTCCAGCGTCCGCAGCTGGGTGTCGTCCAGGCCGCCGGTCACTTCCTTGCGGTAGCGGGCGATGAAGGGCACGGTCGCGCCTTCGTCGAGCAGGGCGATGGCGGCGGTGGTCTGGGCGGGCTGTGCGCCGATCTCGTCGGCGATGGCGGAGGCGATCTTGCGCGCGAGCGCGGGGGAAGCTGACGGCATCGTTCGGTGTCGCGTGCGGCCATGGCGGCGCGGAGGCGCGATTGTGGCAACCGCGGGCGCGGGCCGGAACCCGTTGACAGCCGCGCACGCCTGGGGTGGCGTCGCGCGCTGCGGCGTGCGCTCAGGCCTCGCGCACGACCGATTCGCCGCGGGCGCGGCGCCGCCACGGCAGCGGCAGGCTGAGCAGCATGAACGCCAGCCAGGCCAGGCGGCTGGACGGCGATTCGCGGTCGGGCGCGTGCAGCTGCGCGTCGGCGGGCGCCTGGTCGTCGTCGATGGCGTACTCGCCGGCGTCCATGGCGCGCAGGATCGCGCGCGCGCGTTCGGCATCGGCCTCGGCCACCCGCACGCGGGTGCCGCCGATCGCCAGCCGCCATTCCCAGTTCGCGACCGACAGGTGCTCGTCGCCCACGTGCGCGTCGATGCCCTCGGACTGCAGCAGGCCGCGGGCGATCTGCGCTTCGATCGGATCGAGGTAGCTGGCGACGGTGGTGAACATGCCCGGGTCCGTGGCGCGCATGCGCCGGTGCAGGCGACAGGCTACGCTAGCGCGCGGACGCCGCGGTGAATGCGCGTCCGGCCGCCATCGCGCCGACGCGTGCGCGCATGGACGCGGCTCCATTCCCAAGCGCGGCTTCGCCGCAGGACCGAGCGCCATGATTCCAGCCAGCATCCCGTCCCGCAGTCTGCGCGCGACTGCCGTCGCGCTGGCGTTGGCGATCGCCGCGTGCGGCGGCGGCGAAGCCCCGCCCGCGACGCCGGCCGCCGCGGGCGACCTCGCCGCACCCAGCCGCATCGAACCCTGGACGCTGCCGCCGACCCTCCCCGGATCGGCCGCGCCCAGCCTGTCCGCGACCCCCGACGGCAAGCTGCTGCTGGGCTGGATCAATTCGCAGAAGGGACGCCGCCACATCTTCCAGTTCAGCAGCTTCGCGCCGGACTGGGGCCGCTGGATGCATGCGATGACCACGGTGGCGGTGGGCAACAGCCTGTTCGTCAACTGGGCCGACGTGCCGCACCTGGCGGCGACGCCCGATGGCGCGCTGTGGGCGCACTGGCTGCAGAAGAACGGCGACGCGCCGTACGCCTACGACGTGGTGCTCTCGCGCTCGCGCGACGGCGGCGCGAACTGGGCCCCGCCGGTGCTGGCGCACGACGACGGCACCCGCACCGAACACGGCTTCGTCTCGCTGTGGCCGCAGGGCACCGACGCGCTCGGCGTGGCCTGGCTGGACGGACGCCAGACCGCCGCCGTCGCGCAGGGCCAGGGCGGCCACGACCACGGCCCGGCGCAGGGCCACGGCGGCGGGCACGCGGGCGCGGGCGCGATGACGCTGCGCGCGGCGGTGTTCGATGCCCAGCTGCAGCCACGCGCGCAGGCCGAGATCGACGCCAGCGTCTGTGACTGCTGCCAGACCTCGGTCGCGATCACCGCGCGCGGACCGCTGCTGGTCTATCGCGGCCGCCGCGAGGGCGAGATCCGCGACATCTACGCCACGCGCTTCGACGGCAACGCGTGGCGCGCGCCGCAGGCGGTGCACGACGATGGCTGGATGATGCCCGCCTGCCCGGTCAACGGCCCGGACGTGGCCGCCGATGGCGAGCGCGTGGTGGTGGCCTGGTACACCGCCGCCGACGGCGCGCCCGAGGTGCGGATCGCGGCGAGCGGCGATGCCGGCGACCGTTTCTCCGCGGCGCTGACGCTGGACCGCGGCGAGGCGGTGCTGGGTCGCGCCGCAGTGGCGCTGGACGCGCGCCAGGCCTGGATCCTGTGGCAGCGCGAGGAGGCCGGCCGGCAGTCGCTGTGGCTGTCGCGGCGCAGCCCGGACCTGGCGACCGAATACGAACGGATCGAGATCGCACAGCCGCGTGGCGAAGGCCGGGCGACGGGCTTTCCGCAGCTGGCGGTGGTGGGCGGCGTGGCCCACGTGGTCTGGACCGACGTGGCCGCCGGCGCGCCGAACCTCGCGGGCGTGCGCGTGGTGCCGGCCGGGTGAGCCCTGGTTGCGACCGTCCCGCCAGCGAAACCGAAGCCGCCCGGCTCGAGTTCGCCTGCACGACAGTCGCCGCATCGGGCGTGGCCGGACGCGTGGACGCCGCCGCGGCCCGGCAGATCTCCGATGGCGCGCCGCCGCCGATGACCGCACGCCCGCCTGCGACCGGTCCGCGCCGGCCACCGTGTGCCGACGGGTGCGCGAGCGCATGATCGAAGTGCTGTATGCCGACGACCACCTGGCAGTGGTCGACAAGCCCGCCGGGCTGATGGTGCACGACAGCGCACTGGCGCGCGGCGAACACGATTTCCTCGCCGACCGGCTGCGCGAGCAGCTGCAGCGCCAGGTACTGCTGGTGCATCGCCTGGACCGCGCCACCAGCGGCTGCCTGCTGCTGGCCTTCGACCGCGAGACCGCGGGCGCGCTCGGCCGCGCGGTGATGGCCGGCGACCTGCACAGGGATTACCTGGCCGTGTGCCGCGGCTGGCCGGAGCCGGCCTTCACCATCGACCATCCACTCGATGGCGGGCCCGGCAAACCGGTCAAGAAGCCGGCGGTGACCCGCTTCGAGCGCCTGGCCACGTGCGAGCTGGCGCTGCCGTCGGCGGGCTTCGACACCTCACGCTACGCGCTGCTGCGCGCCAGCCCGGTCACCGGCCGCTTCCGCCAGATCCGCCGCCACCTCAAGCACGCCTCGCACCACCTCATCGGCGACACCAGCCACGGCGACGGCCGCCACAACCGCCACTTCCGCATGCTCGGCATCCACCGCATGCTGCTGCATGCGCAGCGGCTGCGTTTCGTGCATCCGGCCAGCGGCGCGGCGCTGGTGGTGGAGGCGCCGCCGGACGCGGAGTTCGGGCGTGCGCTGACGCTGTTCGAAGCGGTGCCGGGCGGCGCCGCGGCTTCATCCGCCGGCTGACACCTCGGCCGAGATCTCGCGCTGCATCTGCTCCAGCATCGGCACCACCAGCCCCTGCATGGCCTCCATGGTGTGCTGCATCAGCGTCGGCATCTTCTCGATCATGCGCTGGCCGGCCGGCGTTTCGTAGAAGGCGACGATGGCGTCGATGTCCTCGGCGCTGAAGGTGCGGCGGTAGATGTCGCGGTAGATCGGTTCCAGGTTCTCCCACGCCAGCGCCTGGCGCACCGCGGCGGACGAGCGCGACACGATCGCCTCCATGCGCGCGCGCTGCGCGTCGTCGAGTTCCTGCCCGGCCGTCAGCTGCGCGACCATCTGCCGCTGCGAGGCCTCGACCTGCGGCAGCATCCCCTCGAGCATCTGCCGCGCGCGGGTGACGTCCAGCAGGCGGTCGATGCGCGCATCGTCGAGCGGCGTCTCCGCGGCGGCGGCGGGGGCGGGCGCGCCGATGCAGGTGGCGAGCAGCATCGACACGGCGAGCAGCAGGGTTCTGTGCGACATTGGGGCGGTCCTGTCCGGTGGCGTCGGACCCAGTGTAGATGCCGCGCGGGCGCTCCGAACCCCGTCACCGCCATGGCCATCGAGATTCCCGAGAGCGAGATCGTCGAACGCTTCGTGCGCGCCAGCGGCGCGGGCGGGCAGAACGTCAACAAGGTCGCGACCGCGGTCGAGCTGCGCTTCGACGTGGCCGGCTCGCCCACGCTGCCCGAGCCCGTGCGCGCGCGCCTGCTGGCGCGACGCGACCGTCGGCTCACCGATGAGGGCGTGCTCGTGATCCAGGCCCAGCGCTTCCGCACCCAGGAGCGCAACCGCCAGGACGCGCGCGAGCGGCTGCAGGCCTTCGTCGACGCCGGCCTGCGCGCGCCGGTGCCGCGCATCGCCACCCGGCCCACGCGTGGCGCGAAGGAGCGGCGCCTGGGCGAGAAGCGGCAGCGTAGTACGATCAAGCAGTCGCGCACCCGCCGCGACTGGGACTGAACACGCGGGCACGGCCAGGGCGTGGGAGGCGCATGACCGCAGGCAACGACGTGGTGCCGCCGCTGCCGCCGAGCGCGCCGCGGGTGCGGCCCAATCCCTTCACCCGCTGGTTGGGGCGCGCGATCCTGCGCCTGGGCGGGTGGCACGTGGCCGGCAGCTTGCCGGACCTGCCGAAGCTGGTGCTGATCGCCGCCCCGCATTCGTCCAACTGGGATGGCGTGTGGGGCTTCGCCGCCAAGCTCGCGCTGGGCTTCGAGGTGCGGGTGCTGGGCAAGGCGCAGCTGTTCTGGTGGCCGCTGGGACCGGTGCTGCGCAGGCTGGGCGTGATCCCGATCGACCGCAGCTCGCCGCAGGGCACGGTGGGCCAGGCGGTGGCGATGATCCGCGCCAGCGAGCGCATCTGGTACGCACTCGCGCCCGAGGGCACGCGCAAGCCCGTGGAGCGCTGGAAGAGCGGTTTCTGGAAGATCGCGCACGAGGCGCAGGTGCCGATCCTGCCGGCCTACTTCCACTATCCGGAACGGCGCATCGGCATCGGCCCGCTGTTCCACACCAGCGGCGACATGGCCGCCGACATCGCCGCGCTGCGCGCGTGGTATGCGCCCTGGATGGGCAAGCACCGCGGCACGGTGTGAGCCGTGCCGCACGGCGGCGCGGCCGGCCTGCCGCGCACCGGCCGGCGCGCCCGGCTCAGAGCGCGCTGCCCCCGAACTTGTGGGTGAACTGCAGGTAGAAGCTGCGGCCTTCGGTGTCGAACCAGGAGATGTCGTAGTACGGGTACGAGGTGTAGGTCGGATCGGCGGGCGGCATCTCGTCGGTGAGGTTGACCACCGACAGCGAGAGGCGCGAGTGGTCGCTGAAGCGGTAGCCGACGTTGGCGGTGTAGCGGTAGGTGGCCTCGATCCACGGGCCCGGATCGCCTTCCTCCCAGACCTCGTCGTAGGACCAGCCGTTGGGCAGGCTGCCCAGGCGCCGGCCCTGCACCGAGGCGCTCCACGCATTCTTCTCCCAGCCCACGAGCAGGCTGGCCTTGGTGCGGGGAATGTCGTAGCCGCTGTTGACCGCGAACTGGTCGACCACCGCCTCGTCGGGATACTCCTGGATGTCGTGGCGATCGACCCAGGTGTAGCCGGCGTTGAGCCGGAACAGGCCGACCGGCGTGTCGAAACGCAGGTTCGAGGCGGCGTCGACACCCTGGGTGCGCTCGCGCGCGATGTTGATCGGGTTCACGTGCACGCCGTAGATGCTGCCGTCCACGGTGCGCGTGATCCGGGCCAGCATGTCGACGCAGGTGGACGAGTCCGGGTCGGCGCCGTTCAGGCCGAGACGGCAGTCGCGCTCCCAGCGCATCACTTCGTTCGCGCGCAGGTCCCGCACCTGGTTGCGCATGTCGATGCTGAACCAGTCGAGCGAGACGTCCCAGCTCGCGGTCGGCGACCAGACCAGGCCGGCGGTCCAGGAATCGCTGGTCTCCGGCTCCAGGTCGCGGTTGCCGACGCGGCTGCGGATGATCCCTTCATCGCCCCAGCTGCAGTCGTCGTAGCTCTCGGCGTCCGGTTCCTCGGTGTCGCAGCGGTAGAAGTCGGTGACCGAGGTCTCGTCGTTGCCCGGGCCGGTGAACACGTAGTGCAGGTCCGGCGCGCGGAACGCGGTGCCGTAGGAGCCGCGCACCAGCAGGCTGTCGATCGGGCGCCACTCCAGGCCGGCGCTCCAGGTGAACTTGTTCGGGTCGCGGCCGGCGAAGCGGTACTGGTCGAAGCGGCCGGCCACGCTCAGGTTCAGCGTGTCGTGCAGCGGCATGCGCAGCTCGCCGGCGAGTGCCCAGCGGTTGCGGCTGCCGGCGCCGTCGGAGTCCTTCCAGCTGTAGTAGTAGTACTGCGTCGCCAGCGGATCGGGCTTGAGGTCGTACGACTGGTGGCCGAGTTCGGCGGTGGCGGCGAAGCCCGCGGCGCCGCCGGGCAGCTGGAACAGTTCGGCGTTGGTCAGCGTGAACCAGGCGGTCTGGGTGTCCGACTCGGGATGGTAGGTGGTGCGGGCGAAGATGCTGTCGTACTCGGCGCGGGTGAGCGGGGTGTACATGCGCGAATACGGCGCATCGAAGATCGGGTAGCCGTCCTCGTCGACGCCCAGCTGCGGCCCCAGGAACAGCTCGTTGGCGCGCGCGGCGACGATCTGCGGCCAGCTGATCTCGGCCCGGTACTGCGAATGGCCCAGCGCCGCTTCGTAATCCCAGGCCTCGCCCAGCCGGCCGGCCAGGCCGGTGGTGATGCTGAAGGTCTTCTGCACGGTGTTGACCATGCCGTTGCGCAGGCCGCCCATTTCCTCGAGCGTGAACTGGCGCTGCCAGTACTCGAGCTGTTCGGTGCTGCGGTTGTAGAAGTAGTCCCACTCGGTGCCGTCGGCGGTCATCAGCGCCCAGCTGCGCGGGGCGCGGAACAGCGAGACCTCGTGGCGGCCCGCCTGCACGTCGGCGAACCAGCGCAGGCCGCCTGCGAAGTCGTAGTTGAGCGAGGCGTAGGTGTTGATGCCCTCGCGCTCGCTGATCATGGTGCGGTAGGCCACCGCGCGGTCGCTGCCGCAGTAGTTGCCGTAGTTGCGCCGTTCGGCGTAGTGCATCGTGCCCTCGTTGAGGTGCGAAAGCGCGTTGCAGGTGTCTTCGCCCGGGTCGATATAGTCGTCCCACCAGTCGGTGATCAGGAAGTTGCGAGGCGGATAGCCGTAGCGCTCCGGGTTCGGCGCGTCGTAGCTCGAGTCCTGCTGCGCGCGCTGGAAGCCCCACAGCGGCTGCTGGTTGCGGTACTCGGCGCCGAACACGGCGCTGAACGCGCCGCGCGACAGGCCCCCGGACGCGTTGAGCCGGAAGCTCTCGGCATCGCCGCGTTCGGTCCGGCCGAAGCGGTAGTCGAGGGTGATGCCGTCGGCCTCCTTCTTCAGGATGAAGTTGACCACGCCCGAGATCGCGTCCGAGCCGTAGATCGCCGACGCGCTGCCGGTCAGGACCTCGATGCGGTCGATCATCCCCAGCGGAATGCTGGAGATGTCGGTGAAGTTGCTGCGGCCGCCGAAGGGCATCGGGAAGTCGGCGATGCGGCGGCCGTTGACCAGCACCAGGGTGTGGTTGGGCCCGAGGCCGCGCAGGTCCACCTGCTGCGCGCCGGGCGAGAAGTCGGCACCGCCGGCCGACTGCTGGCTCTGGGTCTCGCCGCCGTTCTGGGTCAGCGACTGCAGCACGTCGGGCACGCTGGTGAACCCGCCCGCGCGGATGGTCTCGGCGGTGATCACCGTGATCGGCGCGGGGCCTTCCACCTGCGCGCGCGGGATGCGCGAGCCGGTGACCTGGACCGTCTCCAGTTCGGCCACCGGCGGCGCGGGTTCCGGCGCCGGCGGCGGTGCGGGCGCGGCGACCGGCGCCGGCACCGGGCTGGCCTGCGCCAGCAGCGGCTGCTGCACCACCAGCACCGCGCCGGATGCGTCGCGCCGGGCGGCGAAGCCGCTGCCGTTCAGCAGCCGGTCCAGCGCCTGGTCGGCCGGCAGCCCGCGCGCGCCGGCGGTGCGCACGCCGCGCAACTGGTCGGCACGATAGACCAGCTGGGTGCCCGACTGCCGGGCCCAGGCGTCGAGTGCGCCCGCGAGGTCGCCCGCGGCGATTTCAACGCGTCCGGAAACGGGCGCCTGGGCGTGGGCGGCGAACGCCGCGGAACAGGCGAGGGCGAGCAGCAGCGGGCGCAGCGGACGTGACGGTATCAAGGCGGTTCCCCAAGCGGCGCGCGGATCGCGCCCCATGTCTGGTCAGGACG
This sequence comes from Luteimonas rhizosphaericola, assembly GCF_029888045.1. Classification (GTDB taxonomy): domain Bacteria; phylum Pseudomonadota; class Gammaproteobacteria; order Xanthomonadales; family Xanthomonadaceae; genus Luteimonas; species Luteimonas rhizosphaericola. The sequence continues at coordinate 71,722 of NZ_JARXRN010000006.1, read as the reverse complement.
AACGAGCCGCGCAAATCCCCCGCCGACGCTCAGGGGCTGTGCAGCACGATGCGGTCGCGGGCGTACTCGGCGCGCACCGGGAAGCCCTGCTCGAGCAGCCGCACGAAGCCTTCCGCGTTCTCCCAGCGGAAGCTGCCGCCGATGCGCAGGTCGCCGACGGCGGCGTCGCCGATCACGATCTTGCGCGCGTTGTAGCGGTTGAACTCGTCCGCGGCCTCGGCCAGCGGCGTGTCCTGGAACACCAGCAGGCCGCTGCGCCAGTCGACCAGGCGCGCCGCCTCGGCCAGCGGCATCGAGCGCACCAGCACTCCGTCGCGCCGCGCCAGCGCCACGCTGCCGGCCGGCAGCAGCGCCGCCGGCCGCGGTTCGCCGTCGACCGGGTCCGACTCCAGCCGCACCGTGCCCTCGGTGACCACCACGCGCAGGTCGGCGCCGTCGCGGCGGACCGAGAAGCGCGTGCCCACAGCCACCACCCGCCGGGGGCCGGCCTCGACCACGAACGGCCGGTCGGGATCGCGTGCGGCTTCGAAGTAGGCCTCGCCGCGGGTCAGGTCGATGCGCCGTTCGCGCCGCGACAGGCGCACGTCGATGCGGCTGTCGCTGGCCAGCGTGGTGCGCGAGCCGTCGGCCAGCGGCACCGTGCGCACGGTGCCGAGGGCACTGGCGTGGGAGGCCGCCTCGACCGGCGCGAGCGCGTACCAGCCCCAGCCCAGCGAGAGCGCACACGCGGCGACGGTGGCCGCGACCGCGAAGCCGAGCCGGCGGCGGGTGCCGCCGCGCGGGCGCATGCGCGGCGCGAACACGAGATCCGCGGGACCGGGCGTGGCGCTGCCGATGCCCGCGGCCGCCCACGCGCCGCGGGGCGGAGGCGCGTCGCCACGCCAGCCCGCGCCCAGGGCCTGTAGCCGGCCGGCCTCGGTCCACGCCGCTTCCAGCCGCAGGAACGCGACCCGGTGCGCGACCGCCTCGCCCAGCCAGGCCTGCAGGGCGGACTCGTCGCCCGCGCACCAGCCGGTGCCGTCGCGACGCGCCAGCCAGTCGGCGGCGATGCGTTCGATGTCGTCGGCCGCGGTCACGGGCTCAGTCCGACTGCCGCTGTCCATCGGGCTCCATGGCCACCTCCATGTCCGCACCGCCGTCGCGCGGGCGGGGCGCGCGCGCCTCCCCGTCACCGCCGTAGAAGGACCCGGCGAGCAGGCGCATGCCCTTGGCGATGTGTTTTTCCACGGTCTTCTCGCTGATTCCGAGCCGCTGCGCGACCTCGCGTTGCGACAGGTGTTCGACGCGCCGCAGCCACACCACCTCGCGGCAGCGATCCGGCAGCCGGTCGAAGGCGTCGGCCAGGCGCCGCAGCAGCTGGCGTCCGCCGCACCACCGTTCCGGCGACATCTCGTCTATCAGGACGTGCAAGGGCTCGAAATCACCCACCGGCTCGATCGACACCACCTTGCCGCGGCGTGCGCGGTCGGCCAGCAGATGGCGCGCGGTGGCGAACAGGAACGCCCGCGGCTGCTGCGGCAGCGCCTTGCCGGCGGCTTCGTACACGCGCGCGTACACCTCCTGGCGCAGGTCGCGCGCCTCGTCGCGGCTGGGCGCGGAGCGGACCAGGAACTGCATCAGCGGCGCCTCGTGGACGAGAATCTCGCGGATGAACCAATCGTCCAGCGGCGTGGGCATGGGCGGCACCATAGCCGATCGCGCGCCGCGGTTGCCGGGCGGGGGATTTGCCGCCACTGTTCGTCCTCTTCCCGCACGGGCCCGCGAACGGGACGAAGGACGCCGGATGACGAGACGCGCGATCGGATCGATGCTGCTGGCCTGTGCGCTGGCGTGGCTGCATGCCGGCGCGGCGCGCGCGGCGGACTACGAGCGCCACCTGGTCGGCGACCCGTCCCTACCCACGCCCGGCACCACCGCGCCCGGGCTGCTGCTGATGGGCGGCGGCGACCGCAACTTCGACGCGCTGCGCTGGTTCCTGGCCAGGGCCGGCAATGGCCACGTGGTGGTGCTGCGCGCCTCGATGGGCGGCGAGATCGGGCGCGAGTTCCACGACGAGGTGGGCGGCGTGGCCTCGGTGGAGACGTTCGTGTTCTCGAGCCGCGACGCCGCGGATGATCCGGCGATCCTCGCCAGCCTACGCAAGGCCGACGGCATCTTCATCGCCGGCGGCGACCAGTCGCGTTACGTGCGCTACTGGAAGGACACGCCGGTGGCGCAGGCGCTGGACGCGCACGTGCGCGCGGGCAAGCCGATCGGCGGCACCAGCGCGGGCCTGGCGATCCTGGGCGAGTTCGTCTACGGCGCGATGGACGGCGGCAGCCAGGTCAGCCCGCGCGCGCTGGCCGATCCGCTGGGCGAGGCCAATACCATTGAAACCGGGTTCCTGCACATCGACGCACTGGGAGGCGTGCTCACCGACACCCACTTCCGCGAGCGCGACCGCCTCGGCCGGCTGCTCGCGTTCGTCGCCAAGGCCGAGACGCTGTCCGGCGGGCGCCCGGTGCTCGGGCTGGGCGTGGACGAGGACGCCGCGGTCGCGGTCGACGGCGACGGACGCGCGCGCGTGTTCGCCACCGCCCCGGGCGCGGGCGCCACGGTGGTGCGCGGCGGGTTCGCGCCGCAGGCTCCCGACGAGCCGATGCGGCTGGAGCGGGTCGAGACGATCGGCGTGGGCGTCGACTCGGTGCTGCGGCTGCCGCAGGGCGAGGTCGAGCGCCCGATGTGGCAGCGCCGCTACGCGGTGCGCGACGGGGTACTGGTGGCGCGGGACGCACCGCGCCTGGTGATCCACGGTGGCGCCGGCGTGGAGCGCGGCGACCTCACGCCGGAGGAGGAAGCGGCTGCGCGCGCCGCGCTCGCCGAGGCCCTGCGCGCGGGCCACGCCGCGCTGGCCGGGGGCAAGCCCGCACTCGAGGCGGTGACCGCCGCGATCACCGTGCTCGAGGACGCGCCGCAGTTCAACGCCGGCCGCGGCGCGGTGTTCACGCACGATGGCCGCAACGAACTCGACACCTCGATCATGGATGGCGCCAGCGGCCGGGCCGGCGCCGCCGCCGGGCTGCAGCGCGTGCGCAATCCGATCCTGCTGGCGCGCGCGATCATGGACCGCTCGCGTCACGTGATGATGGTGGGCGAGGGTGCCGAACGCTTCGCGCAGGAGGCCGGTGTCGCGCTGGTCGAGCCGTCGTACTTCCGCACCGAGAAGCGCTGGCAGCAGCTGCAGCGCGCGCTGCAGGACGACAGCAAGCCGCATGCGGCGCTGCCGGGGCCGGAGCTGCCGGGCAAGGCGTACTTCGGTACCGTCGGTGCGCTCGCGCTCGATGCGCAGGGCCGGCTCGCCGCGGGGACGTCCACCGGCGGCATGACCAACAAGCGCTACGGCCGGGTGGGCGATGCGCCGATCATCGGCGCCGGTACCTGGGCCGACGACCGCTGCGCGGTGTCGGGCACCGGCTGGGGCGAGTTCTACATCCGCGCCGCCGCCGCGCACGAGATCTGCGCGCGCGTGCGCCTGTCGGGCGATCCGCTGGCGCGCGCCGCCGACGCGGTGATCAACCGCGACATCCCCGCCGCCGGTGGCGATGGGGGTGCGATCGCCCTCGGCGCCGACGGTACCGTCGCGTTCCCGTTCAACACCCCGGGCATGTACCGCGGCTGGATCGGCGAAGACGGCGAACCCCACGTGGCGATCTGGCCGGACGAGGCGTTGCCGATGCCGTGAGGGCAGCCCCGCATGGCGCCTTCGGCCAGCGAGGATGTTCGACATCGTTGACAAGGGTGCTGGCCGCCCCGGATCGGGTGCGCCTCGCGCGGCATTCCGGATCGTTGGCCGAATCGTGTAGAACGGTGCGGGCGGCGGCCGCGCCGCGTTTGTCTCCGGTCGCGACCCGCGCTATCGTCGCTGAGGCGCCGGTTCGCGGGGCGCTGCAGGACGACAGGGAGGTGGCATGGATGCGCAGCACACTGCCTGCGGTGGCGGGCGTCGTGGATCGCGCCGGATCATCGCGACGCTCGTGGTCGCGTCGCTGACCACGACGGGATGCCAGGGCATGGCGGACACCAGGCAAGGGCCGACGACGGCCGACGGCAGACGCATCGACAACACCGTGGCCGACTGGCCGCTGAAGTTCGTGCAGCACAGCTTCGGTGTACGTTGCTATTCCACGTACGGCTGTACGGTGGACTACAACGGCTTTCGTCACGTCTCGCATTCTGAGGACCAGTTGCGTCCTGCGCTTTCGGACGTGCATCCGGACGCTTTGAAGAATGCATCGGTCGGTTACATCGGAGTTCGGAACTTTCCCGACCCTGCGCGCGTGAGCTGGCGCTCGAAGGATGGCGTTCGGCACGATGAGCAAGTGGATATCGGCGCGATCTTCGCCGATCAGCTGATCGTCCATGAGGTGCCGCGCGACGAGATCAGCGAGGGGGTTTCGATCTGGGATCCAGGGATTCTTCTCGTGGTCGACGACCGGACCATCAGCGTCTACATGCGCGCGTTCATTCCGACGAAAGCGCCACAGATCCCGGGCAATCCGAGGAGTACTCACCGGGACGACTGGGTGCTCGCCTGGAGCAGGCGCTACTGACTGAGCCCGGTCGACATGGAGGTTGGCGATGGGTGGACAGAGGCATCCAGATGGCGTGGAGACATATCCGGCGACGGATGCTGATCTCGAACTTTTCGTGGAGGCAAGCTATGAACTGGCGCGGTTCGATGCGCCTGCTCTCCTGAGTAGTCATCATCCGCAGGGGCGGCTCTACGTCGCGGCCTTCGACGGTACCGGGAACAGCCGGGTGCGAGATCTGCCGGAGAACCACACCAACGTCGCGCTCATCCACGAGCAGGTGGCAAGCCGGGTGAGGGCGGATGAAGACCGTCTGGGGTATTCGCGTCTCGGTACCGGCTATGTCGAAGGCGTGGGTACGCAGGGTGGTCTTGCAGGGACGCTCGATCTGATTTCAGGGAGAACGTATCAAGCGCGACTCGAAGAGATGTATCTCCAGTTCGTCACCGAAGCCGCACGTTGGATCGACGAGGACCCAAACGCCGACATCCGCCTCGCCTCCATCGGCTTCAGCCGTGGCGCCGAGCAGGCCGCCGGCTTCACGCGCATGGTCGAGGCGCGCGGGATCCAGAATCCCGAAGGCGCGATCGTGGAGCGCGGCCGCGACGGCCTGATCGAGCGCGTCGAATTCACCCGTCCGCCCCTGCGCGAACCCGGCACCGTCGTGCAGGCCATCGGACTGTTCGATCCGGTCGGCACCGGCGTGCCGCGCGAGCATGATCGCCGCCCCGCGGCGTCGGTGATCTCGGGGTTCCAGCTCACGGCGGAACACGAGCGGCGCAACCTGTTCCAGGGCACGCGCGTCGCCGACATGGGCGCGACCTCCGATGGACGCTTCCTCAACGTGCTGGTGCCCGGCGCGCACAGCGACGTCGGCGGCGGCTATCGGCAGAACGGCCTGTCGATCCGCAGCGGCAACCTGATGATCGACTACCTCAATGCACTCAGCGACGAACCCTTCCTGGCCAAGCGCCCCGAGCCGCAGGATCCGGCGCTCAACGTGATCCACCGCTCCGAGCAGCACCAGATCTTCTACCGCACCTCCGAGTTCGACCGCGACGGCATCCGCGTGCACCAAGAGGACCTGGCGCCGCCACCGCTGTGCCGGATCGACTGTCGCGATGCCGAGCCCCGCAACGAGGCGATGGCCGCCAGCGTGGACTGGCAGCCGGTGGTGGTCGGACCCGCCCCCGCGGCGCCCGCGGCCGTGCTCGAGGATGCCGATGCCCGTGCCGCGGTCGACCAGTTGCTCCAGGCGGCGGGGCGGCACGACGCGTACGCCGTCTGGCAATTGTCGCGCGACCTGCTCGATGGTCCCGCCGGCCAGGCCTGGCTGGCCGCGGGCGAAGAACGCCTGCGCGCCGTACCCATGGTCGGCGAGCAGACGCAGCAGCGCGCACCCGCCGTGCCCGAGCTGGAACGTTGATCGCGTCGATCGGCCCGGGCCTCCAGTGGCAGGGCCGCACCACGCGAGCAACTGCGCTCAGCGCTCCGAATGCCCGCTGTCGTAGTAGTCGCGGCGGACGAACAGGTCGGGCTGGATCAGGTCCATGAAGGCGCGGGCCTGGGGCGAGGGCAGCTTGCCCTTGCGCATCACCACGCCGTAGCTGCGGGCCGGGAAGAAACGCTCCAGCGAACGCGTGGCGATGCGGCCGCGGTCGGCTTCGGTCAGGCAGATCGAGGACAGGATGCTGATCCCCATGCCCATCGCCACGTACTGCTTGATCACTTCCCAGCCGCCGACCTCCAGCGCCACCGTGTAGGGCACGCGGTTCTGCTGGAACACCAGGTCCACCAGGCGCCAGGTGATCTGGCGCTTGGGCGGCAGGATCAGGCCGTACTGGCCGATGTCGGCCAGCGTCAGGTCGTCCTTCCCGGCCAGCGGGTGCCCGGGCGGCATCACCAGGTGCTGTTCGAAGCGGTGCAGCGGCTCGTACACCAGGTCCGCCGGCACGTCGAGCATCGAGCCCACCACCAGGTCGACCGCATCGGCGCGCAGCAGGTCGGTGCCGTCGGCGCTGACGGTGTTGTGCAGGCTCAGGCGCACGTCGCCGTGGTGCTGCCGGAAGCGTTCCACGATCCGCGGCAGCAGGTACAGGATGGTCGAACTGTTGGCCGCGATGTTGAGCTCGCCCGCGTCCATGCCCCTGAGCTGGTTGCGGAAGGCCGCCGGCAGGGCGTCGATGCCCTCCACCAGCGGACGCGCCAGTTCGTACAGCGCCTCGCCGGCGCGGGTCGGCACCAGGCGCCGGCCGCTGCGCTCGAACAGGGTCTCGCCCAGCTCCCGTTCCAGCGCCTGCAGCTGCAGGGTGATCGCCGGCTGGCTCAGGTACAGCGCCTCGGCCGCCCGCGACACCGAGCCCAGGCGCGTGACCTGGCAGAAGGCGCGCAGCGGCTTGAGCCGGTCGGCCTTGTAGGCGAAGCGCGACGGGGGGTGGTCGCTGGAAGCCATTGAAGACGTTGCTTATATGGTGAACTTATAGATCGCATTGAAATAACTGTCTTGTCAAATACCTGGCTCGGGAGGACGGTGGCGCTGCACCGCAACATCCACCGGAGCCCGCCATGTCCGCCGTCCTCAAGCCGATTGCCCCCGTTCCCGCCCTGCGTCTGGCCGTCGCCGACGGCGCGGCCGACCTGCTCGACGCTCCGGCCCGGGAGTTCCTCGCCGGCCTGCACCAGCGCTTCGACGCCCGGCGCCTGGCGCTGCTGGCCGAGCGGCGCCGGCGCCAGGCGGCGTTCGATGCCGGCGCGCTGCCCGACTTCCGCGCCGACACCCGCCACCTCCGCGAGGCCGACTGGCGCGTGGCGCCGATCCCGGCCGCGCTCGAGGATCGCCGGGTCGAGATCACCGGGCCGGTGGACCCGAAGATGGTCATCAACGCCCTGAACTCGGGCGCGACCTGCTACATGGCCGATTTCGAGGATTCGACCTCGCCGACCTGGGAGAACGTGACCGCCGGCCAGCGCGCGCTGCGCGAAGCGGTCGCCGGCACCCTCACCTTCGAGGGCGGCGGCAAGCGCTACGCGCTGCGCCCCGAATCGGAGCGCGCGGTGCTGATCGTGCGGCCGCGCGGCTGGCACCTGGACGAGAAGCACGCGCGGATCGAAGACGGCGGCGACGGCGCGCGCATGTCCGCCGCCCTGTTCGACCTGGGGCTGTTCGCCTGGCACAACGCCGCCGCGCTCGCGGCGAAGGACCGTGGCCCGTACGCCTACCTGCCCAAGCTGCAGTCGATGGAAGAGGCGGCGCTGTGGGACGACGTGCTGGCCCACATCGAGGGCGAACTCGGGCTGCCGCGGGGGCAGATCAAGGTCACGGTGCTGATCGAGACCCTGCCGGCCGCATTCGAGATGGACGAGATCCTGCACGCGCTGCGCACACGCATCGCGGGACTGAACTGCGGGCGCTGGGACTACATCTTCTCCTACATCAAGACCCTGCGCGCGCACCGCGACCGGGTGCTGCCCGAGCGCGGGCAGGTGACGATGACCCAGCCGTTCCTCAAGGCCTACTCGGAACTGCTGATCCAGACCTGCCACCGCCGCGGTGCGCATGCGATGGGCGGCATGGCCGCGCAGATTCCCATCGGCAACGACGAGGAAGCCAACGAACGCGCGCTGGCGCGGGTGCGCGCGGACAAGCTGCGCGAGGTCACCGCCGGGCACGACGGCACCTGGGTGGCGCACCCGGCGCTGATCCCGCTGGCCCGCGAGGTGTTCGACCAGCGCATGCCGACCAGGCACCAGCAGCACCTCGGGCGCGAGGAGGTGGTCGTCACCGCGGCGGACCTGCTGGCGCCCTCGCTGGGCACGATCACGCGCATCGGCTTCGAGAACAACGTCGAGGTGTGCGTGCGCTACCTCGCCGCCTGGCTCGACGGCAACGGCTGCGTGCCGATCCACTGGCTGATGGAGGACGCGGCGACCGCGGAGATCGCGCGCGCCCAGTTGTGGCAGTGGCTGCACCATGCCGACCAGCCGATCGGCCGCGTGCCCGCCGCCGCCGACGGCGCGCGCTGCCCGCTGCACCTGGACGACGGCACGGTGATCGACGAGGCCCTGTTCGACCGCGTGCTGCTGGGGCTGCCCTCGCGCCTGGCGGCGCAGCCGGTGGTGGGCGCGGCGCGCATCCCCGAGGCGATCGCAATGCTCGAAGCGCTGACGCGACGCGACACGCTGGAAGAGTTCCTGACCCTGCCGGCGTACGAGCGCCTGTGACGCGCGGCGACGGGTGATCCGTGGCGGTGACCGCACCGTCCGGTTCCGGCCCGCGACCGCCAGGCCATCGATCCTCCCTGCCATAACCACCGATTGCGAATCCCGCCTTCCGGAGTCCGACCCATGAACATCCAGCACCAGATCGACGCATTGCAGCAGCAGTGGACCACCGACCCGCGCTGGGCCGGCATCGAACGCCCTTACTCGGCCGCCGACGTGGTGCGCCTGCGCGGCAGCCTGCAGCCCGCGTACACGCTGGCCGCGCGGGGCGCGGACAGGCTGTGGACGCTCGTCAACGGCGGCGCGAAGAAGGGCTACGTCAATGCTTTCGGCGCGATCTCGGCCGGCCAGGCGATGCAGCAGGCCAAGGCCGGGCTCGAAGCGGTGTACCTGTCGGGCTGGCAGGTGGCCGCCGACGGCAACACCTCCGAAACCATGTACCCGGACCAGTCGCTGTACGCCTACGACTCGGTGCCGACGATGGTGCGCCGGATCAACAACACCTTCCAGCGCGCCGACGAGATCCAGTGGAAGGCGATCTGCGACGGCAAGATGCGGCAGGAAGACGCGATCGACTACTTCCTGCCGATCGTCGCCGACGGCGAGGCCGGCTTCGGCGGCGTGCTCAACGCCTACGAACTGATGAAGAACATGATCACCGCCGGTGCCGCCGCGGTGCATTTCGAGGACCAGCTGGCCGCGGTGAAGAAGTGCGGCCACATGGGCGGCAAGGTGCTGGTGCCCACCCAGGAAGCGGTGCAGAAGCTCGTCGCCGCGCGTCTGGCGGCCGACGTGCTGGGCGTGCCAACGGTGGTGCTGGCGCGTACCGACGCCGAGGCCGCGACCCTGCTGACCTCCGACTTCGACGCCAACGACCGTCCGTTCATCACCGGCCAGCGCACCGCGGAGGGCTTCTACAAGGTCCGCAACGGCCTGGAGCAGGCGATCAGCCGCGGCGTGGCCTACGCGCCGTACGCGGACCTGGTGTGGTGCGAGACCGGCACGCCGGACATCGGGTTCGCGCGCGAGTTCGCCCGGGCCGTGCATGCGCGCCAGCCGGGGAAGCCGCTCGCGTACAACTGCTCGCCCAGCTTCAACTGGAAGAAGAACCTGGACGACCGCGCCATCGCCCGCTTCCAGGACGACCTGGCGGCGCTGGGCTACACCTACCAGTTCATCACCCTGGCCGGCATCCACATCAACTGGTTCAACACCTTCCGCTTCGCGCACGACTACGCGCGCGGCGAGGGCATGCGCCACTACGTGGAGCAGGTGCAGGAGCCGGAGTTCGCCGCGCGCGAACAGGGCTACACCTTCGTCTCGCACCAGCAGGAGGTCGGTGCCGGCTACTTCGACGACGTCACCACGGTGATCCAGGGCGGCAGCTCCAGTGTCACCGCGCTCAAGGGCTCGACCGAAGAGGAACAGTTCGCGCGTTCGCACGCGGCGGCGGCCTGATCCGGATCTGCAGCGGAAGCGCCGGCCTGTGACGATTGCAGCTTCGATTGCCTCGATAGCGGTCGTTATCCGTTCGCTGGACTGGCGAGGACAGGCGCGATAGATTGCGGCTAAAGGCCGCCAGGTAATCCGTGATGCGTTATCTACTGCTGCTTTGCATGCTGCTCGGCGCCGAAGCCGTGGCCCAGGTGGCGGCCCTGCCTGCTGTGGACCTGGAAGAAGTATCGGTGCGGCAGGAACAGATCCGGGCGGAGATACGCAGTGCTGCAGACGAGTTCCGTGGGCTTTCGCCCTCTGAGCAGCAACAGGTGCTCGAAAGATCGGAGTCCGTGTCACAGATCATCGCGGGGAAGGAGTCTTGGGGAGAACTCGACGATGCCGAGCGCGCCAGCGTGATGGCGACGCTGGACTGGATTGATGTGACCTTGGACAAGGCCAAGGCCGCTGAGCTGGTTTGCAGCTATGAAAGGGTCGTCGGAAGCAATCGTAAGACGCGTGTCTGCAGGAGTGCTGCTCATATCGAGGCGGAGCGTGAAGAAACCAGGCGGCTTCTTTCGAAGCCCGGTGTTTGCGCGCCGGGAACTCCGGGATGCAGCATGAGAAACTGAAGCCGCTCCCGCCGGCGCGTTCAGCGCAGCGAGTGCGCCATTTGTCCGGTCGTCCGGATGGAAGAGTGAAAAATCAGGACAGTGCCCGTCGGCGTTCCCGCGTTGCAGTCAATGACGTCGCAAATCACTGGTCCGCAGCGTCCACCGCCGCTTCCAGCGGCACGCCATTGGCCTTCAGCCAGGCGACAACCGCCTTGCGCTCGCCCAGCGCGCGGTCGTTGAGGATCGCGCGGTTGTAGCCGAAGTAGTACGACTGGAAGCTGGCGCCGCCGGAGTTCTTCGCCAGCGGCGAGGCGCCGGCTTCCAGCAGTGCGAGCACGGCGCCGCCGTTGTTGGTGCGGGCGGCCACGTGCAGCGGAGTGTCGCCGTTGTTGTCGGCCACGTCGGGGTCGGCGCCGGCTTCCAGCAGGACCGCGTACTGCGTCGCCTCGGGCGACAGCAGCGCCTGCACCAGGGGGGTGGCGCCGGTCTGCGTGTTGCGCGCATTGGCATCGCCGCCATGGCGCAGGACCGTCCGCAGCACCTCCGCGTTGGCCGAGAACGCGGCCGCGTGCACCGGCGTGTCGCCCGATGGCCCGGGCCGGTTCGGATCCGCTCCGCCTTCCAGCAGGGCGGAGACGCTAGCCGCCTGGCCGGCCTTGATCGCCGCCAGCAGCAGGGTGCTGCCGTCGCTGCCGGGGGTGTCGACATCGACGCCGTCCAGCTGGCGTCGGATCTCCGCAGCGTCGCCACGCGCCACCGCGGTGGCCAGCGCTGACACTTCGGGCTGGGAAAACGCGTCGTTACTCATGGATGGCCGGGCGCAACCCGTGGTCAGGCAGAAGAGGACCGCGGAGGCGAGCAGGGACAGTCGACGCATGCGCGGCATTTCACTGCCGATCATACCCGGGCGCAAGCGGCAGACCGTGTCCGGTCAGCGACCGAACAGGCCGCCGACCAGGTTGGTCGCGCCCTGGGCCACCCAGCCGGCACCGTCGGCGATGCTTTCGACCACCTGCCCGCCGGTGTCGGCCACGAACTCGACCGCATCGCCGCCGAAGTCGACGGTGCCCGACAGCACGTCGCCGACCCAGCCATCGACGTGTTCGTCGATCTTCGCGGCCGCGGCGTCGGCGTAACCGTCGACCGTGTCGCCGACCGAGTTCAGCGCTCCCTCGGCGAAGTCGCCGGCGAGGCTGACGCCGCCCTGCACGTACTGGCCGTTGGCGAACTCGCCGGCGACCACCGAGTCGATGTCGGTGGCAAAGTCGTGCACGTTGCGCGCATAGTCGTCCTTCACCGCGTCGGGCAGCAGGTTCTGCGCGTCGCGGCCGAAGCTGGACGGATTCTCGTAGCCCGGCTGCCACGGCTGGTGTTCGACCATGCCGGCGGTCAGCGCGTTGGGGCTGTGGCTGATCGCGGCATAGGCCACGTCGCCGACCAGGTTCACCCCGCCGGTCACCAGCCCGGTCACCGGGTTGATCGGCAGGAACGGCGTGTGCCGCGCCGCTTCCACACCCGCGTTGATCAGGGCGCTCTCGCCGGGCGAGAAGCCCTCGATCGGCCCGTAATTGGTGAACATGTTGTGGGCGTCGGCGCTGGCCGGATCGACCACGATCTGGGTGCCGATCGCGTCGGGCGCCAGGATGCCCGTCACCCAGCTGTCCTGGGCCTGGGTCAGGGCGTCGCTGGACAGCGAGTAGGCGCGGATCTGCCCGCCTTCGGCGAGGTCGCGCGCGCGCTGCGGATCGATGCCGAGGCGGTCGAAGGTGTTGGGATGGATGCCGGAGGCATCGAAGGTCACCGCCGGCACGCCGCTGGCGAGCGAACCCACCGAGGCCAGCCCGCCGCCCTGCGAATGCCCGGTGATCGCCAGGTTGGTCGCATTGCCGCCGGCGCCGTCGCCGAACACCCGCGCGAATTCGACCGCGGTATTGACCGCAGTGACGCTGAACTTGTCGCCGTCGCGGGTCTCGTAGCCCAGGCCCTGGCGGAAATTGTTGTCCCAGTCGTCGGCGCCTTCGGCGGTGCCGCGGTAGGACAGGACGAAGTTGCCCTCGCCGTCGGTGTAGACCTCGGCGCGGAATTCCTGGGCGTTGGTCTCGACGCTGTCGTTGGCGCCCAGGTACTGCAGGCGCCAGGCCTGCGGATCGGCCACGCCCAGCTCCTGGAGCTGGGCGTCGGTGACCGCGCTCCAGCCTTCCGGCGGCGCGCCACGCGTGCCGTACACCGCGGTGGCCAGCTGGGAGAGGGTCACATCGAACGGCTGTGCCTGGGTGCCGCCCGCCACGCCCGAGAGCGTCGTCCCGGCGGGGATCCCGTAGGTGCCACCGGCGGCCGACGGCGGGGTGCCCGCGGTCTGGCCCGGAGCCTGCATTTGCGGGTGGTAGCTCGTCTCCGGGCGGTAGCCGGTCTGCACCGGCGGTGGCAGGGTCGGCGTGGTGGCGGTGGTCGGCTGGACCGGCGGCTGCCAGCGGTAGCCCGAATCGATGACTGGTGAAATGCCGGCGCCCATGGCCGTCTCCGTACGACTTGGTACGGCCACGCTAGCGCGGCGCGGGCCGCGAATCAGCTAGGGCGTGCCCGAGGGCGAGGGCAGGGGACCGGGACGCCGGTGGCCGCGCCCTCGCGACGGTGACATTACAATATGTCCCGGGAGGCTGTTCGCGTTCTACAGGGGGAGTTACCGATGGACATCCACACACGTGCAATCGCGCGAGCGTGCACGCCGGTTCTGCTTGCGCTGCTGGCCTGGGCCTCGGCCGCGTCGGCGCAGTCGCTGCCCAGGCCGGCCGAGTTCTATTTCGATGAGGACGCGAGCGTGGCCGCGCCCCTCGCACGGGAGGCCGATGGGGCCGATGTCGAACAGCTGGTGCGGCTGATGGAGCGCGGCGGCCGCAACGCCGAGCAGGCCACCGCGCAGCTGGCGCACCTGTCGATGGCCTCGGGCCGCGCTGAGACCGGCCGTGCGCTGTACGCACGCGCGATCGCGCAGGCCCAGGAGGGCAGCGCGCGTCGCCGCATGCTGCAGTGGAACCAGGGCTGGGACCTGTACCGCGCCGGCGATCTCGAGGCCGCGCTCGGGAGCTGGGGCCAGGCCTACGCGAACCGCCTGGTGCATCCGTCCTGGGTGCCGCCGACGCTCGCGCTGGCACTGTGGAAACTCGACCGGCGCGACGAGGCCGTGGCCTGGTATGCCGCGGCGGTGCGCACCTATCCGGACCGCTGGTCGAACCCGGCCGCGCTGCCCGCCCTGCTGCCGGACTGGACCGAGGCCGACCGCACGACGCTGGCCGAGGTGGTGGCGGCCTGGCGCGAAGCGCCGCCGGCCTGGCCGTGATCCGGCGCGGCCGCTCCGCACGTCGCGGCCTGTGCCGTGACGCGCTCGGGGCCGTCGGCGCGTGACAAGGCTTCCGCGGTTCCCCTAAGGTGGCGCGCCACCAGCCACGACGGGGAACCAGCATGCGCCACACGATCCGGATCCTCGCGCTCGGCGCGCTCGTGGGGTTGGCCGCTGGCGCATCGGCGGCCGATCGCATCACCGGCCAGCCCTTCGCCACCCGCAGCGAGGTCTACGCCCCGCACGCGATGGCGGCCACCTCGCATCCGCTGGCGACCCAGGTGGCGCTGGACGTGATGAAGGCCGGCGGCAGCGCGGTTGATGCCGCGATCGCCGCCAATGCCGCCCTGGGGCTGATGGAGCCGACGGGCAACGGCATCGGCGGCGACCTGTTCGCCATCGTCTGGGATCCGGAGACGGCCCGCCTGCACGGCTACAACGGCTCGGGCCGTTCGCCGAAGTCGCTGACCCTGGCCGAGTTCCAGCGCCGCGGGCTGAGCGACATCCCGCCGCACGGGCCGCTGCCGGTCACCGTCCCGGGCGCGGTCGACGGCTGGTTCGCGCTGCACGGCCGCTTCGGCAAGCGCACGATGGCGCAGAACCTCGCGCCCGCCATCCGCTACGCGCGCGAAGGCCATCCGGTGCACGAGACGATCGCCTACTACTGGGACCGCTCGGTGCCGCGGCTGTCGAAGTGGCCGGGGTTCACCGAACAGTTCACCATCGACGGCCGCGCGCCGCGCACCGGCGAGACCTGGAAGAACCCGAACCTCGCGAACACGCTGCAGGCGATCGCCGACGGCGGCCGCGACGCGTTCTACACCGGCGACATCGCCCGCACCATCGGCGACTACTTCGCCGCCAACGACGGCTTCCTGTCGTACGAGGACATGGCCGCGCACACCGGCGAATGGGTCGATCCGGTCTCGACCACCTACCGGGGCCACGAACTCTGGGAGCTGCCGCCCAGCGGGCAGGGCATCGCCGCGCTGCAGATCCTCAACCTGCTCGAACCCTACGACCTGGCGTCCCACGGCTTCGGCAGCCCCGAGCACGTGCACCTGTTCGTGGAGGCCAAGAAGCTCGCCTTCGCCGACCGCGCGCGCTGGTACGCCGATCCGGCGTTCCACCCTGCGCCGGTGGCGAAGCTCATTTCGAAGGCCTACGCGCGCGAACGCGGCGCGCTGATCTCGATGGACACCGCGCTGCGCGAAGTGCAGCCGGGCACATCGCGGGAGCTCGACGAGGGCGACACCATCTACCTCACCACCGCCGATGCCGACGGCATGATGGTCTCGCTGATCCAGTCCAACTACCGCGGCATGGGCAGCGGCATGGCGCCGCCGGGGCTGGGTTTCATCCTCCAGGACCGCGGCGAGCAGTTCGTGCTCGCCGACGGCCATCCGAACACGTTCGAACCCGGCAAGCGCCCGTTCCACACCATCATCCCGGCCTTCGTGACGAAGGACGGCAAGCCGTGGCTGAGCTACGGCGTGATGGGCGGCGCGATGCAGCCCCAGGGGCACGTGCAGATCCTGCTCAACCTGATCGACTTCGGCATGAACCTGCAGGAGGCGGGCGATGCGCCCCGCATCCAGCACGACGGCTCGACCGAGCCCGCCGGGCAGGCCACCGCCATGAGCGACGGCGGCGAGGTGGACCTGGAGACCGGGTTCCCGTACGAGACCGTGCGCGCGCTGATGCGCAAGGGCCACAGCGTGCGCTACGCCGACGGTCCGTACGGCGGCTACCAGGCGATCATGGTCAATCCGCAGGGCGGCTGGATCGGCGCCAGCGAATCGCGCAAGGACGGGCAGGCCGCGGGGTACTGAGCGCATCGGCACGGTGAACCGCCGGGCGTACCCGGCCAAGGGGACAGGAATGGGGAACGGATCGGGGTGGGGGCGCCTGCTGGTCGCGCTGCTCTGGCTGGTGTCATGGCAGGCCGGGGCGAGTATCCGCGAGGTGCGGGAGGGCGCAGCGGTGGATCTGCCGCCCGGCAGTGGCCTGCTGTTGCTGGCGGTGGATTCGGACGAAGCGCTGCAGTCAGTGGCGATCCGCCGCAGCGACTCGATGCTGGGTCGCGAGTCGCTCCGCTCCGTGCCGAAAGGGCTGACCTCGCGTCTTTATCTGCTCCCCGCCGGGAAGTACCGCTGGAGCAGCATCCGTGACGGCGGGGTGCGCTACCGCATCGCGAGCGACGACGAAGACTATGCGTTCACCGTCGAACCGGGAGTGGTGAACTACCCGGGCCACATGGTGTTTCGCCTGAAGGGCGAGCGCGTGGCGCTGGCGCACGTCGCGAACCGCGGGCTTCTGGCGCTGGACTGGCTGCAGCAGGTACATCCGCAGGTAGCGCAGGACTTTGCGTTCGAATACCGCGGCTACTACCCCGATCCCTTTCCTGCCTTGTGGGGCCGCCAGGCGTCCGGATCCACGCATGCCTCGCCGATGGCACCGCCGCCACCGCCCGGGCCACTGCCGCTGCCGCCCGACGTTCTGTGGAAGCAGAGCGCTCTGGAGCAAATCAGCCTCAACCCCGGTGGCACGCTGGCCGCAGTGGTGGAGCGCGAGGGCGAGGGCGACGACGCGCGCAGGGTGGTGAGGATGCTCGACCTGCAGCGCGAAGAATCGATGGCGCTGCTGCAGCTTCCGGTGGAAGTGCGCCGGCTCGACTGGGCTGGCGACCGAAGCCTGGTGGTGAGCTGCATCGATGGCTGGGGATTGGACGTGGTCATGGTTCTCCAGCTGCGCGAGACCGCGGACGGGTGGACGTTCAATCGCCTGAACTTTCCCTACAAGGGGCGACTCGTCGACGTGCTCCCCGGCGATCCGGAGCACGTTCTGTTCGCGAGCACCTACTTCGGCGCCTCGAAGGCCGGGGTCCAGGTCCACAAGGTTCCGATCCAGAGCCAGCGTGCGCTGGACAGGTTCGGCTTCGGCCGCAAGGATTCTCTCGACCGCGGCGTCGAGGAAGGACGGACGTGGCTGGCGGACGGGCGCGGCGAACTCCGCGCGACGATCGCGTTTCGCGACGGGCGCCAAGTGCTGCTGCACGGGCGCGCGGGGGATTTCCGCGAGGTGATGGAACTGGACGACGACGGTGCGTTCGAGCCGATCGCGTTGTCCGCGGACGGGAACACGATCTACGGGGCCAGCGACGAGGACCGCGGCCAGCGCGACCTGGTGGAGCTCGACCCGGCTTCGGGCGAGATCACCCGGACGGTCTTCTCACGGCCCCGGGTGGACGTGCAGGACGCCGTCTTCGACGCGCGGCACAACCTGGTGGGCGTGACGTATTTCGAGGACGGCGTGCTGGTCAGCGAGTACTTCGACGAAAGCAGCCGTGCCCAACAGTCCCGGCTGCAGCAGGCGTTCGGGGATCGCACGGTGCGCATCGTGGACCGCGATGCCGGCTCGCGGCAGTTCTTGCTGCTGGTCGAAGGCAGCGACCAGCCTGGCGAGGTGTACCACTTCGACTCCACTCGCAACCGCGCATCGCTGCTCGTCGCGATGCATCCATGGTTGCAGCCATACCGCTTCCGCAAGTCGACGGTGGTGCGCGTCATCGCGCGCGACGGGTTACCGATCGAGGCCTACCTCACTCTGCCCGAGGTGTCGCGGCCACCGCTCGTCGTGCTGGCGCATGGTGGCCCGATCGGCGTGCGCGACACCCGCCAGTTCGACCGCGAGGTGCAGTTCCTCGTCTCGCTGGGCTACGCGGTACTGCAGGTCAACTTTCGCGGCTCTGAAGGTTTCGGGCGCGAATTCCGCGAAGCAGGACGCCGCGGTATGGGTACCCTGATCGAGGACGACATCGACGCGGCGCTGGCGCAGGTGCTGGCGCTCCACCCAATCGATGGCCGCCGCATGTGCGCGATGGGCAGCAGCTACGGCGGCTACTCTGCCCTGGTCTCGGCAGTGCGCTGGCCCGGTCGCTTCCGGTGCGTCGTCTCGATTGCCGGGGTCAGCGACCGGATCCTGTTCTTCACCGCCAGCGACGGCGGCCGCACCGAGGAAGGTCGACGCGAGATGGAAGAGGCGCTCGGCGATCCCAACACCGAGACCGACGCCATGCTGCAGTCCTCTCCGCTGTACCGGTACGACGCGCTCGACACTCCTGTCATGCTCGCCCACGGCACCGAAGACCTGCGAGTGGACTACGAGCACAGCCGCCGGCTGGCGCGGGTGCTGTCGAAGGCCGGCCGTCCGCCGGTGCTGTTGACGCTGGAGGGAGAGGGGCACTCGGTGGAGGGAGCAGGCAGCCGCAAGCGTCTCTGGGAGGGCGTGGCGGGCTTCCTCCACGCGCAGCTGGGACCGCAGCGTGGGGCAGTCGAGGACCCGGTATCGGCAGGCATGCACGCGCCGAACGGCGCCACCGACCGAAGGTCCTCGTCGGCGGGCCGCTGAAGCCGGGTCCGGACTTCCGGCGGGAGCGGCACCTCTGGAATGGCTGCGCGCCGCGAGCGCATGCAGGCCGGCGCCAGCCGACTGCCTGCTGGTCGCAACGGTAGCGGGGTCGTGCCGATCGTTGGCGAGGCCCCCCGCCGCCGGCGCTCAGTCCGCCGGCACGGTGCGCTCGGCGGCCCAGTCGCGCAGCGCCTGCACCTGTTCGCGCATCACCACCGACAGCGGGCGCGTCGCGCCGATCTCCTGCAGCAGCAGCGCATCGTCCACCGCGCGGGATTCGGCGTGGGCGACGTACAGCGCGGCGACGATCGCCTGTTCGATCTCGGCGCCGGAGAAACCCTCTGCCGCCTGCGCCAGCGCGCGCAGGTCGAAGCGCTCGGCGGCCAGTTCGCGCCGGCGCAGGTGCAGTTCGAACACGTGCGCACGGGTGTCGGCATCGGGCAGGTCGACGAAGAAGATCTCGTCGAAGCGGCCCTTGCGCAGCAGTTCCGCGGGCAGGTCGCGCACCTGGTTGGCGGTCGCCACCAGGAACACATTCGAGCGGCGCTCGGCCATCCAGGTCAGCAGGTAGCCGAGCACGCGCCGCGACACGCCGCCGTCGCCGTCGGCGCTGCCGGCGGCCACGGCCTTCTCGATCTCGTCGATCCACAGCACGCAGGGCGCCAGCTGTTCGGCCTGGGCCAGCGCCTCGCGCAGGTTGGCCTCGGTCTCGCCGTGGTACTTGGCGTACAGCGTGCCGAAGTCCAGCCGCACCAGCGGCACGCCGAAGCCGCCGGCCACCGCCTTGGCCAGCAGCGACTTGCCGCAGCCCTGCACGCCGAGCAGCAGAACGCCCCTGGGC
Organism: Luteimonas rhizosphaericola; assembly: GCF_029888045.1. Taxonomy (GTDB): domain Bacteria; phylum Pseudomonadota; class Gammaproteobacteria; order Xanthomonadales; family Xanthomonadaceae; genus Luteimonas; species Luteimonas rhizosphaericola. The sequence continues at coordinate 52,297 of NZ_JARXRN010000006.1, read as the reverse complement.
GGATCGAGTCCCGGCGGCGCCTCGCCGTCCACGAACACCCGCCGCCGCTGTTCCACCCAGCGCTTGAGCCGGCGCGCGCCGGCCACGTCGGCGAAGCGCGCGGTGTCGTACTCGTAGTGCAGGTGGCCGCTCTTGTTGAGCAGCTCGAACTTCAGCCGCGCCAGCTCGGGCAGGTCGCCCGGACCCAGCACGCCGTCGTCGTGGATCAGGTGGCGGGCGATGCGGCGCGCGTCCATGGCATCGAGCCCCTGCAGGTTGCGCACGATCCGCCGCACCACCGCCTCGTCGGCCTCCACCCGGCGCCCCTCGTGCTCGCGCTGGAACGCGGCGATCTCCTCGCGCACCAGCTTGAGCAGGGTGTTGGCGTCGGGCAGGCGCAGACGCACGCGCGTGGCGGCGGCATCGAGTTCGCGCGGCAGTTCGACCTTGTGCCCGACCAGCACCACCGTGTGCGGCAGGCAGTCGCGCCGCTGCAGGATGTCGCGCAGCTGGCGCTGGGTGCCGGCGTAGCCGAGGTAGGGATGGAAGTCGAGCAGCAGGTACACGCCGCGCTGGTCGGCGTTGCGGATCGCGGCGAGCGTGGCGCCGGCGTCGGGCGGGCCCTGCACCGGATCCTCGCGGTCGAGGTCGAGCCGGCGCAGGCCTTCGGTGATCGACCAGCGGTAGAGCGCGCGCCACACCCGGGTGAGCGACTGCCGGAACAGTTCCACCACGCGGATCTCGTCGGGGGTGTCGACCACGATCAGGGGCGTGCCGGCGCGGATCAGCGCCACGAGGTCCTGCAGGTCGCTCATGTGCGGCGGGCGTGGAAGGGGGCGGGGCGACGATAGCAGACGGCAGGCGCGCGGCGACCGCGCTCAGCGTGGCGGCCGGGTATGCGGCAGCGGCCTGCCGTTGAACAGCCAGCGCATCACCGCGTACGGGCGCACCAAGACATGATGGACCGCCAGCGGCACCAGCATCGAGACCGCCAGCACCACGCCGAACTTCGCCAGCGGCGCCCAGGGCAAGGGCAGCAGCGCGCGTGCCGCCAGCACCACGCACAGGTGGTGGAACAGGTAGATCGAGTAGCTCGCGTCCGACAGGTAGCCGAAGGTGCGGCTGGCGCCTCCGACCCAGCGCGTGAACCCGGCGAACAGCAGGCGCACCGCGCACCAGGCCAGCAGCGCGCGCGCGACCACCGCCACCGCGGTCGCGACCGGCGTCGCCGGCGGCGACACCGCCAGCCCCAGCAGCAACGCCCCGGCGATGCCGGCGCACCACCAGGTGCCGCGGCCGACCGTGATGAAGCGCCGCCACAGGTCGGCGTCGCGCTGCAGCAGGCAGCCCATGGCGAAGAACGGCGCGTGGTCGACCAGTTCCTCGGGGTTGACCAGGCCGCCGATCTCGGCCGCCAGCAGCGGCAGGGCGTGCGCGGCCGCCATGCTGGCCAGCGGCACCAGCGCCGCGGCGGCCAGCAGCAGCGGCAGCGCCTGTGGCCGCGAGAGGGGGCTCGCCGCCGTTGGTGCCGCGACCCACGGCCGCAGCGCGGCCAGCACCAGGCAGTACAGCGCCAGGTCGACCAGGAACCACAGGTGGCCGAGCCAGTCGCCGCGCAGCAGCGCCGGAAGCAGGGCGCCGCGCACGAAACCGCCCGCCGGCGCCGGCAGCGCCAGCACCCAGACCTGGACCAGGTTCAGGCTCAGCAGCACCACCAGCGCCGGCAGCAGCAGGCGGCGCATGCGCTCGCGCGCGAACGCGGGCGCCGGCTGCCGGCGCAGCAGCCGCATCGAGAAGTAGCCCGCCACCACGAAGAATGCCGGCATGCGGAACAGGTGGATCGCATCGGCCAGCGCCTCGAGCGTCGCGCTGCGGGTGGGGTCGACCACCAGCCAGCGGCCGTCGAGGCCGTAGGGATTGCTCGCGTGCAGCACCACGCCGAGCAGCATGAGCACGCTGCGCAGGGCGTCGAGCTCGTGCAGGCGCGCCTGTGGCGCGGCCGTGGCGTGCCCGGGCGCCTCCGCCTGCGCCACGCCGCCCGTGCAGGCGGAAGGCGGGGCCACGACCGCAGTGGAGGACTCGCTCATTTGTAAAGGTTGCGTCAACGGCGCTCGGGGCATGCGCAGGTAACGTGCTGCGGTGGTCGCGACGGCCACGCCGCCGGTGTACGCTCGCGGCTCGTTTCCGGCGGAGGCAGTGCATGAAGACCGTGCTGGTGGCCAGTTCCAAGGGCGGTGTCGGCAAGACCACGATCGCCACGCACCTGGCGGCCGAATCGGCACTCGCCGGCCGCAGTACGGCGATCATCGACGCCGACCCGCAGGGTTCGTCCACGCGCTGGGCCGAGCGCCGCGCCGCGCTGGAGAGCGCGGTCCTGCCGATCGAGGGCGCCAGCCGCCACCGGAGCGCCTGGAAGTCGATCCCCGAGGGCACCGAACGGGTGGTGATCGACGCCCCGGCCGGCGCCCATCCCGATGCGCTCGAGGTCTACCTGGAGCATGCGGATGCGCTCGTGGTGCCGGTCCTGCCCTCGGCGCTGGACATCGACGCCACCGTGCCCTTCCTCAACGCGCTCGCCAGGCATCCCCGGGTGCGCAAGGGCGACCTGCGCGTGGGCCTGGTCGGCAACCGGCTGCGGCCTTGGACCAACGCCTCGCAGCAGGCCATGGACCTGCTGCAGCAGTGGCCCTATCCGCTGGTCGCGCAGCTGCGCGACAGCCAGGCCTACGTGATGCTGGTCGGTTTCGGCAAGAGCCTGTTCGACTACCAGTCGGCCCAGGTCCGCGACCACCAGGCCGACTGGCAGCCGCTGCTGAAGTGGCTCAAGCGTGCCTGACCGCCTGCACGGACGCCGGACATCGCCCCCGGGAGGAGCGTCCACATGCGCGAACTGATCCTGCTGCGCCATGCGCACGCCGAACCGGCCCTGCCGGGGCAGGCGGATTTCGACCGGCCGCTGTCGGCCGAAGGGCTGGCCGAGGCCGATGCCGTGGCCACCTGGCTGCGCGACAAGGCGCTGGTGCCGGACCGCGCGCTGTGCTCCCCGGCCCGCCGCACGCGCGAGACGCTGGACGCGGTGATGGAAGTGGTGGGCAGCCTCGACAAGCGGCTCGAGCAGGGCATCTACGAAGCCATGCCGGGGACGCTGGCCGGCCTGATCGATTCCCATCGCGATTGCGACCGGCTGCTGGTGGTCGGCCACAACCCGGGGCTCGAGCGCCTGGTGGCGCTGCTGCACAGCGGCCAGTCGGGCGATTACCGGGGCATGCCGCCGGCCGCCGTGGCGGTCCTGTCGCTGCCGGCCGAGGCGGCGATCGAGCCCGGCATCGCCACCCTGTCCGCGTTCTGGTGGCCGTGAGTTCCGGCCCGGGCCTGCGTGCGGGCCGGGCACTGCGGTGGCTGGCGCTGCTGCTCTGCGCGACTGCGCTGGTGCCCGCCGCCGCGGCCGAGATCGACACCGCGCATTCGCGCATCGGATTCACCCTCAAGACCCGCTGGGGCCAGACCCTGGACGGCCGCTTCCCGCAGTGGCAGGGGGAGATCGTGGAGGTGTCCGCCGCGCGCCGCCAGGTGCGGCTGCGCCTGCCGACGGCCGAAGTGGAGATCCTCGGCCATCCCCAGTATTCGAAGATCACCCGCGGCAAGGGGTTCTTCGATGCCGAACGGCATCCGTACGTGGAATTCGTGTCCGACCCCTACGACGACGCCCTGCTGCGCGAGGGTGGCCTGCTGGGTGGCGCGCTGACGATCCGCGGCGTGCGCCGGCGCGAGGTGTTCACCCTCGAGCCCGCGACCTGCGACCGTCCGACCGTGGACTGCGACGTGGTCGCCAGCGGGGTGGTCTACCGCAGCGATTACGCGATGGACCGCTGGGCGTTCGCGCTCGGCGACCGCGTGGTGTTCTCGCTCCACCTGCGCACCCGGTCCGCCAGGGCACCATGACCGCTGCATGGCGTGCGCTGGTCGCGCTGCTGGCCCTGGCCTGCGGCGCCTGCAGCAGCCTGTCCGCGCTGGAACGCGACCGGGCGGCGGCGATCGCGGCGCAGGCGCGTTCGACTGTGGTCGAATGCGCCGCCGCCGACGCCTGCGCGCGCCCCTCGCCGCTGCGCGAACTCGGCGCGCGCGCGCTGGCCGACAGTACGCCGGAACAGCCGCGCCACTACGCGCTGCTGCTGGAGTACGGCCAGGACGCGCTGCTCTCGCGCCTGGACCTGATCCGCGGCGCGCAGCGCAGCATCGACCTGCAGACCTACATCTTCGACGAGGACGACGCCGGCCACCTGGTGCTCGACGAGCTGCTCGCGGCGGTGCGCCGCGGCGTGCGGGTGCGGGTGCTGGTCGACCAGCTGTCGGCGCTGCGCCAGGTCGACACCCTGGCCGCGCTGGCCTCGGCGCACGTGAACTTCGAGCTGCGCATCTACAACCCGGTGCTGTCGCGCGCGCGGATCTCCTACCCGATGTACGCGTGGGCCGCGGCGTGCTGCTGGCGCCGGCTCAACCAGCGCATGCACAGCAAGCTGCTGCTGGTGGACGGCCTGGTCGGCATCACCGGCGGGCGCAACTACCAGGACGACTACTACGACTGGAATCCGGAGTTCAATTTCCGCGACCGCGACGTGCTGGTGGGCGGCCCGGCGACCGCGGAGATGTCCGCCAACTTCGAGGCGTTCTGGGCCGCGCCGCTGAGCGTTCCGGTGGAACGGCTGGACGATGTCGGCGGCTATCTGCTGAAGCAGGGCGCGCCGGCCCTGCCGCAGTGGCCGTACGAGGATCCCGAGCGCGTCGCGGCGGTCTCGCGCACCGCCGGCGATACCGACCTGGTTCGCGAGCGCCTGGCGGACGTGGCGCTGCCGGTGGGCGAGGTGCTGTTCATCGGCGACCTGCCGCAGAAGCACCGGCGCGACCGCGAGGCGGCCGCGGCCGCGGTGTACGCGTCGCCGCTGCTGAACAACCTGATCGAATCGGCACAGGACGAAGTGCTGCTGCAGACGCCCTACCTGGTGCTGTCCAAACAGGCGCAGGCGATGTTCGCGCGCATGCACGAACGCGATCCGCCGCCGCGGGTGGTCGTGTCCACCAACAGCCTGGCGGCCACCGATTCGTTCATCACCTACGCGCTGTCCTACAAGTACAAGCGCCGCTACCTGCGCGACTTCGGCTTCGAGATCCACGAGTTCAAGCCCTTCCCGGAGGATGCGCCGATCGACCTGGAGGCCACCGGCGCGGTGGACATCTCCTGGAACGCCGACGGGAGCGTCAACATCCGCGCGCCGGAGGCGCCGGCCGATGCGGCGGCTCCGCGCGAACCGCGCGGGCGTGCGGACATGGGCGTGTCCGGCAGCGGCAGCGGCAGCGGCAGCGACGGGCGCCGGGAACCACCGCTGAGCCGCGAATACGCTGCGCTGCGCTACGCCGGCGTGGGCGTGCACCAGCGCGTGCCGCTCAAGCGTGCCGGCGTGCGCTTCGGCCTGCACGCCAAGTCGCTGGTGATCGACAACCGGATCGGCGTGGTCGGCACCCACAACTTCGATCCGCGCGGCGACGACTACAACACCGAGAGCGCGGTGATCATCGAGGATCCCGCGTTCGCGCGCGCGCTCGGCGACAGCATCCGCCGCGACACCGCGCCCGAGAACGCGTGGGTGATCGCGCGGCGTGACAAGCCGCCGGTGTTCTCGGGGCTGGAGTACTCGCTGACCAAGGTGTCCGAGCACCTGCCGGTGTTCGACCTGTGGCCGGTGCGCTACGCCACCAGCTACGAGTTCCAGCCCGGGCCGCAGTGCCCGGCGCCGCTGTCGCCGTTCGATCCGGGCTTCCGCGCCTGCCACGAACCGGTGGGCGACTTCCCCGAGGTCAACCTCGGCTTCCGCACGCTGCTCACGCGCATCTTCACCGCGTTCGGCGCCGGGCTGGCCCCGATCCTCTGACTGGAGGGCGCGGCGCGCCCGCAAGCGGTCGCTGCGCGCGCCCCTGCACGGTCATCGCACCGGCGCGCTCGATGCCGTTGCGCCCAGGTACGCGTGTCGAGACGGCCGCCCCCGGACCCGGGGGCGCCGGGCATAGGTCGTCAGTCATGCCCGGCGGACGCAACCGCCAGCCCTCCGATCCCATCCAAATCAACAGGTTCCGGCCGCTGGTGCCCGCCTGGCCCCGGGCCATGACTTCCGGCCCATGGCAGAACCCTTCTGGTGTATTACTTTACCAACACACCCACACACAACGCCCCCCGAGACGACCATGTACGCCACGACCCAGACCCTTCCCCGCCAGACCGTGACCCTGCCGCGCACCCTGCGCCCGCTGCCGGCCTTCGAACGCCGCGAGCGCGGTTTCGGCGTCGGCTACGGCAACAGCAGTGGCTACGCCAGCGACCGGCGCTACACCCCGGCGACCGGCACCACGCGCTTTCGCTTCGCGTAACCGGGACGACCGTGTGCCGGGATGCGCCCGGCACCGCGGCGCACGCGCCGGATACGCCCGGGCGGCGCGATTGACGCGTGCGCCACGCGCGGCCTAGGCTTCACGTCTTTTCCCGCCCCCGGACCCGCCCATGTCGCTTTCGCTGACCATCGACCTCAACGACCAGGATCTCGAGCACTTCACCACTGCGTTGAAGGCCGCGCACAAGGCCGCGGGCGACCGCAGCGCCGACGAGATCGTCGCGGCCGCAGTCGCGCTGCTCGAAGGGGCGCAGAAGGTCAAGACGCCGGACTTCATCCGCGAGCGCCTGGAGCGGCTGGACGACATGATCGCGATGGTCCGCGACGAGGGCTGGCACCTGGACGAAGAGGACAGGCAGCACGTGCTCTCGGCGCTGGTGTACTTCGCCGATCCCAAGGACGTGATTCCGGACCACGTCGAGGTGCTGGGCTTCCTCGACGACGCGATCATGATCGAGCTGTGCGTGCGCGAGCTCAAGCACGAGCTCGACGCCTACGACGATTTCTGCGAGTTCCGCGAGCGCGAGGCGCGCAAGCGCGGGATCGAGCCCTCCGCGGTGGGCCGCGCCGACTGGCTGGACAGCCGCCGCGACGAGCTGGTCGAGCGCATGCACGCGCGCCGCCAGCGCGACGGCAGCGAGTTCGGAATGGGCTACGGCAGCAGCAGCGGCTACGGCAAGACCGCCTACTCGCGCGCCTGGCGCCCGAGCCTGTTCCGGTTCCGCTGAGCCCGGCGCGGATGTTCCGCGCCGACGTCTCGCTGGACCAGCTCAACGCGCTGTCGCGGAACACCGCGATGGAACCGCTGGGCATCGCGTTCACCGAGATCGGGCCCGATTACCTGCGCGCGACCATGCCGGTCGACGCGCGTACCCACCAGCCCTACGGCCTGCTGCACGGCGGCGCCTCGGTGCTGCTCGCCGAGACCCTCGGCAGCAGCGCGGGCGGGCTGTGCGCGCCCGACGGCCACGGCGTGGTCGGCATCGAGATCAACGCCAACCACTTGCGCGGCGTGCGCAGCGGCCTGGTCACCGGCACCGCGCGCCCGCTGCACGTGGGCCGCAGCACCCAGGTCTGGGAAATCCGGATCGAGGACGAGGCCGGGCGGCTGGTATGCGTGTCGCGGCTGACCCTGGCGGTGGTGCCGCGCCCCGCAGCGGGACGCTGAGGCGTCGGGACGTACTGTTCCGGGACGCGGTCCCGACGCTCCGCCTGGCCGGTGCGGGCGACAGGCACTTCGGCAGTGGAGGCGACCCGGACCAGCCGCGGTGCATCGCGCCGCGGTTCCGCCGGGCACCGTCGCGCTGGCCCGCGCCGGGCCGGTTTGGGTATCGTGGGCGGCTTCGGACTTCCCCCGTCCCCCGCCTGGCTCCTCCTTCGTGCGTGTCTTCCGTTACGCGGTCCGCATCCCGTTCCTGCTCTGGCACGTGCTGGTGCACCTGCCGCTCACCCTGCTGATGATGTCGCCGCCGTTCGGGCAGCTGCGCCTGGCCGACGGCGGACGCCTGCGGTATCGCATGGTGCGGCTGTGGTCGGGCGGGCTGATGCGGGTGTTCGGGCTGCGCGTGCGGCGGATCGGGCATCCGATGCCGGGCGCGGTGATGTTCGTGGCCAACCACGTGAGCTGGATCGACATCGTGGCGCTGCACAGCCAGCGGATGATGGGCTTCGTGGCCAAGCGCGAGATCGCGGGCTGGCCGGTGGTCGGATGGCTGGCGGCGCGCGGCGAGACGATCTTCCACCAGCGCGGCAGCCAGGAATCACTCGGCGGCGTGCTGCACGAGATGCTGGCGCGGCTGCGCGACGGCCGCGCGGTGGGCGTGTTCCCCGAGGGCCGCACGCGCGACGGGCGCGAAGTCGGCCCGTTCCACGCGCGCATCTTCCTGGCCGCGGTCGAGGCCGGCGTGCCGGTGCAGCCGGTGGCGCTGCGTTACGGCGAGCACGGCAGCGCGCAGACCCGGGTCGCGTTCGCGCCGGGCGAGAGCTTCTTCGCCAACTTCCTGCGCCTGCTCGGCGAACCGGCGTGTGGCGCGGAGGTCGTGTTCCTGCCGCCGATCGTGCCGGGCGATGCCGAGGGCCGGCGGCGGATCGCCGAAACCGCGCGCGAACGCATCGTCGCCGCGATGTCGCCGTGATCCCGGACGGCGGCCGCGAACCGGCGGACTACGCACCACCGCGCTGGCTGCGCGGCCCGCACCTGCAGACCGTCCTGGCCAGCAGTCCGTGGCGCCGCCGGCGCGCCGCGGCCGCGCTGGCCGCGACCGGAGCGACGACCACCGCCCACCTGCTCGACGGCGGCGACGGCGTGCGCCTGCACGGCCTGCACAGCGCGATCCCGGGCGTCGAGGCGCGCGGCCTGGCGCTGCTGCTGCACGGCTGGGAAGGCAGCGCGGACTCGAGCTACATGTGCCTGTCCGCGGCGCAGCTGCTCGGCCGCGGCTTCGAGGTGTTCCGGCTCAACTTCCGCGACCATGGCGGCACCCATCACCTCAACCCGGACATCTTCCATTCCTGCCGCATCGACGAGGTGGTGCATGCCGCGCGCGATGTCGCGACGCGCTTCGCTTCGCGCCCGATGGTGGTGGCCGGCTACTCGCTCGGCGGCAACTTCGCCCTGCGCCTGGCGCTGCGCGCGCCGCAGGCCGGGCTGCCGCTGGCACGCGTGGCCGCGATCTGCCCGGTGCTCGACCCGGCGCGCACCATGCGGCGGATGGAAACCGGGCCGTGGTTCTACATGCACTACTTCGAGCGCAAGTGGCGCGGCTCGCTGCAGCGCAAGCGCGTGCTGTTCCCCGACCGCGTGGGGTTCGACGAGTCGACGCTGAAGCTGCGCATGCGCGCGCTCACCGAGTGGCTGGTGCAGCGGCACACCGATCTCGGCAGCCTCGATGCCTACTTCGACGGCTACTCGATCGCCGGCGACCGCCTGCGCGCCCTGCAGATCCCCACCCACATCCTGATGGCGGCGGACGATCCTGTGATCCCGGCCGAGGATTTCCACGCGCTGTCGCTGCCGGACGCGACCCGCGTGGAACTGCTGCCCTGGGGCGGCCACTGCGGCTTCCTCGAGGATGCGCGCCTGTCGGGCTACGCCGAACGCTGGCTGGCGGCACGGCTCGCGGCGGGCTGAGCGCGGGCGGGCGATACAATCGGCGGCCCGCACACACCGTGGGCCGCGCGGCCCGATTCCCCCATGCAGGACCAGATTCTCGAAGCGCTGCGCCGCGGCGCGAACGACGAGGCGCTCGCGCTCGCCCGCCGCGACGCCGCGGCCAAACCCGGCGACGCCGGCGCGCAGCGCATGCTGGCCGTGGCGCTGGGCGCGAACGGCGACCGCGAGGGCGCGCTCGCCGCGGTCGATCGCGCGCTGGAGATCGTGCCCGACGATCCGGACCTGCATTTCCAGCGCGCGACGCTGCTCGCGGGCGACCGCGACGTCGAAGGCGCGCGTGCCGCGCTGGAGCGCAGCGTCGGGCTCAATCCCAACCAGTTCGGCGCCTACGTGCTGCAGGCCCAGCTGGCGCTGGCGCGCGGCGATCTGGACGAGGCCGAGCGGCAGTCGCGGCTCGCCGGCAGGCTCGCACCCGAGCATCCCTGGCTGCTCGGTGTCGACGGCATGGTGGCCCTGGGGCGGCGCCGTCCGGACCAGGCGCTGGCGCTGCTGTCGCGCGCCGCCGAGCGCGCACCCGACGACGAGCAGGTGCTGCTCGGCCTGGCGCTGGCCTACATCGCCAACGGCCACGACGCGTTCGCCGAACAGGCCCTGCGCAACCTGATCGACCGGCGTGGCGGTCCGCGACCGTGGCGCCAGCTGCTGGCCGAGACCCTGCAGCGCCAGCAGCGCCCCGCCGAAGGCTTCGACGCGCTGGCGCCCGCGCTGGAGGGCGAGGTGCCTGCCGCGACGCTGCGGCTCGCGGGCGAACTCGCGCTGCAGGCCGGCCGTCCCGCCGACGCGCTGGACTGGCTGCGGCGCGCGATCGCCGCCGACCCGCGCGCGCCGCGCGCGCTGGCCCTGGCGCTCGAAGCCTGGCGTCGCCTGGACGACCGCGACGACGCCACGCGCACGCTCGAGGCCGCGCTGGCGACGGCGCCCGACGCCTCGGCGCTGTGGCGGGCACGTCTGGCCATCGTGCCGGTTGACGCTGCGGACGCGGCGTATGAAGTGTTGTCTCGATGGGCGGACGCGCTGCCCGACGACCCTGCCGCGATGGACGCGCAGATGCGGCTATCGCTGGCGACGGGCGACACGGATGCTGCGCTTCGGCATGCCCGCGCGCTGGCGCGGCGCCTTCCCGGCCACGGGGGCGCACACACGGTCATCGTCGATATCCTGCGCGAGCGCGACCCTGCGGCCGCCATCGCGCATGTCGAGTCGCTGTTGTCGTCTGTCGAGGGCGATGCGGCGCGGGAACGGCTGATCGCCTCGCTCGGACTGCTCGAGGATGCGACCGGTCGATATGCTTCGGCAGTGGAGCGGTGGCAGTCGCTTGCCCGGATTCGCGCGTCCAGGCGACTGCCGCTGCCGCCGCTCAGCGCGCCGGTTTCTGCAGGGCGAGCGTGGCCGGACTGGACCGCACGGGGGGACGATGGCACCCCCGTCCGCACGCTGTTTCTATGGGGGCCGCCGGGTTCCTGCGTGGAGAACGTTGCGACCCTGTTTTCAGGGGTCCCGGGCTTCCGCGCCGACCGGATGGCACCCGGAGCGCCGGACGACGTGTTCCAGCGATACGCGAGCGTTCACGCGCTGGACAACGGTCTGCTCGACCCGGCACACGCCATGCGCGAATGGAGCGAGGGCCTGACCACGCGCGGCATAGAGGGCAGGCACGTAGTCGAGTGGTTGCTGTGGTGGGACAATTCCCTGCTGCGCGTGCTGCGGCCGCATGTCGACGGCGCTGCCGTCGTCTTCGTGCTCCGGGATCCACGCGACATGCTTCTCCAGTGGTTGGCGTTCGACTCGCCGATGCGGATCGGCGCTAGTTCCCCCGCGGCCGCAGCCCGATGGCTGGCGGGCGCCATCGGCCAACTGCTGGAGATCCTCGAGGACAGGCTGTATCGGGTGTCGCTGGTGCTGATCGATGGGCGGGAAAGCGATGCGGCCGCGCTTGGTGAGGCGCTGTCGGAAGCGCTGGGAATGCCCTTGGACGTCGGGGGGCGCGTCCTGAGCGGACTCCATTTCCCCGCCGGCCACTGGCGCCGCTACGCCGAGGTGCTGGCCGGGCCGTTCGCGCAGCTGACGCCGGTCGCGATGCGGCTGGGCTATCCTGAAACCTGATCCACGGCAGGAGGCGCAGATGCAGATCCGCAGCGAGAGTTTCGAGCCGCGCGGGGCGATCCCCGCCGAATTCGCGATGGGTGCGCCGGACGGCTTCGGCACCAACCGCAATCCCCACCTGGCCTGGGACGGCGCGCCCGACGGCACGCGTTCGTTCGCGCTGCTGTGCATCGACACCGACGCGCCGACCGATCCTTCGCTGGCCGGCAAGGACGGCGTTGAGATTCCGGTCGCGCATCCGCGCGGCGACTTCGTGCACTGGGCGATGGCCGACATTCCCGCCGACGTGCGCGAGATCGCCGCCGGCAGCGCCAGCGACGGCGTCACCAAGGGGGGCAAAGCTTCGCCTCCGGGTCCGGCCGGCGCACGCCAGGGATTGAACGACTACACCGGCTGGTTCGCCGGCGACGCGGCGCTGGCGGGCGAGTACTTCGGCTACGACGGCCCGTACCCGCCGCCGAACGACCTGCGCGTGCACCGCTATTTCTTCCGCGTGTTCGCGCTCGATGTCGAGCGCCTGGAGCTGGCGACCACCTTCACCGCCGGCGACGTGCTGCGCGCCATGCAGGGCCACGTGCTGGACGAGGCGGCGGTGTACGGCACCTACGCGCTGCATCCGGGCGCGCGCCAGGCCTGAATCGCGGCGGGCCTTGTCGCCGACACCCGGCGCCTCCGCGCGCGCTGGGACTCAGGGCGCGACGGTCTCCGATTCGACCACCATGTCGAGCACGTAGGCGATCGAACTGCCGTCCGCCGGCGGGTCCGCCACCTCGTAGCGGTCGAGCCGCAGCACGTTGCGCACGCCGGGCGTGTGGGTGTAGCCCTCGATCTCCTGGTACAGGAACTGCCATTCGCCTTCGCCCTGGCGCAGGCCGTCGGCGTCGAACGGGAGTTCGCGCACGTGCAGGCACCGGTGGTCCGGGATCATCGCGTGCGGGCAGGGCACGCGCTGCGGCGCGACCTCGAGGAACACCCGTTCGCCGGTGCCGCCATGGCGGGTGGCGGCGGTGGGTGTGCCGGTGAAGGTCAGGCGGTCGCCGCCGGACGTGGTCAGCACCAGGGTGTCGCCGTCGCCGCGCACCCGCGTGCCGGCGTCGGCCAGGCGCGCCGCGATCGCCTCGTCGGCCGCCATCAGCGCGCCGCCGCCGCAGAACTTCTTGGTCTGCGCGAGCGCGCCGACCTCGAGGCGTTCGCCGACCAGCGTGTAGGGCCCGGTCATCCGGTTGCAGCCGCCGCCGACCGAAATCCGGTCGCCGGTGAAGTCCAGCTGCAGTGGCGCATCGGACGCCGGGAACAGCGCCCCGATGCGGACGCCGGCCGCATCCACCGCGCCGGTGAGGCGCCAGTGCGCGGCGGCCAGCGCCCGGGCATCGAGGGCGCCGCCGGACGCGGATGACGCTGGCGGTGCGACCTGGCTCGACGGCGGCGGCGCCGATGCAGTCGGACTGGAGGGCGTGCACGCCGCCAGCGCGACGGCGAGCGGCAACAGGGCGAGCGGACGCATGGTGGAGTCTCCCGTGACGGACGTCGCGGCCAAGCCTACGCCTTCGGCCGCGGCGGTGCCGCGATGTCGATCCGCGCGTCGCCGCTTCGTCGTCCGGGCGAGGGTGCGGCCAAGCACCCGCACCACGCCCGCGCGCAACGCGTCCCCGCCCGATCATGTCGACCGGAGCACCCATGCCACGCAAGATCTTCGTCAACCTGCCGGTCAGGCATCTCGGCACCTCGGTCGCGTTCTTCACCGCGCTCGGCTTCAGCTTCAATCCGCAATTCAACGATGCGAACGCCACCTGCATGATCGTCGGCGAGGACAGTTTCGTGATGCTGCTGGTCGAACCGTCCTTCGCCACCTTCACCGACCGCGCCATCGTCGATGCGCGACGGCAGACCGAAGTGCTGGTGTGCCTGTCGTGCGACAGCGACCAGAAGGTCGACACGCTGGTGGCCCAGGCGGTCGCTGCCGGTGGGCAGGCGCATCGCAGCGCGCAGGACCAGGACTTCATGTACGGCCACGGCTTCGTCGATCCGGACGGCCACGTGTGGGAACTGGTGCACATGCGCCAGATGCCGTCGTGACCGCGACGCACACGCCGACGGCCGGCCGCGGGGCAGGAGGATGAGCCTGCTCGGGCTGCTGGTGCGGCATCGTCTGGTGGCCGACGCGGCGCCAGAGCAGCGCGCGCCGCCGGTAGCGCCGGCGCGAGCGGCGCGTGCAACCCGGGTTCCACCGGACCGGCCGGACGCCGGCGCAGCGAAGGGCGGCGCCAGGCGCGGCACTGCTGCGGGGCGTGCGCCATGACCGTCGCGACTTGCACCGCGCGCGCGGGCGGTGGTCTGATACGCCGCCATGGCCCAGTCCGACCTGCAGCGCCGCATCGATGCCGTCTGGCGCGAAGAATCGCCGAAGGTGGTCGCCGCGCTGATGCGCATGGTGCGCGACCTGGACCTCGCCGAGGAACTGGCGCAGGACGCGCTGGTCACCGCGCTGGAGCGCTGGCCCGACGCGGGCCTGCCTGACAACCCTGGCGCGTGGCTGATGGCGACCGCCAAGCATCGCGCGATCGACCACCTGCGCCGGCACCAGCTGCGGCTGCGCAAGCATGCGCAGATCGCGCAGGAGCTCGACGGCCTGCACGACGAGCTGCACGCCGCGCGCGAGGAGTCGCTGGACGACGACATCGGCGACGACCTGCTGCGGCTGATCTTCGTCGCCTGCCATCCGATCCTGTCGGTCGAGGCGCGCACCGCGCTCACCCTGCGCCTGCTGTGCGGCCTGACCACCGACGAGATCGCGCGCGCGTTCCTGGTGCCGGAAGCCACGGTCGCACAGCGCATCGTGCGCGCCAAGCGCACGCTCGGCGAGGCCGACGTGCCGTTCGAGGTGCCGCGCCGCGACGAGCTGCCCGAACGCCTGTCGGCGGTGCTGGGTGTGGTGTACCTGGTGTTCAACGAAGGCTACGCGGCCACCGCCGGCGACGACTGGATGCGGCCGGCGCTGTGCGCCGAGGCGCTGCGCCTGGGGCGGCTGCTGGTCGGGCTGGCGCCGGGCGAGCCGGAGACGTTCGGGCTGCTGGCGCTGATGGAGCTGCAGGCCTCGCGCGCCGCCGCGCGCACGGGCCCGGATGGCGAACCGGTGCTGCTGCAGGACCAGGACCGTTCGCGCTGGGACCACGAGGCCATCGAACGCGGCCTGCGCGCGCTGGCGCAGGCCGAACGCGCCGCAGGCGGACCGGGGCCGTACACCCTGCAGGCGGCGATCGCGGCCTGCCATGCGCGCGCCGCCAGCGTGGACACCACCGACTGGGCGCGGATCGTCGCGCTGTACGACGCGCTCGCCGAACTCGCGCCGACGCCGGTGGTGGCGCTCAATCGCGCGGTCGCGGTGTCGATGCACACCGGCCCGGCCGACGGACTGGCGCTGGTCGATGCGCTGGTGGACGCGCCTGCGCTGCGCAGCTACCACCTGCTGCCCGCGGTGCGCGGCGACCTGCTGCACAAGCTCGGGCGGGGCGAGGAAGCGCGAGCCGAATTCCTGCGCGCGGCGGAGATGACCCGCAACGCGCGCGAACGCGGCCTGCTGCTGGCGCGCGCCGACGCCGCG
This sequence comes from Luteimonas rhizosphaericola, assembly GCF_029888045.1. Taxonomy (GTDB): domain Bacteria; phylum Pseudomonadota; class Gammaproteobacteria; order Xanthomonadales; family Xanthomonadaceae; genus Luteimonas; species Luteimonas rhizosphaericola. The sequence continues at coordinate 37,002 of NZ_JARXRN010000006.1, read as the reverse complement.
CTGGCGTGACGCGCGCGACCGGCCGCGCCTAGCCTTCCGGCGCGGCGGCGTCCACGGCCACCGCTTCGGCCTGGATCCGCAATGTCACCGTCATGTCGAAGCCATAGTCCTTGCCGGCATCGATGCCGAAGGCGTCGCGCTGGAACGTGGCGACCGCGTCGGCGCCGCACAGTTCGCGCCGGTGCAGCGGGTGCGGCATGCACTTGAAGCTGCCGATCTCGAGCGTGAGGGGGCGGGTGACGCCGCGCAGGCTCAGTTCGCCCTCCACGCGCGTGGGTCGTCCGTCGACGAAGCCAGCGAACGTGCCGGTGTAGCGTGCCTGCGGCCAGCGCGCGGTGTCGAGCAGGCCTTCGCCGCGCGCGTGCGCATTCATCTCGTCCAGGCCGTAGTCGATGCTGTCGGTGTCGATCTCCACCTCCAGCCGTCCGTTGCCCGCAGCGCGATCGAGCACCACGGTGCCGCGGCTGCGGTTGAACTTCCCGCGCCAGACCGACAGCCCGCCGAGATGGTCGGCCTCGAAGCTCGGGAAGGTGTGGGCCGGGTCGAGCTCGTAGGTCACCTCGGCGGCGGTCGCGGGACAGGCGAGGGCGGCGGACAGCAGCACTGGCAGGCACAGGCGGTGGCGCATCGTAGGCAACCTTGTCGGGCAAGAAAGGCGGGCGAGGCCACGTCGACCGTCGGATCGACGTGGCGCGCATGCAGGCGCCCCGCGATGGAGGCGGCGTCGGCGGGTGCGCGGGACGCGGGCCGTGCGCAGTGACGGCCCGGGATGGGCTACTGCATCGAATGCAGGCCGATCATGTTGCCCTCGGTGTCGATCACCAGTGCGATGTTGCCGTACTCGCCGATCGACATCTTCTCGCGTTCCACCCGGCCGCCGGCGCCGGCCACGCGCGCGGCGGTCACGCCGCAGTCTTCGCAGGCGAAGTAGACCAGGGTGCCGCCGACGCCGGACGGGCCGCCTGGCATCGCGCACAGCGCGCCATTGGCGCCGTAGCGCTCCATGTCGCCGGGGAACGACCACATCTCCAGCCCGTCGTCGCCGCCCTCGGGCAGCTTCAGGGCTTCGAGCCGGATCTGCAGCACGGCTTCGTAGAACGCGCGCGCGCGCGCCATGTCCTGGACGTAGATCTCGAACCAGTTGACGCTGTTTGCGTTGGACATCGGGACTCCTGTTCCGGGCGTGCCGGGGATTGGCGGGACGGGTAGGCGTGCGTGACTGCGCGCGCCCATGTCATGGACGACGAAGCATGCCGGCGCAGTTCGACATGTGTCCGTCCGCCGGTCGGACGCCGGTCCCCCGCGTCTGGCTCGACGGCACGGTCGCTCGACAGGGCAGGGGGCGGGCCACGGAGGCCGGTGCGTAATGGTGAAGGCGTGGCGCGCGAGGCGCCGCGCTCCAGGTCGTCCCGGTGCTCAGTCGCCCACCGGCAGCCACAGCAGCAGCGCCGCGCCCAGCACGATCCGGTATACGGCGAACCCGGTGAACCGGTGCTGCTTGATGTAGCCCAGCAGCCATTTCACCACCACGAAGCCGGTGACCGTCGCCGCGGCGAAGGCCAGCGCCACGTCGCCCCAGGCCTCGCCGCCCAGGCCGCCGTCGGTCCACAGTTCGAGGAAGGCGTAGCCGCTGGCGGCGAACATCGTCGGGATGCCGACCAGGAACACGAACTCGGTGGCGGAAGAACGCCGGCCCAGTCCCGCCAGCATCGCCATGAAGATCGCCGCGGCCGAGCGCGAAGTGCCGGGAAACACCCCCGCCACCACCTGCGCCAGGCCCACCAGCACCGCCACCGTCCAGGTCACGTGGGTGCCGTCGCCGCGGCGTTCGGCCACGCGCTCGGCGACGATCATCCACACCCCGCCCAGGATCAGCGCCCACGCGATCGGCGTCACCGTCTCCGGCAGTTCCCAGCCCGCAAGACGCACCGGCAGCCCGACCAGTGCGGTGACCAGGAACGCCACCGCGAGTTTGGCCGCGTAGTCGCGGTTGGCCGGGTCGCCCAGGCCCGTGGCCAGCGCCCAGATCCGCTGCCGGAACACCAGCGTGATCGCCAGGATCGCGCCGGCCTGGATCACGATGTTGAAGAAGTCCGAGCGTGCGCCGAGCCAGTGCTGGGCGATCAGCAGGTGGCCGGTGCTCGACACCGGCAGGAATTCGGTCAGCCCTTCGAGGATGCCCAGCAGGAGGGCGGACAGCGGATCGGACATGGAAACCCTTCGGCCGGCGGGCGGGCAGGATACCGGATCGTGCCGACGCGCCCGCCGCCGCGCTGTCCCCTCAGCGGCCCCACATGCGGTTGCAGGCCTCGCCGGCCGCGCGCAGTCCCGACAGCACGGCGCCTTCCATGAAGCCCTGCCATTCGTAGAAGCTGCTGGTGTGGTCGCCGGCGAACATCAGGTTCTCCACCGGCGTGGCCTCGGTGTGCGCGAGGGTGGTGAAGTAGCCCGGCTGCGGCCGCGGCACGGCGCCACGGCTGAGCGGATCCAGGCTCCAGTTCTCGCTGCTCGCCAGCAGGCGGCCGCGGCGATCGCGGCTGGCGGCCGCGGCCGCGCCGGGCAGCACCCGTTCGAGCGAGGCCACGAACGCGGCGGCGTCGAGCTGCACGCTGCCGGGCCGCAGCGCGCGCGCGGCCTGTCCGCCCAGTTGCTGGGCGAGCACCGCACCGCTGCGGCTGCCGCGCACGGGATTCGTTTCCCAGGTGTGCTGCAGGTGCGGCAGGTCGCTGCTACCGCTGCCGCTGGCGCCCTGCGTGCGCCAGTACGGGTGCCGGAAGCCGACGAGCAGGCGGCCGGCGTCGCCCATCTCGGCATTGGCGATCGCGTGCCGCTTGGACGGCGGCAGCGCGATGCCGCCGCCGAACTCCACCTCGCGCAGCACCGTGAACGGCAGCGCCAGCACCACCGCGTCGTAGTCGCGCTGCACGTAGCGGCCGCCGGCCTCGAATGTCAGCCGCAGGCTGCCGCCGAAGCGGCGGTCCAGCGCCACCAGGCGATGCCCGTGCTCGACCGGTTGCGGCAGGCGGGCGGCCAGGCCGGTGGCGATCAGGTCGTTGCCGCCCACCACCCGCAGCGATCCGCCGCGGCCGGGGCCGACACCGAACTTGCCGCGCCGGTCGTGGTGCACGAAGCGCAGGAAGCCCAGCGCGCTCACCTCGTCCAGTTCGCTGCCGAACTCGCCCCGCACCGCGTTGTCCAGCACCCCGCGCAGCAGGGCGCCGGCGCCGTACAGGTCCAGGTATTCGGCCAGGGTCATGAAATCCAGCGCTTCGGCGCGCGGGTCGAAGCGATGCGCATCGGGCGCGCCCAGCGTGACCAGGTCCTCCTGGATGAAGTCGGCGAATGCGCGCAGCTCCGCGGCGATCTCCGCCTCGCCATGGCGCTGGCCGGCGAAGTGGTGGAACGCCTGGCCGGCACCGGCGTCCACGGTTTCGAGCGGCAGATCCAGCGCACGCGCGTAGCCCAGCATGGCGTGGTGCGAGGCGCCGATGAATTCGGCGCCGTGTTCGGCCACCTGGCCGGGGAACAGGCCGCGCGCCGACCGGCAGCGGCCGCCGACCCGCTGCGCCGCCTCGAACACGCGCGCCGGCACCCCGTTGCGTGCGAGCTCGGTGGCGCAGGCCAGCCCGGCCAGCCCGGCGCCGACCACGGCCACGCCGCGGATGTTGGTGAGCCGCGCATAGACCGCGCGCGCATCGCGCGGGCCCGCCGCCAGCAGCGGAGGTGCGAGCGCGCCGGCACCGGCGGCGGTGGCGCCGGCCAGTCCCGCCTGCAGCACGCGGCGTCGCGCGCCATCGCGCGGCGGTCCGGCCCCGAGGGACGCCGCATCGTCGTCGCCGCGATGGCCGTCGCGGTCGCGCCGGACCAGTCGCAGTACCTGTGCCATCCAACCCGAACGCACCATGCCTGTTTCCCCTGACGATGGAGCCCCCGCGGCGGATCGACGCCGCGGACGCGTGGATCGGCGACGGCGCCGCCCCGGCCCGCCGCCCCGGAGGACGGCGGCCGCGGCGGTCAGCGCCCGCCCTGGAACATCAACTGCACGGCGTTGTCGCGCTGTTCGCCGCTGCCGACCACGCCACGATAGTCGACCTGGATGGAATAGCGGCCGAGGTCGAACAGCAGGCCCAGCCCCAGCATCAGGCGGCTGCGGTCGAACCCGTCCACCTCGGTGAGGTACACCGGCCCCAGGCCGTCGGCATAGCGCATCGACGCGCCGCCCGCGGCCGTCAGGTCGTGCTGGTACTCGACCCTCAGCTGCGGCGAGAACGCACCCCAGCCAGTCCCGCGGCGGAACTGCATGCGCAGACCGAGGTTGCCGGTGGTGGTGTCGACGTCCTGTTCGCCGTACGACAGCGCCCAGGTGTCGTCGCCCTGCTCGGTGTAGCGCGCGAGTGCGCCGCGCATCGCGTCCAGGCGCGCGTAGGGCGTGAACTGCCAGGCGTCGCGGGCGATGGCGGTGCCGACCGACACAGAGGCGAACAGCTGGTCGCCGTCCCGCCGGCCCTGGACCGATCCGCCGGTCGCGGTGAGGTAGCGCTCCATGTCGAAATCCAGGCGCTGGTAGCCCGCCAGGCCGTCGATGAAGACCGATCCGCGCGGCTGCAGGCTGCCGTACAGCGCCAGCGTCCACGCCTTGCCGCGCAGGTGGGAGCCGTGTTCGCCGATCGTGGTGCTGTCCTGGCCGTAGCCCAGGCCCGCGCCCACCACCAGCCCCGGGTGCAGGCGGGTATCGATGCCCGCGCTCACGCCTTCGGTCTCGAAGTCGAACCCGCGCCCGCCGGCCTGGCCGTCGAAACTGCCCGAACGCAGCGTGCCGCCGGCCCAGGTGCCGAACGTGGACGGGGTGCCGCCCGGGTCCATACCGCCGTCGGCTTCGTCCATCGGCGCCAGGCGGTCATCGGTGCCGGCATCGCGCCAGCGCGAGCGGTTGGACGCGTGGCAGGGATGCTCGATCGCGTAGAACCGGTTGTCCGGGCACTGCTCGCGGCTGGCGAGCGTGATTCCGTTGCGATGGCCCGCGGTCCCCGACTGTCCATGCAGCTGCTCCAGGCGCTGCTGGAAGTTGCCGATCTGGCTGTTCGCGAAGCGACGGGTGGCGGCCGCCTGGGCATCGAGCAGGCCGCGCACTTCCGGATCGCGGGTCGGGTCGGGCCGGGCGATCACGACCAGGGCGTAGCGTCGGGTCCCGCTGAAGCCGAGCGCGTCGGTGGCGCGGACGGTGAAGTCGAAGGTGCCGTCCTCGGCCGGCGTGCCCGACAGGCTCCCGTCGTCCGCCAGCGCCAGGCCAGCCGGCAGCGTGCCGGCGTCGATCGCGAACGCGTACGGCGCCGTGCCCCCGCGCGCGCTCAGGGCCTGGGCGTACGCGAAGGCCTGCAGCGCCTCGGGCAGCGTGTCGGGATCGATCACGATCTCCGGCGCCGTCACCGCCAGCACGTAGTCGATCGTCACCGTGCCGGCGGTGCCGGTCGTGCTGTCGGTGGCGGTGATGGCGAAGGCGAAACTGCCGGCCTCGGTGGGCGTGCCCGACACCACGCCACGGGCCGGATCCAGCGCCAGCCCGTCGGGCAGGGCACCCGACGACAGGGCGTAGCGATACGGCGCCACGCCACCGCTGGCGGTGAACGTCTGGCGCCAGGCCACGCCACCGGTGGCGGCCGGAACGGTGTCGGGGCTCAACGCCAGCGTCGGCGCCGCGACATCGAGGGTGTAGGTCGCACTGGCCGACGCCGGTGCGCCGCTGGTGCTGTCGGTGACCGTGACGGTGACGGTGTAGCGTCCCGCCTCGACCGGCGTGCCGGAGAACGCCAGCGTGGTGCCGTCGAACGCCACGCCGGCCGGCAGCGCGCCCGTGAGGGTCGCCGTGTACGGCGCGACGCCGCCATCCACCTGCAGCACCTGGCGGTATGCGATCCCCGCGGTGGCGCCGGGCAGCGCGCCGGCCGCGGGCAGCAGCGACAGCGTCGGCGCCGCCACCGCGAGCGTATAGGCCTGGTCGACGGACTGGCCGTTGGCATCGGTCGCGGTCAAGGTGAAATCGAACGTGCCCGCGCCGGTGGGGGTGCCGGACAGGACGCCGTCCGCCGCCAGCGCCAGGCCGGCGGGCAACGTCCCCGTGGTGACCGCGAACGCGTACGGGGCGATGCCGCCGCTGGCGGTGATCGCCTGGCGATAGGGCGCGCCCGCCGTGGCGTCCGGGAGCGTCACCGGGGTGATGGCCAGGATCGGCGCCGGCACCTCCAGCGTGTACGCCCGGCTGACCGTGAACGGCGCGCCGGCGCCGCTCGAGCCGGTGTCGGTGGCGGTCACGGTGATGGCGTAGCTGCCCGGTTCGGTCGGCGTGCCCGAGAGCGTGTCGCCCGAGAACGCCATGCCCGCCGGCAGCGTGCCGCCGAGCGCGTAGGTGTAGGGCCCGATGCCGCCGCTGGCGACGAAGGCCTGCGAGAACGCGGTGGCGTAGGGAGCCTGCAGCGTCCCGGTGGCCGGCGCGAGCGCGAGGGCCGGATCGCCCACGACCAGCGTGTAGGCCCGGTCGACGGACTGGCCGTTGGCGTCGGTCGCGGTCACGGTGAAATTGAACGTGCCCGCCTCGGTGGGTGCCCCGGCCAGGGCGCCGTCCGCGGCGAGCGTCAGGCCCGGGGGCAGTGCGCCCGCCGTGAGGGCGATCGCATACGGGGCCACGCCACCGCTGGCGGCGATGGACTGCGCGTAGGTCGCGCCCACGACCGCGTCAGGGAGCGCCGCCGGCGTGATCGCCAGCGTGGGCGAGGCGACCACGAGGGTGTAGGCCTGGCTCACGGTGAACGGCGCGCCGGTGCCGGTCGAGCCGGTGTCGGTGGCGGTCACGGTGATGGCGTAGCTGCCCGGTTCGGTCGCCGTGCCCGAGAGCGTGTCGCCGGCGAACGCCAGCCCCGCGGGCAGGGTGCCGGTCAGCGCGTAGGTGTACGGGCCCACGCCGCCGGCGGCGGCGAACGCCTGCGAGAACGCGGCCGCATACGGCGCATCGAGCGTGCCGGCGCCCGGCGCCAGGACCAGCGCGGGGGCATCGACCACCAGGTTGAACACTTCGGCGTAGGTGTACGGTCCGTTGCCCGAACTGCTGTCGGTCGCCGAGACGTCCAGCGCGAAGGTGCCGGCCTCGCTCGGCGTGCCCGACACCGTCACCGAGTCGGCGCCGCTGGCGGTGATCGCGAGGCCGTCGGGCAGGTTGGCGACCTGGTAACCGCTCCAGGGGGCGGCGCCGCCATCGAAGGTGAACGTCTGGCTGTAGGGCGCGGCGGTGGTGGCCGTCAGCGGACCGGAGGCGGTGATGCCGAGGACCGCATCGGCGACCGTCACGCTGACCGTGGCCGGCGCCGACACGCCGCCGGCGTTGCTCGCGGTGTAGGCGAAGCTGTCCGCGCCCGCATAGCCCGCATCGGGCTGGTAGGTGATCGTGACGCCGGCGACCACCACAGTGCCGTGCGCCGGTGCGGTCGTGATCGCCAGGCTGTCGGGCGCGCCGCCCGACAGGGTCAGCGGCACCGAGGTTGCGGGTGCGCCATACGGGACCGTCAGCGCGGAATCGTTCGCCACCGGCGTCGGATCGGTCACCTGCAGCGTGAACCCGCGGGTGGCGGTGTAGGGTCCGGTCCCGGTGCTGCTGTCGGTGGCGGTGACGCTGAAGCTGAAGGTGCCGACGGCGGTGGGCGTGCCGCTGAGCGAGCCGGCGGCGGAGAGCGTCACCCCCGCGGGCAGCGCGCCCGCCGTGACCGCGTAGCTGTACGGGGCGATGCCGCCCGTGGCGGACCCGATGCTGCCGGTGTAGGCGCTGCCGAGGTTGGCGTCCGGCAGCGTGGCCGCCGGCAGGTCGATGGTGGGCGCGGCAATGATCACCGTGTACGAGCGCGATCCGGCGAACGGACCCGGCGACGCGGCGCTGTCGGTCGCGGTGACGGTGAAGTTGAACGACCCGCCGCCGCTCGGCGTGCCTGCGAGGCTGCCGCCGGAATCGAGGGCCAGTCCCGGCGGCAGGGCGCCGGCGGTGACCGCGAACGTGTACGGGCCGGTGCCGCCGGACGCCGACAGGGTCTGGCTGTAGGACGAGGCGACCGAGCCGTTGGGCAGCGTGACGGGCGACACCGCGATCACCACGTCGTCGTTGACGATCGTGCCCACGCCCTGGCCGTCGGCGATGGTGGCGCCGACGGCCCCCGACAGGTTCACGAAGAACGTTTCCGTGGGCTCGACCACGGTATCGCCCACCACCGGCACGGAGATCGTCTGCGAGGTCTGGCCGGCCGCGAAGTTCACCGTGCCCGATTGCGCGAGGTAGTCGGACGGCGCGGTGGCGGTGCCGTCCGCGGTCGCGTAGTTCACGCTGACCGGCTGGCCGCTGGCCACGCCCAGGGACACCGTGAACACGGCGCTGGCCGTGCCCGAGGCGCCCTCGATCACGCTGGCGTCGCCGATGGCGATCGTGGGCAGCGGGTCGTCGTTGAGGATCGTGCCCGTGCCCTGGCCGTCGGCGACCGATGCTCCGGTCGCGTTGGTGACGTTGACGAAGAACGTCTCGTCCGCCTCGTTGGCGGTGTCGCCGGTGACCGAGACGGTGAAGACGTAGGTGCTGGTGCCGGCGGGAATGGTCTGGCCGGTGAGGCTCGACGCCACGTAGTCGCTGCCCGCGCTGGCGGTGCCGTCGGCGGTGGCGATGTCGAAGCTGACACCGCCGGGTCCGGCGGGTGCGTCGAGGCTGATGGTGAACGTGAAGCCGGTGCTGCCCGCGTCGCCCTCGTTCGCGTCGACATCGTCGATCGACAGCGAGGGGGCCGACGCCACCGTGAGGGTGTAGGTCTCCAGCTCGAAGTACGGGCCCGCTCCGGTGCTCGAATCGGTCACGCGCAGGGTGACGGGATAGTTCCCGGGCGCCGCGGCGGTGGTGCCGCTGACCACGCCGGTGGACGAGATCGAGATCCCGGCCGGAAGGGTGCCGGTTTCCACCTGGTAGGCATGCGGGGCGACGCCGCCGCTGGTCGACAGCGCCTGCGAGAACGCGTTGCCCTGGACCGCGGTCCCGGTCGTGGGCGCGAGCGTGAGCGTGGGGTTCTGGACGGTTCCGCTGTAGCCGCGGACCACCGTCTCCCCGAGCGCGTCCTCCGCGCGGATCTCGAAGCTGTAGCCGCCGCGCTGGGTCGGCGTGCCGGACAGCAGGCCCGTGCTGGTCAGGCTGAGGCCCGCAGGCAGGGCGCCGCTGCTCAGCGACCAGGTGTAGGGGTCGGAACCGCCCGAGGCGGTGAATGTCACGCCGACGGGAGTCCCGGCGATCAGCGGGGGCACCGCGCTGGGAGAGATGACGATCGCCGAGGTCGGGGGCTGGATCGTGATGTCGAACCTGACCAGATTGAGGTCTTCGTCGGCCAGCGTGAAGGTGTCGCTCGTCTCGGCCCCATCGCCATCGTGTGTGTACGTGACGTACTGCACGCCACCGCTGTTGGGTCCGATCACGTAGCTGCCGTTCTGCGGTGGCGTGGCGGGCGGGCCGTCACTCATTCCACTGTCGAAAAAACCGTCGCAATCGCTGACGTCGAACTGGGTCGAACCGCCATACGCCACCGTAGCTGTCAGCGGTGCCGGACAGTAGTTGGAGGTTTGCGCCTGCGCCGCGCTCGACCACAGCAGGCTCGCGAGGAGCAGCACCCACGAAAGATGGAACACGCCGGCAACGGCGCGCTGGCCCGGAACACTGTGCATGACTGTCGTCCCCTGTAGCGCCGGGCATCGATGCCCGGTCGACCCGTTCGTCCCTGGCAGGCGCCTGCAGCCGACCCCCGGCTTCGCATGCGCCCGCACCCCTGGTGCGCGGCATTACACCAGCATTCGCATGCAATGACACGCGTCGCGTGCGCGCCCCCTGTTCATGAACGTGCGTTTGCGTCTAGGCTAGTCGCGCTGGCGCATCCGCGTCTGCACAGGGGAGTCACCGCGATGAGCGAGTTCTTCATCGGCCAGATCATGATGGCCGGATTCGGCTACGCGCCGAAGTATTTCGCGCAGTGCAATGGCCAGTTCCTGCCGATCAACCAGAACCAGGCGCTGTTCTCGCTGCTTGGTACGCAGTACGGCGGCAACGGCACGACGATCTTCGCGTTGCCGGACCTGCGCGGCCGCACGCCGGTCGGCTACGCCAGCTCGGTCGACCCTGCGTGGCAGCCGGTCCCGACTTCGATTGGAGAGGCGAGTGGCGCCGAAAGCGTGGCCCTGCTGCCGACCAACCTTCCGCCGCATACGCACCAGGTGGCCGCGTCCTCGGCCGCGGGCAACAGCCGCGTTCCCAGCGGCCGCACGTTCGCTACCAGCACCAACGGCAACGGCAACGCGATCGCGCTCTACGCCGGCGCCTACGGGCCGGTAGTAGCGCTGGATGCGCAGACGGTGGTGCCGTCGGGCAACGGGCAGGCCCATCCGAACATGCAGCCCTACACGGGCATCAACTTCTGCATCGCGCTGTCGGGCGTCTTCCCGTCGCGCAACTGATTCCTGCGCGAGCGCCGGCGCGTTCACGCCGCGCCGGCCCATCCTCGGAGCACAGCTGACATGAGCCAACCCTTTATCGGCGAAATCCGGATGTTCGGCTTCTCGCGTACACCGGTCGGATGGCAGGCCTGCGACGGCAGCCTGCTGGCGATCGCCGAGAACGACGCGCTGTTCACGCTGATCGGCACGACCTACGGTGGCGACGGGGTGAACTCGTTCGCCGTCCCCGACCTGCGCGGCCGCGTGCCGGTGCACCAGGGCCAGGGCCCCGGCCTGACGACGCGGGTTCTGGGCGAGCGGGCCGGCACCGAGCAGGTCACGCTGATCGCCACGCAGATGCCGGCGCACACCCACTCGATGATCGCGACCACGGCCGCCGCCAGTGCGATCACCCCCGGCACTGCCCTGCTGCCCGGCGCGGTGAGCGGCGACACCTTCTACGTCGACAGCACGGCGGGCAACAATGCGGTCGCGATGTCGACGCAGATGATCACCACGGCCGGTGGCAACCAGCCGCACGAGAACTGCATGCCGACGCTGACCACGCAGTACTGCATCGCGCTGTTCGGCATCTGGCCGGAACAGGCCTGAGGACGAGGATTCCAGCATGAGCGAACCCTTCATCGGCGAGATCCAGATGTTCGGTTTCAACTTCAATCCGTACGGCTGGGCGTTCTGCAATGGCGGCACCATGCCGATCGCGCAGAACACCGCGCTGTTCTCGCTGCTCGGGATCCAGTACGGCGGCAACGGAACGAGCACCTTCCAGCTGCCCAACTTCGCGGGCCGCGCCGGCTGCCAGCAAGGCCAGGGTCCGGGACTGAGCACTCGCCAGCTCGGCGAGTCGTTCGGGACCGCGGAGGTCGCCCTGGCGTCGACCCAGATGCCCGTGCATTCGCACGGCGTCAGGGCGTGGTCGCAGACGGTGCCGGGAAGCGGCAGCCACGCACCGGTCAGCAACGGTGGCCTGTCGTTCCTCGCAGGCAGCACCATGTCGCGTACGTACGGCACGACGCCGCTCGACACCCAGATGGCGCCGAACATGCTGGTGCCCAACAACGGCGGCGGTTTCCCGCACCAGAACCGGCAGCCTTACCTCGGCGTCAACTTCTGCATCGCCCTGCAGGGAATCTTTCCCTCGTTCCCGTGAAAGCACCGGTCCGGTGAGCCACGCGTTTCGGGTGCCGCGCCCCGACCACCTGCGCGCAGCCGGCGTCCTGGCCGCGCAGGGGATCACGCTGCGCTGGCTGGACGACGGCGACCTGCCCTGGCTGGCAGAGCTGTACGCCGACACCCGGGCCGACGAGATGGCGGCGCTGCCGTGGCCGGGGCACGCCAGGCGTGCTTTCCTGCACCAGCAATTCATGCTGCAGCACCAGCATTACCTGGCCGAGTACGCCGACGCGGAGTTCCTCGCCGTCTGCCGCCGCGGCGTGCCGGCCGGACGCCTGTACCTGCGCCGCACCGCACCGATGCACCTGGTGGTCGACATCAGCCTCTTCGCCGATGCGCGTGGGCAGGGGGTCGGGCGCGCCCTGCTGGCGGCCGCGCAGCACGATGCAACGTGCCAGGGCCGGGGCATGGCGCTGCATGTGCTGCAGCACAATGCCGCTGCGCGGCGGCTCTACACGCACCTGGGTTTCGTCGAGGCCGGTGGCAACGCGCCGTACCTGCGGATGGAGTGGCACGCGGCGGACTGAGCGCGCCGCAGGGCGGGCTCAGTTGAAGACCGCCTGGTAGAGGAAGCCCTCGCGATCCCGGGCCACCGGCACCAGGAAGATATCCAGCTCGCCCAGCCGCGGATGCTGCATGCGATAGGTCTGCTGCGGGAACAGCAGGGGCGAGCCGTTGCGGAACATCAGCGAGAAGGGTGCGCGCGCCGCATCCCGCCCGCGGTGCGGCAGCGGTTGCGCATCGACCAGCACGAACGGCGCGTCCATGCCCTGCATCCGGGCTGCGAACGTCTCGTTGAGGCATCCGGCGAACTGTTCGAGGGACAGCAGATCCATGGAGGGGCAGGCGTGGCGGCGGCGGGGCATGGTCGGCGCCCTGCAGGCCCCTGGCAAGCCTACGGTCTGCACTCCCCAACATGGTGCGTTCGTCACAAACGCTTCACCATTCGTGTGCGCGACCGCACATTTGCCGACGCACCAGCTTTTCGAATCAATCGGTTACGAATCGGCGAACGTTGGCACGGCGCTTGCGACATCCTGCACCAACCCTTCGCAAACCGGAGTTCCACCGATGTCGCTCGAGAATGTCGAAAAGCTGATCAAGGACCACAAGGTCGAATTCATCGACCTGCGCTTCGTGGACATGCGCGGCGTGCAGCAGCACGTCACCTTCCCGGCGAACATCGTCGAGCCCTCCCTGTTCGAGGACGGCAAGATGTTCGACGGCTCGTCGATCAGCGGCTGGAAGGGCATCAACGAGTCGGACATGATCCTGCTGCCCGACGCATCCACCGCGTACCTGGATCCGTTCTACGCCGATCCCACGCTCAACCTGACCTGCGACATCCTCGATCCGGCCACGATGCAGGGCTACTCGCGCGACCCGCGCGGCATCGCCAAGCGTGCCGAGGCCTACCTCAAGTCCAGCGGCATCGCCGACCAGGCCTTCTTCGGCCCCGAGCCCGAGTACTTCATCTTCGACTCGGTGCGCTTCGGCAACGAGATGGGCCACACCTTCTTCCAGATCGAGTCCGAGGAAGCGGCCTGGAACACGGGCAAGGAATACGAGGGCGGCAACAGCGGCTACCGCCCGGGCGTGAAGGGCGGCTACTTCCCGGTCGCCCCGACCGACTCGCTGCACGACCTGCGCGCCGAGATGGTCAAGACGCTCGAGCAGATCGGCATCGAGACCGAGGTGCACCACCACGAGGTGGCCACCGCCGGCCAGTGCGAAATCGGCACCAAGTTCAACTCGCTGGTGAAGAAGGCCGACGAGCTGCTGGCCACCAAGTACGTGATCCGCAACGTCGCCTTCCGCAACGGCAAGACCGCGACCTTCATGCCCAAGCCGATCGTCGGCGACAACGGCAGCGGCATGCACGTGCACCAGTCGCTGGCCAAGGGCGGGCAGAACCTGTTCTCCGGCGACGGCTACGGCGGCCTGTCGCAGATGGCGCTGTGGTACATCGGCGGCATCTTCAAGCACGCGCGCGCGATCAACGCCTTCGCCAACTCCGGCACCAACAGCTACAAGCGCCTGGTGCCCGGCTTCGAGGCCCCGGTGATGCTGGCCTACTCGGCCCGCAACCGCTCGGCGAGCTGCCGCATCCCGTGGGTGTCGAACCCGAAGGCGCGCCGCATCGAAGTGCGCTTCCCCGATCCGCTGCAGTCGGGCTACCTGACCTTCACCGCGCTGATGATGGCGGGCCTCGACGGCATCAAGAACCAGATCGATCCGGGCGGCCCCAGCGACAAGGACCTGTACGACCTGCCGCCGGAAGAGGAGAAGCTGATCCCGCAGGTGTGCTCGAGCCTGGACCAGGCGCTGGCCGCGCTCGACGCCGACCGCGACTTCCTCAAGGCCGGCGGGGTGATGAGCGACGACTTCATCGACGGCTACATCGACCTGAAGATGCAGGAAGTCACCAAGTTCCGCGCCGCGACCCACCCGCTGGAATACCAGCTGTACTACGGCGTCTGATCCACCGGGAGCGTCCGGCGCGTGCCGGACGCTCTCCTGATTCACGCGTCCGGCGCATGCGTCGGGCGTGCGGCCCTCCCCCACGCGGGCCGCGTTTTTCCCACCGCCAACGGAATCCATCGGCTCGAGAGCACGGAACCAGGGAACCAGAAGGACCGGACAGGGCCCGCAGAGCGCCCGCCGGCGCCCGCACCAGGCATGGGGATGCCGGGCACGGGTGAGCAGACATGCAAGACCGGGGAGGGCTTTTCCATTTTTCCAAGAATGAGGAGCCTGTCATGTCGTCACGCAAGATCGCAGCTGCAACCCTGTTGTCCGCCGGGCTGCTCATGGCCGGCAACGCGGCCGCCGAAGTGTCCGGTTCGGTCACGGTGGTCAGCGACTACCTGTTCCGCGGCATCACCCAGACCAACGAGGAACCGGCGCTTCAGGCAGGCGTCACCTGGAACCACGAAAGCGGCTTCTACGTCGGCGGCTGGGGCAGCAGCATCAGCTGGCTGTCCGATGCCGATCCGGAGATCTCCAGCCAGGTCGAACTCGACGCCTTCGCCGGCTACGCCGGCAGCTTCGGCGAAAGCGATTTCGGCTACGACGTGGGCGTGAACTACTACTGGTACCCGGGCGACTATCCGGCCGGCTTCAACGACGCCGACACCGCCGAGGTCTACGTCGGCCTGACCTACAAGTTCCTCAGCGCCAAGTACTGGTACGCGGTGACCGACCTGTTCGGCATCCCCGATTCGGACGGCAGCACCAACCTCGACCTGTCCGGCAAGTTCGAGTTCGGCGAGGGCTGGAGCACGACCGCCGCGGTCGGCAAGCAGTGGGTCAAGGGCACTGCCGGCACCGGCACGTACGCGTTCTGGAAAGTGGGCGTCGACAAGGGCTTCGACAACGGCTTCGGCATCGGCCTGTCCTACAACGACAACGACCTGATCGGCCCGGACGAGACCATCGTGCTGGCGCTGTCGAAGTCGTTCTGACCCGCGCGACCGACCCATCCCAGAAGGAGGCGCACTGCCATGAAACTCATCATCGCCATCATCCGGCCGTTCAAGCTCGACGAGGTGCGCGAAGCGCTCGGCGAAGCCGGCGTGTCCGGACTCACCGTCACCGAGGTCAAGGGCTTCGGCCGCCAGAAGGGCCATACCGAGCTGTACCGCGGCGCCGAATACGTCGTCGACTTCCTGCCCAAGCTGAAGATCGAGGCGGCGGTCTCGGACGACGTGTTCGATGCCGCGCTGGAGGCGATCACCAAGTCGGCGGGCACGGGCAAGGTCGGCGACGGCAAGGTGTTCGTCGTCGCGCTCGACCAGGTCATCCGCATCCGCACCGGCGAGATCGGCGCGGACGCGCTCTAACCCAACCTCGGAGGCCCAAACGATGAAGATGCAACTGTTCTCCGGGTGGAAGACCCGCATGCAGGCGCTGGGACTGGCCCTGCTGGTGGGCGTGGCCGGCCTGACCGGCACGCTCGACGTCATGGCGCAGGATGCCACCGCGCCGGTGGCCGAGGCGGTCGGCGAGGCCGCGCAGGCCACCGTCGACAAGGGCGACGTGGCCTGGATGCTGACCTCGACCCTGCTGGTGCTGCTGATGGTGGTGCCCGGCCTGGCGCTGTTCTACGGCGGCATGGTGCGGTCGAAGAACGTGCTGTCGGTGCTGATCCACGTGATCTCGGTGTTCTCGCTGCTGGTGGTGCTGTGGATCGTCTACGGCTACTCGCTGGCGTTCTCCGGCGAGGGGGCGTGGATCGGGAACCTGGACAAGGCGTTCCTGTCGGGCGTCACGATCGACACGCTCGCGGCCACGTTCACCGATGGCGTCAGCCTGCCCGAGTACGTGTTCGTCGCGTTCCAGTCGACCTTCGCCGGCATCACCGGCGCGCTGATCGTGGGCGCGTTCGCCGAGCGGGTGAAGTTCTCGGCGGTGCTGCTGTTCTCGGTGATCTGGTTCACCCTGGGCTACCTGCCGATCGCGCACATGGTGTGGGCGACGGGCGGCTACCTGTTCGAGCACGGCGCGCTGGACTTCGCCGGCGGCACCGTGGTGCACATCAACGCGGGCATCGCCGGCCTGGTGGGCGCGTACTTCGTCGGCAAGCGCGTGGGCTACGGGCGCGAGGCGCTCAAGCCGCACAACGTCACCCTGACCTTCGTCGGCGCGTCGCTGCTGTGGGTGGGCTGGTTCGGCTTCAACGCCGGCTCCAACCTCGAGGCCACCGCCGGCGCGGCGCTGGCCTTCATCAACACCCTGGTGGCCACGGCCGCGGCGGTGCTGGCGTGGGCGCTGACCGAGAAGCTGACCAAGGGCAAGGCGTCGGCGCTGGGCGTGGCCTCGGGCGCGGTCGCGGGCCTGGTCGGCATCACCCCGGCGGCCGGCCTGGTCGGGCCGCTGGGCGCGATCGCGATCGGCTTCGCCGCGGGCGTGATCTGCGTCTGGGGCGTGACCGGGCTGAAGAAGCTGCTCAAGGTCGACGACACCGCCGACGTGTTCGGCGTGCACGCGATCGGCGGCATCGTCGGTGCCATCCTGACCGGCGTGTTCTACGCGCCCGGTCTGGGCGGGCAGGGCGGCGAGGACTTCAACATGGCCTCGCAGGTCGGCATCCAGGCGCTCGGCGTGCTGATCACGATCGTGTGGATCGGCGTGGTCTCGGTCATCGGGTTCCTGGTCGCGAAGCTGGTGTTCGGCCTGCGCGTGAGCGAGGAAGCCGAACGCGAGGGCCTGGACATCACCACCCACGGCGAGTCCGCCTACGAGTCCTGATCGAAGCGGTATCCACCTCCCCCACGAGGTGCGGGCGGGCAGCGCAGGCTGCCCGCCTTTTTTGTGCTTCGTTGTCTCCGGTCTCCAAAGCGCGGCGCCTGGTGTCTTCCCGTACCGCGAGACGGCGGGCACGGGTGCCCTCGGTGGCGAATGTCCCCCGGCAACGCCCTGCGGCCGTTGCCTCCTCCTTGATTTCGCCCCCGAGGACACCCGCGCCCGCCGCTCCGGGCCCGATCGCGCCCGGAAAGGCGACGCGTCTCGCACGCACGTCCCAGTGCATGGTCCGCACGCCGTGGTCTCCGGAGCCTGAGCACCGCGGTGGTCGGGAGCCTTTGCGGCGAAATCAAGGAGGAGGCCTGCGCTTGCAGGCGCAGGCCGGGGGACATTCGTCGCAAAGGCTCCCGGCCGCCGCGGGGCCCGTCAGGTCGCCGTCGACAGTCGAACTGCGTCCGGTCGTCCGGTCACGTCGCCGTACAATTCGCAGCCCGGAACCACCGCGCGTTGCCACTGCGCGATCGCAAGCGCGAACCAGCGTTCCGCCTGCATACCTGTGCGATGACACCATCGACATCGGCCGTCCTCGAACGACCTGAGACGTGCAAGGAACCGGCTCGCTTGCAATCGCGGCGCGCAGAAGATGCAATGCGGGCATGCCGAATCGAATCCGCCTCGCGATCCTGTGCGCCTGCGCGCTCGTCCTCGCCGCCTGCCAGCATGGCGCGCCGCGCAACCCGATGGCCACCTGGGTGCCGTCGCCGAACTTCGACACCCGGCGCGCGCAGCTGATCGTGCTGCACTACACCGAGCAGGACTCGGTCGCGCAGAGCTTGCACACCCTGCGCACGCGCAACAGCGGAGGGCCGGTGAGCTCGCACTACCTGGTGGGGGACGACGGCGCGATCTACCAGCTGGTGTCCGACGAGCATCGCGCCTGGCATGCCGGTGCCGGCAGCTGGGGTTCGATCCACGAGCTCAACTCCGCCTCGATCGGCATCGAGATCGACAATGACGGCGTCGAGCCCTTCAGCGAACCGCAGATCGCCGCCCTGCTGCGCCTGCTCGACGACCTGACCACGCGCCACCGGATTCCGAAGGATGCCGTGATCGGGCATTCCGACCTCGCGCCCGGCCGCAAGATCGATCCGGGGCCGCGTTTCCCCTGGAAGCGCCTGGCCGAGGCCGGCTACGGCGTCTGGCCCGACCCGGCCGCGCCTCTGCCGCCGCCCGGCTTCGATCCGGTCCAGGCGCTGCGCCTGGTCGGCTATCCGGTCGACAACCTCGAGGCGGCGATCCACTCCTACCGCATGCGCTTCCGCGGCGACAACGGCAAGGCGCTCGACGAAGAAGACCTGCGCATCCTGCATGCCCTGACCTGGCGGCGTTCGCCCGTGTCCGCGGCGCCGGCTGCCGGCGCGCCCTGAAAGCCGCGCCTCGGCTGCGGCCGGCGCGGCTCGCGGGAGGCGCGCGCGTCGCTTGCGCGCGCCGCGGGGCTCAGCCCTTAGGCCCGCCCATCACCGGCAGTACGATGCCGTTGACGTAGCTCGACATCACCGGCGAGGCCAGGAACACGAATGCCGGCGAGAGTTCCTCCGGCTGCGCCGCGCGGCCCATCGCACTGTCCTGTCCGAACTCGCCCACTTCGTCGGCGGGCTTGTCGGCGGGATTGAACGGCGTCCAGACCGGGCCCGGCGCCACCGCGTTGACGCGGATGCCGCGCGGGATCAGGTTGGCGGCCAGCGCCTTGGTGAAGGCGTGCACCGCGCCCTTTGTGGTCGAGTAGTCGATCAGCTTCGGGCTGCCGAACAGGCCCGTCACCGAACCGCAGTTGATGATCGACGCGCCCTCGGACATGTGCGGCAGCGCCGCGCGCGCCATCTGCAGGTAGCCGGCGACGTTGGTCTGCAGGGTCTCCTGCAGGTGGTCGTCGCTGATGTCCTCCAGGCGCTCGGCGTGCAGCTGGAAGCCGGCGTTGTTGACCAGCACGTCGAGCCGGCCGAACTGCTTCGCCACCTGCTTGACCGCGCGGTTGCAGAACGCGGGATCGCGCACGTCGCCCGGCACCAGCACGGCCTGGCGGCCTTCCTTCTCGACCCAGCGCGCGGTTTCCTTCGCGTCCTCGTGTTCGTCCAGGTAGAAGATCGCCACGTCCGCGCCCTCGCGCGCGAACAGCACCGCGACCGCGCGGCCGATGCCGGAGTCGGCGCCGGTCACGATCGCCTTCATGCCTTCGAGCTTGCCGCTGCCGCGGTAGTCCGGGGCCTCGAAGCGCGGTGCGAGATCGAGGTCGGCTTCGCGGCCCGGCTTGGCGATGTGCTGCGCCGGCATGCGCTCGGGTTGCCGGCGCGCGCCGGCCTGCATCGGCGCGTCGTCGCCCTTGTCCTTGCCCGTGCGGCGGGCATCCTTGCGGTCGATGACCGCCTGCAGTCCGCGCTGGCCGCGCGCGGTGCGCGCCGCGGCCTGCGCGTCGCCGCCGGTCGGTGCCTTCGCCGCGCGCGGCGTGGCCTTCGCGGTGGAAGCGGGCGCCTTGCGTGCGGGCGCCTTGCTGGAGGTCTTCTTGCGTGCCATCGTCGTCAGGGTCTCCTTGTCAGCCGGCCTTGCGTGTGCGTGTGCCGGACTTGGCCGCCTTCTTCGCGGGCGTCTTCTTCTTCGCCGCCTTGCGCGGGGCGGACTTCCTGCCCGCGGTCTTCTTGGCCGGCGTGCGGGTGTTGTCCTTCAGGCTCTTCTGCAGCAGGGAGACGAAGTCGACCACGTTGGTGGCCGCGTCCTCCTGCGGTTCGGGCTCCTCCAGGACCTGGGTGGTGGCGCCCTTGCTCTTGATCCGCTTGCGGATGATCTCGGCCAGGCGCTCGCGGAACTCGTCGTGGTAGTCGCCCGGGTTCCACTTCGCGGCCATCGAGTCGACCAGCTGGGTGGCCATCTCCAGCTCCTTCGCGCTGACGCGGTAGTCGCCGGCCTTGCCCTCGGGGATCTTGTACTCGGCGGGGTCGACCAGCTCCTGCGGGTAGCGCATCAGCATCAGGATCAGCGCATCGCCCTGCGGCATCACCGCCGACAGGTACTCGCGGGTGCGGATCACCACCCGCGCCACGCCGATCTTCTTCGCCTTGCGCAGCGTCTCGCGCAGCAGCACGTAGCCCTTCTCGGCCTTCTTGCCGGGCACCAGCACGTAGGGCTTCTCGAAGAAGCGCACGTCGATCGATTCCTGGTCGACGAAAGCCTCGATCTCCACCGATTCGTGGCTTTCCGGCGCGGCCGAGGCGATGTCGGATTTCTCGATCACCACGTAGCTGCCCTTGTCGTACTCGAACGCCTTGACGATCTCCTTCCACGGCACTTCCTCGCCGGTATCGGCGTTCACGCGCTCGAAGCGGATCGGCTTGCGGTCGCGCGAGTCGAGCATGCGGAAGGACAGGTCGTTGCTGCGGGTGCCGGACATCAGCGAGACCGGCACGTTGAGCAGGCCGAAACTGAGGTTGCCGGTCCAGATGGGGCGGGCCATGCCGTCACTCGCGCAGGAAGGCGGGTCGCCAGCCTGCTCCCGCGGGCGTCGTCGCCACGTGCAGAGGCTCAGCCGGGTAGCGACTGCACGACCGCGTCGATGCCCTCCCACGGGTGGCGACGCAGCCGCTTCAGCCGCGCCAGCGCGTTGCCGATGTCCCAGGCGTTGCCGGCGCGCACCCGGCCCAGTTCCTCCCAGCGCAGCGGCATGCACACCGGCGCCCCGGCACGCGCGCGCACCGAGAAGCTGGCGACGCTGGTGGCGCCGCGGCCGTTGCGCAGCCAGTCGATGAAGATCCGGCCCTTGCGGCGCTGCTTGCTGGCGGTGGCCACGTAGCGCAGCGGGTCGGCTTCGCGCGCGGCCTCGGCCACGGCCTGGGCGAACGCGCGCGCGCGCTCCCAGGGTTCGGCCGGCGACAGCGGCACCACCAGGTGCAGGCCCTTGCCGCCGGTGGTGCGCACGAACGATTCCAGCCCCGCCTGCGACAGGAACCCGCGCAGCTGGCGCGCCGCGGCGACCACGTCGGGCCAGCCGATCGAAGCGTCGGGATCGAGGTCGAACACCAGCCGGTCGCAGTGCTCCACGTCGTCCACGTGCGTGCCCCAGGGGTGGAACTCGATGGTGTTGAACTGCACCAGTTCCAGCACGCTGGCCGCGTCGGTGACGTAGAGATAGTCCTCGCGACCGCCGTCGGATTCCTTCAGCGGGATGCGCGACACCAGGTCCATCCCCGGCGTGGCGTGCTTCTGGAAGAAGCACTGCGCCCGCAGCCCGCCGGGGCAGCGCACCAGCGACAGCGGCCGGCCTGCGATCTCGGGCAGCAGCCAGTCCATCGCCGCGGCGTAGTAGTCGGCGAGCTGCCGTTTGGTGATGCCGTCGCCGGGGAACAGCACCTTCCCGGGGCTCGACAGCGCCGGCGGGGAGCGCGCGTTGCCGGCGCCAGCGCCGCGCGCGCGGGCCTTCGGCGCGGCGCGCGCCCGGTCTTTCACCGTCCCGCCGCCTGTCGCGGAGGCCTTCGCCTGCTTCGCGCCGGTTGCCCCGCGTGCGGTCGGGCCGGGTGCGGCGTTTGCGGCCTTGATGGCCCTGGTGGTCTTTCCGGTCTTTTTCGAAGCCCGGGTCGGCTTCGCTGGTCCGGACGCTTTCGGCGCCATCGCGGCGTTCGCGCCCGATGCCTTCGACGCTTTCGCGGGAGCGCGCGCGCCCGCCTTCGCCGCCTTCGCCGTGTTCCCCGGGGCCGTCCCGGGCCGCGTCTTGCGTCGTCTCGCCACCGATCCGTCCTCCGCGCCGTCGTCGATGCGGTCGCCGCCGGCGTCGGCCAGGTCGGACACGCGCTTGTCGGGCCGCAGGGCCTTGAAGCTGGCCTGGCGCAGCAGCCCGCGTCCGCCGGTGCCGCGATGGAACACTTCCACCACGAACGCCGGCCGCGGCAGCCATTTCGCCTGGCGCAGGTCGGTGTCGTGCTCGGGCACGTATACGGTCTCCGCAGCGCGCCCCTTGCCGGCCAGGCGCTCGCCCAGCGCCGCGAGCTGCGGGTCGCTGAAGCCGCTGCCCACGCGGCCGGCGTAGCGCCAGCCGTGGGTCGGGTCGGGCGTGGCCAGCAGCAGCGCGCCGATGCCGCGGCGGCTGCCCTTGGGCGGGGTGTAGCCGACCACCGCGTATTCGGCGCTGGCCTGGGCCTTGGTCTTGCGCCAGTCGTCGCCGCGGCCCGGATGGTAGGCCGCATCCGCGCGCTTGGAGATGATGCCCTCGAAGCCGGCGTCGAGCGCGGCCTGGAACGCCGCCTCGCCGTCGCCGACGCCGTGCGAGCTGTAGGCCAGCACCTCCGGGGCCTTGCGCAGCAGCCGTTCGAGCAGCTGCTTGCGCTCCAGCAGCGGCGCGTGCGCCAGGTCGATGCCGTCCAGGTGCAGCAGGTCGAACAGCACCAGCCGCAGCCGGCCCTGGCGTTCGCCCGAGAGCACCTGCTGCAGGGCGTTGAAGTCCTCGCGCCGGCCCTGCACCGCGATCAGCTCGCCGTCCAGCAGCGCCTCGCGCGCACCGAGCGTGGCCAAGGCATCGCGCACTTCCGGCACGCGGTCGGTCCAGTCCAGCCCGTTGCGCGACCACAGCCTCGGTGCACCGGCGTGCAGGCTCGCGAGCAGACGATAGCCGTCCCACTTGAGTTCATGCAGCCACTGCCCGCCCGCGGGCGGCTGGGCCACCAGGCGCGCGAGTTGCGGCGCGGGCGCGTCCGTGCCCAGCGCATGCTCGCGCGCGCCGGTCAGCTTGCCGGCCGCGGCGCGCCAGTCGGTCCGGGAGCGGCGGGCTCGGGCCGCGGGCGTGGCGGGCGTGGAGGCGGACTTGCGTGCGGCCCGGGTCGCGAACGGCGTCCGCGCCGCGCTGCGACGCTTGTCGCTGGCAGGCCTGTTCCCGGCAGGCGTCTTCGCCCGTGCAGCACTCTTCTTCGCGACCGTGCGCGACGCAGGCGGCGCGGTCACGCCTTCGAGCAGGTCGTCGGCCTCCGCCGGCCCGGCCCAGGCGTCGTCCTGCTTGAACAGCAGCCACTGCGGCTGGCGCGCCGGCTTGCCCGAGCGCACCAGGTGCCAGCCACCCTTGAGCCGGTCGCCGTGCAGTTCGAAGCGCAGATGGCCCTTCGCCAGCTGCGCGGCGACGTCGCCGTCGGTGGTCCAGGTGCCGTGGTCGAACAGGGCGACATGGCCGGCGCCGTAATGGCCGGCGGGAATCTCGCCTTCGAACCCGGCGTAGTCCAGCGGATGGTCCTCGACCTCCACCGCCATGCGCTTGACCTTCGGGTCGAAGCTCGGGCCCTTGGGCACGGCCCAGCTGCGCAGCACGTCGCCGACCTGCAGCCGGAAATCGTAGTGGCGGCGGCTGGCGTGGTGCAGCTGCACCACGAAGATCGGACGGCGGCCGCGCGCCGTACGCGCAGGACCGTCGTCGGGTTCGGGTGTCTGCCCGAAGCGTCGCTTGCGGCGGTAATCCTCGAGCGCCATGGAGCGAGCGTGGCAGGGACCGCGTGTGCGGGCCGTGGATGCGCCGGCGGCGGCCCTGCAGCCGCCCGTCGCGCGATGCGACGGGTCGTGAGGGCAGGGAAGGCCTACGGGCCAACCGTGGGGCTTGAGGTCACACCAGGACGCTCCCGCGCCTCGCGAACGTCTGACGAACGCCTGCCGCGTGCAGACGGCAGTCTCGGCACACGCGATCCACGTCGCGCGCGAAGCGCGCGAGGTCAGGCTTGCGGCGTCGCGTGTCCGTCGACCTCCAGCTGCACCAGTCCGAGCTGATCGAACGGCGCGCGCAGGTGCGCCTGGCGATCGTCGTCGGCGTCGACCACCACCAGCACGCGGCCGGCCTCGATCTCGGCCTCGTATTTCCGACGTTCCGGCTCCTGGATCGACGCGCCCGCGAGCGCGGACGCCCATGAGCCGACCAGCGCGCCGGCCGCGCCGCCCCCGAGCAGGGCGCCGGCGAGCGTGAGCCCGAGCGGCGGGAACGTCATCGCCGCGAGGCCGGCCACCGCGCCCGCCGCCGCACCCAGGCCCGCGCCGCGCGCGGCGGCGGGCAGCATGTCGGTATCGGCCTGCTTCATCTCGTCGGGCACCGCGCCGACCTCGATATCCGAGCGCGCCACCAGCGACAGGCAGTCGTCGTCCAGTCCGACCTCGCGTGCCGCGGCGACCGCCTGCTCGGCGCGTGCGAGATCGGGCGCGCTGTAGATGCGGCGGGTGCTCATGCGCATGCTCCCGTCGCGTGCCCGCCACGGCGCCCGTGGGATGGCACTGCGCTGCGGACCGCACGTTCAAGGCCAGCCGGGACGTCTTCGCACCACGCGGGCGACAGGGGGGTGGCGCGCGCGTCAGCGCTGCCGCAGGTCGCAGGCAAGGCCATGTGGACTCCGTCGGATAGGGTGGACCGCGCCAGCCTGCGCCCGGCCGCGGCACGGCTGCGTGAAGCAGCCGGTGCGGGATCGCGGATGCTGGATCGACGCGCGCCGGCGCGCATGAACCCTGCGGCACAGGGCACTGCACCCGCCACGCGGGGCGCGTGCATGCCCGGGAGCGACTGCTCGTTGCGGGCATGCGCATCCTGCGACGACGCGCGTGCCGCATACGACCAATGCCGGGCCATCCACTCCACCGGGCCGTGTTTCCGCGCGTCGAGCAAGGCGCGCGTCCGTCGCGACGCGCGCCACGCCCCGCTCGCGACGTGCGGAATCCCGGCACGCGGAATCGCGACACGCATGGGTCAATCTGCCAGCACGCGCGATCGCGATGCGGGCGTATCATGTGGATTCGCGGATGCGCGCCGCGCCGGCCCGATGCCTCTGCGGACCGCCGCGCGCTTCCATCGCATCACCGCGGCGCCGTGCCTGCGCCGCCAGCCCGGGCGAGGGACATGCCGAGCACGCGCCAACGACCAGTGTCATCCGTCCCAACCGGCGTTTCGCGTCGGGCGCGCGGAGGGCGGGCGAGTGGCGCGCCGGCGCGATTCATGCGCGCGTCCCGGGTCCGACCTGCACGGAGGCACCATGTTCGCCGATGCTGACGCCGTGCTGCTGGCGCGGATCCAGTTCGCGTTCACCGTCAGCTTCCACTTCATCTTCCCGGCGTTCTCGATCGGGCTGGCGAGCTACCTCGCCGTGCTCGAGGCGCTGTGGCTGAAGACCGGTCGGCAGGTCTATCTCGACCTGTTCCGCTTCTGGGTGAAGATCTTCGCCGTCGCGTTCGCGATGGGCGTGGTGTCGGGCATCGTGATGTCCTACCAGTTCGGCACCAACTGGGCGGTGTTCTCCGATCGCGCCGGACCGGTGATCGGCCCGCTGATGGCCTACGAGGTGATGACCGCGTTCTTCCTCGAGGCCGGCTTCCTCGGCGTGATGCTGTTCGGCATGAACCGGGTGGGGCCGCGGCTGCATTTCCTGGCCACGCTGATGGTCGCGGTGGGCACCTTCATCTCCGCGTTCTGGATCCTCAGCGCCAACAGCTGGATGCACACGCCGGACGGGTTCTCCGTCAACGCGGCAGGCCAGTTCGTGCCGGAGGACTGGTGGGCGATCATCTTCAACCCGAGCTTTCCCTACCGGCTGGTGCACACGGTGATCGGCGCCTACCTCACCACCGCGCTGGCGGTGGGCGGCGTGGGCGCCTGGCACCTGCTGCAGCACCGGCGCGCGCGGGCGCGCGAGCAGTCCAGCGATGCCGCCGCCGACGTGCCCGGCGAGGATCCCGCGCTGCCGCCCTCGATCGTCGGCGCGCGCACGATGTTCTCGATGGCGATGTGGATGGCGGCGCTGGTCGCCCCGCTCCAGATCGTCGTCGGCGACCTGCAAGGCCTGAACACGCTCGAGCACCAGCCGGCCAAGGTGATGGCGATGGAAGGCCATTACGCGAGCCACCCCGACGGCGCGCCGCTGATCCTGTTCGGGTTGCCGAACAGCGGGGAGCAGCGGGTCGACTACGCGGTCGAAATTCCGAAACTGTCCTCGCTGATCCTCAAGCACGACCTCGACGCGCCGCTCGACGGGCTCGACACCATCGATCCCGCCCTGCATCCGCCGGTGCCGATCGTGTTCTGGTCGTTCCGGATCATGGTCGGGCTGGGGATGGCGATGCTGGCGCTGGGCGCCTGGAGCCTGTGGGCACGTCTGCGCAAACGGCTGTACGACTGGCCCGCGCTGCACCGCGCAGCGCTGGCGATGGCGCCCGCGGGCTTCGTCGCGGTGCTCGCCGGCTGGGTCACCACCGAGGTCGGGCGCCAGCCGTTCACCGTGTACAACCTGATGACCACTGCCGAGAGCGCCTCGCCGCTGGACGCGCCGGCGGTCGGCGCCTCGCTGCTCGCGTTCGTGGTGGTGTACTTCATCGTGTTCGGCTTCGGCGCCTGGTACATCCTCAAGCTGATGGCCAAGGGGGTGCAGGCGCACGAGCCCGCGCCCGACGGCGACGAGGGCCCGATCCGCACCGCCGGCATCACCCCCGGTCCGGCCGAACGCATCGGCGACGCCGCGCCGCGGGGAGATGCGCGATGAGCCTCGACCTGCCCACCGCCTGGGCGCTGCTGATCCTGTTCGCGGTGTTCGCGTACGTGGTGATGGATGGCTTCGACCTCGGCATCGGCATCCTGTTCCCGGTGTTCCCCGTCGGGCGCGAGCGCGACCAGGCGATCAACTCGATCGCGCCGGTCTGGGACGGCAACGAGACCTGGCTGGTGCTCGGCGGCGGCGGGCTGATGGCGGCGTTCCCGCTCGCCTACGGAGTGATCCTGACCGCGCTGTATCCGCCGATCATCGCGATGCTGCTCGGGCTGGTGTTCCGCGGCGTGGCGTTCGAGGCGCGCTGGCGCGATCCGGCGCACCGCCCGTGGTGGGACGTGGCATTCACCGGCGGCTCGCTGGTGGCCGCGTTCGCGCAGGGCGTGACCCTGGGCGCGCTGCTGCAGGGCATCGCGGTCGAGGATCGCGCCTATGCCGGCGGCTGGCTCGACTGGCTGACGCCGTTCTCGCTGCTCACCGGCGCCAGCGTGGTCGTGGGCTATGCGCTGCTGGGGGCGACCTGGCTGATCTGGAAGACCGAGGGCGAGGCCCAGGCGCACGCGCGCCGGCTGGCGCCGTGGCTGGCGCTGGGGCTGCTGGCGGGCATCGTGGGCGTGAGCCTGGCCACGCTCGGGCTGGAGTTCGACTACCACCGGCGCTGGACCACGTACCCGGTGGTGCTGCTGACCGCGCAGGTGCCGCTGCTGACCGCGATCTTGGGCTACGCGTTCTGGCGCGCGCTGCGACGGGGGCGCGAATTGGCGCCGTTCCTGCTGACGCTGGGGCTGTTCGCGCTGACCTTCGCCGGGCTGGCGATCAGCATGTTCCCCTACATCGTGCCGCGCGCGCTGGACATCCACGCCGCCGCCGCGCCCGACGCCAGCCTGCGCTTCATGCTGGTGGGCGCGGTGGTGCTGATCCCGGTGATCCTGGCCTACACCGGCTGGGCCTACTGGGTGTTCCGCGGCAAGGTCGGCCACGCGGGCTACCACTGATGGCCGGTGACGCGCGCGATGCCGCGCCGGGGCCGCTGTGGAAGCGGCTGGCGTGGTTCGTCGCGCTGTGGCTGGCGGGGCTGGCCGCCGTCGGGACGGTGGCGTGGCTGCTGCGGCTGTGGATCGGGTGACCGCGCGCGGACGCCGCGTGCGCGCTCACTCGCTGCCGGTAGACGCCTTCGCCAGCTCGCGCCAGCGCGGCAGGCGGTCGTACTGGCCGACCGAGCGCAGGTAGGCCTCGTCGGGCTCGCGGCCGTTGACCAGGGCCGCGGCCACGTGCACCGCGCCGGTGACCCAGAAACTGCCGCGCACGCGCGAAGGACGGTCGTGGAATGCGACCGCCTCGACGATCGGCGCGGGCAGGCCCCACAGGCCCAGCAGATAGGCGCCGGTGGTGCTGTAGGGCGTGGTGGAGGCGTCGACCGCGGTGCGCGGCAGCAGCAGGCCGACTTCGGCCAGCAGGCCGGCGGTGGTGGCCAGGTCCGCACTCGGTCCGGCCAGCAGCTTGCCGGCCAGCTGCGAGATGCGCAGCGCGCGGTCGCGCAGCTCGTCGGCCTCGGGACCGGCGGAGAACACTTCGCTGGCGAGCACCAGCTGGCGCAGCGTGTTGTGGCCGAGGCGGGTGACCGCCGAGCGCAGGTCGGCGATCTCGCGGCCGCCGGAGTAGTACGCCGAGTTGGACAGCCGCAGCACGCGCGCGGCGACGGTCGGATCCTGCGCCACCACGTCGGCGATCTTCGCCGCGGTGCTGTCGGGATCGCGCAGCAGCGTGGTCAGCGCGAGGTACTGGCGCGGCGCGGCCGGCAGCGTGCCGACGCGCTCGATCGCGGATTTCAGCGCCGGGTCGTCGAGCAGGGTGCGCAGTTCGGCCACGCTCTCGACCGCATCGATCAGCGCCAGCGAATCCAGCGGTTCGTTGAGGATGCGGTGGCTGTTGGTGAGCGCGTCGAACAGGTCGTGCCCGCCCTCGGGCGCCACCAGCAGGATGCGCATCGCATCGGGATGGCGGCGGTACAGGCCGGCCAGCACCGGCAGGCCGGCACGATCGCCCACCCGCGAGGCGCACACGATCACGTCCGGCGCGCCGTCGCTGCCCGCGGCCGGGACGTCGGCATCCGAAGCCACGTGGTCCAGGTGCCACGCCAGGTCGTGTTCCGACAGTTCGCGCGCCACGGCCGCGATATGGTCCGTGTCGCCTCCGACTACAACGATCCGCACTGCATTCCCCTTCGATTCCCCGGGCGGGAAAGATACCGCGCCACCGCCGCCGCCCGTAGCGCGCGCTGCGCGTTCTTCCACGCGGCGCACAGTTCCGGCCGGCGCATCGTCAGGCGCCATCCCCCGGTATCGGCAGCACGGCGCGAACCTGAGTGCCGCCGCCCTCGCGCGAGTTGATCGCCAGGCTGCCGCCGAGCTGGGTGGCGCGTTCACGCATGGTGAGCAGGCCCAGGCCGCCGGGGCGCTCGGGATCGATGCCGTGGCCGTCGTCGACCACGCGCAGCACCAGGCTGCGCTGGCCGTCGACGTGCTCGATCGCCACGCGGACGCGTGCATGCGTGGCGCCGGCGTGGCGGGCGACATTGGTCATCGCTTCCTGCGCGATGCGGAAGCAGGCCAGTTCGACCGCGGCCGGCAGGCGCTGGGCGATCGGCGCCACGTCCAGTTCGACCTGCAGCCGGCTGTTGCGCGCCAGCGCGGCCACCTGCCCGCGCAGCGCCGCTTCCAGGCCGAGCGAATCGAGCTGCGGCGGGCGCAGCAGCAGCGACAGGTTGCGCAGCTTGTGCACGGTCTGGTCGGCGATGGCGATGACCTCGTCGAGGATCTCGCGCCGCACCGCCGCGTCCGTGGCCAGGCTGTCGTCGGTCAGCGACGTGGCCGCCAGCTTGATCGCGGTGATGGACTGGCCGATGTCGTCGTGCAGTTCGCGCGAGAGCGCGCGGCGCTCGTCCTCCTGCACCGTGAGCAGGCGCTGCGCGACCGACTGCAGTTCCTCGCGCAGGTGGCGCTGTTCCTGCAGGCTCAGGTTCACCGTTTCGTAGGAGGCGCGCGCGCGCGCGGCCAGTGCGTTCATCGCGTCGACCAGCGGCACCAGCTCGCTGGGCAGGTTGTCGGGTGCGATCGGGCTCGGGTCGCTGTCGAGCGCGAACTGCTGCATGCGCTCGAGCAGCCCGTGCACGCTGTGGCCGAGCCGCCGCAGCTTGGCCACCGCCACCGCGAGCACGCCGGCGAGCACCAGCGCCAGGACCGCCAGCAGCGCCAGCGCGTTGCGGCGCAGCTCGGCGTCGACCACGGCGTGCGGCTGCAGCAGGACCAAGTGCCAGCCGTTGTCGAGCGGGGCGGCGTACGCGAATGCGTCGTCGCCGTCGCGCAGCGCGCCGCGCAGCGAACGCATGCCGCGCTCGCCGCGCGCCAGGCGCGCCAGCTCGCGGTCGCCGGTCGCGTCGCCCAGGGCGTAGAGCGGACGCTGCGGCATTCCGGCGCCCGACTGGATCACGGTCAGGGCGCGGTCGAGCAGCAGCACCTCGAAGCCGTGCTCGTCCAGGCCGCCCCGGCGCATGCCCAGCGAATCGACCCGGATCGAACCTTCCAGCACGCCGGCGAAGCGTCCGTCCGCCTGCAGCGGCACCGACACCGCCACCAGCACGTCGCGGCCATGGCCGCGGCCGCGGAAGGCGTTGGAGACATGGCCGCGCCCGCTCTCGCGCGGCACCTGGAAATACTCGCGGTCGGCGACCGACTGCGGCCCGCCCTCCGGCAGCCCAGGTTCGCTGGCCAGGATGCGGCCGTCGGCATCGGTCACCAGCATCGTGGCGAAGGCCGGATAGTGGCGGCTGATGCGGGCGAGGTCGGCCTGCCAGCGCGCGACGTCGTCCAGGCTGGCTTCGCCGGCGCGGCGGTCGGCCAGCACCTGCAGCGCGGCCTGGTGTACCTGCAGGAAGCCTTCGAGCTCGCGCGCCCCGGCGTGGGCGGTGGCCGCCAGGCGGGTCGCGCTCTGTTCGCGCACCGAGACCGAGGCCTGCCACAGCAGCACCCCGGACAGCACCAGCACCGGCAGCACGACCGCGAGCAGCAGCAGCCGGGTGAATTCGCCGAGCAGGGCCCGGGCGGGCCGGGGCGTCGGGGCGGTCGCGGGATCGGGCATGCGGCCAAGCTACCGGCCGCAGCCGTCCGGCCGCAACCTCGGGCCGCCCGCGCGCGGCGGGCGAGGCCCGGTCAGAACAGTTCGACGCTGCCGGCGTCCATCGACTGCTGGGTCACCGGCTTGTGCGGCGGACGCTCCCACTCGCCGCGCATCTGGGCGATGCGCTGCCCGATCTGCGACAGCGCCTGGCGCAGTTCCGCGCCGGACTGGCCGCCGCTGCGGTGCAGCAGGTCCTGCAGCACGGTGGCTTCGCGGTTGATCGCGCCCAGCCGGTCGAGATGCACGTTGGCCGCGCCCAGCGCCTGGGTGGCGATGTCCTCGAACTGCAGCGAGCGCACCGCCTCGGCGACCGAGCCGTCGATCGACTTGCTGCACTCGGCGATTTCGCGCATGCCGGTGCCAAGGTTGCGGTTGATGCCGTCGACGCGCTCGAGCATCGCCGCGGCTTCGGCGCGGGCGACGCGGCTGCGGTCCAGGTCGCGCGAGGCCATCGTGCTGACGGTGTCGCGCACCCGGGCGATCGAGTCCTTGGAACTGTGGGCGAGCTTGCGGATCTGTTCGTTGAACGCGGTCGAGCGCTCCGACAGGTTGCGCACCTCGTCGGCGACCACCGCGAAGCCACGACCGGCTTCGCCGGCACGCGCGGCCTCGATCGCGGCGTTGAGCGCGAGCAGGTTGGTCTGGTCGGCGATCGACTTGACGTCCTCGAGCAGCGAGAAGATGCCGTCCAGGTGCTCGGCCATGGCGTCGATGTGGGTCACGGTGGCGCCGCTCTGGCCGCTGACCGCTTCCAGCGCCTCGACCAGCTGCTCCATCTGCTGGCTGGCCTGCAGCGCGAAGCGGTGCACGTCCGAGCCGCTGCCGTCGCCGTCGCTGCGGCGGTCGATGATGCGCGAGGCGACCTCGCTCTGCTGGCGCGACTTGCGGTTGACCGCGTCGAAGCTGGTGCCGAGCTTGGCCACCGACTCGCGGATCAGTTCGCGGGTGCGTTCGATCTCGTCGCGCGAACCCTGCACTTCGGCGCCGATGAAGGTGCGCAGTTCCTCCAGCACCCGGCTCTGCTCGCGCAGCAGCGCGGCATCGCCCTGCGATGGACGCAGCACGGTCCAGGCGAAGCCGAGCCAGGCCAGCGACATGGCGGCCAGGGCGCCCCAGCGGATGGCGGGGGCCAGGTCCAGCGCCTGCGCGAGGACCAGGACGAGGGTGAGCGCCACGGGCGCTGCGAGGCGAAGCAATACACGCGAATCCATCGTCGGTCCTGCCGGTTGCATGAGGTGGGTCTGCCGTCGGTAACGGCAGCGTGGCGGCGCGCTTTAGCGCTCGCGAGGGGCGGCCAGCAGCCGCCGAGCGACCTGTTCCAGCGGCACGACCTCGTCGGCCGCGCCGAGCGCGACCGCCGCGCCGGGCATGCCCCAGATCACGCTGCTGGCCTCGTCCTGGGCCAGCGTACGTGCGCCCGCGCGACGCAGCGACAGCAGCCCCGCGGCGCCGTCGTCGCCCATGCCGGTGAGCAGGGCCGCGGTGGCGTTGCGCCCGGCGTGCGCGGCCACCGATTCAAACAGCACGTCGACGCTGGGCCGGTGGCGGCGCACCGGATCGTCGTCGCCCAGCCGGCAGATCCAGCGCGCACCGCTGCGCACCACGCGCAGGTGACGGCCGCCCGGCGCGACGTAGGCATGGCCGGCGAGCAGGGGCTGCTGGTCGGTGGCTTCCATCACCGTCATGCGGCTGTGGCGGTCGAGCCGCTCGGCGAACGGGCCGCTGAACGCGGCCGGGATGTGCTGCACGATCACCGTGGCCGGCGCGTCGGCCGGCATCTGCTCGAGCACCTCGCGGATCGCCTCGGTGCCGCCGGTGGACGCGCCGATCGCGAGCAGGCGCTCGGTGGTGCGGTAGCCGATCGGCCCCTGCAGCGGAGGCGTCGCGGCGGCATCGGCCGGCGCGATCCGCGCCACGCGCGCGTTCGCGGCCTGCTTGACCTTCTCCACCAGCATCGGGCCGTAGCCGGCCAGGCCGCGGGCGACGTCGATCTTGGGCTTGGCGATGAAGTCCACCGCGCCCAGCGCCAGGGCGTCGAGCGTCACGCTCGCGCCGGCTTCGGTCAGCGACGACACCATCAGCACCGGCATCGGCCGCAGCCGCATCAGGTTGCGCAGGAACGTGAGCCCGTCCATGCGCGGCATCTCGACGTCGAGCGTCAGCACGTCCGGCGCGAGCTGCTTGATCTTCTCGCGCGCGATGTACGGATCGGACGCGGTGCCGACCACCTCGATGCCGGGATCGTCGCCCAGCAGTTCGGACATCAGCGCCCGTACCAGGGCCGAGTCGTCGACCACCAGCACCCGGATGGGGCGGCGGGCCATGTCAGAACAGTTCCACGGTCCCGGCGACCGGCGCGCGCGCCAGTCGGCCGTACAGCGCGCGCTCGGCGTCCACCACCTCGTCGCGGGTGGCCGGCAGGCGCTTGACCAGGCTGCGCCCGGTCTGCACGAAGAAGCCGACCTTGCGCGCCTGGGTGTCGCCCAGGTCCTGCGCCAGGACCGGGATCTTCTCCGCGTCCAGGTAGTCGAGCACGAAGCGCGCGTTGCGGGTGCCGATGGGATGGCTGTGGAATCCGCTGAGCACGTTGCCGCCGCCGAACACCTTGGCCTGCAGCCGCTGGCGGCGCGCGCCGCGCTTGAGCAGGTCGTTGATCAGCAATTCCATGGCGTTGACGCCGTAGCGCGCGGACGTGGCGTCGTTGTCGTCGCCGCCGGGCAGCATGAAGTGGTTCATCCCGCCCAGGCGCATCGCCGGGTCGTACAGGCAGGCGGCCACGCACGAGCCGAGCAGGGTCACCAGCGCGACCGGCTGGTCGGTCACCAGGTAGTCGGCCGGCAGCAGGCGGATGGCGCGGGTCTGCAGCGCGGAATCGAAATACCCGCCGGTGGACGGGACCGCCAGCGTGGCGCTCATCGGGCACCGCCGTCGGCCGCTGCGCGATAGACCGTCCGTCCGCAGGGCGACACCAGGTCGGCGGCGTGGTTGAAGCTTTCCGAATGGCCGGTGTACAGGCGCCCGCCCTCGGCCAGGGTCGGCACGATCCGCTGCAGCACGCCGTACTGGGTCGGCTTGTCGAAGTAGATCATCACGTTGCGGCAGAACACCGCGGCGTAGGCGCCGCGCTTGAGGCCGTAGTCGCGATCGAGCAGGTTCAGCGGCCGGAATTCGAGCAGTGCGCGCAGCTCCGGGCGCACCCGGCACAGGCCGGCGTTGGCGCCGGCGCCGCGCTGGAAGAAGCGCCGCTTGCGTGCCGGCTCCAGCGCGTCGATACGGTCGAGCGTATACACCCCGCGCGCGGCCGACTGCAGCACGGCGGTGTCGATGTCGGTGGCCAGGATCCGGACCGGCGGGGTCAGGGTGTCGAAGGCCTCGCAGGCCGTGATCGCCAGCGAGTAGGGCTCCTCGCCGGTCGAGGCCGCGCAGCACCAGACCAGCAGCGGCGGGCCGCCCTGCCAGGCCGCGCGCAGCTGGGTGGCCAGCAGCGGGAAGTGGTGCGCCTCGCGGAAGAACGAGGTCAGGTTGGTGGTGAGCGCGTTGACGAACTGCTCCGGCTCGTCGCCCGCGTCGGCGTCGACCAGGTCCAGGTAATCGCTGAAGCGCTCGATGCCGCGCGCGCGCAGGCGCCGCACCAGGCGGCTGTAGACCATGTCGCGCTTGTGGTCGCCCAGGCTGATGCCCGCGCGCTCGTAGATCATCCGGCACACGCGGCGGAAGTCGCGGTCCTCGAACGCGAACGTGCGCTCTCCGGTCGCGGAGGACGGTGGCTCGCGCAGCAGCTCAGCCATGGCACGGCTCCGCGGCGGCCATCGCCGCGGTGGCGGCCGCCTCCGCGGGATCGGCCGCATCCAGCGACGCGTCCGCGGGCGAACGCGCCGCCGCCGGGGCGGAGGCCGCCTGCGGCACGTGGTCGGACAGCCAGCGCTCGAACAGGCGCGGTGCCAGCGCCATCGAGTACAGGAATCCCTGCACTTCGTGGCAGCCGAACTCGCGCAGCAGCACCACCTGGTCGCGCGATTCCACGCCCTCGGCGATCACTTCCATGTCGAAGTTCTTCGCGATCAGCGTGATCGAGCGCACGATCGCCTTGTCGCCGCGGCTGGCGACCAGGTCGCGGACGAACGAGCGGTCGATCTTGACCCGGTCCACCGGCAGCCGGTGCAGCATCGACAGCGAGGCGTGGCCGGTGCCGAAGTCGTCGTAGGACACGCGGATGCCGCGGCTGCGCAGCTGCAGCAGGGTCTTCTCGGCCACACCGTCGTCGCGCAGGGCGATGGTCTCGGTCAGCTCGATCTCGAGCTGGTCTGCAGGCAGGCCGCTGGCGCGCAGCGCGGCATCGACCTTCTCCACCAGCGCGTCGTCGTTGAACTGGGCCGGGAACAGGTTGACGCCGACCTTGAGCCGGCGCCCGTGCAGCACCGGCCAGCCGGCGGCATCGCGGCAGGCCTGCTGGAGGATCCAGTTGCCCACCGCCGGGGCGATCGCGCTGCGCGCGAGGGCGTCGATGAAGGCGACCGGCATCAGCAGCCCGCGCTCGGGATGGCGCCAGCGCAGCAGCGCCTCGGCGCCGGAGACCACGCCGGAGGCGAGGTCGATCTGCGGCTGGTAGTGCAGTTCGAACTCGCCGTCGCGGAACGCGCGCCGCAGCTCGAGGTCGAGGTGGCGGCGGTCGACCGCCTCTTCGCGCATCGCCGGGGTGAAGCGGCGCAGCTGCAGGGTACCGGCACGCTTGGCGTGGCGCAGCGCAAGCGCCGCGAGCGCGAGCAGGCCGCTGCTGCCCGAATCCTCGTAGGCGGCCACGGCTTCGGACTCGTCGAACGCCAGGCCGATGCAGGCTTCCACGTGCACGCGCTGGTGTTCGACCTCGCATGGACGCGCGAGGTCGCGCAGCAGTGCCTGCAGACGCGGCTCGAGCGCGTCGGCGGTGTCGGCCGTCTCGAACAGGATCGCGAACTCGTCGCCGCCGAAACGCACCAGTTGCGCGTCGGTCGGCAGCCAGGCCATCAGCCGGCACGCCACCACCTGCAGCACGGTGTCGCCGATCACGTGGCCGAGCGCCTCGTTGATGGCGCGGAAGTTGTCCAGGCCCAGCAGCGCGACGCCGAGGCGCGCGCCGCGGCCGCGCAGGGCGCCGATGCTGGCGAACAGGGCTTCGCGGTTGGGCAGGCCGGTCAGCGGGTCGCGCCGCCCCGACGGTGGTTCGCGCCGGGCGCCGCCGTGGTCGGTGATGTCGCGCAGCACCAGGGCGATGCCGTCGTGCCAGCTGCAGCGCACCGCCTCGACCACGCGCAGCTCGCCCAGTGCGTCGCGGATGCGCAGTTCGCGCGCGCTGGGCACGTCGTTGCCGGGCGAGGCCGGGGCGTGCAGCCAGTCCGACACCGCGTCGGGGTCGAGCTGCAGCGACAGCGGCACCAGGTGTTCGACCGGCTGCCCGGGCGAGGCCGCGGCGCCGAGCAGTTCGCGCGCGGCGCCGTTGGCGAAGATGGTCGAGCCACGTCCGTCGACGACCACGATCGCACTGAAGCCTGCCTCGGCCACCTGGCGGCAGCGCGCCATCAGCGTGCCGGGCAGGGTGCGCGTGGCGAGCGCGGCCAGCGAGCGCAGGCGCGAGGACATCGTGTCGGCCGACTCATCGCGGCGGCAGGCGTCGCCGACGCCGATCACGCCGAGCAGGGTGCCGTCCGGCGCGAGCAGGGCGGCAGCCGCGACGTGGTGCAGGCCCGCACCGGTCACCACCGGATCGCCGGCGAGCACAGGATGCGTGCGGGTGTCGGGCACGACCGCCACCGGCTGGTCCGCGCTCACCAGGGCGTGCAGCCGCGAGTGGTCGAATACCGGTGTCAGCGCCAGTCCGCGGGTGGCGACCAGGCGCAGCCCGTCGTCCTCGACCAGCCACAGCAGGGCGCACGGGCAGTCGAGCAGTTCGGTCGCCACCGTGAGCAGCGCGGCGTGGCTGCCGTCATGGCCGTCGCCGTCCGGCGCCGGCGCGCCGCCGTCGGACGTCGGGTCCGCCGCCGCCGCGGATGCCTGCGGCGGGCGGGAACGTGCGTCGGCTTCCTCGGCGCGTGGGGCGAGCATGGGCATGACAGTCCGTTGTGGGGGAGGGTGGGGAGCGGATCGATCAGGCGAGTGCGTCGGCTTCGGGCGCGGGCGCGACCGACAGTCGGCGCGTCGCGCGCGGCACCTTGGACGCCGTGCCGGCGCCGTGCGCGGCGGTGCGCGCACCGTCCTGCACCCGGAACACCGCGACCGTCTGCACCAGCTGCCCCGCCTGCTGCTCCATGCTGCGCGCGGCGGCGGTGGCTTCTTCGACCAGGGCCGCGTTCTGCTGCGTGCCCTCGTCCATCTGGGTGATCGCCACGTT
>NZ_JARXRN010000005.1 GCF_029888045.1 Luteimonas rhizosphaericola | reverse complement strand
GTGCTCCTGGGCTTCGGCACTATCCGTGGCTGTATAACAATTCGTTCAAGCCGAAACCGCTTCGCGGTTCGGCTTAACTCAAGCGTTAGGCCCCATGATCTTTGCCCTGGCAACTGACGAGAACACTCTACTGGTCTTCACATCTGTCACAGATGCAATGGTCTACTGCGAGGGCATTGATGTTGAGGATGGCGGCTGGAGCTTCTGGGACCATGTCGGCCGCGCTTTGGATGCTGAGTTCCACATTCCAAACCACCGCGACGGATTCACTGTTGGCAGTGGCTCTTATCGACTTGTCCCCGCGGCGGACAAAGCGACTCTGGGAGACTCGCTCACCAGCATCGGACAGATCGGCGACAACCCGCACTTCCCGACTCTTTCTGCGGTCGGGGGCACACCTTGCAAGCGTCGCTCAGGTGTCCCAGCATGGGGCCTAACAAATCATTCAAGCCGAACCCGCTTCGCGGGTCGGCTTAATTCAGGTGTTAGGCAGCTCATGGATGATTCTTGGACTTCGCAGCTCATAGGCCAGACTGTTAACGCCATAGAGCAATGGGAAGGCGGCACTTGCGCCATTACTTTGACTGGCGGCTATAACATACAAATCGAGTCGCTATGGCGCTTGCTCATATCTGGCACTTTGAAGCGCACCAGCCAAGACGAGGGGCAAATCTTCGGCCTCAATGAGCCCGTACATGCCGTATCGGAGCTTTCAGGCACGTTGCTCGGCCACACACTCATCGCGGTCCAAGTAGCGCAGGGGACCGCTGATCTGACTCTCCACTTCGGTGTGCTGATTCTTCAGGCTGTCGCTGACTCAAGTGGCTATGAGGCTTGGCAGGTGGTGGGGCCGTCGGGCATGGTTGCGGTCGGTCAAGGTGGTGGCAATGTGGTCGTTTACGGCTGAGCTGCCTAACAATTCATTCAAGCCGAATCCGCTTCGCGGATCGGCTTAATTCAGGCGTTAGGCTGCAGATGATCTACTTCGTGCGCTCACGACAAAGCTACGATCAACTGGCAACCTCGCCGGCTTGGCCGCCGGA
>NZ_JARXRN010000029.1:91149-211371 GCF_029888045.1 Luteimonas rhizosphaericola | reverse complement strand
GGCCGGCGCGCGCGGGCCGCGACATCACTTGACCTCGACGGTCGCGCCAGCCGCTTCCAGGTCCTTCTTGAACTTGGCGGCGTCGTCCTTCGAGGCGCCTTCCTTGACCGTGCCACCGGCTTCGGTGAGGTCCTTGGCTTCCTTCAGGCCCAGGCCGGTGATCGCGCGGACCACCTTGATGACCTCGACCTTCTTCTCGCCGGCCGACTTCAGCACGACGGTGAACTCGGTCTGCTCTTCGGCCGGAGCGGCGGCAGCGGCAGCCGGGCCGGCGGCCACGGCGACCGGGGCGGCGGCGGAGACGCCGAACTTCTCTTCGAACGCCTTGACCAGCTCCATCACCTCGACGAGGGTCTTGCTGCCGATGGCTTCCAGGATTTCTTCGTTGGAAAGGGACATTGTGGTTTACCTTGATTGATTGATTCGAAACGTGTCGTTGGATCGCGTTCGTCGCGAACTGCGCTCACTCGGGACTTCAGGCCGCCTTCTGCTGGCCGACCGCGTTGATCACGCGGCCGGTCTGCACGGCGGGCTCCGACAGCACGCGGGCCAGCATGGTGGCCGGCTGTGCGATCAGGCCCACCAGCATGGCCAGTGCCTGCTCGCGGGTCGGCAGAGACGCCAGGACATCCACGTGGGAGCCCGGGTACTTCTGCCCACCCAGCGAAACCAGGCGCGGCTTCAGCTTGTCGGCGGTCTTGGCGAAGTCCTTGATGAGGCGGCCGGCGGCGCCGGGGTCTTCC
Organism: Luteimonas rhizosphaericola; assembly: GCF_029888045.1. GTDB lineage: Bacteria > Pseudomonadota > Gammaproteobacteria > Xanthomonadales > Xanthomonadaceae > Luteimonas > Luteimonas rhizosphaericola. The sequence goes on along the minus strand of NZ_JARXRN010000029.1, from coordinate 210,628 downwards.
TGCGAGAAGGCGTACAGCAGCGGGCCGGTCAGCTCGTCCTGGATGACGGCGTAATCGGTCCCCTCCACTGCGCGCGAGACCAGCGTGTTCTTGGCTACTTTCAGGAACACGCCCGTCTGGCGGGCCTTCTTGCGCAAGTCGGTCAGTTGCTGGACCGTGAGACCCGCGTACTCCGCGGCGACCAGCGAGTGCGCCTTGCCGGCGACCTCGGCCAGTTCGGCAACGACTTCCTTCTTCTGGTTCAGATTCAGAGCCATTGCGCTTCCTCTCTTGCTTCAATTCCATCCCCTCGCATCTACGCGGGGACAGGCCATGGGCCGCACCGGTCCTTCGATGCGGGGAACGCCTCGCGGCGTTCCGTTTGGCGGCCGTTTCCAAAAACCGATCGAACCAATCTCTGGAGGGGCGGCGACCATCTGCGCAGGCCCTGCCGTGCCGGGGCACGCCGGGATTAAGCGGTCTGGTCCACAACGACGGCGATTCCGTGCCGTGCCGAGCTTCCGTGCCCGTCGCCGTTGCGGCGTCGACCGCGCCTGCGGTCTTTGACGGCTCGCTCCGGCGGATGGCCTCGGCGATGCCCTCAAATGCTTGCGCGGTGCCGCCGTCGAGGCGGCACCGATTCCTCAGCCGCGCGCGTGCGCGCGGCGATCCATCACTTCAGGCTCAGCGACGACTGGTCGACGGTGACGCCGGGGCCCATCGTCGAGCTGACCGAGATCTTCTGCAGGTACTGGCCCTTCGAGGTCGCCGGCTTAGCCTTCACCAGGTCGGCCAGCAGCGCGGTCAGGTTCTCCTTCAGGCGCTCGGAGTCGAAGTCGGCCTTGCCGATCGTGCAGTGGATGATGCCGGCCTTGTCGGTGCGGTAGCGCACCTGGCCGCCCTTGGCGTTCTTCACCGCTTCGCCCGGGTTCGGGGACACGGTGCCGACCTTCGGGTTCGGCATCAGGCCGCGCGGCCCGAGCACGGTGCCGAGCTTGCCGACCACGCGCATCGCGTCCGGCGTGGCGATGACCACGTCGTAGTTCAGCTCACCGCCCTGCATGCGCTCGGCCAGGTCGTCCATGCCGACGGCATCGGCACCCGCGGCCAGGGCCTCGTCCGCCTTGGCGCCGGCCGGGGCGAACACCGCCACGCGCACCGACTTGCCCGTGCCCTGCGGCAGCACGGTCGAACCGCGCACCTGCTGGTCGGACTTCTTGGCGTCCACGCCGAGGCGGACGGCGACGTCCACGGCCTCGACGAACTTGGCCTTGCTGTGGTCCTTGACGATCTTCAGCGCCTCGTCGATGGCGTAGGCCTTGCCCGGCTGGACCGCGGCCTGGCTGCTCTTCTGTCGCTTGTTCAGTGCCATGGTCTCAGCCCTCCACCGTCAGGCCCATCGAACGGGCGGAGCCCGCGATGGTGCGAACCGCCGCGTCCAGGTCGGCCGCCGTCAGGTCGGGTTCCTTCGCCTTGGCGATCTCCTCGAGCTGCGCGCGGGTGACCTTGCCCACCTTCTCGGTGTTCGGACGCTTGGAGCCGGAGCCGACGCCGGCGGCCTTCTTCAGCAGCACCGTGGCCGGCGTGCTCTTGGTGACGAAGGTGAAGGTACGGTCCGAGTACGCGGTGATGATCACCGGGGTCGGCAGACCGGGCTCGAGCTTGGAGGTCGCGGCGTTGAACGCCTTGCAGAACTCCATGATGTTCAGGCCGCGCTGGCCCAGTGCGGGACCGACGGGCGGCGAGGGGTTGGCCTGCCCGGCCTTCACCTGCAGCTTGATGTAACCGACGACTTTCTTTGCCATTGCTGTGGACTCTCCGGGTGCAAGCGCCGTTCAGGCTCCCCATCGGGCCGGGAGAATCACGCGTCCCGGCATCGCGTTGCCCCCTTCCACGCGAAAAGCCGCGCATGCGGCGGCCAGCGGGATCGCCCGGCTTCCCGGGGCGGGGAGCCGGCTAGTATAGCGGGTGTGAGGGCCGAAAGTCAGCCCCCCGGCGTCAGGCTTTCTCGACCTGCCCGAATTCGAGCTCGACCGGGGTCGAGCGGCCGAAGATCAGCACCGCCACGCGCAGGCGGCTCTTCTCGTAGTTGACTTCCTCGACCACGCCGTTGAAGTCGTTGAACGGGCCGTCGACCACGCGGACCATCTGGCCCGGCTCGAACAGCACCTTGGGACGGGGCTTCTCGACGCCCTCCTGGACCCGGTCCAGGATCGCGGCCGCCTCTTCGTCCCGGATCGGCAGCGGGCGGTCGGCGGTGCCGCCGATGAAGCCCATCACCTTCGGGGTCTCCTTGACCAGGTGCCAGCTCTCGCTGTCCATCCGCGGGATGCCGCCCTCGTCGTGGGTGGCGATCTGCACCAGCACGTAGCCCGGGAAGAACTTGCGCTCGGAACGGCGCTTCTGGCCGGAGCGCATCTCCACCACTTCCTCGGTCGGCACCAGCACGTCGCCGAACTTCTCCTGCATCTCCGCGCGGGCGATGCGGTCGCGCAGCGCCTGCGCCACCGACTTCTCGAAGCCGGAATAGGCGTGCACCACATACCAACGCTTGTCGCCTTGCGCTTCCATCAGGTCACTACTCTCCGTCATTGGGCCAGGAACAGCTTCACCAGCCACTGGATGACCGTGTCGAACCCGGCCAGCATCAGCGCGATCAGGATGACCACGACGATCACCACCCAGGTCATGCGCATGGCTTCCTGGCGCGTGGGCCAGACCACTTTGCGCAGCTCGAAGCGCGACTCGGACAGGAACTCGCGGGTCTGGTGGCCCTTGCCGCTGGTCATGAACACCGCGATGCCGGCCAGCACGCCCACCACCACCACGGCGACCCGCGCCGCGCCGGGCCACTGGCCCTCGAACCAGTAGAACGCGAACACCCCTGCCGCGACCAGCAGCAGCGCCAGCGCGTACTTGACCATGTCGCCCGCGGAGGCGGACCCGGGTTGCTCGACTCTGCTGTTCACTCGACTCGCTACTCTACGATGGCACGCCAGGAGGGACTCGAACCCCCAACCTGCGGTTTTGGAGACCGCTGCTCTGCCAATTGAGCTACTGGCGTAAGGATGGAACATCCGCCGACCCGGGGTTTCCTGAGACGGCGAAGGCGGACCGGGGTTCCGGCCCGCCCTTTGGATCGTCATTCCCGCGCAGGCGGGCATCCAGGGACCTTGATTGTCTGCTGCCTGGCGGACCAGGGAGCCGGAGTCACTGGATCCCGGCTTCGCCGGGACGACGACCTGGCAGCCGGGCGCGCGGTGCGCGCCCGGGCCAGGGCATTACTTGAGGATCTTCGCCACCACGCCGGCGCCGACCGTGCGGCCGCCCTCGCGGATCGCGAAGCGCAGGCCCTCGTCCATCGCCACCGGGTTGATCAGCGACACCACCATCTTCACGTTGTCGCCCGGCATCACCATCTCCGTGCCCTCCGGCAGCGTCACCGCGCCGGTGATGTCGGTCGTGCGGAAGTAGAACTGCGGGCGGTAGCCCTTGAAGAACGGCGTGTGCCGGCCGCCCTCGTCCTTCGACAGCACGTACACCTCGGCCTCGAACTCGGTGTGCGGCGCGATCGAACCCGGCTTGCACAGCACCTGGCCGCGCTCCACGTCGTCACGCTTGGTGCCGCGCAGCAGCAGGCCCGCGTTGTCGCCCGCCTGGCCCTGGTCCAGCAGCTTGCGGAACATCTCCACGCCCGTGACCGTGGTCTTCTGGGTCGGACGGATACCGACGATCTCGATTTCCTCGCCCACCTTGATCACGCCGCGCTCGATACGACCCGTCACCACCGTGCCGCGGCCCGAGATCGAGAACACGTCTTCCACCGGCATCAGGAACGGACGGTCGATGTCGCGCTCCGGCTCCGGGATCCAGCTGTCCAGCGCCTCGACCAGCTTGATGATCGCCGGCACGCCGATGTCCGACTGGTCGCCTTCCAGCGCCTTCAGCGCCGAACCGTGGATGATCGGGGTGTCGTCGCCCGGGAACTCGTACTTCGACAGAAGCTCGCGCACTTCCATCTCCACCAGCTCCAGCAGCTCGGCGTCGTCCACCATGTCCGCCTTGTTCAGGAAGACCACGATGTACGGCACGCCCACCTGCCGCGCCAGCAGGATGTGCTCGCGCGTCTGCGGCATCGGGCCGTCGGCGGCCGAGCACACCAGGATCGCGCCGTCCATCTGCGCCGCGCCGGTGATCATGTTCTTCACGTAGTCCGCGTGGCCCGGGCAGTCGACGTGCGCGTAGTGGCGCGTCGGGCTCTCGTATTCCACGTGCGCGGTCGAGATCGTGATCCCGCGCGCCTTCTCCTCGGGCGCCGCGTCGATCGCGTCGTACGCCTTGAACTCGCCGCCGAAACGCTCCGCACCGATCTTCGTCAGCGCCGCCGTCAGCGTCGTCTTGCCGTGGTCCACGTGGCCAATAGTGCCCACGTTCACGTGGGGCTTGGTGCGCTCGAACTTACCCTTTGCCATGTCTCAGAACTCCGTCATTCGTAGATGCGTGATGCATGCATGCGTGTCCGCGGCCGGCGGTCCCGCGGCGGCGATCGCCACCGCGGTCCAGCCGCACCGGGTTACTTCTTCTTGACCACCGATTCGGCGATGTTGGTCGGCGCCTCGGCGTAATGGTCGAACTCCATGGTGAAGGTGGCGCGGCCCTGCGACATCGAGCGCAGCTGGGTGGCGTAGCCGAACATCTCGCCCAGCGGGATCATCGCGTTGATGATCTTGCCCGACGGGCTGTCGTCCTGGCCCTGGAGGATGCCGCGGCGACGGCTCACGTCGCCCATCACGTCGCCCAGGTAGTCCTCCGGGGTGACGACCTCCACCTTCATGATCGGCTCGAGCAGCACGGGCGAGGCCTTCGAGAAGCCCTCCTTGAAGCCCATCGAGCCGGCGATCTTGAACGCCATTTCCGACGAGTCGACCTCGTGGTACGAGCCGTCGAACAGCTTGACCTTGACGTCGACGATCGGGAACCCGGCCAGGATGCCGTTGGCGAGCGCTTCCTGGATGCCCTTGTCCACCGCCGGGATGTATTCCTTCGGCACGACGCCGCCCACGATCGCGTTCTCGAACTCGTAGCCGGTGCCCGGCTCCTGCGGCGAGATCTCAAGCCACACGTGGCCGAACTGGCCCTTGCCGCCCGACTGCCGCACGAACTTGCCTTCCTGCTTGACGGTCTTGCGGATCGTCTCGCGGTAGGCCACCTGCGGCTTGCCGACGTTGGCCTCGACGTTGAACTCGCGCTTCATGCGGTCGACGATGATGTCCAGGTGCAGCTCGCCCATGCCCGAGATGATCGTCTGGCCCGACTCCTCGTCGGTGCGCACGCGGAAGGACGGATCCTCCTGCGCCAGGCGACCCAGCGCCAGGCCCATCTTCTCCTGGTCGGACTTGGTCTTGGGCTCGACCGCCATCGAGATCACCGGCTCCGGGAACGTCATGCGCTCGAGCACGATCGGGGAATCCTGCGCGCACAGCGTGTCGCCGGTGGTGACGTCCTTCAGGCCCACCGCGGCGGCGATGTCGCCGGCCAGCACTTCCTTGATCTCGTCGCGGTTGTTGGAGTGCATCTGCAGCAGGCGGCCGATGCGCTCCTTCTTGCCCTTGACCGAGTTCAGCACCTGGTCGCCGGCGTTGAGCGTGCCGGAGTAGACGCGGAAGAACGTCAGCGAACCCACGAACGGGTCGGTCATGATCTTGAACGCCAGCGCCGAGAACGGCGCCTTGTCGCTCGACTCGCGGGTCAGTTCCTTCGACTCGTCATCCACGTCCAGGCCCTTCACCGCCGGCACGTCGACCGGCGACGGCAGCAGGTGCACGACGCCGTCGAGCATCGCCTGCACGCCCTTGTTCTTGAACGCCGAGCCGCAGAACATCGGCACGATCTCGGTCTTGAGGGTGCGCTCGCGCAGGCCGAGGATGATCTCCTCCTCGGTCAGCTCCTCACCCTCGAGGTACTTGTTCATGAGGTCTTCGCTGGCCTCGGCCGCGGCTTCGACCATGAACGCGCGAGCCTCGTCCGCCTGCTCCTTGAGCTCGGCGGGGATCTCGCGGTATTCGAAGTTCAGGCCCTGCGAGGCGACGTCCCAGTGGATCGCCTTCATCTTGACCAGGTCGACCACGCCCTCGAAGCCGTCCTCGGCGCCGATCGGCACCTGCATCGGCACCGGGTAGGCACCCAGGCGCGCCTTCAGCTGGTCGCGGACCTTGAAGAAGTTGGCGCCGGTGCGGTCCATCTTGTTGACGAACGCGACGCGCGGCACGCGGTACTTGTTGGCCTGGCGCCACACGGTCTCGGACTGCGGCTGCACGCCGCCGACCGCGCACAGCACGAACACTGCGCCGTCGAGCACGCGCAGCGACCGCTCGACTTCGATCGTGAAGTCGACGTGCCCGGGGGTGTCGATGATGTTGAAGCGGTGCTCGGGGAAGGACTTGTCCATTCCCTTCCAGAACGCCGTGGTCGCCGCCGACTGGATCGTGATGCCGCGCTCCTGCTCCTGCTCCATCCAGTCCATCGTCGCGGCGCCGTCGTGCACCTCGCCGATCTTGTGGCTCTTGCCGGTGTAGAACAGGATGCGCTCCGACGTCGTGGTCTTGCCGGCGTCGATGTGCGCCATGATGCCGAAGTTGCGGTAGCGTTCGATGGGGGTCGTGCGGGCCACGGGATTGCCTCAGATTCGGTGCGGTGGGAAGTCCGCGCAGAGCACCACGGGGACTGTCGCGAGGGACTCGCTTCAATGGCCGAATGCCGCCTCGCGGCGGCATCTGGACATTGCGTGCGGCAAGGCCGCCAGGTGGCACCGTAGATGGTGCCGCGGGGGCCGAAGCTCAAGCCCCCATGGGAATTACCAGCGGTAGTGCGCGAACGCCTTGTTCGCATCCGCCATGCGGTGCGTTTCCTCGCGCTTCTTGATCGCGCCGCCGCGGTTCTCGGAGGCGTCGATCAGCTCGGCAGCCAGCTTGCGCGGCATGGAGTTCTCGCCGCGCTTGCGCGCCGACTCGATCAGCCAGCGCATCGCCAGCGCCATGCGGCGCGACTGGCGCACCTCGACCGGCACCTGGTAGGTGGCGCCGCCGACGCGACGGGACTTCACCTCGACCGCCGGGGACACGTTGCCGAGCGCCTTCTCGACCAGCTCCAGCGCGTTGCCGTTCTTCTCGCCGATCACGTCCATCGCGCCGTACACGATCTTCTCGGCGACCGACTTCTTGCCGCTCTGCATGACCATGTTGATGAAGCGCGCGATCGTGTCGCTGTGGTGCTTCGGATCGGGCAGCACTGCACGCTGCGGGGTATTTCCTTTACGCGACATTGTCTAGTCCTCAGGCCTTCGGGCGCTTGGCGCCGTACTTGGAACGCGCCTGCTTGCGCTTGGCGACGCCGGCGGCGTCGAGCGAGCCGCGCACGGTGTGGTAGCGCACGCCCGGCAGGTCCTTGACGCGACCGCCGCGGATCAGCACCACGCTGTGCTCCTGCAGGTTGTGGCCTTCGCCGCCGATGTACGAGATCACCTCGTAGCCGTTGGTCAGGCGCACCTTGGCCACCTTGCGCAGGGCCGAGTTCGGCTTCTTCGGGGTGGTGGTGTACACGCGCGTGCACACGCCGCGCCGCTGCGGGCAGTTGGCCAGCGCGGGAGACGTGCTCTTGTAGACTTCGGGGCTGCGCGGCTTGCGCACCAGCTGGTTGATTGTTGCCATCGTGTCGAAGGTTCTTGGTTTCGGGGCGTACGCCCTCGTGAAAACGACGGCAGGCGGGTAAACCCTGCCTGCCGAGACGAAAAAGTATAGCCCGCGCGGACGGAAACCGTCAACGCAAGCCATGCTCCGGTCCCGCCACCGCGGTCGCCCGCGGCCGGACCTTCAGACTGCTCCCGCCCATCCTGGGCCGGACACGAGGCGCTCCCTGCGCCTCATTCCGGAATCTGGGCGGGCCACGGGGGCCCGCCGGGGATACCGCATCAGTTGCCGCCGGACTCCTCGCCCGGCGCTTCGGCCGGGGCGTCCTCGAGCATGACCGCCGACGCATCCGCGACCACCGGGGCCGCGGCCGGGCCGCCGCTCAGGGCCTCGAACTCGGACTCGGTCAGGCCGCTGGCCTGGGTCCGGCGCTTGGTGTGGTATGCCAGGCCGGTGCCCGCCGGGATCAGGCGGCCGACGATCACGTTCTCCTTCAGGCCGCGCAGGCTGTCGCGGGTGCCGCGGACGGCGGCCTCGGTCAGCACGCGGGTGGTCTCCTGGAACGAGGCCGCCGACAGGAACGACTCGGTCGCCAGCGACGCCTTGGTGATGCCCAGCAGCACCGGCTCGACCTTGATCGGCAGTTCGTTGCGTGATTCGAGCTTCTGGTTCTCCTCGATCACGCGCTGGCGCTCGGCCTGCTCGCCCGCCAGATAACGGCTGTCGCCCGGGTCGGCGATCTCGACCTTGCGCAGCATCTGGCGAATGATCACCTCGATGTGCTTGTCGTTGATCTTCACGCCCTGCAGGCGGTAGACGTCCTGGATCTCCTTGGTCAGGTACGAGGCCAGCGGCTCCACGCCCAGCAGGCGCAGGATGTCCTGCGGGCTCGGCTCGCCGTCGACCACGGTCTCGCCCTTCTCCACGTGCTCGCCCTCGAACACGATGATCTGGCGGTACTTGGGGATCAGCTCCTCGTGCTCCTCGCCATCCGGACCCTTGATGATCAGGCGCTGCTTGCCCTTGGTGTCCTTGCCGAAGCTGACCACGCCCGACTTCTCGGCCAGGATCGCCGGGTCCTTCGGCTTGCGCGCCTCGAACAGGTCGGCCACGCGCGGCAGACCACCGGTGATGTCGCGGGTCTTCGACGCTTCCTGCGGGATCTTGGCGACCACGTCGCCCACGCCCACCGGCGCGCCGTCCTGCAGGTTGACGATCGAGCGCGGCGGCAGCAGGTACTGCGCCGGCAGGTCGGTGCCCGGGATGTTGAGGTCGTTGCCGTCCTTGTCGATGATCCGCACGATCGGGCGCAGGTCCTTGCCCTGCGAGCCGCGACGCTTGGGATCGCTGATCTCGCGCGAGGCCAGGCCGGTCAGTTCGTCGGTCTTCTCGATGACGGTGACGCCGTCGACGAAGTCCACGAAACGGATCGAGCCGGCCACTTCCGAGACGATTGGGTGGTTGTGCGGATCCCAGTTCGCCACGGTCTGGCCCGCCTTGATCTCCGCGCCGTCCTTGACCGTGATGGTCGCGCCGTAGGGCAGCTTGTAGCGCTCGCGCTCGCGGCCGTGGCCGTCGAGCACCGAGAGCTCGCCCGAACGCGAGACCACGGTCAGGTTGCCGCTGGCGTGCTGCACCGTCTTGAGGTTGTTGAACTTGATCGAACCGGTGGTCTTGACGGTCACGTTGTCGATCGCCGCCGCACGCGAGGCCGCGCCGCCGATGTGGAACGTGCGCATCGTCAGCTGGGTGCCCGGCTCGCCGATCGACTGCGCGGCGACCACGCCCACGGCTTCGCCATGGTTGACCAGGTGGCCACGGCCGAGGTCGCGGCCGTAGCAGTGCGCGCACACGCCGAAGCTGCTGGCGCAGGTGATCGTGGAGCGCACCTTGATCGACTGCACGCTGGCGTCTTCGAGCTTCTGCACCCAGGCCTCGTCGAGCAGGGTGTTGCGGGTGACGATCGGATCCTCGTCGTTGCCCGGCAGGAACACGTCCTCGGCCACCACGCGGCCCAGCACGCGGTCGCGCAGCGGCTCGACCACGTCGCCGCCTTCGACGATCGGGGTCATGGTGAGGCCGGCGAGCGTTCCGCAGTCGGTTTCGGTGATCACCACGTCCTGGGCCACGTCGACCAGGCGACGGGTCAGGTAACCGGAGTTCGCGGTCTTCAGCGCGGTGTCCGCGAGGCCCTTTCGGGCGCCGTGGGTCGAGATGAAGTACTGCTGGACGTTCAGGCCCTCGCGGAAGTTCGAGGTGATCGGCGTCTCGATGATCGAGCCGTCCGGCTTGGCCATCAGGCCGCGCATGCCGGCCAGCTGGCGGATCTGCGCCTGCGAACCACGGGCGCCGGAGTCGGCCATGATGTAGATCGAGTTCATCGACTTCTGCGCGACCTGCTCGCCCTTGGCGTTGGTCACGGTCTCGGTGCCGATGGCGTCCATCATCGCCTTGGCGACGCGCTCGTTGGTGCGCGACCAGATGTCGACCACCTTGTTGTAGCGCTCGCCGGCGGTGACCAGGCCCGACTGGTACTGCTGCTGGATCTCCAGCACCTCGGCCTCGGCCTCGCCGAGGATGCCCTTCTTCTCCGGCGGGATCAGCATGTCGTCGATGCCGATCGACACGCCGGCCCGGGTCGCGAACGCGAAGCCGGTGTACATCAGCTTGTCGGCGAACACCACCGTGTCCTTCAGGCCCAGCTGGCGGTAGCAGCTGTTGATCAGGCGCGAGATGTTCTTCTTGGTCAGCTCGGTGTTGGCCAGCGCGAACGGCAGGCCGTCGGGCAGGATCTCGGCCAGCAGCGCGCGCCCGATGGTCGTGTCGACGATCGAGGTCTTCTTCTCGCGCTTGCCGTCCTCGTCGATCACCGTTTCGGTGATGCGCACCTTCACCTTGGCGTGCAGGCGGGCGACCTTGTTGTCGTACGCGCGCTTGACCTCGGCGATGTTGGCGAACGCCATGCCCTCGCCCGGGGTGTTCTCCAGCGCGCGGGTCATGTAGTACAGGCCGAGCACGACGTCCTGCGACGGCACGATGATCGGCTCGCCGTTCGCCGGCGAGAGGATGTTGTTCGTCGACATCATCAGCGCGCGCGCTTCCAGCTGGGCCTCGAGGCTCAGCGGGACGTGCACGGCCATCTGGTCACCGTCGAAGTCGGCGTTGAACGCGGTGCAGACCAGCGGGTGCAGCTGGATCGCCTTGCCTTCGATGAGCACCGGCTCGAACGCCTGGATGCCCAGGCGGTGCAGCGTCGGCGCGCGGTTGAGCAGCACCGGGTGCTCGCGGATCACCTCTTCGAGGATGTCCCACACCTCGGCCTCTTCGCGCTCGACCAGCTTCTTGGCGGCCTTGATCGTCGTGGCCAGGCCACGGCGCTGCAGCTTGGCGAAGATGAAGGGCTTGAACAGCTCCAGCGCCATCTTCTTCGGCAGGCCGCACTCGTGCAGGCGCAGCGTCGGGCCGACCACGATGACCGAACGGCCCGAATAGTCGACGCGCTTGCCGAGCAGGTTCTGGCGGAAGCGGCCCTGCTTGCCCTTGATCATGTCGGCCAGCGACTTGAGCGGGCGCTTGTTGGTGCCGGTGATGGCGCGGCCGCGGCGGCCGTTGTCCATCAGCGCGTCCACCGACTCCTGCAGCATGCGCTTTTCGTTGCGCACGATGATGTCGGGCGCGTTGAGTTCGAGCAGGCGGCGCAGGCGGTTGTTGCGGTTGATGACGCGGCGGTACAGGTCGTTGAGGTCGGAGGTCGCGAAGCGGCCGCCGTCCAGCGGCACCAGCGGACGCAGGTCCGGCGGCAGCACCGGCAGCACGGTCATGACCATCCACTCGGGACGGTTGCCCGACTCGACGAACGCCTCGATCAGCTTGATGCGCTTGGTCAGGCGCTTGAGCTTGGTCTCCGAGCCCGTGGCGGCGATCTCTTCCTTCAGCTTCAGCGTCTCGGCCTGCAGGTCGATCGTGCGCAGCAGGTCGTAGACGGCCTCGGCGCCCATCGCGGCGTCGAAGTCGTCGCCGTGCTCCTGGCGCGCCTGCATGTACTGCTCTTCGGTCAGCAGCTGGCCGCGCTCCATCGGGGTCAGGCCCGGCTCGGTGACCACGAACGCCTCGAAGTACAGGATGCGTTCGATGTCGCGCAGGGTCATGTCCAGCATCAGGCCGATGCGCGAGGGCAGCGACTTGAGGAACCAGATGTGCGCGACCGGCGAGGCCAGGTCGATGTGGCCCATGCGCTCGCGGCGCACCTTGGCCAGCGTCACTTCCGTGCCGCACTTCTCGCAGACCACGCCACGGTGCTTCATGCGCTTGTACTTGCCGCACAGGCACTCGTAGTCCTTGATCGGCCCGAAGATGGCGGCGCAGAACAGGCCGTCGCGCTCGGGCTTGAAGGTGCGGTAGTTGATCGTTTCGGGCTTCTTCACTTCGCCGAACGACCACGAGCGGATCAGGTCGGGCGAGGCCAGCGCGATCTTGATCGCGTCGAAGTCGAGCGCGGGACGCTGCTGGTTGAAGAGGTTGAGCAAATCTTTCATGTCTGTCTCCAGGATTGAGGAATCACGATTCGGCGCGCTGCGCGGCGGGCAGGGGCGTGCCCTGCCCGCGCGTCATGCGCCTCAGTGCTCCTCGAGCTCCATGTTGATGGCCAGCGAGCGGATTTCCTTCACCAGCACGTTGAAGGACTCCGGCATGCCGGCGACCATCTCGTACTCGCCGTCGACGATGTTCTTGTACATCTGGTTGCGGCCCTGCACGTCGTCGGACTTCACCGTCAGCATTTCCTGCATGGTGTAGGCCGCGCCGTAGGCCTCCAGCGCCCACATTTCCATCTCGCCGAAACGCTGTCCGCCGAACTGCGCCTTGCCGCCCAGCGGCTGCTGGGTGACCAGCGAGTACGGGCCGGTGGAACGTGCGTGCATCTTGTCGTCGACCAAGTGGTTGAGCTTGAGCATGTGCATGTAGCCCACCGTGACCTTGCGCTCGAACGCATCGCCGGTGCGGCCGTCGAACAGCTGGGTCTGGCCGCTGGTCGGCAGGTCGGCGAGCTCGAGCATCTTCTTGATCTCGCTCTCGGCGGCGCCGTCGAACACCGGGGTGGCCATCGGCACGCCGTCGACCAGGTTCTTCGCCAGGGACAGCAGCTCCTCGTCGCTGAACTGGGTCAGGTCCACGCGCTGGGCCTGCATGTCCTTGTCGTGGTTGTAGATCTGGTCGAGGAACGCGCGCAGGTCGGCAAGCCGCGCCTGGGCCTGCAGCATCTGGTCGATCTTCCGCCCCAGGCCCTTCGCCGCCCACCCCAGGTGGGTTTCGAGGATCTGGCCGATGTTCATTCGGCTCGGCACGCCCAGCGGGTTGAGCACGATGTCGACCGTCTCGCCGTTGGCCATGTAGGGCATGTCCTCGACCGGCACGATCGTCGACACGACGCCCTTGTTGCCGTGGCGGCCGGCCATCTTGTCGCCCGGCTGGATGCGGCGCTTCACGGCCAGGTAGACCTTGACCATCTTCAGCACGCCCGGGGCGAGGTCGTCGCCCTGGGTGATCTTGCCGCGCTTGTCGGCGAAGCGCTTCTCGAACTCCTTCTCGTGCGCCTCGATCTGCTTCTGCGCGCGCTCGATCGCCTCGGCGGCGTCGTCGTCCTTCATCCGCAGCTGGAACCAGTCGGACTTCTTCAGCCCGTCGAGCACCAGTGAGGTGACGGTGTCGCCCTTCTTCAGGCCGGGGCCGCCGTTGGCGACCTTGCCCTGGATCTGCGAGCGCAGGCGCGCGTAGATCGCCGACTCGAGGATCCGGAACTGGTCGTCGAAGTCCTTCTTGACGCGCTTGATCTCGGACTCCTCGATCTGGCGCGCGCGCTTGTCCTTCTCGATCCCGTCGCGGGTGAAGACCTGCACGTCGATGACGGTGCCGTCCATGCCCGGCGGCACGCGCAGCGAGCTGTCCTTCACGTCCGAGGCCTTCTCGCCGAAGATCGCGCGCAGCAGCTTCTCTTCCGGCGTGAGCTGGCTCTCGCCCTTGGGCGTGACCTTGCCGACCAGGATGTCGCCGGCACGCACCTCGGCGCCGATGTACACCACGCCCGACTCGTCGAGGCGGTTGAGCGCCTGCTCGGAGACGTTCGGGATGTCGGCCGAGATCTCCTCCGGGCCCAGCTTGGTGTCGCGCGCGACGCAGGTCAGCTCCTCGATGTGGATCGTGGTGTAGCGATCCTCCTCGACCACGCGCTCGGAGAGCAGGATCGAGTCCTCGAAGTTGTAGCCGTTCCAAGGCATGAACGCGACCAGCATGTTCTGGCCCAGGGCCAGCTCGCCGATGTCGGTGGACGGGCCGTCGGCGAGCACGTCGCCGCGCGCGACGACGTCGCCCACGTTCACCAGCGGGGTCTGGTTGATGCAGGTGTTCTGGTTGGAGCGCGTGTACTTGATCAGGTTGTAGATGTCGACGCCGGCATCGTGCTCACCGGAGATCTCCGACTCGTTGACCTTGACCACGACGCGGCCGGCGTCGATCTGCTCGATCACGCCGCCGCGGCGGGCATTCACCGTCACGCCCGAGTCGCGCGCCACGGCGCGCTCGATGCCGGTGCCGACCAGCGGCTTCTGCGCACGCAGCGTCGGCACGGCCTGGCGCTGCATGTTGGCGCCCATCAGCGCGCGGTTGGCGTCGTCGTGCTCGAGGAACGGCACCAGCGCCGCGGCCACCGACACGGTCTGCATCGGCGAGACGTCCATGTAATGGATCTCGGCCGGCGGCTTGAGCAGGTTCTCGCCCTGGAAGCGGCAGGCGACGAACTGCGCGGTCAGCGCGCCCTTGTCGTCGGTGGCCGCGTTCGCCTGGGCGATGACGTACTCGTTCTCCTCGATCGCCGAGAGGAACTCGATCTCGTCGGTGACCTTGCTGTCCACGACCTTGCGGTACGGCGTCTCGAGGAAGCCGTAGCGGTTGGTCCGCGCGAACACGGCGAGCGAGTTGATCAGGCCGATGTTCGGGCCTTCAGGCGTCTCGATGGTGCAGACGCGGCCGTAGTGGGTCGGGTGCACGTCGCGCACTTCGAAGCCGGCGCGCTCGCGGGTCAGGCCGCCCGGGCCGAGCGCGGAGACGCGGCGCTTGTGGGTGACTTCCGACAGCGGGTTGTTCTGGTCCATGAACTGCGACAGCTGCGAGGAGCCGAAGAACTCCTTCACCGCGGCCGCGACCGGCTTGGCGTTGATCAGTTCCTGCGGGGTCAGGCCATCGGCCTCGGCCATGGTCAGGCGCTCGCGCACGGCGCGCTCCACGCGCACCAGGCCCACGCGGAACACGTTCTCGGCCATCTCGCCCACCGAACGCACGCGGCGGTTGCCGAGGTGGTCGATGTCGTCGACCACTCCGCGGCCGTTGCGGATCTCGGTCAGCACCTTGATCACGTCCAGGATGTCGGACATGGCGCCGAACTGCTCGCGCATGCGCACCGACTCCTCGTCCTTGCGCTCGGCGAAGTACTTGGCGTCGTACAGCACCGGGGCGCCGGTCACCTCGCGGCGGCCGATGCGGCGGTTGAACTTCATCCGGCCCACGGCCGACAGGTCGTAGCGCTCGAAGGCGAAGAACAGGTTGTGGAACAGGTTCTGCGCGGCGTCCTTGGTCGGCGGCTCGCCGGGACGCATCATGCGGTAGATCTCGACCAGCGCATCGAGCTGGGTCTTGGTCGCGTCCACGCGCAGGGTGTTGGACAGGTACGGGCCACGGTCCAGGTCGTTGGTCCAGATCGTGCCGATGGCGTCGATCCCGGCCTTGCGCAGGGCCTCGAGCGTGTCCTCGTTGATCTCGTCGTTGGCCGAGGCGATCAGCTCGCCGGTCGAGCCGTCGACCACGTCGTGCGACAGCACGCGCCCGACCAGGTACTCGTCGGGCACGGCCAGCGCGGCGACGCCGGCGGCCTCGAGCTGCTTGACGTGGCGCGCGGTGATGCGCTTGCCGGCCTCGACGATCACCTTCTCGCCGTCGGCCAGGTCGAAGTTCAGGGTCTCGCCGCGCAGGCGCTCGGGGATCAGCTCCAGCTGCACGCCCTCGCCCTCGGGCAGGATGTGGAAGGTGTTGATCTCGAAGAACTCGTTGAGCATCTCCTCGTTGGAGTAGCCCAGCGCGCGCAGCAGCACGCTGACCGGCAGCTTGCGGCGGCGGTCGATACGGGTGTACAGCGCGTCCTTCGGGTCGAACTCGAAGTCCAGCCAGGAGCCGCGGTACGGGATCACGCGCGCGGAGAACAGCAGCTTGCCCGAGCTGTGGGTCTTGCCGCGGTCGTGGTCGAAGAACACGCCCGGCGAACGGTGCAGCTGGGAGACGATGACGCGCTCGGTGCCGTTGACGATGAAGGTGCCGTTGTCGGTCATGAGCGGAATCTCGCCCATGTAGACCTCCTGCTCCTTCACGTACTTGATCGCCTTGTTCGACGACTCGCGGTCGTAGATCACCAGGCGCACGGTCACGCGCAGTGGCGCGCCGTAGCTCATGCCGCGCTGGCGGCACTCGCGCTCGTCGAACACCGGCTCGCCCAGCTTGTAGCCGACGTATTCGAGGGCGGCGTAGCCGTTGTAGCTGACGATCGGGAACACCGACTTCAGGGCGGCGTGCAGGCCCTTGTCGTCGCGCTTGTTCTGGTCCTTGTCGGCCTGCAGGAACTCGCGGTAGGAGTCGACCTGGATCGCGAGCAGGAACGGCACCTCGAGGATCGAGCGGCGCTTTCCGAAGTTCTTGCGGATGCGCTTCTTCTCGGTGAACGAGTAGTTCGACTGGTGTTGGGACGTCGTCATGGGGAGCTGATGCCTCGGTCTTGGCGCCGCGCGCACGCGGGGCCTGGAAAACGAAAAGTTGTCACTGGACAGTCGCTGGTATTGCCGGCACCAGCACGCCCTCTCCCGCTACTGACCACTGACAACTGTCTGCAGCCGCGATCCACGGGCCGGCGAGCGGTGATCACGGGGCGGGCCACATGCCCGTTCCCGAACCCTCCTCGCCGGCGGCGGACCGCCGCCGTACAACGGCCGAAGGCCGGGGGCGCGTGCCCCCAGCCTCGGCTTCAACCGTCATCCCCGCCGGAGCGGGGATCCAGTGTCTTCATGCGTCAAAGAACACTCTCGGTGATACCTCTACCTCTCGAACAACGGCGTCCGCGCGCGCCGGCCGGCGCGCGCGGGCCGCGACATCACTTGACCTCGACGGTCGCGCCAGCCGCTTCCAGGTCCTTCTTGAACTTGGCGGCGTCGTCCTTCGAGGCGCCTTCCTTGACCGTGCCACCGGCTTCGGTGAGGTCCTTGGCTTCCTTCAGGCCCAGGCCGGTGATCGCGCGGACCACCTTGATGACCTCGACCTTCTTCTCGCCGGCCGACTTCAGCACGACGGTGAACTCGGTCTGCTCTTCGGCCGGAGCGGCGGCAGCGGCAGCCGGGCCGGCGGCCACGGCGACCGGGGCGGCGGCGGAGACGCCGAACTTCTCTTCGAACGCCTTGACCAGCTCCATCACCTCGACGAGGGTCTTGCTGCCGATGGCTTCCAGGATTTCTTCGTTGGAAAGGGACATTGTGGTTTACCTTGATTGATTGATTCGAAACGTGTCGTTGGATCGCGTTCGTCGCGAACTGCGCTCACTCGGGACTTCAGGCCGCCTTCTGCTGGCCGACCGCGTTGATCACGCGGCCGGTCTGCACGGCGGGCTCCGACAGCACGCGGGCCAGCATGGTGGCCGGCTGTGCGATCAGGCCCACCAGCATGGCCAGTGCCTGCTCGCGGGTCGGCAGAGACGCCAGGACATCCACGTGGGAGCCCGGGTACTTCTGCCCACCCAGCGAAACCAGGCGCGGCTTCAGCTTGTCGGCGGTCTTGGCGAAGTCCTTGATGAGGCGGCCGGCGGCGCCGGGGTCTTCCTGCGAGAAGGCGTACAGCAGCGGGCCGGTCAGCTCGTCCTGGATGACGGCGTAATCGGTCCCCTCCACTGCGCGCGAGACCAGCGTGTTCTTGGCTACTTTCAGGAACACGCCCGTCTGGCGGGCCTTCTTGCGCAAGTCGGTCAGTTGCTGGACCGTGAGACCCGCGTACTCCGCGGCGACCAGCGAGTGCGCCTTGCCGGCGACCTCGGCCAGTTCGGCAACGACTTCCTTCTTCTGGTTCAGATTCAGAGCCATTGCGCTTCCTCTCTTGCTTCAATTCCATCCCCTCGCATCTACGCGGGGACAGGCCATGGGCCGCACCGGTCCTTCGATGCGGGGAACGCCTCGCGGCGTTCCGTTTGGCGGCCGTTTCCAAAAACCGATCGAACCAATCTCTGGAGGGGCGGCGACCATCTGCGCAGGCCCTGCCGTGCCGGGGCACGCCGGGATTAAGCGGTCTGGTCCACAACGACGGCGATTCCGTGCCGTGCCGAGCTTCCGTGCCCGTCGCCGTTGCGGCGTCGACCGCGCCTGCGGTCTTTGACGGCTCGCTCCGGCGGATGGCCTCGGCGATGCCCTCAAATGCTTGCGCGGTGCCGCCGTCGAGGCGGCACCGATTCCTCAGCCGCGCGCGTGCGCGCGGCGATCCATCACTTCAGGCTCAGCGACGACTGGTCGACGGTGACGCCGGGGCCCATCGTCGAGCTGACCGAGATCTTCTGCAGGTACTGGCCCTTCGAGGTCGCCGGCTTAGCCTTCACCAGGTCGGCCAGCAGCGCGGTCAGGTTCTCCTTCAGGCGCTCGGAGTCGAAGTCGGCCTTGCCGATCGTGCAGTGGATGATGCCGGCCTTGTCGGTGCGGTAGCGCACCTGGCCGCCCTTGGCGTTCTTCACCGCTTCGCCCGGGTTCGGGGACACGGTGCCGACCTTCGGGTTCGGCATCAGGCCGCGCGGCCCGAGCACGGTGCCGAGCTTGCCGACCACGCGCATCGCGTCCGGCGTGGCGATGACCACGTCGTAGTTCAGCTCACCGCCCTGCATGCGCTCGGCCAGGTCGTCCATGCCGACGGCATCGGCACCCGCGGCCAGGGCCTCGTCCGCCTTGGCGCCGGCCGGGGCGAACACCGCCACGCGCACCGACTTGCCCGTGCCCTGCGGCAGCACGGTCGAACCGCGCACCTGCTGGTCGGACTTCTTGGCGTCCACGCCGAGGCGGACGGCGACGTCCACGGCCTCGACGAACTTGGCCTTGCTGTGGTCCTTGACGATCTTCAGCGCCTCGTCGATGGCGTAGGCCTTGCCCGGCTGGACCGCGGCCTGGCTGCTCTTCTGTCGCTTGTTCAGTGCCATGGTCTCAGCCCTCCACCGTCAGGCCCATCGAACGGGCGGAGCCCGCGATGGTGCGAACCGCCGCGTCCAGGTCGGCCGCCGTCAGGTCGGGTTCCTTCGCCTTGGCGATCTCCTCGAGCTGCGCGCGGGTGACCTTGCCCACCTTCTCGGTGTTCGGACGCTTGGAGCCGGAGCCGACGCCGGCGGCCTTCTTCAGCAGCACCGTGGCCGGCGTGCTCTTGGTGACGAAGGTGAAGGTACGGTCCGAGTACGCGGTGATGATCACCGGGGTCGGCAGACCGGGCTCGAGCTTGGAGGTCGCGGCGTTGAACGCCTTGCAGAACTCCATGATGTTCAGGCCGCGCTGGCCCAGTGCGGGACCGACGGGCGGCGAGGGGTTGGCCTGCCCGGCCTTCACCTGCAGCTTGATGTAACCGACGACTTTCTTTGCCATTGCTGTGGACTCTCCGGGTGCAAGCGCCGTTCAGGCTCCCCATCGGGCCGGGAGAATCACGCGTCCCGGCATCGCGTTGCCCCCTTCCACGCGAAAAGCCGCGCATGCGGCGGCCAGCGGGATCGCCCGGCTTCCCGGGGCGGGGAGCCGGCTAGTATAGCGGGTGTGAGGGCCGAAAGTCAGCCCCCCGGCGTCAGGCTTTCTCGACCTGCCCGAATTCGAGCTCGACCGGGGTCGAGCGGCCGAAGATCAGCACCGCCACGCGCAGGCGGCTCTTCTCGTAGTTGACTTCCTCGACCACGCCGTTGAAGTCGTTGAACGGGCCGTCGACCACGCGGACCATCTGGCCCGGCTCGAACAGCACCTTGGGACGGGGCTTCTCGACGCCCTCCTGGACCCGGTCCAGGATCGCGGCCGCCTCTTCGTCCCGGATCGGCAGCGGGCGGTCGGCGGTGCCGCCGATGAAGCCCATCACCTTCGGGGTCTCCTTGACCAGGTGCCAGCTCTCGCTGTCCATCCGCGGGATGCCGCCCTCGTCGTGGGTGGCGATCTGCACCAGCACGTAGCCCGGGAAGAACTTGCGCTCGGAACGGCGCTTCTGGCCGGAGCGCATCTCCACCACTTCCTCGGTCGGCACCAGCACGTCGCCGAACTTCTCCTGCATCTCCGCGCGGGCGATGCGGTCGCGCAGCGCCTGCGCCACCGACTTCTCGAAGCCGGAATAGGCGTGCACCACATACCAACGCTTGTCGCCTTGCGCTTCCATCAGGTCACTACTCTCCGTCATTGGGCCAGGAACAGCTTCACCAGCCACTGGATGACCGTGTCGAACCCGGCCAGCATCAGCGCGATCAGGATGACCACGACGATCACCACCCAGGTCATGCGCATGGCTTCCTGGCGCGTGGGCCAGACCACTTTGCGCAGCTCGAAGCGCGACTCGGACAGGAACTCGCGGGTCTGGTGGCCCTTGCCGCTGGTCATGAACACCGCGATGCCGGCCAGCACGCCCACCACCACCACGGCGACCCGCGCCGCGCCGGGCCACTGGCCCTCGAACCAGTAGAACGCGAACACCCCTGCCGCGACCAGCAGCAGCGCCAGCGCGTACTTGACCATGTCGCCCGCGGAGGCGGACCCGGGTTGCTCGACTCTGCTGTTCACTCGACTCGCTACTCTACGATGGCACGCCAGGAGGGACTCGAACCCCCAACCTGCGGTTTTGGAGACCGCTGCTCTGCCAATTGAGCTACTGGCGTAAGGATGGAACATCCGCCGACCCGGGGTTTCCTGAGACGGCGAAGGCGGACCGGGGTTCCGGCCCGCCCTTTGGATCGTCATTCCCGCGCAGGCGGGCATCCAGGGACCTTGATTGTCTGCTGCCTGGCGGACCAGGGAGCCGGAGTCACTGGATCCCGGCTTCGCCGGGACGACGACCTGGCAGCCGGGCGCGCGGTGCGCGCCCGGGCCAGGGCATTACTTGAGGATCTTCGCCACCACGCCGGCGCCGACCGTGCGGCCGCCCTCGCGGATCGCGAAGCGCAGGCCCTCGTCCATCGCCACCGGGTTGATCAGCGACACCACCATCTTCACGTTGTCGCCCGGCATCACCATCTCCGTGCCCTCCGGCAGCGTCACCGCGCCGGTGATGTCGGTCGTGCGGAAGTAGAACTGCGGGCGGTAGCCCTTGAAGAACGGCGTGTGCCGGCCGCCCTCGTCCTTCGACAGCACGTACACCTCGGCCTCGAACTCGGTGTGCGGCGCGATCGAACCCGGCTTGCACAGCACCTGGCCGCGCTCCACGTCGTCACGCTTGGTGCCGCGCAGCAGCAGGCCCGCGTTGTCGCCCGCCTGGCCCTGGTCCAGCAGCTTGCGGAACATCTCCACGCCCGTGACCGTGGTCTTCTGGGTCGGACGGATACCGACGATCTCGATTTCCTCGCCCACCTTGATCACGCCGCGCTCGATACGACCCGTCACCACCGTGCCGCGGCCCGAGATCGAGAACACGTCTTCCACCGGCATCAGGAACGGACGGTCGATGTCGCGCTCCGGCTCCGGGATCCAGCTGTCCAGCGCCTCGACCAGCTTGATGATCGCCGGCACGCCGATGTCCGACTGGTCGCCTTCCAGCGCCTTCAGCGCCGAACCGTGGATGATCGGGGTGTCGTCGCCCGGGAACTCGTACTTCGACAGAAGCTCGCGCACTTCCATCTCCACCAGCTCCAGCAGCTCGGCGTCGTCCACCATGTCCGCCTTGTTCAGGAAGACCACGATGTACGGCACGCCCACCTGCCGCGCCAGCAGGATGTGCTCGCGCGTCTGCGGCATCGGGCCGTCGGCGGCCGAGCACACCAGGATCGCGCCGTCCATCTGCGCCGCGCCGGTGATCATGTTCTTCACGTAGTCCGCGTGGCCCGGGCAGTCGACGTGCGCGTAGTGGCGCGTCGGGCTCTCGTATTCCACGTGCGCGGTCGAGATCGTGATCCCGCGCGCCTTCTCCTCGGGCGCCGCGTCGATCGCGTCGTACGCCTTGAACTCGCCGCCGAAACGCTCCGCACCGATCTTCGTCAGCGCCGCCGTCAGCGTCGTCTTGCCGTGGTCCACGTGGCCAATCGTGCCCACGTTCACGTGGGGCTTGGTGCGCTCGAACTTACCCTTTGCCATGACTGTGACTCTCGCTGACGGTTGGTGTGACTGCTGGTGTGTCGCCCGGCCGCGCCGGCCGGGCTGTCGCGGGGGCGAACCCCGCTGCGGATGGTGCTCACGAATGGAATCGAACCATCGACCTCCTCCTTACCAAGGAGGTGCTCTACCGACTGAGCTACGTGAGCGGATTGTGTTGGAACCTTCTCGCGGGTCGTGCCGGCGGCAGGACAATGGAGCGGGAGACGGGGATCGAACCCGCACCATCAGCTTGGAAGGCTGAGGTTCTACCATTGAACTACTCCCGCGCCGCACAAACTCGAGCCTGCTTTGACGGGACTGGTGGAGGGAGGTGGATTCGAACCACCGAAGGCGTAAGCCAGCAGATTTACAGTCTGCCCCCGTTGGCCGCTTGGGTATCCCTCCGGTCGTCGCGCAAACCCGTGAAACAGCCCGTTATTTTGACCATGCGTCACGGCCCTGTCAACGCGCGCGTACGGCCCGTGCGATGCAGGCCCGGCAACGGCCCGCACGGCTGCCCGCCGGCCGGGCGGTCGGCCTCAGACGTTGAAGCGGAAATGCAGCACGTCGCCTTCCTGCACCCGGTATTCCTTGCCTTCCAGGCGCAGCCGCCCGGCCTCGCGCGCGCCGGCTTCGCCGCGGTAGCGGATGAAGTCGTCGTAGGCGATGGTCTCGGCGCGGATGAAGCCCTTCTCGAAATCGGTATGGATGACCGCGGCGGCCTGCGGCGCGGTGGAGCCGGCCTTCACCGTCCAGGCGCGGACTTCCTTCACCCCGGCGGTGAAGTAGGTCTGCAGGCCGAGCAGCCGGTAGGCGGCGCGGATGACCCGGTTCAGGCCCGGCTCCTCGAGGCCGTAGCTGGAGAGCATCTCGTCGCGGTCGGCGTCGTCGAGCTGGCTCAGTTCTTCCTCGATCGCGGCCGAGACCGGGACGACCTCGGCCCCCTCGCCCGCCGCCCGGGCGCGGACGGCCTCCAGGTGCGGATTGGCCTCGAACCCGTCCTCGAGCACGTTGGCGATGTACAGCACCGGCTTCATGGTCAGCAGGAACAGTTCGCGCACCAGCGGCCGCTCCTCCTCCGCCAGCGCGACCGAACGGGCCGGGCGGCCCTGGTCCAGCGCCGCGCGCAGCTTGCCCAGGACCTCGATCCGGGCCTTGGCATCCTTGTCGCCGCTCTTGGCCACGCGCTCGTAGCGCGCGATCGACTTGTCCACGCTGTCCAGGTCGGCCAGCGCCAGCTCGGTGTCGATGGTCTCGATGTCGGCGATCGGATCGACCCGGTTGGCGACGTGGATCACGTCGGCGTGCTCGAAGCAGCGCACCACGTGCGCGATCGCATCGACCTCGCGGATGTGGGCCAGGAACTTGTTGCCCAGGCCCTCGCCGCTGGCCGCGCCCGCGACCAGGCCGGCGATGTCGACGAACTCGACCGCCGTCGGCACCACCTTCTCGGGCCTGACGATCTCCGCCAGCGCGCCCAAGCGCGGGTCCGGCACCGGCACCACGCCCACGTTCGGCTCGATGGTGCAGAACGGGAAGTTCGCGGCCGCGATCCCGGCCTTGGTCAGCGCGTTGAAGAGGGTCGACTTGCCGACGTTCGGCAGGCCGACGATGCCGCATTGGATGCCCATCGGGTGTCCGTGATTGGTGATTCGTGACTGGCGATTCAGGACGGCGGCAGCCGCGTCCCCGAATCGCCAGTCACCAATCAAGAATTACGGTTTCACGGTGTGCAGCCGCTTCATCGCCTCGTTGAAATCGCCCTTGACCGCCAGCGGCAGCACGTCCAGCGCCGCATCGATGGCGCGGTCGATCAGGATCTCGTCCTCGCTGCCCGCCCGCCCCAGCACCCAGCCGGTCACGCGGTCCTTGTGCCCGGGATGACCGATCCCGATCCGCAAACGGTGGAAGCGCCCGTGCCCGAGCAGCTTCATGGTGTCGCGCAGGCCGTTCTGGCCCCCATGCCCGCCATCGAACTTCAGTCGCGCCGCGCCCGGCGGCAGGTCGAGCTCGTCGTGCGCCAGCAGCGCCTGTTCCGGCTCGATCTTCCAGTAGCGCAGCGCCGCGGTCACCGACTTGCCGCTGAGGTTCATGAACGTCGCCGGCTTGAGCAGCCACAGCGCACACCCCGCCACCTCGACCTTCGCCGTCTCGCCGAACAGCTTCGACTCCACGCCGAAACGCGCCCCGGCCCGGGCCGCGAGCGCATCGACGAAGCGGAACCCGGCGTTGTGCCGGGTCCGCTCGTACTCCCGGCCGGGGTTGCCCAGGCCGACGATGAGCTTCAGGCCATCCATCGGAACACGACGCCCTCGCGCAGCAGCGCACCGTCGGCACCCGGCGATGCCGCCGCCGCGTGCCACGGGACCGCCCGCGACCGGCCGGTCCCGCGGGACCGGCCGGCGGGCACCGGCTTACTTCTCCTCGTCCGCCGCGCCGCCTTCGCCCACCGCGCCGTCCTCGGACGACTCGGTCTCGACCCGCCCGTGGCGCGCCACCACGACCGCGACGTCGTGTTCCTTGCCCAGCTTCAGCTCGGGGATCTCGACGCCCGACGGCAGCTTGAGGTCGGACAGGTGCACGGTCGTTCCGAGCTCCAGGGCCGACAGGTCGACCTCGATGTGCTCCGGCAGGTCCTGGGGCAGGCACTCGACGACGACTTCGTTGAGCTCGTGCGTCACCACCACCTCGGCCGACTTGCCGGCCGGCGAGGTGTCCTCACCGATGAAGTGCAGCGGCACCGCGGTGCGCAGCGTCTCGCCTTCGGTCACGCGCTGGAAGTCCAGGTGCATGATCAGTTGCTTGTACGGATGGCGCTGCATGTCGCGCAGCAGCACCTTCTGGACGTCGCCACCCAGGCTCAGGTCCAGGATCGACGAGTAGAACCACTCGTTCTGGCTGGCCAGCCACACCGGCTCGTGGTCGAGCTGGATGTTGACCGGCTTCAGGTCGCCACCGTAGACGATGGCCGGGATCTTGCCCGCGCGGCGAAGGCGGCGGCTCGCACCCTTCCCTTCGTCCTCGCGGCGCTCGACCTTGATTTCGTGTGTCGTTGCCATGTGTGCTTCTCTTCTGTTGCGTGATAGACCGCCTCGCGGCGGTTGGAAACGCTCACCCGCGACCAGGTGAGCGGCGGTGTCAGTCCAGGTAGAGCGAACTGACGGATTCTCCGAAGGCGACCCGGCGGATCGTCTCGGCCAGCATCTCGGCGACGCTGAGCTGGCGGATGCGGCCGCAGGCGCGGGCCGCGTCCGACAGCGGGATGGTGTCGGTGACCACCAGTTCGTCGAGCTGTGAACGGGTGATGTTGTCGATCGCCGCGCCCGACAGCACCGGGTGGGTGCAGTAGGCGACGACCTTGTTCGCGCCGTCGGCCTTGAGCGCGCCGGCGGCGGCGCACAGGGTGCCGGCGGTGTCGACGATGTCGTCGACCAGCACGCAGGTCTTGCCCTCGACGTCACCGATGATGTTCATCACCGTGGCCACGTTCGCCTTCGGGCGGCGCTTGTCGATGATCGCCAGGTCCGCGTCGTCCAGGCGCTTGGCGATGGCGCGGGCGCGGACCACGCCGCCCACGTCGGGCGAGACCACGATCAGGTTGTCGGTGCCGTGCGCGCGCCAGATGTCGGCCAGCAGCAGCGGCGAGGCGTAGACGTTGTCGACCGGGATGTCGAAGAAGCCCTGGATCTGGTCGGCGTGCAGGTCGACGGTCAGCACGCCGTCGGCGCCGGCGGCGGAGAACATCTTCGCGACCAGCTTGGCCGTGATCGGCACGCGCGAGGAGCGCATGCGGCGGTCCTGGCGGGCATAGCCGAAGTACGGCACCACCGCGGTCACCGAGGCGGCCGATGCGCGCTTGAGCGCGTCGATCAGCGCCAGCAGCTCCATCAGGTGCTCGGCCGAGGGCGCGTTGGTCGGCTGGATCACGAACACGTCCTGGCGGCGGACGTTCTCCTCGATCTCGACCTGGGCCTCGCCGTCGGAGAACGTGGACACCAGCGCCTTGCCCGGCCGCACCCCCAGTTCGCGACACACCGCTTTGGCCAGCGGGCGGTTCGCGTTGCCTGAGAAGATCAACAGGTTGCGATCTTCCTTCATGGTCTGACTGCCGGTGTTGGAGAGGAGGAAATCGGGAGCGGGGAGCCCTTGGCGCGCAAGCCGCTGTCGCGACTGCCCGCCTCGGGATTCCCGCTCCCCACGCATGTCTGGCAGGGGCGGAAGGATTCGAACCTACGCATGCCGGGATCAAAACCCGGTGCCTTAACCACTTGGCGACGCCCCTGTGGGTGGGACGCGATCCGCGGGTCGTGATCGATGACCGGGGCGGCGGCCGCAGGGGCCCCTCGCTCACCCATCACCGACCCACGCACCGCCAATCACGGCTGCTTCGAGCGCATCCAGCAGCGGCGAGCGCGACGCGCCCGCCGCGACCCAGGCCCGCAGGCCGGACGGCAGGTCCGCCAGCGCGGCCCCGGCGTCTTCGCGGGTCGCGAATTCGACGAAGCAGCCACTGCCCGACCCGGTCAACCGCGGCGTGCCGATCCGCGCCAGGGCCACGAACGCCGCCTCGACGGCGGGTTCGCGGCGGCGCAGCACCGGCTCGAACGCATTGCCGAGCCCAGCTCCCGAAACGAAGTCGGATATTGTCGCGGGTGGCGCATTTCGCGTCAATTCAGGGGCTTGGAAAAGCGCCGCGGTGGCGGCGTGGACGCCGGGATCGACCAGCACGTACCAGGCCGGCGGCAGCGACAGGGGCGTCAGGCGCTCGCCCACGCCTTCGGCCCAGGCGTTGTGGCCGTGGACGAAGACCGGGACGTCCGCCCCGAGCTCGAGGCCCAGCGCAGCCAGCCGCTCGACCCCGAGGCTCACCCCCCACAGGCGGTCCAGCGCGCGCAGCACGGTGGCCGCGTCGGACGAGCCGCCGCCGAATCCGGCGCCCGATGGAATGCGTTTTTCGACGGAGATGTCGACGCCTTGGGCGACTTTAACTTCCTTTTGCAGCAGGTGCGCCGCCCGGACGACCAGATCCTCGGCTTCCGCCACCCCCGCCGCCGAGGCGCCGATGCGGCGGATCGCGCCGTCGTCACGCAGCCGCAGGTGGATGGTGTCGCCCCAGTCCAGCAGGCGGAACACGGTCTGCAGCTCGTGATACCCGTCCGCGCGTCGGCGCGGGATGCGCAGGAACAGGTTCAGCTTGGCCGGGGCCGGCCAGGCGCTCCAGCCGTCCGCGGGATCGCACGCCGCCATTTCAGTCGGCGGCGGCGTGCGGATGGGTCCGCAGCCAGTCGCCGAGCGCGGCGTTGTAGGCCCGTGCGTAGGCCTCCGCCCGATGCTTGAGCGCCAGATGCGCCTCGCCGGAGACGACGTCGCCGGTGCCGTCCAGGATCCGCATCGGCACGCCATGGGCCGCGCCGCCGCCGGTGCCGTAGCCGGGCGCGAGGCAGGCGAAGCCGCACACGCCGACCGGACGCAGGTCGCCGCTCTCCGCATGCGCCCGCATGTCGGCGGCGGGATCGTCGAGCCGCAGCGCCTGCAGGCTCGCGGCCAGTTGCGCCTCGGGCGATGCGTCCGGGTCCGGGGCGACCGTTGCCTCGGTTGCCGGCGGCGAGTCCGGTTCCGGCGCCGTGGCGACCGCGCCGGGCACCACGGTCCAGCCGTCGACCACCAGCCGCACCCGCGCCTGGTCACGGCTGGCCTCCATCCGGCGCGGCAGCGCGGGCTGGCCGGGACCGGCCTCGAACCAGTCGCGGTATTCGATCGCCCAGCCGGCCTGCTCCAGGCGTGCCGGCAGGTTGCCGGCGCCGTGCTCCATGCGCGCCGGGCCGTGCACGTCCTCGGCGGCGGCGACGCCGCGCACCCAGTCGACCAGGGCGCGCACGGGTATCTCCCAGCCGGTGGCCCCGAACAGCAGCGCCTCCACGTCGGCGCCTTCGCGCGGCCCCCCTTCGACGCCATCGAGCCGCGCCGAAGACGCGTCGCCGCTCAGGCGCCAGCCCTGGCGGGTGACCGGGGCGGACAGCGTGAGGTCGTAGCGTTCGCCGCGCTGGGTCCAGTCGAGCCGGCCGCTGCCGCCCTGGCGCGCGTTGGAGATCGCGACCCGCCCTTCGAGCGACCAGTCCACCAGCGCGGCCCGCCGCGCGTCCGCCTCGCGCGCGGCCACCGCGTCGACCGGCACGGCCGGGCGCGGCGGGGCCGAAACGCAGCCACCCAGCAGCAGGATGCCCGCCAGGGCGGCGGCGCGTGCGATGCCCGGGCTCATGCGCCGGTCTTCTCGAGCGCGCGCTGCAGCGAGCGGTTGTCCGGATCGAGCCGGCGCGCGTCGTCGAAGTAGCGCTGCGCCTCGTCGCGGCGGCCCAGCACCCACAGCACCTCGGCGATGTGGGCGGCGATCTCGGCGTCCTTCTGCAGGGTGTAGGCGCGGCGCAGTTCCACCAGCGCCTCCTCGTTGCGGCCGAGGCGGTAGAGCACCCAGCCGTAGCTGTCGATGATCGCGGCGTTGCCCGGCTCGGCCACGCGCGCGCGGTCGATCAGCTCCAGCGCCTCGGCGTAGCGGTCGGTGCGGTCGGCCAGGGTATAGCCGAGGGCGTTGAGGGCGGCGACGTTGTCCGGATCGGCGACCAGGATCTTGCGCAGGTCGGCCTCCGCCCGCGGGATGTCGTCCCGCCGCTCCCACATCAGCGCGCGCGCGTAGAGCAGCGAGGGCTCGTCCGGCCAGTCGGCCAGGGCGCGCGCATACGCGGCGTTCTCCGCCTCCACGTCCTCGTCGCGCGCGCGCAGCTCGCCTTCGACCAGGTAAGCGGCGCGGCGGGCGTCCTCGTTGATCGAACCGTCCACCTGCAGCCGGCGCAGGGCGGCGTAGGCCTCGTCGCGCCGGCCGAGGTCGTGCAGCACATGGGTCGCCTGCAGGCGCGCCTGCAGCCGCGCCTCGCCGCCGGGAACGCTCTCGTACCACTCCAGCGCCTCGGCGTGGCGGTCGAGGAACTCGGCCACCTGGCCCAGCAGCAGGCGATGGCCGGGCTCGGGATTGGTGGCGTCGCGGCGCAGTTCCTCGTACAGGCGCGCCAGCGAGGCCTTGTCCTCGGCCTTGGCCAGCAGCGACGCGCGCAGGGCCTGGATGCGGCGGTCCTGCGGGCCCCGGGCGAGCAACTGCTCGGCAGCGGCGGGATCGCCCAGCGCATCGTATTCGGCCGCCATCGCCAGGCGCAGTTCCGGCACCCGCGCGGCGGTGTCCGCCGCTTCGCCCAACGCGGCGCGGGCGCCCTCGAGATCGCCCGCCTCGCGCAGCTGCGAGGCGCGCAGCAGCGCCACCCGCGGTTCGCCGGGGAAACGCTCGACGATGCGCGCGATCACGCGCCGGGTGAGTTCCTCCTCGTCGAGGCGCTGGGCGAGGTCGCCGAAGGCGAGCCAGGCCGGGAGCGTCTCGGGCACGGCGCCGTCGTCGAACAGGCGGCGCATCACCTCGGCCGAGGTCGCCTGTTCGCGTGGACCGGTCGCGATCACGGCGAGGGCGTGGCGCCAGCCGGCGGGATCGGGGTCGGCCATCAGGGCCCGCAACTGACGCTGCGCCACCCGGGTGCGGCCCATCCGCAGCGCCAGCGTGGCCTCCGCCGCGCGCATCGCCAGCGACTTCGGCGCGCGCGCCTGCCACAGCGCCAGGGCCTGCTCGGCGGCACGGTCGTCCTGGCCCAGCAGCGCGATCCGGGTGGCGCGCTCGGCCAGGCCCGCGTCGTCGTCGCCGGCGGCCCGGGCGGCGTCGAGGTACCAGCCGGCGGCCTCGTCCAGGCGCCCGGCCTGGAGCGCGTACTCGCCGGCCAGGGTGGCGCCGAGCACGTCCTCGCGCAGCGGGTCGCGCGCCGGCGCCGCGCCCGCATGGAGGGGAATCAGGCAGGCCAGCAGGCCGGCACCCAGCACGATCCGGCGGACGGAGTTCTGAAAAGCGGGCATCGACGTCGGCCGGGCCTTAAAATGAGGGCGTCTGAATTCCGAAAGCTTATCGCAAGCGCCTGAACGGCCACGCCGCCGGGCCCGCCAGCCACGCATGACCCTCTACGCCCTCGGCATCAACCACCAGACCGCCCCGGTCGCGCTGCGCGAGCGCGTGGCCTTCGGCGACGCCGCCGTCCCGGCGGCGCTGGCGGAGCTGCGCGAGCTGCCGGGCGTACGCGAGGTGGCGCTGCTGTCGACCTGCAATCGCACCGAACTCTACGCGCTGGTCGATGGCGACGGCCGCCGGCTCGCCGACTGGCTGGCCACCCACCCGCGCGACCGCGGCGACGAAGGCCACGCCGCCTGGGATCTGCACGCCTACCTCTACCGCCACGCCGGCGACGACGCGGTGCGCCACCTGTTCCGGGTCGCCTGCGGGCTGGACTCGCTGGTGCTGGGCGAACCGCAGATCCTCGGCCAGGTGAAGCAGGCCTGGGCGATGGCGCGCAGCGCCGGCACCCTGGGCGGCGAGCTCGACCGCCTGTTCCAGCACGCCTTCGTCACCGCCAAGCGTGCGCGTACCGAGACCCGGATCGGCAACAGTCCGGTGTCGGTCGCCTCGCTCGCGGTGCGGCTGGCGCAGGAATCGTTCGCGCGGCCGGCCGATTCGGTGGTGCTGCTGGTCGGCGCCGGCGAGACCATCGAACTCACCGCGCGGCACCTGGCCCAGGCCCGGGTCAAGCGCCTGCTGGTCGCCAACCGCACCTTCTCGCACGCGCAGGAACTGGCGGCGCGCTACGGCGCGGTGGCGCTGCCGCTGGACGAGCTGGAGCGCCACCTGTTCCTGGCCGACATCGTGTTCTCCGCCACCGCCAGCCAGGCGCCGATCCTGACCCGGCCGCAGATCGCGCACGCGCTGTCGCTGCGCAAGCGCCGGCCGATGCTGCTGATGGACCTGGCGGTGCCGCGCGACATCGCCGCCGACGTGGCCGAACTCGACGACGCCTTCGTCTACACCGTCGACGACCTCGACCGCGTGGTCGAGCACAACCGCCGCAGCCGCAGCGAGGCGGCGCAGGATGCCGAGGCGATCATCGACCTGCAGGTTTCGCGCTACGCCGAGGCGCTGGCCTTCGGCGCCCGCAACGCGCCGCTCAAGCGCCTGCGCGCGCACGGCGAGGCGACCCGCGCCGAGCTCGTGGCGCGCGCCCGCCAGCAGCTGGCCGGCGGCCAGGATCCGCACGTGGTGATGGACCAGCTCGCGCACGCGCTCACCAACCGCCTGCTGCACGCACCGACCGCCGCGATGCGCGAGGCGGTGGCCAGCGGCAACCTCGATTTCCTGCGCTCGTTCGACGAGCTGCTGCCCCCCGAACCGCGCGAATCCGATGCTGCCGACCCTGCGCCGTAAGCTGGACGCGCTGGCCGAACGCCGCGACGAACTCGAACGCCTGCTCGCCGACCCGGGAGTCGCCGGCGACCAGACGCGCTTCCGCGCCCTGTCGCGCGAGTTCGCCCGGCTCGAGCCGCTGGCATCGGCGCTGGCGGACGAGCGCCAGGCCCAGGCGGACCTCGCGGCGGCCGAGGCGATGCGCGGCGATTCGGAACTGCGCGAACTGGCCGAAGAGGAGATCGCCGCGGCCACCGCCCGCCTGGCCGATCTGGACGCGGCGCTGATGGCGCAGCTGGTGCCGCGCGACGCCCGCGACGACGGCGGCCTGTACCTGGAGATCCGCGCCGGCACCGGCGGCGACGAGGCCGCGATCTTCGCCGGCGACCTGCTGCGCATGTACACCCGCTACGCCGAACGCCAGGGCTGGCGGGTGGAGGTCGAATCGGCCAACCCCGGCGAACACGGCGGCTTCCGCGAGGTGATCGCGCGGGTCGAGGGCGAAGGCGCCTACGCGCGGCTGAAATTCGAATCCGGGACCCACCGGGTGCAGCGCGTGCCCGAGACCGAGTCGCAGGGACGCATCCACACCTCGGCCGCGACCGTGGCCATCATCCCGGTGGAAGAGGACGGCGAGCCGGTCGAGATCAATCCCGCCGACCTGCGGGTCGACACCTTCCGTTCCTCCGGCGCCGGCGGCCAGCACGTCAACAAGACCGATTCGGCGATCCGCATCACCCACCTGCCCAGCGGCATCGTGGTCGAATCGCAGACCGAGCGCAGCCAGCACGCCAACCGCGACAAGGCGATGAAGCGCCTGCGCGCCACCCTGGCCGAGGCCGAAGCCGAGCGCCGCGCCGCCGCCACCGCCGCCAGCCGCAAGCTGCAGGTGGGCAGCGGCGACCGCAGCCAGCGCATCCGCACCTACAACTTTCCGCAGGGCCGGATCACCGATCACCGCGTCGACGGCCTGACCCTGTACGACCTGCCCAACGTGCTCGAAGGCCAGCTCGACGCGCTGGTCGAGCGCCTCTCGCGCGAGCACCAGGCCGACGCCCTGGCGCAGCTGACCGAAGGACCCTGACCCGATGACCGCCACCGTCAGCCACGCTCAGCCCGCCGACCTCGACGCGCTCGCCGCGCTGTTCGACGCGTACCGCCAGTTCTACGGCCAACCCTCCGACGTGCCCGCAGCGCGCGAATGGCTGCGCAGCCGCCTGCGCTTCGGCGAATCGAAGGTGCTGGTGGCGCGCCAGGGGAGCACGGCGGTGGGGTTCGCGCAGCTCTACCCGATGTTCTCGTCGGTGCGCATGGCGCGCACCTGGGTCCTCAACGACCTGTTCGTGCTGCCGGCCACGCGCCGCCAGGGCGTGGCCCGCGCGCTGCTGGACGCGGCCGCGGCCTTCGCGCGAGCCGATGGCGCCGCATCGATCCAGCTCGAGACCGCGCGCGACAACGCCGCCGCCCGCGCCACCTACCGCGACGCCGGCTGGCACGAGGACGCGACCCAGTGGTACTCGCTGTCGCTGTCCTGAGTGCCGTCCCGCGCCGGGCCCCGCGCCGGTGACCCCCGCGGGCGATCCGCGCGCGCAGGCCCGCGCCGCCGTACAGCGCGAACCGGGCAACGCCTTCGCCTGGATCCTGCTCGCCGATGCCGAGGTCGAGGCCGGCGACGCGCGGGCCTGCATCGCCGCCGCGCAGCGCGCGCTGCAGCTTGCGCCGGGGCATCCGGAGGCGCTGGCGCGCCTGGGACGCGCGCAGTGGATGCTCCGACGCCA
The DNA here is from genome assembly GCF_029888045.1 of Luteimonas rhizosphaericola. Lineage (GTDB taxonomy): Bacteria > Pseudomonadota > Gammaproteobacteria > Xanthomonadales > Xanthomonadaceae > Luteimonas > Luteimonas rhizosphaericola. Next base: position 177,516 of record NZ_JARXRN010000029.1, on the reverse strand, counting down.
TGCCGACGCCGCCGCGAGCCTCGGCGCGGCGGCGCGTGGTGCGCCGGAACATCCGGGCATCGCCGTCTGGCTGGCGCACGTGCTGGAGGACGCCGGCGAGCCGGAAGCGGCGAACGAGGCGTATGCCCGCGCGCACGCGCTGATGCCCGGGTCGGCGGGGATCGCGGCCTACCTGCTGGCGTGGCGCCGCAAGGTCTGCGACTGGCGCGGGCTGGACGCGCTGTCGGCACAGGTGCGCGACGCGGTGGCCGCAGGCGAGCCGGCGATCGAGCCGTTCGCCTTCCTGAGCGAGGACGCCTCGCCAGCCGAACAGCTGCGCTGCGCGCGGCTGCGCGCCGCGGCCCTGGCCCGCGCGGTGCGGCCGCTGCCGCCGGCGCCGCCCCGCGCGGCCGGGCCGCTGCGGCTGGGATTCATGTCCAACGGCTTCGGTGCGCATCCGACCGGGTTGCTGACGGTCGCGTTCTTCGAAGCGCTGCGCGCGGAGGTCGGCGTCGAATCGCACCTGTTCGCGCTCGCCCCCGACGACGCCAGCGCGATCGCGCAGCGCCTGCGCGGCGCCGCCCGCTGGCATGATCTCGCCGGCACCCGCCACGTCGACGCCGCGCTGCAGATCCGCGCCGCCGGCATCGACGTGCTGTTCGACCTGCGCGGCTGGGGCGGCGGTGGCCGCCCGGAGGTGCTGGCGATGCGGCCGGCGCCGGTGCAGGTGAACTGGCTGGCGTATCCCGGCACCAGCGGCGCGCCGTGGATCGACCATGTCGTCGCCGACCGGTTCGTCCTGCCCGAGGCGCTGGCCCCGCACTTCTCCGAACGGGTGGCGTGGCTGCCGCGCTGCTTCCAGCCCTCCGACACGTCGCGCGCGTTGCCCGCCCCGCCCTCGCGTGCCGAGTGCGGCCTGCCGGAGGGATCGACGGTGCTGTGCTGCTTCAACAACAGCTACAAGCTCAACCCCGCCACGTTCGCGCGCCTGCTCGCGGTGCTGCGCGGCGCGCCCGGCAGCGTGCTGTGGCTGCTGTCCGGTCCGGGCCGGGCGGACGCGCGCCTGCGCGAGGCCGCGCGGGCCGCGGGCGTCGATCCGGCCCGCCTCGTGTTCATGGCCAAGCAGCCGCACCCGGCCTACCTGGCCCGGCTGCAGCTGGCCGACCTGTTCCTCGACACGCATCCCTACAACGCCCACACCACCGCCTCGGATGCGCTGTGGGCCGGCTGCCCGGTCCTCACCCGCCCCGGCGAGACGTTCGCCGCGCGCGTGGCCGGCAGCCTCAACCATCACCTGGGCCTGGACGCGATGAACGTCGACAGCGACGAGGCCTTCATCTCCACCGCGATCGCACTGGCGTGCGATGCCGATGCGCGCGGCGCCCTGCGCCGGCGGCTGGCGGAGGCGCGCCTGTCGTCCGGGCTGTTCGACATGACGGCGTTCGCCCGCGACTTCGCCGCGCTGGCCCACGAGCTGGCGCGGATCGCACCCCCGCGGCCCGTCTGAGGCTCGCGCAACTGCCGCGCGCGCGGTCTCTGCGGTAGGCTGCGGCCATGACCGCGACCGACGAGACGATCCCCCTGGCGCTGTGCGTGCTCACGGTGTCCGATTCGCGCACGCTGGCCGAGGACGCGTCGGGCGACTACCTGGCCGACGCGCTCGCCGGCGCGGGCCACCGCCTGCACGCGCGCGCGCTGCTGCCCGACGACCGCTACGCGCTGCGCGCGCTGGTCTCGCAGTGGATCGCCGATCCCGCCGTCGACGGCATCCTGGTCACCGGCGGCACCGGGTTCACCGGTCGCGATTCCACGCCCGAGGCGCTGCTGCCGCTGCTGGACAAGCAGATGCCGGGCTTCGGCGAACTGTTCCGCGCGATCTCGTTCGAGGAGATCGGCACCTCGGCGCTGCAGTCGCGCGCCTTCGCCGGGCTGGCCAACGGCACCTTCCTGTTCGCGTTGCCGGGTTCGACCTCGGCCTGCCGCACGGCATGGACCCGGATCCTGCGCGACCAGCTCGATGCGCGCACGCGGCCCTGCAACCTGGCCACGCTGCGGCCGCGGCTGTCGGAGCCGTCCTGAGCGCCGGCGGCGCCCCGGCCCGCCGCGTTCCGCTCGCCGGCCTGGCCGACCACCCGCCATGCGCGCCGGGAGGCCCGCGGTCGTGCCGCGCACGTGGCGACGCGTCCCAGGCAGCCGCGCGCCCCGGCGCCGGCGCACACCGCATTCGCATCCGCATGCAGGGAGCCCCGCGATGAAGGAACTCAAGCGCAAGGAATACGAAGCGGCGTTGGCGCCGATGCAGGTCGAGCTGGTGGCGCTCTCGCGCTGGCTGCAGCACGCCGGCAAGCGCCTGCTGGTGCTGTTCGAAGGCCGCGACACCGCCGGCAAGGGCGGCGCGATCGGCGCCATCGCCGACCAGCTCAATCCGCGCCAGTGCCACGTGGTGGCGCTGCCGAAGCCGAACGACCGCGAGTCCGGCCAGTGGTATTTCCAGCGCTACGTGCCGCACCTGCCGGCTGCGGGCGAGATCGCGCTGTTCGACCGCAGCTGGTACAACCGCGCCGGCGTCGAACAGGTGATGGGTTTCGCCACGCCGGCGCAGGTCAAGGCGTTCCTGCGGCAGGCGCCGGTGTTCGAGCGGCAGCTGGTGGACGACGGCATCCTGCTGTTCAAGTACTGGCTGTGCTGCGACCAGGTGCGCCAGGAGGAGCGCTTCCAGGAGCGGCTGTGCGATCCGCTCAAGCGCTGGAAACTCTCGCCGGTCGACATCGAGGCGCGGGTGCGCTACGACGACTACACCCGCGCCCGCGAAACGATGCTCGCGGCCACCCACACCCGGCATGCGCCGTGGACGCTGGTGGATTTCAACGACCAGAAGCGCGGCCGGCTGACCCTGATCCGCGACCTGCTCGACCGCCTGCCGGATACCCACGTGCCGCCGCCCGACCTCGACCTGCCACCGCTGGCCGGCCGCCCGCGCCGCGAACGCTACGGCGTCCTGCGTCCGCTGCCAGCGTTCCGGACGTGACCGCGGCGGGGACGCTGCTGGCCGTCGCGCTGGCCGCTACGGCAACGGCGGCCGTTGCACAGGACGCCTCCGATGTCGCGCCCGACACGGTGCGCGAGCTCGAGGCGGTGCGCGTCACCGGCCGGCGGCCGCCCGCCGATCCGTTCGCATTCCGCAACCCGGTGGCGGTCGAGGAGACGGTGTTCTCGCGCGACTGGGACGAGCCGCCGGGGCTGGAAGAGATCGGCCTGCGCGGCGGGCTGGTGCAGATGGGCATCAACAAGGGGCTGGAACTGGCCGGTCACGGCATCCGCAAGCTGCCCGGGTGGAAGCACCAGGCCATCGGCGCACAGGCGCGGCCTCCGCCGCTGGACGCCGACCAGCGTGACCGGGCGATGCGGATCCAGGCCGCAGGCGACGTTCCCGTCGTCGCATCTGCGGCTTCGACTTCTGCGCCGGCCGCCGACACGACGGACGCGAACGGGCGGATGCCTGCCGAGGCCGAGCGTGGCGCCGATCCGGACGTGGCCGCACCTCGCCCGCGCTGAGGGCGGACGGTCCTCCCGGCACGGCGGCGGGCAGTGTGCGCGCGGGTCGCGCTGGACGCTGCTGCCGAGGTCGCCGCGGCGGGTCCAGTCGACTGCAGCCTCAGCCGATCACGAACCCGTCCGCAGGCACCGGACCCGGGTAGGGATCACGCTGCACGTGGGCCACCCGCGCCGCCGGTGGGCCGTCCTCCAGCCACTGCGCCAGCGCTTCCAGTGCCTGGGCCTCGCCCTCGGCCACCACCTCGACGCTGCCGTCGTCCAGGTTGCGCGCGTGGCCGCGCAGTCCGAGCGCGCGTGCCTGCATTCGCGTCGCGGCGCGGAAGCCGACGCCCTGCACCCGGCCATCCACCCGGAAGCGGGCCGCGGGCATCAGGCGCCCTCCTCCGCGGCCGCCTCCGCATCCGCCGCTGCGCCCGGGAGCGACTCCAGCGCCGGCCCGCCGCTGCCCTCGATCGCGGTCTCGATCTCCTTCGCCGTGACCGGCCCGAGGAACTGGCGCGCCACCTTGCCGTCGGGCGCGATCAGGTAGGTCATCGGCAGCCCACGCGGGGTCTCGAAGTCCGCGGGCGGCGCGTACACGTCGATGATCGCGATCGGATACGCCACCGGATGCTCGGCGAGGAAGGACTGCATCGACGGCACGTCGATTTCCTCGTAGGCCAGGCCGACGACGCTGATGTGTTCGCGCATGGTGTGCAGTGCCGACAGCTCGGGCATCTCCTTCAGGCACGGCGAGCACCACGTGGCCCAGAAGTTCACGACGACCCACTTGCCGCGGTGGTCGGCGATGTCGTACTCGCTGCCGTCGATGGTCGCGACCTTCAGCCCGGGCTCGTCGGGACGCGGCGCGGCGTCGCCACCGGCGTCGGCCGGTTCGGGATCGGACGACTCGGCGTCGGTATTTGCGGCGGCGGGGTCGTCTCCCGGCGCCGGGGCGGGATCGGCCGCCGGCCCGGTGGCGGGCTGGCAGGCCGCCAGCAACAGGGCGAGGAGGAAGACGCCGGGGGCCTGCGGTTTCATGCGGTTTCACCTGTGGGCGGATGGATGTGGGCGACGTTGCGCTTGAGCAGCCCGCGCAGCGGCAGTCGGAGTTCGTCGAGTGCGGCGATCGCGGCGGCGCCGAGCGCGTCGTCGCGGCATGGCAGCCAGGCTTCGGAGACCGGCACCCGCAGCTGGCAGGCTTCGTACAGGTCGGCGAGCGTGAGCGTGTCGAGGTCGCGCGCGAGCAGCCATTCGCCGCTCTCGGCGCGCTTGAGCAGGTCGATCCCGGCCAGCTGGGCGAGGAACTGCTTGAGCTGGCTGTCGGTGAGCATCGGTTCGAGCTCGAGCATGTCGTCGGTGTGCAGGCCGCGCCCGCGCCGCCGCGCCTCGGCGAAACGCCCCAGCAGGCGCAGCAGGCCGTACAGCTCGTAGCCTTCGGGCAATCGCATCGAGGCCGGCTGGTAACGGAATGCGGATACCGCCGAGGCGAACGAGGCGCCCAGCAGGATCGAGATCCAGCCCAGGTAGATCCAGATCATCAGGATCGGCAGCGCCGCCAGCGCGCCGTAGATGCGCTGGTAGGTGGTGAACGTGCCGAGGTAGATGCCCAGGCCCCACTTCACCAGTTCCAGCAGCACGGTGGCCAGCAGCGCGCCGGCGAACGCGTGCCGCAGCGCCACCGAACGGTGCGGCACCACCCGGTACAGCGCCGTGATCACCAGCAGTTCGATCAGCACCGGCGCCACCCGCAGCGCCAGCCCGGACAGCAGCCGGCCCTCGCTGGTGGCGAACACCGGCAGCGCGAACACCCACGCCGACATCGCCAGCGACGCCGCCGACAGCAGCGCGCCGAGCGTGAGCACCGTCCAGTACACCAGAAAGCGCCCGAGCTGGGGCCGCGAGGACGGCACCCGCCAGATCTGGTTGAACGTGGCCTCGATGCTGTTGAGCGTGATCAGCAGCGAGACGATCAGGCCGATGGCGCCGGCGACCGTGATCGTGGTGGCGTCGCCCACCAGCCGCAGCAGGGTCTCCTTCACCGTGCTGGCCGCGCTGGGCACGAAGTTGGAGAACACGTATTCGGTCAGCTGGTCGCGCCATTCGCCGAACATCGGGAACGCCGAGAGCACGCCCAGCACCACGATCGCCAGCGGCACCAGGGCGAAGATGGTGGTGTAGGCCAGCGCGGCCGCGGCCTGGAACAGGCGATCGTCGAGGAAACGGCTGGCGAGGAAGCGGGCGAACGTCCCGGCGCGCTCGCGATCCCGCACGCGGTCCATCCACAGGTTGAACGTCGCCAGCGGCTGCATCGGCGAAGCGTAGCAAAGCGCGCGCACCGGGCGCCGTGAGGGCCGCGGCAAAGCCTGTCAGAATGTCGCCCCGACCGCTGGAGACGCGCATGCCCGACATCCTGGTGCTCTACTACAGCCGCAACGGCTCGGTGGCGCAGTTGGCGCGTCAGGTCGGGCGCGGGATCGGCGAGGTACCGGGCATGTCGGCGCGGCTGCGCACCGTGCCGCCGGTGGCGCCGGTGACGCAGGTGGCCGCGCCACCGGTGCCCGACTCCGGCGCGCCCTATGTCGAACGGGCCGACCTGGACGAATGCGCCGGCCTGCTGCTGGGCAGTCCCACCCGCTTCGGCAACATGGCCGCGCCGCTGAAGCATTTCCTCGACGGGCTGAGCGCCGAATGGGCCAGCGGCACCCTGGTCGGCAAGCCCGCGGGCGTGTTCACCTCCACCGCGTCGATGCATGGCGGCCAGGAATCCACCCTGCTGACGATGCTGATGCCGCTGCTGCACCACGGCTGCGTGATCGCCGGCATTCCCTACACCGAGCCGCAGCTGACGAGCACGCGCACCGGCGGCACGCCCTATGGCGCCAGCCACGTCGCCGGCCAGGCCGACGATCCGGTGCCCAGCGAGGACGAGTCCACTCTCGCGCGGGCGCTCGGCCGCCGCATCGCCACGCTGGCCGGACGGCTGCAGTGATCGAGGGCGCGGTGCGTCGCAGGCGTCCCGGCCTGGCCGCGGCGCTGGCCGCGCTGGCCGCGCTGTACGCGGCGTGGTTCGCCGGCGACCGGCACATGCTGGCGGCGCTGCTGGTGTTCGTGCTGCCGCTGGTCGTGCTGCTGCTCGGCGTCCTGCTGCGCAGCGCGCGTGCCGCGTTCTGGGCCGGCGTGCTCGGCCTGCTGCTGTTCTGCCACGCGGTGATGACGGCGTGGTCGGAGCCGGGCGAACGCGGCTTCGCGCTGGCGGCCACCGCGCTGTCGGTGCTGCTCGTATTCGCGTCGAGCTGGCCGGGCCTGCGGGCCCGCTTCGGCAGGCGCAGCACATGAATTCCCGCATTCCTGCGTCGCGCCTGCGCGACCTCGCTTTCGCTACCGGGCGCGCGAGCGCGCCGATGGGAGGTTCCCGATGGAAGACCTGCTGATCGTCACCACCGGCGGCACGATCGACAAGATCTACTTCGACGACAAGTCGGACTACCAGATCGGGGATCCGCAGATCGGCCGCATGCTCGGCGAACTCGGCGTGGCGTTCCGCTTCCGCGTGATCCCGATCCTGCGCAAGGATTCGCTGCATCTGGACGATGCCGACCGCGAGCTGGTGCGGGCCACGATCGCCGCCCAGGAGGCGCGCCACGTGCTCGTCACCCATGGCACCGATTCGATGGTGGAGACGGCGAAGGTCCTGGCCACCGTCCCCGGCAAGACCATCGTGCTCACCGGCGCGCTCAGTCCCGCGCGCTTCCGCGGTTCGGATGCCGAGTTCAACATCGGCACCGCGGTGGGCGCGGTGCAGTCGCTGCCGCCGGGCGTGTACATCGCCATGAACGGCCGCATCTGGGATCCGGCGCGGGTGCGCAAGAACGTCGAGGCCAACCGGTTCGAGGCGCTGGACGACTGAACCGGGCGGGCGGCTGCGGGCGGATCGCCCCGGCGCTCAATCCCCGCGCGTGCGCATCTGGCGCGGCGGATCGATCCCGAGCCGGCGATCGACCTCGATCGACTGCACCTGGGGATCGGCGGCGAAGGCCTGCATCAGCTGGCGCGCCTGCTCCCTGTCCAGCGGCCGGTCGACCGTGAACACGTCGCCGCCGACCGCCAGGCGCCGCTGCCACGACAGCACGGGGGCCGGATCCAGGGCCGCGGCGGCCTGGCGCAGCTTCTCCGGCACGTTCGCGGACTCGCGTCCCGCGGGGCTGTCCGCGCGGTAGCGGACGATGAAGCGCTGGAACGGGCCTTCGCCCGGCAGCTCGACCTCCACGCCAGGCGCATGCGCGGTCGGGGGATCGGATGCGGGATGTTCGTTCATGCGTGGGTCTCCGGTCGCGGCCGCGCATCCGGCGATCACGCACGCGGTCAGCAAGGCGCACGCCGCGGTCCGGCGCGATGGGGGCTCAAGGTGCGGCATGGCGGCTCCTCGGGGAAAACGGGGGTACGCCGCGTGTGCGGCGACGCCATGCATGCTGCCCGGGCGTAGGTGGGCAGCCGATGAATGCTCCAGGGGCACCGGGTCGGCGCCCATGCGAAAGCGGCCCCGGGATTTCCCCCGGGGCCGCGCGCGTCGCTGCACGTCCTGTGCAGTGCCGATCAGAACGTGATGCTCCAGCGGTTGAGCGTGCCGGTGTCGGCGCCGGCGTTGTCCGACACCCGCAAGAGCCAGGTGCCGTTCTTCGGCTCGCCCGACAGGTCGACGGTGTAGGTGGCGTCGATGTTGTCGGCGCTGCCGCCGGTGCGGTTGTGCAGCACGTACTCGCTACCGTCCGGCGCGACCAGGGTCACGATCAGGTCGCCGATCCAGGTGTGGGTGATGTTCACGTACACCTCGGTCTCGGAGGCGGCGTTGCCGCTGGCACCGGACACGGTGATCGGGCTCTCGATGCCGGCCGGGGTGTTGTCCGGGATCGGGAACGGCGTGTCGTTGGCGTAGGTTTCGCTCAGGCCGTGGGTGGCCACCATCCGCACGCCGGCGTAGGCGCTTTCCCCGCGCACCAGCACGTAGTACGTGCCCGGCTCGGGGTCGGCGATCACGATCGACTCGTTGTTGCCCGGGCGCATCGAACGCCAGTCGTACGCCGCGGTGGTCGGCACCTCGTCCAGGCTCACGTACAGCGAGATGTTGCCGCTGCCGGTGTAGCTGCGGAACGTCAGCGGACCGGTGGCATTCTCCGGCACCACCAGGCGGTAGAGCGTGTCGCTGCCCGCCGCGCCCGACAGTCCGGTCACCAGTTCACCGTTCACCAGATCGGTCGCGTCCGGCGTCGCCGCCACGTCCACGGTGGCCGTGTGCGTGTCCGTGTTGCCGTCGGCGTCGGTCACCGTCAGAGAGACGGTGTAGCTGCCATCGGCGGCGTAGGTGTGGACCGGATTCTGGTCGGTGGAGGTGTTGCCGTCGCCGAAGTCCCAGGCCCAGGACAGGGTGTCGGCGTCATCATCGGTCGAGGTGTCGGTGAAGGTCACCGTCAGTTCTTCGGCGGTGAAGGTGAAGCCCGCGACCGGGAGCGTCGGATCGGTCGGGGTGGAGTCCAGGCCGTCGATGAACTCGGCGCCGGTGCCCGCGGGATCCAGCCAGTTGCTCAGGCGCGAGGCATTGGTGCCGCCGCCGGTCCAGGACACGAACACGCGGCCGTAGTAATCGCTGTGGTCCGCGCCGGTGGTGGTGCAGGACGCCAGGCCACCGTGCAGCTGGCCGATCACGCGACCGTCCGGGCTGTACAGCGGCGAACCCGACGAGCCGCCCTCCGTGGTGCCGGGCTGGTCCCAGAACACGTGCAGGTGGCTGCTGCCGGTGGCGAAGTAGCCGCTGATCTCGAGCGGATTGGACGAGTGCGTGATGCGCTTCTCGGCCACGCGCGGGTGGTGGATGCCCGTGGCGCCCGGGAAGATCGTGTCCCGACGGTCCCAGCCCGACCAGTACAGATCGAAGTCGGGATTCGCCGCCGCGTCGAGCTCGAGCAGGGTGAAGTCGGACGTCGCGTAGCTGGCCAGCGGGGTCGCGCCGGTCTGGTTCTGCGCCAGGCTGCCGTCGCCGTTGGCGCCGCTCTCGGCGCTGCCCGGGGTGCGGCAGGTCGAGTTCTGGTAGTTCCAGTACACGACGATCGAGGCCGCCGCGTCGGCGGTGCCCATGCCGCAGTGGTTCGCGGTCAGGAAGTACATCGACTGGTCGTTGGCGGTGTTGTTCACCAGCGAGCCGGTGCAGTAGAACGTGCCGAAGCGCGAGTACGCGCCGACCGAGCGGATCTGGTCGCGCCAGCCGTCGCCGGCCGGGCACACCACGTCGATGTTGCAGCTGCCGGACACGCCCGACGGCTGCACCAGGCCGCTGCGCGCGAGCCCGTCGAAACCGACGTAGTCGTGGTTGACGCTGGTCAGGCGCAGCCGCAGCTCACCGGCGCGCGCCTTGGGCACGACCACCTCGATCACGGCGTGGTCGCCCTGCACCACCGGCGTCCACAGCTTGCCGTGCGGCTTGTTGTCGGCGCTGGTGAAGCTGCGGATCAGTTCCTGGCTCGCGTTGCGCCCGAGGCCGGCCGGATAGACCAGCATGTGTCCGCCTTCGGGCATGTGGTATTCGCTGAAGCCGAAGTTCAGCGACAGCGCGTCCTTGGACTGCACCCGCAGGCGCCAGACCAGGCGGTCTCCCGCTGCGTCCCAGTCGCCGGCGGTGGCCGGGGTGATGTCGACCGCGAGCGGGGCGGCGAAGCGAACCGGTGCATTGGTCAGTTTGGCCGAGCGTCTGGCGTCCTCGGCCCGCAGGCGGGCGACATCCACGCCCGGCATGCTGCGCACCTCGACCGTGTGCTCGGCGGGCAGCCTGTCGGTGAAGGCCGCTGGCCTCACGTCGCTGGCCGCGGCGTGGGCCGCGGCGGCGGACAGCATGCCCGCGATGATCCAACCGGTAATCCGTTTCATTCCCGTTCGACTCCTCTCGTGATCGGCTTGCGCCATAGGAAAAGCAAAGCGGCACGCCGGTCGCCCGGGTGCCGCCCCTTCCACGTCATCTCCTCGCGATGTCCACAGGCCGTTGCATCAGAACGTGATGCTCCAGCTGTTGATGTAGCCGGTGTCGCCGGCGTAGTTGTCGTTCACGCGCAGCCGCCAGGTGCCGTTGAGCGGCTCGCTGGACAGGTTGAGTGTGTAGGTGCCGATCACGTTGTCGGCGCTGCCGCCGGCGCGGTTGTGCAGCACGTAGACACTGCCGTCGGGCGCGACCAGGTCCACTTTCAGGTCGCCGCGGTAGGTGTGGCGGATGTCGACCGCCACCGGCGTGCCGCTAGGCGCGTTGCCGCTGCGGCCGGAGACCGGGATCGGGCTTTCGACCGTGGCGTTGTCGGCGATGGCGTAGTCGGTCGTGTTGCTGTAGGTCTGGGCTCCGCCCCCGCTGCCGGCAGTGTAAGACCCGCTCAGGGTCACGCCGGAATAGGCCGAATAGCCGCGCACCATCACGTGCCAGGTGCCCGACTGCGGCGAGGCGAACGAGCAGGACTCGGCATTGCCGCTGCGGTACGGGCGGCAGTCGTAGGCGGACGTGGTCGGCGCGCTGCCGCGGCGCACGTACAGGTCGGCATCGCCGCTGCCGCCCGAGGTGGCGATGACCAGGTTGCTGGCGTCGGCCGGGACGTCGATGGTCCAGTACTGCGCACTGTTGGCGGCGCCGGACACGCCCGTGACGGGAACGCCGTTCTGCAGCACGCTGCCGCCGCCGCTGGTGCTGACCGTGACCGACTGGGTCCGGGTGTTGGTCGCGCCGTCGTCGTCGGTCACGGTGAGCGACACGCTGTAGGTGCCCGCGGCGGCGTAGGTCTTGGACGGGTTGGCGGCGGTCGAGGTGGTGCCGTCGCCGAAGTTCCAGCTGCGCGATGCGATCGAGCCGTCGCTGTCGCTGGAAGTGTCGGTGAACTGCACCGTCAGGCCGCTGGGCGAGGCGCTGAAGTTCGCGCTGGGCGGGGTGTTGCCTCCGCTGCCGCCGCCGACCGCATCGACCGCTGCGCGGGCATTGACGATGCCGGCGCCGATCGGCTGCGAGGGCGTGGAGGGGAATGCGCGCGCGGTGCTCTTGATCGTGGCCTCCACCTGCGCCGGGGTGAGCGGCGTGGACGCCACCGACTGCATCAGCGCGACCACGCCGGCCACGTGCGGCGCCGCCATCGAGGTGCCGCTGTAGCTGGCGTAGTTCGGCGAACCCGGTCCCGCGCTGCCGCTGTTGAGGGTCGAGACGATGCTCGAGCCAGGCGCCGAGATGTCCACCAGAGCGCCGTAGTTGGAGAAGCTGGAGCGCGCACCGGTGCTGGTGTTGGACCCGACGGCGATGACGTTGTTGCAGTTGGCCGGCGAGAAGCCGGAGACGTTCGCGTTGCTGTTGCCGGCGGCGATGACCACGGTCGAGCCGCGGCTCACCGCGCCGTTGATCGCGCTCTGCATGGCGCTGCCGCAACTGCCGCTGCCGCCCAGGCTGAGGTTGATCGCCTCGGCCGGATTGGCGTTGGCCGGCACGCCGCTGACGCTGCCGCCGGAGGCCCAGATCACCGCGTCGGCGATGTCCGAGTCGTAACCGCCGCCGCGGCCGAGCACGCGCACCGGCACCACCTTGGCGCTGTAGGCGGTGCCGGCGACGCCGACCCCGTTGTTGGTCACCGCCGCGACCGTTCCGGCCACATGGGTGCCATGCCAGCTGGACGGGTCGCCGCCGTAGTAGTCGCCCGGGTCGCTGGGATCAGCGTCGCGGCCGTTGCCGTCGCCGGCGACCGCGGTGTCGATGATGAAGTCGTAGCCCGGCAGCACGTTGGCGTTGAGGTCGGGGTGGCTGGTGATGCCGGTGTCGAGCACGGCGACCACCGCGCCGGCGCCGCTGGTGACGTCCCAGGCCTCGGTGGCGCGGATACCACCGGCGCCGGTGCCGAAGCCGTATTGCTGGCCGAACTGCGGATCGTTCGGGGTGAACACCGGCCGGTTGATCTTGTCGACCTCGACGTACTCGACGTCCGGGTGCGCGGCGAGCGCGCGCATCAGGGTCTCTGCATCGACCCGGTCGAGCTTGCGGCTGGCCTTGAGCACGTCGGCGCCGACTGCCATCCGGCGCTGGTGCGCCAGGCCCAGCGCAGTGCCGCGCGGCAGCCCGCGCAGCGCCTGCGAGCCACTCACGACCGCGGCCGCGGCGGCGTCCAGCCCGCGCTTGCGTGCGGCGGCATCGGTGGCGGCCGGCGCATCGGACCGGTACTTGACGATGAACTGGTCGAACGCGGTATCGGACTGCAGCCCGCTCAGCTCGACCCGGCCGGCCATCGCGGGCGACGCGATGGCGGCGGTGAGGGCGAGCGCGGTGGCGGCCGCGAGGGCATGCAGGCGCATGCGGCGGTTGGACTGGCTGGACATGGACTGGTGACCCCCGGAAACGAAAGAGCCGCCTGGGGCGGCGATCGGGCCGGCCGGCACGGGACCTGAGGGTGGTCGAGCGTGGAACATCCCTGTGTCTCGCGTCATTCGACGTGAATGCGGACTGACATAACCGTCCGCAAACTGACGCTACACGACAGCTGAACCGTGCCGCAACGGGCACTTGGGAATCAGTTGCATGTGAAATCGAGACACAAGTCACGATTCCGCGATGTCGAGCGCTGTCTGCTGCCCTACAGCATCCCGGTCTCGAGGCGCGCTGCCTCGGACATCATGGTCCGGTTCCACGGCGGGTCGAACACCAGTTCGACGTCGGCCTCGGCCACGGTGGGGATCAGTTCGAGCTTGCTGCGCACGTCCTCGACCAGCACGTCGCCCATGCCGCAGCCCGGCGCGGTCAGGGTCATCTTCACGTCCACCGCGCGCTCGCCTGCGGGCAATGGGCGGACCACCGCCTCGTAGACGAGGCCGAGGTCGACCACGTTGATCGGGATCTCCGGGTCGAAGCAGGTGCGCAGCTGCTTCCACACCAGCTGCTCGACCGCGGCGTCGTCGGCGCCGTCAGGCAGCGCCAGCGGCTCGGGCGGTTCCTTGCCGATCGCATCGGCGTCCTTGCCGGCGATCCGGAACAGGTTGCCTTCCACGAACACCGTCCAGCTTCCGCCCAGCGCCTGGGTGATGTAGCCGACGCTGCCCGCGGGCAGGGTCACGGCCTCGCCCTGGGGGACCAGGACGGCCTCGCTGTCGCGCTCGAAGCGCACCGGTTCGCTGCTGCGGGAATACATGGAGGCTGGATGGGGGCGAAGGCCCGTCGTGCAAGCCGGTCATTGTATCGCCGCGGCCCGGCTATCCTGAGCGGCCTTCCTGCAACGCAGCCTTCCGCATGCCGCCAGCGCGCCCCGCGTCATCCGCCTTCGCCCTCGGCTGGCTGCTGCTGGGCAGCCTCGGCGCCGCCGCGGCCTGGGTGCTGGTGGCCATGGCGCTGGACGCGCAGAGCAGCTGGATGGCGCTGGTGGCCGCGGCCGACGCGGCCCTGATCGTGCGCCTGGTGCGGCTGCGCCCGGGGCTCGCCCGGGCGGCGCTCGGGCTGGCCTCGACGCTGCTGGCGGTGGTCGCGGCGAACTGGGGCATCGTCGCCGCCTGGCTCGGCGGCTACATGGGCCTGCTGCCGTGGGAATCGATGCTCAAGCTCGGCAGCGGCTTCGCCTGGCTGCTGGTGCAGCTGTCCAACAGCCCGGCGGACATGGCCTGGATCCTGTTGGCGCTGGTCGCGGCCGCGGTCGCGTCGCGCTGACGCGCGAGGCCGATCCGCGAACCGATCGCCACGCGGGGTGCCGCGTTCGCTGGCCGGCGCAGACCGCGCGCGCGCCTAGTGGCCGCCGTCGAGCGCCTTGAGCTCGCTCACCAGCGCGTTCGCCATCTCGCTGCCGTCGCCGTAGAGCATGCGCGTGTTGTCGGCGTAGAACAGGGCGTTCTCGATGCCCGCGAACCCGGTGCCCTTGCCGCGCTTGATGACGATCGTGTTCTTCGAATTGACCACGTCCAGGATCGGCATGCCGTAGATCGGGCTGGCCGGGTCGGTCTTCGCGACCGGGTTGACCACGTCGTTGGCGCCGATCACCAGCGAGACGTCGGTGTTGGCGAACTCGGGGTTGATGTCGTCCATGTCGGCGATCAGGTCGTAGGGCACGCCGGCCTCGGCCAGCAGCACGTTCATGTGCCCGGGCATGCGCCCGGCCACGGGGTGGATCGCGAACTTCACCTTCACCCCGCGCTCGATCAGGCGCTGGGTCAGTTCCCAGATCTTGTGCTGCGCCTGGGCCACGGCCATGCCGTAGCCGGGCACGATCACCACGCGCTCGGCGAAGGCCATCATCGCCGCGACGTCGGCGGCCTCGATCGGCTTCTGGGTGCCGCTGATCTCCGCCGCCGCCGCGCCGCCGCCGCCGAAGTTGGAGAACAGCACGCTCCGGATCGAGCGGTTCATCGCCTTGGCCATCAACCGCGTGAGCAGGATGCCCGCCGCGCCCACCATCATGCCGGCGATGATCAGCGCCTCGTTGCCGAGCACGTAGCCCTCGAACGCCACCGCCAGGCCGGTCAGCGCGTTGTACAGCGAGATCACCACCGGCATGTCGGCGCCGCCGATCGGCAGGGTCATCAGCACGCCCAGCGCCAGCGCCACCAGGAAGAACGCGACGATCCAGTGCACTCCCAGCGACCACACCACCAGCCCGCCGAGCACGATGGCGGCGGCGAACACCAGGAAATTGAACACCTGCATGCCGGGGAAGGCGTAGCGCTTGTCCATGCGCCCGTCGAGCTTGGCCCAGGCGATCACCGAGCCCGACAGCGCCACCGAACCGATCAACCCGCCCAGCACCGCGAGCACCAGCGGCACCGTGCCGCTCGCCTGCCCCGCCGCCGACCAGCGCAGCAGCTCGACGCCGCCGATCGCCGCCGCCGAGCCGCCGCCGAGGCCGTTGTACAGCGCCACCATCTGCGGCATGTCGGTGATGGCGACCTTCTTGCCCGAAACCCACGCCAGCGCGGTGCCGATCGCGATCGCGGCCAGGATCAGCGGCACGTTGTGCAGGTCCGGCAGGAAGAACGTGGCGACGGTGGCGATCACCATGCCCAGCCCGGCCCAGCGGATGCCGCTGCGCGCGGTCTTGGGCGAGGCCATGCGCTGCAGGCCGAGCAGGAACAGCGTCGCCGCCACCAGATAGCTGGACTTGACCAGCAGGTCGACCAGGCCGGCGCCGCTCACGTCCCGCCCCCGGCGCCCTTCGATGCGGCCGGCTTCGAAGACTTGAACATCTCCAGCATCCGCTCGGTCACGACATAGCCGCCGGCCGCATTGCCCGCCCCCATCAGCACCGCCACGAAGCCGATTGCCTTTTCCAGCGTGGTGTCCGCGTGCCCCAGCACCACCATCGCGCCGATCAGCACGATGCCGTGGATGAAGTTGCTGCCCGACATGAGCGGCGTGTGCAGGATCACCGGCACCCGCGAAATGATCACGTGCCCGGCGATCGCCGCCAGCATGAAGATGTACAAGGCCACGAACCCGTCGATCATCCCCCACTCCCCGGCTGCGCTGCGGATGCCCGGCATCATAACCGGGGCTGAACCGCGCCGGCTGCGGTCAACCCGCACCACCCGCAGGCGTTCCCCACACGGACCTGCGGAGTTTCGAGTGCAACCAGACCGATGGACGGTGGATTCGACATGAGCCACGGCGGCCCGACGCCGATGCCGGATGCCCGCGCGGGTACGCTGGCGTCCGTGGACATTCCCGACGCCGCCCCCGCCCCGGTCGCCGCGTTGCCGGCGACGCTCGAACAGTTCCTGTCCGGCGTGTCGGCGCGCGCGTTCCGCTTCGCCGAACTGGGGCTGCGCCACCGCGACGATGCGCTCGACGCGGTGCAGGACGCGATGGCGAAGATGCTCGGCTACCGCGACCGCCCGCCGGCCGAGTGGACGCCGCTGTTCTGGTCGGTGCTGCGGAGCCGGATCATCGACGTGCAGCGCAGGCGCACGTTCCGGCTGACATGGCTCAGCGATGCGCGCGATGCCGACGGCGGCGAGATCGACTGGGCCGACGAGACCACGCCCGACCCCGCGCGCGCGCACGATGGCCGCGAGGCCTGGAGCCGGCTGGCGCAGGCGCTGCGCGGCCTGCCCGCGCGCCAGCGCGAAGCCTTCACCCTGCGCGTGCTCGAGGAGATGGATGTCGAGACGACCGCGAAGATCATGGGCTGCAGCGAGGGATCGGTGAAGACCCACCTGTTCCGCGCGCGCGACGCCCTGCAGAAGCAACTGGAGGAATTCCGATGATCCCCGAAGACCGCGGCCACGCCCGCTTCGACCAGGCGATGCGCGCCGCGCACGCCAACGCGGTGGCGCACGTGTCCGCCGCGACGCTCGCGCAGCTGCATCGCCGCCGCCACGCGGCGCTGGACACGGCGTCCGCGCGCCCCACGCGCTGGCGCCTGCCCGCGGCCGCGTTCGCGTCGCTGCTGGTGGTCGCCGCCGGACTCGGCATCGGACTGCGCTCGTCGGGCGACGGCCCCGCACCGCAGGCCGCGCCGCCGCTCGCGGTGACCACCGACCCCGGGATCGAGGGCGTGCTCGACGACCTCGACCAGAATCCCGACTTCTATATCTGGCTCGCCTCGGGCGATGCCGACCTGCTCGCGATGGAGTGACCCATGCCGCTGCGAACCCGCCTGATCGTCCTGTGCCTGGCGCTCGCGCCGCTCGCCGCGTTCGCGCAATCGACCGCGGCCGACGCGCTGCCGGCGTGGGACCAGCTCACGCCCCAGCAGCGGGACCTGCTGCTGGCGCCGGTACGCGAGCGCTGGAACAACAGCCCGCCCGCCAAACGCCAGCACATGCTCGACCACGCGCAGCGCTGGCAGGCCATGACGCCCGAGCAGCGCAAGCACGCCCGCCACGGCATGAAGCGCTGGCGCGACATGCCGCCCGAGAAGCGCGAGCAGGCACGGGCCCTGTTCGAACACCTGCAGACGCTGCCCGAGGCCGAGCGCAAGGCGATGGTGCAGCGCTGGAAGGCGATGGGGCCGGACGAACGCAAGGCCTGGGTCGACGCGCATCCGCCGCGCGATCGCGCTGGAGATCCCTGACCGGTCACCGCTGCGTGGTCACGCGGCGCACCCCGCGACCGCCGACAGGCACGAGCCCCGGGGACGCGGTTCCCTGGGGGAGTCACGCGCAGCCGGCAGTCGCCTGCGGACACCATCGTCCGCCCGGTGTCACCTCGGCCCGCGGATAGGCGCGGCGCCGCAACCGATGTCCCGCCGGCTCGCCGCGCTCAGCCGGTCGCGCGCTCCGGCCACACCGTCTTCGCGAGCAGTTCGTCGTCCCAGTCGAACGCGAGCGTGCCGTCGCGCAGCAGCAGCGAAACGAAGTTGTAGAGGTTGCGGGCGAACATCTCGCTCGCGTGCAGCGCGCCCTGGCTGGCGAGGTCGACCGGCCCGGCCACGACCACGCCATTGCCGGTCTCGATGGTCTGCCCGCGTTCGGTCAGCTCGCAGTTGCCGCCGGTCTCGGCGGCCAGGTCGACCACCACGCTGCCGGGCTTCATGCCCGCCACCATTGCCGCGCTGATGATCTTCGGCGCCGGTCGCCCCGGCACGGCCGCGGTGCAGACGATCACGTCGATGCCCTTCAGATGCTCGGCCAGGCGCTGCTGCTGCAGCGCCCGCTCCTCGTCGGTGAGCTGGCGCGCATAGCCGCCCTCGCCCGCTGCGCTGACGCCGAGGTCGAGGAACCTGCCGCCCAGCGATTCGATCTGTTCGCGCGTTTCCGGGCGCACGTCGAAACATTCCACCTGCGCGCCCAGGCGGCGCGCCGTGGCCACGGCCTGCAGCCCGGCCACGCCCGCGCCGACGATCAGCACCTTGGTCGGCCGGATGGTCCCGGCCGCGGTGGTCAGCATCGGGAAGAAGCGCGGCGCCAGCTGCGCGGCGATCAGCACCGCCTTGTAGCCGGCCATGCCGGCCTGCGAACTGAGGATGTCCATCGCCTGTGCGCGGGTGGTCCGCGGCAGGCGTTCGAGCGGGAAGGCGACGACGCCGGCCTCGCGGATCGCGGCTCCGCGCGCCTCGTCGGCCTGCGGCTGCAGCGCACCCACCAGCACCGTGCCGGCCTTCATCGCGGCGATCGAGGTGGCGGGCGGCGGCTGCACGCACAGCACCACGTCGGCATCGACTAGCGCATCGCCCTGCACCACCTCGGCGCCGGCCTCCACGTAGGCCTGGTCGGTGAAGCGCGCGAACCGCCCAAGCCCCTGCTCGACACGCACGCGGGCCCCGGCCGCCACCAGCTTCTTCGCCGTCTCCGGCGTCAGTGCCACGCGCCGTTCGCCCGCCGCGTGCTCGCACGCCACCCCGATGGTCACCGCCATGCATTGCGCTCCCCGCGACTGTCGACGCCATCCTAGCGAATCGGCCACCGGGGCGCGACGCAGGTCAACCGCCCGGTTCGCCCGCCTCCACGGCCGCGGCGATCACGCCCAGGGCGTGCTCGACCGGATCGCCCGCGACCAGTCGCCGCAGCTCACCGCCCTCGATGGCCCGCTGCATCGAGGCGGCGTCGAGCACCGACTGGCGCGCGCCCTGCGCATCGACCAGCAGCGCGATGCCGCTGAGCGGGCTCAGCCACGCCAGCGTGAGCGCCTGCCGCGTGCCGTCGTCGAGCGTGCGCGCGAAGCGGTCGCCGACGGCGATGCCTTCGATCTCCATCGCATGCGACGCCGACGACCCGGCCGCGGCCGCGAGCGGTTCCGGCGGATCCGATCCCTTCGGCGCATCCGGATCGGCGAATTCGGCCACCAGCCTGGACAGCTCCAGGGTGGCGGCATCGTCGTGCAGGCCGCCAATCGCCAGGCATTCGCGCAGTCCCGGCTCCAGCTGCAGCAGCCGGCCGGCGATCGCGTGGCCGTCCGATTCGGCATCGAGCGCGACCAGCGCCTCGCCGATCGCCAGCGCATCGCGATAGCGCGCCGAACCGCTCCCGTCGCGCAGCCAGATCTGGACCAGCCACTGGCGCCAGTGCTGGGCCAGGAAACCGGCAAGCGTCGCAGGCAGCCGCGCCTGCGTGCGCAGTTGCGCGAGTGCCTCGTCCGCGTCGGCACGCGCCGCCTCCAGCCGCTCGCGTCCCTGCATCGACTGCCACAGCCGGGTCGCCACCGCGTCGGCACGCCGGCGATGCGGCTCGGCCTCGGCGTCGATCCGGGCCGCCAGCGCCTCGAGCTGGCCAGCGCGCGAGGTCTGGTCGAGCATCAACGCCGCCGCGGCCTCGTCCCCGATCCGCTGCATTGCGCGCTCGACCGGTCCGCGTGCGGGGTTCCCGTCCCACGCACGCACGATCGACGACAGCACGCGCAGCACCGGACGCAGAGGCGGATCGAACAGCCCCGGATCCTCCAGCGCGAACCGCAGCAGCGGCAGCGCGAGGCGCTGCAGTGCCCGCGCCTGTGCGTCCGACAGCGCCGCATGCGCGGCGAGCGTGTCCACCAGCCGCCCGACCACCTCGATCGACGCCTCCTGCCAGGGCGTGCGCACCGCGCTGCCCAGGCCGATGCCGATCCCGACGCCGATGCGGTCGAGGCCGGCGCGCAGTCGCGCCGACGTCGGCTGCGCGTCTCCCGGCGCCGCGTCCAGTCCCACGCCCCGTTCCGACTGCAGCAGCGAGAGCAGCGAGTCCATCTCCTGGTCGCGGATGCGTCGGGGCACCGACTCGGGTTGAGGCTCGGCCCTGCGGCGTCCGGCGAGGCGGCTGCGCAGCCGATCCTGCGCCGCGCCCTCGTCCGGACTGCCGGTGCCGGCGCCGGCATTGGCCGCCGGCGGCAGGCCGCTCAGGAAGGCGCCTTCGTGCCCGGTCGACAGCTCGCAGCCCGCATCGGCCAGGTAGCCGTTGCTCCACTGGTAGACCGCGGCCAGTCGGTCCGACGCCAGCTTCGCGAAATGCCGCAGCACCAGGGCGTGCACGCGCACGCTGGAATCCAGCGCGGTGAACGCGCGCAGGAAGGTCTCGGCCAGCGCGCGCGGAGCAAAGGGATTGCGGGGATGCGATTCGCCGCCCATGCGCGCGGCGAGGGTGTACAGGCGCCGGTCGACCAGGTCGACGATGTCGCGGAAGCGATGTTCCAGCGCGTCGATCACCGGCGCACCGACCAGCTGCGCGCGCAGGTCGTCCTCCGCCATCAGCGTCAGCTGGCCGCCGCCGATCGCCTTCATGCGCGGCCAGCCCTCGAGCAGGACGTCGATCTGCTGCTGCCAGCGGGTCTCGTAGACCAGCACTTCGCGCAGCAGCAGCGAGACATCGGCGCGATCCTCGATCAGCGGCGGCGACGGCGGATTGGCTTCCGCCCGCGCATCGAGATCCTGCAGGGCGGCCGCGAGCGCATCGCGCATCCACGGCACCACCCGCGCGACCATCCCTGCGCGCAGCCCGGCGAGGATCTCGCCCGGCGCCTGTGCGCCCGCCGCGCCCTGACGTCCGTTCACCCGCCCCCCGCTGATCTGACAGAGGCACTAGGATAGAGCGGCGCGCCGACCGGCTCCCAAACGCGTCGTTCACGAACCCGCCCCGCGGCGCCCGCGGCGGCAGGAGGCACTGGCGCCGGCACCCGGCCGGCGTAGGTCAGGAGACCGCGCGAACCTGCGGCCCGGTGCCGCCCTCGGCGGTGGCGTTGATCCGCTGCCAGAGCTGCTTCATCGCCTCGTCGAAGGGCGCATCGACCGAACGCACCTGGGCCCGGCCTTCGGCGACCATCACCGCCAGCTCCTCGGGCGAGACCACCATCTTGCGCACACCGCGCCGGTTCACGATCAGGAACCGCCCGGTGAGCGGGCTGATCCAGGCGATCCGGCCGGCGCTCTCATGGCCTTCCTCGTCGATCAGCCGCAGGCCCTGGCCGACGCGCAGGCGGCGCATGCGCGCGGCGATCGCCGGATCGAACGCGAGCTGGGCGCTGCCGCCGGCAACGCGCAGCACGCCGTCGTCGGCCCCGTCGCCGGCCTCGGCCAAATCGTCGTGCTGCGGCTGGTGCACGGTCCGCGGCGTGTCGGGCAGGGCCAGGGCCGAGATGATGCGCGCCATCGCGTCGCGTGCGGCGGTGGCCTCCATGCCGCAGCTGGCGTAGCACTCGCCCAGCGGCACCTGCAGCGCCAGCAGTTGCCGGGCGACCACGGCGCCACGCACCTCGGCCGCGTCGGCGTCGACCTGGACCATCGCATCGCCCAGGTTGATCGCGGCGAGGTGGCGCTGGGAATCGGCGCCGTCGCGCAGCCAGGTCTGGGTGAGGTAGTGGCGCCAGTGACGGTCGAGGAAATGCGCGACCGCCGCGGTCATCGACCGTCCCGACAGGCGCGAGCCCACCAGGTCGGCGGCGCTGCGGCGCGCCTGCTGCAGGCGTTCGCGGCCATGGATGGCCTCGGCGGCACGCTTTTCGGTCAGTTCGGCGCGCCGCCGCTGCTGGTCCAGATGGTCGCGCAGTTCGGAGGCGGCCAGTTCGAAGATCGCCTGGTCGTCGCCGAACTCGCCCACCACCCGGTCCACCGCGTGGCCGGCCTGGTTGAGGGTTTCCTGGTCCTGCGGGGTCTTGCCCTCGTTGCCGTCGCAGGCCTCGGTCACCGCGTCCAGCAGGCGGCGCGCGGGATGGCTGCGGCGGTTGAACAGCGAATCGTCGGTCAGCGCGACCTTGAGGTAGGGCACGACCAGCTTGCCGTACAGCTGTCGCGCGTCGCCGACCAGGTCGTTGGCGTCGAACAGCGACTGGAACAGGATGCCGACCAGGTCGATCGCGTCCTCCTCGTCGCTGCTGAAGTGGGTGTGGGCCGGATCGAAGCCGATCTGGCGCACGCCGCTGAGCAGGGCGTGGCGGATGACGTCGGCCAGCGGCCGCCCGTCCTCGCCCGCCAGCACCTTCTCGAAGGGCTCCGGGTCGTCCCCCTGCAGCAGGGAAGCCAGGTTCAGCAGTTCGGCGGTGTCCAGCACGTGGCCACCGGTGGCGAGATCCTCGGCGGCGAGTCCGTCGCGGGCGGGGTCCAGGGACGCGCCCACGGCGCTGTCGTCCGGCGCGCGCGCGCGCCAGGCACGCAGCTGGTCGCGGACCAGATCGCGGTAGCGCAGCGGCCGGCCGGTGGCCAGGGCCTCGGCCAGCACCTGTTCGCGCACCCGGCCGGTGGCGGCCGCTTCGCCGGCGCGCGCAGGGCCCGCATCGGCGCGTGACGCTCCGCCACCGCCAGCCGCACCCGGGCCGCCGCGGGCGGCGTCCGCATCGGCGCGGCGCGATCCCGCGCCATCGTCGGCGCCGCCCAGGTGCGGGACCGTGCCTCCATCCGGGACCCATTCGCCCTCGGCCGCCTCACTGCGCGGTGCCGGGGCACGGCCGCGGGCATTGCGGCCGGACTCGCGTTCCGGCGAACCGGAGAACGAGGCGGCATCGAGGATCGCGTTGGCCTTCTCGTACAGCTCGCCCAGCACCTTGGGCAGGCGCTTGTCGAACTGCTGGAACACCATGGCCCGCAGGCCGACGGTCAGGTCGTCCGGCCCGAACAGGGCCACGAACGCATTCACCGGGACTTCCGGGCGCAGCGGGCTCGGCCGCTTGCGGGCCACGCCGAGGGCCTCGGACAGCTGGCGCAGGCGCTCGTCGAGCTGGGCCAGCGGGTGCAGGAACTGGTGGTCGAGCAGCTCCGTGATCTGCTGCCCGGCGAGGTGGATCTCGAGCTCGGACTCGGACATCAGGGTCAGCGAACGCTCGCGCTGCGGCGAATCCGACGCCTGTTCCCAGCGCGCGAATTCCTTCTCGATCGATTCGCGGAAGCGGGTGGCCAGCTCCAGCGCACGATGGCTGAGCGCCATCACCGCGACCCGGTCCTCCTGCACGGCGACATAATCGTGCCCGGCCAGCGCGGCCAGCCGGACCTGCTCCTCGATCCCGCTCCAGAACCCCGACAGCACGCCGCCGAGTTCGGTCACCGCCTCGTGGCGGAGCGCTTCAAGCACGCGTGCGGGCGCGTGCAGGGAGCCTGCGCGGCCCGGCGGAAATCCTGTCGGCACGGCACGGAGGGACATTTTGGGGGGACAATGCGCAAGGTCGAATCGCCTCGACATCATTCAGCTTAACCGGTCCGCGCGTCTGTGACTGCATCCGCAAATACTTCCGACCCCAACCCGATCCCGCTCGACGCCCGCCGCTCGGTGCCTGCCCGCCAGCTGGGCGAGCCCGGTCCGGACCAGGCCACCCTGCTGCGGCTGCTGCGTTCGGCCGTGCGCGTGCCCGACCACGGCAAGCGGGTGCCGTTCCGGTTCGTGCGCATCGCCGGGTCCGCACGCGCGCGGCTGGGCGAGGCGCTGGCCGGGATCACCCTGCGCCGCGACCCCGACGCCGGCGACGCCGCGCTCGACAAGGACCGCCAGCGCTTCACCCATGCACCCGTGGTGGTGGCCGTGGTGGCGGTGCTCGATCCCGACGACCCGCAGATTCCGGACCAGGAACGCCTGCTCACCGCGGGCAGCGTGTGCTTCGCGCTGCTGCAGGCGGCGCAGTCGTTCGGATTCGGCGCCTGCTGGCTGACCGGCTGGCCGGCCTACGACCGGGACGTCCACGGGTTGCTCGGCCTCGGCGCGCACGAGACCGTGGCCGGCTTCATCCATATCGGCACGCCGCGCCTGGAGGCCCCCGAGCGCGAACGCCCCGATCCGCGCGCCCTGCTGTCCGACCTCGACCTGTGAGCGCCGGCCCCACGCCGGCGCCGGCCGCGGGCGCGCCGCTGTACCTGGTCGACGCCAGCCTGTACGTGTTCCGGGCCTGGCACTCGATGCCCGACGAGTTCCGCGACGCCGACGGCCACCCGACCAACGCCGTGCACGGCTTCGCGCGCTTCCTGCTCGAACTGCTGGAACGCGAGCGCCCGCGGCATATCGCGGTGGCGTTCGACGAAGCCCTGGACAGCTGTTTCCGCAACGCCCTGTACCCGGCCTACAAGGCCAACCGGCCGCCGGCGCCGGACGAGTTGCGACGCCAGTTCGTGCACTGCAAGGCGCTGGCGGCGGCGCTGGGACTGAACGTGCTGGCGCACGGCGAATACGAGGCCGACGACCTGATCGGCAGCGCCCTGCACCAGGCGCGTGCGCACGGCCACCGCGGCGTGATCGTCTCGGCCGACAAGGACCTGTCGCAGCTGCTCGACGGCCCCGACGAGCAATGGGACTTCGCCCGCGACCAGCGCTGGGGCGCGGCCGGGGTGCGCGCGCGGCACGGCGTCGAAGCGCACCAGATCGCGGACTACCTCGCCCTGTGCGGCGACGCGATCGACAACATCCCCGGCGTGCCGGGCATCGGCGCGAAGACCGCCGCGGTGCTGCTGGCCCACTTCGGCAGCCTGGACGCGCTGCTGGCCCGCGTCGACGAGGTCGGCTTCCTGCGCTTCCGTGGCGCGGCGCAGGCAGCGGCGCGCCTGCGCCTGCACCGGGCGCAGGCGCTGCTGTGCCGGCAGCTGTCGACGATCGCGCGCGACGCACCGCTCGGGGCGGCGGCACCGTCGTTCGCTCGCGCAGCGGTCGACGCGGCAATGCTGGCCGACCTGTGCGAACGGCTGCGCTTCGGCCCGCTGACCCGGCGGCGGATGTATGCGGCCGCGGGGCTGGAGTACGCACCGGCGGGCTAGCCGCCGGCGCTGGCGGACCCGATCGCACGCGCGGCGCGATCGCGGCAGCGCCGCCGTCGCGCCGGTCGCATCGCGCGCCGCATCGCGGGGTTACCATCCGCGCATGAACACACCACCCGAAGACGCGGCACTGCTGTACGAAGGCGAATGGCTGCGGCTGGTCAGGCGCGGCAAGTGGGAGTCCTGCGAGCGCACCCATGGCCGCGACGGCCTGGCGGTGCTGGTGATCGCGGTGACGCCGGACGACGAGGTGCTGTTCGTCGACCAGTACCGCGTGCCGCTGGGCGCGCGCACGATCGAGATGCCGGCCGGCCTGGTCGGCGACGACGACAGCAGCGATACGCTCGAGGCCGCGGCGCGGCGCGAACTGATCGAGGAGACCGGTTGGGAAGCCGGCCGCGTGGACGTGCTGCTGGTCGGGCCGACGTCCTCGGGAATGAGCAACGAACGCATCGCCTTCGCCCGCGCGCTCGACCTCAGGCGGGTGGGCGACGGCGGCGGGGTCGACGACGAGGACATCGTGGTCCACGCCGTGCCGCGCGCGCAGGCGCCGGCGTGGCTGATGCGGAAGTACCGCGAGGGCTACGAGCTCGACCTCAAGCTCTGGGCCGGGCTGTGGATGATCGACCACGAGCCCGACGGCTCGCCGCGCGCATGAGCCCGACGACCCCGGCGGCTCCGCTGCTCGCGCCCGGCGATCCGCCCGCAGTCACCGTGCTGCATCCCGAGGGCCGTTCGCCGTGGCTGCTGCTCGCCGACCACGCCGGCCAGGCCGTGCCCGCCGCCCTGGGCAACCTGGGCCTGCCGCAGGCCGAACTCGACCGCCACATCGGCTGGGACATCGGCATCGCCGGGGTCACGGCGCGCCTGGCCGACCGGCTGCACGCCTGCGCGATCCTGCAGACGTACTCGCGGCTGGTGATCGACTGCAACCGTCCGCTCGAGGCGCCCGGCTCCATCGCCGCGGTCAGCGACGGCACCGCCATCCCGGGCAATGCCCGGCTCGACGATGCGCAACGCGCGCGGCGCGTCGACGGGATCTTCGCCCCCTACCACGCCCGCATCGCCGACGAACTGGACCGGCGCGACACGCAGGCGAGACCGACGATCCTGGTGGCGATGCACAGCTTCACCCCGGCGATGGGCGGCAGCGCCCGGCCGTGGCATGCCGGCGTGCTGTACCAGCGCGACCCGCGCCTGGCGCACGCGCTGCTGGCCTTGCTGCGGGCCGAGGGCGACCTGGAGGTCGGCGACAACGAACCGTATTCGGTGAGCGATGCCACCGACTACGCGATCCCGGTGCACGGCGAACGCCGGGGCCTGGTGCACGTCGAGCTCGAGATCCGCCAGGACCTGATTGCCGACGCGGACGGCCAGGCGGCCTGGGCCGAGCGCCTCGCGCGCCTGTTCGCACGGCTGGAGCCGGAGTTCGTCACGGCCCCTTGAGCGCGGCGCCCGTACCCTGTGCCGCCGCGTCAGGACTTTCCGGCCATGCTGATCCGCCTGGGCCATGCGATCACCTTCGGCCTGCCGCAGCCGACGCCGATGGTGCTCACGCTCGACCTCCACGAGTCCCGTCGCAGCGATATCGTGGTCTCGGCGCCCTCGCGCGCCACGCCCGACGTGCCGATCCAGCGCTATCGCGATGCCTACGGCAACGTCTGCGCGCGCCTGGTCGCGCCGGCCGGCACGCTCACCATCCGGGCCGATGCGGTCGTGCGCGACAGCGGGCTGCCCGACGCCGTGGCGCCGGAGGCGCCCGAGGTGCCGGTCGAGCACCTGCCCGACGAGGTGCTGTTGTTCCTGCTCGGCAGCCGCTACTGCGAGACCGACCGGCTCTCGCAGATGGCCTGGGACCTGTTCGGATCCACGCCGCCTGGCTGGGCCCGGGTGCAGGCGATCTGCGACCACGTGCACCAGCGGATCGAGTTCGGCTATCCGCATGCCGATGCCACCCGCACCGCGGCCCAGGCGCTGGAGGCGGGCCGCGGCGTGTGCCGCGACTTCGCCCATTCCGCGGTCGCCCTGTGCCGCTGCATGAACATTCCGGCGCGCTACTGCACCGGCTACCTCGGCGACATCGGCATCCCGCCGGTGGACGCGCCGATGGACTTCTCGGCCTGGTTCGAGGCCTACCTCGGCGGGCGCTGGTACACGTTCGATGCGCGCCACAACACCCCGCGCATCGGCCGGGTGCTGATCGCGCGCGGCCGCGACGCCGCGGACGTGGCGATCAGCAACACCTTCGGCCCGAACCAGCTGCTGGGCTTCGAGGTCTGGAGCGACGAGACCGACGATCCGACCCTCTCGCCGCGCCCGGCGCCGCCGCCACCGCTCGCGCTCGCGGTCTGAGCGCGGGCCTCAGGCGAGACCGTCGGTCGCGCGCACCAGCGCGTCGACGTTCTCCTGCTCGAACGCCGAGTGCCCCGACGCCGGGGTGATCACCAGTTCGGCCTTCGGCCAGACCTGGTGCAGGTCCCACGCGTTCTGCACCGGGCAGACCACGTCGTAGCGCCCGTGCACGATCACGCCCGGGATGCCGGCGATGCGATAGGCATCGCGCAGCAGCTGGTCGTCGACCTCGAAGAAGCCCTTGTTGACGAAGTAGTGGTTCTCGATCCGGGCGAAGGCCAGCGCGAAGCGCGCGTCCTCGTGCCCGCTGACGAAGTCCGGATCGACGTGCAGGAACGAGGTGGCCCCTTCCCACACGCTCCACGCCCGCGCCGCGGCCAGGCGCGTGGCCTCGTCGTCGGAGGTGAGCCTGCTGTGGAACGCCGCGATGAGATCGCCGCGCTCCTCCTCCGGAATCGCGGCGACATAGTGCTCCCACGCCTCGGGGAACAGGCGCGAGGCGCCTTCCTGGTAGAACCAGCGCAGCTCCCACTGCCGCAGCATGAAGATGCCGCGCAGCACCAGCGCGGTCACGCGCAGCGGATGCGACTGGGCGTAGGCCAGCGCCAGCGTCGAGCCCCAGGAGCCGCCGAACACCTGCCAGCGATCGATGCCCAGGTGCTCGCGCAGCTGCTCGATGTCGGCGACCAGGTGCCAGGTGGTGTTGTCGACGAGGTCGGCGTGCGGCGTGGAGCGCCCGGCGCCGCGCTGGTCGAACAGGACGATGCGGTATTTCGCCGGATCGTGGAAGCGTCGCATCTTCGCGTTGCAGCCGCCGCCGGGGCCGCCATGCAGCAGCACCACCGGCTTGCCCTTCGGGTTGCCGCACTGCTCGTAGTACAGCGCGTGGCGGTCGTCGACCTGCAGGGTGCCGCTGTCGTAGGGCTCGATCTCGGGATACAGCGTGCGCATGGCTCGCCCTGTGCGATGGAGTTGGCCACAGTCTAACGACTGCGCGCCGCGGCCTCAGGGCGGCAGGCGGCCGAGTCCGACGCGGTCGCGCCCTTCGAGGTCGCGATGGGTGGCGACCTCGACGAAGCCGGCCGCCTGCAGCAGCGCGCGCACCGGTTCGCCCTGGTCGTGGCCGTGTTCGAGCAGCAGCCAGCCGCCGGGATGCAGGTGCGCCGGTGCGTCGCGCACGA
The DNA here is from genome assembly GCF_029888045.1 of Luteimonas rhizosphaericola. Classification (GTDB taxonomy): domain Bacteria; phylum Pseudomonadota; class Gammaproteobacteria; order Xanthomonadales; family Xanthomonadaceae; genus Luteimonas; species Luteimonas rhizosphaericola. The sequence goes on along the minus strand of NZ_JARXRN010000029.1, from coordinate 148,865 downwards.
TCGCGCGGATGGCGTCGAGCCCGTCGCGGCCGGACGACAGCGCTATCGCCGGCTCGTGGCGCAGGTCGCCACGCAGCAGGTGCGGATCGCCCTCAGCGATATAGGGCGGGTTGCTGGCGACCAGGTCGAACCGCAGGTCGGGGAGTGCCGCGAACCAGTCGCCGAGGTGGAAGGCGACGTTCGGGAGCCCCGCCTCGCGAGCGTTGCGCCGTGCCACCTCCAGCGCCCCGGGGCTGGCGTCCACCGCGTCCACCCGCGCCTGCGGACGTTCGGCCGCCAGCGCCAGGGCGATCGCTCCGCTGCCGGTGCCCAGGTCCGCCACGCGCTGCGCGCGTCCGGCGGGCAGCCGGGCCAGGGCCAGTTCCACCAGCAGCTCGGTTTCGGGTCGCGGGATCAGGGTCTCGGGCGTGACCGCCAGGTCGAGGGTCCAGAAGCCGCGACGGCCGCACAGGTAGGCGACCGGCTCCCCGGTCTCGCGGCGCGCCAGCAGCGAGGCGAAACGATCGTGACGGTCCTGCGCCACGGGGTCGTCGGCATGTGCGAACAGCCAGCCACGGTCGCGGCCGAGCGCATGGGCCAGCAGTGCCTCGGCGTCGACCGCGTCCACACTGGCGCGGGCGTCGGCCAGCAGGCGGCGGACGGTCATCGGTTCGGGCGGGGACATCGACGCATCGTAGGCGCCGCACCGGGACCTGTCGCCCTCGCGGGCCGGGGCGGCGAAACCGATGGACAAAATGAAGGCGGCCGAAGCCGCCTTCAAAGATTCCGTACCACGTGTGGGAGGGAGGAAACGGATACGGAACTCGGTTGGACACCGCGCCAGGCGCGTGGTCCGAAACCCTGCCCTGCCCCGGCTCCGCGGCCTTGCGACCGTCGCACCGGACTGCAGCGCATGGGTCGACTATGCTGCAGCGCAAAAACGTTTGCAAGCACAACCGGGCGCCGAAAACCACCTGATCGGCCGGATACTGATTGTTCTTATCTATCATAAATATCAAATCCTTCGATTTCACTTATTAATAGAGGCCTTCTATCATCTCCCGGTCGATTCGGCAGTCGCTTGATCGAAGCACGTTTCCCTTCCACCACCCCCAAAGAGGTCCGAATGTCCCTCATCAATACCCAGGTCCAGCCGTTCAAGGCCACCGCGTTCCAGAACGGCGAGTTCGTCGAGGTCTCCGACGCCAGCCTGAAGGGCAAGTGGTCGGTTCTGGTGTTCATGCCGGCCGCCTTCACCTTCAACTGCCCGACCGAGGTCGAGGACGCCGCCGACCATTACGCCGAGTTCCAGAAGCTGGGCGCCGAGGTCTACATCGTCACCACCGACACCCACTTCTCGCACAAGGTGTGGCACGAGACCTCGGCCGCCGTGGGCAAGGCCCAGTTCCCGCTGGTCGGCGACCCGACCCACCAGCTGACCCGCGCCTTCGGCGTGCACATCGATGCCGAGGGCCTGGCCCTGCGCGGCACCTTCGTGATCAACCCCGAGGGCGTGATCAAGACCGTCGAGATCCACGACAACGCCATCGCCCGCGACATCAAGGAGACCCTGCGCAAGCTCAAGGCCGCGCAGTACGTCGCCGCCCACCCGAACGAGGTCTGCCCGGCCAAGTGGCAGGAGGGCGAGAAGACCCTGAAGCCGTCGCTGGACCTGGTCGGCAAGATCTGACCCACCGTACCGCCCCCGCCCCGTGCCGCCCCGTGCGGCGCGGGAGCGGACCGGAGCCGATGCGCGGCCCAGCCACCCGGCCGCCCTTCCTCCCCACGCCGCCGGCCAGCGACGGCCCGCGTCGGCTCCGGTCCGCTTCCGCCGCCCCTCCCCCAGGAGCCGCTCCATGCTCGACCACGACCTCAAGGCCCAGCTCAAGGGCTATCTCGAACGCCTGCAGCGTCCGGTCGCGATCATCGCGTCCGTCGACGACGGCGCGAAGTCGCGCGAACTGCTCGAACTGCTCGAGGACATCCGCGCGCAGTCGGACAAGGTGACCGTCGAAGTGCGTCGCGACGACGGCGAGCGCACGCCTTCCTTCGCGCTCACCTCCCCCGGCCACGACGTCCGGCTGCGTTTCGCCGGCCTGCCGATGGGGCACGAGTTCACCTCGCTGGTGCTGGCCCTGCTGCAGGTCGGCGGCCATCCCTCCAAGGCCGCGCCGGCGCTGCTGGACCAGGTGCGCGCACTGGAAGGCGAGTATCGCTTCGAGACCTACTACTCGCTCAGCTGCCAGAACTGCCCGGACGTGGTCCAGGCGCTCAACCTGGCCGCGGTGCTGAACCCGAACATCTCGCACGTCGCCATCGACGGCGCCCTGTTCCAGGACGAGGTGTCCGCGCGCGCGGTGATGTCGGTGCCGTCGATCTTCCTCAATGGCGAACTGTTCGACCAGGGGCGCATGAGCCTGGAGCAGATCGTCGCCCGGCTCGACACCGGCGCCGCGAAGCGCGAGGCCGACGCGATCGCGCGCAAGGATCCGTTCGACGTGCTGGTGGTGGGCGGCGGCCCGGCCGGCACCGCGGCCGCGATCTACGCCGCGCGCAAGGGCATTCGCACCGGCGTGGCGGCCGAGCGCTTCGGCGGCCAGGTGCTGGACACGATGGCGATCGAGAACTTCATTTCGGTCGCGCACACCGAGGGCCCGAAGCTCGCTGCCCAGCTCGAACAGCACGTGCGCGACTACGACGTGGACGTGATGAACCTGCAGCGCGCGACCGCGCTGGTGCCTGCCGGCGCCGACGGCCTGGTCGAGGTGAAGCTGGAGAACGGCGCCAGCCTGAAGTCGAAGACGGTCGTGCTCTCCACCGGTGCGCGCTGGCGGCAGATGGGCGTCCCCGGCGAGGACCAGTATCGCAACCGGGGCGTGGCCTACTGCCCGCACTGCGACGGCCCGCTGTTCAAGGGCAAGCGGGTGGCGGTGATCGGCGGCGGCAACTCCGGGGTCGAAGCCGCGATCGACCTGGCCGGCATCGTCGCGCACGTCACCCTGATCGAGTTCGACGCCCGCCTGCGCGCGGACGAAGTGCTGCAGCGCAAGCTGCGCAGCCTGGAGAACGTGCGCATCATCACCAGCGCGCAGACCACCGAGGTGCTCGGCGACGGCGGCAAGGTCACCGGCCTGGTGTACCGCGACCGCGTCGGCGGCGATGCACACCGGCTGGCGCTGGAGGGCGTGTTCGTGCAGATCGGCCTGCTGCCCAATACCGAATGGCTGGAAGGCACGGTGGCGCTGTCCCCGCGTGCCGAGATCGTGGTCGACGACCGCGGCCAGACCAGCGTGGCGGGGGTGTTCGCGGCCGGCGACTGCACCACGGTGCCGTACAAGCAGATCGTGATCGCGATGGGCGAAGGGTCCAAGGCGGCGCTGGCCGCGTTCGACCACCTGATCCGCAGCACGGCGCCGGCCCCGGTGGCCGAGGCCCACGCGGCCTGACCCGGTGAACCTCCGCGACCTGCGCTACCTGATCGCGGTCGCGGACCACCGCCATTTCGGCCGCGCGGCGGCGGCCAGCTTCGTCAGCCAGCCGACGCTGTCCACGCAGCTGCGCAAGCTGGAGGACGAACTCGGCGTGGCCCTGGTGGAACGCGCGCCGCGCAAGGTGATGCTGACCCCGGTCGGGGTGGAGATCGTCGAGCGCGCGCGGCGCGTGGTCGCCGAAGTGGAACAGATGAAGGAGGCCGCGCGCCGCAGCCAGCGGCCCGAAGCCGGCAGCGTACGGCTCGGCATCTTCCCGACCCTCGGCCCCTACCTGCTGCCGCACGTGATCCCCGGCGTCCGCAGTCGCTTCCCCGACCTGCAGCTGCTGCTGGTGGAGGAGAAGAGCGACGAACTGCTCGCCCGCCTGCGCGACGGGCGCCTGGACGCGGCGATCCTCGCGCTGCCGGTGCTCGACGACCAGCTGCACCACGAGTTCCTGTTCGAGGAGCCGTTCCTGCTCGCGGTGCCCGAACGCCACCGGCTCGCCGGCCGTCGCGCGCTCGCCGTCGACGAGCTGGCCAACGAGCACCTGCTGCTGCTCGAGGACGGGCACTGCCTGCGGCGGCAGACGCTGGACGTGTGCCAGCTCGCCGGCGCGCACGAGACCACGGAGTTCCGCGCGACCAGCCTCGAGACGCTGCGGCAGATGGTAGCCGCCAACGTCGGCATCACCCTGTTGCCGGCGCTGGCGGTGCAGCCGCCCGTCGCGCATCCCCCGAGCATCCGCCTGCTCGGCTTCAGCGACTCCCGGCCCAGCCGCGAGATCGCGATGTTCTGGCGACGCAGTTCGGCCATGGCGGGCTTCCTCATGCGGCTTGCCGACACCTTCCGCGACCTGCCGCCCGCGCTGCTCGCTGGCGTGCCCGACGTGGCGGCCGCGGCGGCCGAGGCGCCCCCGCCCGACATGCTCTGAACCGGGCCTGCGCCCCCCTTGAAGCGCCGCGCGTGCGGCGCTACGGTAGGCCTCACCACAGCGGGCGACGCGTTGGACGCGCCGTCCGTTTTTCTTTGCGCGCGCGGTATGCGCCGCCCCGACCGGAGTTCCGATGCCATGACCACCCAGCCCACCAGCGGCCTGCCCCCCTCGATCCGCATCTCGCGCCGCGACGCCGCGCGCCTGGACGCCCTGCTCGAATCGCCGCAGTGGCAGCACGACCCGGCCGCCGATGCACTGATCGGCGAACTCGCGCGTGCCGAGGTCGTCGACGACGCCGAGATGCCGGCGGACGTGGTCGGCATGCATGCGCGCGTGGAATGCATCGACGAGCATTCCGGCGAACGCCACGAGCTCACCCTGGTGTTCCCGCACGAGGCCGACGTCGGCGCCGGGCGGATCTCGGTGCTCGCGCCGGTCGGCAGCGCGCTGCTCGGCCTGTCGGTCGGCCAGTCGATCGACTGGGCCACGCCGCAGGGCCGCACCCTGCGCCTGCGCGTCACCGGCGTCCAGCCCGCGGCCTGACCGATGGCGCTGCGCAGGGTGGCGGTGGCCGGGCTGCTGCTCGGCGCGCTCGGCTGGTGGTACTCGCCTTATTCGCCGCGCCAGCCGGACGCACCGGCGGCGGCTTCCGGGACCACCCTCGCCTGCCCACCCCCGGCCGGGCGCGATCCGGCCGACGGGCCACTGCAGACCGACGTGCCGCGCGGGCTGGTGCCGTTCCGGCTCGAAGCCGGCACGCTCACGCCCCTGGCGGGCTTCCGGATCGATGCGCGGGTGCTGTCGCGCGAGGACTACCGCCTCGGGCGCGAGGCGGCGTTCTCGCCGACGGACCTGGCCCTGGGCTGGGAACGGATGCGCGAGGAGGCCGTGCTCGAACGGCTGCAGATCCGCCAGTCGTCGCGCTGGTACCACTACCGCTGGGCCGGCGACCCGCCGCTGCCGCTCGAGGAACTCGTGCGCAGCAGCGCGAACATGCACATCATCCCGGCCGATGCGGCCGCGGCGCGATCGTTACGCCGGGTCCGGACCGACGACCGGGTGCGCATCCGCGGCTGGCTGGTGGAGGCCGACACCGGAGACGGCTGGCGCTGGCGCAGTTCGCTGCGCCGCGACGATCGCGGCAACGGCGCCTGCGAGCTGGTGTACGCCTGCTCGATCGAAGTGCTGCCCTGATCCGGCCGGGCCGGCGCGCCTGCGCCGCTGCGGTCAGCCCAGCCCCACCGGGCAGCTCACGCCCGTGCCGCCGAGCCCGCAGTAGCCGCCCGGGTGCTTGGACAGGTACTGTTGGTGCTCGTCCTCGGCGTAATAGAACGGGGGCGCGGGTTGGACGATCTCGGTGGTGATGGCGCCGTGGCCCGCCTCGCGAAGCCGCGCCTGGTAGGCATCGCGGCTGCGCAGCGCGAGCGCGTGCTGCTCCGGCGTGTCGCTGTAGATCGCCGAGCGGTACTGGGTGCCGGTGTCGTTGCCCTGGCGCATGCCCTGGGTGGGGTCGTGCCGTTCCCAGAAGGTCTGCAGCAGGGTCTCGAACGGCAGTTTCGCCGGATCGAAGATCACCAGCACCACTTCCGCGTGCCCGGTCTGGCCCGAGCACACCTCGCGGTAGGTCGGGTTCGGGGTCTGGCCGCCGGCGTAGCCGACCGCGGTCGTGACCACGCCCGGCAGCGACCAGAACGCCCGTTCCGCACCCCAGAAGCAGCCCATGCCGAACTGCACCCGCGCCAGGCCCTCGAAGGCGTCCTGCAGCGGCGTGCCGAGCACGTGGTGCCGGTTGTGCAGCGGCAGGGGCTCGTGGCGTCCCGGCAACGCTTCGCCAGGCGCCGGCAGGCGCTGCTTCCAGGCTCCGATTCCGATCATGACGGCTCTCCGCGGGGGGCCTGGTGATGTGCGGCCGCGACGCGCCGACTTCAACCGGCCACGCAGCGCGTCAGCGGAAGACCGCGGGCGCCACCTGCACGCAGTTGCGCCCGGCCGCCTTGGCCGAATACAGCGCGCGGTCGGCGCGCTCGAGCGTGGCCTCGGGCGTGTCCTCGCGCTCCAGCCGCGTGGCCACGCCCACGCTCACCGTCAGGTGCAGCACCTGGCCGTTGCAGTCGGGGCGCAGGTCGTCGACCGCCATGCGCAGCTGCTCGGCCACCATGCGCGCGGCGGCGCCGTTGCGACCGGGCAGGATGACGATGAATTCCTCGCCGCCGTAGCGGCCGAACAGGTCGCCCTCCTGCAGCGCCCCGCGCAGCGCCAGCGCCACCTCGCGCAATGCGGCGTCGCCGCAGGCATGGCCGTGACGGTCGTTGATCGACTTGAAATGATCCAGGTCGAGGAACAGCACCGACACCGGCTGGCCCGAGCGCGCGCCCTCGGCGAAGCTGCGCGCCAGCCACTGGTCGATGGTGCGGCGGTTGAAGCTTCCGGTCAGCGCGTCGAGCTCGGCCGACTGCCGGAGCTGCACCGCGGCCATCGCCTGGTCGATCTGCTGCAGGGTCTGGCGCGCGAAATCGCCAGCCAGGGCCAGCTCTTCGGTGGTGAATCCGTCCGCGCCGCGGCGCTGCAGCAGCAGCGCGCCCCACGCCGGCGCCCGGATCTGCAGCGGCACCACCGCCTCGATCGCCAGCACCGACGGCGCGCCGGCTTCGGTCACCGGCTGCTGCAGCGGAATGCCGTTGGCGGCCTGGCGCTTGAGCGCCAGCTGCCGGCGGCCGAGCTGGCTGCGGACGGTATCGGTGTCGGCCACCGGCTCGACCAGCAGCGCATCCTGGCCATGGTAGCCCTGGGTGACGACGATGCAGCGCTCGACCTCCATCAGCGGCAGGAGCCGCTCGATCAGCAGGCGGAACGCGGTCCACGGGATGTCGCCCGCGGGCAGCGTGCGCAACCGCGTCTGCAGTTCCGACGACAATCCCGCGCGCGCGGCTTCGCGCTGCATCCGCCGCTCGCTGTCCGCGCGCTCGAGCTGCTCGCGGTCGCGCTGCTGCCGGTACTCGCCGATCCGCCCCACCAGGCCGACCGCCAGGATCGCGACCCCGACCACGATCGCCAGCTGGTAGCCGTAACGCACCAGCACGCCGTCGAGCAGGTGGCCGCGGCTGGACAGTTCCAGCACCAGCACCCCGGCCAGCACCAGCACCGCGAGCGCCGCCAGCGGCAACGCCATCAGCGTGCGCCGCCGCGCCGCGTCGCCCAGCAGCACCAGGCCGAGCCCCAGCGCGATCGCGAACGGCACCACCTGTCCGGTCGCCAGCACGCGCGAGACCTGCGGCAGATTGAGCAGGCAGAGCGCCACCAGCGCCACCAGCGCCAGCGACACGCCGTCGACGAGCGGCTTCCAGCGCGCGCGCCGCTGCGCGAGGCCGGCGTACTGGAGCAGCATCTGCAGCCACGCCGCACACAGCAGCATCACCAGTGCGATCACGCCCTGCGTGCGCCAGAACGCGAATCCCCGCAGCACCGGCAGCTGGTACAGGTGGCCGTTGACTGCCGACAGCGCCAGCAGCGCAACCCCGGTAAAGGCGAACAGGGCAAGGAACATGCGGTCGCGCGCCGCCGAAAACAGCGCCAGCGCCAGCAGCCCGATGGTGAACAGGCTGGCGTAGATCATCGCGCTGGCGGCGATACCGTACTGCTCCAGCTGCAGGGCCTGGGCTTCGCCCATGACCACCGGATACAGCGCCCGGCGCTGTACGCCGATGGTGTGCAGCTGGACCTCGACCGGCCCGACCCAGTCCGCCGGCAGCGCGAACAGGTAGCTGCTGGGCAGCACGCCGGTATCGGCGCCGGGGCGGAAGAAGCCCAGCGTCGGGCTGCGCCAGCCGTCGCGCTGCATCCACACCGCATCCACGGCCTCGCGCTCCAGCCGCACGACCCAGCGCGAGCCGGGCGTGCGCGGTGGCAGGTCGAACCGCAGCCGCACGGCCCGGTACTCGGCGTCGGCGGGTGTGTCCGCGGGAGGTGGCGCATCCGCCAGCGGCTGCACCTGTACCTGGACCCCGGACGGATCCGGCAGCCCGCCGGCGACGGCCGCCGCGAACAACCCGAGCATCAGCACCAGGCAGATCGCGATCAGGCCCTCGCGCCGCCCGCCGCCGGCCGCGCGCGCGCCGGCGCTCAGCTGCCACCTCCCGGCGGCCCGTCCACGCGTGCCCGTACCCACCGCCCGGCGCGCCCGCAGCAGGGCGGCGTCCGCGCGGCCGGGATACCGGCGCTGGCGTGGGCAATGGGCATGAATGTCTCCTTCGCAACCTGTTAAGCAACTTTCGTGCCGGGCAGAACCCTGTCCGACGTCACATTATCGGCGATACCGCGTGCACGGATCAGCACGGTCCGGGGCCTCTCAGGCGCCTCGGCTACACTGTGTTTTTTCGCCTCCCACGCGCGCCATGACCCCTCCCGAACCGGCCACCGGTGCCCACGCGGCCGCCCCGGACGCCGTCGCTGGCGCTCCGCGCCAGGACTTCATCCGCCAGATCGTCCGCGACGACCTGGCCAGCGGAAAGCACGCCGCGATCCGCACGCGCTTCCCGCCGGAACCCAATGGTTACCTTCATATCGGCCACGCCAAGGCAATCTGTCTGGATTTCGGCGTGGCCGAGGAATTCGGCGGCCTGTGCAACCTGCGGTTCGACGACACCAACCCGGCCAAGGAAGACCCGGCCTTCGTGCAGGCGATCCAGGACGACGTCCGCTGGCTGGGCTTCGACTGGGCCGAGCTGCGGCACGCCTCGGACTATTTCGAGGTCTACGCGCTGGCGGCGGAGAAGCTGATCCGCCAGGGCGACGCCTTCGTCTGCGACCTGACGCCCGAGCAGATCCGGGAATACCGCGGCACCCTGACCGAACCGGGTCGCGAATCGCCCTTCCGCGGCAGGTCGGTGGAGGAGAACCTGGACCTGTTCAGGCGCATGCGCGCGGGCGAGTTCCCGGACGGCGCCCGCACCCTGCGCGCCCGGATCGACATGGCCAGCGGCAACATCAACCTGCGCGACCCGGCCCTGTACCGGATCAAGCACATGCCGCACCCGATCGCCGGCGCGGGATGGTGCATCTATCCGATGTACGACTTCGCGCACGCGCTGGGCGACGCCATCGAGGGCATCACCCACTCGCTGTGCACGCTGGAGTTCGAGGACCACCGGCCGCTGTACGACTGGTGCGTGGACCGGGTGGACCTGGCGCACTCCCCGGAGCTGCTGGCGCCGCTGGCGGCCAGGGGCCTGCCGAACGTCGCCGCCAAGCCGCGCCAGATCGAGTTCTCCCGGCTCAACATCAACTACACGGTGATGAGCAAGCGCAAGCTGGTGGCGCTGGTGGGCGAGGGACTGGTGGATGGCTGGGACGATCCGCGCATGTACACGCTGCAGGGACTGCGCCGCCGCGGCTACACGCCCGCGGCGCTGCGCCTGTTCGTGGACCGGGTGGGCATCAGCAAGCAGAACTCGGTGATCGACTTCTCGGTGCTCGAGGGCGCCCTGCGCGACGACCTCGATGCGCACGCGCCGCGGCGCATGGCGGTGGTCGATCCGCTGAAGCTGGTCCTGGCCAACCTGCCGGACGGCCACACCGAGACGCTGGCCTTCGCCAACCACCCCAAGGACGACACGCTGGGCACCCGCGAAGTACCGTTCTCGCGCGAGCTGTGGATCGAGCGCGAGGACTTCGCCGAAGTGCCGCCCAAGGGCTGGAAGCGGCTGGTCCCGGGCGGCGAAGTGCGCCTGCGCGGCGCCGGCATCGCACGCGTGGACGAGGTGGTGAAAGACGAGGACGGCACCATCGTCGAGCTGCGCGGCTGGCTCGACCCGGAATCGCGGCCGGGCATGGAAGGCGCCAACCGCAAGATCAAGGGCACCATCCACTGGGTGAGCGCGGCGCATGCGCGCGAGGCCGAGATCCGGCTGTACGACCGCCTGTTCTCCGCCGCCGATCCCGACGACGAAGCGGACGGCAAGACGTATCGCGACCACCTCAATCCCGATTCGAAGCGCAGCGTGCGCGGCTTCGTCGAACCGGCCGCGGCGGCCGCGGCGCCGGAGCAGACGTTCCAGTTCGAGCGGCTGGGTTATTTCGTCGCCGACCGCCACGACCATCGTCCCGAAGCGCCGGTGTTCAACCGCAGCGTCTCGCTGCGCGATACCTGGGCGGCGAAGGCCTGATGCCGATGCGACTTCGCGCCAGCCTGCTCGTCCTGTCGCTGCTGCTCGGCGCGATCGCCTGCGCGCCGCGCGCGCCGGCCACGCCGCCGGCAGCGGACAGCCCGCCGCCCGCCGCGACCCCGGTCGTGCGCGGGCCCGCCGCCGAGCCGGACGCCAGCTGCCGCGTGGCCGCCGACTGCGAGGTGAAGAACGTCGGCAACTGCTGCGGCTACTTCCCCGCCTGCGTGAACAAGGACGCGACCGTGGATCCCGAGGCCGTGCGCGCCGAGTGCGAACGCAGCGGCATGGCCTCGGTCTGCGGCTGGAAGGACATCCAGTCCTGCGACTGCGTGCAGGGCCAGTGCCGTGCCGTCGACGGCCCGATCCGGGTGGACCGCTGATGCTGCCGGCCCAGGTCCTGCTCGCCCTGCCCGAATGGGCCCACGGCGTGGTCGATCCGGCGCGGGCCTACCCCGGCGACGAGGCCAAGGTGGCGCTGGCGATCGAGCTGTCGCGCCTGAACATCGAGGCGTGCAGCGGCGGGCCGTTCGGCGCGGTGGTGTTCGACGCGGCCGACGACCGGATCGTGGCGATCGGCGTCAACCGCGTGCTGCCGCAGCACTGCTCGGTGGCGCACGCCGAGACCATGGCCTGCATGCTGGCGCAGCAGCAGCTCGGCCGCGCGCGCCTGAACCGCGACCTGGACGACAACGTGGTCGGCCGCTACGTGCTGGCGACCTCGGCCCAACCGTGCTGCCAGTGCTACGGCGCGACCGTGTGGGCCGGCATCGACCGGCTGCTGATCGGCGCCCGCTCCGAGGACGTCGAAGCGCTCACCGAATTCGACGAAGGCCCCCTGCCCGCGGACTGGATCGGCGAGCTGGCGCGGCGCGGGATCGAGGTGGTGCGCGACCTGCACCGCGACGACGCGCGCGAGGTGCTGCGCCGCTACGGCCAGTCCGGTGCCCGCAGCTACTGACCGTCCCGGCGTGGACGGCCTGCTGTGCTACTGCCGCGCCGGCTTCGAGCCGGACCTGGCGGCGGAACTCGGCGATCGCGCCGCAGACGCGGGCCTGCACGGCCACGCCCGCACCGCGCGCGGCGACGGCTACGTGCTGTTCGTCGGCGACCCGGCGCTGGCCACGCACCTGCCCTGGCGCAGCATGGTGTTCGCCCGGCAGTCGCTTCGCCTGCTGGCCGAACTGCGCGGACTGGATCCGCGCGACCGCATCGCCCCGATCGTGTCCGCGCTCGAGGCGTTGCGCGTGGACCGCACGCCCGCCTACGGCACGCTGTGGGTCGAGCATCCGGACTCGGACGCCGGCAAGCCGCTCTCGGGCCTGGCGCGCAGCTTCGGCAACGCGCTGCGGCCGGCGCTGCGCAAGCGCGGGCTTCTCGCCGGCGTCGAACAGCCCAACGCCACCCGCCTCCACGTGTGTTTCGTCGCCGGCGACCACGCCTTGCTCGCCGAGTCCGATCCTGGCGCCAGCGCGCCCTGGCCGCTGGGCGTGCCGCGGCTGAAGCTGCATCACGACGCGCCGTCGCGCTCGGCGCTCAAGCTCGAGGAAGCGCTGCTCAGCCTGCTCGACGATGCCCAGCGCCGCGACTGGCTGCGCCCCGGCATGACCGCGGCCGACCTCGGCGCCGCTCCGGGCGGCTGGACCTGGGTGCTGGCCCGACACGGGCTGCAGGTGACCGCGATCGACAACGGCCCGCTGCGCCAGCACGTGCTCGACACCGGAAGGGTCGAACACCTGCGCGCGGACGGCTTCCGCTGGCAGCCGCCACGGCCGCTGGACTGGATGGTGTGCGACATGGTCGAGCAGCCGGCGCGAGTGGCCCGGCGCATGGGCGACTGGCTGCGCGAGGGCTGGTGCCGGCAGACGATCTTCAACCTCAAGCTGCCGATGAAGAAGCGCTGGCTGGAAACCCGGCGCAGCCTGGACGCCTTCGCGGACTCCGCCGCGGTGCCGCTCGCGGTCCGTGCGCGCCAGCTGTACCACGACCGCGAAGAGATCACCGTCCACGCGCGGCGCACCGACTGATCGCGCTCGTGGCGTAGCCGGTATGGCCGGCCGGCTTGACGGCCGTTTCATCGCCCGGGGGCGAGCATCGCGACATCGTCCCGTCCGGAGCTTCCGATGCGCATGCCCGTGGTCCTGCGTCTCCTGTCCGCCGCGGCGCTGATCGCCGCCGCTCCCTGGGCGGCCGCCCAGTCCGCCCCGGCGCATGCCGCGCCCCCGCCGGCGCCCGCTACGCCGGACACCGCGACCCAGGCGACCGATTCGGCGACCGACACCACCCGGATCGACGTCGACCGCGACGTCACCCTGTTCACGCGGGTGGTGGACCCGGCGCTGGTGGAGGCCAGCCGTGCCTTCGACGCCCTCGATGCCGATGGCGACGGCACCCTCACGTCGGCCGAGGCGGCCGCCGGGCCGCCACTGGCGGACCCGTTCGAACGGATCGACGCCGACGGCAACGGGCGCCTGGACCGCGACGAGTACACCGCGCAGCGGCGCCGCTGACCCGCGCGGCGTCCGCCCGGCCGTCCGCGGCGCCGGGCGGACGATTGCGGTCACCTGCCCTGGGCGCGAGCCCGCCTACAATCGCGCGTCCTCCATCTCCGACGATCCCCATGGCCTCCAGCCTGCTGGTCCTGCTCGACGACATCGCCACCATCCTCGACGACGTGGCGGCCATGACCAAGGTGGCCGCGAGGAAGACCGCCGGCGTGCTCGGCGACGATCTGGCGCTCAACGCCGAACAGGTGAGCGGCGTGCGCGCGGCGCGCGAACTGCCGGTGGTGTGGGCCGTCGGCAAGGGCTCGGTGGTCAACAAGGCGATCCTGGTGCCGGCGGCGCTGGCGATCAGCACCTTCCTGCCCTGGGCGGTGACGCCGCTGATGATGGCCGGCGGCCTGTTCCTGTGCTACGAGGGCGTCGAGAAGCTGCTGCACAAGTTCCTGCACAAGGGCGAGGCGGAAGCCCACCACCAGGCGCATCTCAAGGCGCTCTCGCGGCCGGACAGCGAACTGCTGGCGCAGGAGAAGGAGAAGATCAAGGGCGCGATCCGTACCGATTTCATCCTCTCGGCGGAAATCATCGTGATCTCGCTGGGTACGGTCGCCGGCAAGCCGTTCATGGTGCAGCTCGGCGTGCTGGTGGGGATCGCGGCGCTGATGACGGTCGGCGTGTACGGCCTGGTCGCCGGCATCGTGAAGCTCGACGACTTCGGCCTGTACCTGAGCCGCGCCGCCAGCGCGGCCACGCGCGCGATCGGCAACGGCATCCTGCGCGCAGCGCCGTGGCTGATGAAGGGCCTGGCGATCGCGGGCACCGCGGCGATGTTCCTGGTCGGCGGCGGCATCCTGGTGCACGGCTTCCACGCGCTGGCCGAGTGGGTGGAGGATGCAGCGGTGGACGCGGCCGCGGTGCCTGGCGTGGGTGCGGTGCTCGGCGCGCTCACGCCGATGCTGATCAACGCGGCCGTCGGCATCGTCGCCGGCGCGGTCACGGTGGGCGTGGTGATGGGCGTGCAGCGGCTGCGCGGCGCGCGCGCCAAACCCGAGTCGGCCTGAGGCCGGTCAGCCGCCGGCGGCGCGGCGCCAGAACAGGTCGACCAGCGGCGGCATCCGGCCCGCCAGGCCCAGCAGGTGGCCGCGCAGCAGCGTCGCCGGCAGCGCATCGTTCGAGAACAGCCGGTTGAGGCCTTCGAAGGCGTGCGCAGCCAGCGCGTTCTCGCTGCGGCGCGCACGCGCCCAGCGTGCCAGGCGGTGCGGGGCCTCCCACTCCGTCCGCTGCCGTCGCGCGCCAGCCACCACGTCGCGCAGTGCCGCCACGTCGCGCAGGCCGAGGTTCACGCCCTGCCCGGCGAGCGGATGCACCGCGTGCGCGGCGTCTCCGATCACCAGGACCCGTCCCCGGTGCTGGGTCTCGCTGAGCTGGCGCTGCAGCGGGAACGCCGCCCGCGGGCCGAGCGGATCGATCGCACCCAGGCGCGCGTCGAATGCGGTCGTGATCGCGCGGCCGAACGCGTCGTCGTCCAGCGCCAGCACGCGCGCGGCCTCGTCCTCCGGCAGGGTCCACACGATGGAACAGCTGCCGTCGACCCAGGGCAGCAGCGCCAGCGGGCCGGTGGGCAGGAAGCGCTGCCACGCCGTCGCCTCGTGCGGACGGCCGGTGCGGACATAGCCCACCACGCCCCGCTGCGCGTAGTCGTGCGCTTCGGCGGCGATGCCCGCCATCTGCCGCAGTGGCGACGAGGCGCCGTCGGCCGCGATCGCGACGCGCGCGGCGACCGAGGTCCCGTCGTCCAGCCGCAGCGTGGCGGAGGTGTCGGACTGTTCGAGCGCCGACACCCGCGCCGGGCACGAGACCCGCACGCCCGCGCGTTCGAGCGCGCGCCACAGCGCCTCGACCAGCAGGCCGTGCTCGACGATCCAGCCCAGCTCGGGCCGCGCCAGCAGGTCGGCATCGAACACGATCGGATCGCCGCCGCCGGCATCCCAGACGTGCATCCGCCGGTACGCCTGCGCGCGGGTGTCGCGCACGGGCGCCCAGGCGTCGAGCGCATCGAGCAGGGCGACGTTGTCCGGCGCGATGGCGTAGGCGCGCAGGTCGGCCCGGTCCGCGGACCACGGCGCCGGCGGCGCGGCTTCGAGCAGGCGCACGTCCAGCCCTTGCCGCGCCAGCGCCAGCGCGCACGCGGCGCCCACCACGCCTCCGCCAACGATCGCCACGTCGTGCGGGTCGCGACGCCTCATGCGCGCGCTCCCCGGCACAGCGCCGGGACGTCGCCGCGATAGCCCATCGCGCCGCCGGCCAGCAGCGCCTGCAGCGACGGCACCCGGTCCACCGCCATCATCCCGGCGCTGCGCAGCGGGCGCAGCAGCGGCACGCGGCTGGCGCTCAGGCGCGCCAGGCCGTCGGAGAAGGCAAGCGTGCGGCTGCGGTCCTCGTGGCGGCGCGCGGCGTGCGCGGACACCAGGGCATCGGCGCCGGGATCCGCGGCACCGGCGACCACCTCGGCCAGGGTCAGCGCATCGCGCAACCCGAGGTTGAATCCCTGCGCGCCGACCGGATGCAGCGTCTGCGCCGCGTTGCCGACCAGCACCGCGCGTGCGGCGGTCGTGTGTCGCGCCACTACCCGCGTGGCGGGATACACGCTGCGCTCGCCGACCTCGAGCAGCCGCCCCACCCGCCATCCGAACGCGTCCTGCACGCGCTGCAGGAAGGCCGCGTCCGGCAACGCCGCAACCTGTTCCGCCTGCGCGGCTGCGACGCCATGCACCAGGCCCCACGCGCCGTCGCCGCGCGGCAGCAGCGCCGTGGGACCTTCGTCGCGCAGCCGCTCGAAGGCGGTGCCCTCGGGCGCCTGCGTCGCGCGCAGCCGGGCGACGAACAGGCGCTGCCCGTAATCGTGATGCTCGGCCTCGATGCCGAGTGCCGCGCGCATGCCGCTGCCGGTCCCGTCCGCGCCGACGACCAGCCGCGCGCCAAGCACGTGTTCGCCACTGCCGTCGTCGATGCGCACCTGCCGCGCCCCGGGCGCGTTGGCCGCGAGGCCGACGAAGCGCGCCCGCAGCCGGCGCACGCGCGTCGCCGCGCCCAGCGCCTCGTCCAGCGCCTGGCCGAAGTCGCGCGCCACCACCACCTGGCCGAACGCCGTGCGGCCGTAATCGCGCGCGTCGAGCAGCACGCGGCCGAAATCGCCGCTGCGGCTGGCGTGGATGCGCCGGATGGTGCCGGTTGGCGCGCGCAGCCGCTGCATCACGCCGAGCGCGGTCAGGGCGTTGACGGTGGCCTCGGCGAAGCTGAGGTTGCGCTGGTCGAACACGGGCGGCAGCGTGGATGGCGCCGCTTCCAGCAGGGTGGACGCCACGCCGGCGCGGTCGAGCGCCAGCGCCAGGCTGGCGCCGACCAGCCCGCCGCCCACGATCAGGATTCCGTGTTCGCCTTCCATCGCGCCATGATAGCCGCGGGCCCGGGGCGCACCGCGGCGGCGTCGGCTAGAATGCGCGCTGTCCCGCCGTTTCGCCGGAGTCCGATCCGCATGAGCACCGCCGCCAGCCGCGCCGCGATCCTCACCCTGCTCGCCGCCCTGATGGCCGCCACGCGCCTGCATCATTTCGGCGCGGTGCCCGATGCGTCGTGGGCGGTGTTCTTCATCGGTGGCTTCTACCTGTCGACCTGGACGCGCTGGGCGTTTCCGCTGCTCATGGCGCTGGCGGTCCTGGTGGACTGGATCGTGATCCGCGGCCAGGGCATGGATTTCTGGAGCCATTACTGCGTCTCGCCCGGCTACTGGGCGCTGGTCCCGGCGCACCTGGCGATGTGGGCCGGCGGCTGGTGGCTGCAGCGTGCCACCGGCGGCCGCCTGGCCTGGCGCACGGCCGGCCTGCTGGTGGCGAGCGTGGCCGTCGCGGCCGCGGCCTGCCACCTCTTCGCCCAAGGCGGGTTCTACTGGCTGAGCGACACCGTGGCCGATCCGACCCTGGCCGGCTGGTGGAAGAATTACAGCGACTGGCTGCCGGCCTACCTGCGCGTGAGCGCGATGTACGTGGGCATTGCTGTCGCCCTGCACGCTGTCGCCGTCCGGCTGTGGCCGGCGCAGGCGACGGCGCTGGCGCGGGACGGCGCGCGCCACTGACGGCGCACGGCGCGCCGCGCGGCCATCGCCATGGGCAACCGCCTGTCGAAGATCTACACCCGCACCGGTGACGACGGCACCACCGGCCTGGGCGACGGCAGCCGGGTGGCCAAGGATTCGGCGCGGGTCGAGGCCTACGGCACCGTCGACGAGGCGAATTCGACGATCGGTCTGCTGCTCGCGGTGGCGCTGCCCGATGACATCCATGCACTGCTGACCTCGATCCAGCACCAGTTGTTCGACCTCGGCGGGGAACTGTGCATCCCCGGGCACGCGGCGATCACCGATGCCGACATCGAGCGGCTCGAAACGCAACTCGACCACTACAACGAATCGCTGCCGCCGCTGAAGGACTTCATCCTCCCCGGCGGCGGCGAGGCCGCGGCGCGCTGCCACGTCGCCCGCACCGTGGTGCGCCGGGCCGAGCGCGGCACGGTGGCGCTGTCGCGCCAGGAGGCGGTGCGGCCGCAGGCGATCCGCTACCTCAACCGCCTGTCCGACCTGCTGTTCGTGCTCGCCCGCGTGCTCGCACGCCACGACGGGCAGGGCGAAGTGCTGTGGCGCCACGAGCGCCGCTGAGCCATGCCGCGGCTGCTCGGCTACACCCACCCCGCCTGCCTGGACCATGACACCGGCGCGGGCCATCCCGAGTGCGCCGACCGCCTCGGCGCCGTGCTCGAGGCGCTGCACGCGGCCTTCCCCGCCCTGGAATGGATCGAGGCCCCGCGCGCGACCCGCGGCCAGCTGCTGCGCGTGCACGACGAGCGCCTGCTGGCGACGGTGCTGAGTCCGCCGCTGGCCGGCACCATGCGCCTGGATCCCGACACCCTGCTCTCGCCCGGCTCGCCGGAAGCGGCGCTGCGTGCGGCCGGCGCCGGCGTCGCCGCGACCGAGGCGGTGATGAACGGCGAAACCGACGTCGCGTTCTGCGCGGTGCGCCCGCCCGGCCATCACGCCACCGCGGACACGGCCATGGGCTTCTGCCTGTTCGACAGCATCGCCGTCGCCGCCGCGCACGCGCTGGACCGGTTCGGGCTGGCGCGGGTGGCGATCGCCGATTTCGACGTCCACCACGGCAACGGCACCCAGGCGATCTTCGAACAGGATCCCCGGGTGCTGTACCTGAGTTCGCACCAGGCCGACCTGTATCCGTGGTCGGGCGCGGCCAACGAGCGCGGCGTGGGCAACCTGGTGAACCTGCCGCTCCCTGCGGGCAGCGGCGGCGAGGCGTTCCGGCGTGCGTGGCGCGAGCACCTGCTCCCGACCCTGGACACGTTCGCGCCACAACTGGTGCTGGTCTCGGCCGGCTTCGACGGCGACCGGCGCGACCCGCTCGCCCAGCTGGCGCTGGATCCGGCCGACTTCGGCTGGATCACGGCCGAGCTGTCGCGCCTGGCCGCGCGCCATGCCTGCGGGCGCCTCGTGTCGATGCTCGAGGGCGGCTACGACCTGCAGGCGCTGCGGGAGGGCACGGTGGCGCACGTGGCGGCGCTGCTCGGCGCGGACGGGCCCGTCCGCGCCGGCGCCTGACCCCCCGCGTGCGAGGCGGCCACAGCATGAACCGCCGGGGCCGGCCGCATTGCCGCTGCCCGGTGGTTCCGGCAAGCTAGCGGCCTTTCCGCCCCCGGGATTCCGTCGCGTGCGTCAAGCGCTCCGCCTGCTGCCCCTGCCGATCTGCATCGCCCTGTCGCTGGCAGCCCACGCGGACGACGACATCCCGGTCGACTGGTCGCTGTGTCCGGTCGAGGACGCGGTGCCGCTGTTCCCCGACGCACAGGCGCCGGTCGGCAACGCCGCCGACCGCGAGAACCTGCCCACCGACATCCAGGGCGACCAGACCGTCGGCATGGACGGCGGTCTGTACAACGTCACCGGCAACGTCACCCTGCGCCGCGGCGACCAGTTCCTGGGCACCGACCGGATCGAATTCGCGCAGGACACCGGCACCTACACCGCGACCGGCAACGTCCGCTACCAGGACTCCGGCATGCGCGTGGTCGCCGAGCGGCTGGAGGGCGACCAGAACAACGACTCGCACCGGATCGACAACGTCCGCTACCAGCTCACCGAGCGCCGCGGCAACGGCGGCGCGGAGCGGATCGAGATGCAGGACGCGCGCGGGCGCATGTTCGAGTCCACCTACTCGACGTGCCCGCCGAGCCAGCGCTGGTGGGAGCTGCGCGCGCAGCGGATCGACGTCGACACGGATGAAGGCACGGGCGTGGCGCGCAACGCCACCCTGCGCATCGGCAAGGTACCGATCCTGTACGTGCCGTACCTGGCATTCCCGATCGACGACCAGCGCCGCACCGGCCTGCTCTATCCCAGCATCAGCATGTCCAGCCGCAACGGCTTCGACTGGCGCCAGCCGATCTACTTCAACCTCGCGCCGAACTACGACATGACGCTCACCCCGCGCTACATGAGCCGGCGCGGGCTGCAGCTGGGGACCGAGTTCCGCCATCTGTACAGCCGCGGTCGCGGCACGCTCGATTTCCAGGCGCTGCCTTCGGACGACCTGGCCTGGCGCGAGCGCGACGAGGAGATCATCGAGGTCCCGATCGCCGAGAACCGGCGCGAGGACAACCGCGGCGCGTTCCGCTACACGGGTCACCACAACATCGACCGCACCTGGCAGGCGCGCGCGAATCTGTACTGGTTCAGCGACCCGCGCTGGATCGAGGATTCGAGCAGCAACGTCGAGGGCCTGTCGGTGTCCTCGCTCACCAGCACCGTCGGCGTGTACGGCCGCGGCCGCTACTGGAACGCGCTGGTCGAGGGCCAGTACCGACACCTGACCGACTACACCTTCTCCGAGACCCGCCTGCCCTACAACCGCCTGCCGCGCGCCTACGTGAACTGGGAGCAGCCGGTCGGCCGGTGGCTGGTGGCGGGAGCGGATGCGGAGGTCACCCGCTTCTCGCATCTCGACGCCGAGTCCAAGCCCGGCGGCAGCCGCCTGTACGCGAAGCCCTGGGTCAGCCTGCCGCTGGAAGGCGCGAGCTGGTACGTGCGGCCCACGGTTGCTTTCCGGCATGTGCAGTACCGGCTGGACAACGCCCTGGCCGAGGATCTCGATCCCGGCAGTCCGGATGACGCGCCGTCGGCGAGCCATGCGATCGGCACCGTCGATGCCGGCCTGTTCTTCGACCGCGACACCCGCTTCCGCGGCGACGACTACCTGCATACGCTCGAACCGCGGCTGTTCTACCTCAACTCGCCCTACCGCGAGCAGGACGACATGCCGCTGTTCGACACCCGGCCGATGACCTTCAGCTGGGGCCAGCTGTTCCGCGACAACCGCTATTCCGGCGCCGACCGCCAGGGAGATGCCAACCAGCTGACGATGGCGCTGACCACGCGCCTGATCCGCGAGTCCGACGGTCGCGAGAAACTCTCCGCGAGTATCGGCCAGATCCAGTACTTCAAGGATGCCAGGGTCACGCTCGGCAACGAAGCGCCGATCGAGGAAGGCGAATCCGCGTGGGTGGTCGACACCAACTACGCGATCAACGACCGCTGGACCATCGGCGCCTCGTATCAGTGGAATCCGGCGACGCGCCGCGAAGACCTGGCCAGCTTCCGCACCCGCTACCTGATCGGCGACGAGGGCATCGTCAATCTCTCCTATCGCTACCGTCGCAATGTATTGCGCCAGACCGACCTGCTCGAACAGGTGGATCTGTCGTTCCTGTACCCGATCAACCCCACCTGGAGCCTGGTCGGCCGCTACTATTACTCGCTGCAGGACAAGCAGGTGCTCGAAGGCATCGCCGGCGTGCAGTGGGAAAGCTGCTGCGTCGCTGCGCGCCTGGTCGCGCGCCGCTACGTGCGCAATACCCGCGGCGACATGAACGATTCGATCCAGCTCGAGATCGAACTCAAGGGGCTGGGTTCCGCCGGCCCCGACAACCGGAGCCGTCTGCGCCGTGCTATCCTCGGGTATCACCGCGACGACCTCTACCTCGTCCCGCCGTCGGAACTGCGCAGCAGCGCGGACGACGACATTTCCGCAGACGACCCCCTCCCATGAAGACCCGCCTCGCATCCCTGTGCGCCGCCCTGCTGTTCGCGGCCTCCGCCCACGCGCAACAGACCCAGCCGCTGGAACGCATCGCCGCGGTGGTGGACGAGGACGTGATCCTGCAGAGTGAGCTCGATCGCGCCGTCGCCAACATCGTCGCCCAGTACGCCGATCGCCAGAACCAGCTGCCGCCGCGCCCGGTGCTCGAACGCCAGGTGCTCGAGCGCCTGGTCCTGGTCAAGCTGCAGACCGCGCGCGCGGCCGAGACCGGTGTGCGCGTTGGCGACGCGGAGGTCGACAACGCGATCAACAACATCGCCCAGCAGAACAACCTCTCGCCTGACCAGCTGCGCCAGCAGCTCGCGGCGGACGGCATGTCGATGGACGACTTCCGCAGCTCGCTGCGCGACGAGATCGTGATCCAGCGCATGCGCCAGCGCTTCGCGCAGAGCCGCATCAGCGTCAGCGACGCCGAGGTGGACGCGGCGATGGCCGCGCAGGCCGGCAACGTGCAGTACAGCCTGGCGCACATCCTGGTGGCGCTGCCCGAGGGCGCGACGCCGGAGCAGATCGCCACCGGCCAGCAGAAGATCGACGGCATCAAGGCCCTGCTCGACCGCAACGAGATGGACTTCGCCGCCGCCGCGGTGCGCTATTCCGACAGCCCCAATGCGCTCGAGGGCGGCAGCCTCGGCTGGCGCAGCCTGGACGAGATCCCGGCCGCGTTCGGCAACGCCATCCGCAGCATGTCCAAGGGCGACGTGATCGGTCCGATCCGCGGTCCCAGCGGCTTCCAGCTGCTGCAGCTGGTCGACACGCGCGAAGGCGCGCAGGCCGGCGGTGGCGCGACGGTCACCCAGTTCAACGCGCGCCACATCCTGGTGCGCCCGGCCGAAGGCGCGGGCGGCGATGCCGAGGCCAAGGCGCGGATCGACACCCTGCGCGCACGGATCGCCGGCGGCGCCGACTTCGAGGAAGTCGCCCGCGAAAGTTCGGACGACACGGTCAGCAAGCCGGACGGCGGCGACCTGGGCTGGTTCACCCAGGACGAGTTCGGACCCGAGTTCGGCGGCCAGGTCGCGGCGCTGCAGGACGGCCAGGTCTCGGCGCCGTTCAAGACCCAGGCCGGCTGGCACATCGTGCAGCGCGTCGGCGAGCGCCAGACCAGCGTCGACGACGAGAACCGCCGCGCCCAGGTGCGCGAGGCAATCGGCCAGCGCAAGCTCGAGGACGAGTGGGACCGCTACGTGCGCGAGATGCGCGGCGAGGCCTACGTCGACATCCGCGCCGGCGACGCGGCCCAGCAGCAGCCCGCCAGCGGCGGCTGACATGGCGCTCCCGCGCCTGGCGCTGGTCCCGGGCGAGCCGGCCGGCGTGGGCCCGGAACTGTGCGTCCGTGCCGCGCAGCGCGCCTGGAATGCAGGGCTTGTCGCCTACGGCGATGCGGCATCGCTGGTGAATGCGGCGCGCAGGCTCGGCCTGCCCCTCCAGCTGCTGCCGCCCGACCCCGCCGGTGCACGGCCCGGACAGCTGCCGCTGGTAGAGATTCCCCACCCGGCAGCCTGCGCTCCCGGCGCTCCGGATCCGCGCAATGCGGTCACGGTCGTCGAGGCGCTGACGCGCGCCGCCGACGCCTGCCAAGCGGGCGACTGCGACGGCCTGGTGACCGGGCCGGTGCACAAGGCCACCATCAACCTCGGCGGCATCGCCTACACCGGCACCACCGAACTGCTCGCGCAGCACGCCGGGCGCGAGGTGGTGATGATGCTCGCCAACGACATCGTCCGCGTCGCGTTGGCGACCACCCATCTTCCGCTGCGCGAGGTGGCCGACGCGATCACCCCGGCGCTGCTGGAGCGCGTGCTGCGGATCGTGCATGCGGCGATGCGCACGGACTTCGGCATCGCCGAGCCGCGCATCGCGGTGCTCGGCCTGAACCCGCATGCCGGCGAGTGCGGCCATCTGGGCCGCGAGGAACTGGAGGTGATCGAGCCGGTACTCGCGCGCCTGCGGGCCGAGGGCTTCGACCTGCCCGGCCCGCTGCCTGCCGACACCGCGTTCCTGCCTTCGAAGCTGCGCGGCTTCGACGCCGTGCTCGCGATGTATCACGACCAGGGCCTGCCGGTGCTCAAGTACAGCGGTTTCGAGCACGCCGTGAACCTGACCCTCGGACTGCCCTACCCGCGGGTGGCGGTGGACCACGGCACCGCGTTCGACCTCGCCGGGACCGGACGCGCCGATCCGTCCAGCCTGTTCGCCGCGATCGACACCTGCACGCGGCTGGCGGGCCGCAGGCGCGAGGCGTGAGCGCGGCGCCGCGCGGAGGCCTCGGCCACGCGCGTACACCGCCCCGCTCCGCATCATCCCCGGGGTACGCGCATGACGTCGGCTGACCGGCCACTCGGGGTGACCGGCGCGCGGCGCGCGTTGCCGGCGACAACCGGTTAGGCTTCCCGGACTTCAGCCCGCGACCGCCATCCATGCAGACCATCGACTGGGACGATTTCATGAAGGTCGAGCTGCGCGTCGGCCGGGTGCTCGCTGCGCGCGCGTTTCCCGAGGCGCGCAAGCCGGCCTACGTGCTGGAGGTCGATTTCGGTCCCGGGATCGGCGTGCGCAGGTCCAGCGCGCAGATCACCGCGCTCTACACACCGGACGAACTGGTCGGGCGGCTGGTCGTGGGCGTGGTCAACTTTCCTCCCAGGCAGATCGGCCCGATGCGCTCCGAATGCCTGGTCACCGGCTTCCACGACGAACAGGGCCGGGTTGCGCTGTGCGTGCCCGACCGGGACGTTCCGCCCGGGACGCGCCTGCTGTGAGCGGCTTCAGCCAGCCGGCGAAGAAGTCGCTCGGGCAGCATTTCCTGCACGAGCGCGGCGTGGTCGAGCGCATCCTGCTGGCGGTCGATCCCAAGCCCGGCGACCATCTGGTCGAGATCGGCCCGGGCCAGGGCGCGATGACCTTTCCGCTGCTGCAGCGCCACGGCCGCCTGACCGCGATCGAGTTCGACCGCGACCTGCTGGCCCCGCTCACCGAAGCCGCCCGCGCGCACGGCACCCTGACCCTGGTGCACGCCAACGTGCTCGACGTCGACTTCACCGCGCTGGCCGGCGGCGCGCCGATCCGGCTGGTCGGCAACCTGCCCTACAACCTGTCCTCGCCGATCCTGTTCCACGCGCTGGACCACGCCGCCGTGGTGCAGGACATGCATTTCATGTTGCAGAAGGAAGTGGTCGAGCGCATGGCCGCCCCCCCCGGGAGCAAGGTCTACGGGCGCCTGAGCGTGATGCTGCAGGCCTGGTGCGAGGTGACCGCGCTGTTCACGGTGGGGCCCGGCGCGTTCCGCCCGCCGCCGAAGGTCGATTCGGCCGTGGTCAGGCTGGTGCCGCGCCCGCCCGCGAGTGTGGGGATCGCCGATCCGGCGCGCTTCGCGGCGCTGGTCCGCGACGCCTTCGGCCAGCGCCGCAAGACGCTGCGCAACGCGCTGTCCCGCCTGTGCGACGAAACCACCCTGCGCGCGGCCGGCATCGACCCGCAGGCGCGTGCGGAACAGCTGCCGGTGGCCGACTTCGTCCGCCTGTCCAACCAGCCTCCGCCCACGGCCTAGACACGCCCCCGCCCGGGTCCGCCACCGCCGCTCCGTCGCCGGGCATCCAGCCGCGCGCAACCGCGGAATCGCGGCGTTCAACGCCGCATCGTTCACGGCCCAGCGCATACACTGCACTTATGAACGAGACGGCCGATTACAGCCTGGAGATCCAGATCGCGACCCAGTTCCTCGACGAGGAATCCGCGCCCGACGACGACCGCTACGTCTTCGCCTACACCATCCGCATCCGCAACCTCGGGCGGCTGCCGGCGCAGCTGGTCGGCCGCCACTGGCTGATCACCGACGCCAACGGCCGCATCGAGGAGGTGCACGGCGACGGCGTCGTCGGGGAGCAGCCGCGGCTGGAGCCGGGCGAGCAGTTCACCTACACCTCCGGCGCCACCCTGCCGACCTCCGTTGGCACCATGGAAGGCCGCTACGACATGGTCGGCGACGACGGCACCCGCTTCGACGCGCCGATCCCGCCGTTCACCCTCGCCGTGCCGCGCACGCTGCACTGAGGGACGGGAGCGCATGGCCGTCTGGGCGATCGGAGACCTGCAGGGCTGCTACGGCCCCACCCAACGCCTGCTGGACAAGCTCCGGTTCGATCCGGCGCGCGACCGCCTCTGGTTCTGCGGCGACCTGGTCAACCGCGGCGGCGAGTCGATCCAGACGCTGCGCCTGGTGCATTCGCTGCGCGCCAGCGCCGTGACCGTGCTCGGCAACCACGACCTGTCGCTGCTGGCGATCGCGCAGCGCAGCGAACCCGAGCAGCGCAAGGTCAATCCCGACCTGCAGGGCGTGCTGTTCGCCGAGGACCGGGTCGAGCTGCTGGACTGGCTGCGCACGCAGCCGCTGGTGCACGTGGACCGCGCGCTGGGCTGGATGATGGTGCACGCCGGCCTCGCGCCGAAATGGACCGTCGCCCTGGCTGAGCAGCATGCGCGCGAGGTCGAGCGAAAGCTCGCGGGCAGCGGCGCGCGGAAACTGCTGAAGAACATGTACGGCGACCGCCCCGCCTGGTCGCCGCGCCTGACCGGGCCGGAGCGCGACCGCGCGATCATCAACGTCTTCACCCGCATGCGCTACTGCTCGCCGCGCGGGCGGATCGCATTCGAGGAAAAGGGCGCGCCCGGTACCCAGGCACCCGGCCTCTACCCCTGGTACGAGGTGCCCGGGCGGGCGCAACGGGACCTGAAGATCGCCTGCGGGCACTGGTCCACGCTGGGGCTGTTCATCGGCCACGGCGTGCATGCGCTGGATACCGGCGCGGTCTGGGGTGGCAAGCTCACCGCGCTGCGGCTCGACAGCGAGGACCTGCAGGTGGTGCAGGTGCCGGGGCGGGACGTCGGCGGCCAGCCGGGCTGAACGCCGCCGGAGGCGACGGCTACGACGTGGCGTCCGGCGCCTCGCGCCGCAGATCGATGAACTCGAACGCGTACGCGTGGCGTGCATCCGTCGGGTGCGGCTGGCGCGCCGCCTCCTGCCATGCGCCGTCGAGCGCGGGGAAGAACGCGTCGGCGCCGTCCACCTCGGTCTCCACCTCGGTCGCATGCAGCACCTGCGCATGCGGCAGTGCCAGCGCGTAGATCTCCGCACCGCCGATCACGCACAGTTCGCCGGCACCCGCATCGCCCGCCGCACGCAGCGCGTCGTCGAGCGAACCCACGGCCCGCATGTCCGCGAACGGGGTCCGACCGCTGCGCGTCATCACCAGATTCAGGCGCCCCGGCAGCGCGCGACCGATCGCTTCGGCGGTCTTGCGCCCCATCAGCACCGGCTTGCCCAGCGTCAGCGCCTTGAAGCGCTTCAAGTCGTCGGGCAGGTGCCAGGGCAGCGCATTGTCCTTGCCGATCGCGCGGCGGCGGTCGTAGGCGACGACCAGGCTGATCGTCGGCATACGCTAGACCGCCACCGGCGCCTTGATTGCCGGGTGCGGGTCGTAGCCGAGGATCTCGATGTCGTCGTAGGTGAAGCCGAACAGGTCGGTCACCGCGGGATTCAGGCGCAGGGTCGGCAGGGGTCTCGGCGCGCGCGCGAGCTGTTCGCGCGCCTGGTCGTAGTGGTTCGAATACAGGTGCGCATCGCCCAGGGTGTGCACGAAATCGCCCACGCCCAGGCCGGTCGCCTGCGCCACCATGTGGGTGAGCAGCGCGTAGCTGGCGATGTTGAACGGCACGCCGAGGAAGATGTCGCCGCTGCGCTGGTAGAGCTGGCAGCTGAGCCGGCCGTCCACCACGTAGAACTGGAACAGCGTGTGGCACGGCATCAGCGCCATCTTCGGCAGTTCGGCCACGTTCCACGCGCTGACCACCAGCCGGCGCGAGTCGGGATTGCGCCTGATCTCGTCCACCAGCCACTGCATCTGGTCGATGGTGCGGCCGTCGGCGCCCTCCCAGCTGCGCCACTGCTTGCCGTAGACGGGGCCGAGCTCGCCGTGTGCGTCCGCCCATTCGTCCCAGATCCCGACCTTGTGGGCCTTGAGGTAGGCGATGTTGGTCTCGCCCTTCAGGAACCACAGCAGCTCGTGGATGATCGAGCGCAGGTGCAGCTTCTTGGTGGTGACCAGCGGGAAGCCTTCGGCCAGGTCGAAGCGCATCTGCCAGCCGAACACGCTGCGGGTGCCGGTGCCGGTGCGGTCGGACTTCTCCGCGCCGTGCTCGAGCACGTGGCGCAGCAGGTTCAGGTACTGCTTCATGCCCCGCCTCCTTCCACGGCGGGCCGAAGGGTCGGCGAACGGTGCGATTTCCACAGCCAGAACAGGCCCAGCGCCACCAGCGGCAGCGACAGCAGCTGGCCCATCGTGAGCCAGCCGAAGGCGAGGTAGCCGATCTCCGCGTCCGGCACGCGCACGAATTCGACCTGGAAGCGAAACACGCCGTAGAGCAGCGCGAACAGCCCGCTCACCGCGTAGCGCGGCCGCGGCCGGGACGAGAACCACCACAGCGCGACGAACATCACCAGACCCTCCAGGAAGGCCTGGTAGAGCTGCGAGGGATGGCGCGCGAACGCATCCAGCGCGCCCGCCTCGAACTGGGTGCGCAGCTGCTCCGCGCTCCAGCCGGCGAACTGCGGGTCGGTCGGGAACACCACGCCCCAGCCCGCCTGCGTGTACTTGCCCCACAGCTCGGCGCCGATGTAGTTGCCGAGCCGGCCGAAGCCCAGGCCTGCGGGCACCAGCGGCGCCACGAAATCCATCACGTCGAAGAAGTGCAGCGAATGCCGCCGCGCCCAGACCCACGAGGCCACCAGCACGCCCAGCAGCCCGCCGTGGAAGCTCATGCCGCCGTCCCACACCCGCACCAGCATCAGCGGATCGCGCACCAGATCGGGGAAGGCGTAGAACAGCACGTAACCCAGGCGGCCGCCCAGCACCACGCCGAGCATGCCGTAGAACAGCAGGTCGCCGAAGGCGTTGGCATCCACCCCCGGCAGGCGGCCGGCCGCCACCCGCCGCCGGCCCAGCCACCACGCGGTGGCGAACGCCAGCAGGTACATGATCCCGTACCAGTGGATCGAGGGCTGGAAGGTGCGCCCGAACAGTTCGAAGGCCGGGAACTGGACCGCGATGGGGTCGATCTGGTGCAGGTGGATCATGAAGCGCGGTGTCCCTGGGCGGCCCGGGCCCTATTGTGCCCGAGGTACCGCGCGGTCGGCAGGTCGCCGTCCCCGCCGCGCGCGCCGCCTGTCGCGCGAGGCCGCGCCGGCCTCAGTAGCTCTCGCCGCGCCGGTGCGCGTTGCGCTTCGCCCACAGATTCAGCACCTCGACCAGGACCGCGAAGCCCATCGAGCCGTAGATGTACCCCTTGGCGACGTGCACGTCGAAGCCTTCCAGCAACAGGTAGGCGCCGATCAGCACGATGAAGGTCAGGGCGAGCATCTTGACGGTCGGGTTGGCGTCGATGAACTGGCCCAGCGGCCGCGCGGCCAGCAGCATCACGCTCACCGCGACCAGGATCGCCGCGACCATCACCGGCACGTATTCGCCGGCCATGCCGACCGCGGCGATCACCGAATCGAGCGAGAACACGATGTCGATCACAGCGATCTGCGCGATCACGCCGCCGAACGACACCGCCGCCTTCGCCGCCGGACTGCCGTCCTCGTCGGCTCCGCCGACCAGCTCGCGGATTTCCAGCATGCCCTTCACCAGCAGGAACACGCCGCCGAGGATCAGCACCAGGTCGCGCACCGAGATGCCCTGCCCCAGCACCACGAACAGATCCGCGGTCAGGCTGGCCAGCCACGCCAGCGTGAGCAGCAGCAGGATGCGGGTGATGCACGCCACCGCGATGCCGAACTTGCGCGCGAACTCGCGCCGCTCGGGCGGCAGCTTGCTGACCGCGATCGAGATGAACACCAGGTTGTCGATGCCCAGCACGACCTCGATCGTGCTCAGGGTCAACAGCAGGATCCAGACCTGCGGATCGCTCAACATCTCCAGCATCGCTTGTGTGTCCTCTCGTTCAGTTACATCCAGCGCGGGAGCAGCACCAGCCCCCACACCAGCAGCACATTCAACATCGTCACGAATACCGCCGCCGAACCCATGTCCTTGGCCCGGCCGGCCAGCTCGTGATGTTCGGGGCCGTAGCGCTCGATCACCGCCTCGATGGCGGAATTGAGCAGTTCCACCGCCAGCACCAGCAGGCAGCTGCCCAGCAGCAGCGCGCGCTCCACGCCGGTGTCGCCCAGCCACAGCGCGAGCGGGGCCAGGACCACCAGCAGGTACACCTCGAGCCTGAACGACGACTCGTGCAGCCATGCCGCGCGCAGGCCCTGCAGCGACCACACGGTCGCCATCAGGATGCGCGCCGGGCGGCGCGGCAGGTGTCCGGTCTCGTCGGCCACGTCAGCCGATCCGGGACCACGCACCGGGACCCGCGCCCCCGGCGGTGCCGGGCAGGGACTGCGAGGGGGTCGACGGCATGCGGCGTTCGTGGGCGCGGCAGGTGCCGCAACCGTGCAATTTTGCCACAGACGCGCGAAACGCCGGTGCGCCCCGTTCATCTTGCGGCACGGGCGCCCGCCCTACTGCTGCCGCAGCGCCTCGATCGGGTCGAGCTGGCTGGCCTTGCGCGCGGGGTAGTAGCCGAAGAACAGGCCGGTGGCGACCGAGAATCCGGCCGCGAGCGCGATCACCCGGCCGTTGAGCTCCACCGGCAGCTCGCTGTTGAACTGTCCGACCAGCAGCGCACCGGCGACGCCGGCCAGGATGCCGATCAGGCCGCCGCCCAGCGAAAGCAGCATCGCCTCGGCCAGGAACTGGCGGCGCACGTCGCGCGGACCGGCGCCCACCGCCATCCGCAGGCCGATCTCGCGGATCCGCTCGGTGACCGAAACCAGCATGATGTTCATGATGCCGATGCCGCCCACGATCAGCGAGATCGTCGCCACCGCGCCGAGCAGCCACGACATCAGGCGCGTGGTCGCGGTGCGCGTGGCCACGATCTCGGACATGTTGCGCACACGGAAATCGTCCTCGGTCCCCGGCGCGATGCGGTGGCGCTGGCGCAGCAGCGATTCGATCTCGCCCTGCACGTAGCCCAGGTCGTCCGGGCTGGAGACGGCCAGCGAGATCTCCATCACCGCGCCGGGCGGCATCCCCATCGACCCCATCAGCCGGCGCCGCGCGGTTTCCAGCGGCACCATCACCACCTCGTCCTGGTCGCGTCCCCAGTTGCTCTGCCCCTTGGGCGCGAGCGTGCCGGCGACGGTCAGCGGCACGCGGCCGATGCGGATCGTCTCGCCGATGCCGCTCTCCTCGCCGAACAGCTCGCGGCGCACGGTCTCGCCGATGAGCACCGACTTGCCGTCCCCGGCCTCGTCCAGGCCTTGGCCCTCGGCGACGGTCCAGCCGTTGATCACCAGGTAGTCGGGATCCACGCCCTGCCAGCTGCTGTTCCAGTTGCGCTCGGCATAGACCACTTGGCTGGACCCGCGCAGCGAGCCGGAGATGTACTGCACCTCGGGAATCTCGGCGCGGATCGCCTCGACGTCGTCGAGGCTCAGCGTGAAGTAGCTGCTCGCGCTCATGCGCACGGCGCCGCTGCCGCGGGTGACGTTGGGCGAGATGTCGAGCCGCTGCGAGCCCAGCCCCGACACCATCCTGTCGATTTCGGCCTGCGTGCCCTGGCCCACCGAGACCATCACGATCACCGAGGCGATGCCGATGATCACGCCGAGCGAGGTCAGCGCGCTGCGCATCCAGTTGCCGCGCAGGGCGAACAGGGCGGTGCGGAGGACGTCGGCGAAGTTCATCGCGACCGCTCCCCGTGGACGTCGCCGCCATCCACGGCCAGGCGCGGGTTCGTGGCAGTCGATGCCGACCGGGCATAGGCCGAATGCGGCTCATCGCCCTCGTGCAGTTCGCCGTCGCGCATCACGCAGGTCCGGTCCGCATGCGCGGCGACCTCCGCATCGTGGGTGATCAGCACCACGGTATGGCCGTCGTCGCGCAGGCGCTTGAACAGCGCCAGGATCTCCTCGCCGGTCTTCGAATCGAGCGCGCCGGTGGGTTCGTCGGCCAGCAGCAGCGCGGGCCGATTGATCAGCGCGCGCGCAATCGCCACGCGCTGCTGCTGCCCGCCCGACAGTTCGCTGGGACGGTGCGCGGAGCGCGCCGCAAGCCCGACCTCGGCCAGCGCTTCCTGCGCCAGCCGCCGGCGCTCGGCCGGCGGCACGCGCGCGTAGCCCAGCGGCATCGCGACGTTGTCTTCGGCGCTCATGCGCGGCAGAAGATTGAATCCCTGGAACACGAAGCCGATGCGCTCGCGCCGCAGCGTGGCGAGCTGTTCGCGATCGAGCGTGGCCACGTCGACGCCGCCGCACAGGTACTGCCCGGATGTGGGCGTGTCGAGGCAGCCGATCAGGTTCATCAGCGTCGACTTGCCCGAGCCGGACGGGCCCATGATCGCGACGAACTCGCCCGCGGCGATGCGCAGGTCCACGCCGGCCAGCGCCACCACCTCGGCCTGGGTCCCCTCGGCATAGACCTTGCGCAGGGCGCGCGTCTCGATCACCGGCACGGGTGCGCCCGCGGTCATCGCGGCGCGCGCTCGCCGGTGATGATCAGATCGCCCTCCGAGACCCCGCCGCGGACTTCCGTGCTGGTGCCGTCGCTGGCGCCGATGCGCACCTGGACCGGTTCGGGCCTCCCGTCGGCCAGACGGTAGAGCGTGGTGCGCGTCGCGCCGACGGCCGCGGCAAGCCCGGCGTCCCAGCGCTGGCGCCGGGCGTCGTCGAGCAGGCGGGTGAAGCCCGCGAACTGTGCCTGCAGGCGCTCGCGCATGCGTTGGCGCAGCTGCGCCTGCATCGAGGCGTCGCCACCGCCAGCGCCGGCGCCCATGGCCGTCGCTCCGGACGGCGGGCCGCCCGCGCCCCGCGCGCCGGACTGCGTGGCGCCGGCACCGGGACGAGTCCCTGCGCGCGCGCGCTGGGCCGCCACTGCAGCATCGAATGCCGCGCGCTGCTCCGGATCCAGGTCGAGCCCGTCAGCCACCTGCTCCAGTTCTGCGATCAGCGCCCCACCGCCTCGAGCGGCAGGCGGCCCCGATGCGGGCGCTGCGCCGCCGCCCACCGGCTTGTAGCGCAGGGCGGCGTTGGAGACCTTGAGCACATCGGGGCGGTTGCTGACCTCGATCTCCGCGTTGACGGTCAGCCCCGGCAGCAGGGTGCCGTCGCCGTTGTCCACGCTCACCACGACGGGATAGGTCACCACGTTGTTGGTGGTGGTGGCGGCCAGCCGCACCTGTGCCACCACGCCGCGGAACTGCCGGTCGGGAAACGCGTCGGCGGTGAACGCGACGGCCTGCCCCTGGCGCACCTGGCCGATGTCCGCCTCGTCGACGGCCAGTTCGATCTTCATCTGCGACAGGTCTTCGGCGATGGTGAACAGCTCGGGCGCCTGCAGGCTCGCGGCGACGGTCTGGCCGGGTTCGATCGTGCGGGTCAGCACCACGCCGTCGACCGGCGAGCGGATCACCGTGCGTTCGAGATTGAGCTGCGTGCTCTCGGTAGCCGCGGCCTGCTGCCGGATCTGGGCACGGGTGGAGGCGACCTGCGCGCGTGCCTGGTCGCGCGCGGCCCGGGCCAGGTCGATGTCGGCGCGGGCGACCAGCTGCTGGGCGCCGAGATCGGACTTGCGGCGGTAGTCGAGTTCGGCATTGCGCAGCGCCGCCTCGGCCTGGCTGAGCGAGGCGCGGGCGCTTTCGACCTGGGCGGCGCCCTGCGCGATCTGCGCTTCGTAGGTGCGCGGATCGATGCGCGCCAGGACGTCGCCCTCCTGGACCCGGCTGTTGAAGTCCACCAGCACGTCGGTCACCTGGCCGGAAATCTGGCTGCCGACGGTCACGGTGGAGATCGCGCTGAGGGTGCCCGTGGCCGAGATCGCGACCCGGACGTCGCCCCGTTCCACCTGCACCGTACGCCATGCCGACTCGGCGCCTTCGTCGCGCTGCCCATGCCACCAGGCCGCCCCGGCGACAAGCGCGACGAGCGCGATCGCCGCAATGACGGACAGGGTCGTGGACGGACGCCGGCGGCGGGTCGGGGCTGGTCGCATGGGGCTTCCGGGGAGCGGCAACTGGGCTCGTCAACGCGCCGCCCCGTGCCCGCGTTGACGCAGGCGGCGGCGCCACGCGCCGACGGTCAGGATTCGTTCGCGGGCGTGAAGCGCACCGTGGCCACGGTGCCGGCATCGGGCTCGCTTTCCAGCACCAGGTCCCAACCGAACCGGCGCGCGAGGCGGTTGGCGATGGTCAGGCCGAACCCCTTCCCCATCGGGCTGAAGGCGTCGGCGCGATAGAACGGCTCGAAGGCATGCCGCAGGGTCTCGGCCGACATGCCGATCCCGGTATCGCGGATGGCGACCGCGTCCGGCGAGATCTCCACCTCGATCCTGCCGCGCTCGGTGAAATGGCAGGCGTTGCGCAGCAGGTTGCGCAGCACCACGCCGAGCACCGCACGCGGCGCGAACAGCCGTGGCGCGGCATCTCCGACCAGCGCCAGCTCCACCGGCTTGCCGGCCAGCAGCGCCTGCGCCTTGTCGATTTCCTCGAGCGCCACCTCGCGCACGTCGAATTCCTCGCTCACCGGCGCCACCCCGCCCTCGCGCGCCAGGATCAGGAACGCGTCGATGACCGCCTCCATGTCGCGCCCCGCGCGCTGGATGCGCTCGAGCGAACGCCTGCCGTGCGCGGGCAGCGCGGGATCGGAGAGCAGCATGTCGCTGGCGACGCGGATCACGGTCAGGGGCGTGCGCAGCTCGTGGCTGGCGTCGCGGGTGAAGTCGCGCTCGCGCTGGATGAACTCGGCCACGCGGCTGGTCAGCCCGTGCAGCGCACTCGACAGCGCTCGCACCTCGCGGCCGGAATCACCCGCGCCGGCCGAGATCGCCAGCGGCGCGGACATCTCGCCCTGCAGCGGATCCCAGCGCGAGACCTCCTCGGCCAGGCGGTTGATCGGCATGACGATTCCGCGCGATTTGCGGTACGTCAGCGCCGTGATGGCCAGGGCCGCGAGCAGACCGAGCAGGATCATCGCCGCGGCCGAGGACCACATCAGCCGGTCGACGGTGCGTGTCTGCAGCACCAGGTACAGCACGCCGTCCGGCCGCCGCTGCACCAGGATCGCGCGCTGCAGGCGGTACATGTAGTTCATGCCCTCGGGCAGGGATCGGACGAACCCGGGGATGGCGTCCTCGTCTTCCCCCTGCCCGCGGAAGTAGCCCTGCAGCGCATTCGTGGCCGGCATCTGCCCCGGCGGGCGCAGGCCGGCGCGACGTTCCCAGAACGCCTGCGCCTCGACCTCGAGCCGCTGGCTGATCAATGCGTCGCGCGTGATCAGCGTGACCACGCTGACGCCGAACACGACCGCCAGGATCAGCAGCAGGCCCTGGGTGACGAACGCGTAGCGGATCCTGCGCGGCAATCCCTGCGGCATCGGACTGCTCCGCCGGGCTCAGGCCGGCGACTGGTCGATGTCCGCGATCCGGTAGCCCGCACTCTGCACCGTGTGCAGCAGCGGCTTGTCGAACGGCTTGTCGATGATCTTGCGCAGGTTGTACAGATGGCTGCGCAGGGTGTCCGAATCCGGCAGCCCGTTGCCCCAGATCTCGCGCTCGATCTCCTGCCGGTTCACCACCCGGGGCGATTCGCGCATGAGAATGGTGAGCAGCTTCATGCCGATCGGCGAGAGCTGCAGCTCGGTGCCGCCACGGGTGGCGCGCATGCTGGCCGGGTCGAGCACGAGGTCGGCGACCTTCAGCACCTCGGAGCCCACCTGGCGGCGCTCGCGGCGGATCAGGGCGCGCAGCCGGGCTTCCAGTTCCTGGATCGCGAACGGCTTGGTCAGGTAGTCGTCGGCGCCGGAGGACAGCCCGGTCAGCTTCTCGTCCAGGGTGTCGCGCGCAGTGAGCATGAGCACCGGCGTGGACTTGCGCGCCTCGGCGCGCAGGCGCTTGCACACTTCCACGCCATCCAGGCGCGGCAGCATGAGATCGAGCACGATCACGTCGTAGCTGTTCTCCACCGCCAGGCGGTAGCCGTCCAGGCCGTCGGAGGCGTAATCGACCTCGAAGCCGCGGCTTTCCAGGTATTCGCCTACCATTTCCGAGATGTTGCGGTTGTCCTCGACGATCAGGACCAGCCCGCCGGTCTCCTGCCCTGCACGCATGTGGTTTCCTCTAAGGGGTCTTCAGCTTTGTGAAAGGCTGCCAGTCCCGCTGTACAAGCGCCGTGAAGATGCGCATCGTCCGCATTTCCGACGCCGCCGCGACCGCCCATGCCGCCTTTCGACCGCCTCGTCCCGATCCTGCTGCTGATCGGCTCCAACCTGTTCATGACCTTCGCCTGGTACGGCCATCTCAAGTACAAGACCACGCCACTGCTGACCGTGATCCTGATCAGCTGGGGTATCGCATTCTTCGAGTACTGCCTCATGGTGCCGGCCAACCGCCTGGGGTCGACGTTCTACTCGGCGCCGCAGCTCAAGGGCATGCAGGAGGTGATCACCCTGCTGGTGTTCGCCGGCTTCTCGGCCTGGTACCTCGGCCAGCCGCTGAAGTGGAACCACTGGGCCGGGTTCGCGCTGATCGCGGTGGCCGCGTGGCTGATCTTCCTGGAGTGAGCGCGGTCGCGCGGGGCGGGCGTGTTGCGCCAGGGATGCGGGCGCGCGGGGCCTGCGCAAGGCAGAGCTGCGCCGCGCGGCGCTCGTAGCCCCCGGCCTGCACGTCCCGCTCGGACGGGATGCGCGGCGCGTCCCGCCGCAGCGGGTTCAGAACCGGATGCGACCGGTCAGGATGTCCTTGAACATCACCCAGTCGCCGGCGAACGAATAGAACGGATGGCGGAAGGTCGCCGGCCGGTTCTTCTCGAAGAAGAAGTGCCCGACCCACGCGAACGCGTACCCGCACAGCAGCGCCGCCAGCAGCCACCAGGCATCGCGCTGCACGATCGCCAGCGCCACGAACGCCAGCGCGCCGCAACTGCCGATGAAATGCAGGCGTCGCGAGGTGCGGTGTCTGTGCTCGCTCAGGTAGTAGGGATAGAACTCGCGGAAGCTGGCGAATCGGGGCATGGCGGCCTCCGGCCGGGCGCGGTCGGGTCAGGGCGATGATGACGAGGCCAGGCGCGGCCGACAAGCGGGACCCGGGCCGGCCCCGCGCGAACGCCGTACGGGACGACGGTTCGCGGGACGGCGGGCGAATTCGCGGCCGGTGTCGCGGGTCGAGGCGCCGGGTGCGGCAGCGGGCGAGTGCCCACCGCGCCCGTCGCTACGTAACCGCCTTGGCGCGATGCCAGTACCGATCCTGCGCCTCCAGCGGCAGGTCCTGCAGCCGCACCCCCTCGGCCTGCGCCATCGCTTCCATCGCCCGGAACCGGCGCTCGAACTTGTGGTTGGCGCCGCGCAGCGCGGCGCCGACGTCCACCCGTGCATGCCGGGTGAGATTGGCGGCGACGAACAGCAGGTCGCCAAGCTCGTCCTGCAGCCGTGCGCGCGCCTGCGCATCCTCCGGATCGGCCGCCACCGCATCGAACTCCACCCGCACCTCGTCGATCTCCTCGTGCAGCTTGTCGATCACCGGCGCCGGGCCCGGCCAGTCGAACCCGACCCGCGCGGCGCGCGCCTGCAGCTTCACCGCACGCTGCCATTCGGGCAGGCCACGCGAGATGCCGGCCAGCGCCGAAGGATCGGTTTCGCCCGCGGCGGCGCGTTCGGCGCGCTTGATCGCTTCCCATTGGCCGCTCTGTGCCTGCGGATCCCCGGCATCGGCGCCGCCGAACACATGCGGATGGCGACGCACCATCTTGTCGCAGATCGCGTCCACCACGTCGCCG
Organism: Luteimonas rhizosphaericola; assembly: GCF_029888045.1. GTDB lineage: Bacteria > Pseudomonadota > Gammaproteobacteria > Xanthomonadales > Xanthomonadaceae > Luteimonas > Luteimonas rhizosphaericola. The sequence continues at coordinate 111,734 of NZ_JARXRN010000029.1, read as the reverse complement.
AACGCGAACGCCGACTGCTCCTCGGCCATGCGCGCGTGGAACACCACCTGCAGCAGCAGGTCGCCCAGTTCGTCGCGCAGCGAGGCCATGTCACCGCGGTCGATCGCATCGGCGACCTCGTAGGCCTCCTCGATCGTATAGGGCGCGATGGTGGAGAAATCCTGCGCCAGGTCCCACGGGCAGCCGCCGTCGGGGCTGCGCAGCCGCGCCATGATCGCGAGCAGGCGCTGGATGTCGCCGGGTGTGCCGCTCACGCGTCAGGCCGATGCGGCTGCGGGCGGCACGGACTGCAGCCAGTCCCGCCACGGCAGCGCTGCGTCGCCAAGCGCGATGAAATCGCCGTTGAGCAGCGTGTCGCGCTGGTTGTAGCGGAACGGCCGCCCGCGCGGATCCAGCAGCGCGCCACCCGCGCCCTCCAGGATCGCCTGCCCGGCGGCCGTATCCCACTCGCTGGTGGGGCCGAAGCGCGGATACACGTCCATCCCCCCCTCGGCCAGGCGGCAGAACTTCAGCGACGACCCCAAGCCGATCGTGTCCACCCGCCCCATGTGCGCCATCAGGGCCTCGGTCCGTGGATCGCGGTGCGATCGACTCGCGGCCACCCGCAGCGGCGGCGCCGCGGGCCGGCGCACGTGCAGCGGGTGTTCGCCGTTCGCATCGCGACGGAACGCGCCGTGTCCGGGCGCGCCATGCCACAACACGCCGGTCACCGGCGCCTGGATGACGCCGAAGACCACGACGCCGTGGTCGACCAGCGCGATGTTCACCGTGAACTCGCCGTTGCGCTTGATGAACTCGCGGGTGCCGTCGAGCGGATCGACCACCCACAGCCGCGACCAGCCGCGGCGGGTGGCCAGCGGCACGGTGTGCGCGGATTCCTCCGACAGCACCGGGATGTCCGGCGTGAGCTGCGACAGGCCGGCGACGATGCCGTGGTGCGCGGCCAGGTCGGCTTCGGTCAGCGGGCTGGCGTCGTCCTTCCGGGTAACGTCGAAATCGCGTTCGTAGACCTCCAGGATCGACGCCGCCGCGTCCTGCGCGATCGCGAGCACGTCCTCGCGCAGGGCCTGGATGGTGGCGTAGTCGGTCATGCGCGCTCCCGCTCCAGGTACTGGCGCGCGGCGAACAGCGCCGCGATCGACCGCCCTTCCGAGAAATCCTCGCGCAGGGCCAGCTCGCCGATATCCGCGAGCGGCCACGGCACGACTTCCAGTTCCTCCGGCTCGTCGCCCGGCAGGCGCTCGGGATACAGGTCGCGCGCAAGCACGACCGTGGTCTCGTGGCTCATGTACACCGGCGCCAGCGACAGCAGCCGCACCACGTCGAGCCGGCGCGCGCCGTAGCCCGCTTCCTCCTTGAGCTCGCGGTCGGCCGCCTGCACTGGCGTCTCGCCGGCATCGATCCGGCCCTTCACCAGACCCAGCTCGTAGCGATGCAGTCCCGCCGCGTACTCGCGCACCAGGAGCACGGTGTTCTCGTCGAGCAGCGGGACCACCGCCACCGCGCCGTGGCCGCGCCCGCGCAGGCGCTCGAACTGGCGGCGCTCGCCGTTGCTGAACTCCAGGTCCAGCCGCTCCATGCGGTAGGGGCCGGCATCGTGCTCGGTGATGCCGTGGATCGTCGGCAGGCGGCGCGTCACGGCGCCGCCCCGACGCGGCCACGGGCGATAATGGGGGCATGTCGACTCACGATGACGCCATTCTAGACGAGGCCGCGCACTGGCGGTCGCGCGATCTCGCGGTGCTCTGGCACCCCTGCACGCAGATGCGCGAACACCCCGACACCCTGCCGCTGCTGCCGGTGGCGCGGGCCGAAGGCGCCTGGCTGGTGGGGCACGACGGGCGGCGCACGCTGGACGCGGTGAGCAGCTGGTGGGTGACCCTGCACGGCCATGCGGAACCGCGCATCGCCGAAGCCATCGCGCGCCAGGCCCGCACGCTCGAACAGGTGATCCTGGCCGGCTGCTCGCACGCGCCTGCGGTGGAGCTGGCCGAGCGCCTGCTGGCCATCGCCCCGCGCGAAGCCGGGCGGCCGCCGCTGTCGAAGGTGTTCTATGCCGACAACGGTTCGGCCGGGATCGAGGTGGCGCTGAAGATGGCGTTCCACTGGTTCCGCAACCGCGGCGACGAGCCGCGGCGGACGAAGTTCGTCGCGCTGCAGAACGGCTACCACGGGGAGACCATCGGCGCGCTGTCGGTGGGCGACATCCCGCTGTACCGGCGCATCTACGCGCCGCTGCTGATGCAGGCGGTGTTCGCGCCCTCGCCCGATGCCTACCTCGCCCGCCCCGGCCAGAGCGCCGAAGGCTGCGCCGAGGACGCCGCCGATGCGCTCGCCCACCTGCTCGACGCGCACGCCGGCGAGATCTGCGCCCTGGTGCTCGAGCCGCTGGTGCAGTGCGCCGGCGGGATGCGCATGCACCACCCGGCCTACCTGCGCCGGGTACGCGAACTGTGCGACGTGCACGGCATCTTCCTGATCGCGGACGAGATCGCGGTGGGTTTCGGCCGCACCGGCACGATGTTCGCGTGCGAACAGGCCGGCATCCAACCCGACCTGCTCTGCCTGTCGAAGGGCCTGACCGGCGGCTTCCTGCCGCTGGCCGCGGTGCTGGCGACGCAGGCGATCTACGACGGCTTCCTCGACGACTCGCGCGAACGCGCCTTCCTGCATTCGCACAGCTATACCGGCAACCCGCTGGCCTGTGCCGCGGCGCTGGCCTCGCTGGAGATCTTCGCCAGCGACGAGGTGTTGGCGCGCAACCGTGCGACCGCCGCACGCATGGCGGAGCTCGTGCGCGGGATCGCCACCCTGCCGCACGTGGCCGAGGCGCGCCAGACCGGCATGATCGTGGCGTTCGAACTCGCGCCCGGCGGCGACCGCCGCGCCGCGTTCGATCCGGCGCGGCGCGTCGGCCTGCGGGCCTATCGCGCCGCGCTGGAGCGCGGCGTGCTGCTGCGCCCGCTCGGCGACGTGCTGTACTGGATGCCGCCCTATTGCATCGACGATGCCCAGCTCGCGCTGCTCGCCGATGTCACCCGTGCGGCGATCGCGGAGGCGGTGGCGTGAGCGCCGCATCGGGCCTCGGGCCGGCCGCCTCCAGGCGCCAGCGTCGGAGTGCGCGCCCATGCGGGTGATGCGCGCCCATATCGACCTGCCGCTCGCGGTGGGCACCCAGCTGGTCCTGCCCGAGGCCGCGGCCGCGCACCTGGTGCGCGTGCTGCGCCTGCGCGAGGGCGACGCCTGCGTGCTGTTCAACGGCGACGGCCGCGACTACCACGCGCGCATCGTCGCGGCCGACAGGCGGCGGACGATGGTCGAGGTGACCGGCGCCGAAGCCGTGGACAACGAGTCGCCGCTGCGCATCACCCTGGTGCAGGGCATCGCCCGCGGCGAGAAGATGGACCTGATCCTGCAGAAGGCGGCCGAACTGGGCGTGGCGCGGATCGTGCCGGTGGACGCCGAGCGCACCGAGGTGCGGCTGGACGGCGCGCGGCTGGCGCGCCGCATCGCGCACTGGCAGGGCGTGCTGGTGGCCGCCTGCGAACAGTGCGGGCGGGCACGCATCCCGGTGCTGGACGCGCCGGCGCCGATCGCGGCGATCGCGGAAGCGACCGCGGACGCGCGGCTGCGCCTGACGCTGGACCCGCAGGGTCCGCACGCGCTGCCCGACCTGGCCGGGCGCGTGCCCGACGATGGCGGCGAAGTGGTGCTCGCGATCGGTCCCGAAGGCGGGTGGGCACCGCGCGATCGCGATCACCTGCGTGCGGCCGGGTTCGAAGGGCTGCGCCTGGGACCGCGCGTCCTGCGCACGGAAACCGCGGGGCTGGCGGCGATCGCCGCGCTGCAGGTGCTGTACGGAGACCTGCGCGGCTGAAGCGCGCGGGCGATGCGGCCGGGTCAGGCCGCCATGGCCTCGCGCAACGCCTGCTCGATCCCGTCGATGTCGGGGATCACGGCCGGCTCGTCGTTGAAGCGGACGTGCGCGCGGACGCCGGGCGCGGCATCGCCCGCGTCGTCGACCGCGGCCAGACGGTCGCGCGAGACCGTCACCAGGCGCGGGAAGCCCTTGGTCAGCAGGGCGAAGTACGGCATCGTCGCCTGCCCGCCGAGGGTCTTGAGCACGATCACCTTGTGGGCCAGGCCGCCCTGCTCCGCGCCCTGCCCGATCAGCGGCGCGAAGGCCACCAGCGGCAGGCGCCAGCCCCGCCAGCGGATGGTGCCCAGCAGCCAGTCGGGCGCGTCGTCCACCGGGTCGGGCTCGGCGTAGGACAGCACCTCGGAGATGGTGGCGTTGGGCAGCAGCAGCGGCGTGGCCTCGGTCTGGATCAGCACCGCGCGGATGTCGCTCTGGGAGGTGGTGTTCATGGCTGCAGCAGTCCGCTGGAATCGGGATCGGGCGACACGCCGGCCACCGGCCAGCGCGCCAGCAGCCTGGCCGCCAGCGCGGCGGGCGTGCCGTGGGCGGCGCCGGCGGCGATCGCGGCCTGCGCGGCCGCCGGGTCGTAGCAACCCTCGTCTGGCGTCTGGCCCAGCACCAGCCCGCCGCTCCAGCGGGCCTGGCTGACGGCGGGCACCAGTGACGCGTCGGCGCCGCTGAGGAACAGGACGGCGCTGTCGTCGGCCGGCAGGGCATCGGGCTCGAGCGCCGCGGAGGCATCGAACTTCCAGCCCGAGCCCGCGCGCAGGCCCAGCCCGGGGGGCACGAAATAGATGCTGCCCGGCTGGGCGACCTGGCCGGCCTCGGCCACGCTCACGGGTGCCGATGTGGCGCGCGTCATCTGCTTGACCAGCCGGTCGTAGCGGCCGCCTTCGAGCGACAGGCGAATCAGGATCGGTTTGCTGAAACCCTCGGGAATCGCCGCCAGCAGTTGGCGCACCGCGTCCGGCCCGCCCAGCCCGGCCTCGATCAGCACCACGCCGCGGACGGGACCGTGGCCGTAGCTGTCGGGATCGGCCAGCGACAGGCCACCGCCGAGCGCTTCGAGGTCGTAGGCCGGCGCGCGCACCGCGGCGGCTTCGGGCGCCGATGCGGGCACGGCATCGGCCTCGTCGTCCAGCAGGCTCAGGCCGGAAAAATCGATGCGCGGCGCAGGTGCGTCCGCGGCTTCGGGAGCCGGGGCGTCGCCCGCAGGCCGGGCCATCCGTTGGTCGAACCCCGTGTCCGAGGCGGATGCGGATTCGGACTGGCGCATCTGCGCGGCCAGGAATTCCTCGATGCCCTCGGGCGTGGCGGCGTCGTCGCCGGCGCGCATGAACCGCTCCGGATCGAACGCGAGCTCGTCCAGCGCGCCGCCGTCGCCGGCGTCGATCTCGGCGGCGTGTTCGTCCGACAGCGTGAACGACATCGCGTCGAGCGAGAGGGAAGCGGGCGCTGACGCGTCGTCCCCGGTCGATGCGCGCCGCGGCGGTGCGGCGTCGTCCAGTTCCAGCTCCAGCGCCAGCGCGGTCAGGTCGAGCCCGTCGTCCCCGGCCGCGAAATCGTCCGGTGCGTTCACCGGGGGACCCGCGTGGGTGCCCTCGCCGGGGTTCCACGCCGGCGCGCCGTCGCCTGCGTCGGCGATGGAGAGTTCGCCTTCCGGCGCGGCCATGAGGTCCTGCGCCGCATCCCCGAGACCGGTCATGCCCGCGATGCCGCCGTCGTTCGGCACTTCGTCGGCAAGCTGCTGCGCCTGACCGGTGACCTCGGCGATCGCCTGGTCGAAGTCCACCGGCGCGGGCGGCGCGGGCAGCGGGCCCGGCACGGGATGGACCGCCTCGTCGGCCTCCGCGCCTGCCGGCAGGACGTCATGGTGACGGTGCAGCTTCGCCGACAGGTGGCGCAGCCAGCGCGCCGCGTCCCAGCCGGTGCGCTGCGCGGCCTGGTCGGCCTCCTCGAAGATCACCATGTAATCCGGATCGGCGAGCACGTCGGCGTAACGGTCGATCGCGTCCTCGATCGCGGGATCGAGCGCCACCAGGATCGCCTGCGGCGTGGCGTGGCGCACGTCGTCCGGATCGGCCTGCAGCGGATCGGCCACCAGCACCACTTCGGCGCCGGCCTCGCGCAGCGCACCGCTGATGCGTTCGCAGGCTTCGCCGGCGCGCGCCAGCAGCGCGACGCGCGGCGTGGCCTCAGTCGCGGCCATGCGGCACCTTCAGCAGTTCGTTGACGTTGCGCATCAGCTCGGGTTCCTGGTACGGCTTGCCCAGGTAGCGGTCCACGCCGAGGTCGAACGCGCGCTGGCGGTGCTTCTCGCCGGTACGCGAGGTGATCATCATGATCAGCACGTCGCGCAGGCGCGGATCGGCCTTCATGTGCCTGGCCAGCTCGTAGCCGTCCATGCGCGGCATCTCGATGTCGAGCAGCATCAGATCGGGCACGCGTTCGTCCATGCGCTCCAGCGCATCGAGCCCGTCCTTTGCGGTGATGACCTCGAAGTTGTGGCGCTCGAGCACGCGGCCGGTGACCTTGCGCATGGTCACCGAGTCGTCGACCACCATCACCAGCGGCACCGGGCGCTGTTCGACCGGCACCGACGGCCCCGCTTCGCGCGGCAGCACCGCGTGGCGGCGCACGAGCGGCGCGACGTCGAGGATCACCACGACGCTGCCGTCGCCCATGATGGTGGCGCCGAAGATGCCGGGGATCGAGGCGACCTGCGGACCGACCGGCTTCACTACGATCTCGCGGCTGCCGATGATCTCGTCGACCGCGACCGCGGCGCGCAGTTCGCCCGAGCGCACCAGCAGCAGCGGCATCTGCAGGTGGCCTTCGGCGCGCGCCGGCCCCTGGCCGACCAGCATGCCGAGGTCGTGCAGGCCGTAGTCCTCGCCGCCGTACGCGTACGTGGCGTCGGCCTCGCCCAGGCGCCCGCGTTCGATCCGGCCCACGCCGCGCACCGAAGCGATCGGCACCGCGAACTGGGTCTCGCCGATGCGCACGAACACCGCCTGGGTGACCGCGAGCGTCTGCGGCAGGCGCAGGGTGAACGTGGTGCCCTGTTCGCGCCGGGTGGCGATGTCGAGCGAACCGCCGAGCTGGCGCACCTCGCTCGCGACCACGTCCATGCCGACGCCACGGCCCGCCAGCCGGCTGACCTCGTCGGCGGTGGAGAAGCCGGGCTCGAAGATCAGCTGGTCGAGGTCGCCGTCGGTCAGCACCGCGCCCTCGCGGATCAGCCCGCGTTCCTCGGCCCGGCGCCGGATCGCGCCGCGATCCAGGCCCGAGCCGTCGTCGCCGACCTCGAGCACCACTTCGGAGCCTTCGCGGCGGACCGCGATCCGGACCGTGCCTTCCTCGGACTTCTTCGCCTTGCGCCGGCGCTCGGGCGACTCGATCCCGTGCGCGACCGCGTTGCGCAAAATATGCTCCAGCGGAGCGGTCATGCGTTCGAGCACGTTGCGGTCGAGCTCGCCCTGGCTGCCGTCGAGCCGCAGCTGCACCTGCTTGCCGGTTTCCTGGGCGGCCTGGCGCAGCACCCGGCGCAGGCGCGGCACCAGCGCGTCGAACGGCACCATGCGCGTGCGCATCAGGCCTTCCTGCAGCTCCGAGCTCACGCGCGACTGTTGCAGCAGCAGCGTCTCGTACTGGCGGGTCAGGTCGTCCAGCGTCTGCTGCAGGCTGGTCATGTCCGCGGCGGATTCGCCGAGGCCGCGCGAAAGCTGCTGCAGGGTGGAGAAACGGTCGAGTTCGAGCGGATCGAAGCTGACGTCGCCGGCGTCGCCCTCGCGCTGGTAGCGCGCGATGATCTGGGCCTCGGTTTCGATGTCGAGGCGGCGCAGCTGGTCGCGCAGGCGCGCGTTGGTCTGCTCCATCTCGTTCATCGCGGCACGGAACGCGCCCAGCTGCTGTTCCAGCCGGGCCCGGTAGATCGCCACCTCGCCGGCGTAGTTCACCAGCCGGTCGAGCAGGTCTGCGCGGATGCGCACCTGCTCCTGCGGCGCGCGGATAGTGGTGTCGTCCTCCGCGCCCAGCTCGACGATCGGTCCCGACAGCGGCGCGAGCTCGACCTTGGGCGGCGGCGGCGCGGCCTCGGCCGCGGCGGCGGCTTCGTTCTCGGCAAGCAGCGAGCGGCCGCGGGCGAGCGCATTGAAGGCGTCGATCAGCGCGTCCGGCATGGCGATCGCGCGCCGTTCGCCGATCCGCGTGATCATCGCATGCAGGCGGTCGAAGCCGCCCTCGAGCAGGCCGATGCCGGTGCGGTCGAGCTCGCAGCGCTGTTCGACCACCGCCTCGAGCAGCGACTCCATCGCGTGGCCGAGCTCGCCGACGGTGAACACGCCCGCCATGCGCGCACCGCCCTTGATGGTGTGCAGGTCGCGCTGCAGCCCGATCAGCGGTTCGCGGGCGTCGGGCGACTGGCGAAGCTGGGCGAGCAGACCGTCGGAGTGGTCGAGCAGGTCGCCGGCCTCTTCCACGAAGATGTCGACCAGTTCCTCGTCCAGGCGCGACACGTCCAGCGCCTCGTCCGGATCCGCCTTGGCCAGCACGCGTGCGAGCAAGGCCGCGACCGCGGTGTCGACGGGGACGTCGGCTTCGGCTTCGGCTTCGGCCTCTGCTTCGCTTTCGGCTTCAGGTTCGGATTCGGATTCGGTGTCGGTGTCGGCGTCCGCAACACCATCGGCGCCATCCGCGGCGGACTCCTCTCCGTACGCCTGCGCTTCCGATGCCTGCCGCTCGAGTTCCGCACGCTCTGCCTCGAAGCGTTCGGCCTCCACGCGTGCCGCTTCAGCGCGCCCGGCCTCGGTCCGTTCTGCTTCGAGACGCTCCGCCTCGAGACGCTCCGCTTCAAGCCGCTCGAGTTCGAGACGCTCGGTTTCAAGACGTTCGGCCTCAAGACGATCGGCTTCGGCGCGCTCGATCTCGAAGCGTTCGGCTTCGATCCGCTCGGCGTCCAGAAGCTCGGCTTCCAGACGCTGCGCGGCCGGGTACTCGGCGTCGCCGGTTCCGGCGTCCGCCGACTCGCCGCCTCGCACCAGCGCAAGGCCCGCATTCGCGGCGAGATCTGCGTCCACGTGGTCGGCGTCGGGACGCTCGGCGTCCAGGCGATCTGCATCGAGGCTTCCTGCTTCACCTCGTTCCGCTTCGAGACGCTCGGCTTCAACGCGCTCCGCTTCGAGACGTTCCGCTTCGAGACGTTCCGCTTCGAGACGTTCCGCTTCGAGACGTTCCGCTTCGAGACGCTCCGCTTCGAGACGCTCCGCTTCGAGACGCTCTGCCTCGAGACGTTCGGCTTCGAGACGCTCGGCTTCGAGACGCTCGGCCTCGAGACGCTCGGCTTCGAGACGCTCGGCTTCGAGGCGCTCGGCTTCGAGACGTTCGGCCTCGAGACGTTCGGCCTCGAGACGCTCGGCTTCGAGACGCTCGGCCTCGAGACGTTCGGCTTCGACACGTTCGGCTTCGACACGTTCGGCTTCGACACGTTCGGCTTCGAGACGTTCGGCTTCGAGACGTTCGGCTTCGAGACGTTCGGCTTCAAGACGTTCGGCTTCAAGACGTTCGGCTTCGAGACGTTCGGCTTCAAGACGTTCGGCTTCGAGACGCTCGGCTTCGAGACGCTCGGCTTCGAGACGTTCGGCTTCGAAGCGCTCGGCTTCGAGCCGTTGGACGTCAGGGGCTGCGTCGCCGGCACGCTCCGCGGCCGGACCGGCATCCACCGCATCCACCAGCGCCGCATCCACGAAGCCGGCGTACGCAGTGAGATCGTCCGTGGTGAGCGCGATGCCTTCCGGCGCCTGCGGCGCGTCCGGCATCGCTCCCGCTTCCTCCAGCCCTTGCGCATCCACCAGCGCCGCCAGGCCGCTCGCGGCCTCCGGCAGGCTGTCGCGCAGCGCCGCCAGGCGCGCGGCCAGCGCATCCTGCAGCGGCAGCGCCGGGTTCGCCTGCTTCAGCGTCTCGACCGTGTCGCGCACCACGACCGACAGGTCGGCCAGCGCCTCGATCCCTTCCGGCGTCGCGCTGGCATGCGAGGCGAGCAGGCGTCGCGCATAGTGTTCGGCCGGGGACAGCACGCTGTTGATGACCGGAACCTCGGTCATGGCGAACGCGCCGTTCATCGTGTGCAGCGCGCGCAGCAGCGGGTCGCTTCCATCCGCCTCGCCCGCGCGGGCACGCGCGACCCAGGTATCGACGGTCTGCAGGTGGCCGTTGACCTCGGCGTCGAGGATCTCCAGCAGCAGCGCGTCGATCTTCGCCGGCACCGCGGCCAGCGGCTCGCCGGCGTCCGCGACCTCGACCGGCGCGGGCACGGGCTCCGCGTCGACCAGCGCGGGCGCCATGCTGGCCTCGGGCGCGACCACGCCGGTGTCGCCGGCGTCGGTCGCCGGCGCGGACAGCTCCATCGCGACCGCGACCGTGGTCTCCGGCGGCATCGTCTCGTCGCCGGCGGCGATGCGCTCGGCGGCCGCCTGCAGCGGCTCGAGGTCGGTGGTCAGGCCGCGCTCTCCGCGCAGCGCGGACTGCAGTTCGGGCAGGGTGTAGAACGCGCGGTCGACCATCGCGATCACCGCCTCGCTCGGCGGGCGCGACCCGTCGAGCACGCGGTTGAGCATGTTCTCGATCTTCCAGCTGAACTCGCCCAGCATGCGCGCGCCGACCAGGCGCCCGCTGCCCTTGAGTGTGTGGAACACGCGCCGGATCGGGCGCAGGCGCTCCATGTCCTCGGGGCGGGCGCGCCACTGCGGCAGCAGGCCGTCGAGGTTGTCGATCTCCTCGGCGAATTCTTCCAGGAAGACCTCGCGGATCTCCTCGTCGATCTCCTCGCCGACGGTCTCGAACCCGCCCACCACCGGGCCGGCCGGGCGCGCGGGCGCGGCGTCGGGCAACGACGCCGGCCCGGCGACGTCGACGGGCGTCGCCGGCGCGACCGGCACGTCGGCCGCCGCTGCAGGCGTCGCGGCCACCGTCGTCTCGGCCGGCGGCGCCGGCTTCTCCGCCGCCTGCGGCAGCGGCCAGTAGCCGAGCGATTCGAGGCTGTTGCGCGCGATGTCGAGGATCTCGTCGCGGTTGCCGCGCTGCTCGCGCAGCGCCTCGAGGTAATACTCCAGGCTGGCCAGCGCATCGGCCAGGGTGTCGAGCTGGCGGCCGTTGGGCACGCGCTGGCGACCGATCAGCTCGGTCTCGGTGTAGCGGCTGACCGCGACCAGGTAGTCGGCGGGCAACGGCAGTTCCATCATCCGCAACGCGCCGGACACCTCGTCCAGCAGCCGCGGCACGTCCGAGAGCTGCTCGTGCTGCCAGCTGGTCTCGACGAAGGCGACCAGCGCCTGGCGCGCCTGCACGAAGTTGGCGATCGCCTCGCGCACGATGGTGTCGACCACCTGCCGCGTCTCGCCGGCGAACAGTTCGTTCTCCGCTCCGGTGCCGGTGTCGGCCGCCCCCAGCCGCGCGACCTGGTCGTCGAGCGTGGCGTCGACGTAGAGCAGCGCGCCGGCGACGTCGAGCAGCGCATCTTCATCCGCGGCGACCGTGCCTTCGAGGATCTGCTGCATCGCGTCGCGCTGCTGCTGCACCACCTTGCGCGCCACGCCCAGGCCGAGCATGCCGAGCGTGTCGGCCACCCGGCCCAGCGTCTCGGCGTGCGGCTGCAGCGAGGACAGGTCGTCCGACCCGGTGCGCAGGTGCAGGTCGAGCGCATCCTTGACGTGCAGCAGGTCGTCCTTGACCGCGGCGGACACGGTGTCGAGCAGCGCGCGGTTGCGCCCGCTGATGCTGCCGCGCGCGTGTTCCAGCTCGGAGGGCGTGGGCAGCGCGGCTTCGAGTTCGAAGACCTGCTTGAGCTCCTGAAGCGCCGGGTGGCTGCCGTCCTCGTGGTGGGCGACGTGGTAGAGCAGCTGCCGGGTGGGTTCCTGCGCAGCCTCGCCACGCACTTCCGCGAAACCGTCGTTGTCGAGCAGGCCGCGGCGGGCCTCGCGCTCGACACCGGCGAACACCTTGCGCAGGCCGGCCGATGCCGGCAGCGCCCCGTCGGCGAGCGCGCGGGCCACGCTCGATGCGACCCACAGCATCCGGCGGACCGGAACCTGGCGCACGTGCGGCAGCAGCGCATCGACGGCCGCCGGCAGCGGCGCGAGCGCATCGGGCGAAGCCTCGTCCTGCCAGCCGGCGAGCGCGCGCTGCAGCGCTTCGAGCAGCGGCTGGACGTCGTCGTTGGACGCCGCGGCCCCCATGGCGCCCGCGATCGCGCCCGGGAGCGGGCGCTCGAGGTCGGGCGAGAACAGCACGCTTTCGCTCAGCCCGCTCTCGCCGCGCGTGGCGCGCAGTTCGTTGAGCAGCGGCAGCAGCACGATCGGGATGTCGCGGTGCCCGCTCTGCAGGCGCTCGAGGTAGTCCGGCAGCAGCACGATGCCGCGCAGCAGGGCGGCACACGCGCCGTCGCGATCACCGACGGTGCCGGCGTGCAGCGCCTGGGCGACGTGCTCCATTTCCTCCGCCACCATGGCCGGCGCGTAGAGCTCGACCATGCGCAGCGTGCCCTGCACCTGGTGCAGGTACCCGGCGCACAGCCGCATGCGGCCGACATCGGCCGGATCCTCGACGTAGTCCTCCAGCTCGGCCTTGGCCAGGCGCAGGGTCTCGTCGAGCTCCGGCTTGATCCAGCCGAGCGCGGTGTGCTCGAGGGCTTCGCGCAGTGCGGTCATCGCCGCCCTCCGTGGGTGCCGGCGTGGCTGCGCCTGCGACCTGTCGTCGTCGCGTTCATCCGGTGCACTCGTCCCGCGCTCAGGCCGGCAGCTTGAAGTCGGCGACCGAGCGCCGCAGGTTGGCGGCCAGCTGCGCGAGGTTTCCGATCGACTCCGCGGTCTGGTTGGCGCCCTGCGACGTCTGCGCGGTGATCGACTGGATCGTGTTCATGGTCTCGGTGATGTTGGTCGCCGCGGCGGACTGCTGCTTGGCCGCGGTGGAGATCCCGAGAATCAGGCCGGCGAGGTTGTTCGACACGCTTTCGATCTCGCCCAGCGCGGTGCCCGCGTCCTCGGCCAGTCGCGCACCGGCGACCACTTCCGAGGTCGTCTGCTCCATCGAGCTGACCGCCTCGTTGGTATCGCTCTGGATCGTCTGCACCAGCGCCTCGATGCGCTTGGTGGCGTTGGACGCGCGTTCGGCCAGTCGCTGCACTTCGTCGGCCACCACCGCGAACCCGCGGCCCGCCTCGCCCGCCGACGCCGCCTGGATGGCCGCGTTGAGCGCGAGGATGTTGGTCTGCTCGGAGATGTCGTTGATCAGTTCCACGATCGAGCCGATTTCCTGCGAGCTCTCGCCCAGGCGCTTGATGCGCTTGGAGGTTTCCTGGATCTGGTCGCGGATCGAGTCCATGCCCGCGATCGTCTCGCGCACCACGCCCGCGCCCTTGGTCGCGATCTGCACCGAGCGCTGCGCCACGTCGGCCGATTCGGCGGAGTTGCGCGAGACCTGGTCGATGCTCGAGGCGATCTCGGTGATGCGGTTGGAGGCGGAGTTGATCTCCTGCGCCTGGTGTTCGGCGGCCTCGGCCAAGTGCATGGCGGTGGCCTGCGTTTCCTGCGCGCTGGATGCGACCTGCGCGGACGTGTCGTTGATCGTGCCCACCAGGTCGCGCAGGTTCTCGACCGCGAAGTTGATCGAGTCCGCGATCGCGCCGGTCATGTCCTCGGTGACCGTCGCCTTCACCGTCAGGTCGTTCTCGGCCAACGCGCCGATCTCGTCCAGCAGGCGCATGATCGCCTCCTGGTTGCGGTTGTTGAGCTCCATCGTGTCCTCGTAGCGCTTGCGCTGGGCGCGGTTGAGCGACCAGAGCAGGCCGGCCAGCGACACCAGCGCGAGCAGGCCGGAGATGATGCTGATCCACACGTTGCCGGCGATGCTGGTGTCGCGCAGCGAGCCGAAGGCGGTGAAGGCCGCGAACAGGTCCTGGCTGTCGGACAGCAGCTTGTCCGAGCCGGTGGTCAGCGCCGCAGACGCGGCCTGGGCCTGGAACAGCGCCGGTGCGCTGGCGATGATCGCGTCCAGGTCCTGCTTCATCTCCGTCCAGCGGGTGCCCGCCTGGTTGAGCGCGGACACCGCGCCACCGTTGGACAGCGCCTGCACGTTCATCGCCTCGTCGCCGCCGCGCAGGCCGTCGAGCACCTGCTCGAACACGCCCACGTCGCGCGCCAGCGCGTCGCCGGCGATCGATGCGCCCGGGCCGCCGGCCTGGATCTCGGCGACGCGGCGCGCCATGTTGCCCGCCAGCACGTTCTGGCGCAGGGCGATGTAGACCTGCGAGGCCGGCGAACCGCTGGAGGACATCGCGCGCACCAGTTCGTCCAGCTGCGCCTGCAGCTGCGGCACGGCCTGGTTGAAGCGGGCGGCGTTGGCGGCGAATCCGCTCACCGCCTGCTCGCTGGCGGCCACCTGCTCGGCGCTCGCGGCCAGCGGGGTCCAGGTCTGGGTCACCGTCTGGATCGGGCCGGCCACGCCGGTGGTCTGGCCGAAGTTGGCGTTGAGCTGCTCGACGTCGCGGTCGATCTGCGCCTTGGTGTCCTTGAACGCGGCGAACGAGGCGGCATCGCCTGCGACCGCTTCCCGGCCCTGGTTGGCCAGGCGCTGCGAGTTCACCTGCAGGCTCGAGGCCGCGGTGCTCGCGCCGCCGAGCCGCGCCGCCTTCCAGCCGGCGTAGCCGGTGTTGGCGCCGAAGATCACGAGCGTGGCGACCAGCGCCGCGATCCAGAAGTTGCTCCCCAGGCCGCGGCTCTTGCCGGCGATCGTATCGACTACTGTGCTCATGGTCCTACCCCTGCCCCTGCGCTGTCTTGCTGGACGCGGCCATCAGGCCGCGGCTTGTCTGAATTCCGGTGTCCGTGCCAGCCGGCTCAGGCTGAACACGCCCCAGGTCTGGTCGGCGAGCCGGTAGGCGCGCTCGACGAAATGGGCGTAGCGCCCTTCGGCCAGCGCGCCGGCCTCCGACTGCTGGTCGTCGTGGAAGCTGCGCTGCCCGAACAGCTCGTCGATGGTGACGGCGACGTCGCCGTCGGGCTGGCGCACGATCAAGACCCGCTGCGTCTCGTGCAGCACCGTGCGCTCGCCCTCGAGGAACTGCTTGAGGTCCACGATCGGCAGCAGGCTGCCGCGGACGTTCCCCACGCCCAGCATCCACGCCTGCGCCCCCGGCACCGGCGTGATCGGCGGCATCGGCAGGATTTCCAGCACCTCGTCGAAGGCCGACGCCAGCCGGTGCGCGCCGACCCGGTAGCCCACGCCGCGCCACAGGCCGGGCGCGTCGAACTGCTCCGGCAGGCCCGCCACGTGCGCGAGGCTGCGCTGCTCGAAGTCGAGCAGCATCGCGAACGGGTCGCGACCCTGGTTCATCCCGCCGCCTCGAGCAGCCGGTCGATCTCGCCCATCAGCACCTCTTCGCGCGGCGGCTTGACGAGGTAACCCTTGGCGCCCTGGCGCATGCCCCAGGCCTGGTCGGTCTCCATGCCCTTGGTGCTCACGATCAGCACCGGGATGTGCTTGGTCTGCGCATCGCGGCCGAGCGCGCGCGTGGCCTGGAAGCCGTTCATGCCCGGCAGCACGACGTCCATCAGCACCAGGCCGGGCTGTTCGCGCTTGCACACCTCGATGCCGTCCTCGGCGCTGGTGGACGCCAGCACCTCGTGGCCGTGGCGTTCGAGCAGTTGGGTGAGCACCGCCGTGTCGGTCGGTGAGTCCTCGATGATCAGGATGCGGGCCATGGCGGTTCCCCTTTACGCCTTGACGTGGGTACGGATCGCGTCGAGGAGCTCCTCGCGCGTGAATGGCTTGGTCACGTACTGCTCGGAGCCGACGATGCGGCCGCGCGCCTTGTCGAACAGGCCGTCCTTGGACGACAGCATGATCACCGGCGTCGACTTGAACAGCTGGTTGTTCTTGATCAGGGCGCAGGTCTGGTAGCCGTCCAGGCGCGGCATCATGATGTCGACGAAGATGATCTGCGGCTTGTGGTCGGCGATCTTGGCCAGCGCCTCGAACCCGTCGACCGCGGTCACCACGTCGGCGCCCTCGCGCTTGAGCAGGGTCTCGGCGGTGCGGCGGATGGTCTTCGAGTCGTCGATGACCATCACCCGCAGGCCATCGAGACTGGCGGCGCGGCTGTCGTCTTGCGTCATTCTTCGTTTCCCCCGGCGCGCGATGCAGGTCCGATGCCCGCATCGCCGCGATCGCCGTATATTCCAGCCTCGTGCCGGACTGTCAAGCATCCATGAAGAAGATTGCGCAAGTCGCCGCCGCCACGGGCGAAAGCGACGCAGCCCGCCTGCTAACATTTGTCAGAAAGTGCCACTGGTGGGTCAGATGTCCCTGAATGTCGTGGTGGTGATGGATCCGATCGAGTCGATCCGGATCGCCAAGGATTCGACCTTCGCGATGCTGCTGGAAGCGCAGCGGCGCGGCCATGCGCTGCACTACGTGCTGCCTGGCGGGCTTGGCATGGATCATGGGCGGGCGCAGGCGCGGCTGGCGCCGTTGCGCGTGCGGGAGGATCCCGTCGGCTGGTTCGAACTGGGATCGACGTCACAGCGTGCGCTGGGCGCTGGCGACCTGGTGCTCATGCGCAAGGATCCGCCGGTGGACGCGGACTACATCCACGACACCCTGATCCTGGGCGCCGCGCAGCGCCAGGGCGCGCGCGTGGTCAACGATCCGCAGGGACTGCGCGACATGAACGAGAAGCTGGCGGCGCTGGAGTTCCCGCAGTGCTGCCCGCCGACCGTGGTCGCGCGCGACGCGGCCACGCTCAAGGCCTTCGTGCAGTCGCACGGCGAGGCGGTGCTCAAGCCGCTCGACGGCATGGGCGGACGCTCGATCTTCCGCGCGCGCGCCGGCGAACCGAACCTCAACGTGATCCTGGAGACGCTGACCGCCGGCGGCCGCCACCTGGCGATGGCCCAGCGCTACCTGCCCGAGATCGTGGATGGCGACAAGCGGATCCTGCTGATCGACGGCGAACCGGTGGATTACTGCCTGGCGCGCATCCCCCAGGGCGACGAGTTCCGCGGCAACCTCGCGGCCGGCGGCCGTGGCGAGGGCCGGCCGCTGACCGACCGCGACCGCTGGATCGCCGCCCAGGTCGGGCCCGAGGTGAAGCGGCGCGGCATGCGGTTCGTGGGCCTGGACGTGATCGGCGACTGGCTCACCGAGGTCAATGTCACCAGCCCCACCTGCATCCGCGAGCTGGATGCGCAGTTCGGCATCAACATCGCCGGCCTGCTGTTTGACGCGCTGGAACGGGACCCGGACCCGGCCTGAGCGCATGTCCTCCCTCGCCCTGCCCCCCGCGCCGCCGCGCATCGGAGAACGCGAGCGCCTGAGCGCGACGATGGTGCTGTCGCTGCTGCTGCACGGCATGCTGGTGCTGGGCGTGGGCTTCGCGCTGGACGAGGCCGCGCCGCTGGCGCCGACGCTCGACGTGATCCTCACCGAAACCACCAGCCCCCTCACCCAGGCCCAGGCCGACTTCCTCGCCCAGGCCAGCAACCAGGGCGGCGGCGAACACGAGCGCAGTACGCGTCCGCGCGACGACCAGGCCGGGCGCGCCGTGCAGGCGGATTCGGGCGTGGCGCCGATCGAGCTGCGCGCGCAGTCGCCCACCGCGCAGCCTCCGCCGCAGGCGCGCGTGGTCGCCAGCCAGCGCGGCGAGGAGGCGCTGCCGAACGCGGACGCGCGCCCGCAGGCCGACGACAGCGCCCTGCCCCGCGGCGAGCAGAAGATCGAGCGCGACCTGGCGATGGCGCGCCTGGCGGCCGAGATCCACCTGCGCTCGGAGCGCTATGCCAAGCGGCCCAAGCGCAAGTTCGTGTCCGCCAGCACCCAGGAATGGGCCTACGCCGGCTACCTGCGCGACTGGGTGGACCGGGTGCAGCGCGTGGGCAACCTCAACTATCCCGACGAGGCGCGACGCCGCCAGCTGGCGGGCGAGCTGGTGATCAGCGTGGCGATCCGCCGCGACGGGTCGGTGGAGCGCGCCGACATCATCCGCTCCAGCGGCATCCGCCTGCTCGACGACGCCGCGCTTCGGATCGCGCGCCTGGCCGAGCCCTATCCGCCACTGCCGATCACCGAGGAGGAGATCGACATCCTCCACGTCACCCGCACCTGGCAGTTCCTGCCCGGCGGCGAACTGATCGACGACTGACGGCGCACGGACCCGGCGCGCTGCCGGGTGGCCGCCGCGGCGAATGCGTCGGTCCATCGAAGCCCGCGCGGATCGCGCGCGTCGCGTGCGCGACTACAGCCGCTGCCACACCGGCCCTTCGCCGCGACGCCAGTACACGCCCAGCGCCTTGCCGTAGAACGCCTGCCGCGGCACCAGGCCGAACCAGCGCCCGTCCGCGCTGCGGCCGCGGTGATCGCCCAGCACCAGCACCATGTCGTCGGGAATGGTGAGCGGCGCGATGTCCGGACCGCCACCGTCGGCCAGGTCGAGGCGCACGAGCCGGTCGCCGATGCGCTCGCTGTCGCCGCCCGCGTCCGGCTGGAGCGGGCGACCGTCGATGCGCAGGCGGCCGTCCACCAGCGCCACCGTCTGGCCACCCACCGCGACCACGCGCTTGATCAGCCGGGTGCCGTCGGCCGGCGAGCGGAACACCACCACGTCGCCAGGCGCGGGCCGGCCGCTCCCCCACAGTCCGAGTCCGGTGAACGGCACGCGCACGCCGTAGGCGCGCATGTCCACCAGCACCCGGTCGCCGGGCTGCAGGGTCGGCTGCATCGAACCGCTGGGCACGTGGTAGTGGTTGGCCAGCGACGAACGCGCCACCACCAGCAGCGCGATCAGCAGCAGGCTCGGGGCCCAGTCGCGCAGCCAGGCGGCGCGCGGCGCGCGTTCGCCCGGGTCCGGCGTGGTACTGGCGGTCATGGCGATCTCCGGTCTGGACCTGCGCTGGACCGCGCGCCGGGACGGTTGGTTCCCTCAGCCGCGCGCGGCGCGCGCCGCCTGCTGCTGCGCGAGGGTCAGGGCCACGTTGTCGCGCAGGTAGGCCGGCTGCAGGCGGTCCGGGGCGATCGCCTCTCCGCGGGCGAACGCGCGGGCGCCCAGGCGCGCGACGTCGCCCGCGCGCGGTAGCGCGTCGGCGTCGACCGACGACAGCGCGCCACCCAGGCGCTGGCGCAGTGCGCCGTCGGCGGCATCGAAACCGGTGCCCACGCCCGCCCAGAGGCCGGTGCCCGGGAGGTCGGCCAGGTCCGGGCGGACCACGGTCTCCGCGCCGGTCGTCTGCAGTTCGTCGCCCGCCCGCAGGAACCGGCCCAGGTAGACCTCGCCCATGCGCGCATCGATCGCGGCGAGCACGCGCTCGCCATCCGCGCGCGCTGCCAGCGCCGCCAGCGTCGATACCGCGACGACCGGGCGATCCAGCGCCAGCGCAATGCCCTGGGCCAGCGCCACCGCCAGCCGCACGCCGGTGAAGGCCCCCGGCCCGCGCCCCACCGCCACCGCATCGAGCTGCGATTTCGCCACGCCGGCCTGCGCCAGCAGTTCGTCCGCCCACGGCAGCGCCAGTTCGGCATGGCGCCGCGGCGCGATCTCGAAGCGCTCGAGGACCTCGCCGTCCACCAGCACGGCAACGGAGCAGGCTTCGGTGGCGGTTTCGAACGCGAGCAGTCTCATGCGGCCATGGTAGCGGGCCGTGCGGCGGCGGTGGCGACCCACCCGGCCGCGTGGGGCTGGCGCCCGGCTACGACGCGAAGGTGTCGAGGCCTGGCGTGGCGGGCGCCCGGGCGAAGAACCTGTCCACGTCGGCGGGGTCGCGGGTGCTGGCGAACGGCGGCAGCGAATCCAGGAACACGTGGCCGTAGGACTTCTGCGTCAGGCGCGGGTCGCACAGCACCAGCACGCCGCGATCGGTCTCTGTGCGGATCAGCCGGCCCACGCCCTGCTTGAGCGCGATCACCGCCTGCGGCAGCTGCTCGTCGCGGAACGGGTTGCCGCCGGCACGGCGGATCGCATCCAGGCGCGCCTCGAACACCGGATCGTCCGGCGCGGCGAACGGCAGCTTGTCGAGCACCACGACGCTCAGCGCCTCCCCGGCCACGTCCACGCCTTCGCGGAAGCTCGCCGCGCCCAGCAGCACGCCGTTGCCCGACTCGCGGAACCGCTGCAGCAGCACGTGGCGCGGCGCCTCGCCCTGCACGAACAGCGGCCACTCGCCGTCTTCGCGCAGCAGTTCGGCGGCCTCGCGCAGCGCGCGGTGCGAGGCGAACAGCACGAAGGCGCGCCCGCCCGAGGCCTGCAGCACCGGGCGCACCGCGTCGATCACCGCCCAGGTGTAGTCGCGGTCGGACGGCTGCGGCATGCGCGTGGGCAGGTAGCACAGCGCCTGCCGCGGCCAGTCGAACGGGCTCGGCACCAGCAGCGTGGTCGGCGCATCCAGGCCCAGGCGCGTGGCGATGTGGCCGAAGCCGTCGTCGACCGCCAGCGTGGCGGACGTGAACACCCAGGCCGCGCGCGACTGCTCGCGATGCTGGCGCAGCGGGCCGGAAACATCGAGCGGCGTGCGCTGCAGGCGGAAGCCGCGCGGCGAGAGCTCGTACCAGCGGACGTCGTCGTCCACGCCCGCGTCGGGGCCGGGGTCAGAGTCGACTTTTCCTGTCGATGCTTTCGACCCTGCAG
>NZ_JARXRN010000029.1:0-91138 GCF_029888045.1 Luteimonas rhizosphaericola | reverse complement strand
GACTCTGACCCCGGGGCTCCAGCCCAGCGCGCCAGCCGCGCCATCATCTCCTGCGCCCGCGCATGGCAGGCGTCGAAGCCGGGCGAGGATTCGCGCAGCGGCGCGAGTGCATCGCGCAGGTCGGCGACCGCGGCGCCCAGCGCACGCAGTCCCTCCGCGAACGCGGGCGCCTGCAGCGCGCGGTCACGGGTGCCGCGCGTCGGGAGCCCCTCCATGGTGGCGCGCAGGCCGCGCGTGGCCAGTTCCAGCTCGCGCGCCGGCCCCTGCACCACCGCCATCGCGCCGGACACGTCCTTGGTTTCGCCGAGCGTATCGCGCGAAAGTTCCACCAGCGGACGCGCCGACAGGTTCTCGCCGAAGAACTGCGCCGCCAGCTCCGGCAGCTGGTGCGCCTCGTCGACCACGAAGGCCTGGGCGCCGGGGAGGATCTCGCCGAAGCCTTCCTGCTTGAGCGCCAGGTCCGCCAGCAGCAGGTGATGGTTGACCACCACCAGGTCGGCGCTCTGCGCGCGCTGGCGCGCCTGCACCACGAAGCAGTCGCTCCAGAACGGGCATTCGCTGCCAAGGCAGTTGTCGGCGGTCGAGGTGACCATGGGCAGCAGCGGCGAATCGTCCGCCAGCGCCTCGACTTCGGCCAGGTCGCCCATCTTCGTGCGCCCGCTCCAGGCGACGATGCGCTGGAACTGCCCGATCTGCTCGCGCGAAGTGAAGCGCGGCTCGCCCTTGGCGCGTTCGAGCCGGTAGCGGCACAGGTAGTTGGCGCGGCCCTTGAGCAGCGCGGTCTTCAGGCCGGTGCCGAGCGCGTCGCGCACGCGCGGCAGGTCGCGGTGGTAGAGCTGGTCCTGCAGCGCGCGGGTGCCGGTGGAGACGATCGCCTTCTGCCCGGACAGCAGCAGCGGGACGAGATAGGCGAAGGTCTTGCCGGTGCCGGTGCCGGCCTCGGCCAGCAGGGTGTCGCGCGCGCCCAACGCATCGGCCACCGCGCCCGCCAGGCGCTGCTGGGCGTGGCGCGCGGCGAACGCGGGAATGCGCTGCGCGAGCAGCCCGCCCTCGGCGAGCGCCGCGACGCTGCGCACGGCGAGCGAGTCGGTGTCGAGCCGCTCCGGTGCCGGCATCTCAGAACCGGTCGGGACCGGCGACCCGGCAACCCTCGACCTGGCGCGCGGCCGAGGCGGCGCCGTCGGCATCGCCCTCGGCCAGGCGCACCTGCCGGATCGTCGCCCAGTGGCGGCGGCACAGCGGACCGACCTGGGCGCCGAGCGCGAACGCGCGCTCGGCCAGTTCGCCGGCACGGCCGAACTCGCGCTGCAGCAGCGCGGTCTCGGCGCGTTCCTGCAGCAGTGCCGGATCGTCGGCGACGATCGCCAGGGCACGGTCGAGCGCATCGGCGGACCCGGCGTAGTCGCTCCGCGCGCGCGCGGCCTGGGCCTGCTCGCGCAGGTCCTCCACCATCGGATCGCGCAGCGGCTGCACCGCCAACTCGCCCTCGCCGCTGCCGGCCGCGGCGTCGATCGCCGCGACCATCTGCTCCGGCGTGTCGGTGGTCAGCGGGGCGACCGGCGGCTCCGGTTCGGGCGCGGTGGCGCACGCGGCGAGGACCGCGACGGCGGTGGACAGGATGGCAATTCGGAACATCGACGGCATGGCTTACTCGACGGGAACGGGCGCCGCAGGTGCAGGCGCGGGCGCGGGAGGCGGAGGGGGCGGAGCGGGCGTCGCCGGTGGCGGCGTGGTGGCCGGATCGGCCGGCGGCTCGCGGCGCCCCAGCCCGAACCAGTCGCGCCAGCCGCGCGGGCGCGGTTCGGCGCCCTCGGGCGCGTCGGTCGGCGCGGCATCGGGGTAGGCGTAGGGATCGGGCGCCATGAACGAGGCGCACGAGGCGTACGGCGGTGCGAACCCGGCCACGAACGCGAAGCGCCGGGCGCCCGGGCATTCGGCATCGGTCGCGTTGGACTGCAGCACCCACTGCCAGTCCAGGCCTTCGTTGCCCACGCGCAGCGGCGCGCTCGGCAGCCGCGAGAAGAGGCCGGACCACACCCGCATCGCGCCGGTGGCGCCGTAGAGTCCGGTCTGTTCGTTCTGGTCGTTCCCGACCCAGACCACCGCCAGGTGGTCGCCGGTCCAGCCCGCGAACCAGCTGTCGCGGCCGTCGTTGCTGGTGCCGGTCTTGCCGGCGGCATTCAGGCGCCCCAGGCCGTCGTTGACGAGCTGGCGGCCGGTGCCCGAACTCACCGCATGCTGCAGCGCCACCGACACCAGCCCCGCGGCGATCGCGTCGCTCTTGGTCGCCGGCGCCGGATCCTTGTCGTAGCGCCGCACCGCGCGCCCGTCCGGATCGATCACGCCGCGCACCGCGCGCAGCGGCTGGATCTCGCCGCCCGAGGCGAGGTACTGGTACAGCTGGGCCATCGCGTAGGGGCTCTGGTCGACCGAACCCAGGATCAGCGACGGGTTGGCGGCGGCCTCGATGCCCGCCAGCGTGCGCAGCAGGTCGGCCAGGCGCTCGGGATCGACCGCCATGCCCACGCGCACCGTGGCCTGGTTGTACGACTGCGCCAGCGCATCGATCGCGCGCACGCTGCCGTGGCTGCGACCGTCGGAATTGCCCGGCGACCAGCGGCTTCCGTTCTGCAGGGTGATGGTGACCGGCGAGTCGTCGACCCAGGTGGCGAGCGACCAGTCGCGCGGGCTGGCCAGCGCCAGCAGATAGACGAAGGGCTTGAGCAGCGACCCCACCGGCCGTCGCGCCTCCACCGCGCGGTTGAAGCCGTGCACGGTCGGCTGGCGGCTGCCGACCACCGCCACCACTTCGCCGTCGTGGACGTCGGTCAGCACCAGCCCGGCCTCCAGCGGCGGGCGCTTGCCGGTCTGCAGCGATTCGATCGTGCGCGTGACCGAGGCTTCCGCATACGCCTGGGCCGAGGGCGACATGCCGGTCATCACGCTCAGGCCGGCGCCCTGCAGTGCGTCCGCCGGATAGTCGCGCGCGAGCTGCCGGCGCACCAGGTCGACGTAGGCCGGGAACCGGTTGGCGGCGACGCTGCCGGGCGAGTCGGTCACGCCGAGCGGCGCCTTCACCGCGCGGTCGTGCGCGGCCTGGTCGATCAGCCCGGTCTCGCGCATGTTCGCCAGCACGAAGTCGCGGCGTTCCTTCGCGCGCTCGGGATGGCGGCGCGGGTCGTAGTACGACGGCCCGCGCACCATGCCCACCAGCAGCGCGACGTGCTCGGTGTCCAGGTCCTCAAGTCGGCGACCGAACCAGAACTCGGCGCCCGCGGCCAGGCCGTGGATCGCCTGCGCGCCGCGCTGGCCGAGGTAGACCTGGTTGAGGTAGGCCTCGAGGATGGTGCTCTTGTCGTAGCGCGCTTCCATCAGCAGCGCATACAGGATCTCGTTGAACTTGCGGCTCCAGGTCTGCTCGCGGCCGATGCCGAGCAGGCCGCTGCGCGCCAGCTGCTGGGTCAGCGTGCTGGCGCCCTGGCGCTTCTCGCCCGAGCGCAGGTTCACCCAGGCCGCGCGCGCCATGCCACCCAGGTCGATGCCGTGGTGGTGGGCGAAGTCGCGGTCTTCCACCGCCTGCAGGGTGTCGGTCACCAGCGGCGGCACGTCCTCCACGCGCACCAGCCGCCGCTCCTCCTGCTTCTGGCCGTACAGCGTGGCGATGCGCGCCGCGTCCAGCCGCGCGGCCTTGATCGCGCGGTCGCTGGCCAGGTCCTTGAGCGTGCGCACGCGGCCGCCGGAGACCGTGGCCTGGACCCGGCTGGGGCCGACGTCGCCGTCGACGTCGCGGAAGCCGCGGCTGGCGATCGTCCAGCGCCCGTCCTCGCGCAGGTAGGTGCCCGCGCGCACGCCGTCGCCTTCGCGGTAGGCGGCCGCGTCGAGTTCGGTCTTGAGCGTCTGCGCGTCCATCGCCAGCCCGGGCGCCAGGCGCAGCGGGCGCGCGTACACGCGCGTGGGCACCTGCCACCTCAGCTCGCCGAAGCGTTCGCTGATCTGGTGGTTGAGATAGATCGCGTACGGAATCAGGAAGCCGAGTCCCAGGCCCAACGCCGCCAGGGCCCCGGTCACCAGCCGTCGGCGCCAGTCGCTGCGGCCGGGTCCGGCGCGGGGGTGATCGTCGCGGTCGTCTTCGTCGTACTCGATGCGGGCCATGGGCTCCTCGGGCCTGCCCCTGCGGGCGGCCGGGGATGCGAGAATGGGGCCCGCGAAGTCTAGCGCAGCGCCCGTTCGCGCCTGCGGCACGCGATGACCATCCGTTCAGGCTGCCAGGAGCCGATTCCGCACCGTGCGCGTTCCCGTGTCGTACCACCTGCGCCGCCTCGGGTCGCGCCTGCACCGGATGCGGATCGCACTGGCCGTTCGCGGATGGACGGGACTGCTGCGGCGCGTGTTCACGCGAGCGGCCGGGAGTGCCTCCGCAGCACACCAGGTCGCGACGCCGCCCGTGTTCGACCCGTTGCTCTTCGCGCCCGCGGACGGCCACTGGCCGCTGCGCTGGCTGCTGATCGACGTGTCCACGCCGCGGCCGGACCGCGATTCGGGCTCGCTGCGCAGCGTCAATCTGATGCGCCTGCTGCGCGCCGAAGGCCACGCGGTCGACTTCCTGCCCGACGACGGCGTCGCCGCCGGACATTACGCCGAGCTGCTGCGCGGGTTGGGCGTGACCGTGCACGACGCCCGCGACCGCGCGCCCTACCCGCGCTGGTTCGAGCGCCATCTCGCCGGCTACGACGTGCTGGTCCTCAGCCGCTACCACCTCGCCGAGTTCCTGCTCCCGCTCGCGCGCCGCGCCGCGCCCGACACGCGCGTGGTGCTCGACACCGTCGACCTGCACCACGTGCGCGAGCGGCGCGAAGCGGAGGTGCGCGGCGACCATCGCCTGCAACGCCTGGCCCGGGCGACGCGGAAGCGCGAACTGGCCGCGATCGCCGCAGCCGACATCGCCTGGGTAGTCAGCGCGGCCGAGCGAGAGCTGCTGGCACGCGAGGCGCCCGATGCGCGGGTCGCGCTGCTCCCCAACATCGTCGAAACGCTCGCCGGACCCGGCGGGTTCACCGCGCGCGAGGGCCTGCTGTTCGTCGGTGGCGCGCGCCATCCGCCGAACGTCGACGCGGTCGCATGGCTGGTCGCGGAGATCTTCCCGCGCGTGCGGACGCAGCTGCCCGACTGCACGCTGCACCTGGTCGGCGACGGCCTGTCGCAGCTGTCGCTGCTTCGCGCACCCGGACCCGGGGTAGTGGTGCACGACCACGTGCCCGACCTCGCGCCGCTGCTCGCGCGCTGCCGCGTCGGACTGGCGCCACTGCGCTATGGCGCCGGAGTCAAGGGCAAGGTGAACCAGTACATGGCACACGGACTGGCGGTGGTGGCCACCACCAGCGCCGCGGAAGGCGCCTTCCTGGAGCACCGGCGCGACGTGCTGCTCGCCGACGACGCGGCGAGCCTGGCCGACGCCGTGGTCGAGGCCTGCACCGATGCCGGATTGTGGCAGCGCCTGGTCGACCACGGCCTGCACAACACCCGCCGACACTTCTCCTTCGACACGGCGCGACGCGCGCTCGCCGACACGCTGGAACTGCTCCGCTGATGCGCATCCTGCTGATCGCCTACGAATTCCCGCCCAGCCCCTCGCCGCAGTCGCTGCGCTGGACCTACCTGGTCCGCGAGCTCGACCGCCTCGGGCACGAGGTGCACGTGCTGACCGCAGACCTGGGCGGCGAGACCCCGGGCCTGCCCGCGCTGCCGGACAGCGTGCACGTGCACCGCACCTTTCCGGGGCTGTTGCGCGGCGCGCTGGCGTTCCATCGCGACTATCGCCAGCGCCATCCGCGCCGTCCGCGCGCCGCGCCGGCAGCTGCGGCGAGCGCCGAAGCGGCCCACCCCGCGGGCGCGGCGGCTTCACCCGGCAACGCGCCCGTCGCGCTGCGCCCGCCTCGCAACTGGAAGCAGCGCGTGTCGGAAACGGTGCAGGCGATCGCCGGGCAGCTGCGGTTTCCCGACATCCGCGGCGAATGGCGCGGCCATGGCCTGCGGCGGCTGCGCGTACTGATGGACCGCGTGCGTCCCGACGTGGTGATCAGCTCGCACGAACCGGCGACCACGCTCGAACTCGGCCTGGCGATGCGCGGCCGGGGGGTGCCATGGGTCGCCGACCTCGGCGATCCGGTGCTCGCGCCGTATACCCCGCGCCGCTGGCGTGCACGGTCCTGGCGCCTGGAGCGCGCAGTGTTCCGCCACGCCGCGCACGTCATCGTGACCAACGTGCGCGCGCTGGAACAGATGCGGGAGCGCCACGGCGGCGACACGCCGATGAGCGTGCTCACCCAGGGCTTCGACCTGGCGCCGCCGGCCCACGCCCCACCGACCGGCGTGTTCGACAGCGCCCGGCTGGAACTGCTCTACACCGGCAGCCTGTACGCGTTCCGTCGCATCGACGCGCTGCTCGCCGCGCTGCGCGCGGATCCGCGCATCCGCCTGAGCATCGCGGCGGTGACGGTACCCGAACCGATCCTGGCCGCGGCCCGCGCCGCGCCCGACCAGCTGCGCCTGCTGGGCTTCCTGCCGCACCGGCAGGCCCTGGCGCTGCAGCGCGAGGCCGACGTGCTGGTGAACATCGCGAACGACGATGGCGCGCAGATTCCGGGCAAGTTCTACGAATACCTCGGCGCCGGCCGCCCGGTGCTGCACCTCGCGCACGAGACCGATCTGGTGGCCGCTCGGATCGTGGCACTGCATCGCGGCTGGGTCTGCGGCAACGACGAGGTGGCGATCGCGGACCAGCTGCTGCATCTGCTCGCCGCCAAGCAGGGTGGACGACTCGACGCCGGGCTCACGCTCGACACCCTGCAGGTGCGCGAGCACAGCTGGCAACAGCTGGCGCTCGGACTGAAGGAGGTGCTGGCGGGCGTGGCAGGCGGCGTCGGCCCGCAGTCCCCGGATCGCGCTTCCGGCTGAATCCCGATACGGGCGGCGTCCGCTATTCGCGCGATGCGACGCGCAGGCGACGCTGGAATTCCTCGATGCCGGGCGTTCGCGGATCGATCTCCCGCGCCGACGCCAGCGCCGCGGACGCCGACTGCAGCTGCCCCGCGCCCAGGCGTTCGTCACCGATCGCGAGCCAGCGCTGCGCGAGCCGTCGCTGGTCCGCCGCCATCGCGACGGCGCTGTCGCCGAGCGCCTCGCGGGCGCCGAGGCAGCGCCGCGCCCGCGCGAGGTCGTTGGCGCTGAGGTAGCGTTCGAAACAGGCGCGCGCGGACGGCAGCAGGCGCGCCACCGCTCGCCGCACCTGCGGATCGGTCGGCGCGATGGCCTGCGCGGCGCGCAGGTGGTCGTAGGCGCTGTCGCCGGGCGGCGTGAGCAGGTCCCCGCGCGCCTCGGCCTCGGCCGCCTCGCGCAGCAGTACGGGCACGCGGTCCGCGCGGTCGGACCCGGCGGCGCTCGCCTGCAGCTGGGCGTGGCGCCGGCGCGCGCGTTCCAGGGCGGACTGCGCCGCGACGACTGCGGCCGCATCCGGCGCCAGCGCGCGCGCGCGCGACAGGGTCGTCTCGGCGTCGGCGAAGCGGAAGTCCGCGCCCTGTCGCTGCGCCCGCGAGGCCAGGGCGGCAGCCGCCTGCTGCAGGCCGTCGCGCGCGGCGACGTCGTCGGGATCGAACGCCTGCAGGCGGCGCCAGGTGGCGACGGCGGCATCGAGACGGCCGCCCGCGAAATCGACCGCGGCGCGGCGCCGCAGCGCATCGAGTTCCTCGGTGAGCCGGGCCTGCGTATCGGGCAGGTCGACGTGGCCGGGATCGTAGTCGCGGGCGGCGGCGATGCCGCCGGCGGCGGCCTGCAGGTCGCCCCGGCGCAGGTCGGCGCGCGCCTGTTCGAGCAGGGCCGCGAGCGCGTCGTCGCGGCCGCGCAGGGCGTCGGCGCGGCCGGGGTCGAGCACGAGCACGCGCGCATAGAGTGGAAGGGCGGCGCTGGCGTCGCCGTGGAGGCGGCCGTCGGCGCGCGCGGCGTCGGCCCGGGCGACGAGGCCGTCCAGCCCCGCGAGGGCCGCCTCGCGTTCACGCAGGCGAATGGCGATGGCGTCGGCACGCTCACGCGGGATCGAGAGGTCGCGTGCCAGGCGCAGGTGCGCGTGCGCCTCGCCGAAGCGCCCGGCCTCGACCCCGGCCGCGGCCTGCGCCAGTGCGGCCTCGGCGACCCGCGCCAGCCCGGCGCGTGGCGCAGCCTGATCGGGATCGATCGCGCGCGCGGCCTCGTACAGTTCGCGCGCGCCGCTGCCGTCGGGCGCGGTCAGGTGGCCGCGCGCGAGCGCGGCCGCCGCGTCCGCCGTGAGCGCGTGCACGCGCGCCTCCGGCCACAGGCGGTCGGCGAGCGGGTCGCGCAGCAGCACGCCGCAGGCGACCAGCGCCGCCGCCACGGCCAGCGCGATGATCCACTTGCGTTGCGGGTGCGCTGCGGGCCGGAGAAAGGGTCGCTCGTCGCTGCGACCGTCGCGCAGGTCCAGCTGCAGGGCGTGCGGATCGCCGAACACGGGATCCCGCCGACCGGCCGGCCGGCCATCGTGTTCCGCCGAATTTCGATCCCGGGCCACCGGCGCAGCTTACGGATGGCGACTGAATGCAGGCGTGAAGCAGGCACGCGACGCCGTGCGACGCTCCGCGCAGACGGCACGCGGGTGAATCCGGTATCCACGCCGCCTCATTCGCGTCGCGCGTGCTGGACGCCCGGCAGGCTGTCGATCCGGGCCAGCAGACGCGAGAGCTGGTCGTAGCCGTCGACCCGCAGCTGCAGGTGCAGCCGCACCCGGCCGTGCGGGCCGGCATCGCTGCGCACGGCGAGCACGTGCGCGTCTTCCTGCGCGATCAGGGTGGTCACGTCCTTGAGCAGGTGCTTGCGATCGATCGCGTCCACCACCGCGCTCGCCTCGTGCAGCCCGCCCTGGCGGCCCCAGTCGACCGGCAGCACGCGCTGCGGCTGGGCCGCGGCCAGGCGCAGGAACGCCCCGCAGTCGGCGCGATGCACGCTGACGCCGCGGCTGCGGGTGAGGTATCCGGCGATCGCCTCGCCCGGCAGCGGATGGCAGCAGCGCGCGATCTGCACCAGCAGGTTGCCCACGCCGACCACGGTCACGCCGGGCCCGGCGGACTTGGGCGCACGGCGCGGCTGGCGCGGCACCACCGTGGTCGAGGCCGGCGGTTCCTCGGGCCTGGCCTGCGCGCGCTCGTGTTCCTGCAGCGCGCGTCCCACCTGGTGCGGGCCGACGTCGCCCAGCGCCACCAGCACCAGCAACTCGTCCACCGCGGCGACATTGAACTTCGCCAGCACCGGCTGCAGCTCGGCGTGCAGCAGCCCCATGCGCCGCAGCTCGCGGTCGAGCATCTCGCGGCCGGCCTGCAGGTTGCGTTCGCGGTCGAGGCGGTGGAACCAGGTCCGCACCTTCTCGCGCGCGCGCGGGCTGGCGAGGAACCCGTTGGCGGCGACCAGCCAGTCGCGCCGCGGTTCGGGCTCCTTGGCGGTGAGAATCTCCACTCGGTCGCCCGACCGCAGCCGGTGGTCCAGCGGCACGATCCGGCCGTCGACCTTGGCGCCGCGGCAGCGGTGCCCGACCATCGTGTGCACGTGGTAGGCGAAATCCAGCGGCGTGGCGCCGCGCGGCAGGTCGACTACTTCGCCCGCGGGCGTGAGCACGTAGATGCGGTCCTCGACCAGCTCGGTGTCGAACCCGCCGGCGAGCGCCGCATCGCCCTCGCCTTCGCCGTGCGATTCGAGCAGCCGCCGCATCCATTCGATCTTGCGTTCCAGCGCGGCGGTGCCGGTCGCCGAGCGCTGGCTGGCACCGCGGCCGGCATACGCGTCCTCCTTGTAGCGCCAGTGCGCGGCCACGCCGAGCTCGGCCTGCTCGTGCATCTCGCGGGTCCGGATCTGCACTTCCAGCGTCTTGCCCTCGGGCCCGACCACGGCGGTATGCAGCGAGCGGTAGTCGTTATGCTTGGGGCGGGCGATGTAGTCGTCGAACTCGCCCGGCACCGGCGCCCACAGCGCGTGCACCACGCCCAGCGCGGCGTAGCAGGCGGGGATGTCGTCGACCAGCACCCGGACCGCGCGCAGGTCGTACAGCTCGCCGATGGGCACGTCCTTCTTCCGCATCTTCTTCCAGATGCTGTAGATGTGCTTGGGGCGTCCGGCGATGTCG
The DNA here is from genome assembly GCF_029888045.1 of Luteimonas rhizosphaericola. Classification (GTDB taxonomy): domain Bacteria; phylum Pseudomonadota; class Gammaproteobacteria; order Xanthomonadales; family Xanthomonadaceae; genus Luteimonas; species Luteimonas rhizosphaericola. The sequence continues at coordinate 80,958 of NZ_JARXRN010000029.1, read as the reverse complement.
GCCTGCAGGCCCTGCGCGCGCAGCGCACGCTCGAGTTCGCGCGTGACCTCGCCGATATAGCGCTCGCGGCCGGCACGCTTGTCGTCGAGCAGCGCGGCGATGCGGCGGTAGGTGTCCGGCTCCAGGTGGCGGAAGGCGAGGTCCTCCAGCTCCCACTTCAGCTGCCAGATGCCCAGGCGGTTGGCCAGCGGCGCGTGGATGTCGCGCGTCAGCCGCGCCAGTGCGCGCCTCTCGTCCTCGGGGAGCGACATCGCCTGCCGCATCCGCGCCAGCTGGCGGGCGAGCAGGATCGGCACCACCCGCAGGTCGCGCACGATCGCCAGCAGCAGCCGGCGCAGGCCTTCGGGATTGGCCGTGGCGGGGCGTTCGGCGTGCAGGGTCCAGACCTGGTTGGCGGCGCGCTGGCCCTCGAGCAGGACGGCGACCGCGGCGTGCTTCGGCGGCAGCAGCGGCTCGACGCGCTCGGCCAGCGCCGGCAGTTCGAACAGCAGCGCGGCGGCGAGCGAATCGCCATCCGCACCGAGCAGCGCCAGCGAATCGAGCGTGTCGGCCAGGACCGCGGGCGACGCGGGCACGGCGTGCGCCGCCTCCAGCTCCGCCGCGGCGCGCCGCAACGTCTCGCGCAGCGCGGGCGCGATGGCGCCGGCCGCGGGCGCGGCGAGCCAGTGGTCCAGGCCGTGGGGGGCGGCAGCGGGCACGCACGTCATCCGCTCGGAAGAAGTCCTACACTATCCGCCTCGCGACACGAGGAACAGCCATGCACCTGCTTCGCCCCCTGCTGCTCGCCGCCCTGCTCGCCCTGCCGGCGCTCGCGTCCGCGCAGCAGGCGCCACCGATCGAGCAGGCCATGAGCGCCGAGGAATTCCGCGCCGCCGGCCTGGACAAGCTGAGCCCCGACGAACTCGCGCGGCTGAACACCTGGCTCGACCGCCGCGTGCAGGAAACCGCCACCGCCGCGGTCGCCGCCGCGACCGAGCAGGCGCGCGAGGAAGGCCGCCGCGAGGTGGTGGAGAAGAACCGCGGCTTCTTCCACTTCGGGTCCGAGGAGCCGATCGTCGCCGCCATCGAGGGCGAGTTCACCGGCTTCGGCAGCCGCAAGCGCTACCGGCTCGACAACGGCCAGGTGTGGGAGCAGACCGACGCGGCCTCGCTCGCCGGCGTGCGCGTGAACAACCCGAAGGTGCGCATCCGTCCGGGCCTGATGGGCGTGTGGTGGATGAAGATCGACGGCTACAACACCCAGGCCAAGGTGCAGCGCATCGAGTGAGTGCGCGGCGACGCGGAAGGCGGCCGCAAGCAGCGGCTGCCGCGCGCTCGCCATCGGGAGTAGCAGGCATCCTGGCGGAGCAGTCGACGCGCGTCGCCGGGCCTGGCGCGCCGCTTGACGCGGCCGGGCATCGCCGACCCCGCCTTGCGCACGCCGCGGAGCGTGGACGCCCGGGCACAGGGCGGTCCACGCATGCGCTCCGCCCGCAGGGCGCGCGCCGGCGTCCCGCATGTCCCCGCGCTACCGGTCGCGAAGCGCCACGATGCGGGACATCAGCTTCTTCGCGGTCGTCGCGCCGCGGGCGGCGAGCTCCTGCGCGAACACCGACACGCGCACGTCCTCCAGCTCCCAGCGCAGGGCGTCGCGTTCGGACCGTTCGCCGGCCCCTGCCGCCTCCACCGCGGCCAGCGCATCCACCAGTGGCTTGAGGTCGAGCATGCGCTGCTGGTCGCGCAGCGGATCGCGCTGGGCGCGTTCGGCGCGCAGCGACAGCGCCTTGAGATAGCGCGGATACGCCTCGAGCGCCGCCGCCGGTACGTCGCGCAGGAAGCCCGGATGCGCGAGCGCGGCCAGCTGCGCCTGCATGTCGTCGAGATTGGCGCGCGCCCAGCCCACCAGCCGCGACTCGAGCTTCGCCCGCACCTCGGCCACCAGCACCAGGATCGCCTCGGCCTGTCCGAGCCGCTGCATGGCCTCGCCGAACAGGGCCCGGCCCACGGCGTCGCGGCGCTGCGCGAACGCCTCCGCGTCGCGGATGTCGCCCAGGCCGTCGGCCAGCAGCGCGGCCAGGGCACCGTCGACCAGGTCCTCGCGCAGGCGGTCCCCGCCGCCGGGGGAGCGCGCCAACGCGCCGGCGGATTCGATCGCGGCATACAGCAGCGCGGTCTTCGGCGCGACCGGCAGCTGACGCCGCGCCTGGCGCACGCGGTCCTGCAGCGCGATCGCGAGCAGCCGGCGCACGCCGCCCGGATGCAGCCGCTGCGCGTGCGCCGGATCGGCGTGCACGGCGAGCGAGACGCTGTCGCCATCGTCCTGCAGCGCGGGGTAGGCGGGCACGCCACCGGCGCCGGGCACCGATTCGGGGATCGGCGCGGCGGGGAACTCGCGCAGCCCGCTCTGCGCCAGTCCTTCGGCCGCGCGTGCGGAGAACGCCTCCGCCGCGCGCGCGCCGAATCTGGCGCGCAGGTCTTCGAGGTCGCGTGATTCGGCCAGCACCTGCCCGTCGCCGCGACCGCGCACATCCACCAGCCGCAGGTTCGCGCGCAGGTGTGGGTCGAGCGCGTTTTCGTCGAAGTCCTGGGCCGTGACCTCGACCCCGGTCATGCGCCGCAGGAAGCGCGCCAGGGTCGCGGTGAACGCGTCGGGTTCGTCGACGCCGTGCGCCTGGGCGAAGGCGGCGGCGAAATCCGGCGCCGGCACGAAGTTGCGCCGCAGCGCCTTGGGCAGGCCGCGGATCAGCGCCGCCGCCTTGTCGGCGACGAAACCGGGTGCGAGCCACGACAGCCGCACCGGATCGAGCGCGTTGAGCAGGTGCAGCGGGACCGACACCGTCATGCCGTCGTCCACCGCGCCGGGCTCGAAGCGGTAGCGCACGGCCAGCCGCGCCTCGCCCAGGGCGATGAAGGCGGGGAAGCGCACCGCGTCAGCGCCCTCGCCCATCAGCAGTTCGTCGCGGGTCCACTCCAGCGCACGCTTCGCCTGCGGCGGGGCCTTCGCGACCCACGCATCGAGCGAACGCGCATCGACGATGTCCGCAGGCAGGCGGTCGGCGTACCACTGCCGCATCCAGTCCTCGTCCACCACCAGGCCAGCGCGGCGCTGCTTGGCCTCCTCCTCGCGCGCGGCCTCGAGCGCGGCGAGGTTGCGCGCCAGGAACGGGCTGCGCAGGTTGATCTCGCCCGCCACCAGGCCGTCGCGCAGGAACAGCTCGCGCGCTTCGCCCGGATACAGGCGGCCGTAGTCGACCGGCTTCTTCGGCGCCAGCACCAGGCCGAACAGGCTGACCTGCTCGCTGCCCAGCACCCGTCCCTGCGCGCGCGACCAGCGCGGATCGTGGTGGCGGCGCGCGACCAGGTGCGGCAGCTCGGCGATCGCCCAGTCCGGCTCGACCGCGGCGTTGGTGATCGCCCACACCTTCTCGGTGTCCAGCAACGTCGCCGACAGCACCCACGGCGGGGGCTTGCGCGCCAGGGTCGAGCCCGGGAACAGCTGGAAGCGGCGCCCGCGCGGGCCCTCGTACACACCGCGATCGGTGAGATGGCCGAGCTGCGTCGGCAGGCCGGCGATCAGTGCGCGATGCAGGGCGGCGTAGGTGCGGGGCGGCAGCGTGGCGGCGGAGGCGTCGGGCATCCCCGGCGCCGGCGCGGAGTCGCGGTCGGCCTCGTTGCCCTCGTCCGACGGTCGGCCCGAGCCGGAACGTTGGACTCCGGCCGGCCGCGACCCGCGGGCCGGCAACGCCCGTGGCTCCCGTCCCGATTCCCGATCCGCGGCCGGCCACAGCTCGGCGCACTGCAGCTTGAGCTGGCGGTGCAGCTCGCGCCATTCGCGCATGCGCAGGAAGCCCAGGAAATGCCGCTCGCACCACTTGCGCAGCTGCGACTGGGTCAGGTCTTCGTGCGCGACGCGGTAGGCCTCCCACAGTTTCAGGATGCCGGCGAACTCGGACTTGGGATCGGCGAACAGCGCGTGCGCGTTGTCGGCGGCGGCGCGCTGGTCGGGCGGACGCTCGCGCGGGTCCTGGATGCCCAGGAACGCGGCGATCGCCAGCATCTCGTGGAGGCAGCCGTGCTGCTGCGCGGCCACCAGCATCCGCGCCAGTTTCACGTCGACCGGCAGCCGGGCCATGGTGCGGCCGGTCGCCGTCAACGCGCGCCGGTCGTCGATCGCACCCAGTTCCACCAGCTGCTGCCAGCCGTCGGCGACCGCACGCGGATCGGGCGGCTCCACGAAGGGGAAGTCCGCGATGACGTCCGCGTCCGGACGGGCGTCGCGCCCACGCCCATCCCGCTGCGCGCGGCCGCCGGGCCGTGATCCCGATTCGCCCAGCCCGAGCGAGAGCATGCGCAGGATCACGCCGGCCAGGGCCGCGCGCCGGATCTCGGGATCGGTGAAGGGCGGCCGCGAGACGAAATCCGCTTCCGAGTACAGCCGGATGCAGGTGCCCGGCGCGATGCGGCCGCAGCGGCCCTTGCGCTGCTCCGCGCTGGCCTGCGAGACCGGCTCGATGTGCAGCCGGTCGAGCTTCTGCCGCGGCGAATAGCGCTTGACCCGCGCCAGGCCGGGATCGACCACGTAGTGGATGCGCGGCACGGTGAGCGAAGTCTCGGCCACGTTCGTGGCCAGCACGATGCGCCGCTGCGGGCCCGGGTTGAACACCCGGTCCTGGTCGCGCGCCGACAGTCGCGCATACAGCGGCACCACCTCGGTGTGCCGGTACTTGCGCCGCTCCAGCGCCTGGTGCGCGTCGCGGATCTCGCGCTCGCCGGGCAGGAACACCAGCACGTCGCCGGTGCCGCGCTCGCGCATGATCTCGTCGCAGGCGGCGACGATGCCGTCGAGCACCGACACCGGCCCGGCTTCGGCGTCGTCGCGCCGGCGCGACGCGGGCCGCGCGCTCCGCGCCGCAGCGCCCTGTTCGTCGCCCGCATCTCCCGCGTCCGCCGCCGACGCGGCGTCCCCATCGAGCGGCCGGTAGCGCACTTCGACCGGATATCCGCGCCCCTCCACGTCCACCACCGGCGCATCGCCGAAGTGCTGCGAGAAGCGCGCGGTGTCGATCGTGGCCGAGGTCACGATCAGCTTCAGGTCCGGCCGCCGCGGCAGCAGCCGCTTGAGGTAGCCGAGCAGGAAATCGATGTTGAGGCTGCGCTCGTGGGCCTCGTCGATGATGATCGTGTCGTAGCGCGAGAGCCACCGGTCGCTGGCGATCTCGGCCAGCAGGATGCCGTCGGTCATGAACTTGACCGCGGTCTGTTCGCCGACGCTGTCGTTGAAGCGCACCTGGAAGCCGACCAGCCCGCCCAGCGGCACCGACAGTTCCTCGGCGACGCGCCGCGCCACCGCGCGTGCGGCGATCCGGCGCGGCTGGGTGCAGCCGACCATGCCGGCCGCGCCGCGCCCGGCCTGCAGGCACAGCTTGGGCAGCTGGGTGGTCTTGCCCGAACCGGTCTCGCCGGCGATCACCACGACCTGGTGCTCGCGCAGCAGGGCGACGATGCGGTCGGCATGCGCGGCGATCGGCAATCCCGGCGCGACCGCCACCTCGGGCAGGCGCGCTGCGGCCGCCTCCCGCGCCTGCAGCGACGCCTGCAGCGCCGCGGCGAAGGCCTGCTGCACGGCGGCCCCGCCCGGATCGGCCTTCCAGCACGACCACAGGCCCAGCAACCGGCCGCGGTCGCGGGTGAGGGCCTGGTCGATCGCCCGCCGCGCCTGCGTTAACGCAACCGTCGCGGCGCCCTGCCTAGACTCCATCCGCGCCCTCGCGCCGTCGGGGGCGGTTCGCATATCGGTTCGACATCGGCGTATTGTCGCCGCAATCCCACACCCCGAGGCCATCATGTCCAAGAACAAGCCCGCCAAGCCCGCCCCTGCCGCGAAGGCGGCGCGATCGAAGGATGCCAAGCCCGCCGAGTCCATCACCCCCGCGGCCTCGCCGGCCGCAGGCGCGGGCCCGGCGATCGACATCGGCATTTCCGACAAGGATCGCCGGCAGATCGCGAAGGAACTGTCCAAGTTCCTCGCCGACGCCTACACCCTGTACCTGAAGACCCACAACTTCCACTGGAACGTGACCGGGCCGATGTTCAACGCCCTGCACAACATGTTCGAGGCCCAGTACACCGAGCAGTGGAACGCGCTCGACGACGTGGCCGAGCGCATCCGCGCGCTGGGCTACAACGCGCCGGGCTCGTACGCCGAGTTCATGAAGCTCACCTCCATCCGCGAGGAACCCGGCGCCACCGAGGCGCCCGACTGGCGCGAGATGGTGCGCCAGCTGGTGGTCGGCAACGAGGCCGTGTGCCGCAGCGCGCGCAAGGCCATCGACGTGGCCGACGACGCCGACGACGAGCCCACCGAGGACATGCTGATCCAGCGCCTGCAGACCCACGAGAAGTACGCCTGGATGCTGCGTTCGCTGCTGCAGTGACCGGCCCCGGCAGGATCCCGCCACCCGGCGGGGTCCTGCCCGCCCCGCGCGGCCTGCGCCCACCCCGCCGCGCGGCATTTCCCGACGGTCGGGCTTGACCGTGCCGGTATCCTGTCCGGCATGACGTCCCAGCCAGAACTCCTGCTCGAACGCGTGTTCGGGCACCGCGCGTTTCGCGGCGAACAGGGCGAGATCGTGCGCCATGTCGCCGCGGGGCACGACGCGCTCGTGCTCATGCCCACCGGCGGCGGCAAGTCGCTGTGCTACCAGCTGCCCGCGCTGCTGCGCGAGGGCACCGCGATCGTGGTGTCCCCGCTGATCGCGCTGATGCAGGACCAGGTGGACGCGCTGTGCCAGCTGGGCGTGCGCGCGGCCTGCCTGAATTCCACTCTCGACGCCGCCCAGGCGCAGGCGGTCGAACGCCAGCTGCTCGAGGGCGGGCTCGACCTGCTCTACGTCGCGCCCGAGCGGCTGCTGACGCCGCGCTTCCTGTCATTGATGGACCGCGCGCGCCTGGCCCTGTTCGCGATCGACGAGGCGCACTGCGTATCGCAGTGGGGCCACGATTTCCGCCCCGAGTATCGCGAACTCACCGTGCTGCACGAGCGCTGGCCAGACGTGCCGCGCATCGCGCTGACCGCCACCGCCGACCCGCCCACCCAGCGCGAGATCGCCGAGCGCCTGCAGCTGGAGGATGCGCGCCGCTTCGTCACCTCCTTCGACCGTCCCAACATCCGCTACACCGTGGTCCAGAAGGACAACGCGAAGCGCCAGCTGCTGGATTTCGTGCAGGGCCATCCCGGGCAGGCCGGCATCGTGTACTGCCTGTCGCGGCGCAAGGTGGAGGAGACCGCGGAGTACCTCGCCGGCCACGGCATCGACGCGGTGCCCTACCACGCCGGCATGGAGGCGCCGCTGCGCGCGGCCAACCAGCGCCGCTTCCTGCGCGGCGACGGCGTGGTGGTGGTGGCGACGATCGCCTTCGGCATGGGCATCGACAAGCCGGACGTGCGCTTCGTGGCCCACGTCGACCTGCCCAAGTCGATCGAAGGCTACTACCAGGAGACCGGCCGCGCCGGTCGCGACGGCGAACCCTCGGACGCGTGGATGTGCTACGGCCTGGGCGACCTGGTGCTCCTGCGGCAGATGATCGAGCAGTCCGAATCCGGCCCCGAGCGCAAGCGGCTCGAGCACCGCAAGCTCGACGCGCTGGTGGGCTACTGCGAATCGATGCGCTGCCGGCGCCAGGTACTGCTCGGCAACTTCGGCGAGACCTATCCCGGGGCCTGCGGCAACTGCGACAACTGTCTTTCCCCACCCGAGGCCTGGGACGCCACCGAGGCCGCGCGCATGGCGCTGAGCTGCGTGTACCGCACCGGCCAGCGCTTCGGTGCCGCGCACCTGATCGACGTGCTGCGCGGCAGCGACAGCGAGCGCGTGCGCCAGTTCGGCCACGACCGGCTGAGCGTGCACGGCGTGGGCACCGGGCTGGACGCGCGCACCTGGCGCGGGGTGTTCCGGCAGCTGGTCGCGCACGGGCTGTTGGAGGTCGATGCCGAGGGCCACGGCGGCCTGCACCTGACCGGGGCCAGCCGCTCCGTGCTGCGGGGCGAACAACCGGTGATGCTGCGGCGCGTGGTGGTGCAGCGCGAGCGCGCCGCGCGTGGTCGCGCCGGATCGACGGTGGACGAGCTCGATCCGGCCGACCAGCCCGTGTTCGAGGCGCTGCGCGAACTGCGCACGCGCCTGGCGCGCGAGCAGAACGTGCCGCCCTACGTGATCTTCCACGACAGCACGCTGCGCCAGATCGCGACGCGGCGGCCGGCCGACGCGGGCGAACTGGCCGGCATCGCCGGCATCGGCGGCGGCAAGCTCGCGCGCTACGGCACGCTGGTGCTGGATGCGGTGGCGGGCGCAGGCTAGTCCGGGCTGCAGGCGCGGCGACGGATCGGCGTGCCGCCGCATGCCTCGGATCGGCGAGGCGGACTGGTTGCCGGCGCTGCGATGGCGCGCACGCGATCGCGTCTATAATGCGCGCACGGGTCGTCACGGCCCGTGCGATCTCCTTGGGGAGTAGCCTGCGTCCGGCGATCCGGACGCCCGCCCGTCAACATGCTTGGCCTGAACCGGCCATGGCGGGCGCGACCTGACGGTTGGCGAGACCAGCGAGCGATGCACGCCACGTCGGCCGGCGCGTGCGTCGTCCGCTGCTGTCCACCTGCCCGGCCGACGGGACGCTGCATGCATCCGATCTCGATCCTGTTCCTCGGCCTGGCCATGTCCACCGACGCCTTCGCGGCCGCGGTCGGCAAGGGCGCCGCGATGGCCGATCCGCGCTGGCGCGATGCGCTGCGCACCGGGCTCGTGTTCGGCGTGGTCGAGGCGATCACGCCCCTCGTCGGCTGGGCGCTGGGTTCGTTCGCCGAGCGCTACATCGAGAACTGGGACCACTGGATCGCCTTCGGCCTGCTCTGCGGACTCGGCCTGCACATGATCTGGAAGGCGGTCCGCCACGCCGACACCGCCGCCGGACCTCCACGCACAGGCCTGTGGGCGATCGCCCTGGCCGGCCTGGCGACCAGCATCGACGCGATGGCCGTCGGCGTCGGCCTGGCCTTCATTGACGTCAACATCCTGCTCGTCGCGCTGGTGATCGGGCTGTGCACCTTCGCCATGGTGAGCGCCGGCGTCATGGCCGGCCGTGCGCTGGGCGCGCTGATCGGCCGGCGCGCCGAGATCGCCGGCGGCGTCATCCTGATCGTGGTCGGCGCGGTGATCGTCTACGAACACATCTTCGCGGGCTGAGCGGCCGACCAACGCATCGCGCAGCGCTGCATGCACTCCGAGCGGCGAGGCGTGTGCGAAATGCGGGTGCTGGTGGGCCGTGATGGATTCGAACCATCGACCAGCGGATTAAAAGTCTGTCCGTGTATGCCGTCGAATCATCACCTTACAGCAATCTCCATTACGGAAGGCTGCCCGTGGAACTGGCTTGCCTGCGTCGGCGGACGGGCGCTATTACGGAGGTTTGGCGGGCCGCGCCAGCTTCACATGGACACGATGGCGCCCGTAGCTATCACAGAGGTCAGCGATCGTCCGCATGTACTGTGGGTCTAAGAGCAGGGGCAAGAGGAATTATCAGCATCTGCGCTATCGCAGCACTCCGACCAAGCCCGGGGGCGCGCTTCCGCTAGAGCTCCTCTCTCAGCTATTCGCCGGGATCCGTCCAGGCCTGCGTGGGCCACCTGAACGGATCCCGCCGGCAAGGAGCCCGACATGGACTTCGAGGACTACTTCGTGGCAGTTGCCGACGGCTCGGAGCCAGCGGTCGCGATCGCGTCACAACGCCTGCGCTTTCGTGAGCGCATCGAGGCCTGCGTCCGTTGCCGTAGCGCCAGTACCTTGGACGATTCGCGACGAACACCGATAGGAAACGTTAAACGCACCTAAGACAATGCTGATATCACTCATCTGGAGAGTACAGCGCCTTCCGCCCTGCTCCACCAATTCCGCGAACCCGAGAGCGATATCGGCAGCGTCGCTGAGATTCGAACCGACGCCACTGACTTTGCTACCCAGCGAGTAGCCAACTTGCATCAAATACCCACCACTGAAGGACTGCAAATTTGCGGGGTCGCTAAGGGACAAATTGTAGCGTCGGCCCGACTCCGCCGCGAGCGCAGCAAAACCGACTCCATTCTCGCCCGCATCTGTAAGAGTGCTACCCACACCCGTAACGCCAGCCGAGCCGTCGACGAACTTAACAACGTATCCTCCAGCGGCCTGCACCACCCCGTCGGTGGAGGTGGAGGCCATATAAGAATCACCAGTCGCGGCTTCCAGTTGGCCGAACGCCAAGGCATTCACGCCCGCGGTTGTCGCTGTCGTTCCGACACCCGAGATGCGCTTTCCGCCATTAGTAAAATAGATCTTGTATCCACCAGCAAGCAGCTTCACACCATCCTGAAGGACGACCCAACTTTCGCCCCCTACTTGGGCGCTAAGGTCCCCAAAACCTTGAGCATTCGCAGTCGCCACAGGCTGGGTGGAGCCCACTCCTTCGACGTACTTCCCACCGCAGTATCGCCGAGCAGAGTATCCACCCGGAAACGCTGTGTGTGTCGGATTTCCACAAGAAACTGCTGATACCTGCACAGGGGCCGCATTCGGTGCCGCGGACTGTTGAGCGTGCGCGCTCTGCAAAGAGAAGAGCGCAATTGCGAGCGAGTAATGCATCCTAGCCATGCTCTACATCCTGTCGATTTGAGGAGGTCTTACCTTAGCTTCGGGGGCTGTCGATGGCGGGGACATATGTCTCACATTTACTATCGTGCAAGCGCTATTCACTTTTCAGCATAACGCGAAGCTCAGTTCACGGTTGTAGGATCGCGTCTTTGGAGGATTCCCCATGTGCTACTCCGCCCAGATCCACTCCGACTACCGGAAGATGGTCCGCGAGCTCGGGGCCGTCATGGACCTCGACGCCTTTGCCCGGCTGTGGATCCGGGAGAACGGGCTTGAGCACAAGAAGATCCCCAAGGCGCTGATCGACACCCTGCGGCCCGACCTGGCCTCGGAGGCGGTCGAGACCATGGCTGCCCGCCTGGACCTGGCCGAGCAGGAGTGGCAGCAGGAGCTGTTCAAGCAATCCAAGCGGAAGGCGGACAACGAGCGGAAGCTGGCGGCCAAGCACACGAAGACCGCCGAGACGGAGCTCGGGCGCGCCACCCGGAAGGTCGACCAGCTCAAGGGCTGGATCGCCGACCGGCACCGGGCCGAGCTGAAGCCGCGGGACTGGCAGTTCTACCCGCAGTGGTGGGTGCCGGTGCTGATCCGCGAGGCTAGCGGCTACGTGGTGCGCCCGATGCGCTACCAGCTCCGCCAGCCCGGCCAGCCGGCCTCGAGCGACTTCACGCGCACCGGCCAGATGAGCGGCACGTACAACGCCCGCCGCGACAACCTGGAGCGGTACTGGCGGCGCCAGTTCGGCCACACCCATGGCCTGATGGTGGTGAACACCTTCTTCGAGAACGTCGAGGGTCCCGACGGCAAGAACATGCGCCTGCAGTTCCGACCCCGCACCGGGGAGCCGATGCTGGTGGCCTGCCTGTGGGCCACGTGGACGGATCCCGCCGGCAAAGACCCCGACGTGGACTGCTTCGCCGCCATCACCGACGACCCGGAGCCAGAGGTGGCGGCCGCTGGCCACGACCGTACCATCATCAACATCAAGCCCGAGCACGTCGAGGCGTGGCTGAATCCTGATCCACAGAATCTCGACGCGCTCTACGCGATCTTCGACGACAAGCGGCACCCCTACTACGAACACAGGCTTGCAGCATGAAGCGCCGAATGGTCTACCACGTCGACGTCCCTGAGCTGATCCCATCGGCAGGCTCGGCGAACCTCGTGTTCAAGTCCAAGGTTCACGACGAGAGTCAGAGCGACCCCGTCACCGAAGAAAACGTGTCGCTGTTCATTCCGTACCCGGTGCTCGAATCGATCGGCAACGTGATCCCACAGATCCTGCAGGATCTGCGCGGAGCCGGAGGGCACAAGGTGTTTGGCGCGCAAGAGGCGAAGCCAGCCATCCCTCCACAGCGCCGCCTCCAAGACCCGCGGAGGCTGGCGAATGGGAATCGCTGGCCAGACATGTTCCGCGGTGTGCCGGAGATCCTGGGCGCGTCCTTCGGCGACATCCTCGTGGAGCTCGAAGGGGTGGCGATGGACTTCCACCTGCGAGCGGTGAACCTGGACGGGACTGTTTCCGAGGGCAAGCTGGAGAACGTCATCATGACGTACACCGGGATCAAGGCTTGGACTGAGGGGCTCCCGGGCGGCATTCAATCGCTTGCGGGAGAGGGAGTCTCACATGGGCTGCTTGAGCCCGCGACCAAAGCATTGCCCGCATGGAATGAAGGCCCCCGATCGCCAGCTCTGGACGAGTGCCTGGTGTCCACCGCATTCGAAATTCGCAGCGTGATATCTGATCTTGGCGCGATGCTGGTCAGGCTCGAGACGTTGAACGTTGTATACGACCAGGAGCGTCCGGCAGCGGCGCACTACCTGTGGTCTATCGACGCGCTGAAGGCATTTGCCGAAGCGCTGCCCAAAGTCGAACGGAAGATGCAGCAGAAAGGCTTGACTGCGAAGACGCTGCAATAGGCGGGAGAAGACCATGCGACACCTGGACCGCGCCACCCTCGATCGTCAGCTCGACGAGCTCCAGGCTCAGTTGCCTCAGCTCATTGCCGAAACCGAGCCCGAACATCTGATGGACGCCTTCGCCGGCATCGCCGACGAGATCCTCGAGCGCGCCAGCCCCGAGGACTGCCGGCACGTCGACGCGCGCATCAACTGCATGCTGCACGAGGCGGGCCTGGTGCCCGGCGACGACGGCGAGCCCTGCGATGACGCCTGACGCGCTTGAGGCCCGCCTGCGGGCGTTCGCCCGCGAGATCGGCGAATGGTCTAACGCACGCGCCGGCCGCACGCCGGCGGAATTCACGGCCTGGTTCTGGGTGGAGGCTGACGAGATCCTGATCGAGGCCGGCGCGCGGCACGAAGCCACCGCGCAGGAGCGCATCCGCGACCTGGCAGACACCGCCCTAGACGCCGGCCTGTTCGGCCGGGATGGCTACGAGCACGTGCCATTTCCCGAGTAGCGTGCCCCTACTGCCTCGAGCCGGCGACGCTACTGCGCTGGCAGGCGCCAGGCTACCCCTACCCGGCCGACTGGGGCCCGGCCTGGAAGTGCACCCCCTGCGACGCCTACATTCGCTGCTACGCCGGCACCACGCGGCCGCTGGGCAGCCTGGCGGACGCCGAGACCCGCGAGTGGCGCGGCCGCGCGCACGCCGCGCTGGACGCACTGTGGCGCGACGGGGCCATGTCCCGCTCCGCCGCCTACCGCTGGATGGCCGAGGCCATGGGCCTGACCGAGGCGGAGGCCCACATTGGCCGGATGGACCCGGACGCCTGCCGGCGCCTCATCGACCTGGTCGACCGCCGCGGCGACTGAGCGCCGCGATCCGCGGCGCCGCTACGGATTCACCCAGTCGTCGTCTTCCTGCGGCCGCGGCGTCGGCCGCGGCAGCTTCCGCCGGATGCGGTCGGCCCGGATCCGCTCCCGTACCGCACGGCGCTCTGGCGTCCCCCGGCAGTGGCGCACCGCCAGCACGCGTTCCACGATGCGCTGGCCATGGGCGATGCCGCGGCATGGCCCAGAGGTTTCCGGGTAGAGCGGTGGATCCGCCGAGATCCGGACGTGGTCGCTGCTGACCCTCGCCACCCACCCATATCGCAGGTAGAGCACTGCCGAGTCCGCGCTAACCGCCCACCAGTAGGCGGGCGGCAGTGCGTCGGGCGATTCGGGCGCGTCGTCGGCCATGCGGCAAGAGTAAGCCCGGCCGTCGCACGGCGAGAGAAGGCGCCAGCCGCGCCCCCTCCGGGGCGCACGCACGGGCTGGGAGGAGCTCCGCAGGTGTGGCCGCGTCGCTCCGTGCGCTGCTGGCAGCGCAAACTGTGCACGTCACCCGCGGCCGTTACCGTGATCGGTCCCTCTATAGCGACATCTGCAGGCGTCTCGTGCCTTGCAGTCCGTTCACTCATCGCCCAACACAGCAAGAGGCGAGTCGAGCGACCTCGACTCACCCCAACGCGGATCAACCCATCCCGGGACAGACCAGAATGGGAACCGGCTCGCTCGTGCACAACTCTTCGCCGCCACCCGCGCTACTGCATCCAATGATCTCGCCGGTGCCCGGGAAGCAGCCCGCCCATCCCCCGGGCGGCGTCGGGTCGTACTGAGGCGGGATGCCACCAGGGCCACCACCATTGGCATAGGTGTCGCCAATCGCTTCCGCAGCTTGCTTGAACGTCTGCCCGCATGCCTTTAAGAACTGCGTGTCTATCGAAGCTCCGCACACGGGGCCGATACAGGTCTTGACGGGGACACGGACGGAGATCACTTCACTATCACGTAGTTGATTGCCATACGTCTGATGCAGCTTCTGGGCAATCTTGTCCCACTTGTCCGAGAACGAATCGGAGGGGGAAACAGTCACCAATGGAGCAACGACCGAAGGTACAACCGCGCATGCTAGCGCCACCCCAGAAACGGCGATCGTTAACCACATTACTGTAGTTGTCTTCTTCATTGATCCTTCCTTGTGTTGTGAATTCCACTTCAAACTTCGATGCGCTACGAGCGACTGGCAGCCGCTGCCCTTTCAGCCTCCTTGATCTGTCGAAGAAATTGGTCCAGTCCCGGTCGCTGGTCATTACCTAACGCTGGTAATCCGCGTCGCCGCCGTTGCAGCTCCAGGTTCTCTATCACCTGATGAGCGAGCAGGCTCGCCAGCATCTCCTGTTCGCTGGTCAATGGCGGCTTGACTCTCAGATGTGCATTCCAATCCCCACGGTGCGCGGCGGCGCGGAAGTAAGCTTCCGAAGTGACTGGATCGGCTGACCCATGAAGTCGGCCAAGCGTTTCCAGTGCGTACGTAGAACCCGAGATAGCCGCTTCATTCAAGAACTCAACGGCTCGTTCTCGGTTGTCCGGATGCTGCCGTGCATACTGTTCGGCAGCAACTATCTCAATCGCTTCGATGCCGTCTCGATGATCGAAGTCCAGTTCGCTGGCCATGAACTGCGCAGCATCTGATCTCGCCGCGGCGCTCGGATAGCGATTGCGGCGGAGCCACTCCACTTCGGCCTCGCTACGCGGCTCAAGAAACGGGTCTCCCATTGAGACCTCATATCCCTTCTCTTCCTTGCCCGATCGCGACCGCTGACGGGGTGACTCGACCGCGGAAGATGCCCCATCCGGCGCTCCGGAGTACTCGCTATTGGGCACGGCGACGATCTCGTCGCTCGCAGGCGCATCGGTGCGATCATTCTTGAACCACAGCAAGCCTGCAATCAGCGCAGCGGCCGCGACGACTCCAAGAATCCATGTCTGCCTGCTGGTCATGTGTGCCTCCATTCGCACATGCTTCGCTGGAATCTATACCCACAACGCAGCGTGGTGCAAGCAGCCTCCGCTGGGATCAGCCGCGAGGAGGGTACGGGTCATCGCCGCAGGTGCGCTCGTCGCGCCACTTGCCTTCCTGCCCTTGGATCCGGACACCGGTCGGCACCCCATGCGCCTGGTGATGGGCCTTTGCTACTCCGGCCGCATGATCGATCGCGTCCGCCTGCAGACGGAAAGTCCTCGAGGCCGCTTCCCCCTCCCGCTTCACGGCCCAGTCGCCGCCGGCCACCACCACGAACCAGTAGATCCTCGCCATCTCGCTTCCCCTCGCCTGCGCCCCAGCGGCGCGCCGCCAGCGTCCTCCGTGCGACCTGACTGGGAAGTCGGGGAAGCCCGCACGGCGGTGTAGGGAAACTCCGAATCCGCCCTCCGGTTCCAGCGGAGCGTGAATCTGCAGTTTCACCTCGAGGCCTGTGCGCAGGGCTCGCGCCGCGCAGCTGCGGGCGTAGTCGATCGCGCGATCCCGCTCGGTGAACTCGGCGTCCAGCACGCGGTCGCGGGTGACGGACCAGTGCCCGGCGACGTCGGGCATCACATCAATGCGGACGCTCAAGCCGCCAGGCCCGACGCAACTGCCAGTTCGGCGCGCTCTTCAGGCGAGAGCGTCCGCTGCCAGCAAGCGAAGTGGGCGAGGTCGCCAACGTACAGGCCGGCTGCATACAGTGGCGACTGACCGATGCCCCAGTAGGTTCCGCCCCAGATCGTTCCCTGCAGGGTGTTTCCTGTCATGGTCTGCGCGACACCGTCGACGTCGACAAAGGGCGACCCGAGCGCGTTCCGACCCCACACGAGAAGGTGTGGGGCGCCATCCGTCAATCCAGCCCCCAGCGCATACGCATGTTGGTTGCTGTTGCTCGGCGGGTTATGCCCGAACGAACAAACGCTGCCATGCACGCCCACCGCGGTCGTCGATGAGGAACGGTTGATCGCCAAGAAATGACGCGGCGTGCTCCCGGCGCCTACGTCCTGATCGAGGATCAACATCTGGGAGCCTGTGTGTGAGGTGCGTAGCGCAATGCAACAGGTGAATTCACCCCCGCCCGTAAGGACCCGGGTCGCCCGGACTCGATTCGCGTTGTTGGCCGTACCGATCGAGGTGCCTGCATCGCCTGGCAGGATCGGCGGCCTGCCGAGCGTGGGCGAGCCGAGGTACGTGCCGTCCGCGCCCGCCAGCGCATGCGCAACCGATCCCTCGGCCTCGTCCATCGGCAAGTAGAGCAGCGGCGACATGGACAGCAGCACCTCGCGGAACGCCCCGCTCGTGCTGCCCATCAGCCGGGCCTGGTGCGCCAGCAGGCTCACGCGTAGGCCTCGCCCAGGTCGGCGTCGTACGTCGTGCCGAAATCGTCGGTCGTGGCGATCAGCCGATGGCGCGCGCCCAGCATGGCCGGGATCGCGAAATCACCGCCCCCGCGTTTCAGGAAAGAGGCCGGGAACGTCACGGTGTAGGCCGTGCCGGCGCCCTGCTGGATGCGCAGGCTGATGGTGCAGGCCTGGGGCACGTTGATCAGCGCGATGGTCGTGTTTTCGGTGAGCGTGGTGGTGAAGTAGTCGCCGAGGCTGGCGTCCAGCGTCGTGGTGCCGCCGCTCGACGAGACGGCGGTCACCACGTTTCGATCCACGCCGGGCGCCGGAACCGGCTGCTGCACGGTGAGCTCGAGCGGATCTTCGTCCGCGAATGTGCCGCCACTCAGCTGCAGCGTCACCGCGAGCTTCGTGTAGCCCAATTCATCGCTGATGCTGGTCACCTGCCAGCGCTGCCAGTTGTCGCGGGCATCGGTGTCCGCGGTGCCCTGCAGGTAGACGTAGCCGCCCACATTCAGCGCGGCGAACACGGCGGCCAGGTCGCCCGCCTCGCCGTCGGCATCGTTGATATACAGCTCGGTGGCAGAGCTCGGCGTGGCGTGGTTCCAACGCACCATGCCCGCTCCGGGGTCGGCCTCCGACGTCGCGGCCATGTCGGCCTCCATCGGCAGCCGCAGCGCCAGCACGGCGCCACCGTAGGGCGGGCCGCTGGTCAGCAACGGCAAGCCCACGTTGGCGTCCGCGCCGCCGCCCTGGAGGGCGGGAAGCAGCTCGAGGCCGCTCAGGGGCACGGCGGGCGGCGGCATTTGGGAGATACGTGGCATGTCGCCTACTCCATGATGATCGGTTGGTCGGTTTCGGTGGTCACCACGCTGTCGTCTTCGGCCAGCAACGGGGCGCCGACGCTGAACTCGCGCACCTGCGCCTGCCAGCTCTCCAGCCCGTCGCGCACGGCCACTACTTCCACGCGCGCCAGGCCGGCCCCTTCCGGGACCCACGTGGCAGTCGTGCCGGTGATGCCGGTCTGCTCGTCGGCCAGCGCGTCGTTGAGATAGGCGCGCAGCGTGTACGTTGTGCCCGCCTCGGGGCCGACGCTGTCGACCTCCGCGTCGAACAGCTGGTCCGCCTGCGCCACGCGGTCCCGGTGCGCCCAGGTCGCCACCACATCACCGACGACTGCCTCCGGATCGGACAGGCCGTTGATTCGGAACTTGGCCGGCGGGTAGGGCCTGGCGGCGCGCTGGCCGAGGGTGACCTCCAGAGCCGTGACGTCTTCCGCGGGTCGTTCCTGGGTGCCGGTGCGCGGCAGCAGCTTGGCTTCCACGGTCTCGGCCGTGGCGTATTCCACCTGGTCGGTGGCCGCCCAGGCGTCGAAGAAGTAGATGCGTTCGCCGGGCGCATGCTTCACGGCGACGGTGTCGCCCACGCCGCGACCGAATTCGGCGGCGCCGGTGACCAGGTCCAGCGCGACCACGCGCACCAGCTCGCTGCCCCACAGGGCGGCCGTGCCGACCTCCACGCGCGCGAGCAGACTGCCGCCGGCCAAGGTGAAGCCAGTGTCCGTGTACCCGGCGCCCTCCACGACGATGGCGCTGGGGCACCAGTCGAAGGTGCCGATGCGCTCGAACTCGCCGCCGACGGGCCGCGTGAGCAACGCGTAGCCCTGTCCGTTGCCCGGCTTCACGCCGGTGGCAAGGATGAACCCCGCGTCCGCGTCCAGCGCGGCCAGGTCGCCGGCGCTCAGCACGCCCGCCAGCTCCACGTAGGGTGCTTCGAACAGCACCTGGTGTGCCATCGGCTCCGGGATCGGGCTCGGTGCCGGCACGCTCGGCTCGCCCGTCACGTACACGGTCGCGGGCATGGCGAAGATGTCCTGCACCGCGACCAGCCGGATGGCGCCGCTCTGCAGCGTGCCGCGGTCGATGTCGGCGACGCGGCACACCATGTCCGCGATGCCCCGCTTCGGCGACTGCAAACGGAACGCGTGCCCCTTGCGCCAGTTATAGGGCTTGCGGTTGGTGGTCTGGTTGAATCGGCGGGTGGGCGTCGACTTGTTGTGCAGGTCACGCAGCGCCAGCCGGTTGGCGAGCGCCTCGTAGGGCACCTCCGGGTACTCGCGCACCTCGGGATTCACGCAGCCCAGCGTGTTGATCGCAGCCAGCGCATGTACGTGCGGCGTGATGCGCGACTGCTTCGTGTCCGGATCGAACCACTTCACCGCCACCTGGTTGACAGCATCGTCGCGGTTGGTCGGGTCTTCCTGCCAGTCCAGAATGTCGTCATCGGTGAGGATCGGCAGCGCGTCGATCTCGGCCGGCGACAGCTCGCGGATCAGGTCCAGGTACCACCTGCCGTTGTAGCGCGAGCATTCGGCACCGATCAGGTCCAGGATGCGCTGGCGGAACTGCTCGATCGTCTCCTGGGCGTGGTTGTACTTCGTGCAGATGCCGAAGCCTTCCAGGTACAGCCGATCCGCGGCCGCGGTGAAACTCGCCTCATCGATCGATGCGATCGGCTCGCCCTGCAGATTGGTGAGGCTGTCGTAGATCACGTGGGCGGGGTTCATGCCGATGAACTCGCTGCCCTGCCCCTCCATCGCGATGCCGGCGAAGATGTTGGTGCTGCCTGCAGGAATGCCGTCCAGAACCTTGAGTGCCACGGTGACCTTACCGAGCACGTTCACGGTCGCGCGCGAGTGGAAGTACTGCAGGCTCTCCATCTCCACCGGCACGCCGTCCACCCAGAGCCATGCGCCGTCGTCGTGGAAGACGGCGAGGGTCAGCTCGCCGAAGAACGTGATCTCCCGGCGGATCCACACCGCACGGCCGATCAGGCCGCCGACGAAGGTACCGATGGCGAGCGTGCTGCCTGGAGGCACATTCGACCCGAATCCGCCCGGCCCGGTCGCCCAGCCGCTGTGGTCGTAGTCGGCCGACGAGTAGTCCGCGGTACTGCCCGGCGCTTCGACCTGGTAGGCCCAGATGCCGTCGTATGGAAGGTCGAAGGATTCAAAGACGATCTTGGCTTTCTCCGGGTACCAGCAGACGTCGTCCAGCCACCCCTCGTAGATCCGCTCCGTCAGCACCGAGATCGCCTTCGGATACGGGTTCCCAGCGCCATACCGCCCGCTGTTGAACTGCAGCAGCGCCACGCCGTTGTGGTTCGACGGGTCCGGGCCCATCGCGGTCTGGAAGAACACGTTCGGCTCGGCGTCCATCTCGCCGAACATGACGTCGAACGTGCCCTGGATGCCGCCCTCCTTTTCGTCGCCGCCCCACAGGTTGGGCGCATCGACGGTGATGCTGCCGCTGGCGGTCAGCTCACCCACCCAGGCGTCGACGTCGCCGCCGCGGATCTTCAGCAGCTTGTCGAACGGGCCTTCGTGCAGGGCCAGCTGGAAGAACGGGTGGTACCAGTAGCTGACGGTCTGCTTCTTGCTGCTACCCATGGGCGCGGCCCTCGCACTCGCGCGCCCACTCCACGAGCTTCGCGGCCATGCCGTCGCCGGTGGCCAGCAGCTGCTCGGCGTCGATGCCGTGGCGCAGGAAGGCGGCCCAGTCCAGCCCCTGGGCGCGGAACCACGCCCGCGCCTTCGGCAGGCAGTAGCCGGCGCGGTCGTTGAAGTACGGGATGGTGCGCAGGTGGGTGCTGGTGACGATCACTTCTTGCCCTGCTTCTTCCGGATCGGCTCCGGGTCGCCGTTGCTCCACGCGGTCCACTTCCCGTCGTCGGTCCACACGCGGCCGTAGATGCGCTCCAGCGCGGCGCCGTCCTCCACCACCGGGGCCTGGCCCTCGGCGGGCTTGGGCGGCTCCACCTTCGGGCGCATGGCCCAGCTGATCAGCATGGACACCACGAACAGGACCAGTTGCACCCACCAGGCCGCCGCGGGCTCGCCGGGCGCCGGCGGCGGGCGCAGGCCCAGCACCTCGACCAGCAGGAGGCTGCCGCTGATGGTGGCCACCACCACCGCCGCCCAGAAGGCGGTGACGCGCGTGGCCTCGCGATGCTTGTCCAGCACCAGGTAGCGCGCCATCCACCAGCACCAGCCGGCCTTGCGGCGCGCGCGCGCGGTCAGCCCCATGCCTGCGACCTCCCCATCGGGCTGTCGACCGGCAGGTACTTGAACGCCGGGTAGTTGCGATCGTTGCCGCGGGCGGTGCACGCGTCGAGGTTGTGCGGGCAGCCCCAGTAGGTGCGCAGCACCCGGCCGGCCAGCAGGTCCGGCGCGCCGTAGTCGATGGTGATGGACGTGCCGAGGTGGGCCAGGATGTTGCGCGACTCCAGCAGGCCGTTGTCGCGCGTCCAGCGGATCAGCCCGCCCTCGAGGCCGAACGGCGAGGCGCCGAACTCCGGCGCGGTGAGCGTGAGGCCCACGGCGTCGGCGCTCAGCTCGGCCAGGAACCAGAGCGGCTCGGTGTACACGGTGACCGCGTCGTCCACGGCCAGGCCGCTGGCGTCGTCCAGCGTGAGCACGTTGCCGGCGATCGAGAGCACCTCGGCCGCCTGCAGGTCCTCGCCGTCCAGCCACTCGATGGGCCCCGGCGCCAGCGGCCGCGGCGGGTCACCGGCGAGCGCGATGGTCACGTCGCCCCCGTCGATCGACACCACCGTGGCGGCCACCGCGATCGGCTCCGGGTCCAGGTTGCACTGCATGTAGCCCTGGCTGTACAGCGCGACGCCGCAGTTGCGCGAGATCCGCTTCGCCCGGCCCGCGGTGCGCGCATTGCTGCGCGACGGGTCGCAGGTGAGCGTCATCTCCACGTCCTTGAAGGACGGAGCGAGCACGCGGCCGCTCCACTCCTCCTGGATCTCCTCGTCCGGGTCGCCGAGGTGCGTGGTGGCGATGCTCACGAACACGCGCGTGCTCGGCGGGTACGGCCGCCACCAGCCCAGCAGCACCTGCGTGGGCGGCACGTCGGTGGCGGCCGGGTCCAGCAGCGCCGGCATGGTGATGGTGACCTGCGCCTTGCCGCTGCTGGCGGTGTCGCGGATCGGCGAGTGGCTGATGCCGCGGGCGGCCTTGTACAGGTCGCCGCCGAGGGTCAGGTCGCGGTCGGTGGAATTGAAGCGCTCCACCAGCGGGCCGTGCTGGAAGGTGTACAGCGCCGCCTTGCGGCCCAGCAGGCGCGAGAGCTCGAACAGGCTAAACCCCATGGGCCACCTCGCCGCGGAACTCCAGCGTGGTGCGCACCACGTCGCTGGTCCACCAGCGCAGCACGTTCACATCCGCCTCCTGGCGGCACAGCTGCAGGAAGGCCACCTGCGCCACGTCCACGGCCAGGAACGCCGCGGGCAGCGCGCTGTCGAGCGTCACGCGCTCGATGGTGGCGCTGAGCTCGGTGGCCCCGGTGATGCGGCGGTAGTACGTGGTGCCGTTCCACAGGGTGATGCGGATGTCGCGCCGGTTCTGCGCCGGCGCCGCCAGGCTGTAGCCGGCCCAGGCCACGTCCAGCGCGCTGGCGCCCAGCAGCACGTTGCCCACCACGCGGAAGTCGTGCGCCAGGCTGGGCACCCACAGCGCGCCCCAGCTGCCGCCCAGCGCGTACAGCAGCGAGCGCAGCTGAGCGGCCGCCTCCAACCCCTGCACCGTGCACGCGACGCGGATGCGGTTGCGCGGCTGGCCGGCCTGGTCCACCGCGAACGGCAGCGCCAGGCCGTCGTCGACGGTGGCGAAGGTGCGCTCCGGCACGTCCAGCGGATCCTGCGTCCACTCCAGCGGCAGGTCCAGCACCGGCACGCCGCGGTACGCCAGTTCGCCGAACGCGGCCGGCCATGCCACCGCGGCGTCCGCGCGCCACTTCACCTGGTAGGCACCGGCGTCGCCGGTGAAGCGCGGCAGCTCAAGCATGCCGTCCAGGCGCGCCAGCAGCGCCGGGTAGACTCGTGTGCCGGCGGGCCAGCTGGCGGCGAGCGGCTCGGCCAGTTCCAGCGCGTCGTCGGTCAGGCTGTCGATCGCCACCAGCGCGTGCTGCCGAGGCGTGGCGCCCACCAGCAGCGCGTGGCCGCCGGCGGCGAAGTGGCGCCAGCGGGTATCCAGCCCGATGGTGGTGCCGCCCAGCGACAGCGGCGCGGCCAGTGCCTGCCCTTCCATCGGCCACGGCACCCACCAGCGGCCGTCGCCGTGGGCGTTGAGCAGGTTCTCCAGCCAGCGGCGCTCGTCGGCCTCGGCCAGGCCGTCGAACGTGAGCCGGACGTGNCGGATCCGGCCGCAGCCGGATCCGCTGCTCCGGGCCGGTGGCGGCCGGCAGGATGTCCGTGCGCGAGTCCAGCTGCTCGACGAACTCCCCGCCGGGGAAGAACGGCCAGGGGACGGGGTCAGGGAGTGCCATTGCGGACCAGCGCGTCCCAGTTGTTGCGCACGTGGGTGAGGATCACGTCTTCGCCATCGGCGCCGGCCAGCGCGTTGGCCACGGCGCGGTCGCCGATGGCGACCACAGGCGTCTTCACTACGGTTCGGCTGCTCTCACGCGCCGAATCCATGCGCGCAGCGAGCGCGGCCTCCTGCTGTTTCGTGCGGATGGTCTCGCCTTCCTCGAGCACGGCGGCGACCTCCTTGTTGCGCAGCCCGGTCAGCCCTGCCTGCCCGCCGCCGTGATAGTGGGGCGCGTTCCCGAACACGATCGGGTTGATGTTGTGCCGCTGCATCTGCAGGGCGCCAACCATGCCGCCGCCGTGGGCAGCCCCGAAGCTGCCGAATGCAGACGCCGTGCGCATGATCGCCGCGGCGGTGGTCGCGGACGAGATGAGTGCTGCGCCAGTCGCGGTGCCCGCCGCCGTCAGCGTGGCGCCAGCCGTCGTCGCGCCCGCGGTGATCGTGGCAGCCGCCGTCGTGGCGGCCGTAGTCTGGATCGTCGCCGCCGTGGCCGCGGACGTCGCCTCGGCGCTGGCCTCCGCACCTCGGTTGGCGAGCCTGCCCACCATCGACCGGATGCCGCCCACGATGGACTTCGTGAAGTCCTGCGTCACCACGTCGTACACGCCGCGGGCGAAGTCGCCGATTAGCTGCTTGACCATCTCCAGGCCGGTCAGGCTGCCCTCGCGCAGGTTGGCCCAGAAGCCGTCCAGTGCGTTGGCACCGGAATCGGCAATGCCCTGCCCCAGCGTGTCCATAGACGCGCGGATGTTCGAGAGCTCGATGTCGATCCCGGCCAGCGCCTGGATGGCCGCTGCATACTCGGCGGTGTCCGGCGACAACGTGCCGAGATAGGCGAGCTGCGCCTGACGCAAGTCGCGCAGCTGCTCCAGGGCCTCCCGGCGCAGGTCGCCGAGGCGACGCTCGCCCTCGATGTAGCCGAGCGCGCCGGCCTGCACCTGCGCGCTGATTGAGCCTTCCTGCGCCGACAGCCCCGAAGTCACGCGCGCTACGGCGTCGTTGATCTCGTCCGACTTGGCCTTCGCGACCAGCCGCTCGATCAGGTTGCGCACCATGGCCTGGCCGGCGGCATCGCTGTCCGCCTCGAGGCGCTTGAACAGCTCGCGGTATTCCTCCTCGAGCTTGGCGCGCGCCACGCGCCCGGTGTTGCCGTCAAGCTCCAGCAGCGCCAGCTTCACGTCGCCGAGCTGCTTGGTCAGCGCCTCCTCGGCCTCCTTCTGCTCGCGCGCGGCGGTGGCGCCGATCTCGGCGCGGTCGCGCAGCAGGATGGCGATCTGCTCCTCGAGGTCGCGGCGCTTGCCCAGGTCCTTGGTGACAGCCAGCTCGTTGCGCGCCTGCTCGATCTCCAGGTCAATCGCCTGCTCCTGCAGCTGCTGCCGACTGGCGAAGTACTCCCGGAAGCCGATCTCGCTGCCCTTGTACAGGCGGTCCAGCTCGGCCAGGGCGCGGGTGACAGAGTCGCGCATCAGCGCGTTGGAGCGGGCGACGGCCTTGCCTGCCTCGCCGCCGCCACCGCCACCACTTCCACCACCGCCGCCCTGCGAATCGGCACCGGTCAGCACGTTGCCGAAGTCCGGCCGCGCCGGCGCCTGGGCGCCGAATTCCTTGTACAGCGCCGGGAAGCGCTGCTTCAGGTAGGCGCCGATGCCGAAGACGTCCTTCGGGTCGCCGCCGGTGGCGCGGGCGAACAGGCCGGTCTGCGACACGTTGCGGCCGAGGAAGTCCTCGGCGTCCGAGAAAAGCTGCCGGGCTTCGCGCGCGATCCGCCCGATGCCACCGGCCACGTTCACGGTGAGGCGCGCGATCTCCACCAACGAGGAGATCATGTCTGCAAAGCCCTGCTTCGCTTCATCCGAGCTGAGCCACGTGGCCAGCTCGCTTATGGCCTCAGCTAGGTCACGGCTCGCGCCCTCGGCGGTGTCCGTATCGCCCACCAGCTTCGTCAGCGCATTGCGCAACTGCGTGACAGAGCGAGACACCGTAAGCGGGAGGCTCCCGAACTCATCGTCGATCTGCTCGGCACTGTTTCGAAGCGCCCGAAGCAGGATCTCGGCGCTCACCTTGCCGTCATTGACGTACTGGCGCACTTGCCCGGAGTGAATTCCGAGTTCGTCGCCAAGCGCTCGGACCAAGCGACCGTTGGTGTCGACGATCGTGTTGAACTCTTCCGCCCGAAGCACGCCACCGGCGATCGCCTGCGACAGCTGCCTGATGCCATTCTCGGTGTCCACCGTGCTCGCGGACGAAACGGCGAACGACTGGCTGATGGTCTTCGTCAGCGCGAGGATGTCATCCTGTGCGAGGTCAGTCGTCTGGCTCAGTCGAGAGTAGAGAGCTACGACCGCGCCCCACTCCGCCGATGTCTCCTGAGCGATTCGGAACGTCTGCTGCTGGGCCTTGTTGAACTCAGCTTGCGATTTCGTCGCCAGGCGCAGCTGCCCGGCAAGATTCGCCGCCTCATCGGCGAGGCGAACATAGCCGCCCGCTGCGCGCATGGCACCGTACAGGGACACGATCCCCAGCAGCTGCTGCCGCACCGAACGGAGACCCTCCTGCCAGCGCGACGTGCCCGGCGCCACCTGCGCAGCCTGCTTCTTGACGCTGGCGAGTTCGCCGCGCAGCAGGCCGAGGCCCTGCTTGATGTCGGCCAAGTCGGCCGAGATGCGGACGCGGAGGTTGGGCCCGTTAGTCATCGAAGGTCTTCAGATATTTGGCCCAGGGGTTCCGATCGAACTGCGTCGCCGCGCGTACCAGGATTGCCAGCTCGCGCTGCCGGCGCCGATGCCGGCGGTGTGCGGCCCGGCACAGCTGGCGCACCTGCGCGAGGGTGTAGCCGCGTATCTCGGTCAGTGAATGCCCGTGGGAGACGAGGAACTGGACGAGGTCACTCCACCCCCACTCGCTTGATTTGCCGCCTGCTCGGGCAGTGGCACCTTCGGCACCAGGGACACCATCGCCCGCCAGAAAAAATCGCGATTCACCCGCACGATGGCGGTGGCCAGAGTCACCATGTCCGTGATGCTCTCGCCGCCGCTGATGAACTCGACAGGCCGGCCGGTCGCAATAGCGGCCGCGCGGAACAGTGCCTCGCCATGGGTCTCGAGCACCTCGATCAGCATGGCGTCGTCGCTGACCAGCCACGACGGATTGCGATCTCCGACGAATTCGGCCATCAGCGGCTTCACCAGCCCCGAGAACTCACGCATGGCACCGAGGGTGAGCGGCCGGATCTCCAGCCGCTCGCCCCGGTAGACCACCTCGACCGGTGCCGGGTCGAGGACCTCGAGGTCGTCCGACATCAGTCGACCACCACGATCTGGAAGTACTTGGACAGGCCGGCACCCTTGCTGGTGTCGGACATCAACGAGCCGTTGACCTCGCCGGCGCCGTACTCCTCGCCGATCAGGCCCAGCTGGCTCATCACGGCTCCGGACAGCTTGTGCCCGATCACGCGCACCTGCTTGCCGCTGCGCGCTTCGTTCAGGCCGACGAAGATCAGCGTGTACTGCTTGGCCGCGTTGACGAAGGCCTCGGTGACGCTGTGGGCGTCGTAATCGTAGTCGACGTCGATGTTGGCGGCGCCGGCCACCGGATCCACGATCGCGCTGTCCTCCGGAATCCACAGGCCGCCGTTGTCGAGCACGTAGTCGTCGCCAGCCACGTACGGCGTGCCGCCGCCGGCCGGCTCGACGGCGTCGATCACCGAGGCGTACTTGGCCAGCGGCGTCCAGCCGCCCTTGTAGGCCACCACGGCCTCCGCGCTGACGGTGCCGGCGGCGACGTCGGTATTGCTGGCGCGCAGGAACCGGGCGAAGTTCTCGCCCTTGAAGTCGTGGAACGTGAGGCTGAACTGCACGTCGTTGACGCGGTCGATGCGGTTGCGCAGGCCGCCGCCGGGCTGGGTGTAGTCCGGCAGCTGCAGGGTGTTGACCTGCGGCGAGAACGAGAGCGCCGAGCAGTTGCCCACCGGCAGGAAGGGCGCGGCGCTGCCGTATTCCTTCATCAGGATGTGGCCGCTGCCCACGTAGCTGTAATCGGGTGCTTCCATTGAGGTGTACCTCGGGTGATGCCGCGGGGCGGCGGTTAGAGGGAGGAGGTGTGGATGGGGATGTGCCCGCCGACCGTGACCTGCACGCCCACCCAGCCGGCGCCGGCAGGCGCCAGCAGCGGTTCGGCGGATTGGTACTGCGGAGCCTGGTAGCCGACCGGGAAGCGCCACTGCTGGCGGGACAGCGCGGATTCGATGTCCTGCAGGATCAGGTCGAGGCGCTCGCGTGCATCGGCCAGCGCCGCGGGCACGCGCGCGATGATGTCGACCGTGGTCGCGCGGGACGTCTTCACCACCGCCGGCTCGGTGCCCCGCGCCTGGCGCGACCACACCACGGCGATGAACGGCTCGTCGCTCTCGGCCAGCTTCGGCGTCGGCTCCAGGGTGACGCTGTCGCCGGCGTTGGTGTTGTAGCCGTCCGCCTGCTTGATCTGCCGCATGCAGGCGGCGATCGCCTCCAGGTAGATGGCGCGCGGGCTAGGCATGCTGCACCCACCAGGCGCTGATGCCTTCGTCATGGCGCGTGCGCTGCGCGAGCGCGAACGACTCGGCGACCAGGCCCGCGCCGTCGAGCAGGGACACGATTCCGCCTTCGTCAGGCGCAACCTCGATCACCTGGAAGGTGATGCGGGTGCGGAAGACGGAGACGGGTGCGACCTCGTCGCCATAGTCCGCCACGTCCCGGTCTACCAGCACGATGCACGGCACCGGCACGGCGTCGGGCGCGGCATCCGGTGGGAGGTACTCGGCCGCATCGGCGATGCCGGCCGCGGCGAAGGCGCCGAACGCGGCGGCGTCGAAGGACTGCAGGAAGGCGCGCTGGTTCATCCGCGCCCCCGGAGGCGTGCCGTGGCGACGGCCTTGGCCAGTTCGCGCGGGAAGTGGAACGGGAACAGCTTGTTCCACTCGCGCTGGGCGAATTCGTAGATGCGGTAGCGCGGGCGGTACGACACCGAGCGCACGAAGATGAAGATGCTGTCGATGCGGCTGCGCGCGCCGATCGCGCGCCGCGCGGCGTCGCCGGCGGCCATCTCGCGGCGGCGGTAGATGCCGGGCAGCAGGTTGCCCTTCTTGCGGCCCACCACGAAGTAGTCGGAGCCGCCGCGGCGCTTGCGGCGGGCGCGCGTGCGCTCGGTCTCGTTGGAGGCGTAGCCCTGTTCGCCGGCGACGCCCAGCTGCGAGATGATCTGCCGCACGTGGCCGCTGGGCACGTTGCCGAAGGCGTCCAGCTGCACGCCCTTGCCGGGCACTGCGAACGTGCCGCGCGGCAGGAAGCCCTTGGCCTGCAGCAGCCGCTCCAGGCCCTTCGCCGGGCGCGAGCCGCCTCCCACCTGCGGCAGCAGGTACTTGGCCGGGGGCGTGCCCTTGAAGGCCTCGTCGCGGATGAAGACCTCCGCGGCGGGACGCTGCTTCGTCGCTTTCCGGTACAGGATGGCGTTGATGGTGAACGGCGTGGGTCGATCCAGAGCGCGGGGCGCCTCACGCTTCCAGGCCTCGCGCACGCCGAAGGCGGTCGCGTTGACGGCCTGCAGCGTGGCGAACGGCAGCTGCGTGCGCTCGAGCTCGGTGAAGGCGCGATCGAACACGCCCTGCGGGTCCACCTGCACCTTGAGCAGCTGGCCGGTCATGGCTCGACCTCGGTGCCCTGGATGGCGCCGCACTGCTGCAGCTTGGCGTTGGCGCGCTCGAGCGCGGCGCGGCGCTTGGCGGCCACTTCGAAGCACTGGGCGATCGGGCCCTCCGCGATCGGCTCGGGCGCGGTGAGGTGGGCCGGCACGCGCACGTAGATGTAGCGCTCGACCACCTGCACCTGGGGCACGACGGCGGTGCCGGCGTCCGGCAGGTCGGGCTGCACCAGGTCGCGACCGCAGGCGGCCAGGACGAGGCAGGAGGCGATGGCGAGGATGCTGCGCATGGTCAGTATCCGTTGAAGGCCGGGCACGCCTGCTGCACGGCATTGAGCGCGCTGGCGCAGTCGCCCTTGCGCACCTGGTCGGCGTAGCGCGCCAGCCAGGTGTCGAGGGTGCGGTTGGCGGCGGCGGCGGCGGCCTGCGCCGCGGCGATGGCGGCGCGGCCTTCGTCCTGCAGGCGGGTGTTCTCGCCCTGCGCCTTGGCCAGCAGGCCTTGCAGGGTCTCGTTGACGTCCTGGAACGCGGCGTTCGCGAGGTCGAGCTCGCCGGCGCGGACCTTCCACGCCTCGGCGCTCACCTGCGCGGTGTTGCGGGCCGCGGTGACTGTGGCCAGCTGGCCGCCGTACCAGCGCTGCTGCACGGCCAGCGCCCCGCCCAAGCCGGCGCACGCCACCAGCAGCACGCCCACGGCGTACAGCAGCGGCTTGACGCTCAGCTTGGACAGGATGCCGGCCATGGGTCAGCCGCCTGCCTGGTCGGTGGGGTCCGGGTAGGACGGGAACTTGAACGCCGGCAGCCCTTGCCCTTTCAGCCGCAGCAGCAGGAACACGGCGCTGGCGATCTGGACGAACGCGCCGAGCGAAGGCTCGGCCAGCAGTGTGCCGAACTGCGCCTGCAGGAAATCCACCTGTTGCGCGGCCCACTGGAACAGGGCCACCAAGTATTCGCCCAGCAGCACTCCAGCCGTAGCCAGCCACGCGGTGTAGCTCTTGAACGCGGCCTGCAGCGGCACGGCTCCGCGGCGGGTGAACTTGTCGTAGAAGATCCACGCCAGGGCGGCGAGGACCAGGAGGAACAGCGCGAGAATCCAGTTCATGGGTGACCTCAGTTGTCGGTGGCGGCGTAACGCAGGTTCGAAGCGATGCGCCGCATCCAGCCGGCGCCGTGGACCGCCCAGTTCTTCAGGCGGGTCATGAAGTCCATGCGGTCCGCGTTGAACAGCAGGACCATGTCGTTGTGGTCGGTGGCGCGGATCGCGGCCAGGGTGATCGGGCCGATCATTCCGTCGTCGGCCACGCCCACGGCGCGCTGCAGCCAGCGGGTGGCCTGGGCGATGCCGCTGTTCACCGCGCCGTCGAGCAGTTGGAACGCGACGGCCGGGTGCAACTTCTCGCAGCGGGCCCGGTCCCAGAAGTCGCGGCGGTAGATCGCGATCGCCTGCGACCGGGTTAGATGCTTGATGTCGAGCGTCGGGTACGTGTTCGCCGCGATGCCGAACTTCGTGCCCTTCAGCTGGCCGACGCCGACCTTGCCGCCCGTCCAGTTGCCCGGGTCGCGGCGGTCATCGGTGAAGCCGCCCTCGTGGGAGAGCAGGCGGTCTATGAACTTGGGGAAGTGGTCGGTCATGGGGTCTTCGTGGCCTTCTCGATCTGCTCGACGCGGCGCTTGAGGTCTTCCACCTGACCCACCAGCGAGTAGTCGATGCGGTTGCCGATGTCGCGCACGTCGGATGCGATCTCGGCGGTCTTCTCGTTCGCGGCTTCCTGCTTCTTCGCGAACTCGTCCTGCTTGCTTTCCATGCTGGTGAGCTGGCGGTTCCCAAGGAACGCGATCAGCGCCAGCAGCACCGGCGTGAGCAGCCGGGCGGACAACTTGGCGAACGTGCTTTCGGCGGCCTTGTCCAGGTCCATGTGTTGGTCGCTCATCGCCCCTGTCCGACGTCTGCGAGAAAGCCGTCGCCGCCAACGCCGGCGGCGACGGGTAGAGCAACGGTCAGGCCGCCTTCGGCACGCCCGCGCCGGGGCACAGGCGCACCAGCACCTCGGTGGTGCCATTGCCCGCGGCTTCCACGGCGTAGCCGAAGTTCTCGATGTCGCCGGTGGCGGTCGAGGCGACGATCACCTGGCTGGCGCTGACGTCCCAGTGCACGGCATCGCCCTGGGCGATCACCGCGGTACCGAGCTTGGCCAGGCGCACCACGCCTTCGACGTGGACGGGCACGATGTCGCCCGTGCTGCCGCTGGTGACGGCCACGCCGAACAGGCGGCCCTTGGAGACCACGCCGCCGCTGGCGACGTTGGCGGCGAGCGTGACGTCGAGCACGCGGCCATCCTGGTGGTAGTTCTTCATGGTGTTTCTCCGGTGTGACGAGGGGTTGGAGGCTTGTGCTGCGAGACCGAGGCGAGGACGGGCGGCGGCCCGCCCTCACCCCCTTCCCGTCACGCGCCGGGGTTCTTTTGGATGGCGCGGTAGTCGCCGACGCCGGGCGCGGCGTCGATGCGCACCTTCCACGCGACGCCGTCGACGGTGAAGCCCTCGTGCTGCTCCAGGTAGGGCGTCTTGTTGCCGTTGAGGTACGCGATCACGATCGCTGCGGCATAGGCCGGGTCCGCGGCGCCGTACCAGGCAGTCGCGCTGTCCTCGTCGAAGTGGCCGTCGTCGATCACGTCGAACGTGTTGCGCACGGTGTTCGGCGTGGTCAGGTTCTTCGAGCCCGACACCTCGTACTGGCTCTCGCGCACGGTGCGCGCCAGGCCGCCCAGCACCAGCGGCGTGAGCAGGTTGCGGAGCGGCATGCGGATGATGTTGCCGTCCTTGTCCTTCTGCTTCGCCATGGCGACGCGCATCTGGTCGACGCTGGTGGTGCTGATCGCGGAACCGGTCATCAGGTTGCCGTGGTCCGCATGGAACAGCGGGATGCCGTCGTCCAGCGTGGGGTTGCTGGTGATCAGGTCGAACACGGCGGCGACAATCGTGCGGCGGGCGGCGCGGCCCATCTTCCGCGGCACCTCGCTGAAGATGCCGAGGTCGTCGTTGATGATGGCCTGGCGGGTGATCGAGAACAGGCGGCCGTAGGTCACCACCTGCACCTTCTGCCCCTGCTCGCTGAAGGTGCCGTACTTGTACTCGCCGCCCTCCGGCACCTTGAGCAGGTTGCTGAAGCTGCCCAGCCCCACGAGCGTGGTCGGCTTGAAGTCCGGCACGCTGGCGTCCGCGGTGAAGCGCTCCAGCGGGGTATCGACTTCCTCGAAGCCCTGCAGCACGCTCCGGCGGGAGGCGTCGCTCAGCAGGCCCGGGAAGTCGGACGTGGAGTGGGTGAACGCCAGGCCGACCACTTCCATGCGGTCGCGGCCGCGGACATCGACGCCGGCGGCCACGACGCATTCGCGCGCCAGCTCGGCGAGGGAATGACCGCGGTACGGGTTCTGTGCGTCGACCGTGGCGGTGCCTGCGCGCGCCTGGATGGCGTTGAGCATCGCGGCGCGGGTCTGGTCGCGCTGGTCGGCGCCGGCCGTCACCACCGTGCTGCCGGCGATCGGCGTGGCGCCGGCCGCCAGCATGGCGAGGATCCGCCGGCCGACGACGTCGGCGGTCACCGCCGGATCCGCGTCGGCGATGACGCCGTCGACGTAGGCGCGCACCTCGGCGTTGGCCAGGTGGGGCTGCGCGAGTGCGCGGATGTCGCTGTTGCGGGCCCGGATCTGCGCGAAGGCATCCGCGGGCGGCTGCGGAGCGGCCGGTGCCGCGGCAACTACCGGGGCCGCCGGGGCGGCGGGCGCGGCGGCGGGCGCTGCCGGGGCGGCAGGCGCGGCCGCCGTGGCCTGCACGCCGGCCGCCGGGGTGTTGCCGGCCGTCGCGAGGATGAGTAGATCGTTGTAGCGCTGCTTCATGGTGGGATCCTCGAGTTGGCCGATCACGGCCTGCTGTGACACCTCGCTCAACGAGGCGAAAACGGTGGGATTGATGGTTGCGGTGATGTGCGAACGCAGGCAGGCCGAGACGGGCGCGGGCGCGCGCTCCACGGCAGCCAGGTAGCTGGTGAGCGCGACCACACGGGCCGACTCCGCGGCGACCGGGGCCGCGTTGTCTTCCAGCCGGTCGGCGAATCCGAAGTCGACGGCCTCGATCCCGGCGTACCAGTGATCGCGGCCATCGCTGAGCAGCCGCTTGATGGCGGCCTCGTCGCCGGTCTTCGCGACGTAGGCTTCGGCCATCGCCCGGGCATGCGTGTCGAGCGTGTCGGCGAACTCGCGGAAATCTGCCGCGTTGCCCATCGCGAAGGTCGCCGGCGCATGCACCATGACCAGCGACGTGGGGTACACCACCGCCTCGTCGCAGGCCATCAGCACGAGGGACGCGATCGATGCGGCCTGGCCGTCGACGAAGCCGACCTTGCGCGCCGAGTGGCCGCGCAGTGCGTTGTAGATCGCGATGCCGTCCGGCACCACCCCGCCCTCGCTGTTGATGCGGACGTGGATCGTCTTCGCCTTGATCTCGCCGATGTCGCGGGCGAGCTGGCGGGCAGATACGGAATCCGCCCAGAGCGCGGGGCCGATGGCCCCGTACACGTAGACCTCGGCGACGTCGTCCGCGGCGGCCACGACTTTGAAGTAGCCGCGCGACGTGCCGTCGCCGGCGTCGGCCAGGATGGTTCCGAGTGCGAGCGCGAGCAGGCTCTTGCGCATATCAGTCCCTCAGCATTGCGGTGATGGCGGCGGTGCGAACCAACGCGCGTGTGGATGTGTCGCCCGCGCCGTTGGCAGTCGGCAGCACGTCGTCGCGCTGCTCGCGCCAGTCCTCGATCTGCCGGGCGACCTCGTCGGGGTTGTTGCCGTACTGCAGGGTGTTCTGCTGCGGCGAGGTCCAGCCGCGGTCTTCGGCCTCGCCGCGGGCGTAGGCTTCCTTGAGCGGGTCGATCCACGGCATGACCGGGCGCACGTAGGTGCTGGCTGCGAGGTGCTTGAGCTCCCAGCCGCGCGGCATGCGGATGCGGCCGGCCAGCACGGCGGCTTCGATGAAGCGCACGCGCTGCTTGCGCACCGCCATCGCGATGAAGCGCTCGGCGAGCGTCAGGTACCCGCCCCACTTCTCCACCAGCTCCTGGCGCTGCGCGGAGTAGGTGCCGTTGTAGTCGAGCGACAGGCTGCTGTAGCTGACGCCGATGCCGCCGGCGGCAGCGCGCAGCTGTTCCTTGCGCCAGGTGGCCGCGTTTGGGTTCGGACGGTTGCTGGCGATGATGCTGATGTCCTCGCCGGGCAGCAGGTCGTCGAAGACGATGCCGGGGGACATGCGCAGGCTTCGCTCGCCTGGCTCGGCGATGGTCATCTCGCCGGCCAGCCCAACGCCGCTGTTCTCGCCGTAACGGTCCGGGTTGCCCTTCTTGATGGCAGCACACATCGACGCTGCCACCTTCGCGGCGACGCGCTCGGACTCTTCGTAGTCCTTCACGTCCTCGAAGCGCGACATGGACGAGGCGAAGACCGACAGGCCGCGCACCTGGTGCAGGCGCTTGAGGTTTCGGATGCCGTGCAGCACGTCGGCGCTGACGCGCTTGGTTTCGGTGGACCAGCCCTGCCGGTCGCCCGGGTGAGTCTTGTAGACGTGGTAGGCGATCGGGCGGCCCCAGGCGTTGCACTCGACGCCCTGGCGGATATTGCGCGCGGGGTCGTCGAGGTCGAGCGGGATCATGTCCGGCTCGAGCATCTCGATGCTGTACGGCACCGGCGTGCCGTGCTCGAGCAGCGCGACCGGCCCCAGCAGGTCCTGCCAGTAGGCCTCGCCGTCGCGGAACCACGTGCGCGACAGCAGCTGCTGGCAGGCGCCGTAGTCGTGCAGGCGCGTGACCTCGGGCGCATCCCACCAGGCGTCCCACAGGTCGTCGATCTGCGCGGCGAGGTCACGGTTGATCGGCTGACCCGGCAGGCGCGGCGCAGCGAGCACGTCGATGCCGCTGCCGACGGTGTTCTGCACCAGCACGTTGAGCGCGTTGTCGGCGAGGTCCAGGTCGCGCTCGAGGTGCCGCGCCTGGTCGCGCAGCTGGCGCGCGTCCATGCCGACGATGGTGTTGCCGCTACCCCAGTCGCGCGCGAGCTTGCGGCTGCGCGACGGGCGGGTGACTTCGTGCGCGCGCGCCTTGACCTGGGCACGCTGCAGCGCCTCGGCAGTCACGCGCTCGGCGTGGTCGCGGGCGATGGCGACGGTCAGGCGGTCGCGGGCGATGGCGGCGCTGGTCACGTGCACCCACCGAAGTCGGCATTCGCCCAGCCCGCACGGCCGCGGCGCGCCTCGGCGTCGACGCGTGCCTGCCACTCGCGTCGCCCGGCGCGGATCTGCTCCAGGTCGGCGAGGGTCAGGTCACGGTCGCCATGGCGGACACGCTGGCCAGCGAGCACCCGCTGCTCGGCCGTCGTGTAGAACTCCACCATTTCCTGCGCTGTCGCCATGAGGACAGCGTGACGGTTTGCGTGTTCGCGAACTAAACGAAACCGCGAACAGGCGCCGCGCTAAGTGGCTGATTCGAAACGGCGAAAAATCCGTGTTGTTCGCACTTTCATTGAAAGCGCGAAATCAGTCGTCGTTGGCAGCCTGTTCGAGCTTCGGGAGCCCGCCAGGGAACAGCTTGTGCAACGTAGTGCGGCTCACCTCGAACTCCGACAGCACCCGCTTCACCGGCGTGCCGCGCTCCAGCGCCGCCTTGATGTGCATGACCGGGTACTGCCGCGGCAGCGCCGGAAAGTACGGTTGCTCGCCGGCGAAGCATCGCATCACCGAATCAACGAACGGCTGGGCCATGCCCGCGCTGATGCCGATGTCGCGCTGGAAGGCGTCGAGGATACGCGCGCGCAGCTGCTCGTCGGTCTGTCGTGCTCGGCTCATAGGGGCCACCCATCCTTCGTGTCGAAGCCGCCGGGCCGGCGGCGTGTTTCACGGGAATCGCTCGGGCGTGTCGCCGGCGCCAGAGCGGCAGGCTGTGTTTCACGGGAATCGCTTGGCGGCGGCTGGTTGAACAGATCCACCGCCGGGCAGTAGATCGCCTCGAGCGCCTCCCACTGCGAATCGCGCATCGCGTCCGCCTTAATCGCCGGCGCCAGGCTAGCCCAGACCGCGTAAATGGTGCAGTCGAGAGGTTCGTTGCGCGCGCCCTTCGGCTTGATCCAGTAGCCGGTTTCCTTGTCGTAGTACTCGCAGGTCAGGCCCTTCCAGTACGCCTCTTTCAGCGCGTTCGGATCGGGATTGAGCGGGTCCGACTTGTCATCGCCGCGGCCACCAGGGAAGCGCAGCATCCGGGCGGTGAGGTCCTCCGGCTCGCCGCCCTCTTCGGCCTGCTTCTTCGTGGTGAGGGCTGCGTTGAGCCAACCGTAGACCATGTGCTTGAGGACGCTGGTGCCCACGCCCCAGACACCCACGCTGCGCGCGAGCGTCTTCTCC
Organism: Luteimonas rhizosphaericola; assembly: GCF_029888045.1. Lineage (GTDB taxonomy): Bacteria > Pseudomonadota > Gammaproteobacteria > Xanthomonadales > Xanthomonadaceae > Luteimonas > Luteimonas rhizosphaericola. The sequence goes on along the minus strand of NZ_JARXRN010000029.1, from coordinate 44,723 downwards.
CGCTGGTTGACCTCGGTCTTAGACGGGCGGTACACCGCGCGCTCGGACTTGCGCTCATTGCGGCCGCGCACCAGGTAGATCGTCTGCCGGGCGTGACCACGGCTGGTCTTCAGCAACCGCGCGCTCCCGGACGTGCCCACCATGCGCTTGACGAACTGCGCCACCATCTCGGTCCAGTTGCCGCCGTCGAGCGCAGCCGCGGTTATCGGCATGTCGACTCCGCGCGTGTTCTTCCACGTTCCCTGCAGGTATTCGTCGAGCGCGGCATAGTCGTCAGGGATGGTCGGATCCAGGTCGATCACGGCGTAGTCGATGACGGCGCGCCGCTGGCCGCGGCCGGTGCCGATGATCTCGACCTCGGCGCGGTCATGCTGGAAGTCGACGCCAGCAGAGAGCACCAAAGCCCATGCCGGCACGGTGCCGAGGTTGACGCCAGGCTCCGCCAGCTTGGCCACCTCTTCGGCGTCCTGCTCCTGCCGCTCACCTTCGTACGTCAGCCCGAGGACAAGGTTGCGGAAGCCCGCCATCTTCGTGGGATCGCGCTCGGCCTCTTCGCGCATGTCCGCGATCTGCTTCCACGACAGCCCCAGGCCGAGGGGCGCGTAGGCGGCCCAGGCGTGAAAGCTGCGGTGGTGCGGCGGCGCGCCGAGGTTGGTGCGCTTCCAGTACGCGGTGCCGCCGTAGCCGCGCTCGGCGAACATCTCGGGCTTCTGGTGCTCCTCGATCACGCACCCGCTCTGCGCGCACGCGAACGTGCCGTCGGGCTGCAGCCGCTCGATCTCGAGCGTCTGCTCGGCGCCACAGTGCGGGCACTGGACCACGTACACGGACTGGTCGCCTTCGGCGTGCCCTTCCTCGATCGCGCTGGCACCGGCGATGGTGGGCGTGCAGGCCCGGTAGATCTTCGCGCGGTCGCCGTAGGACATCGCGCGCGCGGCGAGCTGCTGGACCGCCGGGCCCTGGCCACCGACGTCGCGCGGGTACTCGTCAACCTCGTCCATGAAGATGTAGCGCGCGGTGCGCTGGCGCAGCTGCTTCGACGAGTTGGCCCAGATCACCCATAGGGTGCCGCCGGGGTAGCGCTTCTCCAGGGTGTTGTCGGTGCTGAGCTTGGCCAGCAGCTCGGGCATCTCCATCACCGCCGGATCGAACTTCGACGTGGCCCAGCTGCGCGAGAGGTCTTTCACTGGCTGCGCAACGATCATCGAGTCCGCGCCGCGGTCGATGACGTAGTTGGTCCAGTTGATGCCGATCTCGGTGGCGCCGATCTGAGCCGACTTCATGAAGTCGACCACCTGCACCGGCGAGTGGTCGGACAGGCAGTCCATGATCTCGCGCAGCATCGGATGGCGCGCGGTTCGCCACTTGCCAGGCTCCGCGCCCGAACCCTTAGCGATGATGCGCGTCCTGTCGGCGTGTTCGCTGACGGTCAGGACCGGCGGCAGTTCCCACGCGCGGGACCAGGCGTCGCAGACGGTGGCGACCGCGTCCGCGATCTGCACGTCGAGGCCATGCGCGTCAAGCGTCATCGCCGGCCGCCTCCTCGTCCTCGGCATCTGCCGGCGGCGCTGGCGTTCGGCTGCCATTGCGCTCGGCCGCCAGCCGCTGGGCGGCCTCCTGCATGCGGGCGGCGATCAGCCGCACCTCGGCGTCGAGCAGAGCCGCGCAGGCGGCTGGGTCGGTGGTCGCGGCCAGCTTCGCGCGCAGGCGACCGCTCATGCCCATCATCTCGTTGAGCGCAGCGCGCACCAGGGTGAACGTGGTGCGCTCCACGTCGACGGTCCGCGTCAGCGCCCTGGTCAGTTCGCCCAGCTCGAGCTCGGCCAGCTGCGCCTTCGCCAGGCGCTCACGCCGGACCGCCTCCTGGACGCTCGGCGCCGAGGGCGGCACCACGTGGGTGTGAACCGGCACCGCCGCGGCGGCAGCCTCGCGCGTCCGGTCGCCGCCGCGCACGGGGTCGGTGATGTCGTCCAGCAGCGCGTCGCTGTCGGCCACGACGATCCGCGACGTGCCGGGCGCGACGACCAGCTTCCCCTGGCGCCGCATGCGCCGGATGTAGCTGTCGCTGCAGCCCCGGTGTGCGGCGTATTCGGCCACGGTCATGGTCCCGGAACTCACGCGGAACCCCACAGCCCCACCGGAACCAAACCCGGAACAGGAAAATGCACGAAAACTGGGGTCCGAATTACCCGCAGCGGACCTGCCCCGGGAGGACCCGAAACTGAACGACCGGGGTCGACAGCTGAACCTGAACGGGCGCGGCCCGCCGTGCCTCGACGCGACCTCGCTGCCGATTCCCGTGGAACCGGCCAACCTTTCGAGGTTGGACAGGAGGTTGGACGGCTGCAACCCGCGCCGTTCCTTGCCTCGTCCAACCTGTCCAACCTGTCCAACCTGTTTTGATCGCACAGTGCAGTGCAGTCGTGCCGGCTGCCACACCGTAATGCGCGCAGAGCCGTCGAGGTTGGACAGGTTGGACGGAGCCGCGTCCCACCGCGATTCGAGGTTGGACGACGTTGGACAGCAGGTTGGACAGGTTGGACGTTACCCACCGGCTGGGGCCTCCGGCTCGGGCATGTAGTAGATCTGGACCCTACGGCCCAGCCTGGTCGGCTTGTACTTGTGGCACCCCAGGCGCGTGAGGATGCTGCCCACGCGCGTCGACATGGGCCGGTCCTGTCGCCCAGGCTCCACGTGCAGCGCGTACGTCAGCACGTCGGCCACCGAGAACTCCAGCGGCTCGCCGGCCTTGCCGCGCTCGCTCGCCCCGAGGTGCTCGTAGCGGCTGTCGCCTGCCCTGCCGGTGATCCACCGGTGCACGCGCTCGGTCCACACGTCCTCGCTGAAGCGATCGTCCTGCTCGCGCTCCGCGCCCTCGGGCAGCTTCCAGTACTCGAAGCCATCCTCGAACCACTTCACCGCCTCGGCCCACAGCTGGTCGCGCTGCTCGACCAGGCGCTCGATGTCCACCCGCCCCACCTTCAGCGGCAGGAAGCGGCGCGCGCCGGTCTCGTCGCGCAGGTAGTCGTCCTTGTTCACGGTGCCCACGAACACGCACTCGCGCCGGAATGACCGCGCCGTGCGCCCATAGCTGGGCCGGTACACGTCGAACCGCGTGGTGATCGCCTGCTTCACCTTGGCCACGTCGGCCTTGTTGAAGCTGTCCATCTCGCCGATCTCCACGCCCCAGCGCCCTCGGAGGGTCTGGTAGAAGTCCTTGTGCGCGGGCGACTCGGTCGCCTCGGCGTACCACTCCGCGCCGAACAGCTCCAGCACCGCGGTGGTCTTGCCGGCACCCTGCCCGCCTTCCAGCACCAGCATGAAGTCGACCTTGCTGCCCTTAGTCGGCTGGCGCGAATCACACCACAGGATGCGCGACACCGCCGACACCAGGAAGCAGCCGGCGGCACCGAGGTTGTACGGCGAGTCCTCCGCCCCGAACAGCTCCACGAACATGCGCTGCAGGCGCGGCGTGCCGTCCCACTTCAGCCCGGCGAGGTAATCGCGAACCGTGTGCCTCCGGCGCCGGCGTGCGATCGCCTCCACCGATTCCAGCACCAGCGCGGTCTTGATAATCGCCCCATAGCGCGACGGGTGGCCGATCCACGCCGCCAGCTCCAGCGCGTCCACCTCGGTGAACTCGTCACGAGTACCGCCGGTCCACGGCGGCTGGCGATCGAGCACGATGCGGTTGCCGAACTCGTCCAGCCAGAAGAGGCCCGACAGCTCGGGATCGTGCTCGAGGATCAGCATCAAGTTGTGCGGCGAGGCCTGCACCACCTCCTCGCGGTTGCGCGTGAGGAACTGGCGCCAGTCGGGAGCGCCGGCGTCTCCGCCCGGCGGCACCGTTCCCCCGCCATCGATAACCGTGAGCTTCTTCCGCGGCACGCTCATTGCCTCACCACGTCGACGTCGACAACGCGGTGCGCCGCCCAGGTCGCGAGCTGCCGCGCGCTCCAGCCGTCCCGCGCGGGATCCAGCGCATCGGCGATGTCCCAGCCCTTCGGCTGGCCGGAGGTATCCACGTAGCGCACCGATCGCACGCCGGCACGGAACAGGAACTGCGCGATGCCCGGTTCACGCCGGCCGTCGTAGTGCTCCACCCCCAGCATCGCCGCTTGGCCCTGCGGGTCGGCGTCCGGCCACAAGGTGACATCGCGACCCGCCAATGGCGTCCAGTCGACGTACTTCACGCCCTTGCCGCCACCGGGCCACGCGACCACCACATAAGCCCCGAACGCGCCAGCGCCAGCCGCGCGGCATTTTTCGCCTTCGACCACCAGCACCGGCGACGACGGGTGCGCCGCCAGCGCGTCCAGTCCGTACAGTGGCCGCGGCCGCGGGAAAGGCCAGATCACCCATTGCATGGCGCCATCGGGACGGATGCACCAGGTCACGGTGGGCGTGATCTTGCCGTCGCCGAACTCGCAGCGCAGCACGTAGCCCAGCAGCTCGCCGTCGGCATTGCGGTAGTCGAACGTACGCGCCGGCCTGAAGCGCGAGAACTTCGCCCGCTTCGCGTTCCAGATGGGCACCGTCCAGCCCGATTCCGTCAGCAGGTCAGGGGCGTCCGCCGGTACCGGCAGCAACGGCACCCACTTCACATCGGGCGGCTCGGGCGCAGGGTCCGTTGGCGCCACGCGCGCCTCGCCCAGGTCGCGGTGGCCGAGCTTCTCGCAGGCCTCCCGGAAGTCGCACATCTCGATGCGCTGCACGAACCCGATAACGTCGTCGTGCACGCCGCAGCCGAAGCAGTGCACGAAGCCCTTCTCCGGCGACACGTAGAACGAAGGCGTCTTCTCGCTGTGGAACGGGCAGCAGCCCTTGAACTCCTTCCCGTCCTTGCGCAGCTGCACGTAGTGGCCGACCACAGCCACCAGATCCGCTTCCGCACGCACGCGATCGACGTCGATCTTGCTCAAGCGCCACTCTTCCGGCGCTGCCGGCGCTGGGCCTCGCGCATCTCGTTCTCGTCTCGCTGCAGCCGCTTCTTCGTGGTGATGGTCCACGAAAGCTGCTTCGCCAGCTCCCCTGCGGGCATCGACCGGTACTGCTCGATGCGATGCTGCCGGGCCGCGCCCTTGCTCAGATGGCCGGGCGCAACCACAGCACGCCCTGCCGCTGGCGCTGCGCCTCGGCCTCGAGGCGCAGGCGTTCCCGCTCCGCCATCGTGGCCTCGACGGCCAGCCCCGTGGGCGCCTGGTCCAGTGCGGCCATCGCCTGCAGCAGGCCGCGGGCTGCCGCCGTGTTCGGCGGCCGATGCGTCACCCTGCGGTGGCATCGCCTCGTGTACATGGGTCACCGTCCCCTCCCCGGTGCGAATTGGCCCGCGCGAATGTCGGCCTCGCGCTGGCAGTCGGTACAGCGGCGCGCGCCCAGGCGGCGCCGCGCGTCTTCGATCTCTTCCCCGCAGTCCAGGACTTCGCAGTGCGACAGCCCCTCGCGCCGAGCGGGCACGCTCAGCCGGTGCCGGGCGAGCGCGTCATCGATGCGGGCCTGCACGTCGGCCTGCACGGCATCCATGGCGTCAGGCATCGTTGGCCCCTCCGGCCATCAGCACGCGCCGGAGCGCGGCCACTTCCTCGCGCAACAGGCGGTTCTGCCGCTCCACCTCTGTCTCGTGGTGGCGCAGGCTGTACAGGTCGTAGTTGCGCTGGTGAAGCATCCACAGCAGCGGCGCATCGTTGCCGCACGTGGTCATCAGCCGCTCCAGCTTGGGCCAGACGATGCCTTCGGTGCCGGACATCCAGCGCGAGAACTGCGCCTTGTCCACCTCCAGCTCGAGCTGCAGCTCCTTGTCCAGCGTAGCCGCCCGCCTTCGCGCACAGGGCGATCGCATCGCCCAGCGTTTTCTCGCGGACGACCTCCTCAGGCCGCAGCGGAAGCGGCATCGCGAGCTGGCTGCTCATGCCCGCTCAACCAAGTTGAGTGGAGTTGAGAGACTCCCGCGGGCAAAAATTTTTGCATGCCCGAGCCCACCGACTTCGACGTTTCCGCCGTGCCCATGTGGGAACTCCGCGACGGCCAGCCGACGCGCCTGGCGGCCGTGTTCTTCCAGCTGGCGCCCGCCTCCGGTGTAGGCTGCGCGGGACGCGACGCACACCCCAGCACCGGAGACGGACATGGCAGAGCCGAAGCTGACGACAACCCAGCGCTTGGCGGCGAAGTCGCTGGCCACCGAGGTGGTTTTGCTGGCGCTCCTCCGCGAGAAGCGCGACGACCACGAATTCTGGCAACGCCTCGAACGGATCATGCAGGGCGTCCTTGCGCTGGATCAGCTTCAGGAGAACACCCGGCCGGACATTGCAGCGATGGCGGAAGAGGCGCAGCACATGCTGGACACCTGGCGAGCGGCGGTAGGGACCGATCCAAACGGTCCAGCGCCTCCCGGATCTGGTCCTTTCCAGCCCTGACCAGATCGAGCAAGACCAGCTCACCATCCTCAGCCATGCGTCACGCCCTCGCCCTCGGCTGGGGCGGTGTCGTCGTTGGCGGCCGTGTGCCAGGGCAGGTCGTCCCGCAGCAGTTCCTTGCGGATGGCGCCTCGGGTCACGAAGTCGATCTGCAGGGCGCGCTCCGCGCTGACGGTGACGGCACCGGTCTCCCACTGCGAAACGAGAGCCTGCGTGGCCGGATACCCGGCTGCGGTCAGCATCTCGGCCAACTTGGCTTGGGAGAGGTTTTGGGCTTTGCGGAGGGCGGCGAGGCTCATGGCGACGAACATTAGCGCCGCTGGTTTTACAAGTCAACAGCGCCACTTTTGGACTTCACGGCCCTTGGCAATTAGCGTCGCTGATATGGCGAAACTACCCGTACGCGCGAACGACAAGGCCTCCAAGCCGACCCCGGCGGATCTTCAGGCCGCCGGCCGGCTCCGCTCGCTCTGGGACGCCGCGAAGAACGAACGCAAGCAGCACGGCCAGCGCCTGACGCAAACAATGGTCGGCGATCTCCTGGACATCGGGCAGTCCGCTGTGAGCCAGTATCTCAACGGGGAGATCCCCCTCAACTACCGGGCACTCTTAGCATTCTCGGAAGTGCTCGGCGTTCCACCCTCGTCCATCCGCGCTGACCTGCCGGAGCAACAGCTCGGCGTGCGTGAGGAGCCAGTGCCCTACGGGACAGCCGATCAATGGGCCGACATCACCGCCTATGGCCAGCAGGTCGCGGCCGGCGACGGCATGACCCCTGAAGAGTATGCCGACACCCACAGTCTCAAGTTCAAGCGATCGAGCCTGCGGCGAAAAGGCCTGTTTGACCGGAAGTTGAGCGTCTTCTACGCGCGCGGCGACAGCATGGAGCCGCGCATCCATGATGGGGATGCGTTGCTGTTCGACACAAGCGACACCTCGCCACGGGATGGGCACATCTACGTAGTGAAGTTCGAGGGCACCTACATGGTCAAGCGCCTTCACCAGTACGGCAAGCAGTGGTTCCTCACCAGCGATAACACCGCCGACCCGAAATGGCGTAAGCCAGTTCCGGTCGAACCTGGTGACCACATCGAGCTCGTCGGACGCGTACGCTGGATCGGAAGCTGGGAGGACTGATCATGCTGAGGAAATGCGTTGGGTGCGGCCATCCAGTGGACGTGCAGGCACGGCTCTGCCCGAGCTGCGGCCGACGCGACCCTGGCGATAAGCACATGCCACCCACCCTGAAGGCGGGCCTGATCCTCGCGTTCATGGCCTTCTGCCTTTGGCTATGGATGCGTGGCGGGAGCTGACCGACCCGCCCGGCGCCCCTGACAGAAACATTAGCGGCACTGTTGACAAGCTGAAACAGCGGCGCTAATACTACGCCCGCCCCGAATCCCCGGGGCAGGGCGACCGGCAGGTCGCCAGCCGGTCCCACCCCCGACCGGCGCAGGGTCTCCCCGCCCTCCGACCTGCCGGCCGCCTTCATCTTCCGATGGAGGCGACGATGGACTTCCTGCTGTACGACCCGGGCTACCCGGTCATCTTCCTGGTCGGGATGGTGGTGGGCGGCGTCATCGCCGGCGGCCTGATCCACCTGGGCGCCGTCAACGAGGCGCGCCGCCTCAGCGCCGAGGCCGAGCGCATCAACGCCTCGCGCCAGGCCGCGGAGTCCGCCCGCCACTGGGGCGCGGCCGCCAACGACGCGCCCGTCCACTACCCCGCCACCGCCGCCAGCGTCGCGCGCTCGCAGATGCGAGGCCCGCGGTGAGCGCCCGCCAGACGCTGAGCGTGGCCACCGTGGCCGGCCTGACGCTCGAACTGAGCTGCCAAGCGAGGGGGCCAGACGCCGGCCACGTCAACGCCACCCTGTACGTGCCCGAGGGTAAGGCCGAGCCCGGCGCCACGCTCACCGACCGCACCGCCGCGTTTCTCTGCGGCGGGCGCATCGGGTCCGATGTCCACGTCGATGCGCGCACCCACCTGCTTTCCCCGCCGGTGCTCTGGCTGCGCGGCGCGGCGATCGACATCGACGACGACACCGCGGCCACGGTCGAGGCCTGGCTGGCCAGCCGCCCCCGCCCGCAGGCGACCGCGCCTGATACGGCGGTGCCGGCATGAACGCCCTCATCGTCGACCTGGCGCGCGTGCGCCACGCCGTGTGGCTGTCCGACTTCATGGGCATGCCCGAGACGCGCCAGGCGGTGGTCGCCCGCCAGCTGGCTGACGCCCGCGAACGCCAGCAAAAGGGCCCCCGTCCGACCGAGCAGTTCTCCCAGCGCCTGCGCGAGCAGGTGAGCACGTACACCGCGCCGGGTGCGCAGGGCGGTGCGTCGTGAGCGAGCCGTGCACTCATCAGGCAGTGAACGTCCTTGAAGTCATGGACGCGGATCGCCGTGGCGTCGAACGCGCCATCGAACTTACGAAGCAGTGGGACGTCGTGCAGAAGTGGCGCTTCCACCTCGAATGGCACGACCTCGCTCGCGACGCTGTCGCCAAGGTCCTGCAGTACGGGAACCGGATCGAGCAGCGGAGGCGCGGCGCGCTGAGCGGCGATGCGGATGCGGAAGCGCAGGACTGGGCCGAGTTTCGCGCCGCTCTCGGTCGTTGCCAGCTGGGAGCGCCGCAATGATCCAGCCCCTAGCCCTCGACGACATCACCCTCCTCCGCGAGGCCCTCGCCGCGCTCCGCACCCTCGACGGCCACGCCATCAACGTGACGGCGCGTGCCAGCCAGAGCGGCGCCCAGGCGCGCCAGCTCGCCGTGCTGGGCGACCGCGGCCGGCACATGGACGCCCTCGACCGCCGCCTGCGCGACGCGCACGCCCACCTCACCGGCGCGCCCGTCATCCAGCACGGCAACGCCGACCTCACCAGCGAATCCACCACCTTCCCGCCGCTCACGCGCGCCGAGGAAGCCCAGGAGGCCAACCGCCGTGGATGAGCGCCGCCGCAACCCGGACCTGCACCACATCACCCACCTGCGCCGCACCGCCGAGCGCGCCCTGCAGCTGGCCGTCGCGCTGGGCAGCATCGCCGGCTGGCTCTTCATCTACCGCAACGCCTTCGGAGCCTGACATGCACGTCTCCACCGCCACCGCCGCGCGCCTGCTCGCCCTGCACCAGGCCGCGTTCGACAACGTCGCCTGCAGCCGCTCCGTGCTGCCTCGCCGCTCGCGCCCCGGCCTCGCCCTCACGGTCGCGCTGCTGCTCTGCGCGCTCGCCCTCGCCGCCTTCGCCCGCGGCGTCTGACCCACACACCCACACGCCGGCTCCGGCCGGCAAAGGACTTCCATGCCCGCCAGCAACCTCGCCCAGTGCCCGCCCGGCGACGCGGGCGCGCACGTCACGCCCCTCGAACGCGGCGCCCTGCTCGCTGCGTTCGAGGCCCCTGGCCACAGCCTGCCGCGCATGGGAAACGGCTTCGTCGCCATGCCCGCCAGGCGCGCGCAGAGCGGCGCGGCCACCGGCCACAGCGTCACCAAGCGCATCGCCCTGCGCCTGCAGCGGCTGGACCTGGTGCAGTTCGACGACGAGTTCTGCCCCAGCCGCCTCACCCTCACGCCCGCCGGCTGCGCGCTCGCGCAGCAGCTGCTGGCGCCCGCCAACGAGCCCACCCGATGAGCACCCGCGCCGAACGCATCCGCGCGTGGCTGGCCACGCAAACGCTGCCCGCCTCCGCGCGCGACGTGCTGCTGGGCATCGAGCCGCGCGGCGACATCAACGCCTTCTGCTCGGTGCTGGCCCAGATGGAGAAGGCGGGCACCGTGCAGGCCGGGAAGGTCGGCAACCGCCGCTACTACGTCATCGGCGACCCGCCGAAGCCCAAAGCGCCTCGCCCGCCCGGCCCGGCGCGCACCCGCAAGCCCATGACCGGCCGCGCCAACCGCCTGCGAGAGTTCCTGCAGCAGCACGACCGCGGCTTTACCGTCGCCGAACTGCGCGCCGCCGTGGATCCGCGCGCCACCTCCAACCAGGTGTCGGCCAGCCTGCACACGCTGGTGAAGCAGAAGCACGCGCACCGCGCGATACAGGGCCGCCTCGCGTGCTTCGGGCGCACCGCCGCACTGGCCCAGGCGCAGCTGGCCGCCGAAGTCGCGGGCGAGCGCGCTGCAGCCCCGACGCCGAAGCCCGTGCGCCAGGCGCCCGCGCCGAAGGCGAAGGCTGGGCCCAAGTCCCGCACGAAGCGTCCCGCGTCCTCCGCGCCGAAAGCGGCGCGCACGCGCCCCGCCGCACCGCCCACCCGCGACCTGCCGCGCGCCTTGCCCTCTCCCCCGCCACCCAGCCCCGCCGCCCGCGCCGCGATAGACGCCAGCGCCCGCACCACGCCGCGCGGCCGCCCGGCGCCGGTGTCCTGCGGCCTGGACGGCGTGTCCGAGCGCCAGCGCCAGGCCAGCGACCGCATCGCCGCCGACATCGCCGCCTTCGAAGCCAAGGGCGGCCGTATCCAGCGCCTCGGCCCGACCCAGTTCTTCACCCGCATCGGCATGGAAGCCGCCAACCACGTGCCGCCGCGCGCCCCGCGCACGGGCACCACCGACCTGGACGACTGACCCATGCCCACCGACCACCGCCTCAGCGGCCCCGTCTTCCTGGACTCCATGGCCAACCAGAGCACCGCCCACGGCCTGGACGTCAACGCCGCCGAATACCGCCAGCGCGCCAGCGACTGGCGCGCCGACCAGCTGCGCATCGAGCAGCTCGAGGCCGACGTCGCCCGCCTCGAGCGGAAGCTGCGCACCGCCGACGACCAGGCGCGCGTGCTTCACACCCTCAAAACCCACCTGCAGGCCGCGAACGATTCGCTGGCCAGCGCCACCGCGATCGGCTGAGGGTTGCCATGAACGAACTCCGTGAACTCGTCGGGCTGGTGAAGGATCTGCCCAACGCCGCGCTCTGGGTCATCGCCGCGATCTTCCTCTCAATTACCCCAGATCAACGGTCGGACAAACTTTTTGTGGCAGCGCGGCGAACTCAGCGGCTCAAATGCGCTCGATAGCACTATGCGTTGCAAGCTCGATAGGCCTACGCGGTCCACCACTCTGGATCTGTGTCTAGTCGAGCCAGCTTTCGAGATAGAGAAACCAATCCCCAGCAATTTTTCGACTCTCCATAGCGAGCTCTGCCAGCTTGTCCGGAAACTCAGATCTCAGACGCTCCACATGAAGCGGAGTAAGTCCATCCTGAAGTTTCTGAAATGCGTGGAGCAGAGAGAGTACAGAGGCCGCAATTTGTCCATACCTTACTACCGCTTCAGGCGGCTCATCCCAGTTCATTTGCGGCCCTCTGAGCAGCTGCATCCACGCCAGCACCTCATCTCGCGGGTGGGAGAACTCGCTCTCAAGAAACGACTGAATCGCGCCTCGCCAACGACGTGCGTTGCGAGATCTCGCGACTCGGAAAAGGGCCAGGATTACTTCCTCCGCCTCGCTCTCTGCTCGAATTCGACGCAACTCCTGCTCAGCCCTGATGCGCTTCTCACGCATCGCCTGAAAAACCAGCGCAAACGCAAAAGTCAGGACGGTCAGAAGGGCCTGCGCCCATGCGGCAGCGCTGCTCCACCATTCCAGCGGCGCGCATGGGACGCCGCCAATCAAGCAGTAGATATCTGCCACGACGTGCTCGAACATCCACGGTGATCGGATCATGCGTTTGAGCAAGAGCAAAGACAAGTGGTCGTCAATAGCGCACGCGGCAATCGAGCCGGTTTCTGAGGTCGACGGACCGCTCAGTTGTCGCCTCTCGTCTTCTGTCTGCCAGCGCTGCGGCGCCTGCTGCTCGGCAGTCGTCGACGGCGAGTTGGTCGCCTGCCGCCACCTGGACACCTCCGGCGGCCACTACAGCTGCCGCATCTACGCCACCCGCCCGCCTGTGTGCCGCGACTTCGACTGCCTGCGCACCGGTCAACCTAGCCCGGCCATCGCCGCGCGCGTGGTGATCGCGATGAGCGAGGCCGCAAAATCATGACCGATATCCGGCGCCCGGCGCTCAAGTACCACGGCGGCAAATGGCGGGTCGCTCATTGGGTGCTCGAGCACATGCCGCCGCACCATGCTTACGTCGAGCCCTTTGGCGGCGCCGGCAGCGTGCTTTTGCGCAAGCTGCGGTCGCCGATCGAGGTGTACAACGATCTCGACGAAGACGTCGTGCGCCTGTTCCGCGTGCTGCGCGACCCGGCGCAGGCGGCGGAACTGCAGCGCGTGGTGGAGCTCACTCCCTGGTCCCGGGCCGAGTTCTATGCGTGCTGGGATCCCGCGCCTGGCGCGTCGGACGTGGAGCTCTGCCGGCGCCTGGTGGTGCGCTCGTTCCAGGCTGTCGGCTCCAAGCGCGCCCGATCGCGCAACGGCTGGCGGGCCCGGGTCGACCACATCACGCCCGTCGACAGCTGGCGCCGCTGGCCGGACGAGATCCCGCGGTTCGTGGCGCGGTTGCGCGAGGTGATGATCGAGCAGCGGCCCGCCTCGGACGTCATCGCCCTGTATGACAGCCCGGACACCGCGTTTTTCGTCGACCCGCCCTACCTGCACGAAACGCGGGCCTGGGGACACCGATCGATCTACGACCACGAGCTCACGGCTGGAGAGCATGCCGCGCTGCTGGCGCAGCTGCAGGCGGTCGCCGGCATGGTCCTGCTGACCGGCTATCGCTCTCCGCTCTACGACTCCACGCTCCTGCCCGCGGGCTGGCTGCGCGTCGACGTACACGCCAGGGCGCAGGGCAACCGCCCCCGCGTGGAGTCCATGTGGATCAACCCTGCCGCACAGCGCGGGCTACGCCAGCCTAGCCTCGCACTGGTAGCGAGCGCCTGACCATGCACCCCGCCATCGTCCCCTTCGAAGACCTGCAGCAGCTGTGCAAGCCGGGCGAGAAACCGCGGCTGGCCACGGTCGAGGCCTGGGCGAAGCGCGAGGGCATCCGCTACCGCTACGACGGAAAAGGTGGCATTTTCACCACCATCGACGCCGTCAACGTCGCCCTCGGCCTCCGCGCCGCCAACGACGACGGTGCCGCCTATGCACCCGACATCATCTGAGCCATGCCCCGAGGCCGCCCCCGCAAGGTCCCACCCAACCTCCCCCCGCACATCGACTATGCGCGGGTGCCGAAGGGCGTCTACTGGGACGCCAGCGGTAACGGCCGCTGGTACACCCTGGCCCCCGGTGAAAGCGGCCGCGCCTCGAGGAGGACGGTCGCCGGCCGCGATGCCAGGCTCTCCGACCTCCACGCGATCGCCGAGCGCGGCGAAGCCACCGGCACCGTGGAGTGGCTGACGAAGCTCTACCACGACAGCGCCAAGTTCAAGGCGCTGGCGAAGATCACCCGGGCCGACTACGAGTACTCCCGCGACGTGCTGCTGAGCCAGCGGACGACCGACGGCGGGAAGGTCGGCGGCTTGGTCGCCAACCGGATCCGCACCCATCACCTGCAGAAGCTGGTCGACCGCATCGCCGCCGAGGGCACGCCCACGAAGGCAGCCAAGGTGCTCCGCTATGCGCGCCTGCTCTTCAGCTGGGGCCTGCGGCGCGGCCACGTCCTGCAGAACCCGGGCAAGGGCCTCGAGGCGCCGCAGGAGCGCCGCCGGCAGCGGCTCCCGGACCAGCAGGCCTACCTGGCGCTGCTGTCGTTCGCGATCGACGGCGCCGCGCGCGTCTCCAGGACCGAGGGTTCCCAGGCCCCGTACCTGCCCCTCGTCATGGAGCTCGGGTATCTCTGCCGCCTCCGCGGCATCGAGACGCTGACGCTCGTGGAGTCCCAAGGCACGCCGGAGGGCCTGCGCACCAATCGCCGCAAGGGCAGCCGCGACAACGTCGTCGAGTGGACGCCACGACTGCGTGCCGCCTGGAACTCAGCGCTCGCCTACCGCAAAGCGGTGATCGAGCGCACCACGCGCATCGAACCGATCCGGTCGGAAGACCGGCGCCTGATTCTCGCCGAGAGCGGCGAGCCGCTCACGAAGTCAGGCCTCGACAGCGCCTGGCAGCGCCTGGTGCACGCCGCGATCCGGGAGGGCGTGATCACCCCAGAGCAGCGCTTCAGCCTACACGACCTCAAGCGCAAGGGCGGTACCGACACGAAAGGCACTAAAGCAGAGAAGCAGGACGCCCTTGGCGTCACCGAGCAGATGATGAAGACCTATGACAAGAGCATCGCGTTGGTGAAGCCTTCAGCGTGAGTATTCTTAACTAACAGCCATATCGTGGCGGAGGGCGGCATGAAGTTCTCTGATCTGGGCGGCGTTAGCAAGCCTCTTACTCGCCTGATCGATGTCATTTCGCGCGGCATGGGGCGCGTCTCGGCACCAATGCTTACCAGGGTGAATGCGAAAGCGGACGCCGAAAAAATCCGAGTGTTGTCAGAAGCGCTCAACAATGCCGGCGATGGCAATCTGCTCGCGATCTCCTACCAAGATGAGAACATCCGGATCGATCGAGACCCTCAAGCCATCGCATGGTCAAGTTCTCAATCATCTGCGGCAGAGCGGGCGGCGACGCGTGAGGCCTATCAAGCCGAGCTTCGTCAATCGAACATTGAATCTATCACCACTACTGCGGCGCTAGAGCTCGCAGGTGTGACGGATGTGTCGACTGACGTGCCTGATGCGGACTGGATCAATCGATTCTTTCGCGCCTCAGAGGACATATCCTCTGAACAGATGCAGGATCTGTGGGGACGAATCCTAGCAGGGGAGATCGTACGACCGGGAAGCTTCTCACTCCGCACGCTCGACTTTGTTCGTAATCTGACCACGGATGACGCATCGCTGCTTGAGCGAATGGCGAACCAAGCGGTTTCATACAGCAGCTCAACATTCGTACCCTGCCTGGATCGCACTTGGCTTGAGAAGCACCGAGACATCTACATGGGTCATTACTTCGATGCCGCCGAGCTCGGCGCTATGCACCCATCGGAAATGACCTACAACCTCTTCAAGTTCCCTACCAGAAACGTTGAGCTACTTCGCGCCGGAAAGCTGGTCCTGAAAATCGAGCGCGGAACTGCTACTAAGCCGATCGGCCTCCCGCTGTGGAGATTCACCGCCGTCGGGAGGGAGATCGTCCAGCTCCTCAGTCACGACGGAGACGAAGAACAGCTGATTCGGGTCGGCAAGTGGTTCGCGGGCAAGGGTGCGGACGTTGTACTCGGCGAGACGATCGACGAAGCCAACGGGAAGATCCGCATGAAGAATCTCCAAAGAATCATCCTCGACCCGTAACGCAGTCGCTGAACGTTCTTTTACGGACAATTTTACGGACTCTGCGCGGACGCGTAGATAAGTTGTTGTTAGCACTGGTGGGCCGTGATGGATTCGAACCATCGACCAGCGGATTAAAAGTCCGATGCTCTACCGACTGAGCTAACGGCCCCTGCTGCCGGGCGATTATAGGGCATGCGCCGCGCCGGCCCCGTCGGCACCGCCCCGCTGACCTGGATCAAGGCAGGTCGATGGCGGTCATCCACAATATCCGCATGGCCACATCCGCCACTCCGACGACCGCGATGCCCGACGCAGCGCATCTCCCCGACCACCAGGCGATCACGCGCCTGGTGCACGCCTTCTATGGACGCGCCCGCGGCGACGCGCTCCTCGGGCCGGTGTTCGAGGCCGCGGTGCAGGACTGGACGACGCACCTGGACACCCTGGTCGCGTTCTGGTCTTCGGTGCTGCTGCGCAGCGGCACCTATCGCGGCAATCCGATGTCCGCGCATCGGCCGCTCGACCTCGATGAGGCGCACTTCGAGCGCTGGCTGGCGCTGTGGGGCGAGACCGCCCGCGAGTCGCTCACGCCGCCGGAGGCCGCCCATGTGTCGGCGCTGGCGCAGCGCATCGGGCAGTCGTTGCGGATCGGGCTGGACATCGATCCGCTGCGCCGCCAGCGTCGCGCCGGCGGCGCGCCGGCCTGCACGACTGGCGACCCAGGCGGAAGTGCCGATCAGCCCGCGTAGCGGGTCGGATCCTCGACCCCTGCCGCCGCGAAGCCTTCGGCGCGCAGCCGGCAGGCGTCGCAATGGCCACAGGCGCGTCCTTCCGCGTCGGCGCGGTAGCACGACACCGTCGCCGAGAAATCCACCCCCAGGCGCAGCCCCTCGCGCACGATGTCCGCCTTTCCCATGCGCAGAAGCGGCGCGAGCACGCGCAGGCCCGCGCCTTCCACGCCCGCTTTCGTCGCGACGTTGGCCAGGCGCTCGAACGCGTCGATGAATTCCGGCCGGCAGTCGGGATAACCCGAATAATCGACCGCGTTGACGCCGCAGAACAGATCGCTCGCCCCCAGCACCTCGGCCCAGCCGAGCGCGAGCGAGAGCATGATGGTGTTGCGTGCGGGGACGTAGGTGACCGGAATGCCGGCGCCGCCGGCCTCGGGGACGTCGATATCGTCGGTGAGCGCCGAGCCGCCGAACGCACGCAGGTCGACGTGCACGGTCTTGTGCTGCGCGGCGCCCTGCAGTGTCGCCACCCGCACGGCGGCGTCGAGCTCGGAGGTGTGGCGCTGGCCGTAGCGCACGCTCAGCGCATGAGCCTCGAAGCCCTGCTCGCGGGCGATGGCCAGCACCACCGCGGAATCCATGCCCCCGGACAGGAGGACGACAGCCTTCTTCATCGTAGTCGGATATCGAAAGTCGGTGATTGGGTGCAGGGAGCGGCCGGCAGGTACCGACGCGCGCAAGATTGGCCGACGTCGGACGCACCGCGCCACGCGCGACGCGATCCGCAGCTCGCCAGCCGGCTCACGGACGACAAGGCGCGCATCGCGCTCGCGTCCTCATCGTCCCGGCTCGTCATTCCACAGCAGCTTGTGCAACTGCAACTGGAACTTCACCGGCAGGCGGTCGGCCACGATCCAGTCCGCCAGCTCGGTCGCCGACAACTCGCCCTTGCTCGGCGAGAACAGCACGTCGCAGCGTGCGTGGAGCGCGTGCGCGTGCAGCACCTGCCGCGCCCACTCGTAATCGGTGCGGCTGCAGACGACGAACTTCACCTGGTCGTGCGGGGTGAGCAGCGGCAGGTTCTCCCACCGGTTGCGCCCTTCTTCGCCCGAGCCGGGCGTCTTGATGTCCAGCACGCGCGAGACCCGCGGGTCGACCTCGCCGATGTCGATCGCGCCCGAGGTCTCCAGCGAGACCACGTAACCCGCGTCGCACAGGCGCCGAAGCAGCTGGATGCAGCGCTTCTGCGCCAGCGGCTCGCCGCCGGTCACGCAGACGTGGCGCACCCCATGCCGTGCCACTTCCGCCACGATGGCGTCGATGTCCCACCATTGGCCGCCGTGGAAGGCGTAGGCGGTGTCGCAGTAGGTGCAGCGCAGCGGGCAGCCGGTCAGGCGCACGAACACCGACGGCCAGCCGGCGTCGCGGGCCTCGCCCTGAAGCGAGCAGAAGATCTCGGTGATACGAAGCCGGTCCGCCGTCGATGCGGCGGCCGCATCGGGCGCGACGGCGTGCACGGTCAGCGCGTGGCGCGCGCCAGCTGGATCGCGTGCAGCCGATCCTCGGCCGTGCGCGCCGCGTCGGTGCCCGGGTACTGGCTCGCCACCTGGGCGAGAGTGGCTTCGGCTCCCTCGAGGTCGCGCAGGCCGTACTGCGACAGGCCGACCTTGAGCAGCGCGCCCGGGGCCTTGTCATGGGTGGGATAGCGGTCCAGCAGGACCTGGAACTGGTCGCGCGCCAGTTCGTAGTTCTGGGTCACGTAATAGCTTTCGCCGAGCCAGTAGCGCGCGTTGGGCGCGTACACGCCCTCGGGATGCACCTGGAGGAAGTCCTGGAACAGTTCCGCCGAGCCGGTGTAGTCGCCGGACTTGAGCGCGTTGAACGCCGCGTCGTAGGCACTGCGCTCGTCGGCGCTGTTGGCCAGCAGGCCGGCATCGCCGTGGACGCTGGGGGGCGCCTCGTTCGGCGCCGCGGCGGCTGGCGTGGCCGGCGCAGACGCGGCGGGAACACCGGGGGCGGCGCCGGGGTCCGGCAGTACCGTGCCGGCCCCTTCCAGCCGGTTCAGCCGGCCATCGAGGTCCAGGTATTGGCTGCGGCTGGTGGAACGCAGCTGCTCGTTCTGCTGCTGCAGTTCCTCGATCTGGGAGCGGAGCGCCTGCACTTCGGAGCGCAGCGCGGTCAGCTGGTTGAGCAGGTCGACATTGCCCTGGTTGTCGGCGGCACGCAGCTCGAGCGCGGCCACGCGGTCGGCCAGGCTGGCCCGCTGGGCGAACGCGGGCGCGGCGGCCACCAGGGCCGCCGCGAACGCGATTGGAACGATGAACGCACGCATCGCAGTCGATTACTTCGCCGTGTAGACGATCTCGACCCGACGGTTGCGGGCCCAGCAGTCCTCGCCGGACTCGGTGCAGGTCGGACGCTCCTCGCCGTAGCTGACCACGGTCAGCTGCGCGCCGGAACCGCCATTGGCCTGCAGGGCCGACGACACGGCATTGCCGCGACGCTCGCCCAGGCCGAGGTTGTACTCGCGGCTGCCGCGCTCGTCGGCGTTGCCTTCCAGGGTGATGCGCGAGGACGGACGGTCACGCAGGTACTTGGCGTGGCAGGCCATCGCGGCCTGGAACTCCGGACGCAGCGCGTCCTGGTCCAGGTCGAAGTACACGGTGCGCTGGCGCAGGCAGGCATCGGTGTCGAGGTCGGAGGGGCCGTACGCGCCCGGGGTGACGGGGGCGGTGTCGGTGACGCCACCGGTGGAGGGTTCGGCGGGCGGTGCTTCCTTGACCTTCTTCGAGCAAGCAGCAGCGGCGACGCACATCACGGCGATCAGGAGGGCCTTGCCGAGCACGGCGGGCTTGTTGGCGTTCATTTCTCGTCGATCCTCAGGGCGTGTTACGGATGTTCAGGTTGATGGAGTGGATGTGCAGACCATGTCAGCGCTGGGAGCGGTAGGGTCCCCAGGCCGGCTCGCGCACGTCCCCGTCTGCGAGCACGAGGCGTTGACGTACGCGGCCATCGGCCGAGACAGCATACAGGACGCCACGCCGCCCTTCACGCGCCGCGTAGAGCAGCATGCTGGCGTTGGGGGCGAAGCTGGGGGACTCGTCGAGCGACCCCGGCGACAGGGTCTGCCAGCGGGGCGAACCCAGGCTGCGGTCCATCACCGCGATCCGGTAGGTGTTGCCCGCGCCTTGGGCTACCGCGATCTTCTGTCCGTCCCAGGAAATGCTGGGGTCGGCATTGTAACTGCCCTCGAAGGTCACGCGGGTGGCGCCGCCGCCGGAGGCCGGCACCTGGTACACCTGCGGCCGGCCGCCGCGGTCGGAGGTGAAGTACAGGCTGTTGCCGTCCGGACTCCAGACCGGCGCGGTGTCGATGCCGAACTGGTTGGTGATCTGGGTCAGGGCCTTGCTGCCCAGGTCCATCACGTAGATCTCGGGGTTGCCGCTGCGCGACAGGGTCAACGCCAGCCGCGAACCGTCGGGCGAGAACGCCGGGCCGCTGTTGATGCCGCGGAAGCTGGACACCAGTTCGCGGCCGCCGGTGGTGATGTCCTGGATGTAGATCGAGGAATTGCCGCGCTCGAAGCTCACGTAGGCCAGCTTGCGCCCGTCCGGGCTCCAGGCCGGCGACAGCAGCGGCTCATTCGAGCGCACCACCGTCTGCGGGTTGTAGCCGTCGGCGTCCGCCACCATCAGCGCGTAGCGGCTGGACTGCCCGGTGCCCGTCGCGGTGACGTAGGCGATGCGGGTCCAGAACGCGCCCCGCACGCCCAGGATCTTCTCGTAGATCGCATCGGCCATCTGGTGGGCGACATCGCGCATGGCGTTCGAGCGCGCGGTCATCGCCAGGCCCAGCAGGCGCTGCTGCTTGGCCACGTCGAACAGTTCGTACTCGACCCGGTAGCTGCCCTCGGCCGCGTCCACCACCCGGCCGACGACCAGGAAGTCCTGCCGCAGCGCGCGCCAGGCCGGATAGTCGACCTCGCCCCCGCTGGTCGGGCGGCTGGCCATGTCGCCCTCGGGCAGGGTCCGGAACTGGCCGGAGCGCTCGAGGTCGGCGCGCACCACGGCGGCGACATCGGTGGCCGGGGCGGTGGCCGAGCCCTGGTACGGCATCGGGACGACGGCGATCGGCAATGCGGAGGCGTTGCCGCCGATGATGTCGATCTCCAGGCCCTGCTGCTGGGCGGCTGCGGCGAACGGCAGCAGCAGCGCGAGCAAGGCGAGCAGGCAACGCTTGGTGGGGCTCATCGGAAGGTTCCTGGCAGGGTTGGACAAGGCGGGCGACAGCTTGGCGGCGAATCGATGCACGAAGATGAACGGAGGCGGACTCCAACGGCCGGAGGCTCGTTTGGATATCCGCCCGCACGGCGGAGCAGTGGTTTCGACGCTAGGGCGTCCACCTGTCCGACGATGCCATGCGCTCCACCCTCCCGGTCGCCGGCTCGCCCAATCGCAGTTCCCGGTTTCGCCGGAACGGCGCGCGCTCGGGCATCGACCCGCGTGACCATAGCGAGCGCGACGTGAAGGCGACGCGGCGCTGGCGCCGCGCGACCGGACCGGCCGCGGCGCGGTCGCCACGAAGAAATACGGGCGGGGACGCGGGAGGTCTCCCCCAGGTGCGACGCGGACTCAGCGGTCCTGCGCCGCGAAATTGAGGATCAGGGTGCGCTGGAACACCGATTCGAAGCCGGCATAGGGCAGCGGCTGCGCCTTCAGCACCGCCGCCTCGACCGAGCGCCGGCCGAGTTCGTCGTAGGGGCACGACGGATCCACGCGCGCCTCGACCACCTCGCCGCCGGGGATCTGGCGGATCACGATCCGGCAGCGCTGGCCGATCGGCACCGTGTCGGGCCGGGTCCAGTTGCGCAGGATCGCTTCCTGCAGCGCGGCGGCGTAGCGCGCGGCCAATCCCGTGTCGACGCCCTGGTTGCCCGGCGGCGGCGGCGCGGCCGAAGGCTGCGCGGCCTGCTGCGAGGCCTGCCGCGCCTCGCGGTCGGCGATCTGCTGGATGCGCTGCTGCGCCAGGCGCTGCTCGCGCTCGAGCTTCTCGCGCTCGGCGCGGATCTTCTCCAACTGCTGTTGGGCCAGGCGCCGCTTCTGCTCGGCCTCCTCCTGGCGCTTGCGCTCGGTCAGGTCGATCTGCTCCTGGCGGCGCTTCTCTTCCTGTTCCCGGTCGATCCGCGCGCGCTCGGCCTCGGCGTCGCGGCGCACTTCCTCCTGGTCGACCGGCGCGGGCTCGGGCACGCGCGCCTGCGGCGTGGGCTGTGGCTCGACCGGCGCGTCTTCCGGCACCGGCTCGGGGATCGGCTGCGGCGGCGGCGGCGCGATCTCCTCCGGCACCGGTTCCGGCATGGGCTCGACCACCGGCTCGGGCAGCGGCTCGGGTTCGATCGACAGCGCCCGCTCCACCGCCTGGCGGTCGGCGCTGGACACCTCCAGCACGGCCTCCATCGACGGCGCGCCGGCCACGCTGATGCGGTCCGGGTCCCAGCTCAGCAGCGGCGAGAGCAGCAGGATCGCCACGACCAGCACATGCACGGCCACGGCCCAGGCGATCGCCCGGCCAAGGCCTTCGTCCTGCGCGGGCGCAGGACGCGGAAAGGCGTCAGCGTGCATCACCGCCCGCATTGGTCATCAGGCTCACGTTGGACACGTTGGCCTGGCGCAGCACGTCCATCGCATCGAGCACGTGCTGGTAGGGCGCATCACCCTGCGCGGCCACCATCACCCGGAAATCGCTGCCCTGCTGGGCGCGGATGGGCGCCAGCAGCGCCCCCATCTGCTCGCGGTCCACGACCCGCGGCCGCGCATCGCCCGGCAACTGCACGCCCAGGCTGCCGTCGGGATAGGCGATCACGATCACCGGGTCCTCGCGGTCCTGGGTGGAACGCGCCTGCGACGAGGGGAGCTTGACGTCGACGCTGAGCGTGAGCAGCGGCGCGGTGACCATGAAGATGATCAGCAGCACCAGCATCACGTCGATGTACGGCACGACGTTGATCTCGGACTTGAGCTTGCGCCGCTTGCGGTGGATGAGACTTCCGGCCATGACGAGTCCCGGTCAGTCCAGGGAGCTCTGGCGCTGCAGGATGGTGCTGAACTCCTCTGCGAAGCTCTCGTAGCGCACCGCCAGGCGCTCGACGCGGGTGGTGAAGCGGTTGTACGCCCACACCGCCGGGATCGCGACGAACAGGCCGATCGCGGTCGCGAACAGCGCCTCGGAAATGCCGGGCGCGACCGCGGCGATGCCGGTCTGCTCGCCGCTGTTGAGCATGTCGTGCATGGTCACCATGATCCCGAACACGGTGCCGACCAGGCCCACGTAGGGCGCGGTGGAGCCGATGTTGGCCAGCAGTTCGAGGTTGCGTTCGAGCAGGTCCACCTCGCGGGTGTAGCTGACGCGCATGGCGCGCTGCGCGCCTTCGAGCTGGGCCCGGGCGTCGAAGCCGCGCTTCTCGCGCAGGCGTGCGAACTCGCGGAAGCCGGCCTCGAAGATCGCCTCCAGCCCGGTGACGCGGCGGTTGCGGTCGGTGGCGGAGGAGTACAGCTTGCCGAGGTCGGCGCCTGACCAGAACCGGCTCTCGAAGTCGTCGGCCTCGCGGTTGGCGAGCTTGAACACCCGCGCCTTGCGGAAGATGATCACCCAGCTGATGATCGAGCCGACCAGCAGCAGCAGCACGATCAGCTGCACCGGCAGGCTGGCCTTGAGCATCAGGTCGATGTAGTTGATGCCCGAATGCGCGGCGACGGCCGCGGCATCGGCGCCCTCGGCGAGCGTGGTGGTGGTCGCGGCGGCCTCTTCCGGCAACGGTTCGATCTGGGTGGCCTGCAGCAGCGTCGCGAGGGGGATCATGCGGGTTCGGCTCCGGGTTCGACGAGTCGGTTCAGTTGCTGGTACAGCGGTTCTGGGATCGCGCGCGGACGGAAGCTGCCGGCATCGAGCGCCGCGCAGCGCACCTCCGCCTCCAGCAGGCAGTCGCCTCCGCGCATGATCGACTGCGCGAACACGACGCTCGCGTGACGGCAGCGCCGCAGCGACACCGTCACCTGCAGTGCATCGTCCAGCCGCGCGGGCTTGCGGAAATCGATCCGCATCGCCCGCACCGCGAACACCAGCCCGTGCGACAGGCGCAATGCGTCCTGGCCGTACCCCAGCGCGCGCACCCATTCGCTGCGGGCGCGCTCGAGGAAGGCGACGTACTGCGCGTGGTAGACCACACCACCGGCGTCGGTATCTTCCCAGTAGACCCTTGTCGGAAGGCTGAACGGATGGCCATCGGCGCCCGCGGATGCGCCCGCGCCCGTCCCACTCACGCCGCTTCCCCGCAAAGCGCTGCCGTCCGCCCTGCCCGCGCCGCCATCAGAACAGCTGCTCCGGTTCGCCCGCGACGCCGGGATCGTTGCGCGGCTGCAGCCCCAGGTGACGCCAGGCCTTGACCGTCGCCATGCGCCCGCGCGCGGTGCGCACCAGGAAGCCCTGCTGGATCAGGTAGGGCTCGATCACGTCCTCGAGCGTCCCGCGTTCCTCGCTCAGCGCCGCGGCCAGCGAGTCCACGCCCACCGGGCCGCCGTCGAAGTTCTCGATGATCAGGTTCAGCAGGCGCCGGTCGAGGTCGTCGAACCCTTCGGGATCGACCTTGAGCATCTTCATCGCCGCATCGGCGACGTCACGGTCGATGCGGCCGGCCGCGCGCACCTGGGCGAAGTCGCGGACCCGGCGCAGCAGGCGGTTGGCGATGCGCGGGGTGCCGCGCGAGCGGCGGGCGATCTCGGCCGCGCCTTCCTCGGCGCAATCCACGCCCAGGATCGTCGCCGCGCGGCGCACGATCCGGGTGAGTTCCGCGGCGCTGTAGAACTCCAGCCGCTGGACGATGCCGAAGCGGTCGCGCAGCGGCGCGGTCAGCAGTCCCGCGCGCGTGGTGGCGCCGATCAGGGTGAACGGCGGCAGGTCGATCTTGATCGAGCGCGCAGCCGGGCCCTCGCCGATCATGATGTCGAGCTGGAAGTCCTCCATCGCCGGGTACAGCACCTCCTCGACCACGGGCGAGAGGCGGTGGATCTCGTCGATGAACAGCACGTCGTGTGGCTGCAGGTTGGTCAGCAGCGCGGCCAGGTCGCCGGCCTTCTCGATCACCGGGCCCGACGTCACCCGCAGGCTCACGCCGAGCTCGTTGGCGATCACGTGGCTGAGGGTGGTCTTGCCCAGCCCGGGCGGGCCGAAGATCAGGACGTGGTCGAGTGCCTCGCCCCGGTGCTTGGCCGCCTCGATGTACAGGCCCATCTGCTCGCGCACCGGCTGCTGGCCGAGATACTCGGCCAGGCGCTTCGGGCGGATGCTGGCTTCGGCGGCGTCGTCCTCGCGGGTCGCGCCGGCGCCGATGATGCGGGGGTCTTCCATCGGGCTATGGTCGCATGCGCCGCGCAGCCGCGCACCGCCCGGACGCTTCAGTGCGCGGCGGCGGGCGCGGCCTCCCCGGCCGGCAGCGGCTGCACGCCCTGCGCCACCCCCGCCATGTGCGGGAGCCGATGCGCCACGCCCTTGTGGCAGTCGATGCACGTGGCCGCACCGGTCGCCAGGAAGGTACGGTGGATGCGCGCGGCCCGGCTGGCCTGGCGCGTGAGGTCCATCGAGTCGTAGTCGTGGCAGTTGCGGCATTCGAGCGAATCGTTCGCCTTCAGCCGCGCCCATTCGTGGGTGGCCAGCACCAGGCGCTGGTCGAGGAACTTCTCGCGCGTGTTGATGGTGCCGAAGATCTTGCCCCAGACCTCCTTGGAGGCCTGCATCTTGCGCGCGATCTTGTCGGTCCAGTCGTGTGGCACGTGGCAGTCCGGGCAGGTGGCACGCACGCCGGAGCGGTTGCTGTAGTGGATCGTGGTCTTGAGTTCCTCGAACACGTTGTCGCGCATCTCGTGGCAGCTGGTGCAGAACGCCTCGGTATTGGTGGCCTCGAGCGCGGTGTTGAAGCCGCCCCAGAACACGATGCCGGCCAGGAAGCCGCCCAAGGTGAGGAACCCGAGGCTGAGGTAGCGCGCCGGCGCGTTGAACTGGCGCCAGAACCCGCGCAGGACGTCGAGCGCGCGCCGCAGGAGGCTCATTGCCGCGCCTGCGCGGCCTGGGCGGCGCGTTCGTCGCGCAGCAGGCTGTCGATGTCGCGGAACCCGTTCGCCACCAGCGGCTCGGCATCGGTCTGCACCACGTGGCACTGCACGCAGAAGTAGCGCCTTGGCGAGATCTCGGCCAGGAACTGGTCGTTGCGGTCCATGTAGTGGGTGACGCTCACTTCCGGTGCCTGGAACTGCGCCGCGGTGCTGCGCGCGTGGCACAGCATGCAGCGATTGGAGTTGAGGTCGACCTGGTAGCCGTCGATGCTGTGCGGGATCGTCGGCGGCTGCATCGGATAAGCGCGCCCGCGGCGGCGATCGAAGTTCTCGACGACGGCCATCGGCAGCGGCGTCACCTCCGTGGTGATCGGCACATGCCGGCGCAGGCCGTCGATGTCGGTCGCCGGGTTGCCGCGGGCACCGACCTCGGGCGCGGGGGCGACCACCTGCGGCCGCGGTTCGCGGTCGCGGCCGCAGGCGGACAGCACCGCGGCGAGCGCCGCGGCGACGAGCAGGAGCCGGCGTGCGCGCATGTCAGGCCCCTCCCACGGCGACCACGCGGGCCGCGCACTTCTTGAAGTCGGTCTGCTTCGAGATCGGATCGGTGGCATCGAGCGTGACCTTGTTGATCAGCTGCGCCGCGTCGAACCAGGGCACGAAGATCACCCCGCGCGGCATGCGGTTGCGTCCGCGCGTCTCCACGCGCGTGCGCATCGCACCGCGGCGCGAGGCCACCGACACCTCGTCGCCGCGCTTGAGACCGCGGTCGCGCGCGTCGTCGGGGTGCATGAACACCACCGCCGACGGGAAGCTGCGGTACAGCTCGGGGACGCGCATGGTCATCGAGCCCGAATGCCAGTGCTCCAGCACGCGCCCGGTGACCAGCCACAGGTCGTATTCGTCGTCGGGCGACTCGGCAGGCGGCTCGTAGGGCAGCGCCCAGATCACCGCGCGGCCATCCGGATTGCCGTAGAACTCGAAACCCCTGCCCGGCTTGACGTACGGATCGGCGCCCTCGCGGTAGCGCCAGCGCGTCTCCTTGCCATCGACGACCGGCCAACGCAGGCCACGCACCTGGTGGTAGGTGTCGAAGGGCGCGAGGTCGTGCGCATGGCCGCGGCCGAATTCCGCGTACTCCTCGAACAGTCCCTTCTGCACGTAGAAGCCGAAGGCCTCGGCCTCGCGGTTGGCGTAACCGGCCTCGATCTGGTCGACGCCGAACGCGTCGACCTTGCCGTTGCGGTAGAGCACGTCGAACAGGGTCCTGCCGCGGAACTCCGGGTGTGCGGCCAGGATCTCCGCCGGCCAGCACTCGTCGGTGGTGAAGCGCTTGGAGAACTCCATCAACTGCCACAGGTCCGATCGCGCCTCGCCGGGCGGGTCGACCAGCTGGTGCCAGAAGTGGGTGCGGCGCTCGGCGTTGCCGTAGGCCCCCTCCTTCTCCACCCACATGGCCGAGGGCAGGATCAGGTCGGCCGCCTGGCAGGTGACGGTCGGATAGGCATCGGACACGACGATGAAGTTGTCCGGGTTGCGATAGCCGGGATACCCCTCCTCGAGCAGGTTGGCCGCGGCCTGCATGTTGTTGTTGACCTGCACCCAGTAGGCGTTGAGCTTGCCGTCCTTGAGCGCGCGGTTGTGCTCGACCGCGTGGTAGCCGATCTTGTCCTTGATGATCCCGTGCGGAATCTTCCAGATCTCCTCGGCGTGGTGGCGGTGCTCGGGATTGGTCACCACCATGTCCGCCGGCAGGCGGTGGCTGAAGGTGCCGACCTCGCGCGCGGTGCCGCAGGCCGAAGGCTGTCCGGTCAGCGAGAACGGACTGTTGCCGGGCGTCGCGATCTTCCCGGTCAGCAGGTGGATGTTGTAGACCATGTTGTTGGCCCACGTGCCGCGCGTGTGCTGGTTGAAGCCCATGGTCCAGAAGGACATCACCTTGACCTTCGGATCCGCGTACAGCTCCGCGAGCTGCTGCAGCCAGCCGCGCTCGACGCCCGTCATCTCCACCGTGCGCTCGAGCGTGTACGGCGCCACGAAGCGCGCGAACTCGTCGAAATCGATCGCGGTGCCGCCGTTGGGATCGCCGGCGTTCTTCGCCGCCGCCTGCAACGGATGCTCCGGGCGCAGGCCGTAGCCGATGTCGTCGTTGCCGCGCTTGAAGCTGGTGTGCCGGTCGACGAATTCGCGGTTGACCTGCCCCGACTGGATGATGTGGTTGGCGATGTAGTTCAGGATCACCAGGTCGGTCTGCGGCCTGAACACCATCGGGATGTCGGCCAGGTCGAAGCTGCGGTGCTCGAAGGTCGACAGCACCGCCACCTTGACGTGCGCATTCGACAGCCGCCGGTCGGTGACGCGCGTCCACAGGATCGGGTGCATCTCGGCCATGTTCGAGCCCCACAGCACGAACGCATCCGCGGCCTCGATGTCGTCGTAGCAGCCCATCGGCTCGTCCATGCCGAAGGTCCGCATGAAGCCGGTGACCGCCGAGGCCATGCAGTGGCGCGCGTTGGGGTCGATGTGGTTGCTGCGGAAGCCGGCCTTCATCAGCTTGTTGGCCGCATAGCCCTCCCACACCGTCCACTGCCCGGAGCCGAACATGCCGATGCCGTCGCCGCCCTTGGCCCTGAGCACGGCGCGGAACTTCTCCGCCATCACGTCGAACGCTTCCTCCCAGTCCACCGGAGTGAAGTCGCCCTGCTTGTCGTAGACCCCGTTCTTCTTGCGCAGCAGCGGCGTGGTGAGCCGGTCGGCTCCGTACATCACCTTGGACAGAAAGTAGCCCTTGACGCAGTTCAGCCCCCGGTTGACCTCGGCATGCACGTCCCCGTGCGTGGCGACCACCCGGCCGTTGTGCACCGCGACGTTGATCCCGCAGCCCGTGCCGCAGTAGCGGCATGGCGCCTTGCTCCACTTCAGCCCCGCGCTGTCTTCCATCACCGGATCCGCCAGCTGGGCGGGCAGCG
Organism: Luteimonas rhizosphaericola; assembly: GCF_029888045.1. GTDB lineage: Bacteria > Pseudomonadota > Gammaproteobacteria > Xanthomonadales > Xanthomonadaceae > Luteimonas > Luteimonas rhizosphaericola. The sequence goes on along the minus strand of NZ_JARXRN010000029.1, from coordinate 16,311 downwards.
GCATGCCCGCCGCCATGGCGGCGCTGGCGATGGCGCTGTTGCGGATGAAGTCACGGCGGCTGGTGCTCATCGTATGGACTCCGCGGAGGCGACCGCCGGCCCGTCGTCGGGCGGCTGCGGTTCGACGTGGTGGTAGACGAGGTTGACGGCGTAGATACCGGGCACGGCATTGAGCCGGTCGATGCCATCCATCACGACGGACGTGCCGCCGCATTCGAGCAGCAGGACGCTGCGGGTCGGGTCCTGCAGCGCGAGCTCGAACCCGGGCGCGGCGGCGATGGCGGTGGCGAGCGCGGGAATCGCGTCGGGACGGTGGCGCACCACGAGGCTGGCGACATGCCATTCGCTTGCGGGCGGACCGTCGCGGCCCTTCATTGCCGCCGCACCTGCCGATGACAGGCCGCGCGACCCGCGGCGACGCCGGCGCGTGCCGAGGCCCGACGACGAGATACCGCCCACTGCGCATGCGCACGCGCGGGCCGGGACCGCGGAATCGTACGCGGGGCGACCCGGAGCCCTGCGATCCCACTGCCGCCCACGATCGCCATCGCGCTCACTGCACCGGCGGACCGGGCGGACCGGCGATCATCTGGTAGATCCACACGGCGAAGCCGTAGCCGCCCACGATCAGGACGGAGAGCAGCGGAAACAGCACCACGGTGATGAACAGGAACAGGATCAGTTCCCGCCGCTTGCCCGGTTGGCCGGCCTGCACTTCCAAGGCGAGTCGCTCCCTGATCGAAACGTGGCGTGCTGCGGCCTAGCCTACTCCGTGTCCGCGACCGCCACCACCCGTGTCCAGCCATCGCGCCGCACGGATGCGAACGCGATCACGCATGCGCCGCGCACGCTGCACTGCATCATGCCGCGCGCGCGAATGCCGCCGCGGCCAGCGCGAACGAATGCCGGCGCGCGGCGTGGTCGAAGATGTTGGCGGTGAGCATCAGCTCGTCGGGCCGGTGCGCGGCGGCGAAGGCGGCGATGCCCTCGCGCACGTCCTGCGGGTCGCCGACCACGGCGCAGGACAGTGCCTGCGCCACCATCGCCTTCTCCTGCGGAGTCCAGAACGCCTCGATATCGTCGACCGGCGGCGGGATCAGGCCCGGCGTGCCGCGGCGCAGGCGCACGAAGCTCTGCTGCTGGGTGGTGAACAGGCGCTGGGCCTCGGCGCGGGTGTCGGCGGCGACCACGTTCAGCGCCAGCATCGCGTGCGGCTGGCGCAGGTACTTCGACGGGCGGAAATCGCGGTGGTAGAGCGCCAGCGCCTCGGTCATCGCCGCCGGCGCGAAGTGCGACGCGAATGCGTACGGGAGGCCGAGCGAGGCAGCGAGCTGGGCGCCGAACAGGCTCGAGCCCAGGATCCACACCGGCACGTCGAGGCCGGCGCCCGGCACCGCCTGCACAGGCTGGCCGGGCTGCGCGGGTTCGAAATACCGCAGCAGCTCCATCACGTCGGACGGGAACGCGTCCGCGCCGGCGTAATAGCGGCGCAGCGCGCGCGTGGTCGGCTGGTCGGTGCCGGGTGCGCGCCCCAGGCCGAGGTCGATGCGCCCCGGGTACAGCGAGGCCAGGGTGCCGAACTGCTCGGCCACCTGCAGCGGCGCGTGGTTGGGCAGCATCACCCCGCCGGCGCCGACGCGGATGCGCGAGGTGCCGCCGGCGATATGGCCGATCAGCACCGCGGTCGCGGCGCTGGCGATGCCGGGCATGTTGTGGTGTTCGGCCAGCCAGTAGCGCGAATAGCCCAGCGACTCGGCGTGGCGGGCCAGGTCGAGCGAGTTGGCGAAGGACTCGGCCGGCGTGCTGCCTTCGGTCACCGGGGCTAGGTCGAGGACGGCGTAGGGAATGCGGGGGGCTTGGGTCGACATCCGCATGAGGTTGGGGCGCGCGCCGCAAATTCCAGCGGCAATTGCGAGAAGCGGGCCCCGTGGGGAAGCCCTCCCGCATGAGTTTGCCGTAGCCGCTGCCCGCAGCGCCCGGGCCGAGGCCTAGCCCGGAGAAACTGATCGCAGGAGTGCCTACCCCGCCGCAACCACGCGGTTGCGCCCGCCCGCCTTGGCCAGGTACAGCCGCCGGTCGGCCTCGGCCAGCAGCCGGTGCAACTCCTCACCGCCGGCGGCCGTGCGCACGCCGATGCTCACCGTCATGCGCACCTCACCCGACGGCGTCGGCACGCTCAGGTCCTCGATCCGCCGGCGCAGGCCGTCGAAGTAGTCTTCCAGCGCGTCCTCTGCGAGGTCCGGCACCAGCAGGCAGAATTCCTCGCCGCCGAAGCGGGCGACGTGGTCCTCGGGCCGCGCGTGCGCCGACAGCGCGGTCGCCACCGCGCGCAGGGCGTGGTCGCCGGCCTCGTGCCCCCAGCCGTCGTTGATGCGCTTGAAGTGGTCGATGTCGAGGATCGCCATCGCCAGCGGCCGACGCGCGCCGCGCATCTGCGGTACCAGGCGTTCGGCGTTCTCGAGGAAATGGCGCCGGTTCGGCAGTCCGGTGAGGAAGTCGCGGGTGGCCAGGTCCTGGAGGGTGCCGATCAGCTCGAGCTGGTCGACGTTCTGCGACACCCGGCAGAAGAACTCCTCGCGCGAATAGGGCTTGCGCAGGAAATCGTTGGCGCCGCTCTTGAGGAAGCGCGCCACCAGGTCCGGATCCTCGCGTCCCGACACCCCGATCACGGCCACCCGGTCGCGGGCGCGCAGCGCGCGCAGCCGGCGCGTGAGCTCCACGCCCTGCATGCCGGGCATCTCCTGGTCGACCATCGCCAGGCGGATGGTCGGGTCGCGCTCGAGCACCCGCAGCGCGGCCTCGCCATCGGCCGCCTGCACCACGCGGTAGCCGTAGGTCTCCAGCAGCGCGGCCGCGTGCATGCGCGCCGCGGCCGAATCGTCCACCACCAGCGCGGAGATGCGCCGGTTGCGCTCGAGCCGCTTCACCAGCCAGACGATGTAGTCCAGGCTGCCCGGCGTGTTCTTGAGCACGAAGTCGATCACCCGCCGCCGCAGCATGCGCTCGCGCAGGTCCTCGTCGTAGACGCCGGTGACCACCACGGTCGACAGGCCGCGTTCGAGGAAGCAGTTGACCACCTCGTCGCGGTCGCCATCGGCCAGCACCAGGCCGGTCAGCGCCAGGAACCAGTCGTCGTGGCGCGCCAGCAGGGCACGGGCCTCGGCCAGGGTCGAGGCCACCATCACCGGCAGCTCGAGCTTCTGCTCGATCGCCCCCGCCACCGCCTGCACGTACGCGCGCGAGTTCTCCACCAGCAGCACGCGCTGCGGCAGGGGCGAACTCGGGACGATCGGCTGGAGCAGGGTCATGCGTTGCGCCTTCGGGCACTCGCAGGACTTAGCGGCCGCGGGGGCAGGAACTTGAACCCGGTGCACGACGCAGTCGTGCCGGCCAGCGCGCGGCAACGGGAATCGGCGGCCGTGCGGTGGCAGAATTGCACCCGGCGGTCCTTCATCCGCTACGGAGTCCGCCTTGCGTACGGGTATCCGCCATCCGGCGCGGCTGGTTCCGCTGGGGTTCCTGGCCCTGATCGCGATCGGCACGGCGCTGCTGATGCTGCCCGCCGCGCGCACCGGCGGCGTCGGCGCCCCGCTGCTCACGGCGTTGTTCACCTCGACCTCAGCGGTGTGCGTGACCGGGCTGATCGTGGTCGACACCCCGACCTACTGGTCGGGGCTGGGGCAGTGGATCATCCTCGCGCTGTTCCAGGCCGGCGGCTTCGGCATCATGACCGGGGCCACCCTGCTGGGCCTGCTGGTCGCCGGCCGCCTGGGGCTGGAATCGCGGCTGGCGGCGCAGGCGGAAACGCGCGGGGTGCAGCTCGGCGACGTGCGCGACGTGCTGCGGATGGTGGTGCTGGTAACGGTGGCGGTGGAAGGCGCGACGACCCTGGTGCTGGCGCTGCGGCTGCACCTGGCCTATGGCCTGCCCTGGGGCCAGGCGCTGTGGGATGGGCTGTTCCACGCGGTGTCGGCCTTCAACAACGCCGGCTTCTCGACCCGGTCCGACAGCCTGGTCTCGTGGGCGGGCGACGCCCTGATCATCCTGCCCATCACCCTGGCGGTGCTGCTGGGCGGGCTGGGCTTTCCCGTCATCAACGAGTTGTGGCGACGGCGCATGGACTGGCGGCGCTGGTCCGTGCACACGCGCCTGACGCTCTACGGCAGCGCGCTGCTGGTGGCCGGTGGGGCGGCGCTGATCGGCGTGTACGAGTGGCACAACCCGGCCACCTTCGGCGCGCTCGCCATTCCCGAGCGGCTGCTGGGATCGCTGTTCCACTCGGTGGCCGCGCGTACCGCGGGGTTCAACACCGTCGACGTGGGTGCGATGCAGGTCGAAACGCAGGCGGTGAACTGGGCGCTGATGTTCATCGGCGGCGGCAGCGCCGGGACTGCCGGCGGCATCAAGCTGACCACATTCATGTTGCTGGGCTACGCGGTGTGGGCGGAGGCGCGCGGCAGCCGCGACACGGTGGTGTTCCGTCGCCGGGTGCCGGAGGAGACCCTGCGGCTGGCGCTGACCGTGGTGCTGATGGCGCTGACCGTGGTTGCCTTCGGCGCGCTGGCGCTCCTGAGCGTGACCGACCTCGCCGTGGAGGATGCGGTGTTCGAGGCGATCTCCGCGGCGGCCACCGTGGGGCTGTCCACGGGGGTCACCCCCACGCTGCCGCCCGCGGGGCAAGGTATCCTGATCGTGCTGATGTTCGTCGGCCGCGTCGGGTCGGTAACCCTGGTGACCGCGCTGGCGCTGCGCCGTCAGCCACCGGCCTACCGCTATCCACAGGAGCGCCCGATCGTTGGCTAGTACCACTTCCCGCGCGCACGCGCTCGACGGCAGCGTGGCGGTCATCGGGCTGGGCCGCTTCGGCAGCGCGGTCGCCAGTTCCCTGCTGCACCTGGGGCACGAGGTGCTCGGCATCGACGAGAACCCCGATCTCGTCCAGCGCTGGGCCGACCGCCTGACCCACGTGGTGCAGGCCGACGGCACCGCGACCGAGGCGCTGCGCCAGCTCGGGCTGCAGGACTTCGCCCATGTGGTGGTGGGCATCGGCACCGACATCGAGGCCAGCGTGCTGACGGTGCTGGCGCTGGAGGAGCTCGGGGTGCCGGACATCTGGGCCAAGGCCACCAGCACCAAGCACGGCCGCATCCTCGAGCGCACCGGCGCCCACCACGTGGTCTATCCCGAGGCCGCGATGGGCGAGCGCGTGGCGCACCTGGTCACCGGCAAGATGATCGATTTCATCGAGTTCGACGACGGCTTCGCGATCGCCAAGACCCGCGCGCCGCGCGAGGCCGCCGGGAAGACGCTGAGTGAATCGGCGCTGCGCACCCGCCATGGCGTCACCATCGTCGGGATCAAGCGCGGGCGCCGGGACTTCATCTACGCCAAGGCCGACACCATCGTCGAGGATGGCGACGTGCTCATCGTCTCCGGGCCTACCGCGCAGGTCGAACGCTTCTCCGCGGTGGCGTGAGCCGCTAGATCTCCACCTGCGTGCCCAGCTCCACCAGCCGGTTGCCCGGGATGCGGAAGAACCCCGACGCCGGCGCCGCGTTCCTGTGCATGAGCGCGAACAGCTTGTCACGCCATACCGGCATGCCCCGATGCTTCCCGGCCACGATCGTCTCGCGGCTCGCGAAGAACGTGGTGTCCATCGGATCGAAGCACAGGTCGCTGACGTCGGACGCGGCCATCAGGGCGCGCGGCACGTCCGGCGTTTCCATGAAGCCGAACCGGATCAGCACGCGGTAGAAGCCCTCCCCGACCTCCTCGATCTTCAGCCGCTTGTGCGAGTAGGGAACCGACAGGGTCTCGACGGTCAGGAACACGTTGCGCTCGTGCAGCACCTTGTTGTGCTTGAGGTTGTGCAGCAAGGCGTGGGGAACCACGCCGCGGTCGCTGGTCATGAACACCGCCGTGCCTTCCACCCGCACCGGGGGCGCCAGCATGAGCCCGGGAATGAACGTGTCCAGCCGGATGCCTTCCTTCTGCATCTCCTCGCGCAGGATGTCGCGGCCACGGCGCCACGTCCGCAGCATCGTGAACAGCACCGCGCCGAGCACGACCGGGAACCACCCGCCCTGCAGGATCTTGGCGCCGTTCGCGACCACGAACGCCACGTCGATGACCAGGAACAGCGCGCACAGCGGCACCACCCACCTGCGCCACCGCGGCCACAGTGCACGCGCGACGATGGCGAGCAGCAGGGTGTCGATCAGCATCGTCATCGAGACCGAGATGCCGTACGCGGTCGCCAGCGCCGAGGAGGTGCGGAAGCCGAGCACCAGCGCGATGACGATGACCATCATGGTCCAGTTCACCGCCGGGATGTAGATCTGCCCGATGGTGTCGCTGGAGGTGTGGTTGATCCGCATCCGCGGGATGTAGCCCAGCTGCATGGCCTGGCGCACGACCGAGAAGCCGCCGGTGATGACCGCCTGCGACGCGATCACGGTGGCCATCGTGGCCAGCACCAGCATCGGCCACCGCGCCCATTCCGGCACGCCCACGTAGAACGGATTGCGGATCGCGGCCGGATCCTCCAGCACCAGCGCGCCCTGGCCCAGGTAGTTGAGCATCAGCGACGGCAGCACGAAGAAGTACCAGGCGTAGCGGATCGGCTTGGCGCCGAAGTGGCCCATGTCGGTGTAGATCGCCTCGCCACCGGTCACCGCGAGGATGACCGCGCCCAGGATGAACACCCCGCCCCAGGTGTGGTCGACGAAGAAGTGCACCGCCCAGTAGGGATTGATCGCGTGCAGCACCTCCGGTTCGTGCAGGATGTTCGCGACCCCGAGCACCGCCAGCGACAGGAACCAGAGCAGGGTGATCGGCCCGAACACCCGCCCGACCTTGGCGGTGCCGAAGCGCTGGGTGGCGAACAGGCTCACCAGGACCACCAGCGACACCGGCACGATCCAGTCGTGCAGTCGTGGCGCGATCACTTCCAGGCCTTCGACCGCGGAAAGGACCGAGATCGCGGGCGTGATCACCCCGTCGCTGAAGAACAGCGAGGCGCCGAAGATGCCGAAGATGCCGACCAGGTAGGCGGGCCGCGAGTTCTTCGGGAAACAGCGCTGGGCGAGCGCCATCAGCGCCATGATGCCGCCCTCGCCGTCGTTGTCGGCGCGCATGATGATGGTCACGTACTTGAGCGTGACCACGATCGTCAGCGCCCAGAAGATCATCGACAGCAGGCCGAGCACGGTGTCGTGCTGCGCGGTCAGCCCGTAGTGAGGCGAGAACGCCTCGCGGATCGTGTACAGCGGGCTGGTGCCGATGTCGCCGAAGACGACGCCGATGGCGCCGACGATCAGTCCCGCCAGGCCGACGCGGCCGTGGCCGTGCGATGGCGAGCCCGACCCTTGCGGCGGCTGGGAGGATGTCTGCGACATGTCGGAGCGGGTTCGGGCGACAGTGGGGGCCGTCAGCGAAGGGCGGACTGTAACGCTTTCCGGATGATGGTTTCAGCGCGGTCGCCCTCGCCGGCGGCGGCCTTGGCCATCTTCTGCGCCTCCGCGGGCTTGTAGCCGAGCTGCTGCAGCGCGATCGTGGCTTCGGACAGCGGATCGGCCGGCAGCGGCCCGCCGGGCGCGCCGGCCGGCCCGGATGCGAGGTCCGCGGCCCGGTCGCGCAGCTCCACCACGATGCGCTCGGCGGTCTTCTTGCCGATCCCGGGGATCCGCGTCAGCGCGGTCACGTCGCCCGACTGCACCAGCAGCGCGAACTGGTTGACCGAGGCGCCCGACAGCACCGCGAGCGCGATCTTCGCGCCGATGCCGGTCACCTTCTGCACGTCGCGGAACAGCCGCCGCTCGGCCTCGGTGAGGAAGCCGTACAGCGAGACGCTGTCTTCCTTCTGCGCATAGTGCGTGAACAGCGACACCTCGCGCCCCACCTCCGGCAGGTCGTAGAAGGTGCTCATCGGCGCCTCCAGCTCGTAGCCGACGCCGTGGACGTCGACCACCAGCCAGGGCGGCTGTTTGTGCACCAGCACGCCCTTGAGCCGGCCGATCATGCGCGCACCTGCGACATCCACATCCCGGCCACGACATCGCTCCGCTCGACCCAGGTGGACCGACCCGCTGCAGACGCGGATGCGGACCGGGCGGCCTGCACGTGCCGGCGCCCCGGCCGCGTCGCGATGCCCGCGGCCGGCTCGGCGGCGACGCGCCCTGCGGTGACAGGACCGCTCATTTGCGGCTCCAGGCCTGCTGCGCGCTCACGCCCAGCCGCTTCGCGGTGGCGCGCACGTGCGCGTGGGTGATGGCGATCGCCAGCGCGTCGGCCGCATCGGCCTGCAGCTTGCCGTGCAGGTTGAGCATGATCCCGACCATGTGCTGGATCTGCGCCTTCTCCGCCCCGCCCTTGCCGACCAGGGCCAGCTTCACTTCCTTGGCCGCGTACTCGTGCACCGGCAGGTCGCGCAGCACCACGGCGCTGATCGCCGCGCCGCGCGCCTGGCCGAGCTTGAGCGCCGAATCGGGATTGCGCGCCATGAACACGCGCTCGATCGCCACCTCGTGCGGCCGCCACTGCTCGATCACGTCCGACAGCCCGACCAGCAGCCGCTTGAGCCGCGACGCGAAATCGCCCTCCCCGAGCAGCACCAGCGCGGTATTGAACACGTGGGTCGACCGGCCGGCCTCGTCGACGTCGATGATGCCCACGCCGGTGCGCTGGGACCCGGGGTCGATGCCGAGGATGCGGGTCATGCACGGCACCGGGGATCGGGGTCGCGAAGGGGTCCGGCCGCCGTCGGACCGGCGTCGCGCCGCATCCAGGGGCCAGGGGCCCGCAGGCCCGGTGTCACCCGTACGCCTCGTCGCCGAGTTGCGCGTTGGAGTACACGCTCTGCACGTCGTCCATGTCCTCCAGCCAGCGCAGCAGCTTGACCACCTGCTGCGCGGTCTCGCCGTCGACGGCGATGTCGTTGTCGGCGCGCATGGTGACCTCGGCGATCTCCGGCGTGGCGCCGGTAGCCGCCATCGCGTCGCGCACGGCGGAGAAGGCCTCCGGCGTCGTGATCACGTCGATCGCGCCGTCCTCCGGGTACACCACCACGTCCTCGGCCCCGGCCTCGATCGCGGCCTCGGTCACCCGGTCCTCGTCGCTGCCGGCCGGGAACGACAGCACGCCGAGCTTGCGGAACATGAAGGCCACCGAGCCCTCGGTGCCGAGGTTGCCTCCGAACTTGCCGAAGGCGTGGCGCACGTCGGCCACGGTGCGCACGCGGTTGTCGGTGAGGCAGTCGACGATCACCGCCACACCGCCGGGCGCGTAGCCCTCGTAGCGGATCTCCTCGTATTCCACGCCTTCCAGCTCGCCCGTCGCCTTCTTGATCGCGCGCTCGATCACGTCCTTGGACATGTTGACCGACAGGCCCTTGTCGATCGCCGCGCGCAGGCGCGGGTTGCCGGCCGGATCGCCGCCGCCCGCGCGGGCGGCCACGCCGATCTCGCGGATGATCTTGGTGAAGATCTTGCCGCGCTGCGCGTCGACGGCGTTCTTGCGTGCTTCGATGGAAGGACCGCGGCCCATGCTCGGTAGGATTGGTGGCGAAGCGGCGGATTATACGTTTTGCGGCCCGTCGCCATGGTCGAAGTGGCCCGTGCGCAGGAACACCGCCGCCTGGCGGGCCGCCTCGGGCGACAGCACCAGGCCGGTGTGGCTGCAGCGGACCAGGCAGTGGTCGCACACGCCCGGCAGGCGGGTTTCGGCGATCGCGACGGTGCCGTCGGAGTCGCGGTCGACCGCCGCCAGCACCCGCCCCAGCCCGCGCGGCACGCAGCCGGCCACCACGCCCACCTCGGCCGGGCCCTCCCAGCGCTCGAAGCCGCGCGAGAGCAGGTCCGCGCTGCGCCCGAGGATCGGCGAGGACCAGCGCCGCGCCTGCAGCACCCGCGCGGTGCCGCTGCCGCACAGGGGCGATCCCAGGCAGACGACCCGACGCACCGGCAGGTCCGGCGCGATCCGCAGCGCTTCCAGCGCCACCAGGCCACCCAGGCTGTGGCCGACGATGTCGGTCTCCGGCCCGCCACGCAGCCGTTCGACCAGCGCCTGCGCCGCCGCGGCCGCGCCGCCGCGGATGCTGTCGTAGGCCCAGATGCGCGGGCTGAATCCCGCCGCGCGCAGCTTCGCCGCCAGCGGCGACAGCCACAGGCCCGCGTTCCAGATGCCGTGGATCAGCAGCACCGGGCGCGGCGCGCATGCGACATCTGCGGCGCGCGCATGGGACGGGTCGCTTGCAGCCGCAGAGGCGGTCGAGGTGGCGTCGGGGCGCGGGGACATGTCGCCATTGGGCCGCCCGCTGCCGCGCGGTGCAAGTCCGTCCCGCGCCGGGCCATCGTTCCGGCCTTCGCGCCCGGCGGGCGGCGCTTTCGCGCTTCGCCGTGCGCGCGCCGGCTAGCCGGACGCCGGGCGGCGCAGGATGAACTCGAGGTCGCGCGTGGCGCCGACCGGGAAGATGTACTCGCCCACCAGGTCGAAGCCGTAGCGCCCGTAGAAGCGCTGCGCACCCGTGTTCTCCGACCATACGCCGACCCACAGCGTGCGCGGGCCGCGCTGCAGCAGCCAGCCCATCGCGGCGTCCATCAGCCGGCCGCCCAGGCCGCCCGACTGGTGGCCGCGCAGCACGTACAGGCGCTTGATCTCGCCATCGCCCGTCGCGACCTCGGGATGCGGCAGGCCGCAGGGCCCGGCGGCGACGTGGCCGATGGCCTGCCCGTCCTGTTCGGCCAGCCAGACCGCATAGTCGGCATGGGCCAGGATCGTGCGTTGCCGCCCGACGGCGTAGGCCTCGGCCAGGAACGCCGCCAGGTCCGCGGGCGGATACAGGTGCCCGAAGGTCTCGCTGAAGGTGCGCGTGGCCAGCGCCGACAGGATTTCGGCGTCCGCCACAGTGGCGCGGCGGAGCGTCGGTCCGCCTTCAGAGCCAGTGTCAGCGGTTCGTCCGGTCATACGGGAACACTCAGGCGTAGAGCCCCCCTTTGAGTCAAGGGGGGCGCGGCGACAGCCGCAGGGGATCTGGGGGAATGCGCCGGGGCCCGCGATTCCGCTCTGCGGAATCGTGGGGGGACTCACTGCGCAGCAGATGAGGTCCGCGCACGCACCTGGATGTGCACCTCGGCCAGTTGCGCATCCGGCACCGGCGACGGCGCACCGGTCATCAGGCACTGTGCGCTGGTGGTCTTGGGGAAGGCGATCACGTCGCGGATCGAGTCGGTGCCGGCCATCAGCGCGGCGATGCGGTCGATGCCGAAGGCGATGCCGCCATGCGGCGGCGCGCCGTACTTGAGCGCATCGAGCAGGAAGCCGAACTTGAGCTCCGCCTCCTCCTTGCCGATGCCCAGCAGCTCGAACACGGCCGACTGCATCCTTGATCGATGGATGCGGATCGAGCCGCCGCCGATCTCGTTGCCGTTGAGCACCATGTCGTAGCCGCGCGACACGGCCGTGGCCGCGTTCGCGCGCAGGTCGGCCTCGTCGTCCACCGCCGGCGCGGTGAAAGGATGATGCAGGGCCACGTAGCGCTGCGCCTCCTCGTCCCATTCGAACATCGGGAAGTCGGTGACCCACAGCGGCGCCCAGCCATCGTTGACCAAGCCGAAGTCCCTGCCGGCCTTCAGGCGCACCGCGCCCATGAAATCGCTGACGGTCGAGTACTTGCCGGCGCCGAAGAACACGAGGTCGCCGTTGCCGGCGCCGACGTGCGCCACCAGCGCGGCGAAGGCGGCCTCGTCGAAGAACTTCTGGATCGGCGACGACACTTCGCCGTTCCCGGCGATCTTGATGTACGCCAGGCCCTTCGCGCCGTACTTGCCGGCGTGCGCGGCGTATTCGTCGATCTGCTTGCGCGAGAGCGAGGCGCCACCCGGGATGCGCAGCGCGCAGACCCGGCCGCCGGCCTCGCTGGCCGGGCCGGTGAACACGGCGAAGCCGCTGTCCTTCACCAGTTCGGCGACGTCGACCAGCTCCAGCGCGATGCGCAGGTCCGGCTTGTCCGATCCGTAGCGGCGCATCGCCTCGACGTAGGTCATGCGCGGGAATTCGGGGGCGAGTTCGACCCCGGCCACCTCGCGGAACACGTCGCGGACCATCGCCTCGACCGTGTCCTGCACGTCGCGCTCGGACACCCACGCGAACTCCATGTCGAGCTGGGTGAATTCCAGCTGGCGGTCGGCGCGCAGGGCCTCGTCGCGGAAGCAGCGTGCGATCTGGTAGTAGCGGTCGAAGCCCGCCATCATCAGGATCTGCTTGAACAGCTGGGGCGACTGCGGCAGCGCGTAGAACTCGCCCGGATGCATGCGCGCCGGCACCAGGAAGTCACGCGCGCCTTCCGGCGTGGCCTTGGTCAGGATCGGGGTCTCGATGTCCTGGAAGCCGCGCGCGTCGAGCCAGTGGCGCAGCGCGCTCACCAGCTTGGTGCGCGTGCGCATGCGCCGCTGCATCTCGGGATGGCGCAGGTCGAGGTAGCGGTAGGTCAGCCGCGTCTCCTCGCCCGGGTTCTCGTGATGGTGGAACGGCAGCGGCTCGGCCTTGTTCAGCACCTCGATGCGCTCGGCCACCACTTCCACCTGCCCGGTGCGGATCTTCGCGTTCACCGACTGGCGGCGGCGCACGGTGCCGGTGATGCGCAGGCAGTCCTCGTAGCCCACCTGTTCGGCCGCGGCCACCACCGCGGCATTGCCCTCGGCCTGCGACGGCTCGGCGACCACCTGCACGATGCCTTCGTGGTCGCGCAGGTCGATGAAGCACACGCCGCCGAGGTTGCGGGCGACGTCGGCCCAGCCGCACAGGGTCACGGGCTGGCCGATCAGCGACTCGTCGATCAGGCCGCAGAAATGGGTACGCATGGAACGACGACTCCGGAAGATGACAGGCCGGTGCATGGCCGGCAAACCCGCGATTCTAGCCGCTTCTGCCCGCCACGGCCCCTGCAGGCAGGGCGATCCGGACCCCTCGCGTCCCCGACGCGCACCGCCGCTGTCGACACCCGGTTCAGCAATATGACAGCACGGTGTCAATACGGTCGCCGTTCCCGGGCCGTGGTCCGGCCCCGTTTCCGAGAGCGAGAACCGCGCCGCATGTCGATCGTCCTGCTGTCGCTGCTGCTGTTGCTCGGCTACCTGCTGGTGGCCGGGGAACGGCTGGCGTGGACCAAGGCGGCACTGGTCTCGCTGCTGCTCGCGGGCCTGAGCGCGTGGTGGCTGGTGGACCGCCTGAGCGGCAACGGCATCGATGCGGCCACCCTGTACCACCTGCAGGCCGGCATGCAGGGCGCAGGGGTGGCCGAATTCGGCGCCGAGCTGTGGATGTTCGGCGGCCTGCTCCTGCTGTCGCTCTCGCCGCTGCTGCTGGTCGGCCCGCTGCGCGGCCGCCTGCGCCGACTGCGCGGACGGCACCCGGACGGTGCGGTCGCGGCCGGGTTCGCGGTGGTCTTCGTGGCCGCGGTGCTGGCCAGCCCGCTCTATGCGGACGCGCGCCGCCTGCAGCGGCAGCTGGCCCCCGTCGATGCGGGCCCGGTGGCCGCGGAATACGTCGTGCCCGCGGGCCCGATCGCGCAGCCGAAGAACATCGTCTGGATCTACGGCGAGAGCCTGGAGCGCACCTACCTCGACCAGGACGTGTTCCCCGACCTGATGCCGAACCTGTCGACGCTGGTGCGCCAGGGACTGGACTTCCGCGGCATCGCCTCTCCCGAGGGGACCGGCTGGACCATCGCCGGCATCGTCGGCTCGCTGTGCGGGGTGCCGCTGACCACCGCCCGCGGCGACGAGAACAGCCTCGGCCGCATGCGCGAGTTCCTGCCCGGCGCGCACTGCCTGCCCGACTATCTCAAGGCCCAGGGCTACCGCAACGTGTTCCTGGGCGGCGCCGACGCCGCGTTCGCGGCCAAGGGCAGCTTCCTCCAGCGCCATGGCTTCGACGAGGTGCGCGACCAGGCGCACTACCGCGCGGCCGGCATCGCGCCCGAGCACTTCTCCAACTGGGGCGTGCACGACGACGTGCTGCTCGACGACGCGTTCGAGACCTTCATGTCGCTGTCGGCTGCCGGCGCACCGTTCATGCTCAGCGCACTGACGATGGACACCCACCACCCGGCCGGCCACCTGCCGGTCGCGTGCCGCGACGTGCGCTACCGCAGCGCGCACGGCGAGATCGGCCTGCTCAATGCGCTCAAGTGCAGCGATCGCCTCGTGTCGCGGCTGGTCGAACGGATTCGCACCAGCCCGTACGCGGCCGACACCCTGATCGTGCTGGCCTCCGACCACCTGGCGATGCCCAACCACCTCAGCCACGTGCTGAAGGACATGCCGCGCGAGAACCTGCTGGTGTTCCTGGCGCCGGGCGTGAAGCCCCGGCAGATGACCGTGCCGGGCTCCGTGCTCGACAGCGGCGCGACCCTGCTGTCGCTGCTCGATCCGGCGCAGGGCGCGGTCGGTTTCGGCCGTTCGCTGCTGGCGCCGGCGCACGATGGCGCCACCCGCGCCGCGCTGACGGACGACGGCGATTTCGCGCCCTACCTGGCCTATGCCCGCAGCCTGTGGACCGGCGGCGACGTGCGCACCCTGCGGGTCGAGGACGGCCAGCTGCGGCTCGGGCTGCAGCACGTCAAGCCGCCGGTGATGATCGAGTACGACACCGACTGGGGTCTGGGCGCGATCACCATGGAGGACGCGCCGCGCCAGTTCGGCATCGACGACCCCGCCAACGTGCGCGCCTACGTCGACCGCTGCACCGCCTTCGACGGCGGCGCGCTGCGCGGCGAGTGGTGCGCGCTGCTGGTGGATGCCGGCAACAACATGAAACTGTTCGCGGGCGCCGACCTCGAGCGCGGCGTGCGCGTCGACGCGCCGCTCGACGCCTCGGCCGGCCCGCGTCCGCGGCCCCGGCGCGCGGTCTGGCTCGGCGCCGAGTCGGCGGTGGTGGCGGGCGAGTACCAGCTGCGCCTGCATCCGCGGGAGTGGCCGAGCCACGCGTTCTGGCTGGAAGCGATCGCCTCCGACGGACGGGTCGTGCTGCGCGAATGGATCGATCCCGAAGGCCGCGACCCGGACCGCCCGATCCGGCTGCGGGTCGGCGTGGACGAGCGCATTGAGGACCTCGAGATCCGCGCCTGGCTCGACTGGGCCGAATTCATGGAAGTCGACAGCATGGCGATGGTGCGCACCGGGGCCGGCTCGCGCGGCTGAGGCATCGTGGCGGCGCGGTCGCCGACGCGGCACGGAGGTTTCTGCGGCTTGTGAATTCGCAGCCTGCACTTGTCCATCGCCGTGCGCCCCCTTCAGCGCGGCCACGACGCGCCACGGCGCGATCTCGCCGAAATGCAGGTGCGGCGACAGGCGCAAGGTGCCGGCCTGGTCGGGCCGGTCGCGATCCCGGCAACCGTCCGCAGCGACCGCCCGGCCGCCGGACATTCGCCACAGGCTGCAGCGACCACGTGGCTGGAGCGGCTGGATGTCGTCAGTGATCCCGATCTGCGCGTGCGACGCCGTTCTCAGGCGCGAACGTCGACGGACCGTCGGCTGACCTTGCGGGCGAAACAGGCGGCCTGACAGGCCGTGACCAGCCGCCCAGCTGGCGCCATCGCGACCTCACATCACGAGTGCTCGCCGACACCGTGGACGGCACGGCAGCCTGCGGATCAGGCGTCGGCGGCCTTCGCTGGCGCCGGGGCGGGGGTGGCGGCCGGCTTCTCGCCTGCCGGTTTGGCGGCGTCGGGCTTCTTCGCGTCGGCGTCGGGCTTGGCGGCACCCTCGCCACCTTCGGCCAGGTTGCGCTTGCGGTCCCCGTCCTTCTTGAAGTCGGTCTCGTACCAGCCGCCACCGGCCAGCCGGAACGCGGGCGCGGTCAGCGCGCGGCGCACGGCGCTGGCGCCGCAGGCCGGGCACTGTTCGGGATCGGGGTCGGACAGCTTCTGCAGGCGGTCGAAGGCGTGGCCGCACTGCTCGCAACGGAAGGCATAGATGGGCATGGGATGCGACGGGAAGTCTGTTTCGAGCGCGCAGTCTGGGGCCACCGCGCGCGAAATCAAGTCCCGCGGCGACCACGACGCCGCATCCGCCGCCCTGCGCAGGGCATGCGCATCACGTCGCTCTCCCGCTCGGCCCCGCGCGCCGGGCTCGGCGTAGGGACGCGTCGCCAGGACAAGGCCGAAGGCCGCATCCGGGAACCCGATTCCACCGTCGGCGCGGTGACACGTGCGTTGCGTCCCGGATGCGCTTCGCTTATCCGGGCTACGGACCTGCATCGCACCGCCCCGGACTCGGCCCTCCATCCGCCGGGTGCGGCATACCGGCGCGTAGC
>NZ_JARXRN010000028.1:453677-846650 GCF_029888045.1 Luteimonas rhizosphaericola | reverse complement strand
CTGAACGCACCGTTGGCCTGCGCGCCGGCGCCGAACGCGCTCGCGCCCACTTCCGACGCGGTCGTGGTCTGGTCCAGCAGCACCTCGCCCGTGGTCGGGTCCTCGTAGTACAGGCTGCCGCCCACCGCCGTGGCGCCGTCGGCCACCGCGGTCGCGTTGTAGCCCGACGCCGTCGCGTTCTGGCCTTCGGCATACGCACCGCTGCCGTAGGCCGAGGCGCCGTCGCCGTAGGCGTTCGCCGCTTCACCCGAGGCCGTGGCGTACGCGCCCTCGGCATACGCGCCGACGTCGTCGCTCGGATCGGCATCGTTGCCGGTCGCCTGGAAGTAGCGGTTGCTCGCCGTGGCCTCTTCCAGCTGGCCCAGGTTCACCGCGTCGGTCGCTTCCGTGGCCGCCGCCACGTTCGTGATCTGGCGCTCTTCACCTGCCGCGCCCACCGACACGCTGTTGTCGCGGTCGGCTTCCGACCCCGCGCCCAGCGCCACCGCATTGCTGGCGCTGGCGTAGCTGCCCGCGCCCAGCGCGGTGCTGTCCTCGCCTTCTGCCGTGGCGAAGTTGCCCAGCGCGGTGGCGTTGGTGCCGGTCGCCCAGGCGCCCGCGCCCACCGCCGTCGAGTAGTCGCCCGAGGCCTCGGTCGGGAACAGTCCCAGGAACGAGCTGCCGCCCACCGCCACGCTCTCCGCGCCGGTCGCCTGCGCCGACTGGCCCACCGCCACGCTGTCGTCGCCGGCCGCCACCGCATCGGCGCCCAGCGCCGTGGCGTTGTAGCCCGACGCCGCGCTCCAGCTGCCCACCGAGGTGCTGTTGAACCCCGACGCCTCCGCGCGGCCGCCCACGGCCGTGGCGTAGTCGTCCGAGGCCGAGGCCAGGGCGCCGAACGCCGAGGACTCGCTGCCCGAGGCCACGCTCTCGGCGCCGGCCGCCGTGGCCAGTTCGCCCGTGGCTTCGGCGAACGCGCCCACCGCGGTCGACTCCACGCCGCTTGCCGTCGACAGTGCACCCGCCGCCGTCGCGCCTTCGCCGCTGGCCATCGCCCCCGCACCGGTCGCGGTCGCGGCGAAGCCCTCGGCCACGCTCTCGCTGCCCACGGCCACGGCGTACTCGCCCAACGCCGAGGACGAGGCGCCCACCGCCAGCGCGCTGGCCTGGTCGGCCACCGCGTTGAAGCCCACCGCGGTCGCGGTGTCGGCCAGCGCGAACGCGCCGCTGCCGTAGGCCGAGGCGCCCTGCCCGGTCGCCGTGGCCGACTCGCCCGACGCGGTCGCGTACTCGCCTTCCACGTATGCGGCGTTGTCACTGCCCTCGCCACCGCTGGCGGCGAAGTAGCGCGTGTCGCCGGTCACCGCTTCGAGCTGCTCCACGTTCACCGCGTCGGTGGCTTCGGTGCCTGCGGCGACGTTGGTGATCTGGCGCTCGGATCCGGCCGCGCCCACCGATACGGTGTTGTCGCGGTCGGCTTCCGAGTTCGCACCCAGGGCCACGCTGTTCTCGCCGCTCGCGCCGGCCAGGAAGCCCACCGCGGTGGAGTCCACGCCGCTGCTCGACGAACCGCTGCCCAGCGCGGTCGCGCCGTCGGCGGTCGCATACGCCAGGGTGCCCAGCGAGGTCGTCTGCACGCCCGTGGCCTCGGCCAGGGTGCCCACGGCGGTCGCGCCGATGTCGGTCGCCCACGCGCCGTTGCCGATCGCGGTCGCGGCCACGCCGCTCGCCTCGGTGGTCTGCAGGATCAGGCCCGGGAACCCGATCAGCAGGTCGCCGTAGTCGGCGATGCCGCCGACCGCCAGGCCGTAGTCGCCGCTGGCCACGCTGCCGTAGCCCACTGCCGTGGCGAAGCCGCCGGTGGCTTCGCTGAAGGCGCCAAGCGCGCTGGATGCGTCAGAACTCGCGGTGGCGCTGTAGCCGTACGCCGAGGCTTGCAGCCCGTCGGCGGAAGCCGCCGCGCCGCTGGCGGTGCTGAACGCGCCGTTGGCCTGCGCTCCGGCGCCGAACGCGCTCGCGCCCACTTCCGACGCGGTCGTGGTCTGGTCCAGCAGCACCTCGCCCGTGTCCGGGTCCTCGTAGTACAGGCTGCCGCCCACCGCCGTGGCGCCGTCAGCCACCGCGGTCGCGTTGTAGCCCGAGGCCGTCGCGTTCTGGCCTTCGGCATACGCACCGCTGCCGTAGGCCGAGGCGCCGTCGCCGTAGGCATTGGCCGCTTCGCCCGACGCCGTGGCGTACGCGCCCTCGGCATACGCGCCGACGTCGTCGCTCGGATCGGCATCGTTGCCCGTGGCCTGGAAGTAGCGGTTGCTCGCCGTGGCCTCCTCCAGCTGGTCCACGTTCACCGCATCGGTGCCTTCCGTGCCCGCCGCCACGTTCGTGATCTGGCGCTCCTCGCCCTCCGCACCCACCGACACTGTGTTGTCGCGGTCGGCCACGGAGCCCTGGCCCAGGGCGACGCTGCCCTCGCCGGTAGCGGTGCTGTCGGACCCGAGCGCGAGGCTGGCATCGCCTTCGGCCGCGCTGAAGTTGCCCAGCGCGGTGCTGTTGAAGCCGCTGGCGCTGGCGCCGCCACCGACCGCGGTGGCGTAGTCACCGGAGGCTTCGGTGGGGATCAGGCCGAAGAACGCGCCACCCACGGCCACGGCGTTGTCGCCGCTGGCGATCGCGTATTCGCCGACGGCGAGGGAATCGAAGTTGCTCGCGACGGCGCCGAAGCCGATCGCGGTGGCGCCGGCGAAGGTCGCCTCGGCGCCATAGCCCAGCGCGCTCGCGCCGAAGCCGCTGGCCACGCTGTAGCCGCCGTACGCGGCCGAGCCGTCGCCCGACGCACTGCTGTTGAAGCCGGCCGCGGTGGACTGGAGGCCGGACGCGGACGCGTCGGTGCCGACCGCGGTCGCGTAGGCATTGGTGGCCTGCGCGCCGGCGCCATAAGCTGCGGCGCCGTCGCCATCGGCGACCGCGCCCGCGCCGGCCGCGACCGCGCCTTCGCCATCGATGCTGGCATCGTCGCTGCCGTCGTCCGCACCGTCGGCCTTGAAGTAGCGGTCGGTGTGTTCGGCAACTTCCGCCACCGCGTCGACCGCATCAGCGACGTCGCCGATCTCGCCGGCCACCGCGTCCACCTGGCCGACCGTGGCCGCGTCGCTGGCCGCGACGCCGTCGCTGACGTTGGTGATCCGGCGCGTGGCCGGGCCGACCGAGCCGGCCCCGCCGCCATTGCCGACCGAGAACACTCCGGCTTCGGTGGCGCGGGCCCCGTAGCCCAGCGCCACGCTGCCGGCGGCGGCGGGCGCGACGTAGGCGTTGAAGCCCATCGCCACCGCGCCTTCCGAATGCGCCTGCGCGCCCTGGCCGACGGCGGTGCTGCGCGACCCCATCGCCTGGGCCGAACCGCCTACCGCGGTCGACGCGGTGCCGTTGGCCCACGCGTTGGAGCCGACTGCGGTGGTGTTCGCCTGCAGGGCGCGGGCATTGTTGCCCAGCGCCGTGGCATTGGCGGCCGTGGCGCGCGCGGCGTTGCCGACGGCCGTCGAACCCGCGCCACTCGCGGTCGCGCCATTGCCGCAGGCGACGGCGGCGGTGCCGGAGGCGACCGCATTGCCACAGGCATCGGCGAGCTTGGCCGGCGGCCCCTTGGCGTGGTCGTGGGGCTTGGCTGCGTGGTGATGGCCCTTCGACACCGGCTTGCCGGGACCCTGAGCGCCAACGGCGCCCGCCGCCACGATCGCACCGCTCACCACGACCGCCTGCAGCAGGCGGACGCCCTTGCCCTTGCCCTTGGCCTTGGCCAGCTCGGATGCGACGGCGACTTCGCCGGTGGACTGGTTCCAGACCCTGGTGTAGATGCGGTTCATCGATGGCCCCTCGTGACGTGGTTGCGGAATTCGCCGTAAAAGCGACGCACGGACGCGCGGAGCGCCCGGCGGAGATCGGTCGTCTGGGAGGCGTCGGGGGAAGCGTGTCGCGTGCGACGGACGGGGCGGATGGCCATCCATGTGCGGTGCGGCAGCGCTGTTCCTGAACGCTCCTCGAATACTTGCGACTGTGACGGATACTCACCGCGATTGACAATTTTCGTCAAGCCGTTCCAGACAAAAATGTCACTAGTTGACAAAAGTGAACAGGAATTGACACTGGAATCAACGACTTGGGCTACCCGATGCCGATCCGTTCACATGTTCCAGGCGAAACCGCTTGACCCGGGGAGCCGCCCATGCGTTCACGTAGTCTCGACGCCGGCGTGAGCGGGGTACGGACGATCCACGGACGAAAGCACCGCGAACGGTGCGGCTGAACGATGGGCAGGCGCGCTGCGGCGCAACACGAATCTCCGCGGCGGCGGGGCGCGCGGATTCATTGCATCAGCTTGTTAACGTGGTTCGCGACGCGCGCGGCGCGTGCGCACCCGGCGCGGATGGCGCCACGGCCGGGACCGCCGGAGCCCCGGGATCGTGCGGGCGCCTTGCGCGCCCGCACATGTTCACCCCAGATGCCTCCGGGCGTTGCGGAACAGCCGCATCCAAGGCGAGGCGTCGGGCCAGTCGGCCGGCGCCCAGCTGAAGTTCGCGCGGCGCAGGGTGCGCTCGGGATGCGGCATCAGGATGGTGGCGCGGCCGTCGTCGCTGGTGACGCCCGCGACCGCCTCCGCCGACCCGTTCGGGTTGGCGGGATAGCGCGTGGCCGGCGCGCCGTCGCCTTCGACGTAGCGCAGGGCAACGCGGGCAGACGCCGCATCCGACGCGGCATCGAACGTGGCGCGCCCCTCGCCGTGCGCGACCACCACCGGGATCCGCGATCCCGCCATGCCGTCCAGGAACAGCGACGGCGATTCGAGCACCTCGAGCAGGCCCAGCCGGCCTTCGAACTGCTCGCTGCGGTTGCGCAGGAACCGCGGCCAGTGCATCGCGCCGGGGATGATGTCGCGCAGCTGCGCCATCATCTGGCAGCCGTTGCACACGCCCAGCGAGAACGTCGCGCCGCGCGCGAAGAACGCCGCGAACTGCTCGCGCAGCGGCGCGTGTTCGAGGATCGACGTCGCCCAGCCGCGTCCGGCGCCGAGCACGTCGCCATAGCTGAACCCGCCGCAGGCGACCAGGCCGTCGAAGCCGTCGAGCGCGATGCGCCCGGCCGCCAGGTCGCTCATGTGCACGTCCACCGCCGCGAAGCCGGCGCGGTCGAATCCGGCCGCCATCTCGACCTGGCTGTTGACGCCCTGCTCGCGCAGGATCGCCACCCGCGGCCGCGCGCCGGTACCGATGTACGGCGCGGCGATGTCCTCGGCCGGATCGAAGCCGAGCATCGGCACCAGGCCCGGCGCATCGAACGCGCGCGCGGACGCGCGCTCCTCGTCGGCGCAGTCGGGATTGTCGCGCAGCCGCTGCATCGCGTGGCTCACCGACCACCAGGCGTCGAACAGTTCCTGCCACGACCACTCGGCCAGCGCCTGCTCGCCGTGCAGCACGCGGATGCGGCCGGAACCGGTCGGGCGCGCGATGCGCTGCGCGCACTCGATCAGGCCATGGCGCGCGACCAGGTCGGCGAATTCGGCGCGGTCGTCGGAGGCGATCTGCACCACCGCGCCCAGCTCCTCGGAAAACAGCGTGCGCAGCACGTCCTCGGCGCGATCCTCGCCCCAGCCGTCGAGGTCGATGTCCAGGCCGCGACGCGAGCAGAACGCCATCTCGCACAGGGTGGCGAACGTGCCGCCATCGGAGCGGTCGTGGTAGGCGCGCAGCAGTCCCGCCTCGCGCGCGTCGCGGACCAGTTCGAAGAACGCGCGCAGGCGCTCGGGTTCGTCCAGGTCGGGGCAGGCGCCGCCGAAGGCGTCGAAGCACTGCGCCAGGATCGATCCGCCCAGCCGCTGCTTGCCAGCACCCAGGCCGATCAGCCACAGCTCGCTGTCGAGCTCGCGATCGAGCAGCGGCGTCAGCTGCGCCTCCACGTCGGCCACCGGCGCGAACGCGGTGACGATCAGCGACACCGGGGAAACGGATTTGTGCGCGGTCGTCGGCTCCGCAGGCGCGGACGCACCGGCGTCGGCGGCCGCGGTCCACTGCACCTGCATCGACAGCGAATCCTTGCCCACCGGAATGCTCAGGCCCAGCGCCGGGCACAGCTCCATGCCCACCGCGTGCACGGCGTCGAACAGCTTCGCATCCTCGCCCGGGTGCCCGGCGGCGGCCATCCAGTTGGCCGACAGCTTGACCCGCTCCAGCGCCTCGACCGGCGCCGCGCACAGGTTGGTGATCGCCTCGCCCACGGCCATGCGCGCTGCGGCGGCGGCATCGATCAGCGCCAGCGGCGTGCGCTCGCCGATCGCCATCGCCTCGCCGGCCGTGCCTTCGAAGCCTGCCAGGGTCAGCGCGCAGTCGGCCACCGGCAGCTGCCACGGGCCGACCAGCTGGTCGCGCGCGGTCAGCCCGCCGACGGCGCGGTCGCCGATGGTCACCAGGAACTGCTTGGCCGCGACGGTCGGATGCGCCAGCACGCGCAGGCCGGCCTCGCGCAGGTCGACCAGCTGGGTGTTGAGCATGCGCCAGCGCACCGGGGCCGGCCGCGCGGCATCGCGATGCATCTTCGGCGCCTTGCCGAACAGCACGTCCATCGGCAGGTCGATGGCCGGGGGCGTGGACTCGTCCGGCGCGGCCGGGCGGGCTTCCGCGGCGGGTTCAGCCGGCTCGCCCCCCTCCGCCCCTCGGACACCTTCGACCGAACGCGGGACATGAGGCAGGACGCCGGCGCCGGCGCCGTAGCCGACGGTCAGGTGCTGCTCGGCCGTCGCCACGCCCACCGCCGCGAACGGGCAGCGCTCGCGTTCGCACAGCGCGGCGAACTCGGCCAGCCGGTCCTGCGGCACGCCGAGCACGTAGCGCTCCTGCGATTCGTTGCACCACAGCTGCATCGGCGACAGCGACGGATCGTCGCTGGGCACGCGGTCGAGGTCGATCACGCCGCCCACGCCCGAGTCGTGCAGCAGCTCGGGGATCGCGTTCGACAGGCCGCCCGCGCCGACGTCGTGGATCGAGACGATCGGGTTGCGCTCGGCCATCGCCACGCACTGGTCGATCACTTCCTGGCAGCGGCGCTCCATCTCCGGGTTCTCGCGCTGCACCGAGGCGAAGTCGAGGTCCTCGGCGCTCTCGCCAGAGGCCACCGAACTCGCCGCGCCGCCGCCCAGGCCGATCAGCATCGCCGGGCCGCCGAGCACCACTACCGCATCGCCCGGACGCAGCGTGCGCTTCTCGACCATCGACGGGTCCATCGCGCCGAGCCCGCCGGCCAGCATGATCGGCTTGTCGTAGGCGCGCACCGGCTCGCCGTCGTGCTGCAGCTCGAAGCTGCGGAAATAGCCGAGCAGGTTCGGGCGCCCGAACTCGTTGTTGAACGCGGCGCCGCCGAGCGGACCGTCGAGCATGATCTCCAGCGCCGGCGCCATGCGCGGGTTCAGCGCGCGCGGCGCCTCCCATGGCTGCGGCAGCGTGGGAATGCGCAGGTGAGAGACACTGAAGCCGGTCAGGCCGGCCTTGGGCTTGCCACCGCGGCCGGTGGCCCCCTCGTCGCGGATCTCGCCGCCGGCGCCGGTACTGGCACCGGGAAAGGGCGAGATCGCGGTGGGATGGTTGTGGGTCTCGACCTTGATGCAGAACGCGCTGTCGGCCACGGCCTCCGCGCGGTACTCACCGCTCGCCGGATCGGGCCGGAACCGGGCGGCCGGATAGCCCTCCACCACCGCGGCGTTGTCGCTGTAGGCCGACAGCGTGTGCTGCGGGGTCTTCGCGTGCGTGTTGCGGATCATGCGGAACAGCGACAGCGGCTGGTCCTCGCCGTCCACGGTCCACGAGGCGTTGAAGATCTTGTGCCGGCAGTGCTCGGAGTTGGCCTGCGCGAACATCATCAGCTCGACGTCGGACGGATCGCGGCCGAGTTCGCCGTAGCGCTCGCGCAGGTACTCGATCTCGTCCGCGGCCAGGGCCAGGCCCAGGCGCGCATTGGCCGCTTCCAGCGCCGGCAGCGGGATGCGCTCCACCGCGCCGCGCGCGGGGATCGCGAACAGGCCCGCCGCATCGTCGCTGGCGGCGAGCAGGGACTGGGTCATCGGATCGTGCAGCTGGCGCCCCAGGGCCGCCACGGTCGCCGCATCGCCGGGCCAGCCGACCAGGTCGATGCGGGTGCCGCGCTCGACGCGGCGCACCGGCTGCCCGGCGCCGCGGACGATGTCGGTGGCCTTGCTCGCCCACGGCGAAATCGTGCCCAGCCGCGGCGAGACGAAGCGCGAGACCGCGCCTCCGGCCAGCGGCTCGCGGCCGTCTCCGGCCTCGAGCATGCGCCGCAGCGCGGCCAGGTCCGGCGCGGCACCGGGCTCGGGCTCGATCCAGTACACGTGCCAGGCGCCGGCGATCCGGACTTCGGGCGCAACCGATTGCAGGCGGAGCTCAAGCCGTTCGCGTCGGAACGGCGACAGGGCCGGAAGGCCCTCGAGGACGATCATGTCCGGAAGAGGCTGGGAGCGGGCCGCCAATTGTAAGGGGGTTTGCCGCGGGTCGCCCGGCGCGGCCCGGCCAGGCGGGGAACCGGGCTCAGCCGCCGTCCGCGGCCTCGACCTGCTGCAGGGCCGCCAGCAGCGCATCGGGCGGCATGTAACCGGGCATCTGCACGCCGCTCTCGGTGATGATCATCGGGGTGCCGGTCAGGCCCACGCGCTGGCCGAGCGCGTACTGCCGGGCGACCGGGTTGTCGCAGGTACGCGGCGGCACGCGGTTGCCCTCCTTGGCATCGGTGAGCGCCTTGCGCCGGTCGGGCGCGCACCACACCGAGACCATCAGGTCGTAGTCGGGGGTGTTCAGGCCCATGCGCGGGAAGGCCAGGTATTCGACCGCGATGCCGCGCTTGTTGTACTCGGCGATGTCCTGGTGCAGCTTGCGGCAGTAGCCGCATTCGACGTCGGTGAATACCGACACGGTGTATTTCGGGTTGGTCGGCGCGAACACGATGCGGTCGCCTTCGGGCACGTCGGCGATCAGCTTGCGGCGGACCTCGGCCACGCCGGCCTGGCTGACGTCGCGCTTGGCCTCGACGTCGAACAGGCTGCCCTGCAGCAGGTACTTGCCGTCGTCGCTCACGTACACCGTCTGCCCGCCCACCACCACTTCGCGGAAGCCCGGCAGCGGCGCGGCGGCGATGGCGTCGATCTGGATCGCCGGATTGATCGATTCGATCGCCTGGCGGGCGCGGTCCTCCGGGGTGCCCGGGCGGGTCTCGATCGGCGCCGGCGCGGCGGCCGATGCCTGCGCCGCACCCTTCTCCCCCTCCGCAGCGTCGGACGACGGGGCCTGCGCACAGGCGGACAGGCTGGCGACACACAGGACGGAGAACAGCAGGCTGGGCTTCAGGGGCATCGGAAGTCGGCGCGCGGACGCGTTCGGCGGGGGAGGCCCGGATTGTCGCATGCCTGTCCGGGGCGCCCATGACACAGGCCCCGGCGTCGCGGGCTCGGTCCGACTCCCGCCCCACGCGCTCAGCCGGCCGCCACCGCCTGCGCGTGCACGCCCGCGACCGCGCGCCCCGAGGGGTCGGCCATAGCCGCGAAGCTGGCATCCCACGCGATCGCGGCGGGCGAGGAACAGGCGATGGACTTGCCGCCCGGGACCGTCTCCGCGCAGGCCGCGCCCGGATAGCACTGCTCGAACAGCATCCGGTAGTAGTACGCCTCCTTGGTCTGCGGCGGGTTGACCGGAAAGCGGCGGTCGGCGGCGGCCAGTTCGCGGTCGCTCACCTGTGCCTCGGCGTGCGCCTTGAGGCCGTCGATCCAGCCGTAGCCCACGCCGTCGCTGAACTGTTCCTTCTGCCGCCACAGGATCGACTCGGGGAGATAACCCTCGAACGCGTGGCGCAGGATGCCTTTCTCCATGCGCTGGTGGCCGGGGTCGCCCTTGCGCACCATCTTGTGCGCGGCGTCCATGCGCATCGCCACGTCGAGGAACTCGCGGTCCAGAAACGGCACGCGCGGCTCCACGCCCCAGGCCATCATCGACTTGTTCGCGCGCAGGCAGTCGTAGTTGTTGAGCGCGTCGAGCTTGCGGATCAGCTCCTCGTGGAACTCACGCGCATCGGGCGCCTTGTGGAAGTAGAGGTAGCCGCCGAACACCTCGTCGCTGCCCTCCCCAGAGAGCACCATCTTCACTCCCATCGCCTTGATCCGCCGCGCCAGCAGGTACATCGGCGTGGACGCGCGGATGGTGGTGACGTCGTAGGTCTCGATGTGGCGGATCACCTCCGGCAGCGCGTCGAGGCCTTCCTGAAAGGTGTAGGTGAAGCCGTGGTGGACGGTGCCGATGGCCTCGGCGGCGATCTCGGCCGCGGCGAGGTCGGGCGATCCCTCCAGGCCGATCGCGAACGAATGCAGCCGCGGCCACCAGGCCTCGCTGCGGTCGTCGTCCTCCACCCGGCGGCGGGCATAACGCGCGGCCACGGCGGCGACCAGCGAGGAATCCAGCCCGCCCGAAAGCAGCACGCCGTACGGCACGTCGCTCATCAGCTGCCGGTGCACCGCGGCCTCGAACGCCTCGCGCAGTTCGCGCGGCGACACCTCCATCCCCTCCACCGCCGCGTAGTCCCGCCACGGCTGCCGGTAGTAGCGCACCAGCGCGCGCGTGGCGGAGTCGTAGTAGTGGCCGGGCGGGAACTGGGCCACGTCGGCGCAGATCGGCGCCAGCGCCTTCATCTCCGAGGCCACGCACAGCCGGCCGGCGCGGTCGTGGCCCCAGTACAGCGGCACCACGCCGATCGGATCGCGTGCGACCAGCACCCGCCCGCGCGCCGCGTCCCACAGGGCGAAGGCGAAGATCCCGTTGAGCCGTTCGAGGAACGCCGCCGGGCCATCGCCGTCGGGATCGCTCTGCCGGTACAGCGCGTTGATCACCTCGCAGTCCGAACCGGTCTGGAAGGCGTAGCCCTCGCCCAGCTCGGACTTGAGTTCGCGGTGGTTGTAGATCTCGCCATTGACCGCCAGCACCAGGTCGCCCTCGGCCGAGCGCAGCGGCTGCGAGCCGCCTGCCGGATCGACGATCGCCAGCCGCTCGTGCACCAGGATCGCGCCGGCGTCGTCGTAGACGCCACTCCAGTCCGGGCCGCGGTGGCGTTGCTTCTGCGACAGCTCCAGCGCCTGCCGCCGCAGCGCGGGGATGTCGTCGTCGGGCTGCAGCCCGAACATGCCGAAGATCGAACACATGGAACGCTACTCCCTGATGGCGGCCGCGCCGCGCGCATACGAAAAGGCCCGCACCTTGCGATGCGGGCCTGCATGGAAGACGTGGATCCGGTGGACTCTACGCCTGGCTGCAGCCCGCCGCACGGGTGCGATTGTTCGCCGCATTGCAATTGCGGTTCGAGTTCGCGGCGGGGGCGGTCTGCAGGGCCATGCGGCGAACGTACCCCGGCCGGGCGGCGACTTGCAACAGTTGCAGACACAACCGTCACCGCCGCGCCGGAATACTCGCCGGCGGGCTGGCCGCGGGCCGGCGACGCGACGGGGACCACGATCTTGAGCGAGACCATGCAGCGGCTGTCCCGGACCTCCCAGGTGATCGCGATGCTCGCGCGCTACCGCCGCGCCGGCATCCTGACCGGGCTCGACCTGGGCGACGTGCACGAGGACGACGCGACCGACATCGGCAGCGATGCGCTGGCCGAGCGCTTCGTCGCCGACCTCGAGGCGATGGGGCCGGCGTTCGTCAAGCTGGGGCAGGCGCTGTCGACCCGCCCCGACCTGGTGCCGGCGGCCTGGATCGTGGCGCTCGAGCGCACCCAGGACAACGCCACGCCGGCCTCGATCGACGACATCGAGGCCCTGCTGGAGAAGGAACTCGGGGTGCGCGCCAGCAAGGTGTTCGCCCAGATCGATCCCGAGCCGATGGCCGCGGCCTCGCTGGCGCAGGTGCACCGCGCGACGCTGCACGACGGCCGCGTGGTGGCGCTGAAGATCCAGCGCCCGGACGTCGCCGGCGCGGTGCGCACCGACCTCGACGTGCTGGCGCGCCTGGCCGGGACCGCCGACACCTTCACCGACGCCGGACGCCGCCTGCGCCTGGCCGACTGGATCACCGAGTTCCGCAAGGCGATCCTGGACGAGCTGGACTACCGCATCGAGGCCGAAAACCTCGACCGTTTCGGCCGCCACCTGGCCGGCTACGCGCGCCTGCGCGTGCCGCGCCCGCTGTGGGACTACGTCACGCCGCGGCTGCTGGTGATGGACTGGATCGACGGCATCAACGTCACCCGCATCAGCGGGCTGCGCCGCACCGAGCAGGACACCGGGCCGGTGACCGCCGAGCTGCTGCACGCCTACCTCGACCAGGTGTTCGTACACGGCGACATCCACGCCGACCCGCACCCGGGCAACGTGCTGCTGTGCCCGGACGGGCGCATCGCGCTGATCGACCTGGGCATGGTCGCCACCATCCCGCCGCGCCAGCGCGAGCGCCTGCTCAAGCTGGTGTTCGCCGCCGTCGACGGCCGCGGCGAGGACGTGGCGCGCGAACTGGTGGCGCTGGGCACGCGCCTGGAGGACTTCGACGAAAGCACCTACGTGCGCGAGATCTCGCAGGTCGTGGCGCGCTACGCCAGCGCCACCCGGCGCTCGTCCGAAGGCCGGATGATGCTGGACCTGGTGCGCCGCGCCACCGAGTGCGGCCTGCGCACGCCGCCGGAGATCAGCCTGCTCGGCAAGACCCTGCTCAACCTGGAACGGGTGGTCGATGCACTGGCGCCGGACGTGGACGTGCGGCGCGAGATCGAGGCCCACCTGCAGTCGCTGATGCGCGACCGCCTGCGCAAGGCGCTGTCGCCGGCCAACCTGGCGACCGAGGCGATGGAGCTGCAGGAGCTGGTGCGCGAGGCGCCGCGCAAGCTGTCGGACACCCTGTCGCTGCTGGCCGCCAACCGGATGCAGATCCGGCTGGACGGGCTGGACGATTCGCGCCTGATGGAAAACCTGCAGAAGATCGCCAACCGCATCGCCTCCGCGGTGGTGATCGCGGCGCTGCTGCTGTCGTCGACCCAGATGATGCGGCTGGAGGTCGGGCCCACCTTGATGGGGTATCCGGCGCTGGCGATGCTGATGTTCCTGGTCGCGGCGGTGCTGGGTCTGACACTGGTGGTCAGCGCGATGCGGCACGATCGCCGCGCGCGACCGGTCGAGCGCACCGGGGCGGAATAGCGCGCGCCGCGCAACACCGCCGGCTCACGCGGCGGCGGGCGGCGCGAGCAGGCGTTCGACCAGCTGGAGGAAAAGCTCGGGCAGCGCCTCCAGGTCTTCCACGCGCACGTGCTCGTCGACCTGGTGGATGCTGGCGTTGACCGGGCCGATCTCGATGCACTGCGCACCGAGCGGCGCGATGAAGCGCGCGTCCGAGGTGCCGCCGCCGGTGCTCTCCTCCGGCGGCGCGCCGGCGAACGCGGCGAGCACCTCGCGCGCCGCTGCGCGCAGCGGGCCTTCCGGGGTGTAGAACGGCTCGCCGCTGCGGTGCCAGGCGATCGCGTAGTCCAACGCGTGGCGATCCAGCAGCGCGGCGACTTCGGCCTCCAGCCGCGGCGCGTCCCAGTGCGGCGTGTAGCGCAGGTTGAACTGCACCGTCGCCGTGCCGGGAATCACGTTGCCGGCGCCGGTACCGGCGGCGATGTTGCTGACCTGCAGGCTGGTGGGCGGGAAGGATTCGAAGCCCTCGTCCCAGCGCCGCGCGACCAGTTCGGCCAGCGCCGGCGCCGCGAGGTGGATCGGGTTGCGCGCCTGGTCCGGGTACGCGACGTGGCCCTGCACGCCGCGGACCGTGAGCGTGGCCGACAGGCTGCCGCGGCGGCCGACGCGCAGCAGGTCGCCCAGCGTCCGCGTCGACGAAGGCTCGCCGGTGATGCACCAGTCGATGCGCGTGCCGCGCGCTTCGAACGTGCGCGCGACCCGGCGCACGCCGTCGATCGCATCGCCTTCCTCGTCGGACGTCAGCAGCAGCGCGAGCGTGCCGGCATGGTCCGGGTGCGCGGCGACGAACCGTTCGGCCGCGACGACGAACGCCGCCACGCCGCTCTTCATGTCGGCCGCGCCGCGTCCGTACAGCACGCCGTCGCGGATCTCGGGCGCGAACGGATCCGTTGTCCAGGCCTCGCGCGGTCCGGGAGGCACGACATCGGTATGGCCCAGCAGCACCAGCACCGGTGCACCCTGCCCGTGCGTGGCCCAGAGGTTGTCGACCTCGCCGAAGCGCATCGACTCGATCGCAAAGCCGGCGCGCGCCAGGCGCGCGGCGACCAGCGCCTGGCAGCCGGCATCGTCGGGCGTGACCGACGGGCGCGAGATCAGCTCGCAGGTGAGGTCGAGGACGTCGGACATGCCACACACTCCAGGCTGCGGAACGGTTCGGAGACCCGGTGGGCACGCGCCCTGCCCGGCGATCGGCGCGTCGTTCCCCGCGCATCGCCATCCACGGCGGTCAGGCGATGCCGAACCGCTTCTTGAACCCGTTGTCGCTGAAGCCCTGCGTCACCACGCCGTCGTCGGTCACCACCACAGGGCGCCGGACCAGCTGCGGATACTCGCGCAGCAGCAGCTTCCATTCCGCGTCGCTGGCCGCCGCCTTGCGGGTGTCGGGCAGTTGCCGCCAGGTGGTCGACGACTTGTTGACCATCGCCGGGAAGCCGCCCAGCTGGCGCGCCCACTCCACCAGCATCTCGGGCGTGGGCTTCTCGTCCCGGTAGTCGACGAAGCGGTGCGCGATGCCGAAGCGGTCCAGCCACTTCGTGGACTTGCGGCAGGTATCGCAGTTCTTCAGGCCGTAGAGCGTGGTCATGGGCGGGGCGTCCTCGGAGACGGATCAGTCGGCCAGGCCGCGCAGCAGGTCGTTGACGCTCGTCTTGCCCCGCGTCTTCTCGTCCACCTGCTTGACGATCACCGCGCAGTACAGCGAGTGCGAGCCGTCCTTCGCCGGCAGCTGGCCGGACACCACCACGCTGCCCGGGGGCACGTAGCCGTAGCCGACCTCGCCGGTGGCGCGGTTGTAGATGCGGGTGGACTGGCCGAGGAACACGCCCATGCCGATCACGCTGTGGTGCCCGACCACGACGCCCTCGACGACTTCCGAGCGCGCGCCGATGAAGCAGTGGTCCTCGATGATCGTCGGGCTTGCCTGCAGCGGCTCGAGCACGCCGCCGATGCCGGCGCCGCCGGACAGGTGCACGTGCCTGCCAATCTGCGCGCAAGAGCCCACGGTCGCCCAGGTATCGACCATCGTGCCCTCGCCGACGTAGGCGCCGATGTTGACGAAGCTCGGCATCAGGACCACGTCGCGGCCGAAATAGGTGCCGCGCCGCGCGACCGCGCCCGGCACCACGCGCACGCCCATGGCCTTGAAGCGCGCGGCGTCGAAGCCGGCGAAGCGCGCCTCGACCTTGTCCCAGAACGGCGCCGGCTGCGCGTCGACCACCGCCATGTCGTTGACCCGGAAGTACAGCAGTACCGCCTTCTTCAGCCACTCGTTGACCCGCCAGCCATCCGCGCCGGGTTCGGCCACGCGCAGCTCGCCGCGCTCCAGTCCGGCCATCGCCTGCTCCACCGCCGGCCTGACGACGTCCCCGATCTCCTCGGGCGACAGCGCCGTGCGTCGCTCCCACGCATCCTCGATCGTACGCTGCGTGTCCGTTGCCGCTGCCGTCATGCCGTGTGTTCTCCGTCGATGCCGTGGTGGAGCGCGTCGCGCAGGGCGGCGCACAGGGATTCGTCCAGCGCCCGGTCCTGCCGGTCGCTGATCAGGAAGACGTCCTCGGCGCGCGCGCCGAAGGTGGCGATGCGCGCGTCGTGCACGCGCACCCGCTGCTCGCGCAGGACCAGCGCGATGTCGGCGAGCAGGCCGGGCCGGTCGGTGCACACCAGGCTCATCACCGTGCGCCGGCCATCGGCGGCGGTGTCGAAATCCACCTGCGGCGCCACCCGGAAATGGCGCAGGTGGCGCGGCTGCGCGCGCCGCGCCGGCCGCACGTCGAGCGAGCCTGCCAGCACCGTGGCCAGCTTGCGTTCGATCGCCACCAGGTCGGGCGCATGGCGCTGGTCCACCGAGAGCACCTCGAAGGTGTCGAAGATGGTGTGCCCCGGACCGTCGAGCGCGCGCGCCTGCTGGATCGCCAGGCCCAGCCGGTCCAGGGTGATCACGATCGCGGCGAACAGCCCGTCGCGGTCGGGCGCGTGCACGAACACCTCCAGCGCCTCGCCCGCGCCCGCCACCCGGCGCACCCGCACCACGGTGCCGCCGGCGGGCACGTCGCGCAGCGACAGCGCCTGCCACACCACCTGGTCGGCGCGCGCGCGCAGGAAGCTGGCGTCGGGCATGCGCGCGAACAGCCCGGGAATGCCGTCCACGCCTTCGGCCACCAGCAGCCCCGTCACCTTGTCGCGGGTCTCGGCGATGCGCTCGGCGGCGCCGATGCGGTGCTCCAGCCCGCGCCGCAGCGCGTAGCGGGTGGCGATGCGCAGGTCGGCCAGCAGGCGGTCCTTCCACGCGTTCCACAGCTGCGGCGAGGTGCCGGCGATGTCGGCGCAGGTCAGCAGGTACAGGTAGTCCAGGCGTTCGCGGTCGGCCACCTCCACCGCGAAGCGGTGGATCACCGCCGGATCGGAGATGTCCTGCTTCTGCGCGGTGGTCGACATCAGCAGGTGCTTGAGCACCAGCCACTCCACCAGCGCGGTGTCGGTCTCGCCGTAGCCGTGGGCCTGGCAGAACGCGCGCGCGTCGACTGCGCCGAGTTCGGAATGGTCGCCGCCGCGGCCCTTGGCGATGTCGTGGAACAGGCCCGCGATCAGCAGCAACTCGGGCTTGCGCAGCAGCGGCCAGACCTCGTGCGCCATCGAGAAGCGCTCGTCCGGGATGCCGGTGGAGAACGAGGCCAGGTTGCGCAGCACCGCCAGCGTGTGCTGGTCCACCGTGTAGACGTGGAACAGGTCGAACTGCATGCGCCCGGAGACCTGCGCGAACGCCGGCAGCCAGCGCCCGAGCACGCCCAGCCGGGCCATGCGTTCGAGCGAACGCACCGGGCCGG
Source organism: Luteimonas rhizosphaericola (assembly GCF_029888045.1). Classification (GTDB taxonomy): domain Bacteria; phylum Pseudomonadota; class Gammaproteobacteria; order Xanthomonadales; family Xanthomonadaceae; genus Luteimonas; species Luteimonas rhizosphaericola. Next base: position 829,592 of record NZ_JARXRN010000028.1, on the reverse strand, counting down.
GCCCGCGCAGCAGGGCGACGAAGTCCTGGCGCAGCTCCGGCGAGGCCGACTCGAAGGCCGGCAGCGCATGCAGCGATTCGGCCAGCGCGCGCGCGGTGCGCGAGTGCAGCCCCTTGGCGCCCGGATGGTCGGCCCACAGCGCGAACAGCCAGAACACGCGCGCCATGTCGCCACCGGGCCAGAATTCGTCGCGCGCCACCAGGTAGCCGCGCTTCATCGCGAACTCCGCGTCCAGCGGCACCGCTTCCACGTCGCCCTCGATCTGCTCCTCGAAGCGCTGCAGCAGCCGCTCGCCGATGCGCAGCACGATCGCGGCGCTGCGGTAGAAGCCCTGCATCATCCGTTCGATCGCGGCGTTGTCCGCATCGTCGATGTGCTGCAGGCGCGCGGCCAGCGCCTTCTGGTAGTCGAAGCGCAGGCGCTCCTCGCGCTTGCCCGCCACCAGGTGCAGGCCGTAGCGCAGCCGCGCCAGCACCCGCCATTCGCGCTCGAGCGCGGAGTACTCGTCCAGGCCCAGGTGGCCCAGCGGGATCAGCGATTCGATGTCGCGCACGCCGAACACGCGCCGCGCCATCCAGCGCAGGGTGTGGATGTCGCGCAACCCGCCCGGGCCTTCCTTGATGTTGGGCTCGAGGTTGTCGGCGGTGTCGCCGAAGCGGGCGTGTCGCTGGCGCAGCTCCTCGCGCTTGGCTTCGAAGAACTCGCGCGCCGGCCACACCCGGTCCACGCCGACCGCCGCCTCCAGCCGCGCCGCCATCTCGGGCGTGGCGACCAGCGGCCGCGCCTCGATCAGCGAGGTCATCACCGTGATGTCCCCGGCCGCCGCGCGGGTGCATTCGTCCAGGGTGCGTACGGCGTGGCCCACCGGCAGGCCCACGTCCCACAGGATCGCGAACAGGCGCGACAGCGCGGCGGTGTCGGCCTCGCCGGCGCCCTCGCCCACCACCACCAGCAGGTCGATGTCCGAGCGCGGGAACAGTTCGCCGCGCCCGTAGCCGCCGATCGCGAACAGGGTCAGGTCGGCGTCGGCGGGGATCGTGCGCGACCAGGCCTGGCGGACCAGGCCGTCGACCGCGATGACTCGCGCCATCAGCAGGCGCTCGATGTCGCCGTCGGCGTCGAAGCGCTGGGCGAAGCCGGCGTCCTGGGCGCGCAGGCTCTCGGCCGCCACCGCGGCCCAGGTCGCGTCCTCGCCGCCGCGCGCGGCCGGATCGCCGCCCTGGTCGGAGGCTGCCGCCACGATCAGAGGTCGTTATCGTCGCCGGGCAGGCGGGTCAGGATCTCCACCCCGTCCTGGGTCACCAGCACGGTGTGCTCCCACTGCGCGGAGAGCTTGCGGTCCTTGGTCACCACGGTCCAGCCGTCGGGCAGCAGGCGGGTGTGGCGCGAGCCCTCGTTGATCATCGGCTCGATGGTGAAGGTCATCCCCGGCTGCAACGCCAGGCCCTCGCCCGGCCTCCCGTAGTGCAGCACCTGCGGGTCTTCGTGGTAGACCGCGCCGATGCCGTGGCCGCAGTACTCGCGCACCACGCTGAAGCGCTGGCCTTCCGCGAATTCCTGGATCGCGTGGCCGACATCACCCAGTGTGGCGCCGGGCCGTACCGCGCGGATGCCGCGGAACATCGCCTCGCGGGTCGCCTCCACCAGCCGGCGGGCCATCACCGAGGGCGTGCCGACGTAGTACATCCGGCTGGTGTCGCCGTGCCAGCCGTCCTTGATGACGGTCACGTCGATATTGATGATGTCGCCGTCCTTGAGCACCTTGGCCTCGCTGGGGATGCCGTGGCAGATGACGTTGTTGGCCGAGATGCAGGTGGTTTTGGGGTAGCCCTTGTAGCCCAGGTTGGCCGGGGTGGCCTTCTGCACGTTCACGATGTGGTCGTGGCAGATGCGGTCCAGCTCGTCGGTGCTCACGCCGGGCTTCACGTGTTCGGCCACGACCTGCAGCACCTCGGCGGCCAGGCGGCCGGCCACGCGCATCTTCTCGACCTGTTCGGGGGTCTTGAGGGAAATGGTCATCGCCGCATTATCGCCGACCTCGGCCCGCGCTGCCGGCGGGCCCGGACCGCCACCCGCGCGGCGCCGGCTGCGGCCGCGAGACGCCCTGCCCCGCCTGCCGGGAAAAGGGCCGGGTTTGCCAGCAGCCCCGGCGGCGGCTATCCTTCCGCGGCTGTGTCCGGCGCATCCGTGCCGGCCAGCCGCCCACGCCGGGTATCGCGTCCACCGACGCAGGCGAATACACACCCGCTGCAAGCACCCGTGCCGGGGTGTCCGGACGGTCCGCCAGGACCGCACCGGATCTGGCCACGGAGGCGGCGGGGAGGCCCAACCCCGGAACCCCGCGCCCTGTCCCGTGCAGGCGCACCGCCCACATCGCAGCGGCGGCGGGTTCCACCTCAGGAGTCCGTTCCATGCCCCAGATCACCATGCGCCAGATGCTGGAAGCCGGCGTCCACTTCGGCCACCAGACGCGCTACTGGAACCCGAAGATGGCCCCCTACATCTTCGGTGCCCGCGGCAAGATCCACATCATCAATCTCGAGAAGACGGTTCCGCTGTTCAACGACGCGATGAACTTCGTCTCCGGCATCGCCCAGAAGCGCGGCATCATCCTGTTCGTCGGCACCAAGCGCAGCGCGCGCGACTCGATCAAGGAAGAAGCCGAGCGCTGCGGCATGCCGTACATGACCCAGCGCTGGCTGGGCGGCACGCTGACCAACTTCCGCACCGTCAAGCAGTCGGTCTCGCGCCTGAAGGAGCTGGAAGCGGCCGAGACCGACGGCACCTTCGAGAAGCTGGTCAAGCACGAGGTGCTGGGCCTGCGCCGCGAGCGCGACAAGCTCGAGGCCTCGCTGGGCGGCCTGAAGGACCTCAACCGCCTGCCCGACGCGCTGTTCGTGATCGACATCGGCCACGAGGACATCGCGGTCAAGGAAGCCAAGAAGCTCGGCATCCCGGTGGTCGCGGTGGTCGACACCAACTACGACCCCGCCCTGGTCGACTACGCCATCCCCGGCAACGACGACGCCATCCGCGCGGTGCAGCTGTACGCGCGCGCCGCCGCCGACGCCGTGCTCGAGGGCAAGGCCGCGGCGCCGAACGCGGCCAACGTGCGCGAGGACGACTTCGCCGAGGGTGAAGGCAAGCCGGCCCGCCGCGCACCGGCGAAGAAGGCCGCCAACGGCAATGCCGAAGCGACTGCCGCAGGCACCGAGGGCGGCGACGCCCCCAAGGCCGACGAGGCCCCGGCCGCCGGGTAATTCCGCGGCAACGCAACCGCGCCATCGTGGGCGCGGTTGCGATCGAGGCGGCTGGCCCCATCTCGGCCGTCCAGACTCCCGCGGCGGGCCCCGGCCCGCCGATCATCTTTTCGAAATCCGAGGTCCCCGATGGAAATCACCGCATCCCTGGTCAAGGAACTGCGCGAGCGCACCGGCGCCGGCATGATGGAATGCAAGAAGGCGCTCACCGAAAGCAACGGCGACATCGACGCCGCGGCCGAATCGCTGCGCAAGTCCGGCCTCGCCAAGGCCGACAAGAAGGCCAGCCGCGTCGCCGCCGAGGGCCGCATCGCCGCCGCCCAGGACGCCGGCAAGGCGGTGCTGGTGGAGATCAACTCCGAGACCGACTTCGTGGCCAAGGACGAGAACTTCGTCGCCTTCACCGAGGCCGTCGCCCAGGCCGCGCTGTCCGCTTCCGACGTCGACGCGCTCAAGGTCACCAGGCTGGCTTCGGGCGAGACCGTCGAAGAGGCGCGTGCGGCCGTGATCGCCAAGGTCGGCGAGAACGTGCAGGTGCGCCGCCTGGCGCGCATCGACAGCGCCAACCAGGTCGCGGCCTACGTCCACGGCGGCAAGATCGGCGTGCTGGTCGAGCTCAAGGGCGGCGATGCCGACCTGGCGCGCGGCCTGGCGATGCACGTCGCGGCGATGAACCCGCCGCACAACAAGCAGTCCGACGTCCCGGCCGACTTCATCGCCAAGGAAAAGGAGATCGAGCTGGCGAAGATGTCCGACAAGGACCGCGCCAAGCCGGCCGAGATCCTGGAGAAGATCATCGGCGGCAAGATCGCCAAGATCGTCAACGAGGTCAGCCTGTACGGCCAGCCCTACGTGCTGGACACCGACAAGTCCGTCGAGGCCGTGCTCAAGGCCGCCGGCGCCGAAGTCGTCGGCTTCCAGCGCCTGGCCGTGGGCGAAGGCATCGAGAAGGTGGTCGAGGACTACGCCGCCGAAGTGATGAAGCAGGCCGGCCTGGCCTGATTCCCGCCCACCAGGCGGGTCCCGGAAGAAGCCGCGCGAAAGCGCGGCTTTTTTCATGGGACGTGGCCGCGGCTACAGTACGGGGGCGTCCGGCCGTTAACGTCGGCGCCATCCCCCGTCCCCGGGCGGGCAGCCCCGTCCCTTCCTGGAGTCCGCGTTCGATGCAACCCGAGCTGGCCACCCTGCTCGACCGCTGCCCCGACCTGCCCACGCCACCCGGCGTGGCGCTGCGGGTGATCGCGCTCGCCCAGGACCCGAAGGCGGACCTGAATGCGACCGCGGACGCGATCGGGCTCGATCCCGCGCTCGCGGCGCGGATCCTGCGGATCGCCAACTCGCCGCTGTTCGCCAGCGCCACCCGGCGGCCGCCGGAGACCGTGTCGCGGGCACTGGCCCTGCTGGGGCTGAATGCGGCGCTGACCCTGGCGCTCGGCTTTTCCCTGGCGACGACGATGCGCGGCGGTGGCCAGGTGGCGGCCGCACGCGAGCAGTACTGGCGCCGCAGCGTGCTGTCGGCCATGGCGGCCCGCCTGCTGGGTGAAGACGCGGGGCTGGACCGCCCCGAGGAACTGATGCTTGCCGGCCTGCTCCAGGACATCGGCGCGCTGGCGCTGATGCAGGTCCTGCCCGAGCGCTACACCCTGCTCGACCCGGGCCCGCCGGGGCTTGCCCCGCTGGCGCGCGAGCGCACCCTGTTCGGCAGCGACCATGCCGAGGTGGGCGCCTGGCTGGCCGCCCGCTGGAACCTGCCCGCGTGGCTGCAGGACAGCATCGCCCGCCACGAAAGTGGTCCCTGGGACGGCGACGCCGCGCTCTCCTGCGTCGGCGGGTCCGGCGTGGTCGCCGACCTGTGGATGCAGGCCGGCACGCCGGAGCAGTTGCGCGCGCTCGCGGCCGAACTTGAGCGCCGCACCGGCCTGGACGGCGCCAGCACCGCGCGCCTGCTCGAGCGCCTGTCCGCGTCCGCGCCGGAACTGGGCGCGCTGTTCGACGTCCGCCTGGACGACCCGCGCGACGTGCGCGCCGTGCACGGCCGGGTCCAGGAACTGATGGTGGTGCGCAACCTGATCGAGATCCGCAACGCCGCCGTCGCGCGGCGTGAGCTCGAAGCGCTCAAGGCCAGGACCCAGGACCTCACCGAACAGGCCCGGCGCGATCCGCTCACCGGCGCCTACAACCGGCTGCAGCTGGAGGAAGTGCTGGAGCGCGAGTTCCGCGACGCCCTGGAGCACGGGCGGCCGCTATCGATCGCCTTCATCGACCTGGACGATTTCAAGCGCATCAACGACCGCCACGGCCACCTCGTCGGCGACCAGGTGCTGCAGGAGTTCACCCGCTGCCTGGCCGGACACCTGCGCCAGAGCGACCTGCTGGCCCGCTATGGCGGCGAGGAATTCCTGATCGTGCTCGGCAACTGCGACGCGGCGGCGGCGCGCGTCACGCTCGAACGCATCCTGGCGGAGATCTCGCGCACGCCGATGGCACTGGTCGACGGCGTGCCCCTGTACATCACCTTCTCCGCCGGGCTCGCCAGTCAGGGAGGCGGCGACGGGTTCGCCAGCGCACAGGACCTGCTGCGGGCGGCCGACGAAGCGCTGTACGGCGCCAAGCGCGACGGCCGCAACCAGGTGGCCGCGCCCGAGGGCTGAGGCGGCGCGCGCCGGAGTCGCAACGGACCTGCGCGCGGGCCGATGGGCTAGAATCCACGCGCTTCCCCGCCCCGAGGTCTCGATGTCCCAGCTTGCCTATCGCCGCGTCCTGCTCAAGCTCTCGGGCGAGGCGTTGATGGGCGACGAGGACTACGGCATCGACCCGAAGGTCATCGGCCGCCTGGCGCGCGAGATCATCGAGGCGCAGCAGGCCGGCGCCGAGGTCGGCGTGGTCATCGGCGGCGGCAACATCTTCCGCGGCGCCGGGCTGGCGGCCGCCGGCATGGACCGCGTGACCGGCGACCAGATGGGCATGCTGGCCACGGTGATCAACGCGCTGGCGATGCAGGACGCGCTGGAGAAGCTCGGCGCCAAGGTCCGCGTGATGAGTGCGATCAAGATCAACGACGTCTGCGAGGACTACATCCGCAGGCGCGCCATCCGGCACCTGGAGAAGGGCCGGATCGGGATCTTCGCCGCCGGCACCGGCAATCCGTTCTTCACCACGGATTCCGGCGCCGCGCTGCGCGCGATCGAGATCGGCGCCGACCTGCTGCTCAAGGCCACCAAGGTCGACGGCGTGTACGACCGCGATCCGAAGAAGCACCCCGACGCGGTGCGCTACGACACCCTGACCTACGACGAGGTCATCTCGCGCGACCTGCAGGTGATGGACACGGCCGCGTTCGCGCTGTGCCGCGACAGCGACCTGCCGCTGCGGATCTTCGACATGTCCCAGCCGGGCGTGCTGCTGCGCATCCTGCGCGGCGAGCCGATCGGCACCCTGGTGCGCGGCCGGGGCTGAGGCGCCCGTCGCGCGCGCGGCGCAGCCCCCGCGCGTTCGCTGTTCCGGGACTGGCGCCGGTGCGTGCCGGTCGCCCCGTCGCCACGGCGCTCGCCGCCGCCCGGCTGTCCGGACCGCCACCCGATCGACCCGCCGGCGCGGCCCGGGCAGCGACACCGCCTATAATCCCGCAGTTCAACCCTGCACAACGACCGGAGCCGGCGATGCTCAACGAGATCAAGAAGGACGCCCAGACCCGCATGGCCAAGAGCGTCGATGCGCTGCGCCACACCCTGGTGAAGGTGCGCACCGGCCGCGCTTCGACCGCGCTGGTCGAGCACCTGAAGGTCAGCTACTACGGCTCGGACATGCCGCTGAGCCAGGTGGCCAGCGTCGCCGTCAGCGACGCGCGTTCGCTCACGATCACGCCGTGGGAGAAGCAGATGGTCGGCGCGGTCGAGAAGGCGATCCTCGCCTCCGACCTGGGCCTGACCCCGAACACCGCCGGCACCACGATCCGCCTCAACCTGCCCGCCCTGACCGAGGAGCGCCGCAAGGAACTGACCAAGGTGGTGCATGGCGAGGGCGAGGACGCGAAGGTCGCGATCCGCAACATCCGCCGCGACGCGATCCAGCAGGTCAAGGAACTGCTCAAGGAGAAGCAGATCTCCGAGGACGACGAGCGCCGCACCGAGGACGAGATACAGAAGATCACCGACAAGGCGATCAAGGACGTCGACGAGGTGGTCAAGGGCAAGGAACAGGAACTGATGGCGGTCTGATGATCGTCGCGCACCGGGAGGGGTCCGCGACGACCGCCAGCCACGCCATGTCCATCACGCCAGAAGCGAATCCGCGGGATCCGGGCGCGCCCGGACCCGCCGCCGGCGCTGCCGACGGCGTGCCGCGCCACGTGGCGGTGATCATGGACGGGAACGGCCGCTGGGCGGCGCGTCGCCGGCGCCCGCGGGCGATCGGCCACCGGGCCGGCGCGCGCGCGGTCAATGTCTGCATCGATTTCTGCCTCGAGCACGGCATCCGCGCGCTGACCCTGTTCGCGTTCTCCAGCGAGAACTGGGGTCGTCCGGAAGAAGAGGTCGGCGCGCTGATGAAGCTGTTCCTGGCGGCGCTGGACCGCGAGGTCGAGGAACTGCACCGGCGCGGGGTCGAGGTGCGCTTCATCGGCGACCGCGCGCGTTTCCCCGCCGACATCCGCGCGCGCATGCACGCGGCCGAGACCCTGACCCGCGGCAATACGCGGCTGACCCTCGCCATCGCCGCCAGCTACGGCGGACGCCAGGACATCGCCGCCGCGGCGCGCGCGCTGGCCGAGGACGTCGCCGCCGGCCGCCTGCGCCCGGACCAGATCGACGAGGCGGCCGTCGGCGCGCGCATGGCGCTGGCCGACCTGCCGCCGCCCGACCTGTTCATCCGCACCGGCGGCGACTACCGGATCAGCAACTTCCTGCTCTGGCAGCTGGCCTACACCGAACTGTGGTTCACCGAAACCCTGTGGCCCGACCTGGACGCGGCCACGCTGCACGAGGCCATCCGCGTGTTCGCCGGCCGCGAGCGCCGCTTCGGGCTGACCGGCGAACAGGTGTCCGGCACCCTTCCGCCTTCCCACCGGAGCGCCGCCCCGTGACCCGTACCCGCGTCCTCGCCGCCCTGCTGATGGCGCCCCTGGCGATCGCCGGCGTGCTGTTGCTGCCGACGCCCTGGCTGGTCGCGCTGTCGGCGATCGCCTTCCTCGCCGCGCTGTGGGAATGGTTCCGGCTCTCCGAGATCGACGACACCCTGCAGCGGACGCTGCTGCTGCTGGCCAACCTGCTGCTGATGGCGGCGCTGGTGTGGGCCTCGCCGACCGACAGCGGCGGCTCGCTGGTGCTGTTCAAGCTGGTGAGCATGATCGGCGTGGCCTGGTGGCTGGTGGCCATGCTGTGGCTGCGGCATTTCCACTTCGCCTCCGACCACGACACCCACGCGCGCGTGTTCAAGCTGGCTGCCGGCACCCTGGCGGTGGTGCCGGCCTGGTGCGCGCTCGCAGTGCTGCACGCCGGCGACCCGGCGCCGACCGGGCTGCGGCTGGTGCCGCAGGGCCACGTCTGGCTGCTGACCGCGCTGATGATCGTGTGGGCCAGCGACACCGGCGCCTACTTCGCCGGCCGCAAGTTCGGCGGCCGCTGGTTCGCCCGGCGCATGGCGCCGCGGATCAGCCCCAACAAGACCTTCGAGGGGCTCGGCGGCGGGCTGCTGCTGGCGGTCGTCGTGGCGCTGGCGATGGCGCCGCTGGCCGGCGCGGGCGCGGCCCAGCTGCCGCTGGTCGCGCTGGCGGCGGTGGCTACGGTGCTGTTCTCGGTGGTCGGCGACCTGTTCGAGAGCCTGCTCAAGCGGCATGTCGGCGCCAAGGACTCCGGGACCCTCATCCCGGGCCACGGCGGGGTGCTGGACCGGGTCGACAGCGTGCTCGCCGCGCTGCCCGCGTTCGCGGTGGCGAAGATCTGGCTCGGCTTCTAGCCATGACTGCCCTCGCCTCCAGCGCCGCGGCCGTGACGCCTCCGGATGGCCGGCACGCGTCCGGGTCCGCGGCGGACGCGGACGATGCCGGCGAACAGGCGGGCCTCGCTTCGGCGCCGCGGGACGTGGCGTGATGCAGTCGATCGCCATCCTCGGCGCCACCGGCTCGATCGGCACCTCGGCGCTGGACGTCATCGCCCGCCATCCCGACACGATGCGCGCCAGCGTGCTCGCGGCGGGCAGCAACGTCTCCGCGCTGGTAGCGCTGTGCGCCACCCATCGGCCGATGCATGCCGTGATCGGCGAGGCCGACGCCCTGCCGGCGCTGCGCGACGGGCTGGATTCGGCCGGCCTGGACACGCGTGCCCATGCGGGCGGCGAGGCGCTGTGCGAACTGGTCGCCAGCGACGCCTGCGACACCGTGGTGGCCGCGATCGTCGGCGCCGCCGGCCTGGATTCGACCCTGGCCGCGGCGCGCGCCGGCAAGCGCCTGCTGCTCGCGAACAAGGAGTCGCTGGTGCTGGCCGGCGAACTGCTGACCGGCGCCGCACGCGCGGCGGGCGCGACCATCGTCCCGATCGACAGCGAGCACAACGCGATCTTCCAGTGCCTGCACGGGCGCGAGGCCGGCGCCGACGTGCGCCGGGTCACCCTGACCGCCTCGGGCGGCCCGTTCCGGGGGCGCGACCGCGCGGCGCTGGCGGGCGTCACCCCGGCCGAGGCGGTGGCCCATCCCAAGTGGTCGATGGGGCCGAAGATCTCGGTCGATTCGGCCACCCTGATGAACAAGGGGCTGGAACTGATCGAGGCCCACCACCTGTTCGACCTGCCCGATGCCCGACTCGAGGTCCTGGTGCACCCGCAAAGCCTGGTGCACTCGCTGGTCGAGTTCGTGGACGGCTCGGTGCTGGCGCAGCTGGGCCTGCCGGACATGCGCACCGCGCTGGCGGTCGGGCTGGGCTGGCCGCGCCGCCTGGCCTCGGGGGTCGGTCCGCTCGACCTCGCCGCCCACGGGCGGCTGGACTTCGAGCCGCCCGATCTCGACACCTTCCCCTGCCTGGCGCTCGCGCGCGGCGCGCTGCGCGCGGGGGGCACGGCGCCGGCGACGCTGAACGCGGCGAACGAGGTCGCGGTTTCAGCCTTTCTTCAGGGCCGCATCGGTTTCCTGTCCATCGCCGCGCTGGTCGAGCACGCCCTGGCGGCGATCGCGGTCGAACCGGCGGAGTCGCTGGCCGCGCTCGGCGAGGCCGACACGCGCGCCCGGCGCCATGCCGAACACGCCATTGCCACGGGTGCCATCCGATGAGCCGCCGCCATGACTGAGTTCCTCGGCTCCGCCTGGTGGCTGGTGGTCAGCCTCGGCATCCTCGTGACCATCCACGAATTCGGCCATTTCTGGGTCGCCCGGCGCTGCGGCGTGCGCGTGCTGCGGTTCTCGATCGGCTTCGGCGGCGCGCTGTGGAAGCGCTTCGGCCGCGACGGCACCGAATACCGGATCGCGGCGATTCCGCTCGGCGGCTACGTCAAGATGCTCGACGAGCGCGAGGCCGACGTGCCCGCGTCCGAGGCCGCGCAGGCCTTCAACCGCCAGACCGTGTGGAAGCGGATCGCGATCGTGGCCGCCGGCCCGGCCGCCAACCTGGTGCTGTGCTTCGTGCTGCTGTGGGCGATGTTCGTGATCGGGCGCCCGGACTACGCGCCGGTGCTGGGGCCGGCGTCGGGGATCGCCGCCGACTCCGGCCTGCGCACGGGCGACCGGGTGCTTGCGGTCGATGGCCGCCAGACGCCGACCTGGATGGAACTGCAGATGGCGCTGCTGCCGGCCGCTCTGGACCGGGCCGACGTGCCACTGCAGGTGGCCGACGCGCAGGGCGCCGAACGCACGCTGGACCTGCGCCTGTCGCAGCTGCCGCCGGACTTCGACCAGCGCCAGGTGATCCGCAGCATCGGCCTGGTGCCGCGCCACTTCACGATTCCCGCCGACGTGGGCCGGGTGCTGCCCGATGGCGCCGCCTGGGGCACGCTGGCCGAGGGCGACCGCATCACCGCGATCGACGGCCGCCCGGTGGAGCGCTTCGACGACATCGGCCCGCTGCTGCAGGCGCTGGGCGAGCGCGGGGGCGATGCGATGGTCGAGGTCACCCGCGACGGCGAACGGCTCGCGTTCCCGCTCGCCCCGCGCGAAATCACCGACGACGCCGGCAACCGGCGCTTCGTGCTGGGGATCGAAGCCCCCGGCAGCATCGAACTGCCGCCCAAGGACGCGCTGCAGCAGTACGGGCCAGTGGCCGCGGTCCCGGTGGCCGCGCGCGAGCTGGGGCACCTGACCGGCCAGCTGGCGGGCATGATCCAGCGCGCCTTCACCGGCCGGCTGGCGCTCGAGAACACGGTCGCCGGGCCGCTGACCATCGCCCGCGCCACCAACGCCTACGCCAGCCAGGGCGTGGCCTGGTACCTGACCATCCTGGCCCTGCTGTCGCTGAGCATCGCGATCCTCAACCTGCTCCCGATCCCGCTCTTGGACGGGGGACACCTGTTGTATTACCTTATCGAGTTGGTCAAAGGCAGTCCGTTAAGCGAACGTGCGATGGCCGCCGGGCAGTATGTCGGCCTGGTGCTGTTGGCTAGCTTGATGGGCCTGGCGTTCTACAACGACATCCTGCAGCTGGTGCGCTGATGCCCCGCCTTCCGACCGCCATTGCGTCAGCAATGGAGCTCTTCCCCAATCCGGACCGATCGATGACGCGTACCCCTGCCCGCCGACTGCTCGCACTCGCCCTCGCGACCGCCATCGCGCCCGCCTGGGCCCAGCAGCCGGTGGATCCGCAGGCCGCGTTCGCCGTTCCGCCGCCGGCGCAGGCCCAGGCGCCGCAGTTCGCGCCGGGCGCGGGCAGCTTCACCGTGAGCGACATCCGCATCGACGGCCTGCAGCGCATCGGCGCGGGCACCGTATTCACCTACCTGCCGATCGAGCGCGGCGACGCGATCAACCAGAGCCGGATCGGCGAAGCGGTGCGGGCGCTGTACCGCACCGGCTTCTTCGAGGACATCCAGGTCGGCCGCCAGGGCGACATCCTGGTGATCACGGTCACCGAGCGCCCGGCGATCAACAAGCTCACGCTGACCGGCAACAAGGACATCAAGACCGAGGACCTGAGCAAGGGCCTGAACGACATCGGCCTGTCCGAGGGCGAGACCTTCGACCGCCTGGCGCTCGACCGCGTGACCCAGGAACTGACCCGCCAGTACAACAACCGCGGCAAGTACAACGTCGAGATCACGCCCACCGTCTCGCGCCTGGACCGCAACCGCGTCGACGTGACAATCGCGATCAAGGAAGGCAAGGCGGCCAAGATCCGCCACATCAACCTGATCGGCAACGAACAGTACGAGCAGGAAGACCTCACCGACACCTGGGAGTCGGGCGAGAGCAACTGGCTGAGCTGGTACCGGCGCGACGACCAGTACTCCAAGGAGAAGCTGTCGGGCGACCTGGAGAAGCTGCACAACTACTACCTCGACCGCGGCTACGTCGATTTCAGCATCGACAGCACCCAGGTCTCGATCAGCCCCGACAAGCGCGACATGTTCATCACCGCCGGCATGACCGAGGGCGAGATCTACACGATCTCCTCGGTCGAGCTGACCGGCGACACCGTGCTGCCGAAGGAGGACATCGAGCGCCTGGTGCTGGCGAAGGAAGGCCAGACCTTCTCGCGCGCGATCCTGGAGCTGTCCTCCGACGCGATCACCGCCACGCTCGGCAACATCGGATACGCCTTCGCGCAGGTCAACACGATCCCCGAGATCGACCGCGAGGCGCGCACCGTCGGCATCAAGCTGCAGGTAGTGCCCGGCCCGCGCGTGAACGTGCGCCGGATCGTGTTCAAGGGCAACACCCGCACCTCCGACGAGGTGATGCGCCGCGAGATGCGCCAGTTCGAAGGCGCGTGGTATTCGCAGGCCGCGATCGACCGCTCCAAGGTCCGCCTGCAGCGGCTTGGCTATTTCGAATCGGGCAGCGTCAACGTCGAAACCGAGCCGGTCCCGGGCAGCAACGACGAGGTCGACGTGGTGTACAGCGTCACCGAGACCACGTCCGGCAGCTTCGTGTTCGGCATCGGCTACTCGCAGCTGGCAGGCCTGACCACGTCGGTGCAGCTGTCGCAGAACAACTTCCTCGGCAGCGGCAACCGGGTGTCGGTGGAAGCGCAGCGCAACGTGTACCTGCAGCGCTACGCGTTCTCGTTCCTCAACCCCTATTTCACCGACGACGGCCTGTCTCTGGGGTACAACCTGTGGTGGCGCGAATTCGACAACTCCGAATTCAACACCGCGCAGTATTCCTCGACCAACGCCGCCGGACAGATGATCCTCGGCCTGCCGATCACCGAGTCGGACACGATCTCGGCCCTGGTCGGCATCGACCGCAACCAGATCTTCGCGTTCCGCGGCTCGTCGCCCGAATCGATCGTCGATTACATCGACGCGGTCGGCCAGCGCACCTTCCATTCCTGGCGCTCGGAGCTCGCATGGGCGCGCGACTCGCGCAACGACTTCCTGCAGCCGACCCGCGGCACCCTGCAGCGCGTTTCGCTCGAAACCACCCTGCCCGGCTCCACGGTCGAGTACTTCAAGCTGAACTACGAGTTCTCGAAGTACTGGCCGATCAGCCGCGCGCTGGTGCTGAACACCCGTTTCGAGCTGGGCTACGGCGACAGCTACGGCGACGATGTGTACCGCACGTTCTGCCGGTCGCTGGGCGGCCAGCCGCTGCCGCCCCCCGGCGCGGACGGTTCGGATCCGGGCGACGTGCCGGGCAGCGAGGAATGCGAGGACGGAACGGTGTTCAACCGGACCCTTGTCGCCAGCGGCCTGCCGTTCTTCGAGAACTTCTACGCCGGCGGCGCGCGTTCGGTGCGCGGTTTCCGCGACAACACGCTGGGCCCGCGCGAAGCGGCGTTCAACAGCAGCTTCCTGCAGCCGATCGGTGGTTCGCTCAAGACCGTGGGCTCGGTGGAGATGTTCTTCCCGCAGCTGATCAAGTCCCCGGCGGCGCGCGTGTCCGCGTTCGTTGACGTGGGCAACGTGTTCCGCGACGTCGACGCGTTCGAGAGCAGCGAGCTGCGCGCCTCGGCCGGCATCGCGCTGATGTGGCGCGCGCCGGTGGGCCCGATCTCGATCAGCTACGCCTACCCGCTGCGCAGCCAGGATTCCGTGCGCGACAGCAACGGCCGCGTGACCCAGCAGGGCGACGAGCTCGAGCGCCTGCAGTTCACCTTCGGCGGCGCGTTCTAGCCGTCGTCCGGATCGATGCCGCGCCAGGGTGTCCAGGTTTCCGCGGGTGAACTCGCCGAACGCTTCGGCCTGCTGCTGCGGGGCGATTCCGCCCGGCTGATCTCCGGCGTCGGCACGCTCGCCACGGCCGCGGCCGGCGAGCTCTCGTTCCTCGCCAATCCGAAGTACCGCAGCCAGCTGGCCGCTACCCGCGCCGGGCTGGTGGTCGTGCGCGAGCGCGACGCCGACGGGTACGCGGGCGACGTGCTCATCGCGCCCGATCCGTACGTGGCCTTCGCGCGCATCGCGGCGCTGTTCGAGCCTGCGACGGTCCAGGCCGCGGGCATCCACCCCAGCGCGGTGGTGCATCCCGACGCCCACGTCGATCCCGGCGCCGCGATCGGGCCGCACGCCACTATCGGCGCGGGCAGCCGGATCGAGGCGGGCGCGGTGGTCGGCCCCGGCTGCATGGTTGGCGAAGACTGCGTGGTGGGCACCGACAGCGTGCTGGTGGCGCGGGTGACCCTGGTGTGCCGGGTGACGCTGGGCCGGCGTGTGCGCGTGCATCCGGGCGCGGTGCTGGGCGCGGACGGCTTCGGCCTGGCGCTCGCGCGCGACGAGGGCGAGCCGCACTGGATCAAGGTGCCGCAGCTCGGCGGCGTGCGCGTGGGCGACGACTGCGAAATCGGCGCCAATACCACCATCGACCGCGGCGCGCTCGAGGACACCGTGCTCGAGCACGACGTGCGCCTCGACAACCAGATCCAGATCGCGCACAACGTGCACGTCGGCGCGCACACGGCGATGGCCGGCTGCGTGGCCGTGGCCGGCAGCACCCGCATCGGGCGATACTGCATGATCGGCGGCGCCGCCGGGATCGCCGGGCACCTCGAGATCTGCGACCGGGTGGTGGTCACGGCGATGACGCTGGTGACCCACTCGATCCGCGAACCCGGGGAGTATTCTTCCGGCACCCCGCTGATGGACAGCCGCAGCTGGCGCCGGAACGCGGTCCGCTTCAAGCAGCTCGATGCGCTGGCCCGGCGCGTGGGCCCCCCGCCCAAGGACACCGAATGACACAGCAGGTCACCCTTCCCATCGACAGCATCGGCATCCGCGCCCTGCTGCCGCACCGCTATCCGTTCCTGCTGGTCGACCGCGTGGTCGAGGCCGAACCGGGGCGGCGCGTGGTCTGCTACAAGAACATCACCGGTAACGAGCCGTTCTTCGAAGGCCACTTCCCCGACCGGCCGGTGATGCCCGGCGTGCTGGTGATCGAGGCCCTGGCGCAGGCCGGCGGCATCCTCACCCAGCTCACGCACGGCGGCGGGCTCGAGGGCCGGCTGTCGTACCTGGTGAAGGTCGACAACGCGAAGTTCTCGCGCATGGTGGTGCCCGGCGACCGGCTCGACCTGGAAGTGGAGATCAAGCGCGAGATCCGCAACATGACGCTCTATTCCGGCCTCGCGCGCGTGGACGGCGAGCAGGTGGCCTGCGCCGAGATCCTGTGCGCCGAGGTGCGCAGCTGACATGAGCGGCGCCGGCATCCACCCCACCGCGGTCGTCGAGCCGTCGGCGCGGCTGGGCGAGGGCGTGTCGATCGGCGCGTTCACGTGGATCGGGGCCGGCGTCGAGATCGGCGACGGCACCACGATCGGGCCGCATTGCAGCGTGCATGGCCCGACACGCATCGGGCGCGACAACCGCATCGTCGGCCACGCCGCGATCGGCGGCGACCCCCAGGACAAGAAGTTCCGCGGCGAACCGGTGGCGCTGGAGATCGGCGACCGCAATCTGGTGCGCGAGTTCGTGACCCTCAACCGCGGCACCGGCGACGGCGGCGGACTCACCCGCATCGGCCACGACAACTGGTTCCTGGCCTACACCCACGTCGCGCACGACTGCGTGGTCGGCAACCACTGCGTGTTCTCCAACAACGCCACCCTGGCCGGGCACGTGCGGGTCGACGACCACGTGATCCTCAGCGGCTTCGCCGGCGTGCACCAGTTCTGCCGCATCGGCGCGCACGCGTTCATCGGCATGGGCGCATTCGTCAACGGCGACGTGCCGCCGTTCCTGATGGTGGCGCAGGACAAGTACGCGCGACCGCGCGGAATCAACGCCGAAGGCCTCAAGCGTCGCGGGTTCGACAGTCCCCGTATCGCCGCAATCCGGCGCGCCTACCGCGCGCTGTACATGGGCGACGCGAAACTGGACGAGGCGCGTGCGGAGCTGGAGGAGATCGCGACCGCCGGCAGCGCCGACGTGCGCGCGATGCTCGACTTCATCGACGGCGGCGAGCGGCCGCTGCTGCGGTGACGCGGCAACCCGCCGCGGGGAGTGGGACGGTGAAGACCGACCGGGACTACGGGGACATGGGCATCGGCCCGGCGGACGCCGGAACCGCGCCGATGCCCGCCCGCGCCCCCCGGATTGCGCTGTGCGCCGGTGAAGCCTCCGGCGACCTGCTCGGGGCAGGCCTGGTCGAACAGCTGCGCGCGCGCCTTCCCGAGGCGGAGTTCGCCGGCATCGGCGGCGCGGCGATGCGCGCGGCCGGGGTCGAGACCTGGCACGACGCCTCCGAACTCGCGGTCATGGGACTGAGCGAAGTGCTGCGGCACCTGCCGCGGTTGCTGCGCCTGCGCCGTCGCTTCCGCCGCCGGTTGCTCGACTGGCGTCCGGACGTCTTCATCGGCATCGACGCGCCCGACTTCAACCTCGGGCTCGAGCGCGCGCTCAAGCGTCGCGGCGTGCGCACCGTGCACTACGTCAGTCCCTCGGTCTGGGCCTGGCGCGAGGGCCGTGCGGCGAAGATCGGCCGCAGCGCCGACCGGGTGCTGTGCCTGTTCCCGATGGAGCCGGCGATCTACGCCCGGCATGGCGTGGACGCGCGCTTCGTCGGCCATCCGATGGCCGACGCGATGCCGCTCAACCCCGACCGCCGCCGGGCGCGCGCCGACCTCGGGATCGAGGACGATGCCCCGGTGCTCGCGGTGCTGCCCGGTTCGCGCCTGGGCGAGATCGAGCGTCTGGGCGCGATCTTCCTCGAGGCCGCCGGCCAGGTGGCGGCGCGCGTGCCGAACCTGCGCATCCTCGTGCCGGCGGCGACGCCGGCCTGCGGGGAGGCGCTGCGCGCGCTGCTCGCGTCCGCACCGCTGCCCGCCGGCAGCGTGCGCCTGTTCGAGGGCCGTGCGCGCGAGGCGATGACCGCGGCCGACGTGGTGCTGCTGGCCTCCGGCACCGCGACGCTGGAGGCGATGCTGGCCAAACGGCCGATGGTCGTGGGCTACCGCATCGCGCCCAGCACCTATCGCATCGTGCGCGCGCTGGGCCTGCTCAAGGTCGACCGCTACGCCCTGCCCAACGTGCTCGCCGGCACCACCATCGCGCCCGAGCTGATGCAGGACGACTGCACGCCCGCGCGCCTGGCCGAGGCGGTGCTGGCCTGGTTCGACGATCCGGCCGCGGTCCTGGCGCTCGAGCCGGTGTACCGCGACCTGCACCTCGCGCTGCGCCGCGATGCGTCCGCCTCCGCGGCCGACGCGGTCGCCGGTCTGCTGGAGTTCCCGGCATGAACGCGCTGGTCGCCGGCGTCGACGAGGCCGGCCGCGGCCCGCTCGCGGGCCCGGTGGTCGTGGCCGCCGTCGTGTTCGATCCGGCGCGGCCGCGGATCAACGGTCTGGACGATTCCAAGCGGCTCGCGCCCGCGCGCCGGGAGTTCCTCTACGACCGCATCGTCGAACGCGCGCTGGCCTGGAGCGTGGTGTTCGTCGAGGTCGAGGAGATCGACCGGATCAACATCTTCCAGGCCACGATGGCCGGGATGCAGCGCGCGATCGCCAACGTGGTGCACGTGGCCGGGCTGGCGCGCATCGACGGCAACGCGCTGCCGCGCGACCTGCCCTGCCCGGCCGAGGCGCTGGTCGGCGGCGACGGGCGCGACCGCTCGATCATGGCCGCTTCGATCCTGGCCAAGGTGGCGCGCGACCGCGCCATGACCGCACTGCACGCCGAGCACCCGCTGTACGGGTTCGACGCGCACAAGGGCTATTCGACGCCCTACCACCTCAACGCGCTGCGCACGCACGGCCCCTGCCCGCACCACCGCCGCAGTTTCGCGCCGGTGGCACAGGGCGCGCTGTTCTGATTCCGCCGCTGGCCGCGCTCCGCCGCGGTCAGTCGAGCAGGCCGAGCGCCTGTTCCAGCAGGCGCGCGGGCGCGACGTCGATGTCGAGCGCGAACACGTCCGATTCCCCGCGTGGCGGCTCCAGCGCCGCGAACTGGCTGTCGAGCAGCGACACCGGCATGTAATGGCCGCTGCGCGCCTGCATCCGCGCCGCGATCACCGACCGCTCGCCGTGCAGGAACACGAAGCGCAGCGGCAGGCGTGCTTCGCGCAGCATGTCGCGGTGGCGGCGCCGCAGGCCGGAGAAGGCCAGTGCCACGCGCTCGCCGCCGTCCACGCGACGGCGCAGGTCTTCGATGATGCGCTCCACCCACGGCTGGCGCATCGCGTCCGTGAGCGCCTGGCCGCTGGCCATGTGCGCACGCGCCTGCGCGCTGTGGAAGTCGTCGGCATCGAGGAAGGTCGCCGGCCAGGCCTGCGCCAGCGCGCGCGCCAGCGTGGTCTTGCCGCTGCCCGACACGCCCATCACCACCGCCACGCTCACGCGGCTCATGCCGCTTCCCCGACGGCTGGCAACCACACCTGCACGCGGTAATGCCGGCCGGGCGCCACCTGCGCGATACGGCCGTCCTCGACCGGTTCCCCGTCGACCTCGACCTGCATCGTCGCGACATTGTCGCGGCGCTCGATCGCGACCTCGACGGTGGCGCCCCGGAACCGCCGCACGGCGCGCGCGCGCGGCCAGTGCGACGGCAGTTGCGGCGCGATCCGCAACCCGGCGCCCTCGCCGCGCAGCCCGAACAGCGACTCGATCACGCACCGATACAGCCACGCCGCGGTGCCGGTATTGAACAGCTGGCTGGAGCGTCCCGCCGTGCGCGGGTGCAGCCGCCAGGCGCCGCGGTAGTAGTTCGGGACGAACACGGGAAGCTGTCCGCGCCGGGTGCAGTCGTCCACATCGGGCCCGGACAGCATCGCGCGCAGCGTGCGCCAGGCGCGGTCGGACTCGCCCACCGCATATAGCGCATGCAGCCAGAACGCGGCGGCATGGTTGTAGATCGCGCCGTTCTCGGCCGAGCCGGGGAACTTCTGGGTCAGGCGGCCGACGTCCTCGCGCATGCCGGTGTACGGCGGGCCGAGCATGGCCACGCCCCAGGGCGAGACCAGTTCATCCTCGACCGCGGCGATCATCCGCGAACGGCGCGCATCGTCGGCCGCGCCGCCGAGCATCGCCCAGGCCTGCGGGTTGAGGTAGATGCGGCCTTCGGCATCGGCGCGCACGCCGAAGGTGACGCCGTCGTCGGTGATCCCGCGCCCGTACCAGTCGCCGTCCCACAGCTGCGCGTTGACCGCGGCGTTGAACGCCTCGGCACCGTCGCGGAAGCGCGCCGCCTGCGCCTGGCGGCCGCCGGCGTCGCACATCCCGGCCCACAGCCGCAGCGCATGCGCGGAGGCCAGCGACAGCCACCCCGACACCCCGCGCCCCTTCCACCCGACCATGTTCATCGGGTCGCACCAGTCGCCCTGGGCGATCCAGCTCAGCCCGCGCGCGTCGCGCTGGTCCAGCAGCCACTGCATGGCACGGTCCACGCGCTCGGCCACGCGCAGGCGTGCGCCGGTGCGGTCCTCCACCTCCGCCTCGAGCAGGGCCAGGTCGCCGGTCTCGTCGAGGTAGGCCTCGAGGAACACCGGCAGCCACACGCAGTGGTCGGTGTGCGGCACCTGGTTGATGTACTTCAGCTGCGCGCCCTCGACCAGCAGGATGCCGTCGGGCATCGCGCCGCTGGGCTCCTGCTGCGACAGCGCGTGCAGGAACGCCGCACGCGCGGTGGCCGGCCGGACGAAGGCCATGCCCATGTGGTCCTGCAGGTAGTTGCGCGTCTGCGGATCGGTGGTCAGGCGGTTGGAATCGCCGTGGTAATAGACCTGGCGTGGAAGCCAGCAGTTGGCGAACGCGTCGAACCAGGGGTCGGGCGTCTCGATCTCGAGACAGCCGCGGCCCTCGTCCAGGTACGCCGCATAGGCGGTGGTGGCGTCGGCGAAGCCGGCCTGAGACAGATGCCGCTCGCGCAACGCGGCGACGTGGGCGTCGTCGCGCGCCGGGGCGAACACGAAGCGCAGCGTGTCGGACGCGCCGTCGTCCAGCGCCAGCCGGTACTGCAGCGCGGCCGTCGGGGTCTCGTACAGCGCGTCCCTGCCGGCCAGCCGTTCGGACAGCGCGATGGCGTCGGGCGCATGCAGCCCGCCCTCGCCTTCGAACGCGGCCTGGTTCGCCTCCCAGGCGTCGGGCGCGCGCCCGTGCAGCAGCACGGTGCGGTCGAGGAATTCGCGCTGGCGGAACCAGTCCTCCACCTTCTGGTACGGGGTCACGCTGCTGCAGACGATGGCGCCGAGGTCCGGCCGGTAGACGCCGGACTGGTTCATCCACGACATGTAGCCCACCGGGAAGTAGGGATACAGCGAGAGCTTCCGCTCGCGACCGGAGCGGTTGCGCACCTCGACCGTCCACAGCTCGGCCGGTTCGTCCGCGGGCAGCTGCACGGACATCGCGACCTCGATGCCATCGCAGGTCACGGTCCAGCGCGCGCCACCGGGTTCGATCTCCCAGCGGAACGCGTCCGGACGCCGGTTCACCGGCGCATGCGGGGCGGAGAACAGCTGCCCGCTCTCCTCGTCCTTCACGTAGCAGAAGCGGCCCGGGTGGTGCGCATACACCGGCTGTTCGGGCTGCATGAAGGTCTTCGCCTCCAGCGCCGGGGCATGCGCGTACTTCGCGGGCTCGGGCTGCATGAACTGCGCGGTCGCGTAGCCACGGCCGTTGAGCTGCAGCAGCAGGCGCCGGTTCCAGAGGAACGTCGATGCATACGGCATCGCGACCGGGTCTTGCAGCACGCAGCGCCGGCCGCCGTCCTCGAACGTGCACAGGGCCTGGCTCATGCGGCGGTGTCCCGCCGGGCCTGGAGGTCGTCCTGTACCCGCGCCAGCGCGGCGTCGTCGAGCGGATAGGCGCTCACCAGCCATGCCGCCAGCAGCGCCACCACGCCCGGGATCACCGTCAGCAGCAGCACGATGCCCTGGCGCGAGGCATCCGACTGCGCCTCGTTGGCCACGTAGCCCATCGCCGCCAGCATCCAGGCGATCGCCGCCGATGCCAGGGCACCCCCGAGCTTCTGCGAGAACGTGGCCGCGGCGAAGGTCATCGCGGTGGCGCGGCGGCCGGTCTTCCATTCGGTGTAGTCGGCGCAGTCGGCATACATCGAGAACGCCAGCGGCGACTTCGGCCCCAGCAGCAGGCCGATGGCGGTGTTGACCGCGAGCAGCGTCCAGGTGGCATCGGCCGGCACGAAATACATCGCGCAGCTGAGCACGCCCACGCCCGCCATCAGCCACATCAGCAGCGAGCGCTTGTCCATCCACCGTGTCAGCAGCGGGGTCGAGGCCGCGCCGACCGCCAGCGCCACCGAATACAGCCCCAGGAAGGTGCCGGTCAGTTCCGGCCGGCCGACGTGGTACTTGAGGAAGTACACCAGCGAACCGCTGCGCATCACGATCGTCACCATGATCACCAGCGCCAGCACGAACAGCACCAGCCACGGCTTGTTGCGCAGCAGGTCGGCGATGTCCTGGCGCACCGCGCTGCGCTGCTGCGGCGGCGGCGCGATGCGCTCGCGCGTGGTCAGGAACACGGTGGCGAAGGTGGCCGCGGCGATCACGCCGTACAGGCCGAGCGTGAGCTGCCAGCCCAGCGCCTCGTCGCCGCGACCGAGCCAGCCCACCAGGTCCAGCGTGAGCCAGTTCACCAGCGTGGTGCCGGCGAACGCGGCGATGAAGCGGAAGCTGATCAGGGTGGTGCGCTGCTGGCTGTCGGCGGTGATCACGCCCGACAGCGCCGAATACGGCATCGACAGCACCGTGTAGGCCAGCATCATCAGGGTGAAGCTGGCATAGGCCCAGAGCAGGCGGCCCTCGGGGTCGAGGTCGGGCACGGTCCAGGTCAGCACGCCGGTGACGGCCATCGGGATCGCGCCCCACAGCAGGTAGGGCCGGAACCGGCCCCAGCGGGTGCGGGTGCGGTCGGCCAGCGCGCCGATCAGCGGATCGGTGATCGCGTCGACGATCTTGGTCACCAGCATCATCGTGCCCACGGCCGCCGCGGCCAGGCCCATGACGTCGGTGTAGAAGATCAGCAGGAAGGCCGAGATGTTGGCCCAGTACAGGTTGAAGCCGAAGTCGCCCAGGCCGTAGCCGAGCTTCTCGCGCATCGGCAGGCGCGCGTCTGTGCGCGTGCCGCCTGGCCGTGTGTCGCCGCGTTCGTCCTGCATGGTCCTCCCCGGGCCGCGCCCGTCTGTGCAGGCGTCCGCGCCGCACTGGCGTGGTAGCGCTATCAAGAGTGCCGGCAACCGGCCGCGAAGGCAAACGGTCCGCCCGCGCCGCGGGCGCCTCCTGCGTCGACGCGCGGGTGGCCGTGAGGGGGCCTGTCAAGCCTTGTCCGTACCCCCGCCGGCACCTACCCTGCACGGGGCCTGCCTGCCGTGGCCCCGATGTCCTCCCGTTTCGTCCACCTCCACCTGCACAGCGAGTACTCGCTGGCCGATTCGACGATCCGCATCCCGGAGCTCGTCAGGCGCTGTGTCGAGCTCGGCCAGCCCTCGGTGGCGATCACCGACCGCAACAACCTGTTCGCGCTGGTGAAGTTCTACCGCGCCGCGGAAGGCGCCGGCCTGAAGCCGATCGCGGGCGCGGACGTGCTGGTGGCCGAGGGCGACGAGCCGCCCGCGCCGCTGACCCTGCTGTGCCGCGACCACGCCGGCTACCTGTCGCTCTCGCGCCTGCTCACCCGGGCCTGGATGCAGGGCCACCGCCACGACGGCGTGGTGGTGCGGCCGGACTGGCTCGCCGAGGCCGCCGAAGGCCTGTTCGCGCTGGCGGGGCGCCACAGCCGCCCCGGCCAGCTGCTGGCCGGCGGCCGCGACGACCTCGCCGCCGCCGCCCTGGGCGACCTGCAGCGCGCCTACGGCGACCGCTGCTTCCTCGAGCTCACCCGGCTCGGCCTCGAAGGCGAGGAAAACTTCAACGCCTTCGCACTGCATGCGTCCACCACCCGCGGGATCCCGGTGCTGGCCAGCAACGACGCGCGCTTCCTCGACGCCGAGGGCTTCGAGGCGCACGAGGCGCGCGTGTGCATCGCCTCCGGGCGCGTGCTGGACGACCCCAAGCGCCCGAAGGACTACGCCCCCGGCCAGTACCTCAAGTCCAGCGAGGAGATGGCCGCGCTGTTCGCCGACGTGCCCGACGCGATCGACAACACGCTGGCGCTGGCGCAGCGCTGCAACCTCGAGCTGCGCCTGGGCAAGTACTACCTGCCCGCGTTTCCGGTGCCGTCCGACGAGACTCTCGACAGCTGGATCCGCCGCCAGGCGCGCGACGGCCTCGCCGCGCGGCTGGAGCGGCATCCGCTGGCGCCGGGGCACACGCGCGAGAGCTACGACGCGCGGTTGGAGCGCGAGCTCGACGTCATCATCTCGATGGGGTTCCCCGGCTACTTCCTGATCGTGGCCGACTTCATCAACTGGGCCAAGCAGCACGGCATCCCGGTCGGTCCCGGTCGCGGGTCGGGCGCCGGCTCGCTGGTGGCCTGGGCGCTGGGGATCACCGACCTCGACCCGCTGCCCTACGACCTGCTGTTCGAGCGCTTCCTCAACCCCGAACGCGTGTCGATGCCGGACTTCGACATCGACTTCTGCATGAACCGGCGCGACGAGGTGATCGACTACGTCGCCGCGCGCTACGGCCGCGACCGCGTCAGCCAGATCATCACCTACGGCACCATGGCCGCCAAGGCGGTGCTGCGCGACGCCGGCCGCGTGCTCGGCCATCCCTACGGCTTCGTCGACGGGCTGTCGAAGCTGATCCCGCTGCAGCCGGCCGATCCGCTGTCGCTGGAGGACGCGATCGGCCGCAGCAAGCGCGCGCAGAAGGACAGCGCGTACGTGGTCTCGGAGTTCAAGGAGCGCTACGAGACCGAGGACGAGGTGCGCGACCTGGTCGACCTGGCGCTGCAGCTCGAGGACCTCACCCGCAACGCCGGCAAGCACGCCGGCGGCGTGGTGATCGCGCCCTCGCCGCTGTCGGACTTCTGCCCGCTGTACGCCGAACACGACGAGGGCGGTCGCGGCCGCAACCCGGTCACCCAGTTCGACATGAGCGACGTCGAGGCAGTGGGCCTGGTGAAGTTCGACTTCCTCGGCCTGCGCACGCTGACGATCATCGACTGGGCGGTGAAGGCGATCAACGCGCGGCGCGCGGCGGAGGGCGAGGCCGCCCTCGACATCACCGCGCTGCCGCTCGACGACCGCGCCACCTACGAGCTGTTCGCGCGCGGCGACACCGTGGCGGTGTTCCAGTTCGAATCGCGCGGCATGCGCGAGCTGCTCAAGCGCGCCAAACCCGACACCTTCGAGGACATCATCGCGCTGGCCGCGCTGTTCCGCCCCGGCCCGCTGGGCTCGGGGATGGACCGCGACTGGGTGGACCGCAAGCACGGCAACGCCGAGGTCACCTATCCGCACCCGCTGCTCGAGCCGGTGCTCAAGCCGACCTACGGCGTGATCGTCTACCAGGAACAGGTGATGCAGATCGCCCAGGTCCTGGCCGGCTATTCGCTCGGCGGCGCCGACCTGCTGCGCCGAGCGATGGGCAAGAAGAAGGCCGAGGAGATGGCCAAGGAGCGGGCAAAGTTCGAGGCCGGCGCCGCGGCCAGCGGCGTCGACCCGAGGGTCGCGACCTCGATCTTCGACCTGATGGAGAAGTTCGCCGAGTACGGCTTCAACAAGTCGCACTCGGCCGCCTACGCGCTGGTGGCCTACCAGACCGCGTGGCTGAAGATGCACTACCCGGCCGAGTTCATGGCCGCGGTGCTGTCCTCGGACATGGACAACACCGACAAGGTGGTCGGCTTCCTCAACGAGGCCAAGGACATGGGCCTGACCGTGCTGCCGCCGGACGTCAACGCGTCGGCCTACATGTTCGAGGCGATCGACGGCCGTGGCGGCGCCGGCGGCAGCCGCGGCACCATCCGCTACGGCCTGGGCGCGGTGAAGGGCGTGGGCCGCGGCGCATGCGAGGCGATCATCGAGGCGCGCGGCGACGGCTACGGCGACCTCTACGAGTTCTGCAGGCGGGTGGACGCCGGCAGGCTCAACCGGCGCACGCTCGAGGCGCTGATCCACGCCGGCGCGCTGGATGCGCTGGCGCCCAGCCGCGCCAGCCTGATGCTGCAGCTGCCCGAGGTGCTCAAGGCCACCGACCAGATCGCGCGCAACCGCGCCGCGGGCATGTTCGACATGTTCGGCAGCGGCGGCGCGGCCGACATCCACATCGAGCTGCCCACCTGCGCCGAGTGGCCGCTCAAGCAGAAGCTGGACGGCGAACGCGACACGCTCGGCCACTACCTCAGCGGCCATCCGCTGGATCCCTACCGCGAGGAGCTGCGCGCGCTGGTCGGGCACGACCTCGGCCAGCTCGACGCGCTGTGGGCCGCGCGCCCGGACACCGGCGGGCGCAGCTGGCGGCCGGAAACCACCGTGGTGGTGGCCGGCCAGGTGCTGGCGATGCGCAAGCGCGGCGATTCGCAGGCCTTCGTGCTGATCGAGGACGGGCGCGGCCGGCTGGAGTGCGCGTTCTTCGCCGAGGAGTACTTCGCCAACGCCGCCCTGCTCACCCGCGACCGCATCCTGGTGATCGAGGGCGGCCTGCGCGAGGACGAGTTCAGCGGCGGCTTCTCGCTGCGCGCGCGGCGCTGCTGGGACTTCGAGCAGGTGTGCCAGCAGCATGCGCAGGGGCTGGCGCTGCAGCTGGACCTGCGCGTCGCCGGTGCGCTGGAAAGGGTGGAATCGCTGTTCTCGCAGCACCGGCCCGGCAGCACGCCGCTGCGCTACGACCTGCTGCTGCCGGGCGGCGCGGCCGGCAAGCTCGACGTCAACGGCAGCCAGGGGGTGCGCGTGGCCCCGGACCTGCCCTCGACCCTGCGCACCCTGCCGGGCGTGAAGGCGGTGAAGCTGTCGCTGTCGCGGCCCTGGGTGAACTGAGGCCTGCGGGCGCGCGGTCCCGCCGCCTCCGCCGCCCGAGGGAACGCGAGGCAGGCGCACCGACCCGCGCTCCGGACGCCCGGGTACGGTCCCCTACCGCCCCGTCGGCTAGACTGCGCGCTTTGATGCAGCAGTCCCGGGCATGAATCCGAACTACCTCGACTTCGAGCAGCCGATCGCGGACCTCGAGGCCAAGATCCACGAACTGCGCCAGGCCAGCAGCGGGCCGGCGGTGAACATCGACGCCGAGATCCACGCGCTGCAGGACAAGCTGCGCAAGCGCACCGCGCACATCTTCCGCGACCTGAGCGCGTGGCAGGTTTCGCAGCTGGCGCGCCACCCGATGCGTCCGTACACGCTGGACTACATCAAGGTGATGTGCGACGAATTCGAGGAACTGGCCGGCGACCGCGCCTATGCCGACGATCCGGCGATCGTGGGCGGCCTGGGCCGCATCGCCGGGCGGCCGGTGGTGATCATCGGCCACCAGAAGGGCCGCGACACCAAGGCCAAGGTGCGCCGCAACTTCGGCATGCCGCGGCCCGAGGGCTATCGCAAGGCGCTGCGGCTGATGAAGCTGGCCGAGCGCTTCGGCCTGCCGCTGCTGACCTTCATCGACACCCCGGGCGCCTACCCGGGCATCGGCGCGGAAGAGCGCGGCCAGTCCGAGGCCATCGCCCGCAACCTGATGGAGATGGCCGAACTGAAGACGCCGATCCTGTGCACGGTGATCGGCGAAGGCGGGTCGGGCGGCGCGCTGGCGATCGGCGTGGGCGACCGCACCCTGATGCTCGAATACAGCACCTATTCGGTGATCTCGCCCGAAGGCTGCGCCTCGATCCTTTGGAAGGACGCGGGCAAGGCACGCGATGCCGCCGAGCAGCTGGGCCTCACCGCGCGGCGCCTGCGCGAGCTTCAGCTGGTGGACAAGGTGGTGCGCGAGCCGATCGGCGGCGCGCACCGCAATCCGCGGCAGACGGCGATCCGGCTCAAGACGGTGCTGCTCAACGAGCTCGATGCGCTGGCGGCCATGCCGATGGACCAACTGCTGCAGCGGCGCTACCGCCGCCTGCGCGGCTACGGCGCGTACGAAGCGGCCTGAGGGGAGGGGCGCGGGCGCGACGGCGGGGGCCGTCGCCGCACCGCGGAGGGACGACGACAGGGGGAAGGGGACGATGTCCGAGGCGATCGACCGCATCAACCTGCGCACCATGCGCGATCCGGCCGTGGTCGCGCATTACGCGCGCCCGTGGGGCCTCAGTCCGGCCGAAGAGGCGACGTTCGCCCGGGTCGCGCCCCTGGCGCGCGGCCGGCGGATCCTGGACATCGGCGTCGGTGGCGGGCGCACGGTCGAGGCGCTGCGCGCGATCAGTGAGGACTACCTCGGGATCGACTACAGCGCGGACATGGTCGAGGCCTGCCGGCGCCGGTTTCCGGAGGCGCGGTTCGAGTTCGCCGATGCGCGGGCGCTGGACGGGATCGCGGACGGCTCGGTGGGCCTGGCGGTGTTTGCCTGCAACGGCATCGGCATGGTCTCGCATGCCGACCGGCTGCGGATCCTGCGCGAAGTCCGGCGGGTACTGGAACCGGGCGGCCTGTTCGTGTTCTCCACCCACAACCGCAACTCGCCCGAATTCGCGCGCGGCTTCCGGCTGCCTTCGTTCGAGTGGTCCTGGCATCCGCTGCGCGCGGCCGTGCGCAGCCTGCGCTTCTGCGGCGAGCTGGCGCTGCGCTGGCGCAACCGGCGCCACTTCCGGCCGTTCGAGGTGCACGCGCCCGATTACGCGATCATCAACGACCAGTGCCACCACTACGGCACCATGCTGTACTACGTCACCCTCGAACAGCAGCAGCGACAGCTCGCGGATGCCGGATTCGACCCGGATGCCGAAGCCTTCGACCTGGCCGGGCTGCCGATCCGCGACGACAGCCCGCACGACTCGATCACGCTGATCGCGCGCAAGCCCGGCGCGGCCCACGCCACCGCGTTCGCGGACGCGGCGCGGGCCCATCCGGTGGCCGGCTGACGCGCCGGCGCGAGGCGACCGCCGTGACCGGCTTCTTCCCGCTGCCTGCGTCCGCGCACGATGGTCCGCTGCTGGTGGGCTACAGCGGTGGCCTCGATTCGACCGTGCTGCTGCATCGTCTCGCGCACGACCCGGACCTCCGCCGCCGGGGCCTGCGCGCGATCCACGTCCACCACGGGCTGCACCCCGATGCCGACGCCTGGGCCGCGTACTGCGCGCGCACCTGCGCGGACTGGGGCGTGGCGCTGGTGACCACGCGGGTCGAGGTGCCGGCCGACGCCCGCGAGGGCCCCGAGGGCGCGGCCCGGCTGGCCCGCCATTCGGCATTCGCCGAAGCGCTGGAGGACGGCGAAGTGCTGGTGCTGGCGCACCATCGCGACGACCAGGCCGAGACCTTCCTGCTGCGTGCGCTGCGCGCGTCGGGCGTCGAGGGTCTGGCCGCGATGCGGCCCTGGCGCGCGTTCGGTCGCGGCTGGCTGTGGCGGCCGCTGCTGGACACGCCGCGCCAGGCAGTGCGCGACTACGCCCGCGCCCGGGGCCTGGACTGGATCGACGATCCCTCGAACGCGAGCGACACGGCCGACCGCAACTACCTGCGCCTGCACGTCGTGCCGCGCCTGCGCGCCCGCTGGCCGGAGGTCGATGGCGCGTTCGCGCGCGCCGCGCGCCTGCAGCACGATGCCGCGAACCTGCTCGGAGCGGAGGACGCACGCGCGCTCGCGGATGTGGGCACCATCGACGAGCGATGCCTCCACGGGGCGCGGCTGACGGCCCTGCCCGCGGCGCGGCGTGCGCGCGTGCTGCGCCTGTGGACGGAACGCGCGGGCCTGCCGCCGCTGCCCGCGCGCGGCGTGGCCCTGATCGATGCGTGGCTGGACGGCGACGACGCCGGCGAAGCCTCCGTATTCGCCTGGCGGACGGCGGAGATCCGGTACTGGCGCGGCCTGCTGTGGGCCGGCCGCGCGCTGCCGCCGGTCCAGCGCGACCTGCGGCTGCGCTGGGATGGACAGGCCCCGCTGTCGTGGCCAGGCAGCGGTACGCTGTCGCTGCAGCCAGCGGGACGCGGCCCGGATCCGCTCGCGGCGCGGGCCAACGGCCTCTCCGGACTGCGCAGGCTGTGCCCGGGCGGGATCGTGGTCGGTGCGCGACAGGGCGGCGAGCGCATCACCCTGCCGGGCCGCCGCCACTCGCATGCGCTCAAGCACGTGCTGCAGGACCTGGGCGTGCCGCCGTGGATCCGCGCCCGGCTGCCGCTGTTGTCCGACGCCGACGGGGTCCTGCTCGCAGCCGGCGATCTCGCGCTGTCGGCGCGCTTCGACCGCTGGCTGCGCGACGCCGGCCGGCGGCTGCACTGGAGCGGCATCGCGGGCGCGTAACGCGCACCCGCCATGCGCTGCCTTACACTGCACGCATGGTCCGCAAACCCGCCAACGAACCCTCGCCGGTGGCCGACTTCGAAGCCTCGCTCGACCAGCTCGAGCAACTGGTGGAGAAGATGGAGCACGGCGAGATGAGCCTGGAAGAATCCCTCGCCGCCTACGAGCGCGGCGTGGGCCTGTACCGCCGCTGCCAGCAGGCGCTGGAGCAGGCCGAACTGCGCGTGCGCCTGCTCACCGATCCCGACGCCCCCGAGCGCGCCGAGCCCTTCCCCGGCCTCGCCGATGGCGAGGCCTGAACCGGCACAGCCCGGCGCCGATCCGCGCATGGACGCCTGGCGCGCGCGCGTCGACGCGGCGCTGGCTTCCGCGCTCGACGGCCTGGACGGCACCGAACCGGCCCTGCTCGCGGCCATGCGCCACGCGGTGCTGCTCGGCGGCAAGCGCATGCGGCCGCAGCTGGTCTACGCGACGGGCACGGCCTGCGGCGCGCGCGAGGACGATCTCGACGCCGCCGCTGCCGCGGTCGAACTGGTGCACGCCTACTCGCTGGTGCACGACGACCTGCCCGCGCTGGACGACGACGCCCTGCGCCGCGGCCAGCCCACGGTCCATGTGGCGCACGGCGAAGCGACCGCGATCGTCGCCGGCGATGCGCTGCAGGCACTGGCGTTTTCGCTGCTGGCGCATGCGCCGCTGGCCGATGCGCGCCGCGTCGCCATGCTGGCGGAACTCGCATCCGCCTCCGGCGCGGCCGGCATGTGCGGCGGCCAGGCCTTCGACCTCGCGGCCACCGGCGGCGCGCCGATCACGCTCGACGCGCTCGAACGCCTGCACGCGATGAAGACCGGCGCGCTGCTGCGCGCCGCGGTGCGACTCGGCGCGCTGGCGGCCGCGGCCGATGCCGCGACGCGCTCGGCGCTCGACCGCTACGCCGATGCGCTGGGCCTCGCGTTCCAGATCCGCGACGACCTGCTCGACATCGAAGGCGACAGCGCCACGCTGGGCAAGACCGCCGGCAAGGACGCGGCGCAGGACAAGGCCACCTTCCCCGCCCTTATCGGGGTCGAGGCTTCGCGCGCGCGCCTGCGCGAGCTGGCCCAGCGGATGCAGGACGCACTCGCCGGCTGCAGTGGCGACACGCGTGCGCTGGCGGCGCTGGGCCGCCGCGTGATCGAGCGCGATCACTGACGTAGCAGGCATGCGCAGCCGTCGGCATGGCTGCCGTCGCATGGGCTGCGCCCGCGCGCAGCGTGACCCGCTCGGCGCCGGTCGATAAGCGATTCGAAGCGCGTCGGCCCGCCCGTCTTGACGACCGGACGAGCGAGCGGATTCCGAACCACGGCGACCGCTGGCGCGAACGGCACCCGGTCCGTCCGCGCCCGCCCCTCGCGCGCGTCAGCCCAGCAGGCGCAGCGTCAGCGGATAGCGGTACTCCTCGCCATTCCACGCCTTCGTGGCGGCGACGATGCTGCACACCAGCCACATCACCGCGATCGCGGCGACCGCCACCGGCAGCACCAGGCCGGCCGGCAGGGTCACGATCAGGCCGATGCCCAGCGTGAGCACGGTGGCGCCCAGCAGCAGCAGGCCCGCCACGCACACGGCGCAGGCGTACAGGAACATGCTGAGGTTGAAGTTGAACGCCTCGCGCGCGTGCGCGGCGATGAACGGCGCCTCGTCGCGCTTGAGCAGGTAGACCACGCCAGCGGCGAGCATGCCGGCGAATCCGGCGGTCCAGCTGGTCAGCAGCGCCAGGACCAGCGCGGCGACGTGCGTGCCGGCCGCCCACTGGCGGTCGGTCGAAGTGGCGTGTTCACGATGCGACATCGCATGCATGGCGGTGCTCCCCGCCGGAAACCGTCCGGCGCAGGAACGAGGATGCGACCGCCCGCCGGGAACTCAACCCAACTGATGCCCTATGCGCGTGTCCGGCGACGCGCCACGCCTGCGGCAGGCGTCGCCCGGACGCGCCGCAGGCGACGTCCGGGCGCCTCGCTCCGATCAGTTGATCAGGCGGATCGCGAACGGATAGCGGTAGTCCTCGCCCTTGTTGGCGGCGAGTCCGGCGATGATGCTGAAGATGATGCACACGATCCAGATCAGGAAGTTCAGCAGCGCGCCGATCAGGATGATCGACAGCACCATGCCGATGATGTAGCCGAACAGCAGCGTGATCTGGAAGTTCAGCGCTTCCTTCGACTGGCTGATCAGGAATCCCTTGTCGGCCTTGTCCTTGTTGATCAGCCACACCACCAGCGGCACGATGAAACCCAGGATGATGCCCGACAGATGCGTCAGCATCGCGACGGTACGGTCGTCCTGGCTCGCGGCGCTGCCCTGGACGGGATTGAAATCGTTCATGCGCTCTTGTCCCCGGAAGTTGATGGAAGCACGGCTCGCGCGACGCCCCTCCGTCGCGCGGCTGTCCTAGCATAACGTCAATCTGAACCGGCTACGGTCATCCTGCCCACCAGGACCGAACCGGTGCGGATGTGCGAGCGCGGATCGACGTCGCCGCCCACGGCCTCGATCGCCTGGAACATGTCCCGCAGGTTGCCGGCGATGGTGATGCCGTCGACCGGATGCGTGATCGCACCGCCCTCCACCCGGAATCCGGCCGCGCCGCGCGAATAATCGCCCGTCACCGGGTTCACGCCCTGCCCCATCAGTTCGGTGACCACCAGGCCGTCGCCCATGCCCGCGACCATCGCTTCGAAGCCACCGGCGTTCGCCGCGACGGCGAGGTTGTGCACGCCGCCGGCGTTGCCCGTGGACTGCAGGCCCAGCCGCCGCGCGGAGTAGCTGCCAAGCACGTAGCGCTGCAGGACGCCGCCCTCGACCAGCGCGGACGCGCGCGTCGCCACGCCTTCGCTGTCCCAGGCGCCCGAGCGCAGGCCCCGGCGCAGAAAGGGATCTTCGTGGATCGCGAACCAGTCCGGGAACAGCCGCTGGCCGAGGCTGTCGACCAGGAAGCTCGCGCGCCGGTACAGCGCGCCGCCCGACACCGCGCCCAGCAGGTGGCCGACCAGCGAGCGCGCCACCTCTGCGCTGAACAGCACCGGATAGGTGCCGGTCGGCATTGCGCGCGGCTCCATCCGCGCAAGGGCGCGCTGCGCGGCGCGGCGGCCGATCGATGCAGGTGCCTCCAGGTCCTCCGGGGCGAGGGCGTAGCTGTACCAGCCGTCGCGCTGCATGTCGGCGCCCTGTCCGGCGATCAGGGCGCAGCCGATGCTGTGGTGGGTGCCGCGCTCGGCGCCGATGAAGCCGTGCGAATTGGCATAGACGCCCAGCGAGGCGCTGGTGCTGGTCGAGGCGCCATCGGAGTTGGCGATGCGGGGATCGGCCTCGCGGCCGGCGGCCTCGCAGGCGAGCGCGAGGTCGACCGCGTGGTCGGCCTCGAGCATCCACGGGTGCCAGTCGTCGAAGTCCGGCCAGCCTTCGGGACCGGGGCGGGCCATCAGCTCGGCATCGGCGAGCCCGGCGGCGGGATCGTCCTCGGTGTGGCGCGCGATCGCGCAGGCCTGGGCAACCGTGGCGTCCAGACTGGGTTCGCGCAGGTCCGCGGTGCTGGCGCTGCCCTTGCGCTTGCCGAAGTACACGGTCACGCCGATGCCGCGGTCGCGGGTGGATTCCACCGTCTCCACCTCGCCCATGCGCACGTTCACGCTCAGGCCGCGTTCCTCGGTGCAAGACACCTCGGCCTGGTCGGCGCCCTGGGCGCGGCAGGCCTCGAGCAGGCGCGCGGCGAGGCCCTGCAGATGGTCGAGGCGCGCCTGGCTGTCGTCGGCGGCGGGAACGGCAACGCTGTTCAATGGCTTATCCTGATGCGATGAGAGGAAAGGACGAGGACACCGGCGACTTCCTGGCGCCCAGCCGCAGCCAGCAACGGCGCGAGGCGCTGGACGTGCTCGCGCTCGCGTCCCGGCTGTCGGAACTCGAGCCGGGCCGGCTGGCGAAGCTGCCGGTGCCCGAATCGCTCCTGCCGCACATCGCCGAGACCCGCCGCATCACCTCGCACATCGCGCACAAGCGCCAGCTGGCGTTCCTGGCCAAGCAGATGCGGCGCGAGGACGACGCGGTACTGGATGCGATCCGCGATGCGCTCGACGCGGGCGGCGAGGCCGCGCGACAGGAAACCGCGCTGCTGCACCGCGCGGAGCGCTGGCGCGAGCGGCTGCTGGAGGAAGGCGACGCCGCGCTGGCCGAACTGCTGGCCGAACATCCGCAGGCGGACCGGCAGAAGCTTCGCCAGCTGGCGCGCAACGCGGCGGATGAGCGCAGCCGCAACAGGCCGCCGAAGGCCTTCCGCGAACTGTTCCGCGAAGTGCGCGATCTGCTTGCGGCGGGAATGGATACGAGCGCCGACGCCGATACCGGCACTGCGCGTCGCGACGACCAGGACACCTGACGCTCTGCGCCTCCGGCGCATGCCGGACCGCGCGATCGCAGCCCTCGCCGGCGCGGGCCCGTGCACGCGGCCTCGCACTGCGGCGCTCAAGCCTTCGTCCCACCCACCGTGATCTGCGAGACCAGCAGCGACGGCTGCCCGACGCCGACCGGCACGCTCTGGCCATCCTTGCCACAGGTGCCCACGCCCTCGTCCAGCGCCAGGTCGTTGCCGACCATGGTCACCCGCTGCATGGTCTCCGGCCCGTTGCCGATCAGGGTCGCGCCCTTGACCGGCGCGGTGATGCGTCCGTCCTCGATCAGGTAGGCCTCGGTGGCCGAGAACACGTACTTGCCGCTGGTGATGTCCACCTGGCCGCCGCCGAAATTGACCGCGTACAGGCCCTTCTTCACCGAACGGATCATCTCCTCGCGTTCGCGGGTGCCGGCCAGCATGTAGGTATTGGTCATGCGCGGCATCACCAGGTGCGCGAACGATTCGCGGCGGCCGTTGCCGGTCGGCGCCACGCCCATCAGCCGCGCGTTGAGCGTGTCCTGCATGTAGCCGGTGAGCACGCCGTCCTCGATCAGCGTGGTGCACTGGGTCGGGGTGCCCTCGTCGTCGATGTTGAGCGAACCGCGGCGCCCGTCGAGCGTGCCGTCGTCGACGATGGTGACGCCCGGCGCGGCCACGCGCTGGCCCATGCGGCCGGCATAGGTGGACGTGCCCTTGCGGTTGAAGTCGCCTTCCAGTCCGTGGCCGACCGCCTCGTGCAGCAGCACGCCGGGCCAGCCGCTGCCGAGCACGACCGGCATCGTGCCGGCGGGCGCGTCCACCGCGTCAAGGTTCACCAGCGCCTGGCGCAGCGCCTCGCGTGCGTGGTGCTCCGGGCGGCCCTCGGCCAGCAGTTCGTCGTAGGAAAAGCGCCCGCCGTAGCCGGCGTAGCCGCTCTCGCGCCGCCCGCCCTGCTCCACGATGACCTGCACGTTGAGCCGCACCAGCGGGCGCACGTCGGCGCCGAGCACGCCGTCGCTGCGCGCCACCAGCACGGTGTCGACGCCGCCCATCAGGCTGACCATCACCTGCTTCACCCGCGGATCGGCGGCGCGCACCGCGCGGTCCACGCGCCGCAGCGCCTCGACCTTGGCCGCGCTGTCGAGCGCATCCACCGGATCCAGCGCCGGATACAGCTGGCGCCCGCCGCCCACCGCCAGCGCGCGCGGCAAACGCGCGTCGCCCTCGCGCGCGATCGCACGCGCCGAGCGCGCCGCTTCCAGCAGTGCCTCGCCGTTGATGTCGTCGGAATAGGCGAACCCGGTCTTCTCGCCGCTGATCGCACGCACGCCCACGCCCTGCTCGATTGAATGCGCGCCGTCCTTGACGATCCCGTCCTCCACGCTCCAGCTTTCGCGCCGGGAGTGCTGGAAATACAGGTCGCCGAAGTCGATCCCGGGCCCGAGCAGGGTGCCGAACATGCGGTCGAGCTGGTGGGCGTCGAGCCCGGCCGGCAATAGCAGGCGGGATTGGGCGAGGGCGAGCGGTGACTGGGCGGATTCCATGCGGTCAGTCTGGGGCCTGTGGCGCGGAGCGCAAGTCCGACGTCGCGCGGGTGCGTTCAGTGGACGCGACGCTCGCGCCGCGCGGCCGCGGCCTGCGGCGCGCCGCCGTGATCCACCACCTCCACCTGCGGTTCCTTCCACGGGCCGGTGACGCGGTAGGTGCGCGCGCCCATCTCGCCCAGCGGTCGCCGCAGCATGGCATTGGCGACGGCGCCCACCGCCGCCCCCACCGGCCCACCCGCGATCGCGCCCACCGCCGGCAACAGGTTGCCGGTGCGTGGCCGCACCTCGATGGTCTGGTCGTGGGTCTGCGCGCGCAGGTCGCTGCGCCCGCGCATCAGGATCTCCGCGACCGGCCCGTCGATCGCCATGTCGTCGCTGCGGGCGACGCCGTTGGCCAGACGCACGCTGCCGCCCAGGCGGTCGAAGGTGAATCCCCTGGAGAAGAAGTCGCTGAAGTCCAGCGTCAGCCGGCGCGGCAGCTGGGCGATGCTGAGCAGCCCGAGCAGCCGCCCGGCGCCGGGTTCGACTTCCACCAGCCGCCCGTCCTTGATCGTGAGCGACAGTTCGCCCTGCAGCGCGCCCAGCGCGAAATCGCCCGGGCTGCGCGGCCAGCCGGCGTCGAAGCTCAGGGTGCCCTCGCCGCCGTCGATGCCGCGACCGAACCCGAGGCCGGCCATCAGCTCACCGAAGTCGCGGCTGTCGGCCTGCACCTGCAGGCGCGTGCGCGCATCGGCGCCGCGACCGGTCCAGCTGCCGCCCGCCTCGATCGACTGCCGGTCCGAACGGGTCTGCAGCCGTTCGATCACCAACCCCGCCGCCGTCTGCCGGGTGCGCAGTTCCAGGCGTCCGAGCGCCAAGCTGCCGAAGCGGAAGTCGTCCACGTCGAGCGACAGCGGCGGGACCTTGGACGGGTCGACGGCATCGCGATCGTCGGCGGGCGGTGGCGCGGACGTCGCGGTCGCGGTCGCGGCGGCCCCGTTCGCGGCCAGCGGCGCGGGGGTCGGCCAGTGCAGGCGCGAGAAGCGCCCCGTGACGGCCGCCCCGGACTGGCGGGGAATCCGCAGCGCGCCTGTCAGCGTCGCGCCCTCGAACCGCAGCATGGTGCCGCCTTCGGCCGGGTCCACGCGCAGGCGGGTATCGGGGAAACGCGTGCCCAGCAGGCGCAGCTGCGCGGTGGTGATGTCGATCCCGCGCAGCGGCATCGCGTCGCCGCTGCGGTCATCGGCGCCCGACGCGTCGCCGCCGCCGGCGAGCGCGGCCCAGCCCAGTGCATCGAGCACGGGCGCATGGCCGCTGGCGGCCAGCCCGGTGGAAGGCGGCGCCTGCGCCACGCGCGACGTCCCCAGCGCCACGCGCACGCCGGTGCCCGCGGGGGTGCTGCGCGCGCGCAGCGCGAGGCGCCCGCCGAGATCGACCGTGACTTCGCCACCTTCCAGGGGCAGCGTGGTGGTGATCGTCGTCGGCAAGGTGTCGCCCGCCGCCTTGGCCACCGGCTCGGGCAGGTCGAGCGCGGTGCCGGCGAGTGAAGAGCGCAGCTGCAGCCGCGCCGGCGCGGCCTGCCGCCCCGGTGTCGCGCGCGGCACCACCACGCCGACCTGCCAGCGCGACCGGCCGCGGATGCGCGGCGCCAGCCAGTCCAGCTGCGGCGCATGCTGCAGCAGGTCGTCGGCGGCGAGCACCGCGTCCAGATCGGCTTCGAACGCCGCCCCGGACTCGCTCACGTGGCCGCGGCCGGCGCGCAGCGACAGCGTGCCGGGCCGCCCGTCGCGCACCGCCGCCAGCCCGTCGCCGCGGAAGCCCTGCTGGTCGTAACGGGCCTGGCCGCGCACCTGGTCGAACGCGAGCTTCCAGCGCGCGTCGCCGAGCGCGACGCCATCGAGTTCGATCTCTCCGTCGATCTCGGGTCGCGCGCCACTGCCACCGAGCGGGAGCGACATCGCGAAGGTGGCCGCGACCGGCCCTTCGGCCGACAGGTTGTCGAACGTGTCCTCCAGCCCATTGCGCAGCGGGCTCCCGCGCAGCAGTGCGAGCAGCTTGCCGGCATCGCCCGCGGCGCGCGCGCGCACGTCGAGCGCGGCCGTGCCGTAGTGTGCGAGCCTGGCCTCGATGTCGCGCACCTCCACGCCAGCCAGCGCGCCGCGCCCGCGCAGCGAGAACCCGTCGTTGATGAAACGCACCTCGCCGTCGAGCCGCTCGAGCGCCGGCCAGTCCGGCTGGAACTTCACCGTCGTGTCCACCAGCCGGGCGTCGGCCTGGAACAACCCCGCGTACTGGTCGCCGCGCAGCGTGCTGAAGGGCCAGTTGTCCAGATCTCCGGCCACCAGCGCGCGCCCGCCGCGCACGCGGCCTGCCACCAGCGCCGCGTCGAGCCAGCGCTCGGCGGCGTCGGGCATGACGTGGCGCACCCAGAAGCGTCGCGCGACCGGCACCTGCGCTTCGTCGACCTGCGCGGCCAGCGACAGTACCGGCCGGGTGCCGTCGTTCTGGAACCAGATTCCGCCGCGCAGGTCCGCGGCATAGCCATCGCCCTGCACCCGCAGCGCCGGCGTGCCGACCTTCAGGCCCGCGCCTTCGCGCCAGCCGGCGACATCGCCGCGCAGGGTGAATTCGTGCGGCGGGCCGAACCCGGACGGCCAGTCGAAGCGCACGCGCGCGTCGGGGTCGGGTTCGAACCGGAAGCCGTCGGCATCGCCGCTCAGCGTGCCGGCCAGCCCCGACAGCCCCGGCGTGTCGCCGACGCTGGCCATCTGCAGCGATTCGACGCGCGCGCGCGCGCGCAGCCGGCCGTCCGCCGCGCGCGCCAGCACCAGGTCGTGGATGCGCGCGTCCGGCGTGGCGCCCAGCAGCCAGCGGCGCAGGCCCGGGTCCAGCCGGTCGCCCAGCGCGAGCGCCGACAGCAGCGGTCCGGCGTCGATGCGCGCGGCGTGCAATGCGAAGCGGGCCCCGCCCGACACGGCGAGCCCGTCGAGCACCTGCGGCGCTCCCTCGCGCGCCAGCCGCAGGCGCGGCGCGTCCAGCCGCCAGCCGTCGTCGGTCGCCTGCCAGCGCGCCCGCGTTTCCAGCGCGCCCAGGCGCAGTCGCGGCGCCGCCTGGCGCGGCGCGAGCGGGCTGCCGCGCAGGCCCACGTCCGCCAGCGCCGCCTCCAGCGTGACCCGGCTGACCCGTCGCTGGTGCAGCTGCAGCCAGACCTGCGCACGTCCGCTGCCCGCGTCCACTTCCACGCCGGCATGACGCAGCAGCGGCGCCCAGGCACGAAGGTCCGCGTCCATGGCGGCGGCGTAGGCGCGACCGCCGCCGTCGCCGCGGTCGAGGTCGAGCGACAGGTCGAGCGGTGGGGCCGCGTCGCTGATCCAGGCCCTGGCCGCGGCGCGCGTACGCGCTTGGTCCACCTGCAGCCGGAGGTCGATGCGCGGCACGCTGGCCCGGATCCCGAGCGCCGGGGCATCGATGTCCAGGCGGCCACCGATGACCTGCAGTTCGCCCAGCGATTCGAGCGCCTCGAACGGATCCGCGCCGGGCTGGCCGTCGCCCGGCAGTCCGCGGACGCGCCAGCGGCCATCGTCGGCGCGCTGCAGCGCCAGACGCAGGCCGCGCAGGCGCAGCTCGGTGAAGGAACGACCGGGGAGCAGGCCGGCATACTGCGCCACCAGGATTTCGGCCTCGCCGATCCGCAGCGCCTCCGCGCCCTCGCCGATGCGCAGCCCGTCGACGCGCAGCAGCGGGCCGCGGCGGGTCCATTCGGTGTCCAGGCGATCGAACGCGATCGCCCGGCCGGCGCGTTCGGTCAGCCACGCCGCGACCCGGTCGGGATGCCGCTCGGCCAGCGGCAGCAGACGGCTTACCGCCCCGGCCGCAAGCGCGGCCAGCACCAGGGCCAGCACCACGACGTACCAGGCGCCGCGGCGCGCGAGCCGCAGGCGGCGACGCAGCGGCGTGGTCATGGCCGACGCGCTCCGCGCGCCGTCGCGGGAGATGATGCGCGAGCGGCGATCGGTGAGACGCATCCGCCGCTTCGGATCACGGACGACGCGTCGCGGGCCACCGCTTCAGAGCAGCACCACATCG
Source organism: Luteimonas rhizosphaericola (assembly GCF_029888045.1). Taxonomy (GTDB): domain Bacteria; phylum Pseudomonadota; class Gammaproteobacteria; order Xanthomonadales; family Xanthomonadaceae; genus Luteimonas; species Luteimonas rhizosphaericola. The sequence continues at coordinate 789,470 of NZ_JARXRN010000028.1, read as the reverse complement.
AACTGCTCCTGCAGGTACTGCTCGTCGGCCTGGAAACGGATCGACTTGCCGAGGAACTCCTCCAGCTCCGCGACCGCGGGCGACTCGTCCTCGGTGATCCGCGCCACCACCTTGGACGAGGCGATCACCAGCAGCCGCTCGGCCTCGAACTGGCGCACCGCGCGCACGATCTCGCGGAAGATCTCGTAGGTCACCGTTTCCGGGGTCTTGACCATGCCGCGCCCGCCGCAGGCGTCGCAGGTCTCGCTGAGCTGGCGCTGCAGGCTCTCCACCGTGCGCTTGCGCGTCATCTCCACCAGGCCCAGCGGCGAGAAGTCGTAGACCGTGGTCTTGGCGTGGTCCTTGGCCAGCTGCTTCTCGAGCGTCCGCAGCACCTGGCGCCGGTGCTCCTCGTCGACCATGTCGATGAAGTCGATGATGATGATCCCGCCCAGGTTGCGCAGCCGCAGCTGGCGCGCCACCGCCTGCGCGGCCTCCAGGTTGGTGCGGTACACCGTTTCCTCGAGGTTGCGCTGGCCGAGGAACGAACCGGTGTTGACGTCCACCGTGGTCATCGCCTCGGTCTGGTCGATCACCAGGTAGCCGCCGGACTTCAGCGGCACCTGCTTGTCGAGCGCGCGCTGGATCTCGTCCTCGACCCCGTACAGGTCGAAGATCGGCCGGTTCCCGGTGTACAGCTCGATGCGTTCGGCCAGCACCGGCATGTACTTGGCGACGAACGCCTGCAGCCGGTCGAACGTCTCGCGCGAGTCGACCTTCACCTTCTCCACGTCCTTGCGGATCAGGTCGCGGACCGCGCGCAGCGGCAGGCTCAGGTCCTCGTAGATGCAGGTCTGCACCGCGGCTTCGCGCGAGCGGCGACCGACGATGTTCCAGACCCGCGACAGGTAGGCCAGGTCCTCGGCCAGCGCCTCGGAGGGCTGGCCTTCGGCATTGGTGCGGACGATGTAGCCCAGCGGCGCCTCCGGGGGCGAGAGTTCGGCCACCAGCCCCTTGAGCCGGGCGCGTTCGGCCTCGTCCTCGATCCGCGCCGACACGCCGATCACGCGGGACTGCGGCAACAGCACCAGGTAGCGCGAGGGAATGCTGAGCTGCGTGGTCAGGCGCGCGCCCTTGCTGCCGATCGGATCCTTGACCACCTGCACGATCACTTCCTGGCCGTCGCGCAGCAGTTCGGTCACCGGGCGCACCGGCTGGGGCACCGGCGGCAGGGCGTCGTCCTCGGAGTCGGGCTGCGCCGGGCGCACCACGTCGTTGGCGTGCAGGAAGGCGGTGCGCTCCAGGCCGATGTCGACGAACGCCGCCTGCATCCCGGGCATCACCCGCTGCACCTTGCCCTTGTAGATGTTGCCGACCACGCCGCGGCGCCAGCCGCGCTCGATGTGCAGCTCCTGCAGCATGCCGTTCTCGACCACCGCCACGCGGGTTTCGCGCGGGGTGACGTTGACCAGGATCTCCTCCGACATCAGGACGCCCCTTTCGTGGTGCCAGGTGGCGGCGGAAAGCCGGTAGCGATGCCGAACTGGCGCAGCAGCACGTCGGTCTCGTGCAGCGGCAGGCCCATGACGCCCGAATAGCTGCCCTCCAGGCGCGCCACGAAGCGTTCGGCGCCGCCCTGGATGGCGTAGGCTCCGGCGCGGCCCATCGGCTCGCCGCTGGCCACGTACGCCGCGATCGCGGCGGCATCGAGCTCGGCGAACGTCACCCGCGACCGGCACAGCGCCTGCGCCTCGCGCCCGGCGGAGACCAGGCTCACGGCCGAGATCACGTCGTGGCTCCGGCCGGACAGGCTCTCCAGCATCTCCACGGCGTCCGCAACGTCACGGGGCTTGCCGAACACGCGGTCGTCTAGCACCACCTCGGTGTCCGCGCCCAGCACGACGGCGCCGGGCACGGCCACCATCGCCAGCAGCCCTGCGCCGGCCTTCTCGCGGGCGACGCGGCGCACGTAGTCCTCCGGCGGCTCGCCGGGCGCGCGTTCTTCGGGCACGTCCACCTCGATCACGCCGAAGGGCACGCCGAGGCGCGCCAGCAGTTCGCGCCGACGGGGGGACTGGGAAGCCAGATGCAGCAGATGCAGCATCGGTCAAGGATACCCGCGGCGCGCGCGTGCAGGCCCGCGCATCACCCGCAACCCCGTTCAGGCTCACGGGCCGTTCACCGGGTGGTGACGACCCTTTCCCCAGCACTCCCCGGAGACCACCATGTTCCGTCCCGCTGTCGCCTCCCTGCTGCTCACCTGCAGCCTTGCCACGGGTTCCATTGCGATGACCAGCGCCCACGCCCAGTCCCCCGTTCCAGCCGTCGCGTCCACGGACGGCACCCTGCTTTCGGTCTCCGCGCAGGCCGAGGCCAGCCGTGTACCCGACGTGGCCAGCCTGTCCACCGGCGTGGTCACCCAGGCCGCGGACGCCAACGCCGCGCTCAAGGCCAATTCCGCCGAGATGGCCAAGGTGGTGGCCGCGATCCGCGCCGCCGGCATCGCCGAACGCGACGTGCAGACCAGCGGCATCAGCATCCAGCCGCAGTACCGCTACGCCGAAAACCAGCCGCCGGTGATCACCGGCTACCAGGCCAGCAACACCGTCAACGTGAGGGTGCGCGACATCGCCCGCCTCGGCGACGTGCTCGACGCGCTGGTGGCCAGCGGCGCCAACCAGGTCAACGGGCCCAGCTTCGAGATCGACGAGCCGGAAGCCGCGTACGACGAGGCCCGACAGTCGGCGCTGAAGCTCGCCCGGGCGCGCGCGGAGATGTACGCCGAATCGCTCGGCCTGCGCGTGCGGCGGATCGTGAGCATCAGCGAAGGCGGCGGTTTCCAGCCGCCGATGCCGATGATGGTCAAGGCGCAGGCGATGGACGCACGCATGGAATCGGCGCCGGTGGCCCCGGGCGAAACCACGCTCTCGGCCAATCTCGACGTCGTGTTCGAGCTGGGGAAATAAGCCATGTCCAAGACACCCGACCGCCACGAGGAACGTTCCGGCTATCCGGAGAAGCAGCCGCTCGATGGCGACGATGCGCGCAAGTCCGGCGCACGCAAGCAGCCCAATCCCGATGAGGGCGGGCTGGACCGCGACCCCGAACAGGACGGCACCAACGAGGACGACTGAAGCGCTGCCGCGCGGGACGGGCCGTCCCGTCCACGCGCGGCACCGTCCGCCGGCCGTGCCGCCGCCTCATTGTCGCGGCGGCAGGGCGTCCCGCATCTGTCAACAGACACGTCCGCCCTGCGACGCGGCAACCCGTGTCGCGTTTGCGGGTGCTGCGCGACGTCGGCTGGCGCTCTACCCGGGGTCGTCGCGAGGCAGCCTGGTTCGGCGCCGCCGCGACGGCTTCGACTTCCGTTGCATTGCCCGCTGGACCCGGGCAGGCGTAGCGTGGACCTGCAGTCGGTCACGCACCAGCGCGGGAACGGGCTCAGCCGGATCGACCCCGGCGTCGCCACTGGCGCGTTCGCTGACCTGAGCGCGGCCATCCCGGCCGCCGGCAACGCGGAGGTGGGCCATGGTGTCGCAGCAGACGCATCCGAATCCACGCACGACGCAGTTCCCGCGGCTCGACGCGAGCCGCATCCTCGGCCTCAGCAGCACGCTCGCGCTCAACGTACTGGCGCTGGCGTTCCTGCTCATGCCCATGACGTTGCCTGCGCCGCCCCCCGTCGAGCAGGAACGACGCGGCCTGGACATCGTCGACATCGTACCGCTGGTTCCGAAGACGCCCCCGCCGCCGCCGGTGGTCGAGGTGGTGACGCCACGACCCGATGCGCGACCGCAGCCGGAGGTGCGCCGCGCCGTGGAACCGGCGACCGAAACCGCACCGGTCCTGGTCGAACAGGGCTTCGAGGCGGTGGACACGGTGGTCGATACAGCCGCCGCGACCACCGAACCGCCGTCGCTGGAGCCCGCCGGTCCCGCGACCGGCCTGCAACTGCAGTACGCCAGCGCACCGGCGCCCGCGTACCCGCGCGCTGCGATCCAGCGCCAGCTCGAGGGCACGGTGCTGCTGCGGGTGCTGGTCGGCACCGACGGGCGCCCGCTCGAGGTCGAAATCGAACGCAGCAGCGGCCATGCGGTGCTGGACCGCGAGGCGCTGCGGCACGTGCAGCGCAACTGGCGATTCCAGCCGGCGCTGCGCGACGGCCAGGCCGTGCAGGCGGTGGGACTGGTGCCGATCGATTTCCGGCTCGACCGCGGCTGAGGGGCAACCCGCACCGGACCGCGCGTCCCCGTATGACGCGCGGTCCGGAGCTGCGATCCGGGGGCGGGGCGGACCCGGCCATCCTGCGCGCCGACCGCGCCGCCCCCCCCCCCGCCGCAACGTCGCCCTTGGCCGCGCGCGAGCGCCCACGGAGTCGCCAACATCGGGTGACCTGCGCTCCCGGCGCGAGGCCGGGGAAGTCAGGCGCGGTGGTAGGGGTGGTTGGCCAGCAGCGCCGCGGCCCGATAGAGCTGTTCCGACAGCACCAGGCGCACCAGCATGTGCGGCAGGGTCAGCGGGCCGAGCGACCACTGTTCATCCGCGCGGGCCAGCACCTCGGGCGCGTGGCCTTCGGGGCCGCCGACCAGAAACGCGAGGTCGCGCCCCTGTCCGCGCCAGTGCTCCATGCGCTGCGCGAGCTGTTCCGAGGAATACGCGCGACCACGGCCGTCGAGCACCACCACGTGCGCCTGCTTCGGCAGCGCCGCCAGCACGCGCTCGCCCTCGTCCTGCATCGCGCGGGCGACATCGCGCCCCTTCCCGCGCACGCCGGGGGCGACTTCCACCAGGTCCAGCGGCAGCCAGTGCGACAGGCGCTTGCGGTATTCGCCGAAGCCTTCGGCCACCCAGGCCGGCGGGCGCTCGCCGACGGCGACCAGGCGGGCCTTCACTGCGGATCGATGGCGGCGTCGGCAGACGACGCGACGCTGGCGGGTACCGTCCACGCGGAGGTGGCGGCGCGCGTCGAGGGCAGGCCCCGCGTGCGACAGATAACTCCACGTACGGTCATGGCGTCGGGAAGACGTGCACCTGTGCCGTTGCCGGCGGCGCACCCGGGCCGATGCTCAGTCGCGGTTGTCGTCCGCGGCATCGTCGCCAGCGTCCTCGCCCGCCTCGGGCGGCTGGTCGCCCACCGTCCACAGGCGTTCGAGCGCGTAGAACTCGCGCACCCGCGGCAGCATCACGTGCACCACCACGTCGCCCAGGTCGACCAGCACCCATTCCGCCTCGCGCTCGCCTTCGACGCCAAGCGGCTGGCAGTCGAGCTGCTTGGCCTGCCTGACCACCTCGTCGGCGATCGACTTCACATGCCGGGTCGAGGTGCCCGAGGCGATCACCAGGTAGTCGCAGACGCTAGTCTTGCCACGCACGTCGATCTCGGTGACGTCCTTGGCCTTGAGCTCCTCGACCGCACCGTGGATCGACCTGAGCAGCACGTCGGCCGGCGGCGGCGGGTTGGGAAGGCGGGTCTTGATGACGTGCGCGGAGGAACTGGTCAAGGGCGATGGCTCGTGCGGCTGCGGGGACGATTATAGCGGGGCGCCCGTCGGCGACCCGTGCACGCCGTACAGGCGATGACGAACGATGTAGTCGGCGACCGGCCCCGGCACCAGGTCGCGCCAGGGCGCCCCGGCGGTGATGCGGCGGCGGATCTCGGTGGCCGAACCGGGGTGCAGCGGCTGGTGGAGGCACAGCACCCTGCCGGCGGGCGCGCTGCGCAGGGCGGCCGGATCGTCGGTCCAGCGGCCCGCGAGGTGGGCGGCGAGCGCCGGCGGCAGGCGCTGGTCCAGCCGGTTGCCGGGACGGTCCGCGACCACGAAATGGGCCAGGCCGGTCAGCGCGGTCCAGTCGTGCCAGTCCGGCAGCCCGAGCAGGCTGTCGGCGCCGACAAGCAGGGCGATCGGTGCCGACTCGCCTAGGGCCTGGCGCAGCTCGCGCAGGGTATCGACGCTGTAGCTGGGCCCGGCGCGATGCAGTTCGCGCTCATCCAGTACCAGGCCGGGTTCGCCTTCGATCGCGAGCGCCAGCATCCGCGCGCGCTGCCCGGCGCTCGCGCCCGGCGGGGCGCGGTGCGGCGGATCGGCCGCCGGCATCATCCGGATCGGGCAGTCCAGCGCGTCGCGCGCACCACGGGCGACTGCGAGGTGCCCGTGGTGCACGGGATCGAAGGTGCCGCCGTAGAACACGTGCAGTGCGCCCGGATCGCGCTCGCGCACGTCGTCAGCCACCGGCGTGGGGCCGTTGGCCGTCATCGCCACGCGCGCCGCCGGCTCACGCCAGCGCCGCCGCCTTCGGTTCGGCGACCGCCACCAGCAGCCGCTCCAGCGCCAGCCAGGCGTCCGCCGGCTCCTCGCCCAAGCGCGGGCGGCCCTTGGCGATCCGGTCCACGCCACCGGCAAGCACCGCGAACCGCTCCCAGCGCGGCGCCGGATGCCGCGCCAGCGCGCGACGGTACACGGCCTGCTTCGAATCCCACACCCGCTGCGCCTTGAACTCGGCGGCGAGGTTGCCGCCCCGCGCCTGCACCCGCGCCAGCGCGGCGACGCGGTTGAGCTCCATCACCACCATGCCCATCAGCGCCGGCACCGCCTCGCCTTCGGCGCGCAGGCCGGCAAGCATGCGCGCGGCCTGCGCCGGCTGGCCGTTGAGCGCGGCATCGACCAGGCGGAACACGTCGAAGCGCGCGGCATCGGCCACCAGCGCCTCCATCCGCGCCGCGTCGACCGTGTCGCCGTCGGCCAGCAGCGCGAGCTTGTCGACTTCCTGCGCGGCGGCCAGCAGGTTGCCCTGCACGCGTTCGGCCAGGCGCTGCACCGCGCCCCGGTCTGCGCGCACGCCGCGCTGGCGCAGGCGCGATTCCAGCCAGCCTTCCAGCTCGTGCGGGCGCACCTGCGGCGCCTGGACCACGTGCCCGATCCTCGCGATCGCCTCGCTCCACTTGCCGCCGTGCTGCCGGCTCCAGTCGCCGGCGGTCACCAGCAGCACGATGTCGCCCGGCGGCTGCGCGCAGTAGCCGGCGACCACCTCCGCGCCTTCCTTGCCCGGGCGGCCGGTCGGCAGGCGCAGCTCCAGCAGGCGCTGGGCCGAGAACAGGCTGGGCGCGCGGAAACTGGCGTCGAGCGCGTTCCAGTCGAAATCACGGCCGTCGGCGTCGAACACTTCGCGCTCGCCGAAGCCGGCTTCGCGGGCCCGTGCGCGGATCGCATCGGCGGCCTCCAGCACCAGCAGCGGTTCGGCACCCGCGACCAGGTAGGCCGGCCGCAGCGGTTCGGCCGCGAGCTGGGCGGCGAGGCGGTCGGGCTTCAGTTCCATCCGCCCGTGTGGCTCACTGCCCGGCCGGGCGCAACTCGCGGGTCGCGGCGTCGACCCGGCGCAGGATCGAGGCGCTCATCTCGCGCTGCAGTTCGCGGGCCAGCAGTTCGCGCTCGGTGTCGGTACCGGTGTCGTCGGTCGGCACCGAGATGTAATCGCGCGACAGCTCCACCGCCTGCTGCGGGACGATCTCGTCGCCGTTCTCGTCGACCATGGCGAACACCACCGCATAGCGCAGCGTGTATTCCTGGGCGCGGCCGCGCTGGTCGATGCTCAGCGGAATCGAGGCCCAGCGCTCGGAGCGCAGCGCCAGGGTGGTGAACCGGCCCTCGGCATCGGCCTCGACGAGCGGCGCGCCGGCGCGCTCGAGCGCGCGTTCGAGCGTGCGCGCCAGCGGGCTGTAGGGATCGCGCGAGGTGACCTTCACCTGGCCCATGTCCGCAGGCAACACCAGCGCGTCGCGCAGGTGGAAACCGCAGGCGGTCAGCGCGAGGGCGAGCAGGCAGGCGGTCAGGACGGTCCGGATCATCGGCGAAGTCTGGCGGAGGGCGCAGGCGCCGGCAAGCGCGGCGGGCCGGCCGCGTTCAGCCGGCGACGACATTGACGATCCGGCCCGGCACCACGATCACCTTGCGCACCGTCAGCCCGGACAGGAACGGCTGGACGTCGGGCTGGGCCAGCGCGGCGGCCTCGATCGCCTCGCGCGTCGCATCCACGGCGACCTCGATGGTGCCGCGCAGCTTGCCGTTCACCTGGACCGCCAGCGTCACCGCATCGCGCACCAGCGCGGCCGGGTCGGGCTGCGGGAACGGCACGTCCTCCAGCAGCGCTTCCGGATGCCCCAGCGCCTGCCACAGCGCGTGGCTGGCGTGCGGGGTGATCGGGTTGAGCAACAGGACCATCGCCTCCAGGCATTCCTGGCGCAGGGCGCGGCCGTTGGCCGAGGCGTCGTCGAACTTCGCCACCGCGTTGAGCAGCTCCATCACCGCGGCGATCGCGGTATTGAAGGCGTGGCGGCGGCCGTAGTCGTCGCCGACCTTCTGGATCGTCTCGTGCAGCTGGCGACGCAGGGTCTTCTGGTCCGGGGTGGCCGCGGCGGCGTCGAACGCGTCCGGAACGCCGCCGGCGACGTGGCGCTGCACCTGGCTCCACAACCGCCGCAGGAACCGCGACATGCCTTCGACCCCGGCCTCGTTCCATTCCAGCGACTGGTCCGGCGGCGAGGCGAACATGGAGAACAGGCGCACGGTGTCGGCGCCGTAGCGATCGATCATCGCCTGCGGATCGACGCCGTTGTTCTTCGACTTCGACATCTTCTCCACGCCGCCGATCAGCACCGGGTGGCCGTCGCGCCCGAGCGTGGCGCCGGTGACGCGCCCCTTCTCGTCGCGCTCGACCTCGACATCGGCCGGGTTGAACCATTCCTTGGAACCGTCGACGTGGTCGCGGTAGTAGGTATCGGCGATCACCATGCCCTGGGTGAGCAGGCGCGTGGCCGGCTCGTCGCTGTCCACCAGGCCTTCGTCGCGCAGCAGCTTGTGGTAGAAGCGGAAGTACAGCAGGTGCAGGATCGCGTGCTCGATGCCGCCGATGTACTGGTCGACCGGGGTCCAGTACTTCGCCCGGTCGTCGACCATGTCGGCCGCGCCGGGCGAGGTATAGCGCGCGTAGTACCAGCTCGACTCCATGAAGGTGTCGAAGGTGTCGGTCTCGCGTTCGGCCGGCTTGCCGCACGTGGGACAGGTGGTCCGGCGCCACTCGGGGTCGGACTTGATCGGCGAATGCACCACGCCGGGGTTGGCGAACGCATCCGCCACGTCCTCGGGCAGCACCACCGGCAGCTGGTCCTCGGGCACCGGCACCGCGCCGCAGGCGTCGCAGTAGATCACCGGGATCGGGCAGCCCCAGTAGCGCTGGCGGCTGACGCCCCAGTCGCGCAGGCGGAAATTGACCTTGCGCCGGCCCGTGCCCTGCGCTTCGAACCGCTGCGCGAGCGCATCGAACGCGGCGTCGTAATCCAGGCCGTTGTACTCGCCGGAGTTGATCAGGATCCCGCGCTCGACGTACGCACCGCGCTGTTCGATCGCCTCTAGGTACTCGCGCACCACCTCCACCGCAGCGGCGGTGTCGTAGGCATCGACGCTGCCGCCGGACAGGGCGGCCTGGAACGGGTCGGCGTCGTGGGCCACGTCGCCGATCACCTCGGCCAGCGCATCGCGCACCGCGGCCGGCACGATCACCGGCCGCACCGGCAGGCCGTAGGCCTTGGCGAATTCCCAGTCGCGCTGGTCGTGCGCCGGCACCGCCATCACCGCGCCGGTGCCGTAGCCCATCAGCACGAAGTTGGCCACGTAGATCGGCACGTCCTCGCCGGTGACCGGGTGGATCGCCCACTGGCCGGTGGCCATGCCGCGCTTGTCCTGGGCCTCCAGTTCGGCTTCCGACACGCCCCCGCGGCGCAGTTCGGCCAGGAACGCGGCCAGTTCCGGGTTCGACTGCGCGGCCTTGAGCGCGAGCGGATGTTCGCCGGCGATCGAGATGAAGGTCACGCCCATCAGCGTGTCCGGGCGCGTGGTGTACACGCGCAGCGGTTCGTCCTCGCCGTCGACGCGGAACGCGAACTCCAGCCCTTCGCTGCGGCCGATCCAGTTGCGCTGCATGGTCTTGACCGACTCCGGCCAGCCGTCGAGCGTGTCGAGCCCGTCGAGCAGTTCCTGAGCGTAGTTCGTGATCTTCAGGAACCACTGCGGGATCTCGCGCTTCTCCACCACCGCGCCCGATCGCCAGCCGCGGCCGTCGATCACCTGCTCGTTGGCCAGCACGGTCTGGTCGACCGGATCCCAGTTCACCACCGCGTTGCGGCGGTAGGCCAGGCCCTTTTTCATCAGCCGGGTGAACATGCGCTGCTCGTGGACGTAGTAGTCCGGCGAGCAGGTGGCGAACTCGCGCGACCAGTCGATCGCGTAGCCGAGCGCCTTGAGCTGCGCGCGCATGTGGTCGATGTTGGCGTAGGTCCACTTCGCCGGCGCGGTGGCATTCCTGATCGCGGCGTTCTCGGCCGGCAGCCCGAACGCGTCCCAGCCCATTGGCTGCAGCACGTTCTTGCCGGTCATGCGCTGGTAGCGGCTGATGACGTCGCCGATGGTGTAGTTGCGCACGTGGCCCATGTGCAGCGCGCCAGAGGGGTACGGCAGCATCGACAGGCAGAAGAACTTCGGCTTGCCGGGCTGCTCGGTCACCTCGAACGCACGCGTGTCCTCCCAGAACCGGCGCGCGGCGGCCTCCACGGGGGCGGGCTGGTAGGCGGCGGTCTCGGGGGCTGCGGGGTCGACGGACACGGGATCTGCTGCGTGAAAACGGACCGTGAAGCCTACCGCAGCGGGCAGGTTCCGTCATGCGCGCACGCCGCGCGCGGGCCGCCTGCCGCGGTGTGGTTCAATCCGCGCATCCCGCCCGGAACCCGACGATGCCGCCCGCCACACGCCTGCTTGCCCTTGCCCTCGCCGCCTCCGCCACGCCCGCGCTGGCCGCCGAGCCCGTCGCCCTGCACTGCGAGCGGCTGTTCGACGCGCGCGCGGGGCGGATGCTCGGCGAACACACGATCGTGGTCGAGGACGGCCGCGTGCGCTCGCTGCTGCCCGGGCGGGCGAAGCTGCCCGACGGCACCCGCTCGATCGTGCTCGCCGGCCGCACCTGCCTGCCGGGCTGGACCGACCTGCACGTGCACCTGGGCAGCCAGTCGAGTCCGCAGAGCTATTCCGAAGGCTTCCGCCTGGATCCGGTCGATTTCGCCTTCCGCTCGGTCGGCTACGCGGAGAAGACGCTGCAGGCCGGCTTCACCAGCGTGCGCGACCTCGGCGGCGAGGTCAGCCCGCACCTGCGCGATGCGATCAACCAGGGCCTGGTCGAAGGCCCGCGCATCTTCGCCGCCGGCAAGTCGATCGCCACCACCGGCGGCCATGCCGACCCGACCAACGGCCACAACTCGATGCTGTCGCACCTGCTCGGCCCGCCGGGCCCGACCGAGGGCGTGATCAACTCGATCGACGACGCCCGCCAGGCCGTGCGCCAGCGCTACAAGGACGGCAGCGACGTGATCAAGATCACCGCCACCGGCGGCGTGCTGAGCTACGCCAGCTCCGGCGACGCCCCGCAGTTCACCGTGGACGAGATCCGCGCGGTCGTCGACACCGCGCGCGACTACGGCTACCGCGTGGCCGCGCACGCGCACGGCGAGGAAGGCATGAAGCGCGCGGTCGAGGCCGGCGTGACCAGCATCGAACACGGCACCCACATGAGCGACGAGGTGATGCGGCTGATGAAGCAGCGCGGCACCTGGTACGTGCCCACGATCTACGCCGGCCGCTTCGTCGCCGACAAGGCGAAGATCGACGGCTACTTCCCGGAGATCGTGCGGCCCAAGGCCGCGCGCATCGGCGCCCAGATCCAGGACACCGCCGCCCGCGCCTACCGCGGCGGGGTGAAGATCGCCTTCGGCACCGACCAGGGCGTGGGCCCGCACGGCGACAACGCGCGCGAGTTCATCTACATGGTCGAGGCCGGCATCCCCGCCGCCTACGCGCTGCAGGCCGCGACTGTGCACGCCGCCGAGGTGCTGGGGGTCGACGACCAGGGCGTGATCGAGGCGGGGAAGCGCGCCGACATCATCGCCCTGCCCGGCGATCCGGTGGCCGACATCAACGCGGTGATGGGTGTCGACTTCGTGATGAAGGACGGCATCGTGCACCGGATGCCGGCGGCGCAATGAACCTGGAATGGGTCGGCTACCTGGCCGCGACGCTGACCACGCTGTCGTTCGTTCCGCAGGCGGTGAAGACCATCCGCAGCCGCGACACCAGCGGCATCTCGCTGGGGATGTACGTGGTGTTCATCGCCGGCGTCGCGTGCTGGTTCGGCTACGGGGTCGTGCTCGGCTCGTGGCCGATGATCCTCGCCAATGCGCTGACGTTCGTGCTGGCGGCGGTGATCCTGGGGCTCAAGCTCCGCCACGGCTGAGGCCGGCCGACCACCACATCCAGCCGAACCAGGCCGCGAACGCCAGCCGCTGGCTGATCCCGGCGCCGAGCAGGCCCGGCGCCAGCACGCCCAGTCCGAACACCATCACCCAGGCGGCCGCGGCGGCCGGCCGCAGCGCGCGCCCGCCCGCGGCCAGCAACGCGGTGCCCGCGAGGAAAGCGATCCACCACAGCGTCCAGGCCGTGGCGTGCAGGCGGCTGGCGCCTGCATCGGGCGCGTCCGGGTCCAGCGGCAGCAGGCCCTGCGTGGCATAGGCCAGCGCGGCCAGCAGCAGCAGGGTGCTGCCCAGCCGCGCGGTCAGGCCGCTGTCGCCGGGCAGCCGCCCGCGGAGGCGCCAGGCAACCGTCGCCAGGAGCGCGCCGGGCAGCACGAACACCATCAGGTTGAAGGCCAGCGCGCGCGGCACTCCCTGTGCTCCGGGCAAGGCCAGCGGATGCGCCAGCTGCGAATAGCCCGGCAGGGCGGCGCCCAGGCCGACGGCGGCGCAGAGCGCAAGCAGCGCGGCCGCCCCGGCCAGCCCGCGATCGGTCGATCTCATCGGTGGTCCTCCCAGCGGAACACGTCTTCCACGCCGACGCCGAACACGCGCGCGATGCGGAATGCCAGCTCCAGCGAGGGCGCGTAGCGTCCGGCCTCCAGCGCGAGGATCGTCTGGCGCGTGACCTTGCAGGCATCGGCCAGCGCCTGCTGCGTCATCTCGCCGTGTTCGAAGCGCAGGCGGCGGATCTGGTTGGCGATGGGTGTTCCGGTCATCGCCGGTCGCGCCGGTCCGGCCGGATCGTGCGTACCTGGCCGGCCACGTGCGGCGGCGCGATCGGCAGCCGCAGGCGCGGGGCCATGCGCCTCGGCACGGCCGTCGCGCGCAAGGTCCACGCGATGGCGACAGTGACCCGTGCGGCCCTTCCGCTCATGCGCCCCTGCTCCGGTCGACCAGATAGATCAGCGCAGTCGCCACATACTCGACCAGCCAGCCGAGCATCAGCGCGAACACCAGCACGTTGGCGATGCCGAAGTGCGTTGCCCAGGCCAGCCGCTCGCCGGGCGTGAAGCCCAGCAGCACCGCGAGCACGATCACCGTCACCACCAGCGCGGCCCGGCCATGGGCCGAGGCGCGCCGGGCGATCTCGCGGTCGCGCTCGTCCTCCTCGACCGCGCCTTTCCAGCGCGCGGCCACCACCCGCGACAGCACCGCCCAGGCGACCAGCAGCAGGACCAGGCTGCGGGCCACGCCCTGCGCGGAATGGCGGTCGGCCGACGGCCCGAGGAACAGCTCGGCGCGCGTGGCGAGGAAGAGCATCGCCACCAGCATGAACCCGGCTCCGATCCAGGCATTCCACTCGCCCGGCGCGATCGCCTGCTCGCCCTCGCCGCGCGGCAGGCGCGACAGCGCCAGCAGGCTGGTCCAGGCCGCAGTCACCAGCAGCACCATGCCGGCGTGCCCGCTGTCCACGCCCAGTACGCGGGCAGGGCCCGCCAGCAGCAGCCAGAGCGCCGGCAGCGCGATCGCGGCCAGTCCCGCCACCTGCCAGGGTCGTGTCTGCACGATGTCATCTCCAGCGGACTTGATGTAAAGAATATTTTACCTATCGCTGCAGCGTGTCAAGTATTTTTTACGCGTCGCGGTGGGCGATTCGCCGGCGCAGCGGCCTCGACGGCGCCTCAGCCCCCCGCCGCGACCTCCGCCCCCAACGCGCGTGCCAGCCCGCCCCGGCGCGCGACCCGGAGCCGCGACAGGCCCAGCCAGCCGGCCAGCTGCCGCAGTTCCGCCGCCAGTTCCGCGGCGGTCGCCTCCGGTGCCTGCGGCTCGACATGCGCACTGCGAACCACCAGCGCGCCGGCGCGGCGGTCGGCCTTGAGGTCGACGCGGGCCACCAGCCGGTCGCCCAGCAGGAAGGGCAGCACGTAGTAGCCGTGGCTGCGCAGGTGTTCGGGCACGTAGATCTCGATGCGGTAGCGGAAACCGAACAGGCGTTCGGTACGCTCGCGTTCCCACACCACCGGGTCGAAGGGGCTGAGCAGCGCGCGTGCGGCGATGCGCCGTGGCATGCGCGCGTCGCGGTGCAGGAACGCCGGGCGGTTCCAGCCTTCGACACGCGCCGGCAGCAGTTCCCCCGCGTCGACCAGGGCGGCGACCGCCGGCCGGCTCTGGCTGTGGTGCATGCGGTAGTAGTCGCGCAGGCAGGCCTCGGTGGCGATGCCGTGCGAGATCGAGGCGCGCCGCACCAGCTCGACGTGCGCGTCGGCATCGGCCGGCACCGGCCGGGCGAGCACCTGGGGCGGGATCACCCGTTCGGGGAGGTCGTAGCGCCGTTCGAACGCGCTGTTGCGCCCGGCCACGGCCAGTGCCCCGGTGGCGAACAGGTACTCGAGGGCCTTCTTGCTGGCCGACCAGTTCCAACCCCAGTGGGTCTTCGCCCGCGGCAGGCCGTCGTCGAGGTCGCGCGCGGTGGAGGGCCCGCGCTCGCGGACCTCGTCGATCAGCGAGGCGACCAGCTTCGGGTCGTGGCGCATCGCACCCCACTGGTGTCCGCGTTCGCGGAAGTGGCGCATGCGGTGCTGCATGTGTGGCCACAGGTCCACCGGCATGAAGGCGGCCACGTGCGCCCAGTATTCGACGATGCGCCGCGGCGCCTGCTCGGCCGCGCGCCGCAACAGGGCGGTGTCGTAGGGTCCCATGCGGCTGTACAGCGGCATGTAGTGCGCGCGCTGAAGCACGTTGACCGAATCGATCTGCAGCACGCCGGTGCGCGCCAGCGTGCGCGAGAACGTCCGCAGCGTCGGCGTCGCATGGCGGCGGTCGGCGAATCCCTGCGCGGCAAGCGTGATGCGGCGCGCCTGCGCGCGATCCAGTTCAAGGCCCAAGCGTCCTCCGGGGCAGGATGGAGGCTGCATTGTGCGTCCGGTTGTTTTCCGCCGCTCTGCCACAATGTGGTGGATTCGCTTGCCCGGGAGCTGCCCATCCATGTCCGTACAGAACGCCACGCCGCACGTCTTCGACGCCACCACCGCCGGATTCGAGGCCGAGGTCCTGCAGAAGTCGCTGCAGACGCCGGTGCTGGTGGACTTCTGGGCCGAGTGGTGCGGGCCGTGCAAGTCCCTGGGACCGATCCTGGAGAAGCTGGCCGGCGAGTACCACGGCGCCTTCCTGCTGGCCAAGGTCGACACCGAGAAGGAGCCGCAGATCGCGGGCGCATTCCAGATCCGCTCCATCCCCACCGTGTTCCTGGTCAAGGACGGACAGCTGGTCGACGGCTTCCAGGGCGCCCTGCCCGAGGGCCAGGTGCGCGAGTTCCTGAAGCACCACGGCATCGAGCCGGCCGAGGCCGCCGCCGGGGAACCCGAAGCCGCGCCGTTGCCGCCCGATCCGCACACGGAGGTGCCGCGCCTGCGCCAGGCGATCGAGGCCGAACCCGATCGCGCCGAACTCCGGCTCGACCTGGCCCTCGCCCTGCTCCAGACCGGCGCCGCCGCCGAGGCCGAAACCCTGCTCGACGCCCTGCCCGCCAACCTCGCCACCGACGACCGCGCGGTGAAGGCGCGCGCGCGGCTGGGCTTCGCCGCCCTGCTCGACGGCGCGCCGCCGGTGCAGGCGCTGGAAGCCGCGGTCGCGGCCGATCCCTCCGACCTGCGCGCGCGCCACCTGCTCGGCGCCCAGCACCTGGTGGCCGGCCGCAACGAGGCGGCATTCGAACAGTTCCTGGCGATGCTGCGCGCCGACCGCGACTTCCAGGACGGGCTGCCGCGCAAGGCCCTGATCGACGCCTTCCGGGTGGCCGAGGATGCCGAGCTGGTGGGACGCTACCGGCGGCAGATGGCCTCGCTGCTGCTGGTGTAGGGGCAGCGCCGCAGGTCGAGCGCCCGGCGCGGCCGGGGTGCCGGCCGTTGTCGCGGCCGGCGGGCGGCCGGCCCTGCGTACCGGGGGACATCGCGGTCGGCCGCGGTGCGGACCGCACGCCGGGTTGCCCGGCATGCGGCACGGCAGGCCATACGCCTGCGCATGGTAGGCTCTCGCCGCCCTGGACACCCCGCACCCGCCATGCGTTCGAAGCTGCGCCCCGCCCACCTGCGCTGGATCCTCAACCTGTGGCCGCCGTTCGCCGCGGCCGGGATCCGCGTCACCCGCCTGTCCAACGACTGGCGCGACGCCCGGGTCGAACTGCGCATGCGTCCGTGGAACCGCAACTACGTCGGCACCCATTTCGGCGGCAGCCTGTTCGCGATGACCGATCCGTTCTGGATGCTGATGACGCTGCAGTCGCTGGGGCGCGAGTACATCGTCTGGGACCGCGCCGGCGCGATCGAATTCGTGAAGCCGGGGCGCGGCACGGTCGCGGCGGAGTTCCGGCTGGACGCCGAAGTGCTCGACGCGATGCGCGCGGCGACCGCCGGCGGCGAGCGCCATCTGCACTGGTTCGAGACCGACGTCGTCGATGCCGGCGGCGAGGTCGTGGCGCGGGTGCGCAAGCAGCTGTACGTGCGCCGCAAACGCCGCTGAGCCCGCCGGCCGGCACGCGCGGGATTCACCCGCCGGCGCGCGGGGCGTGTGTATCCTCGTCCGTCGTACAGGGGGCTCGATGACCGGCTGGCCGACTCAGGATGCGCAACGACCGCTGCCCGGGGTGCCGGGCTATCGCGTCACGCGCGTGATCGGCGAAGGCGGCATGTCGACGGTCTATCTCGGCACCCAGCTCTCGCTCGGGCGCGAGGTGGCGATCAAGGTGATGCGCCCCGAGGCGCTGGCCGACGAGGTCAGCCGGCGGCGGTTCGAGAACGAGGCCCGCACCATCGCGCGCCTGGAGCACCCGCACATCGTGGGCATCCACGAGGTGGGCCGCACCGACGACGGCCTGCCCTGGTACGCGATGCCGCACCTGGCGCGCGGCCACGTCGGCCAGCGCGACCTCACCGGCGATCCGCAGCGCGTGCGCGAGATCCTGCGCGCGCTGCTGTCCGCGCTCGCCTTCGCCCACGCCCGCGGCACGATCCACCGCGACGTCAAGGCCGAGAACGTGCTGTTCGACGAGGCCGACCGCCCGCTGCTGGCGGATTTCGGCATCGCCCTGCGCCGCGGCCACGGCACCCGGGTCACGATGACCGGGCTCGCCGTCGGCAGCACCGCCTACATGGCGCCCGAACAGGCGCGCGGCCAGCAGGTGGACCACCGCGCCGACCTCTACAGCGTCGGCGTGCTGGCCTGGGAGATGCTCACCGGCGAACTGCCGTACAAGGCCGACGACGCGCTGTCGATGGCGATCCAGCACACCCAGAACCCGATTCCCCGGCTGCCACCGGCGCTGCGCCACTGGCAGAAATTCTTCGACCGTGCGATGGCGAAGTCGCCACGCAAGCGCTTCGCCGATGCGGCGCAGATGCTCGAGGCGCTCGAGCGCATCCCCGTCCACCAGCGCAGCCGCGGGCCAGATCCACGCGAGGTCGTGGCGCGCATGCGCGATCGCTTGGTGCGCGTGCCGAGGGCGGCCTGGGTCGCGCTGGCGCTGGTGCTCGCCGCCGCGCTGGGACTGGGCATGCATGGCCGCTCGCCGTCCGACGCCGGCACCGGCGCCGGGCCGGAACGGCGCACGGCAGCGCCGGCGCCTGCCGACGGGCCAGCCGCCGACGGGTCCGAGGGCGCGCCCACCGCCGACGCCATGCCCGCTGGCGCCGCGGGGGACATGCTCGCCGCCGCCCCCCTGTCCGCTGCCGACCGGTTGCTCGACCAGGCCCGCGCGCAGGTCGCCGCCGGCCGGCTGGCGGCGCCGGCGGGCGACAACGCCGCCGACAGCCTGGTCGAGGCGGTCCGGGCGGACCCGACCCATCCGCAACTGGTGGCGACCGCCACGCGCGTGTCCGACGCCCTGCGCGACGCCTCCGTGCGCGCGATCGCCCGCGACCGCGCGTCCGACCTCGACCTGCTGCTGCGAACGGCAGCGCGGGTCCAGGCCACCGGCGCGGTTCCGGACGCAGCCCGCGCCAGCTGGCGCACGCGCGTGGGCGAAGCGATCGAAGCCCGCGCCGAAAGGGCGGTGACACGCGTCGATCGCGCCACCGCACTGCGCATGGCTGACGCGGCGGACACCGCCGGCGTACCCGAGGACACGGTGCGCCAGCTGCG
The DNA here is from genome assembly GCF_029888045.1 of Luteimonas rhizosphaericola. GTDB lineage: Bacteria > Pseudomonadota > Gammaproteobacteria > Xanthomonadales > Xanthomonadaceae > Luteimonas > Luteimonas rhizosphaericola. The sequence continues at coordinate 771,028 of NZ_JARXRN010000028.1, read as the reverse complement.
CGCCCGGGCCGAGCGCCTCCCCGACCTGCAGGGACGCGATCCCGGCAACCTCGACGGAATGAAGGTGCTCGAAGGGACCGCGCGTCCGCTCGCGGCCTACCTGAAGCCGGTGACGCGCGGCGATTACGCGCGTTTCGCCGAGGCCACCGGGCGCGAACCGACGCTGTGCCGTGAGCGTGCCTCGCTGCTGCGGATGGTGTCGCCGCGCGACTGGAGCCGGCCCGGTTTCGAGCAGGGCGACGGCGATCCGGTGGTGTGCGTATCGGTGGCGGACGTCGAGGCCTACGCGCAATGGTTCGGCCGCCGCGACGGCCACCGCTACCGGCTGCCGACCGCCACCGAGGCAGCGGGCCTGCCGGCTGCGGGAGGCCGGGCACTCTCCGAATGGCGCGCCGACTGCGCAGCCGACTGCGCGAAGCGTCGGGCCGCGGGCGCCAGCTTCCGCAGCGACGAGGCCTCGCGCACGCTGGATGCGGACCGCGGCTACGACGACGTCGGCTTCCGCCTGGTGCGCGAGCTCTGACGCATCGCGGCCGTCGCGCCGCGCCGGTAAGATCGCCGGATGTCCCCGCCCCCGACCCTCGCGCAGCGCCTGCAGCGCCTGTTCCTCACCGGCCTGCTGACCCTGCTGCCGATCTGGCTGACCTGGGTGGTGGTCAAGTTCGTGTTCGTGCTGCTGTCGGACATGAGCCGGCACTGGGTGGGACCGCTGTCGCACCAGATCGCGGCTTGGTTCCCCAGCACGCTGGGATGGATCAACGCCGACTCGGTGCAGGCCACCATCGCCATGGTGGCGACACTGCTGCTGATCCTCGTGGTCGGCTGGCTGGCGCGACGCGTCGTCGGACAGCGCCTGCTGGGGTGGGTGGAGGCCCTGGTGCAGCGGATTCCACTGGCGAACGTGATCTATTCCAGCTCGCGCAAGCTGCTCGACATCCTCCAGACCAAGCCCGACGGCACCCAGCGCGTGGTGCTGATCGACTTCCCGCACGACCAGATGAAATCGGTCGGTTTCGTCACCCGGGTGATCCGCGAACAGGGCACCGGGCGCGAGCTGGCCGCGGTGTACGTACCGACCACGCCCAACCCGACCTCCGGCTACCTGGAGATCGTGCCGGTGGAAAAGCTCACGCCGACCGACTGGACCGTGGACCAGGCGATGAGCTTCATCATCAGCGGCGGCGCGGTCGCGCCCGACACCATCCCCTTCGAACCGCCGCGGCGCGCGCCGGGTGCCGCGCCCGGATGAGCGTGCATCCGCTCGACGACCGCGCCACGCGCCTGTTCATCGCGCTGGCCGCGTTCTTCTGCGTCAACGCGGTGCTGGCCGAGTTCATCGGGGTCAAGATCTTCGCGCTCGAGGACACGCTCGGCATCGCGCCGCGCGAGTGGAACCTGTTCGGCCAGACCGGTTCGCTCAGCTTCACCGCGGGCACCCTGCTGTGGCCGGTGGTGTTCGTGTTCACCGACGTGGTGAACGAGTACTTCGGCCGGCGCGGCGTGCGCCTGATCTCGTGGATCGCGGTGGCGCTGATCGTGTACGGCTTCGTGTTCGCGTTCGTGGCGATCGCGCTGGCCCCGGCCGCCTGGTGGGTGACCGCGGCGCAGGCGCAGGGCGTGCCCGACTACCAGGCCGCGTTCGCGGCGGTGTTCGGGCAGGGCATGTGGACGATCGCGGGCTCGGTGGTGGCCTTCCTGGTCGGGCAGCTGATCGACGTGCAGGTGTTCCACCGCATCCGCCGCGCCACCGGCGAGCGCATGGTGTGGCTGCGCGCGACCGGCTCGACCGCGGTCTCGCAACTGGTCGACAGCTTCGTGGTGATCTGGATCGCGTTCGTGCTCGGGCCGCAGCAGTGGCCGACCTCGCTGTTCCTGGCGGTGAGCAGCGTCAACTACGCCTGGAAGATGGCCGCGGCGGTGGCGCTGATCCCGCTGCTGTACGCGATGCGACGCGCGATCGCCGCCTACCTGGGCGCCGACCGCGCGCAGCAACTGCGGGCTCGCGCCGCGCAGGCCTGAGTGGCCGCCGCGGTGACCGCGGCCGCCTCAGGGGCGCAGGCCGAGCGCCTCGCGCAGCGCGTCGCGATAGCGGCGGCCCGAGGTCAGCGAGCTGCCGTCCTTCAGCCGCAGCCAGTACTGCCCCGCCCCGCAGGGCTCGACCTGGTCGACCAGGTCCACGCGCACCGCGCGCGAGCGGTGGACGCGCACGAAGCGGGAAGGATCCAGCCGCGACACCAGCGAGGTGAGCGTCTCGCGCAGCAGCAGGCTGCGCCCGGCGACCACCAGTTCGACGTAGTTGCCCTGGGCCACCAGCATCGAGATGTCCGCGACCTCGACCATGCGCAGGCGCGTCCCGTCGGGCACCGCCAGTCGCGCGGGGTACTGCGCATTGGCGGTGGACGCGTCAGCCGGCAGCGCGGACGCGCCGCGGGCGCCGCGCCTGGCGTGCAGCCGCGCCACGGCATCCTCGACGCGTGCCGCGGCCAGCGGCTTGACCAGGTAGTCGACCGCCTCGACGCCGAACGCATCCAGCGCGCGCTCGCCAAAGGCGCTCACGAACACCACCATCGGCCGTTGCACCGCCGGCAAGCGGTCGAGCAGCGCGAACCCGTCCAGGCCCGGCATGCGGATGTCGAGGAAGATCGCGTCCACCGGCACCCGCGCCAGCCCGTCGAGCGCGGCGCGTCCGTCGCCATAACTGCCGGCGATGTCCACCCCGTCGACCGACCCCAACAGGCGCGCCAGCCGCAGCCGCGCCAACGGCTCGTCGTCGACGATCGCCACCCGCAACGTGCGCGCCGCCCTCATGCCGCGCCTCCGGCATCCATGCACGAGGCGGGCAGGCGCAGCCGCGCCGTGGTGCCCCCCGTCGGGTTGGGTTCCAGCACCAGCCAGTCGCCCTCCCCGTACAGGTGCGCCAGCCTCGCCCGCAGCGTCGCCAGGCCGTGGCCGTGGTGCACACCGGGGCTGCCGCGGCCGCCGTCGTCGCCGATCTCGACCATCAGCGCTGCGCCGTCCGCCGCGGCGCGCACGGACAGGCACCCGGGCGTGGTCCGCAGCGACAGGGCGTGCACGATCGCGTTCTCGGCCAGCGGCTGCAGCGACAGCGGCGGCACCGGCCAGTCGTCGACGCCCGCGGCGAGCGACCACTCCACACGCAGCCGCTCCCCCAGCCGCACCTGTTCGATCGCGAGGTAATCGCGCAACAGGGCGAGCTCCTCCCGCAGCGGCACGGTGCGCGCCGACTGCCGTTCCAGGCTGCTGCGCAGCAGTGCGCCGAGCGCGACCAGCATGCGGTCGGCGGCGTCCGCGTCGTGGTGCACCATCTCGGCGATCGAGTTGAGCGCGTTGAACATGAAATGCGGGTTGAGCTGCGCGGTGAGCGCCTGCAGCCGCGCGTCGGCCAGCGCCGCCTGCAGCTGTTCCGCCTGGCGCTCGCGCTGGCGCGCGCGTGCCGCGTACAGCAGCGCGTGCGCGGCCCCCACCATCAGCCACAGCAGCAGCAGGTTGTTGGCCAGGCTCGTGAGCAGCACGTCCGCCAGCACCGGCGGCTCGCGGTACCAGCCGATCCATGGATTGAACGCCAGCACCGCCAGCGCCCGCAGCGCGACCAGCCCCAGCACCACCGCGCCGGTGACCAGCAGCGGCGCGGCCACGCGTCCACGCTCGATCGGGAAGCGGCGCACGCACCACAGCAGCAGCATCGTCAGCGGGATCCACAGCCAGGCCGAGGCGAAGCCCAGGGTGGCCGCCTGCCGGAGCGGCATCACCGTGCCGTCCGCGCCTTCCATGCTCAGCCACTGGCTGGTGGACGCGACGCCGTAGAGCGTCCACCAGGCGGACACGACGAGCAGGGTGGTCCACGGACGTTCGCGCATATGCGCCCCATCGTGGGCCGGCGCCCGCGCGCCGGCAACCTCGCGCGAGGCGTTCGTCCCGCGATCCGGACGGTTCGTCCCGACGCGATTGCGTGCCGCCGGTGCGACGCGCCCACTCGGGGCCCCGAACCGCGAGGAACCTCACCATGACCCCCGCCCCGATCCTGTTCGCCGCCACCCTCGCCGTCGCCCTGTCCGCCTGCGCGCAGGCGGGCGAACGCCCGTCCGCCGCCGGCGACGCCGGGCACGGGCACGGCTGTCCGCCGGTCGAGGTGGTCGCGCCCGGCGTGATCTCGCTGGAGGGCAGCTGGCAGTGGCGACTGAGCTTCACGCCCTCGCGCCAGCAGGCCTACTGGTCGCACAGCGAAGGCTGGTGGCCGGGCACGCGCGAGCGCGCGACCATCCGCACCTCCCGCCGCCTGCCCGATGGCCGCTGGTCCACGCCGCAGGTGGTGCCGTTCTCGGGCACGCACGCGGACATGGATCCGTTCGTGTCGCCACTGGGCACGGTGATGCTGTTCTCGTCGATGCGGCCGGTCGATGGCGTCGAGCGCGGCGACATGGACCTGTGGCTGGTGCGGCGCACCTGGCATGGCTGGAGCGCGCCGCAGCACCTCGGCCGCGAGGTCAACGCCGACGGCTACGACGAGCTGTACCCGAGCATGGACCTGCTGGGGAACCTGTACTTCGCGCGGGTCAAGGCGCCCGTGCCCACCGAGGACGTCGACATCTGGCGCAGTGCCCGCCGGCGCGACGGCAGCTACGGCGCGCCCGAACGACTCGGGCCCGGGGTCAACACACCGCAGCGCTGGGAATTCAATCCGGAGATCTCACCCGACGGCCGCACCCTGCTGTTCGTGCGGCTGGACCGGCCGGACGACGGCCTCGACGACCAGGGCTACGGCTGGGGCGACATCTACGTCAGTCGCCGCCATCGCGGCGCCTTCGCGCCGGGCGTGAACCTCGGCCCCTGCGTCAATACGGCCGCCGACGAGTTCCATCCCACCATGCTGTGGGAACGCGACGAACTGTTCTTCGCCCGTGACGCGGGCGCGCCCAGCGACTTCCACCGCATCCGCATCCGCCTGCCACGCTGAGGCGGCAGGCGGACGGGACCAGCGCTGCGCGGGGTCTATCGGAAGGTGCCGACGCGCGCTGCGTCGGCACCGACCACGACGGCACCCGCGGTCAGGCGCGTGCCGTCGTCATCCCGCACCCCGGATCAGGCGCGCGCGTCGCGACCGCCGCGCTGCGGCCGGCCCTGCGACGGCGCGGTGCGCTGGCGCGGGCCCGCGTGCGCGTGCGCGCCGCGGTCGGCCGGCTTGCCGTGGGCGCGGTGCGCCGGCTTGCGCGGCGGACGCTGGCCACCGGCGGGCCGGGGACTCCCCGCGCGACGGCCGGGCTGGTTGCCGTCCAGCCGCAGCGGCTGCGAGGGCTCGAAGCCGCGCACCGGGTCCATCGCGATGTCGGCCTTGAGCAGGCGCTGGATCTGGCGCAGCAGCCCCGCCTCGTCGGGCGAGACCAGCGACAGCGCCTCGCCCTGCGCGCCGTTGCGGCCGGTGCGGCCGATGCGGTGCACGTAGTCCTCGGCCACCATCGGCAGGTCGTGGTTGATCACCAGCGGCAGGTTGGGGATGTCGAGCCCGCGCGCGGCGACGTCGGTGGCGACCAGGATCCGCGCCTTGCCCGACTTGAACTGGTCCAGCGCCTTCTGCCGCTGCGCCTGGCTCTTGTTGCCGTGGATCGCGAGCGCCGGCAGTCCGGCCTTCTCCAGCTGTTCGGCCAGCCGGTTGCAGCCGTGCTTGGTCTTGCCGAACACCAGCACCTGGTCGGTGTGGCGGGTGGACAGGATCTCGACCAGCAGGTCGCGCTTGCGCGACGCGTCGACCGGATGCACGCGGTGCACGATGGTCTCGGCGATGGTGTTCTGCGCCGCGACCTGCACTTCCACCGGGTTCTTCAGCAGTTCCATCGCCAGGCCGCGGATGCGCGGCTCGAACGTGGCCGAGAACAGCATCGTCTGGCGCTGCTGCGGCACCCGCGCCAGCACCCGCTTGATCGAGGGCAGGAAGCCCATGTCGAGCATGCGGTCGGCCTCGTCGAGCACCAGCAGCTCGACCGCGTCGAGCTTGGCGTGGCCCGAGTCGAGGTGGTCGATCAGCCGCCCCGGGCAGGCGACCAGGATGTCGACGCCGCGGCGCAGGTTGTCGATCTGCGGCTGCATGCCGACGCCGCCGAAGATCATGGTCACGTTGAGCCGCAGGTGGCGGCCGTAGGTCTTGAGGCTGTCGCTGACCTGGACCGCGAGCTCGCGGGTGGGCACCAGCACCAGTGCGCGCGGCTTGCGCGGGCCCTTGGCGGGAGTCATGGCGGCCATCTTCTGCAGCAGCGGCAGGCCGAAGGCGGCGGTCTTGCCGGTGCCGGTCTGCGCGGCGCCGAGGATGTCCCGGCCGGCGAGCGCGGGTGGAATGGCCTGGGCCTGGATCGGCGTGGGCGTGGTGTAGTTGGAATCGGACAGCGCGCGCAGGAGTGCGGGCGACAGGCCCAGCCCTTCGAAGGGCGAGGTTTCAAGCGTCATCGGAAAGTGCTCCGTGGCAGTCGCCGCGGCCATGCGCACGCGGCCACGACGTGGCCACGGAGCGACGGAACGCTACGACTGTCTTGCCCGGAACCATCCAGATCCGCGTTGCGGGCAAAGGTGTGACGGCGTCCGGAGGGTCCGGGCCGTTGTCTGCGCGACGAAAGACGTGCGGGAGAGGACGCCGCGGGTGGGGGCCCGCGGCCGGCCTGCCAGGATCGTGGCCGCGAGGGGACGCGGCGGGCAGCCGTGCTGCAAACGCCGCCAGTGTAGCGGCCGCGCGGCGTTCGCGCCAGCTGGACCTGCCTGGCCCGGGCAGCAGCGGGATGCAGGCAGGCCCGCGACCGGCCCGCACGCCCGCTGGCGCCGCGACCCACGGTGGAAAGCCGCCCGGCGGCTGTGACACCCTTGCGCGGGTCCCTACAGCGAGCGCCGCATGTCCTTCCGACCGTCGCCTTCGAGCCCCGGCACCACCCTCGCCCGCCTGCTGCTGGCCAGCGTGTTCATCGTCATGGGGGCCTGGCGCCTGTGGCAGGCCTACGAAGGCGCTTCGTTCAGTGGCGCGACGCTCAGTTTCAGCGCCGCCGAACTGGTGCTCGGCCTGCTGGTGGCCGCCGGCTGGAAGCTGCGCCTGGTGGCGCTCGCCTCGGCGGCGCTGCTGGTCGCCGACGCGGTGCTCTCGCATCCGTTCTGGGCGCTGGGGGAACCGGCGCGCAGCGCGCAGATGCTCCACTTCATGAAAAACATGGCGATCGTGGGCGGGTTCCTGCTGCTCGCGCTCACCGCTCCGGCGCGCAGGCGCTGAGATGGCCGCCGAAGCCGATCCGGGCCAGTTGCTCAGGGCGGTCGCGCTGCTGGGCGCGGCGGTCGTGGCGGTGCCGCTGTTCCGCAGGCTCGGGCTCGGCTCGGTGCTGGGCTACCTCGCCGCCGGCCTGGTGATCGGGCCGTTCGGGCTGGGCTGGTTCGCGCACCCGCAGGCGATCCTGCATTTCGCCGAGCTGGGCGTGGTGATGTTCCTGTTCGTAGTCGGGCTGGAGATGCGGCCGAGCCACCTGTGGAGCCTGCGGCGGCAGATCTTCGGGCTCGGCACGCTGCAGATCACCGCCTGCACCCTGGCGCTCACCGGCGTCGGCCTGGCCCTGGGACTGGCGCCGATGGTGGCGTTCGTCGCCGCGGCCGGCTTCGTGCTGACCTCGACCGCGATCGTGATGCAGCTGCTGGGCGAACGCGGCGACATCGCCCTGCCCCGCGGCCAGCGCATGGTCTCGATCCTGCTGTTCGAGGACCTGCTGATCGTGCCGTTGCTGGCGCTGGTGGCCTTCATGTCGCCGGCCCCCGTCGATCCGGACGCGCCCTCGCGGCTGGTCAGCGTCGGCATTGCCGTGGCCTCGCTCGCGGCGCTGATCGTCGCCGGCCTGTACCTGCTCAATCCGCTGTTCCGGATCCTGGCCGCCGCCAAGGCGCGCGAAGTGATGACCGCCGCCGCGCTGCTGGTGGTGCTGGGCGCGGCGGTGCTGATGGAGATGGGCGGGCTGTCGATGGCGATGGGCGCGTTCCTGGCGGGCGTGCTGCTGTCCGAATCGACCTTCCGGCACCAGATCGAGGCCGACATCGAACCGTTCCGCGGCATCCTGCTGGGGCTGTTCTTCGTCGCGGTCGGCATGTCGCTCGACCTGGGCGTGGTGCAGGAGAACTGGCGCCTGGTCCTGCTCGCGGTACCGGCGATGATGCTGGCCAAGGGCGCGTGCATCTACCTGGTGGCGCGCCTGCTGCGCAGCAGCCACGGCGACGCGCTCGACCGCGCCACGCTGATGGCCCAGGGCGGCGAGTTCGCGTTCGTGCTCTACGCCGCGGCCGAAGCCGCACGCCTGATCGATGCGCCGGTCAACGACACCCTGACCGCGATCGTGGTGCTGTCGATGGTGCTCACCCCGCTGGCGGTGCTGGCCATGCGCCGGCTGATGCCCCGCGGCGAGGGCCCGTCGCTCGACGGGGTGGAGGAAGTCGACGGCCAGACCGGCAGCGTGCTGATCATCGGCTTCGGCCGCTTCGGCCAGGTGATGAGCCAGTCGCTGCTGGCGCGCGACGTGGACGTGACCATCATCGACACCGACATCGAGATGATCACCAGCGCGGCGGAGTTCGGCTTCAAGGTCTACTACGGCGACGGTCGCCGGCTGGATGTGCTGCACGCCGCCGGCGCCGGCAGCGCGCGCGCGATCGCGGTGTGCATCGACGACCGCGCCGCGGCCGACCTGGTCGTGGAGCTGGCGCACCAGCACTTCCCGCAGGCGCAGCTGCTGGTGCGCTCGTTCGACCGCGAGCATTCGCTGAAGCTGGTCAACGCCGGAGTCGACTTCCAGATCCGCGAGACCTTCGAATCGGCGGTGGCCTTCGGCGAGGCCGCGCTGCGCGCGATCGGCGTCGATGCGGACGAGGCGGCGCGCATCGCCGAGCAGGTGCGGCGCCTGGATGCCGAGCGGTTCGAACTGGAAACCGCCAGCAACGACGTCCGCGCCGGCATCCCCAAGCTGCTCAACAACACCGGCAACGTGCCCAAGCCGACGCCGTTCACGCCGCCGCGTCGGGAGGGACAGCGGCTGGACAGCGACGGGAACGACGACACGGCCGGCAGCACCGCCGGCTGACGCGCACCCGCCTCAGACCTCCACCACCCTCCCCGGCCGCGCCAGCCGCACGTCGACGCCGCCGCGTTCGCCCAGTTCGCCGGCGAGCGCCTCGCGCGCCTTGTCCTCGCCGTGCACCAGCACCAGCGGGGGACGGCCCTGGAAGTGGCCGTACCAGTCGATCAGCCCGCGCTGGTCGGTGTGCGCCGACAGCCCGCCGATGGTGTGGATGCGCGCGGCCACGCGGTGGTCGTGGCCATGGATGCGCACCCATTTCGCGCCATCCACCAGGCGCCGGCCGAGTGTGCCTTCGGACTGGTAGCCCACGAACACCACGTGGGTGCCGCGGCGCTCGATGTTGTGGCGGAAGTGGTGCAGGATGCGGCCGCCGTTGGCCATGCCGCTGCCGGCGATCACGATCGCGCCGTTGTCGATGCGGTTGATCGCCATCGACGCCTCGGTGGTTTCGGTGATGTGCAGGTTGGGCAGCCTGAACGGCGCCGGCCGACCCTTCCAGACCTGGCGCGCGTCGGCGTCGAACAGCGCCTGGTGGCGGTCGTAGATCGCCACCACCTTGGCCGCCATCGGGCTGTCGAGGAAGATCCGCCAGCGCGCGAGCTTCCATTCGTCCCAGTACCGCGCGAACCAGTACAGCAGTTCCTGGGTGCGCCCGACCGCGAATGCCGGGATCAGCACCTTGCCGCGCGCGTTCCATGCCTGGTCCAGCAGTTCGCCGAACTCGTGGATGGTGTCGATCCGGTCGCGGTGGTTGCGGTCGCCATAGGTCGATTCCATCAACACCAGGTCGGCCTCACGGATCGGCGTGGGATCGCGCAGGATCGGCGTGCCGTGCGGGCCGAGGTCGCCCGAGAACACGAGCTTGCGCCCGTCCGCCCACAGCTCCACGATCGCCGAGCCGAGGATGTGGCCGGCGTCGCGCAGCGCGATCTCCACCCCCGGCACGATCTGCGTGCGCGCGTCGTAGTCCAGCGGCCGCAGCCGCTCGAGCACGCCCTGCACGTCGTCGCGGGTGAACAGGGGCATCGCCTCGGGTTCGCCGGCGCGGCGGCGGCGGTTCTCGCGGTCGGCGTCGTTCTCGGCCAGCGAGGCGGCGTCGAGCAGCATCACCGGCATCAGCTCCGCGCCCGCGCGCTGCACTAAGATCGGCCCGCGGAAGCCCTGCCACACCAGACGCGGTATGCGGCCGATGTGGTCGATGTGGGCATGGCTGACGACGAGGGCATCGATCGAGGCCGGCTCGAACGGAAACGGCTCGAAGTTGCGCGCCTCGGCGCCGCGCCCGCCCTGGATCATGCCGCAGTCCAGCAGGATCCGGCGGCCGCCGGCCTCGACCAGGTGCATCGAACCGGTGACTTCGCCCGCAGCACCGTGAAAATGAACCCGCATGCCGTTCTCCCGCCGCCAGGATGACGATTCTGCGCGCATCTGCGCCCGCGCGTGAACGGCGCCCCGACCTCCCGGCATGACCTTCGACACCTTCGACCCCGCATGCGCGGGCGTACAGTGCCGCCCAGCCGGCCCCGGCGGTTCCCGTCGTCGCCGTTCCATCGACACCGGAGACCACCCGTGAGCCCCACCGCACCAAGACTGCTGCTGTTGTCCCTCGCCGTGACCCTGGCCGTGAGCGCCTGCCAGCGCGAGGCCGCCCCGGCCGCGACCGCCGCCACCGCGCCGGCCGACGCCCCCGCCGCGCGCGAGATGACCCTGGACGAGAGCAAGCTGCCCCCGTTCAACCAGTTCCAGCTCGCCGACCTCGACACCTCGAAGAACGCCTGCACCGACTTCGCCGGCTACGCCAACGCGAAGTTCCTCGCCGCCCACCCGATCCCGGGCGACCGCACCAGCTGGGGCGCGTTCGAGATGCTCGACGAACGCTCCACCGCGATCCAGCGCCAGCTGGCCGAACAGGCCGCCGCCGACACCGGCGCGAGCGGCGTGGAGAAGCTGGTCGGCGACTTCTGGGCCACCGGCATGGACGAGGCGACGATCAACGCCCAGGGCATCGAGCCGCTGCGCGACGAGCTGGCCCGCATCGATGCGCTCGCCGACAGCGCCGCGATCGCCGCCTGGCTGCGAGAGAGCGCCGCCAGGGGCCAGGTCTTCCTGATCGGCATCGGTTCGATGCCGGATTTCAAGGACTCGTCGATCAATATCGCCGCCACCGGCCAGGGCGGTCTCGGCCTGCCCGACACGCCCTACTACAAGGATGCCGACAAGCAGGCCATCCGCGACGCCTACGTGGCCCACATCGCCAAGGTGCTGGAACTCTCCGGCGTGCCGGCGGCCGACGCAGCGGCCCAGGCGAAGGACGTCATGGCGTTCGAGACCCGGCTCGCGGCGGCGTCGAAGTCGCGCGCGGAGTTCTCGCGCGACGTCTCGCTCTACTACAACCCGATGCCCGTGGCCGATGCCGACAAGCTGACGCCGAACTTCTCCTGGACGCAGTTCTTCCAGGCCCAGGGCATCGAACAGCCGAAGACCTTCTCGGTCTCGGTGCCCGACTACTTCCGCGAAGTCGACGCGATGCTGGCCGACGTGCCGGTGGAGCAGTGGAAGAGCTACCTGCGCTTCCACGTCGTCGACAGCGCCTCGCCGTACCTCTCCGACGCCTTCGTGCAGCAGAACTACGAGTTCTACAACAAGACCCTCAGCGGCCAGAAGGAGCTCGAGCCGCGCTGGAAGCGCGTGCTCGGCACGATCGACAGCCAGGTCGGCGAAGCCATGGGCCAGCTGTACGTGAAGGTCGCCTTTCCGCCCGAGTCCAAGGCCAAGATGGAAGCGCTCGTCGCCAACCTGGGCGAGGCATTGAAGGCGCGCATCCAGAACCTGGAATGGATGAGCGCGGAGACCAAGGCCAAGGCGCTCGAGAAGCAGGCCGCCTTCACCACCAAGATCGGCTACACCGACAAGTGGCGGGAGTGGACCGGCCTGGACACCGGGCGCGAGAGCTACCTGGACAATGTGCTGGCCGCGCAGGAATTCAATTACAAGTGGCAGATCGGCAAGATCGGCGAGCCGGTCGACAAGACCGAATGGGCGATGCCGCCGCAGATGGTCAATGCCTACTACAACCCGCTGCAGAACGAGATCGTGTTCCCGGCCGCGATCCTGCAGCCGCCGTTCTTCGATCCGGATGCGACCGACGAGATGAACTATGGCGGCATCGGCGCGGTGATCGGCCACGAAATGAGCCACGGCTACGACGACCAGGGCAGCCGCTTCGGCCCGACCGGCAAGTTCGAGAACTGGTGGACCGAAGCGGACGCCGCCGCGTTCAAGGAGCGCACCGGCAAGCTGGTCGCGCAGTTCGATGGCTACAAGACCAGCGACGGCCGTGCACTCAACGGCACGCATACCCTGGGTGAAAACATCGGCGACCTCGGCGGCCTGGCCACGGCCTACGACGCGATGAAGAAGGCCACCGAAGGCACGCCGGACCCGATGACCGACGGGCTGACCCGCGACCAGCGGTTCTTCCTGAATTGGGCCACGGTGTGGCGCCGCAACTTCACCCCCGAGGAGCTGAGCAAGCGCCTGGTCACCGACGAGCACGCACTGGCCGAGTTCCGGGCCATCGGTGCGCCGTCGAACCTGCCGGCGTTCGCCGCGGCGTTCGGGTGCAAGCCCGGCGACCCGATGGTGCGCGGCGGCGAGGACCAGGTCGTCATCTGGTAAGCGCCGGCGCTGTCGCGTGATGAAGGAAAACGCCCGGCATGGCCGGGCGTTTTCCGTTCAGGAACCCACCCCGCTCCGGTACCGCCCCCGCAGCCGGAGGCATGCGGGCGCGGCCGGGCGGCTTGCTAGAATCGCCGCTCCCGAATTCCGCCCCGGACCCGTTCGATGCCGATCCGCACGCCGCTCGCCGCCGCCCTCGCCACCAGCCTCGTGCTCGCCCTGGCCGCTCCCCACGCCGAGGCCCAGCGCAAGCGCCGTGCGCCGGCGGAGCCCGCGCTCACCGCCTGCAGCGACTTCTACACCTTCGTCAACAAGGACTGGCTGACGGCCAACACGGTGGTCAGCGGCAACGGCACCGTCTCGGCCCTGGGCACCCTGCAGCAGCGCGCCCTGCTGCAGCAGCGCGCCCTGCTCGACGACGCGGTGCTCAACCCGCAGAACGACGTGCAGAAGCTGCTCGGCGATTTCTGGGCCAGCGGCATCGACGAGGCGGCGGTGGAACGCGACGGCGCGCAGCCAATCGCCACCCTGCTCTCGCGCATCGAGGCCATCCGCCGCAGCAAGGACATCGCGCCGTCGATCGCGGCGCTGCACCAGGTCGGCATCCCGGTGGTGTTCAACTTCACCGCCGACCTGGACCTGGCCAACCTCGACCGCTACATCGGCTATTTCTCCCAGGGCGGCCTGGCCCTGCCCGACCCGGCCTACTACACCCGCGAGGACGCCGACACCCGCGCCCTGCTCGGCCGCTACACCGAGTACGTCGAGAAGATCCTCGCCCTGACCGGCACGCCGCAGGAACAGCTCAAGGACGAGATGGCGCAGGTCCTCGACCTGGAAACGCGCCTGGCGCGCATCTCGAAGCCGCTCACGTCGTTGCGCGATCCGCGCGAGAACTACGCCCTGATGCCCACCGAGGGTCTGGGCAAGCAGTTCCGCAACCTGCAGCTGGACGAATTCCTGTCGGCGCAGGGCGTGACCGACACGAACGTGTCGATGGCCCACGCCGACTATTTCACCCAGGTCGACGGCCTGGTGCGCTCGCTCAAGCCGGCGCAGTGGAAGGTCTACCTGCGCTACCAGATCGGCAACGCGATGGCGCCGTACCTGGCCAAGGACTTCCGCGACGCGCATTTCTCGTTCCACGGCCGGGTGCTGCGCGGCGAGACCGCGCCGAAGGTGCGCGACGTGCAGGTGCTGGACGCCATCAACCGCGCCGCCGGTCCGATGCTCGCGCGCGAATACGTGGCGCGCTACCTGCCGGCCACCACGCGTTCGCGCGCCGAGTCGATCGCCGGCGACGTGCGCGCCGCGCTGGTGCGCGCGGTCGCAGGTAACACCTGGATGTCGGACGCCGCGCGCGCCGAAGCGGCGGCCAAGCTCGAGAAGCTGTCGATCGAGATCGGCGCGCCGCAGCGCGACTACGACTTCAGCGTGCAGCCGATGGGCCGCACCAGCTTCGGCAGCAACATGCTGATCGCCTCCACCTGGCACCGGCGCGAGGAGATGCGCCGCATCGGCAGCGGCAACGCGCAGCGCCGCTGGGGCGTGCAGCCGCAGCAGCCGGTCCTGGCCTACGACATCGCCCACAACCGGCTGATCGTCTCCGCCGCCGCCCTGCAGGCGCCGGTGCTGGACATGGAACAGGACACCCCGGCGCAGTACGGCAGCTTCGGCGCCCTGGTGGGTCACGAACTGAGCCGCGCGGTCGACATGAAGGGCCAGCTGGTCGACGCCGCCGGCAGCGTGCGCACCTGGTGGACGCCGACCGACGAGGCCGCCTATTCCACCCGCGCCAAGCAGCTCGCGGTGCAGTACGCCGGCTACGACTATCCCGCCGCCAACGGCCTGAAGGTCAACGGCACCCTCACCAGCGAAGGCAACATGGCCGACCTCGCGGCGCTGGAGCTGGCCTCGGCCGCGCTTGCCGGCGCGCAGCCCGAGCTGGACGCGGCTGGTCGTGAGTCCTTCTTCCGCGCCTGGGCGGCGCTGTGGCGCGAGCAGTTGGCTGCCGAGACCGCCGCCGATGCCGCGCGCACCCGCGTGCAGGCTCCGGGCCAGTGGCGCGCGAACGGTCCGCTGGTCAACCTGCCAGCCTTCGCCGAGACCTTCAAGTGCAAGGCCGGCACGGCGATGGTGCGCAAGCCGGAAGAACAGGTCTCGATCTGGCGCCAGCCCGTGGACGCAGCAGCGGCGAAGTAGGCCGGGAACCGCGCCGTCCGGCGCGCCAACGCGTCGTCACGCACGGATCGGGGGGACTTCGATCGGGGCTGCGCATGCGGCCCCCGGCGAATGTCACCACCACTGGCCCGCATATCGCGGGCGCGGGCTGCGCCAGCGGAGGTGCCCGCGCGAGACGCAACCTGCGCGTGGCGGCGTGACCACGCCGCAGCACGCCGTCAGCGTGTCATCTCCTCGACGATCAGTTCGATGCGGTCGAGGTGGATGTTGAGTTCCTCCTTCAGCGCACGCGCCTCGTCGAGCTCGTGGCGCAGGGCTTCGGGGCCGATGGCGGACGTCGCGCTACTGCGCGCGCCATCACCCGGGCGCGCCACGACCGCAGCTGTCTCCGGGTCCGACGCGCGAATGCGTCGCCCCCTCGACATGCGCCGGCCAGCCTCGGGATCGAAACGCGCAACCATCTCCTTGTGCGCGCGTGCCCACTTGTTGCCGAAGCGCACGCCTGCCACGCGCGATCCCACCACGACCCTGCGCGAATGCGAGCCGTCGTCCGGCACGTCGACCTGGACTACCCATCCACTGTTCTGCCGGATGACCTCGAGCACCCGCGTGCCTCCAGCCAGCAGTACGCAGCCATCGGCCACGTCCTTCCACGTGAAGCCCGCCGGCAGCAGCACCGGTGTTGGTGTCGTCATGATGCGTCCTTGTGAAGAAAAACGATCGGACCACCCCCGCATGCACCTTGGCCTCGCGGCGCGTAAGCGAGCGTGGATAACGCGTTAATCCGCGACGTCCGCCCTTGAAACATGGTGGCTGGACGCGTATCCGGGAGTGTTGGCGTGACGATGTCGATCGACCATGAAGCGATCGGAATGCGCCACGCAGAGCTCACCTCCATGAACAGGCGCGTTCGCCTGCGGCCGGGATCGCATCGGGTGCGCCGTCGCCAGCCGGGTCAGACGTCGGCCGCCCGCATGCCGGCAGGACGGATGCCGATGCATGTCCGGGTGCCACTCACGAAGAACACCCGTCCAGCGCCAGTGATCGGGTGTGCGCCCGGTGCACCGGCTCACGCTTGGGCGGATGTGCTCCCGCCTCGCCAGTCCGGGGTCGTCCGACCGGTTTCCTTCTGCCGCACACCCCGATCCGGGCGATGGGTCACGCGGCTTCGTGCGTTCCCGGCGGCAGGATCACGCCATGCGCAGCCTGCGCTGGCGCCGGCGCCAACGAGGCGTCGGGATGCTCCGGACTTTCGAGGTCCCCGTGCAGCAGCAGATCCTGGACCCGCTCCAGCAGATGCGGCGGCATCAGGGTTTCCAGCACATAGGGGTGCGCATGCTGCAGCGGGCCACCGAGCACCCCGGCGGTTGCACCGTGGTCGGCCCAGGGCACGTACCTGGCATCGGGCCCGGCGGTAATGCAGTCCGGTGCGGGGTCCGCGCACGCATCCGTGGCGCCGTGCCAGGGGCCGCCGACGAAGATGATGCGCATCGCGGTGTCCTTCGCCGGGCGGGAAGCCAACGCTAGGCGTACTTGCGTCAAGCGCGCATGACGTCGTCGCGGGAAACCGCTCGTTCACGCCAGCACGTGCTGGCGCGCGACGAGGCGGTTCAGACCACCCGGCGCACCCGCCGCCCGCCGAAGGGCGGCTGGCCGCGCCAGTGGCGGATCAGCAGCCAGCCGAACAGCATCCCGCCCAGGTGCGCGAAGTGGGCCACGCCGGACTGGGTGCCGGTGATGCCGAGCACCAGCTCGATCAGCCCGTAGACGATCACCAGCGTACGCGCCTTCATCGGCACCGGCGGGATCAGCAGCATCACCCGCTGGTTCGGGAACAGCATGCCGTAGGCCAGCAGCAGGCCGAACACGCCGCCCGACGCGCCCACCGTCGGGTAGTAGCCGCCGCCGTTGCGCACGCTCCAGGACACCACCAGCAGCTGGCACAGCCCGGCGCCGACCACGCATACCAGGAAATAGGTCAGGAACCGCTTCTGCCCCCACGCGTACTCGAGCTGGGCGCCGAACATCAGCAGCGCCAGCATGTTGAACAGCAGGTGCGCGATGTTGCTCGGGCTGTGCATGAAGCCGTGGGTGAGCAGCTGCCACGGCATGAAGCCGTGCGGCGCGTACGGGGCCACTTCCGGCGGCAGCCACGGCCACAGCATCAGCGCGTCCAGCGCCGGACCGAGCAGCAGCTGCAGCACGAACACGCCGCAGTTGGCGATCAGCAAAGCCTTGGTGACGGGGGGAAGATTGGTGAACATCGGCGCTCCTGCACTGCGCCCATGATAACGGTGGAAGCCCGGTACGCCGGCCGGCCGAGGTCACGGTGCGCACGTTCCGCGTCCTGCGTTCAGCGGTGCGGCACCGGTCCCCACAACGCGGCGTCGAGGTCGTCCGCGCGCGGCATGCGCACGCGTCCGGCCACCACGGCCACGCCCTCCGCGCGCAGGCGCCGCGCCTGTTCGCGGTGCGGCTTCGAGCCGGCGGGAAACGCGATGCGTCCGTCGTGGCGCAGGATCCGGTGCCAGGGCAGCGACGGATCCTCGTTGTCCGCGAGCAGGCGCGCGACGAGCCGCGCCCGCCCCGGCAGGCCGGCGCGCCGGGCGATCTGGCCGTAGCCGGCCACGGACCCGTGCGGAACGTCTCGGATCGCATCCAGGATCCGCGTCCGGGCAGAAGGATCGGCAGACAGGGCGGCCATCGGCCATTAGGATAGCCGTCCGTCCCGCCGTCCGATGCCCGCGCCATGCAGAACTTCGAACAGATCCGCCGCCACCTCCTCGGCGGCGACTTCCGGGTGACGATGCAGGAGCCGTACGTGGTGTGCGTGGAGCTCTCGCTCGACGGCGGGCGACGGCACCAGGCGATCTTCCTGGCCGAGCTGCAGGACGACGACGGCCGCAACTACCTGCGCACCAGCACCGTGATCGCGCCGATCACCGGCATCGACGCCCGCCGCGCGCTGGCGTTCAACTGGAACACGCGCGTGGGCTACCTGGCGATCGGCGAGCTCGACGGCGTGCCCTACCTGCAGCTGTGCGAAAACCGCCCCTACGACGGCCTCAGCGCCGGCGAGATCAGCCGCGTGGTGCTGGAGATCGGCGGCATGGGCGATCGCCTCGAGCGCGCCCTTTCCGCCGACGGCGATCTGCTGTGAGCGCGTGACCGGAACGCGTCGAGGATCAAATCCGCGGGGAACAGGGGTCGGACTCCCTTTTCTGGGAAACAGGAGTCAGAGTCCCTTTTCGCCGTGTGGCGCATCGAGACCTGCATGCTCGCGCGAAAAGGGAGTCTGACCCCTCTTTCCCTAGCCCCGCCCCTGATCCCGGATTGCCACTCCCCCGCCCTTACGCCCAGCCCATGTTCTGCAGCAGGCGGAACAGCAGGTAGGCGATCCCGCCCGACATCGGGATGGTCAGGATCCACGCCCAGATCATCTTGTGCACGACGGTCCACTTGATCGCGTTCAGGCGCTTGGCGGTGCCCACCCCCATGATCGCCGACGAGATGTTGTGGGTGGTGGACACCGGGATGCCGAGCGACGACGCGGCCAGGATCACGGACGCGGCGCTGGTTTCCGCCGCGAAGCCGTGGATGGGGTGCAGCTTCACCAGTTTGTGACCGAGCGTCTTGATGATGCGCCAGCCGCCGGCGGCGGTGCCGGCCGCCATCACCAGCGCGCAGGTGATCTTGATCCAGGTGTCGATGTCGCCGTCGGCGAGCGCGCCCTCGGACGGATGCAGGAACGCCAGCCACGCCGGCAGCACGTCGAGCGTGCCCGCGGCCTGCGCGCTGGCCAGGGTGAGCGCGACGATGCCCATCGTCTTCTGGGCGTCGTTCATGCCGTGGGCGAAGCCCATGCCCGCCGCGCTGATGATCTGCGCCTTGCCGAAGAAGCCGTTGACCCAGCGCGGCCGCGCGATCCGCGCCAGGATCCCGCCGCTGCGGCTCATCATCGAGATCACGAAGAACAGCACGCCCATCATCAGGAAGCCGGCCGCGAAGCCCAGCACCGGCGAGGACACCATCGGCACGATCACCTTCCACAGCACGCCCGCGCTGCGGTACAGCGGCTCGGTCGGCTCGGACCAGATCACCACGCCGAAGTCGCCGTAGGCCGCCGCCAGCGCGGCGCCCAGCAGGCCGCCGATCAGCGCGTGCGAGGACGAGGACGGCAGCCCGAACCACCAGGTGATCAGGTTCCAGGTGATGCCGCCCAGCAGCGCGCACAGGATCAACTGGGAGCCGACCTCGATCACACCCGCGTCGATCAGGCCCGAGGAGATCGTCTTGGCCACCGCGGTGCCGGCCAGCGCGCCGATCAGGTTCATGCCCGCCGCCAGCCCCACCGCCTGCATCGGCGAGAGGACCTTGGTGGCGACCACGGTGGCGATCGAATTGGCGGTGTCGTGGAAGCCGTTGATGTACTCGAACACGAGCGCGGTCAGGACCACCACCAGGACCAGGGTCAGCATCGTCGCGGCCCGGTCAGGAGTTCTTGAGCACGATTTCGTAGGCCACCACGCCCGCGCCGCGGCAGCGGTCGATCGCCTTTTCCAGGATCTCGAAGAACTCCTTGAGCAGGAACATCTGCAGCGGATCGAGCTTGCCCGAATAGATGTCGCGGTAGAGCTCGAGCATCAGCCGGTCGGCCTCGTTCTCGATCGAACGCAGCCGGTCGCTCAGCGCCTTCATCGGCTCGAGCTTCATGTGCCGCAGCTGCCGCACCATCTGCACCACCACCTCGGCGGACTGCTCGAGCATCGCCGCGCGCGGCGCGAAGTCGATGTGCTCCAGGTGCTGGGTGGCCAGCGAATAGCGGTCGGCGAACTTCTCGATCTGCTTGGGGATCTTGTACAGCGCCGAGCCCAGGGCCTCGATGTCCTCGCGCTCGATCGGGGTGATGAAGCTGTCCACCAGCGCCTGGCTGATCTTGTCCGAGGCCTCGCGCTCGCGCAGGCGGGCCAGCTTGAAGGCGTCCAGCGCCGGCTGGCGGTCGGCCTCCCGCAGCATGGCGTGCAGGGCCTTGGCCGCATCGTGGGCCGCCACCGCGGCCTCCTCCAGCAGGGTGTAGAACTGATTGCCCTGGCCGAACATGGTCTGCAAGGAAAACATCGCGGGGGGTCCCGCCGTCGCGGAGTGGACGGCCTTCGGGGCGGAATTATGACCGTTGTATGACGGCCACCGCCAACCCCCCGCTCGCGGCCCTGCCCGGCAAAGCCCTTGCGGAACCGGGTGTTATGATGGCCTGCCGCGCCAGTGACGCGCCGCCGCTCCATGGACGACGACCCTAGACCGCCCCCACGCCGCCCCGCCCGCGGCCGCCGTTTCCGCCCGATCCCGGCCACGGCCGCCCCCCGGAGGCGTGCGCGTGCTTGAGCTGTTCATCGTCCTGGTCCTGATCGCCTGCAACGCGTTCTTCGCGCTGTCGGAGATGTCGGTCGTCACCTCGCGCAAGGGCCGGCTCAAGCAGCTCGCCGGCAGCCATCGCGGCGCGCGCAAGGCGCTCGAGCTGGCCGAGCACCCCGAGCGTTTCCTGTCCACCGTGCAGGTGGGCATCACCCTCATCGGCATCCTCACCGGCATGTTCGGCGGCGACGCGATCGGCGCGGCGATCGGCGCCTGGCTCGCGGCACACATCCCCGTGGTCGGCAGCTATGCCGGCACCATCGGCGTGGTGATCGCGGTCGGTCTGATCACCTTCCTCACCATCGTGCTTGGCGAACTGCTGCCCAAGCGGCTGGCCCTGCTGGCGCCCGAACGCCTGGCCGCGTTCGTGGCGCTGCCGATGAACGGCCTGTCGAAGGTGGCGACCCCGGCGGTGTGGCTGCTCAGCGCGTCGGTGCGCGGGATGCTGCGGCTGCTGCGGCTCAACGACACCCAGGCCGCGCACGTGACCGAAGAGGAGATCCGCCTGCTGGTGAGCGAGAGCCACGAGCAGGGCGTGATCGACGCCGACGAGCGCAACATGATGAACCGCGTGCTGCGCCTGGGCGACCGCACCGCGGCCAGCCTGATGACGCCGCGCACGCGCATCGCATGGTTGGACATCGCCGAAGGGTTCGAGGAGAACCTGGCGCTGATGCGCGCGACGCCGTTCTCGCGCTACCCGGTGTATCGCGGCAGCGATGCCGACGTGGCCGGCATCCTGGAGATCAAGTCGCTGATCGACCGGCTCGAGGAACGCGAGTTCGACCTGTTCAAGTACATGCGCGAGCCGCTGTTCGTGTCCGAATCGACCCCGGCGCTGAAGCTGCTCGAGATCCTGCGCGAGGAGCAGCATTCGCTGGCGCTGGTGGTCGACGAGTACGGCGACGTCACCGGCCTGGTGACGACCAACGACGTGATGGAGGCGGTGATCGGCCGCAACCAGACCGGCGAAGGCCCCGACTCGATCCCGCAGATCACCACCCGCGACGACGGCTCGCTGCTGGTGGACGGCGGGATTTCGGTGGAAACCGCGCGCGAACTGCTCGGCGGCGGCGCGCTGCCGTCGGAAGACCAGCACGACTACCACACCGCCGCCGGCATGGTGATCGCGCAGTTCGGCCGCATTCCGCACGTGGGCGAGCACTTCGACTGGGCCGGCTGGCGGATCGAGGTGGTCGACCTGGACGGCCCGCGCATCGACAAGCTGCTGCTGCAGCGCCTGCCCGAAGCGGCGGACGATGCGCGCTGACGATCCGGCGGACGCCGGCGACCGTCCGCACCCGCATCCGCTCGGCACGCGCGAGCTGTTCGATGCGCTGGCCACCGGCGACCCGGAAGACCACCTGCGGCTGGAGGAGATCCTCGCCGGGCTCAGCCGGCAGGTGTTCGGGATGCTGCTGTTCGTGTCCACCGTGCCCGCCTTCATCCCGATCCCGGGCGTGGGCGGCGCGATCGGCGGCCCGCTCACGGTGCTGGTTGGGGTGCACCTGCTGGTCGGCATGCGCAAGCTGTGGCTGCCGCGCTTCATCGCCCGGCGCGGGCCGCGGCGGGCGAGCCTGCAGGCGTTCCAGCGCACGATCGGGCCCTGGCTCACGCGCCTGGAGCGGGTGGTCAAGCCGCGCCTGACCGCAATCATCGAGCACCGCGCGGCGGCGATGTTCACCGGCCTGCTGCTGGTGCTGCTGGGAATCCTGCTGGCGCTGCCGATCCCGTTCACCAACTACCCGTTCGGCATCCTGCTGCTGGTCTACGCCTTCGCCCTGCTCGAGCGCGACGGCGGCCTGATGCTGGTGTGCTGGGCGGTCGGGATCGCGGCGATCGTGGTGTTCGGCGTGCTCAGCGGCGCGCTGGCCAGCGCCGCCACGCAGTGGATCGGCGGACTGTTCGCATAGGCGCCCGGCCGGCCCGTAGCAGGCCGCACGCAAGTCGCCGCGGAACACCCGTCGCCGCACGTCGCACGGCCGGAAATGCGGGACTGCCGTCGCCACCAGGGCGGCCGCGCGGGCAGAACAATCTCCGGAAAAGAGCCACGCCTAGACCAGCAGGCGCGTGAATTCCTGGTTGCTCACCGGGTGGCCAAGCCAGAAACCCTGGGCCATGTCGCAGCCGCGCTCGCGCAGGATCGCGTACTGGCCTTCCTTCTCGACGCCCTCCGCGACCACGTGGATCCCGAGCGAATGCGCCATCGCGATGATCGCGGTGGTGAGCGCGAGATCGTCCGGATCGCGCAAGACGTCGGCGATGAAACTGCGGTCGATCTTGACCCCGTCCACCGGCACCCGGCGCAGGTGGCTCAGTCCCGAGAAGCCGGTACCGAAGTCGTCCAGCCACACCTTGACCCCGGCGCTGCGCAGGCGCGCGAGCAGGCTGCTCACGCGCGCCTCGTCGCCGATCACCGCGGTCTCGGTCAGCTCGATGTGCAATTGCTGCGGCGCCAGCCCGGTCTCGCGCAGCACCGCCTCGACCTGGTTGGCCAGGTCGCTGGCGCGCAGCTGGCGGGCGGAGACGTTGACCGAGACGAACAGCCCGCGCGCGGCCGGGAAATCGCGCTGCCACCCGCGCGCGTCCATGCACGCCGCGCGCAGCACCTGCGGCCCGATCACCTCGATCAGGCCGCTCTGCTCGGCCACGTCGATGAACAGCGACGGCGACACCGGCCCGTGCTCGGGATGGCGCCAGCGCAGCAGCGCCTCGGCGCCGGCCAGGCGGCCGTCCTCGAGCCGGTACACCGGCTGGTAGGCCAGGCTCAGCTCGCCGCGTTCCCACGCTCCGCGCAGGTCCTGCTCCATCCGCACCCGGCGCTCGACCGCCTGGTCCATCACCCGGCTGTAGAACCGGTGGCAGTTCTTGCCTGCCACCTTGGCCTGATACATCGCGATGTCGCCGTTCTTCATCAGCGCCGACACGTCGCCCGCGTCGTCCGGGAACAGCGCGATGCCGATCGAGATGCCCAGGAACACCTGGCGCCCGTGCACGGTGATCGGCCGCCCGAGCTCGCGCACCAGCGCCTCGGCCAGGCGCTCGGCGCGGGCGCGGATGTCGTCCTCGACCACCGCGCCCTGCAGCAGGATCACGAACTCGTCGCCGCCGAAGCGCGCCAGTTCCGCGCCCGGGCCGCCGACCTGGTCGATGACGTCGCGGATGCGGCCGGAGAACTGCATCAGCACTTCATCGCCGGCGTCGTGGCCGATGGTGTCGTTGACCCGCTTGAAATCGTCGATGTCGGCGAACAGCAGCGCCAGCTGGCGCGCCGAGCCGTGTCCCTGGGCGACGCGCTGGTCGAGCAGCTCGCGGAACGCGAGCCGGTTCGACAGCCCGGTCAGCGCGTCGGTGTAGGCCATGCGGCGGATGTCGCGGTCGTGCCGCACCAGGCTGTCGCGCATGTGCGCGAACGCGCGCATCAGGTCGCCGACCTCGTCGTCGCGGCGGCTGGCGGGCACCTCGGCGTCCAGGCGCCCGGCTTCGATCGCGCGCGCGGCATCGGCGAGCTGGCGCACCGGCGAGACCAGCGCCCGCTGCAGCACCACCACGATCGCCGCCAGCAGCGCGACCATGCCCGCGAGCAGCAGGCCCAGCCACAGCAGCTGGCTGCGCCCGATCTCGGCCAGGCGCCCGGCCATGATGCCGCCGACCTGGCGCTCGTCGGCGCGGGTCGCGGCCAGCGAATAGCCCACGCGCACCCCGCCCAGGCGCTGGTCGCCGATGCGGATCGGCGCGGCGATGTCCACCAGGGTGTCGCTGGACTGCACGTGCGCGCCGTCCAGCGCCAGCACTTCATAGGCGAACGGGTCCGACATCGCCTGGCCGTAGGTGGAGATGTCCGGACTGCCGTCGTGGATCACCTGGCCTTCGTTGTCGTAGACGATCACGTAGCTCACGTCGGGCTGGCGCAGCATGCCGCGCGCCGCGGCGCCGATCGCGTCGAGGTCGAAGTAGTACAGCGGGTTGACCAGCGCATCGGCCAGCTGCAGCGTCGCCGCGCGCCCGTGCGAGAGCAGGCGCCGCGAGGAGAAGTCCTGGATCGACTGCAGCCCCAGCTGCTGGGTGTCGCGGTGCATCGCGTCCTGGCGGTGCCAGACCAGCGCCACCATCGCCAGCACCGCCAGCAGCACCACCGCCGCCAGCAGCGCGAACCGTCCGCGCAGGCCCAGGCGCGGCCTCATTCGACCTCCCGCGACACGCGCGCCACCCCGCGGCGCAGGCCGTCGAGCGCGCGCGCGGTCTGCGCGTCGATCGGCACGAAACGGGTGGTCTTGAAGAAGCGCAGCAGCGCCTCGCGCGCATCCGGATCGTCGGCCGCGCCGAGCAGCACCTCGCGCAGGCGCTCGCGCACGCGCGGCTCGAGGTCGCCGCGCACCATCTCCAGCGCGCGCGGGAACTCGGGCGTCTCGCGCACGATGCGGAAGTCGCGCCGGTACGAGGGCGGCACCCGCTGCGGGTTGATCCAGTCCAGGTTGCTCATCGCCCCGGCGTCCACCAGGCCCTTGTGCACCCAGGCCGAGACGTTGAGCTCGGAGCGGCCGAACACGTAGCCGACCGAGTCCGGCGCCGGGCGGTCCATCGGCGAGAGCAGCACCTCCAGCCGCAGGCCGCGGTCGAGCAGCTCGATCGCCGGCACGTAGTAGGAACTGGTGGAGAACCGGTTCTGGAACGCGATGCTGCGCCCGCGCAGGTCGTCGATCTCGCGCACCGGGCTGTCGGCGCGCACGAAGTACAGCGTTCGGTAGCCGGCGACGCCGTCGCGCTCGGTCATCAGCAGCGGCTGCGCGCCGCCGCGGTCGGCCAGGATCATCGCGGTACCGGCGGTCTCGGTCACCCAGTCCACCCGGCCGCGGCGCATGTAGCTCTGCATCTGCTGGGCGTCGCGCGCCATCAGCACCCGGCCCTCGCGGATGCCGACGTCGGCCATCCGCGGCACCACGTAGTCCAGCAGCGGCTTGAGCTGTTCGTAGTGCGCCTTGGGATCGTCGCTGATGCGGCCCAGCACCAGGACGCCGTCGTCAGCGCGCACCGGCGCCGCCAACGCGAGCCACAGCGCCAGCAGCCACCAGAGACGACCGGAACCGGGGGACGACGCGGGCAAGGGACGGATCCGGTTCAGGGCGGGCACGGCCGCGAGCCTAGCGGAAAACCCGGTGACCCGGTAGCGCGTTGCGGGCGCCGGCGGCAGCGCCGGGCGGCGGCCCTCGGGACGCGTGCTCAGCCGCCGCGTTCGCCGGCCAGCCGCGCCATGCGCTGGGCGTCGGCCAGCACGCCTCGCAGCAGGCGCACGTCGCGGTCGTCGAGTGCGGCGCGCAGGAAGATCCGGCGCAGTTTGCGCATCGCCGATTCCGGCGCGCGGCCCTTGTGGAAGTCGATCGCATCGAGCGTCTCGCCCAGCTGGGCGAAGAAGCCCTCGAGTTCGGCATGGCTGGCGGGCACGTCGCCGTCGGGCGCCGGCACCGGCGCCGCGGCGGGCGCGGCCGCGCGCAGCCCCAGCATCGCCAGGCGCAGTTCGTAGCACAGCACCTGGACCGCGGCGGCGAGGTTGAGCGAGCTGTAGCCGGGATCGGCCGGGATCGTCACCGCGGCGTGGCACAGCTGCAGCTCGTCGTTGTCCAGGCCGGTGCGCTCGCGACCGAACACCAGCGCCACCGGCGTATCGGCGGAGCCGGCGGCCGTGGCGACGGCGCGCGCCGCGGCGTCGCCCGGCAGCAGTTCGTCCAGCGCGATGCGGCGGCTGCGCGCGGTGCAGCCCAGCACCAGCCGGCAGTCGGCCACCGCTTCGGCCAGCGACGCCACGCGCGGCGCGGCGTCCAGCACGTCGCCCGCGCCGGCGGCCATGGCCACCGCATCGGCGTGCGGGAAGCGTTCGGGCGCGACCAGCACCAGCCGCTGCAGGCCCATGGTCTTCATGGCCCGCGCGGCCGAGCCGATGTTGCCGGGATGCTGGGTGCCGACCAGGACGATGCGGATGCGGTCGGCGGCGTGCAGGAGTTCGCTCATGGCGCGATGGTAAACTGCGCACCCGGCCATGGCGCCGGACCGCTCTTTCCACCCGCCGCCCGTCCCGCCCGCGCCCACGGAGTCCGCAATGCTCGCCCCTGCCGTCAACATCATGGTCAAGGCCGCACGCGCGGGAGGCAACATCCTGCTGCGGCACATGCACCGGCTGGACGCGCTGAACGTGGTGGAAAAGGACCGCCTGGACTACGCCAGCGAGGTCGACGGGCTGGCCGAAGAGGCGATCGTCAGGGAGCTGCGGCGGGCCAACCCCGACTACGCCATCCTCGGCGAGGAAGGCGGCGCGCAGAAGGGCAACCGCGGCCCCAGCCGCTACACCTGGGTGATCGATCCGCTCGACGGCACCAGCAACTACCTGCACGGCATCCCGCACTGGTGCGTGTCGATCGCGCTGTGCGAGGGGCCCGAGCCGCTGCACGGCGTGGTGTTCGACCCGCTGCGCAACGAACTGTTCATCGCCAGCCGCGGCGGCGGCGCGCAGCTCAACGACAAGCGCATCCGCGTGGCCGAGCGCAAGGACCTGTCCGGCACCATGCTCGCCACCGGCTTCCCGCCGCGCGAGCGCGCCCGCGTCGACGCCCACCTGGACTGCATCAAGCTGCTGCTCAAGGACGCCGAGGACGTGCGCCGCACCGGTTCGGCCGCGCTCGACCTGGCCTGGGTGGCCGCGGGCCGCTGCGACGCCTATTTCGAGGCCGGCGTGCAGCCCTGGGACATCGCCGCCGGCGTGCTGCTGGTGCGCGAGGCCGGTGGCCGGGTCACCGACTTCAAGGGCGCGGCCACCGGCCCGATGCACATCGCCATGGGCCAGGGCCGCCCGCTGATCGCGGGCAACCTCAAGGTCACCGACGCGCTGCAGAAGGCGATCGTGGCCAGCGGCTACGCGAAGGAGTTCGGCTGAGGGCGCTCGCCGGGCGCGCGATTGCGCCGCCCCGTTAGCCGGCTCGCCGGCACCACGCCCCACACGACGAAAAAAAGGCCGCGCAGTGCGCGGCTTTTTTCTTGCTGGATCCGGTCATCGCGCCCGGCGCCGGCGCTCAGGGCCGGCGCGCCAGCGCCTCTTCGTCGCGGGCCTTCGGCAGCAGGTCCTGCTTGGTCACGCGCAGCGGGCCCATGGTCAGCAGCGGGCACGCGACCAGGATCGAGGACGCGGTGCCGATCGCGATGCCGATCATCATCGCCTCGGACATCCCCTCGAGCGAACCGCCGCCGTAGATGTACAGCGCCAGCACGGTCAGGAACGCGACGAACGAGGTGATGATGGTGCGGGATAGGGTCTGATTGATGGAGGTATTCAGCACCTCCAGCGGCCCGGCGCGCATGGTGCGGAAGTTCTCGCGCACGCGGTCGAAGACCACGATCGTGTCGTTGATCGAGAAGCCCATCACCGTCAGCAGGCCCGCCAGCAGGGTGAGGTCGAACTCGCGCCCGGACAGCGAGAACCAGCCGGCCACGATCACCACGTCGCCCAGGGTGGTGATGATGGCCGAGACCGCGAACTTCCATTCGAAGCGGAAGGCGATGTAGATCAGGAAGCCCAGCACCACGAACACGATCGCATAGATGCCCTTGCGCGCCAGGTCCTGGCCGACCTGCGGACCGACGAACGAGCGACCCTTGATCGTGGCGGCGTTGCCGTCGCTCGAGGCCGCGGCCAGCACGTCGTCCGCGGTCCGGTTGATCGCCTCGGCGTCGCTGCCGCCGTCCTTGGGCTGCAGGCGGATCATCAGGTCGGTCGCGGTGCCCATGGTCTGCACCTGGGCGCCGGGGTAGCCGGCTGACTCGAGCCGCTGGCGCAGCTGGTCCACGTCGACCGGGCGCTCGAACAGCAGTTCCACCGAGGTGCCGCCGGTGAAGTCGAGCGCGTAGTTGAAGCCCCGCGTGGCGATGAGCGCGATGGACGCGATCATCATCGCCAGCATGAAGACCACCGTGACCACCCGCCAGCGCATGAAGTCGATGCGGGTCTCGGCGGGGATGAGTTTCAACGGGAAAAGTGCCATGTGTCTTCCTGCTGCCGATCAGATCGCGATCGACTTGAGTTTGCGGCGGCCGCCGTAGATCAGCGTGGCCACGCCGCGCGAGACCGTCACCGCGGTGAACACCGAGGTCAGGATGCCGATCACCATCGTGACCGCGAAGCCGCGCAGCGGGCCGGTGCCGAAGGCGTACAGCGCGATGCCCGCCAGCAGCGCGGTCATGTTGGAGTCGAAGATGGTGCCAGAGGCCTTTTCGTAGCCGCTGGCGATGGCCGTTCGCGGTGGCAGGCCAGCCCGCAGTTCCTCGCGGATGCGCTCGTTGATCAGCACGTTCGCGTCGACCGACATGCCGATCGACAGCGCCAGGCCGGCGAAGCCAGGCAGGGTCATGGTGGCGCCGAACAGGCTCATCACCGCGACCACCATCAGCAGGTTCAGCAGCAGCGCCATGCAAGTGATCAGGCCGAACATCCGGTAGTAGATGGCAAAGAACAGCAGGGTGAAGACGAACGCGTACATCACCGCCTGGGTGCCGCGGGCGACGTTCTCGGCGCCCAGGGTCGGGCCGATCACGTTCTCCTCGACGAAGTCCATCGGCGCGGCCAGCGCGCCGGCCTTGAGCTGCTTGGCCAGGGCGGCGGCTTCCTCGCGGCTCAGGCCGGTGGTCTGGAAGTCCTTGCCGAACACGCCGCGGATGGTGGACGAGCTGATCACCCGCTCGACCGTGCGCGCCGAGCGCACCTCCTCGCCGTTGACCACGGTCACCGTCGGGATCCGCTCCACGTAGACGATGCCCAGACGGTTGCCCACGTTCTCCAGCGTGTGGTCGAGCATGCGCTTTCCGCCGGCGGCGTTCAGCGTGATCGACACCGCCGGCAGGCCGGTCTGCGGGTCGGTCTGCGGCTGGGCGTTGACCAGTTCGTCGCCCGAAACCAGCAGCCGGCGCGAGAGCAGCAGCGGCTGGCCGTTCTGGTCGTAGTAGATGCGCGATCCGGCGGGCACGCTGTTGTCGGCCAGGGCGGCGGCCGCCTGCGATTCGTCGCCGGTGACGGCGCGGAATTCGAGCGTGGCGGTGGCGCCGATCAGGCGCTTGGCCTCGGCGGTGTCCTGCAGGCCGGGCAGCTGGATCACCAGCCGGTCCTCGCCCTGCCGCTGCAGCACCGGCTCAGCCACGCCGATGGCGTTGATGCGGTTCGCGATGACGTTGCGGTTCTGCTCGATCGCGTCGGTGGCGATGCGGTTGATCTCGCCCTCCGACAGGCGCACGTGGATGCGGCTGCCCTCGACCTCGATCACGGGACCGCCGGTGCCCATCGCGGTCGAGGCGCCCAGCCCTTCCAGCGCGGTGGCGACCGCGGCGCGCGCGGCGGCCACGTCGGCGCCTTCGGTCAGCGTGACCAGCACGCTGTTGTCGGGCCGGCGCTCGGCGCCGGTGTAGCCGATGCGCGCCTCGCGCAGCGCTGAACGGATCGCGTCGGCGTAGGCGTCGACGCGCTTTTCCAGCGCCGCCTGCTGGTCGACCTGCATCATGAAATGCACGCCGCCCTGCAGGTCCAGGCCCAGCGACATGGGCCGGGCGCCGAACGACTCCAGCCACGCCGGCGTGGTCGGCACCAGGTTCAGCGCGGCCGAGTATTCCTCGCCCAGCGCCGGGCGCAGGGCGTCGGCGGCGCGGGTCTGGGTGGTGGCGTCGGGCAGGCGCACCAGCACCTGGTCGCCCTCGAGCGAGATCTCGCCGCCGGACACGCCCGCCTCGTCGAGGATCGAGCGCACGCGCTCGACCAGCGCGGCGTCGACCACCGCGGCCGGGCGGTTCCTGGTGACCTGGACCGACGGGTCCTTCTGGAACAGGTTCGGCGCGGCGTACAGCGCGCTGAGCAGCACCACGACCAGGATGAGGGCGTATTTCCAGCGGGGAAAGTCGAGCATTGCGGGCTTCGCTTGCGGAGGGAGGCGCGGCCCTTCCGGCCGGCCCCGTGCCCGCCCGGAGGCGGGCGGAACGTTGGGTGCGGTCGCGGCGCGCGGCCGGCGACCGGCCGGCGCCGCCGCGGGTCCGCCGGATCAGGCGGCCTTGAGCGAGCCCTTGGGCAGCACGTTGGCGATCGCGCCCTTCTGCACCCGGATCTCGACCCGGTCGGCGATCTCGACGGTCACGAAGCTCTCGCCCAGCGCGCGCACCACGCCGGCGATCCCGCCGCTGGTGATCACCTCGTCGCCCACGGCCAGCTTCTCGAGCATGCCCCGGTGTTCCTTCTGCCGCTTCATCTGCGGGCGGATCATCAGGAAGTACATGATCGCGATCAGCACGATCGGCATGATCAGGAAACTCAGTCCGCCTCCCTGGGGGGCGGCGCCGGCGGCCTGGGCGTGGGCCGGGGCGATCAGCAGGTCGAGCAGGTTCATCGGATCGGATCCATCTGGCGGAAAACAGCCGTGAATTATGCCACGCCGGCGGGCCGGCCCCGGACGGGGCGGCCCTGCGGCGGCGGCTCGGGCGGGTTCTGGCGGCCCGTCGGGCCCTCAGCGGGGCCTGCGGGCCGCGTGGAAGGACTCGCGGAAGGCGGCGAAGGTTCCCGCCTCGATCGCCGCGCGCATCCCCGCCATCAGCGACTGGTAGTACCAGAGGTTGTGCAGGGTGCCCAGGATCGGGCCCAGCATCTCGCCGCAGCGGTCGAGGTGGCGCAGGTAGGCGCGGCTGTAGCCGCCGGCGCAGGCCGGGCAGCCGCAGCCCTCCTCGATCGGCCGCAGGTCCTGCTCATAGGTCGCGTTGCGCACCCGGACCACGCCGGTGGAGGTGAAGTAGTGGCCGTTGCGCGCGTTGCGGGTGGGCATCACGCAGTCGAACATGTCCACCCCGCGCGCCACCGCCTCGACCAGATCCTCTGGCCGGCCCACGCCCATCAGGTAGCGCGGGCGGTCGGCGGGCAGCTGCGGCGCGGTGTGGTCGAGCATCGCGTTGCGCTCGGCCTCGGTCTCGCCCACCGCCAGGCCGCCGATCGCGTAGCCGTCGAAGCCGATGGCCTTCAGGCCGTCGGCCGAGCGCGTGCGCAGGTCCTGGTGCACGCCGCCCTGGACGATGCCGAACAGCGCCGCGTCGTTGCCCGCGTGCGCGCGCCTGCTGCGCTCGGCCCAGCGCAGCGACAGTTCCATCGAGCGCTCGACCACGCGCCGGTCGACCGGCTGGCCGTCGACCTGCACCGGCGGGCATTCGTCGAAAATCATCACGATGTCGCTGCCGAGCACCTTCTGGATGTGCATCGACTCCTCCGGCCCGAGGAACACCTTCGAGCCGTCGGTGGGCGCGGCGAAGGTCACGCCGGCCTCGGTGATCTTCCGCTTGTGCGCCAGCGAGAACACCTGGAAGCCACCCGAGTCGGTGAGGATCGGTCCGTCCCAGCGCGCGAAGCCGTGCAGCCCGCCGTGCGCTTCGATGACCTCCAGCCCCGGCCGCAGGTAGAGGTGGAAGGTGTTGCCGAGGATGATCTGCGCGCCCAGCGCCCGCAGCTGGTCGGGCAGCATCCCCTTGACCGTGCCGTAGGTGCCCACCGGCATGAAGGCGGGGGTTTCCACCGTGCCGCGCGGAAAGGTCAGCCGTCCGCGGCGCGCGGCGCCGTCGGTGGTGTCGAGCTGGAACTGCATACGGGACATCGGTGGCCTGGGATGGGTGAGGAACGGTCAAGGCGCATTCGCGGGCGGCAGTCCGGCGCGTGGTGCGCTCGCGCCGTGCAGCGGGTGCCGTCGCGCGACGAGTCTCGACGACGCCCGCCGCCAGGACGGATGCGCCCGCGCTGTGTGCTGCACGGCCACCACGCGGGCTTCGGCGCCCCATGAACCGTCGTCCGCACGGGGCACGGTGCCGCGTCCGCGCGGCATTGTAGGACGGTCGGCGACACGCGAACCCGGGAACGCCTGGCGCGGAGCGCCGCCCGGCGCCCGGCACACGGCGAGTCCGGACGACGCGGGCTGAGGGCGGACGGCTGACGGGGGCCGCTACGGGAACCGCACCAGGCCCGCCTTCGACAGCCGCAGCGCCAGCACGGTGCCCGGCGTCGGCACCAGCTCCGCCGGCAGGTCGATCTCCACCACCTCCCCGCCCGGCAGTCGCAGCAGCGCCACGCGGCCCGGGCCCCGGAACGTCACGGTCACGACCTCGCCGCGCAGCGCCCCCGCCGGGTCCGGCACCAGCCGGTCCGGCCGCACCAGCACCCGGCCGCCTTCGGCAAGCCCCAGCGCGCTCCCGGCGACCACGCTGCCGCGGCCGATGAAGCCGGCGACGATGGCGTCGGCTGGCTGCGCGTACAGCGTCTGCGCGTCCGCCCACTGCAGGATCCGCCCCGCGTCCATCACCCCGATCGCGTCGGCGATCGCGAACGCCTCGGCCTGGTCGTGGGTGACCAGCAGCGCGGTGGTCCCGGTGGCGCGCAGGATCGCGCGCAGTTCGGCCGCCAGGTGTTCGCGGGTGTCGATGTCGAGGTTGGAGAACGGCTCGTCGAGCAGCAGCAGGCGCGGCGACGGCGCCAGCGCGCGCGCCAGCGCCACGCGCTGCTGCTGGCCGCCCGACAGTTCGTGCGGCCACGCATCCGCGCGGTCCTCCAGGCCGACCAGCGCCAGCACCTCGCCGATGCGCGCACGCCGCTGCGCGCGCGTGCGACCGGCGAGCCCGAAACCGACGTTGCCGGCCACGTCCAGGTGCGGGAACAGCGCGTAGTCCTGGAACATCATGCCGATGCCGCGCTGCTCCGCCGGCACCATAGCGTATGGGCGCGACAGCTCGCGACCGGCCAGCACCACGCGGCCCGCGCGCAGCGGCTCGAAGCCGGCCACCGCGCGCATCACCGTGGTCTTGCCGCAGCCCGAGGCGCCGAGCAGGCAGCCGATCGCGCCGCGCTCCAGCGCCAGCGACAGACCATCGACCACCACCCGCTCGCCTCCCGGCGCCGGGTAGCTCACGCGCAGGTCCTCCAGAGCGAGCAGCGGCGCGGTCACCGCGGCACCTCGCGCCCGTAGCGCAGGCCGGTGCGCGCGAGCAGGATCACCGGCAGCAGCCCGGCGAGCACGATCAGCAGCGCCGCGATCGCGCCGTCCTCGTAGGCCCCGCGCGCAGCGTCGGCATAGAGCCAGGTGGCGAGCGTCTCGAAGTTGAGCGGCCGCAGCAGCAACGTGGCCGGCAGTTCCTTCATGGTGTCCACGAACACCAGCAGCGCTGCTGCGGCCAGCGCCGGCCGCAGCAGCGGCAGGTGCACGCGCACCAGCACCCGCCGCGGCGCGGCGCCCAGGCTGCGCGCGGCCTGGTCGAGCGCGGGCGCGATGCGCGCGAAGCCGGCCTCGACCCCGCCGGCGGCGATCACCAGGAACCGCAGCACGTACGCGAGCACCAGGGCGCCGACCGATCCCATCAGCAGCATCCGCGGCTCCTGCCCGGCCGCGCGGAGCAGCACGTTCGCCGCATCGTCGAACCAGGCCAGCGGTAGTAGCAGGCCGATCGCCAGCACGGTGCCCGGCAACGCGTAGCCCAGGCCACCGACGCGCAGCGCCGCGGTGGCGACGACGGTGCGCCGGCGCGCCTGCGCGAGCCGCAGCGTCCAGGCCAGCACCAGCCCGGCGGCGAGCGTGAGCGCCGTCGCGAGTCCGGCCACGCGCACCGTATTCCAGGCGCTGCGCCAGAGCATCGGCGATCCCCCGCCACCGTCGGCCAGGCGCTGGAGACTTTCGATCGCGAGATAGGCGAAGGGCGCCAGGAACCCCAGCAGCACCGGCAGCGCGCCCAGCGCCAGCGCGCCCCAGCGCGCCAGGCCGCGCAGCGCCAGCGGCTGCATCGGCCGCGGGCGGATCGTCGCGGCATAGCGCTCGCTCCGGCGCCCATGGCGCTCCAGCGCCAGGAGCGCCACCACCAGCACCAGCATCGACAGCGCGATCTGCGCCGCGCCTGGCAGGTCGCTGCGGGTGATCCAGGTGGTGTAGACCGAGACGGTGAGCGTCTGCACGCCGAGGAATTCCGAAGCGCCGATGTCGCCCAGCGTTTCCAGCAGCGCCAGCGCCGCGCCCACCGCGATCGCCGGGCGCGCCAGCGGCAGCGCGACCCGGGTGAACAGGGCCGCGCGACCGGCGCCGAGCGAACGCGCCGCGTCCAGCAGCCCGGCGGCCTGGGTCATGAACATCGCCCGGGTGGTGATGTACACGTACGGGTACAGCACCAGCCCCAGCAGCACGATGCAGCCGGCGAGGCCGCGGATGTCGGGCAACCGGAAATCGCGCGGGCTGTCGACGCCCAGCAGCGTGCGCACGCCCGACTGCAGCGGACCGAGCGGATGCAGCAGGTCGAGATAGGCGTAGGCGACGATGTAGGTCGGCACCGCCAGCGGCAGCAGCAGCGCCCAGGCCAGGATGCCGCGCCCCGGGAACTCGTACGCGGTCACCAGCCATGCGCTGCCGGTGCCGATCGCGACCGTCAGCGCGCCGACGCCGAGCAGCAGCCACAGTGTGTTGCGCGCGGCCTGCGGCAGCACGTGGGCCGCCACGTGCGGCCAGGCATCGCTGCCCTGCACCGCGGTCCACGCCAGCGCCAGCAGCGGCAACAGCGCGATGGCGGCAATGCCGCACGCGGACAGCAGCCAGCCGTCCGGCCGCCGTCGCAGAGGCATCGCGCCCACCGGCAGGGGCGGCGCGGCAGCGTTCATGGCCGGCCCGTCCGGCGGATCCGACGCGGCGCCGGGCCGCGGGTCATGCGTGACACGGCCGTCTCGCGCGACCGCGGCCCAGCGCGCGGGTTGGAGATCGCGCAAGCCGCATTCAGTTGTCGAACCCGATCCGATCGACCAGTTCGCTCGCCTCGCGGCGGTGCCGTGCGATGTCCGCCAGCGGCAGCGCATCCACGCGCATCTCCCCGAAGCTGGCGACCACCGGATCCAGTTCGACGCCGGCCTTGACCGGATACTCGTAGTTCGCGCGGGCGTACAGGCTCTGCGCCTCGTCGGAGACCAGGTATTCGAGAAGCGCGACGGCGTGGTCGCGGTTGGGCGCGTGCGCGGCCACGGCGGCGCCGCTGATGTTGACGTGGGTGCCGCCGCCCTCGACGCTGGCGAAGATGGGCCGGATGACCTTGATCGCTTCGCCCCACTGGTGCTGCTCGCTGCCCGGCTCGGCGTTCTTCATGCGGCCCACGTAGTAGGCGTTGGCGATGCCGATCTCGCAGATGCCGGCCAGGATGTCGCGCGCCACGTCGCGGTCGCCGCCGGCGGCCTTGCGCGCCAGGTTCGCCTTGACCCCGCGCAGCCACGCTTCGGTGGCCTCGACGCCGCGGTGGGCGATCATCGCCGCGATCAGGCTGGTGTTGTACGGGTGCTGGCCCGAGCGGATGCACACCTTGCCCTTCCACAGCGGGTCGGCGAGCTCCTCGTAGCTGAAAGCCTCCAGCGCGAGGTCCTTGTCGGCGTACAGCACGCGGTCGCGCAGCGACAGCGCGAACCACTCGCCGCCGGGGCCGCGCAGGTGCGCAGGGATCGCCTCGGCCAGCACGGCCGACTGCACCGGCTGGGTGATGCCGGCATCGACCAGGTCGAGCAGGTTGCCGGTGTCGACCGTCATCAGCACGTCCGCCGGCGAACGCTCGCCTTCGGCGCGCACGCGCTCGAGCAGGCCGTCGCGCACGAACACCGTGTTGACGCGGGTGCCGGTGCGCTGGGTGAAGGCGTCCAGCAGCGGCTGGATCAGGCCGGGCTCGCGGGTGGTGTAAAGGTTGACTTCGCCGGGCGCGGACCCGGCCCGGGCGCTGGTCTCGTCCCCTGTGTCCGGGGCGGGCGCGCCGCCACAGGCGGCGAGCAGCAGGGCCGCGGCGGGCAGCGTGAACAGGCGGGCGATTCGGGAGTGCAGGCGCATGGGCGTTCCTCTGGATCGGGGGTGGCGGCGCAGCCACGACCACCCCGGCACGATGGCGGAATGAGAATTGTACTCATTTGGCGCCGACGCCCGCCAGCGCTGGCGGATCAGCCGGCGCCGGCCTGCCGCGGAAACAGCAGCATCGCGTCGCCGTAGGAGAAGAACCGGTAGCGCGCCTGCACCGCGTGCGCATACGCGCCCAGGATCCGCTCGCGTCCGGCGAAGGCGGACACCAGCATCAGCAGGGTCGACTCGGGCAGGTGGAAGTTGGTCAGCAGGGCGTCGACGCTGCGGATGCGGTAGCCGGGGAAGATGAAGATCCGGGTCTCGCCTGCGAGCGGTTGCAGCTCCCCGTCGCGCATCGCGCTCTCCAGCGCCCGGACCACGGTCGTGCCCACCGCCACCACGCGTCCGCCCGCCTCGCGCGTGCGCCGTACCTGGGCCACGAGTTCGGCGCCCACGTTCAGCCATTCGCTGTGCATGTGGTGCGCGCGCACATCGTCCTCGCGCACCGGCTGGAACGTGCCCGCGCCCACGTGCAGGGTGACGTGGCCGAAGGCGATCCCGCGCGCACGCAGGTCCGCCAGCAGCGCGTCGTCGAAATGCAGCCCCGCGGTCGGGGCCGCCACCGCGCCCACTTCGCGCGCGAACACGGTCTGGTAGCGCTCGGCATCGTCGCGCCCGGGCTCGCGGCGGATATAGGGCGGCAGCGGCAGGCGCCCGGCCTCCAGCAGCCAGGCCTCGAGCGCGCCCTCGACCTCGAACCGCAGGTGGTAGAACTCGCCCTCGCGCCCGAGCACCTCGGCCGTGCCGCCGGCGTCGAGCGCGATCCGGCCGCCGGCCTTCGGCGGCTTGCTGGCGCCGACCTGCGCGCGCGCCTCGTTGTTGGCGAGCAGGCGCTCGATCAGGATCTCCACCCGCCCGCCGGTGGCTTTCTGCCCGAACAGGCGCGCGGGGATCACCCGGGTGTCGTTGAACACCAGCAGGTCGCCCGGACGCAGCCAGTCGCCGAGCCCGCGCACATGCGCATCGACCAGCGGCGCATCGTCCGGCGGCACCACCAGCATCCGGCTCGCGGAGCGCTCGGGCAGCGGTTCCTGCGCGATCAGTTCGGACGGAAGGTGGTAGTGGAAGTCGGATTTCTTCATCGGCCAATTGTAGGTGCCGCGGCGATGGCGGCAGACGGTGGCGGCGGCCGGAACGCCACGGCGACGCCGGCGCCGGCGTTGCGGCACGTGCAGGCGGACGGCGCCCTGCCCGCCTGCTATGGACAGGCGCCGCCACGCTGTCCCGCAGTCGGGGGCCTAGCGTTCGAACTTGGTCGACAGGATCACCGCCGAGGTGGTGCGTTCCACGCCCGGCACCGCGCCGATGCGATCGGTCAGGTCGTCCATGTCGGCCACGCCGGGCACCACGCCCATCGCGACCAGGTCGTGCGCGCCGCTCACCGAATGCAGGCTGCGCACCTCGGGCATGGCGTGCAGCGCCTCCACCACCGCGGGCATCTGCTTGGGCAGCACGGTGATCAGGATGTGGGCGCGGACGTGGCCGCGCTCGACCTCCTCGTTCACGCGCACGGTGTAGCCGCGGATCACGTCCTCGCGCTCGAGCCGGTCGATCCGGCTCTGCACCGTGGTGCGCGACAGGCCGAGCCGGCGCGCGATCTCGGCGGTCGAGGCGCGGGCGTTCTCGCGCAGGGCGGACAGCAGCTG
This sequence comes from Luteimonas rhizosphaericola, assembly GCF_029888045.1. Classification (GTDB taxonomy): domain Bacteria; phylum Pseudomonadota; class Gammaproteobacteria; order Xanthomonadales; family Xanthomonadaceae; genus Luteimonas; species Luteimonas rhizosphaericola. Next base: position 733,066 of record NZ_JARXRN010000028.1, on the reverse strand, counting down.
GGCGTCGGCCGGGGTGATCTTCATGAAATGCGCAAACCTTTCGTCGATTCGACGAAATCGTACTGGAAATTGCGCAGATCGACCCTGTCTTGTGCCGACAGGATCGAGATAATAGGCACTTCGCCGGGCGCGCAATGCCTCCGGCGCCACCCATGCGACCCGCGCCCGCCGCCCCGGGTCACGGGTCCTCCGACCGCAGGAGACGCCCGATGCCCCTGACCGACGCCCTCGCCCCGCTGCGCGCCCATGGCGGCCAGCGCCGCACCGCCGGACTCGACGACGCCACCATCGAGCGCATGGCCGCCACCCACCCGGAGCTGCGCCAGGCGATCGACGCCGCGGCGGCAGAGTACGCGCGCCTGCGCGAGGATGCCGCCGACCTGCTCGACCTCGACGAGGCCGCGCAGATCGAGGCGGTGCAGGCCGGCTACGTGAACTTCTACGCCACCGACGCGGTGAACCCCTACGTGGCGCTGACCGCGCGCGGGCCGTGGATCGTGACCCTGAAGGGCGCAGTGGTCCACGATTCGGGCGGCTACGGCATGCTCGGCTTCGGCCATGCGCCGCCGGCGGTGCTCGAAGCGATGGCGCGGCCGCAGGCGATGGCCAACGTGATGACGCCGAACCTCTCGCAGCTGCGTTTCGACCGCGCGCTGCGGCGCGAGATCGGCCATACCCGCGGCGGCTGCCCGTTCGCGCGCTTCCTGTGCCTGAACTCGGGTTCGGAAGCCGTAGGACTCGCGGCGCGCATCGCCGACGTCAACACCCTGCAGATGACCGACCCCGGCGGCCGCCATGCCGGCGCCAAGGTCAAGCGCATCGTGGTCAAGGGCAGCTTCCACGGCCGCACCGAGCGCCCGGCGCTGTATTCGGACTCGACGCGCAAGACCTACCAGCGGCACCTGGCCAGCTTCCGCGGCGAGGATTCGCTGATCGCGGTCGAGCCCTACGACGCCGACGCGCTGCGCCGCGCGTTCGCCGAGGCCGAGGCCAACGGCTGGTTCGTCGAGGCGGTGTTCCTGGAACCGGTGATGGGCGAAGGCGATCCCGGCCGCGCCCTGCCGCGCGCGTTCTACGACGTGGCGCGCGAACTCACCCGCGCGCACGGCTCGCTGCTGCTGGTGGACTCGATCCAGGCCGGCCTGCGCGCGCACGGCGTGCTGTCGATCGTCGACTACCCGGGGTTCGAAGGCTGCGAGCCGCCGGACATGGAAACCTATTCCAAGGCGCTCAACGCCGGCCAGTACCCGCTGTCGGTGCTGGCGGTGACCGAAGCGACCGCGGCGCTCTACCGCAGCGGCGTGTACGGCAACACCATGACCACCAACCCGCGCGCGCTGGACGTGGCCTGCGTGGTGCTGGAGGCGATCACGCCCGGACTGCGCGAGAACATCCGCACGCGCGGCCGCGAGGCGGTGGCGCGGCTGGAAGCGCTGAAGGCCGAACTCGGCGGCCTGATCACGAAGGTCCAGGGCACCGGCCTGCTGTTCTCGTGCGAACTCGCGCCGCAGTTCAAGTGCTACGGCGCCGGCTCGACCGAGGAGTGGCTGCGCGAGCACGGCATCGGCGTGATCCACGGCGGCGCCAACTCGCTGCGCTTCACCCCGCGCTTCGAGACCACGGCCGACGAACTGGAGCTGCTGGTCTCGATGGTGGGCAAGGCGCTGCGCGAAGGGCCGCGCCAGTCGACGGCGCAGGCGGCCTGACGGAGCGAGCCACCGGCAACGCCACGCGCACCGCGCTTGACGGGCCGGTCAGGGCGGGGCGGCGTCCCGCGCCGCGAAACGCGCGATCGCCTCGCGCAGCAGCGCCCGGGCTTCGGCCGCGTCGCCGAAGCCCGACAGCTGCACCGGGTTCGTACTGTTGCCCGTGTCCTTGTAGAGGCGGAAGAACGCTTCGATGCGCGCGCGCTCGGTGGCCGGTACGTCGTCGATGTCGCGGATGTCGGCGTAGGCGGCATCCACCGCGTCGACCGGCACGCCGATGATCTTCTCGTCGCGTTCGCCGGCGTCGACCATGCGCAACACGCCGATCGGGCGGAAACGGACCAGCACCCCCGGCGGGAGCGGCGTGCGCGTGAGCACCAGCGCGTCGAGCGGATCGCCGTCGCCGGCCAGCGTGCGCGGCAGTGAACCGTAGTTGGCCGGATAGGCGACCGGCATCGGCAGGAAGCGGTCGACGAATACCAGGCCGTCGCTGCCGATCTCGTACTTGATCGCGCCGCCGGCGGGGATCTCCACCGCCATCACCGCGGACGCCGGCACCTCATCCGGCTGCGCGGCCAGGAACGGGTGGCGCACCTGGGCCTCGGGCGGCGGTTTCGCGATCGCCGCCAGCGGCAGCGCCAGCGCCAGCAGCGCGCACGCGAGTGCCGCGGAACGACGCGCGTGCGTGCGTCCCGCAGCGGGACGACGGCGGCACCGCCGGGCATTCCAGCGCACGGCGTTCACTCCCAGCAGCGGTCGCTGCGTCCCTTGAGCGTCCGGGCACGCGAACACAGGCGCTGGTCGATGCGCCCGTCCGCCTGTTCGACCAGCCGACGCCCTCCGCGCGGCCCCGCCAGCTCGAACGCGTCGTACAGGCGCCCGGTCGCCGTGCGCGCCTCGTAGCGCAGGCGGTCGCCGTCGACACGGATGACCTGGAACAGCTGGGTGTCCTCGGCCACCGGCGCCATCGTGTCGCGCGCGCCGGGCGAAAGCCGGTACTGCTTGGCGCCCGTCACCGAGACGGCGAATACCGGCAACCGCCCGCCCTCGTCGAGGCGGCGGCCGTAGACGTGGTCGTGTCCCTGCAGCACCAGGTCCACGCCATGGCGCCGGATCACCGGCAGCAGGTACTCGCGCAGTTCGGCATTGTCGCGCCCGGCGCGCGGCGAATAGAACGGCTGGTGGATCATGACGATGCTCCAGCGCCGGGGACTGCCGGCGAGCACGCCGTCAAGCCAGCGCGCCTGCGCCTGCGCGGTGCCGAGGTCCAGCGCCGAGGTGCCGTCGAGCACCGCGATGCGCACGTCGTGGTAGTCGAACCAGTACGTGGTGCGCTCCGCGCCCCGCGCGCCGTTGCCAGGCAGCGCGAACTGCAGCGGCCAGTGCGCACCCAGCACGCGACGCTCGCGCGGGGTGTCCTCGAACTCCTCGAAATGCTCGTGGTTGCCCGCCGCAGGCGCCACCGCCATCGAGGTCGGCAGCGCGCCAGTGGCTTCGAACCACTCGCCCCACTCGGTGTCGTCCTCGCCATCGCCGCCGCTCACCAGGTCGCCGGCGAACAGCGCAAGCCGCGCATCGGGCGCGTGCCGCATCGCTTCGCGCACCACGCGCGTGGTCAGGCTCACGTTCTTGTTCTGGGTGTCGCCGAAGTAGAGCAGGGTCAGCGGCGCGTCAGCGGCCGCCGCGGTACGGGTGTGGTGCCAGGCGCTCCAGGTGCCCCCGCCCTGCACGCGCCAGGCGTACAGGGTGTCGGCACGCAGGCCGTCGACCTGGGCCAGGTGGTGGTGCGCGGCGCCGTTCTCGGTGCGCAGTTCGCGCATCGTCGAGGCGATCCGGCGCGGCTGGCCCATGTCCGGCGAATCACCCGCTTGGACGATCTCGAGCAGCGGCGCCTGCACCGACGCATCGGTGCGCCAGGCGAACGCAAGGCCTTCGCCCGCGTCCTGCAGCGGCGAGGCGACGATGCGGTCGGGAAACACCGACGGCCGGTACAGGTGCACGCCGGCAGGCACGCGCGTATTCGGTTCGGGCGTGCGCGCATCCTCGCGCGCGGCCGACGGTGCCGCGGCAGCCGCCGCGAGCAGCGCGGCCGCCAGCAGCGCCCCACTCCTGCGCGTGATTAGCGCGCGCATGCGGGGAGCTTCAGCGCAGCGGCGATGTCGCGCCAGTCGAACGCCGCAACCGCCTCGTCCAGGTGCGAGGCGTAGAACACGCCCTCGGGGAACCGCGCGTCACCGCGCGCGTCCAGCCAGACGCCATCGGTCAGCCCGGTCACCTTGCCGGCGAACGAGCCCACGTGCGTCAGGCGGGTGCGGTCGAAGAGGTGGAACACGGTGCGGTCGGCGAACTGGTCGCTCGCCACCCACCAACCGCTGCCGTCCGCACACTGCATCAGGGCGATGCCCTCGGCCTGGGCCACGTACTGGCCGGCGCCGACGTCGCGCCCGCGATAACGGCCCTGCAGGTCGTACTCGCGCAGGCGGGTGCCGGTGGGCACGTCTTCCTCGGCCACCAGCAGGCGGTCGTTCGCGGCGTCGCCGAACAGCGATTCGGGCACGCGGATCGCGCCGGCCGCGGTGGTGTCGCCGAAGGTTCCGGTCTCGCGCGCGCGCCAGGCGCCGTCGCGCTCCTCGACCTGGTAGCGGCGGAACCGCTGGTCCAGGCGCGCCAGCGGCGGCACGATGTCCTCGCCCTGCGCGTCCTCGCCGTCCATGTAGGCATCGCTCACCAGCACTTCGTAGCCGCCGTCGTGTGGGCGCACCCACAGGCCGTAGGGCTGGCGCAGCCCGTCCTGGCCGAACGAGACCAGCGGCTCGAGTGCCGGCAACGAGAACGCCTGCACGCGCCGGTTGTCGCGCTCGACCACGAACAGCACCCGGTCGTCGATGGTCGCCACGCCGTTCGGCCGGCGCAGCTGGCCGGGGCCGTCGCCGGTGCCGCCGATCGCGCGCAGGCGCTTACCGGTGGCGCCGTCGTACACCACCAGCTGGTCGGTCGCCTTGGCGGTGGCCACCAGCATGCGGCGGCCGCCCTCGATCCAGCTGGCCGGCGAATCGATGTTGTCGTCGGGCGTGGATACGGTGACGAAGGCTTCGCCCACCACCACGTGCGGCACGTCGTGGTCGCGCAGCAGGACATCGTCGTCCTCGTACTCGTCCGGTTCGCGGTCGGCTGCGGCCGTCGGGGTCGCGGATGCGTCGGCGGCAGGCGCGCCGGCGCGGGGCGAAGTCGTACACGCGGCAAGGGACAGGAGCGCGAGCGCCAGCGGCACGCTGCGGAAGTCGATGGTCATGGAAGCCTTCGGAACGGTCTGCATGTGGCGGTGGATCGTATGAAGCAAATGTGACATTCCCGAGACGGGATTGCGCGCGTCGCGCCGCTGAAACGGTGACGTGGCCGCGGAGCTGTCATCGCAGCGACATATGGCGGGGTGAAAGTTTTGTTCATTTCCCACCCCGCAGACCCCACACATGACACGTCACGCACTGGCCATCGGCCTGTCACGCGCTCTCGCCTGCGCCCTGCTGCTGCCGGCCGGCGTCGCGCTCGCCGCGCCCGACACCACCACCGATGCCGCGACTGCGATCGCAGGCGATCCCAAGGACCTCGACGCGGTGGTCGTGCAGGGCGAGATCGCCTACCGCAACCGCACCGACGACACCGCGCCGGTGCTCAGCTACGACCTGGAATATTTCCAGCGCTTCGAACCCAACACCGTCGGCGACATGGTCAAGCGGCTACCCGGCGCGGCCTTCGTCGGCTCGGACATCGGCGAGTACGACGGGGTGCAGCTGCGCGGCCTGGGCGGCGGCTACACCCAGGTGCTGATCAACGGCAAGCAGGTGCCGGGTGCCGGCGACGACCGCTCGTTCTGGGTCGACCGCATCCCCGCCGAGATGGTGGACCGGATCGAGATCCTGCGCAGCAACAGCGCCAACCGCTCCGGCGACGCGATGGCCGGCGCGATCAACATCGTCCTGCGCGATGCCTACGCGTTCGACGGCAGCTACCTGCGCGTGGGCGTGAACCGCGCCTTCGACGGCGAGGTGAACCCGACCTTCGGCGCGGTCACCAGCGGCGAGGCGCTGGGCGGGCGCGTGCTGGCGGGAGTCAATGTGCAGGACCGCTACCGGGCCAAGAACAAGCGCTCCGACCGCTTCTCCGACCCGTCGATGGACGAGCTGGTCAGCTTCGAGGACCAGGTCGAGGTCAAGGACGGCCGCGACTATTCCGGCAACGTGTCCTACACCGTCGACGTGGGCGAGACCGGGCGCCTGGGCGTCGACGGCTTCTACGTCAAGACCGACCGCGACATCACCGAGGTCTCGTTCGAGGAGGAGTACGACGACGGCGAAGTGATCACCGCCGACGTGCCCGGCCGCTCGACAGTCGACCAGAGGAACTGGGGGCTGGGCGTGGAATACCGCTTCGACATGGCCGGCGGCACCACCGAGCTCGGCGTCGACCACGCGCGCTTCGAGGACGACAGCGTCGAAAGCGAGGAGTCGTACGCCTACGTCGACGGCGAGTGGGACGAAGCCGAAGGCGAGTCGCTCGCGATCGACGCCAAGGATGCCGAGACCCGCTTCGAGATCGCCCACAAGCGCGATCTGGGCGCCGCGACGGAGATGGAATTCGGCATCGACTATCGCCGCAAGGAGCGCGACATCGACCACACCTTCTACGAATGGGAGGCCGAGTCCGAGGGCGATCCGGTGGTCTACGAAATCGACGGCACGGTCGAGAGCGTGATCGAGGAGACCCGGCTCGATCCCTACCTGATGTTCTCGGGCCGGGCGGGCGTGCTGGCGTGGGAAGCGGGCCTGCGCCTGGAGACCACCGAGTCGGAGATCCGTTACGTGGAGGACGGCGAGAGCGAAGGCGAATCGCGCAAGGACTACGACGAGCTGCTGCCCTCGCTGCACCTGAAGTGGGACCTCACCGATGCCGACCGGCTGAGCCTGTCGCTGGCGCGCAGCGTGAAGCGCCCGAACTTCAACGAACTGGTGCCGGCGCTGCTGGACGGCGAGTTCGGCGACAACGACTACATCGGCAATCCGCAGCTCGACGCGGAGACCGCGAACGGGCTGGACTTCGGCTACGAGCGCCGCCTGGGCCGCCGCGGCGTGTTCGGCGTCAACCTGTTCTACCGCGACGTGTCCGACCTGATCGAGCTGGTCAACACCGGCGCGCCGAGCGAGGAAGCGGTCGCCACGTGGGAGGAACTGGCGGAGGACGGCGAGTACGCCAGCATCGAGGAGGCGATGGCCGCCGAGCCGGCCGACAGCTTCGTGTTCTCCTCCGGCAACGTCGGCGACGGCAAGGTGTACGGGGTCGAGTTCGACCTGTCCACGCCGTTGACCGCATTCGGCATGGAGCACACCGGCGTGTTCATGAACTACGCATGGGTGAAGTCGAAGGTGGACGACTTCCTCGGCGAGCGCCGCTTCAACGACCAGGCGCGCTCGACCTTCAACGTCGGCTTCATCCAGGACCTGCCCACGGTCGATGCGAGCTTCGGCCTGTCCTACCGCAAGCAGGGCGACGCCTACACGCGCATCCTGGCCGAGGAGGTGACGATCCGCTACGGCGCCGACCTGGAGGCGTTCGTGGAGAAGCGCTTCGGCGACAGCGTCTCGGTGCGCCTGTCGGCCTCGAACCTGCTCGACGCGTCCAAGGACGAGTTCTTCCACAAGTTCGACACCCTCGGCGACCAGATCGACCGCGACTACGACGAGTACGAACTGGAAACCGAGGACGCCGGCCCCAGCTACCAGCTGGTCATGCGCTGGGCGTTCTGACGCGGTCGCGGGGGCATCGGGGCGGATCGATCCGCCCCGAACCTCCCGCGCGTCGCCCGGGCAAGCGAAGCGCACCCGGGGCAGGGCCAGGTCGATCGACTCCGGTTCCGCGCACCCGGCTCCGAAACCTTCTTCAGCGCCCATGCCCGACGCGGCACATCCGTGTGCCGCTTGCGCGGTCCCCGCCCGGCGCGCTGCTGCGTGGCGGCTTCACATCACGTCGCTTCGCATCTGTGCGACCGCGTCGCGCTGGCAAGTCCAGAGCGGCCTGCATTCCCAGCGAGTAGCCCGGGTAAGCGAAGCGCACCCGGGAAGGGGACCGGTTTGATCGACAATCGCTCCGGGTGCCCGTTCCGGAACATTTCAACGCCTTTTGCGGCGTCACTACGCGTCTCCGGAAGGCCGCAGCGGATCGAGAGGGTGCATCCGCTTCCCCAAGCAGCGTCACCTCAAGGAAGCGTCGCGTGACCGGTGACGCGGAGGCGCGCCTTGGCGACCGGGGGTCGCGTCGAGCGCGCCATGGATGGCGCGCGCCCGAGTCGGGGCAGGAAGCCCCGACCGAGGGAAGAGCGACCCCCGGTCGACAGAGCGCGCCGTCCACCCGAGGCCCCGATCTCGGCATCGCTCCTGAAACGACGTTGTGCCGGACGCGCCGTCCAGCGGAAGCCCCCACCGTCGTTCGAGCAGCGCTGGCGCTGGCCTGCGCCGCCAGATACCCGATCGCAGTGGATGGGTTCACGAGACGCACGCTTTTGTCCAGGCGCATCGATTGATGCAGACTGCCCGCAGCCGTTCCCCGCTACCGCCGCCATGAAAACCGTCGAAGTCCAGCACCCGCTCGTCCAGCACAAGATCGGCCTGCTGCGCGACGCCTCGCTCAGCACCAAGGCCTTCCGCGAACTGGTGACCGAACTCGGCACCCTGCTGGCGTACGAGGCGACCGCCGACCTCGAGACCGAACCCGCGACGATGCCGGGCTGGGCCGGCGAGGTCGCCGTGCGCCGAATCGCCGGCGCCAAGATCACCCTGGTGCCGATCCTGCGTGCGGGCCTGGGCATGCTGCCCGGCGTGCTGGCGCTGATCCCGGCGGCGAAGGTGAGCGTGGTCGGGCTGCAGCGCGACGAACAGACCCTGCAGCCGGTGCCCTACTTCGAGCGGCTCACCGGCCGGCTCGACGAGCGCGACGCACTGATCCTCGACCCGATGCTGGCGACCGGCGGCACCCTGATCGCGACCATCGGGATGCTCAAGCGCGCCGGCGCGCGGCGCATCAAGGGCATCTTCCTGGTGGCCGCGCCGGAAGGCCTGCGCGCGCTCGAGGCGGCGCATCCGGACGTGGAGGTCTACACCGCCGCCATCGACGAACGCCTCAACGAGAAAGGCTACATCCTGCCCGGCCTGGGCGACGCCGGCGACCGCATCTTCGGCACCCGGCTGGACTGAGCCTCCGCCGTGAGGCGTCGCCCTACTCCGCCGGCGTCAGCGCCTGGATCGCCGCCGCGACGTACACCAGCGGCGCGTTCCAGTTGATCGCGATCTCGTTGCTGGCGTAGCTGCAGTCGTGGTCGATCCACGACAGCGCCGGCAGCGTCGACGGATAGCCGCCGGCCGGGGCGCACTCCTCGCGGTCCTGCTGGCGCGGATTCGGCCCGCCCGACAGCAGCCCGGGCACCGGTGCGTCGATGCCGTCGGCCTGCGATGGACAATGGTGGATGCGCATCGGCGTCCGCGCGCCGTGCCCGGTCACGAACGACACGCCCAGCGGATTGCGCCCCAGCACGTAGTCGAGCTGCGATTGCGCGGCGTCGAGGTACGTCCGTTCGCCGGACAGGCGATACCCCTGCACCAGCATCAGCGCCTGGTTCAGCGCCTGTGCGCTGCTGCCCCAGACGAAATCCTCCGGCTGCATCGCGATGCGCCAGGCCGAATCGCGCGCCTGCGACGCCAGCCGCGCGGCCAGGGCGTCGATCGCCGCCTCCACCCGCGCGCGCGTCGCGTCGTCGGGCAGACGCTCGCGATGGCGCGCCAGCGCGCCCCAGCCCAGCGCGCCGACGCTCGCCCAGGACGGCACGTCCGGGTCGCGCGCATGGCGGTCGAACGCGCGCAGGTAGCCCGCATCGCCGGTCAGCACGAACAGCTCGGCCGCGGCCCAGGCGAACTCGTCGTCGAACGCCTGGTCGCCATAGGCGCCGGTGACCACGTCGTCGGGCTGGCGATAGACCGCGTCCGGATGCGCCTGCGCCCAGCGCCAAGCGTGTTCCGCCGCTTCGCGCATCCGCGCCGCCACGCCGGGGAACTGCGGTTCGAACCCGGCGTACACGCGCGCGGCCTGCGCCATCACCGCGGCGAAGTCGAGCGTGGCCGCCGTGCCCTTCTGCACCACGTAGCGCCGCTCGCGCGCGGCGTCGGGCATCACCGCGCCGTCGAAGCGCAGGTTGGTGAGCTTGTGATAGACGCCGCCGTCGGCGGGGTCCTGCATCGCCAGTATCCAGCGCAGGTTCCACCAGGCTTCGTCGAGCAGGTCGGGCACCGCATTGCCGCTTTCGGGAATGCCGATGTTGCGGCCGCGGAAGAAGTCCGGGAAGTCCTCCCAGGCCGCCAGCAGGGTGTGCATGGTGATGCCCGAGTTCACCACGTACTTGTTGTAGTCGCCGGCGTCGTACCAGCCGCCCGGCGCGGAGATCGTGCTGCCGGCCGGCCGGCCCGGCGAGGCCGCCGACGGATGGATCTCGACCTCGGTGTCGGGATGGCCCGCCGCGCGCGCGTACGGCCCGGCGTGTTCCGGCGCCAGCGCGGTGCCGGCGCGATTGAAGTAGAAGCCCTTGAGCGCGGCATCGGACAGGGCGGCATACGCGTCGGGACCCACCGCGAACGGCTCCGGTGCCTCGACGCCGTCCACCCGCAGCCGGTAGCGGCCGGCCGCGAGCGCGCCGAGGTCGGCCACGGACGCGCGGCGTCCGGCAGGCGCCCATTCGGCGGCCGGTGACAGCCTCCCTGCCCGGGCCACCGAGCCGTCCCCATCGCGCAGCACCTCGAACCGGCCGCCGTCCACGCTTTCGACCAGCGCGAGCTTGGCCGAACCGGGGAGAAAGCCGAGCTGGTTGACGCGGATGGCGGGCGGGGACGTCGCGACAGCGGCGCCGGCGGCGTCAGCGGCGTCAGCGGCCGCGGCCAGGGTACCCGGCGGCACGGCGACCAGGAGCATCAGTGGAAGCGCGAGGGTGCGGAGCGAGGCGGTGGGCATCATGCCCCGATCCTCGGGGCATCCGGCGCCACGTGCAAGCGGAGCCGGACGCATGTCGGGAGGGACCCGACGGGGGGAAGGACCGGTCCGGTTGGGCCGACGGAGACCGTCGGCCCAACCAAACCTGCGCTAGCTTCCAGCTTTTCCCTGCGGAGTTGCTCCTATGGCGTCCATCCTTGGAGCCGACGCGACCACACGGGAGCAAACTTGGCCCATGGCCACCGCCCACGCAATGGGTCGGGGGACCCAAAGCGCGTCAGTATCGCTGACGTGTTCAAAATATGTATTGCAGTCTCAGTGGCTTGCCAAATATTGACAACGATGGTGGACAAGCGTTGTCAATATCTCTGACCAGTCAGTATTGCTGTAGTATCGGCCCGTCACGCGGGCGGGCGCCCGCGCCGCAGGAGCCAGCCGATGAAGCTCAGTACCCGCATCCGCACCGCGCGCGTGCGCGCCGGCATGTCGCAGGCGGACCTGGCCACCGCGCTGGGGGTCAGCCGCAGCGCCGTGGGCAACTGGGAAAGCGCCAAGGGGCGCGTGTTTCCGTCCACCGAGCGCCTGTCGGAGCTGGCCCTCGCCACCAGCGTGTCCTACGAGTGGCTCGCCACCGGCCGCGGCACGCCGCAGGCGCCGAGCGACGGCATCCCCGCCGCGGACGCGGAGTTCGTGGACGATCCGGTGGAGCGTCGCCTGCTGGAGGGTTTCCGCGCCTGCAGCGAGCAGTTCCGGCAGGCGATCCTGACGGTGGTGGAGGCCCAGTCTCCCCAGCGGCCGCGGCGCCAGCGCCCGGGCTAAGACCCGCGCCTGCCGGCACGCGCCCCCGGGTCAGAGCGTATACACCACCAGAAAGCGCCACAGCCCCGCCAGCGCCATCGCCAGCAGCACCAGGAAGGTCAGCAGGGTGCCGGCGAAGCGGCCGAACGAGTAGCCCGGCGACCGGCCGAGCCCGACCGCATGCAGCACCCGCGCCAGCAGCAGCGCCACGCCGCAGGTCCACAGCAGCGCGGCGGGCATCGCCGAGAGTTCCAGCAGCGCCAGCATCAGCAGCGCCAGCGGCACGTACTCGGCGAAGTTGCCGTGCACCCGCACGCGCAGGGCCATGGCCGCATCGCCACCGGTGCCGACCCCGATCCGGCTCGCGCGCCGGTGCAGGACCACCCGCAGGGCCAGCACCACGTACAGCAGCACGTGCAGCGACGCGACCAGCAGGGTGATGCGCGGCATCATGGCGCTCCCCCTGCCCCGCCCAGCGCCCGCGCCGCCAGCCGGGCGACGGGATGGATCGCGGTGAAGCGGCCCTTCTCGTCGCGCGCGAGCTGCACCAGCGACGTCTCCGGATCATGGGTCAGGAAAAGATGGACCTCGCGCACCAGCATGTCCTCCAGCAAGGCCTGCTTCTCGTCGACCAGCAGTTCGGGGCAGCGGTCGAAGCCCATGGTGATCGGCACGTGCACCCACGGCAACCCGGGCACGAGGTCGGCGCAGAACACCACGCCGCCGTGCGGCCGCCCCTCGCGCAGGTCGGGCCCGAGGATCTCGGCCAGCATCATCCCCGGCGTGTGGCCGTCGCTGTAGTGGAAGCGCACCGCGTCGCCGAGCGCGGGCGTGCGGTCGCCGTCGACGAATTCGAGCCGGCCGCTGGCTTCCAGCAAACCCGGCAGTTCCGGGATGAAGCTGGCGCGGTCGCGCGGATGCGGCTGGCAGGCGCGCTGCCAGTGGCGGCGGCCGACGACGAAGGTCGCGTTCGGGAACAGCAGGCGCGGCGGCGTGTCGCGCTGCCACGGCGCCAGCAGGCCGCCGGCATGGTCGAAGTGCAGGTGGCTGAGCACCACCACGTCGACGTCGGTGTGCTCCACGCCCGCCGCGCGCAGCGAGTCGAGCAGGACGTGGCCTTCCTCCGCCACGCCGAAGCGTTCGCGCATGCGCGGATCGAAGAAGGCGCCGATGCCGGTCTCGAACAGCACCGTGCGGCCGTTGAGCGGCGTGGCCAGCAGCCCGCGCGTGGCCAGGCGGATGCGGTTGGCGGCGTCGGGCTCGGCCCAGCGCGTCCACAGCGCGCGCGGCGCGTTGCCGAACATCGAACCCCCGTCGAGCCGCTGCGAGTTGCCTTCGATCGACCAGAGCTTCATGGCGGTCCTCCTTGCGGCGGGGAGATGGCAGGTCGCGGCGGCCCCGCGGCCGTCGTCGTCAGCGCGCCGGCGCGGCCACCGCCTGCACCGCCGCCTTGCCCACGGGATTGCGCGGGTCGCTGCCGCCGTGGAGGGTATTGTCCCCCAGGCGCCATTCGACCGTCTGCAGGTTGCCCCAGACGTGGCTCGAGCCGCGTCCGCCCTCGGCCTCGTCGCCCGGCAGACGCACGGTGTGGCCGAGCGCGCGCAGCGCCTGCGCGACCTGCGGCGTGAACGCGCCGCTCTCGGCGTCGATCCGGTCCGGCATCCACTGGTGGTGGTAGCGCGGCAGCGCGGCGACGCCCTGCGCGTCCAGCCCGGCGTCGTAGCCGAGGATGCCCAGCAGCACCATGGTGATGATGCGCGTGCCCCCCGGCGTGCCCAGCACCACCGCGCGGTCGGGCGACTGCATGAAGGTCGGCGTCATCGAGCTGAGCATGCGCTTGCCCGGTTCCGGCGCATTGGCGTCGTACCCCATCACGCCGAAGGCGTTGGGCGTGCCGGGCTTGAGCGCGAAATCGTCCATCTCGTTGTTGAGCAGCACGCCGGTGCCCGGCGGCACCAGGCCCGAGCCGAACAGCAGGTTCACGGTCTGGGTGACGGCGGCGCGGTTTCCTTCCGCGTCGATGATCGAGAAGTGGGTGGTCTCCTCGTCCTCCAGCGGCGTGGGCTCGCCCGAGAGCAGGTCGCTCGGCGTGGCCTTCGCCGGATTGATGGTGGCGCGCAGGCCGGCGGCGTAGTCGGGGCTGGTGAGCAGGCGCTGCGGCACCTGCACGAAGTCGGGGTCGCCGAGGTAGAAGGTGCGGTCGCGGAACGCGCGCCGCATCGACTCGGTCACCAGGTGCACGCGCAGCGGCTCGTCGAGCGCGGGCAGGTCCCAGGCGGACAGGATCTGCAGCATCTGCGCCAGCGCGATGCCGCCCGACGAGGGCGGCGGCGCGGTGGTGATGTCCCACTCGTTGTAGCGGAAGCGGATCGGCTCGCGCTCCTTCACCGTGTAGGCGGCCAACTCGTCGGCGGTCCACTGCCCGCCTTCGGCATTCACGCCCGCGACCAGCTTCGCGCCGACCTCGCCGCGGTAGAAGCCGTCGAAACCCTTCTCCGCGAGCAGTTCCAGCGTGCGCGCCAGGTCCGGCTGGCGGAACACGTCGCCGTCCTTCGGCGCCGCGCCACCGGCCAGGAACACCGCGCGCGTGCCGGGGTAGCGCTCCATCACCTCGCGACGCTGCGCGTAGCCGCGCGAGAACCGCTCGTAGACGGGGAAACCTTGGCGGGCGATGCGGATCGCCGGCGCCAGCGAGGTCGCCAGCGGCAGCCGTCCGTACTCGCCAGCCACGTGCACGAACGCCGCGGGCAGCCCGGGAATGCCCGCGGCCCAGGGACCGTTGACCGCGCGGTCGCGGTCGAACTCGCCGTCGGCGGTGAGGTAGCGCGCCTGGGTGGCGGCGGCCGGCGACATCTCGCGCGCGTCGATGAAGACGTCCTTGCCGGTCTTGGCCTCGTGCAGCAGGAAGAAGCCGCCGCCGCCGAGGCCCGACGAGATCGGTTCGACCACCGACAGCACCGCGGAGACGGCGACCGCGGCGTCGAAGGCGTTGCCGCCGGCGCGCAGGGTCTCGAACCCGGCGTCGGTGGCGAGCGCATGGGCCGAGGCGATCGCCGCGCCCGGCGGTCGCGCGTCGGGCGCGGCCGTGTCGCGCGCCCACAGCGGCGCGACGAACAGCAGGCAGGCGAACAGCATCAGCGGGCGGGAACGGGTCATGCGGACTCCTGCTGCAGGCGGCGCAGCTTGGCGAGCAGTTGCGGTTCGGTCTCGGGATGGTCGGGATCCGGGTCGATGCATTCGACCGGGCACACCACCACGCACTGCGGTTCGTCGAAGTGGCCGACGCATTCGGTGCACAGCGCCGGATCGATGACGTAGATCGTCTCGCCCTGCGCGATGGCCCGGTTCGGGCAGACCGGCTCGCAGACGTCGCAGTTGACGCAGAGCTCGTTGATCTTCAGCGACATGCACGCATTGTAAGCGCTGCGCCGCCGCGGCCCCGTTCCATGCGCGGAACGCAGGCGCGTGCGCCGGCGGGCGGCTCGGACCTGTGCCGCTGCGGGTGCGGGCGCGCGGGCCCGGAAGGCGGCTGCACCGGGCTGTCGTGCCGGCAGCGATGCCGCAAGGCCGCCGGGGGTTCCGGGGCCGGATCTCCCGCCTGTGCCGGGGTGGCGCGTCCGGCAGCCACGCCCGCTGAGCGGGCGTGGCCGGTCAGGTCACTTGGCTTCGGCGAAGACGTATTCGACGCCGGCCGGCTCGACCGCGGCGCGGACGCGCTCGCTGTTGGCCTGATCGCCGATGTAGACCACGCGCACGCCCTTCATCGTGTTCGGGGTGACCTGCTCGAACGCGGCGACCACCAGGTCGGCGGTCTTGGTCGGATCCAGGCCGGCGTAGGCCAGGATGTTGCCCTTCACGATGCCGCGGGCCACGTCCATCTTGGCCTTGTCGAGCAGGCGGTTGTATTCCTCCGGGTCGGTCGCATTGGCGGGCACGCGGTACACGTAGGGCTGGTTGGTGATGCCATCCATGTGGCGCGGCACCTGGTCGCTCAGGTAGGCCTGCCACGCGGCCTTGTCGTCGGTGGTGGGGGCAGCGACCGGGGCCGCCTCGACCGGAGCGGCCTCTTCCTTCTTGCACGCCGCCAGCGGCAGCACCAGGCACGCGGCCAGCGCCAGGGTGTTCATGAGTTTCATCGTGGGACTCCGTGGGTCAGTGTGTGGGGTGGACGGTATCAGCCGGCGTCGCGCTGCCACTCGGCCTGCAGGGCATCGGCCACGGCGGCCGGGACGAACCCGGACACGTCGCCGCCCAGCCGCGAGATCTCGCGCACCAGCGACGAGGAAATGAAGCCGTACTGCTCGGCGGGCGTCAGGAACAGGGTTTCCACCTCGGGGATCAGGTGCCGGTTCATGCTCGCCATCTGGAACTCGTACTCGAAGTCCGACACCGCGCGCAGGCCGCGCAGCAGGATGCCGCCGCCCACCTCGCGGACGAAATTCGCCAGCAGCGAATCGAAGCCGCACACCTCGACGTTGGGATGCCGCGCCAGCGCCTCGCGCGCCAGCCGCACGCGCAGTTCGAGCGGCAGCGTCGGACGCTTGGACGGGCTCGCGGCCACGCCGAGCACCAGCCGCTCGAACAGGGGCGCGGCGCGGTCGACGAGGTCGACGTGGCCGTTGGTGATCGGGTCGAAGGTACCGGGATAGACCGCGGTGCGGTTGCGGGCCTGGCTCATGGCGTGGGCGGTGGCGCAGTCGGGTCCTGAATCGCGTGGAGTGTAGCAGCGCGGCGGGCGCAGGTTCAGTCGCCGCGCCGGTACAGGGCGTGGCGCGTCTCGCGCGTGGTTCCGTCGCGGTGCAGGCGCCAGTCCGCAGGGGGCGTCATGCTGCGCCGCAGCGGAGCTTCGACATACAGCCACGCGCGGTTGGAGACCCACGGATCGAGCTGCGCGAGCGCCGCATCCCACAGGCCGGCATCGAACGGCGGGTCGACGAAGACGATGTCGAACCGTCCATGCAGCGGCGCGCGCAGGAACGCGAGCGCATCGGCCTGCACCACGGTCGCGGCGTCGCCACCGTCCAGCCGCCGCGCGGTATCGCGCAGCGCCTCGCACAGGCGCGGATCGCGTTCGACCAGCAACGCCTCGCGCGCGCCGCGCGACAGCGCCTCGAAGCCGAGCGCGCCGCTGCCGGCGAACAGGTCCAGCACGCGCGCACCCGGCAGCTCCGGCTGCAGCCAGTTGAACAGGGTCTCGCGGGTGCGGTCGGAGGTCGGCCGCAGGCCCTGCGCGTCGGCGACCGGCAAGCGCGTGCCGCGCCAGCGACCGCCGATGATGCGCACGTTGCCCGCGGGCCTGCTCACGGCGCGAGCGCGGCCTTCTGTGCGGCGATGAACGCGCGCACCTCCGCCTCCAGCACCGGCAGCGGCACCGAGCCCAGCGCCAGCACCATGTCGTGGAACGGGCGCTGGTCGAAGCGGGTGCCCAGTTCGCGCTCGGCCTCCGCGCGGAGCTCGCGCAGCGTGCGGTAGCCCAGGTAGTAGGACAGCGCCTGCCCCGGCCAGGAGATGTAGCGGTCGACCTCGGTCTCCACGTCGTGGCGCGCGAGCGCGGTGTGGCTGGCGAGGTAGTCGATCGCCTGCTCGCGGCTCCAGCCGTATTCGTGCAGGCCGGTGTCGATCACCAGCCGCGCCGCGCGCCACATCTCGAAGGTCAGGCGGCCGAAATCCTCGTACGGCGTCTCGTAGATGCCCATCGAGGTGCCGAGCCATTCGGTGTACAGGCCCCAGCCCTCGCCGTAGCCGGAGAAGTAGGTCTGCTGGCGGAAATCCGGGCGCGCGGGCGCCTCCAGCGCCAGCGCGGCCTGGAAGCTGTGTCCGGGCGCGCATTCGTGCACCACCAGCGCCGGCAGGTTGTACAGCGGGCGCGACGGCAGGTCGTAGGTGTTGAACAGGCAGGCGTCCAGGCCGCCGCGGCCGGAGGTGTAGATCGGCGCGATGTCGTCGGGCACCGGGATGATGGTGAAGCGGTAGCGCGGCAGGGTGTTGAACGCGTGCTTGAGCTGGCCGTCGACCTTCTTCGCCACGTAGGCCGCGCTCGCCAGCAGCTCGCGCGGGGTGCGCGCGTAGAACCGTGGATCGGTGCGCAGGAACTGCAGGAACTCCTCGAAACTGCCCTCGAAGCCGGCGCGCGCCATCACCTCGCGCATCTCTGCCGAGATGCGCTCGACCTCGGCCAGGCCGACGGCGTGGATCTCGCGCGGGTCCATGTCGCGGGTGACGTATTCGCGGACCTGCGATCGGTAGAACGCGCGCCCGTCGGGCAGGTCGCTGGCGGCGATCGTGGTGCGCGTGCGCGGCAGGTAGTCCTCGCGCAGGAAAGCCAGCAGCTTCGTGTAGGCAGGCACCAGCCGCTCGAGCACCAGCCGGCGGCCTTCCTCGCGCAGCTGGCTGCGGCGCGGTTCGGGCACCGATGCGGGGATCGCGTCGAAGGTCACCAGGAACGGGTTGCCCGCGTCGGTGCGGGTATAGGGCTCGAGCGTGCGGTCGCGGCCCTCGATGCTCGCGCGCGGCACACTCCAGCCGCGGTCCAGGCCGCGCTCCATGTTCGCGATCTGCTGGTCGAAGTACGTGGGCACGTCGCGCAGGCGCCCGAGCAGGCGCTCCCACTCGCCTTCGCGCGCGTAGGGCTGGCTCGGGTTGAAGTAGCCCCAGAAGAACGAGTCGCTGTTGAAGGGCGCTTCCCAAGTGCGCCACTCGGTCGACGCGTGGTCGGCCTCGACCATCGCGCGGAACACCGCGGCGTTCACCCGCTCGCCGGGCGACAGCTGCGCCACGTCGATCGCATCGAGCTCGGCGAGGACCTGCGTCCAGTAGGCGACGCGGCGCTCCCAGTCCTCGGCCGCGACCGAGGGCAGCCGCGAGGAGGCCTGCCAGCGGCCGTCGATCTTCTCCTGCGCGAACTCCTGCTGGCGCCACGCCCACTCGCGCTCGTACAGCGCGCGCAGCGCGAGGTCGGCCGCGGTCGGCGCGTCCGCGCCGGCATGCGCGGCGACGGGCGCAGGCGACTGCGGGATGGCGGCCTGCGCACCCGCCAGCTGCGGCGCGAGCGCGATCAGGGCGGCGATCGAAAGCGTGGAGCGAAGCGGCATCGGGTCGGACCTGCGGGCGGTGGAAACATGCGATAGAACCGCATCCGGACGCGCCTGCACAAGGGTCCGCAGTCACGGGTCGCCCCGTGCCCCGGTGGTAGCATGTCCGGCCTTCGGACCTCCCCCACCGGTCCGCGCGTCGTCCGATGATCCGACTGTTTGGCCGCAAGAAGCCCGCCTCCGACGCCGCCGGCGAGCGGGAGGACGGACGCGCCCCGGAGCGCAAGGGCGGCTACAGCATCGAGGAACTGGCTGAGGCGTTCCCCGATGCCGCGCGCGCCGAACCCGCGCCGTCCGCCGACGCTCCGCGACCTGCGCCCGCCAGCGAACCGTCCGACACCACGCCCGCCACTCCGGCGGCTCCGGAGGCGTCTGCGTCCGAAACGCACGCCCGAACCACCGTTCCCGACGCGCCTGCCGCGCCTGCGCCTGCTTCCGCGCCATCGGTACCCGTGGCAGCGCCTGCAGCACTGCCCTCGCCTGCGCCCGTCCACGCGCCCGCAGTACCGGGGCAGCGTGACGCGGCCGCACCCGCATCGAATGCGTCGCCCGCGTCCACTTCCGGACGGGGGCCCGCCGCGCCTGCCACGGTTGCGCCGCCAACGTCCTCGCCCGCAGCCACCGCCGCGGCGCCGGCACCCGCACCTGTCACGGCGCCACCGTCGATTCCCGCGGCCGATGCGGTGGACGGTTCCGGCAGTCAGGCGGCGCCTGCCGCGGAAGGCAGGCGCGGCTGGCGCGAGCGCCTGCGCGGCAGCGCGCTCACACGCGGGCTCGGCGGCCTGTTCTCGCGCAATCCGAAACTCGACGACGACCTGCTCGACGAGATCGAGAGCGCCCTGCTCACCGCCGACGTCGGCGTCACCGCCACCACGCAGCTGGTCGAGGACCTGCGCAAGCGGATGAAGGCGCGCGAATTCGCCGACGCGAACGCCCTGCTCGCGGCGCTGCGCGCAGACCTGGTCGCGATGCTGCGCCCGATCGCCATCCCGCTGCGGGTCGACGCGGGCGCGAAGCCCTTCGTGATCCTGACCGTCGGCGTGAACGGCGTCGGCAAGACCACCACCATCGGCAAGCTCGCGCGGCGCTTCAAGGACGAGGGCCACGCGCTGATGCTGGCCGCCGGCGACACCTTCCGCGCCGCCGCCGTGGCGCAGCTGCAGGCCTGGGGCGAACGCAACGGCGTGGCGGTGATCGCGCAGGGCCAGGACGCCGACCCCGCCTCGGTCGCGTTCGACGCGCTGCAGGCGGCGAAGTCGCGCGGCACCGGCGTGCTGATCGCCGACACCGCCGGCCGCCTGCACACGCAGCAGGGCCTGATGGCCGAGCTGGGCAAGATCCGGCGCGTGCTCGGCAAGCTCGACCCGTCCGCGCCGCACGAAGTGCTGATGGTGATCGACGGCACCACCGGCCAGAACGCGCTGTCGCAGCTGCGCCAGTTCAATGCCGCGGTGAAGGTCACCGGACTGGTGGTGACCAAGCTCGACGGCACCGCCAAGGGCGGCGTGGTGTTCGCGCTGGCGCGCGAGTTCGGCATCCCGATCCGCTTCGCCGGCATCGGCGAGCGCCCGGAGGACCTGCGCGTGTTCGACGCCGAGGCTTTCGTCGACGCGCTGCTGCCCGAACGCCTCGGCGGGTGAACGCCGGCCGCGCGCAGTCCGCGACGCCGCGGGCGCGCCGGCGCTGGGCGCGGATCGCGATCGTGCTGTGCGCGGTGCCGGTCGCGCTGGCGCTGCTGCTGTGGCTCGTGCTCTGGCTGGCGTTCCCGCCCGAACGCATCGTGCCCCTGGTGCTTGCGCGCGTCGGCACGTCGATGGGGCTGGAGATCAGCGCCGAGGGCGATGCCGCCTCCCGCTTCGGTGCGCGGCCGACGTTCGTGGTGCGCCACCTGGTCGCGCGCGAACCCGGCGCTGCCCGCCCGCTGCTGCGGGCGCGCCGGGTGCTCGTGGCGCTGCCCTGGCGCACCATCCGCGCGCTCGGTGATCCGCTCGAACTCGTACGCGTGGAACTCGACGGCGCGGTGCTCGATCTTCCGGCGCTGCAGCACTGGCTCTCGACGCGCCCACCGGGCGATGGCCGCCTTCCGCTCATCCGCGACGGGCTGCAGGTGACCGGCGGCCGCGTCGACGGCGACGGCTGGCGCGTGGACGCATTGCGGCTGGCGCTTCCGCGGCTGGATCCCGGACGGCCGCTGCAGGCGCAGGTGTCCGGACGCTATGTCGATGCCGCGCGGCGCGCGCCGTTCGCGCTCGCCGCGAGCCTCGTGCGGCCGGCGAGCGGACACGGCTTCGCGCTGGCTGGCCCGGTCGCGCCGCAGGGCGACGGCTGGCAGGTGCCGGCCTGGATCCTGCTGTCCGGCGCGCTGCACTGGGAGGATGGACTGCGGCTGCTGCCCGCGCGCTTCGGCGCGCGCGGACGCCTGCTCGCCGGCGACACCGTCGCGCCGTTCTCCCTGGGCCTGCACGGCCCGCTGCGCTTGCATGCCGATGCCTGGACCCTGGTGCCGGCGGGCATCGCCCTGCGCGGCGACGGCCTGGTGCCGACGCTGGATGCGCGCGGCCGCATCGCCTACGGGCGACGACTGCTGTTCGAGGTCGACGGGCGGATCGCGACCTGGCCGTCGGCCTGGCCGACGCTGCCGCCGCCGCTCGGCGCGTCGCGCGCGCCGCTGGCGCTCTCGCTCGCCTACCGCGGCGCGCCGGACCTGTCGGCGCCGCTGTCGCTGCAGGCGACGCGCGACGACCTGCGTTTCGATGGCCGCCTCGACGTGCCCGCGCTGATCGACTGGGCCACGGCCCCGACGCGCGATTCGCCGCTGCCGCCGCTGCAGGGGCGGCTGCAGGCGGCGCGCATCGATATCTCGGGCGCCGAACTCGAAGGCGTGGTGCTCGAGTTCGAAGACGACCCTGCCCCCGCCGCCACTGCGCCTGCCCCATGACCGGACCCGCAGACCGCTTCGCCACGCAGCTGCTGCAGTGGTTCGACGTCTCCGGGCGGCACGACCTGCCCTGGCAGCACCCGCGCTCGCCCTACCGGGTGTGGCTGTCGGAGATCATGCTGCAGCAGACCCAGGTACGCGTGGTGCTGCCCTACTTCGAACGCTTCGTCGCCGCCCTGCCGGACGTGCGCGCGCTGGCCGCGGCACCGCTGGACGAGGTGCTCGCGCTGTGGTCCGGGCTCGGCTACTACGCGCGCGCCCGCAACCTGCACGCCGCCGCGCGGCAGTGCGTGGAGCATCACGACGGCGAGCTGCCGCACGACTTCGATGCCCTGCTCGCACTGCCCGGCATCGGCCGCAGCACCGCCGGCGCGATCCTGTCGCAGGCATGGGGCGACCGGGTGGCGATCCTCGACGGCAACGTCAAGCGCGTGCTGTGCCGCGTGCACGCGGTGGACGGCTGGCCGGGCACGCCGGCGGTCGAGAAGCGGCTGTGGACGCTCGCCGAGGCGCACCTGGCCGGCGTCCCCGAAGGCCGCATGGCCGACTACACCCAGGCGCAGATGGATTTCGGCGCGACCCTGTGCACCCGGCACGATCCGGCCTGCGTGCCGTGTCCGCTACAGCACGACTGTGCCGCGCTGCGCGCCGGGCGCGTCGGCGAGCTGCCCACGCCACGTCCCGGCAAGCCGCTGCCCGAACGCGAAGCGCTGGCGCTGCTGCTGCACGACGGCGCCGGACGCGTGCTGCTGCTGCGCAGGCCGCCCACCGGCATCTGGGCGGCGCTGTGGTCGCTGCCCGAGCATGCCGACGCAGTGCAGGCGCGCGAGTGGTTCCAGCGACACGTGGGCGGCGGATACGAGGCGGCCGACGCGCTCGACCCGATCACGCATGCATTCACCCACTACCGGCTCACGCTGCGTCCGCTGGCCTGGTGCGACGTGTCGTTGGCCGCCGCGGTGCGCGACGATGCCGACCTGCGCTGGGTCGCGCGCGCCGAGCTGCCGGCGCTGGGGATTCCGGCGCCGGTGCGCACCCTGCTCGAGCGGATCCTGCAGCAATAGCCGCGTCGGAAAGCACCTGGCGCCTGCGCATGCCCCGCGGCGGAGCCGGCAGCATCGACCGGATCCAGAGCGTGCTCGCGTACACGGCGCGCGGCCGGCGAGTGCCGCTGGCCGCATCGCTTCTACAATGGGCTCCCGTTCAACCGGAAACGCAGGCCATGTCACGCACCGTCTTCTGCCAGTATGAACAACGTGACGCCGAAGGGCTGGACTTCGTGCCGTGGCCCGGCGAACTGGGCAAGCGCGTGTTCGAACACGTCGGCAAGCCGGGCTGGGCGGCCTGGCTGGCGCACCAGACCATGCTGATCAACGAGAACCGGCTCTCGCCGCTCGATCCGCAGCATCGCGCCTTCCTCGAGGGCGAGATGCAGAAGTTCCTGTTCGGCGGTGGGGCCGAAAAACCCGCAGGCTACGTGCCGCACGACGGCGAGTCCTGAGCCGCTCCACGCGTGCGTGGACGGCCGGCGACGCACGCGCGCTCCTCCTGGCCCGGGTAAGCGAAGCGCACCCGGGGCTTCTACCACCGTCCTGGGATACCCTCGGGAGTCGCAGACGAACGCGTGCGATGAACCCGGATGCGGCCTTTGGCCTTATCCGGGCTACGCGAGCCAGTCCGTAGCCCGGGTAAGCGAAGCGCACCCGGGGTTCTCGATCTCCGTCCCGAGACACACTCGAAAGTCGCAGCCGACAGCTCGCGGCGACCCCGGATGCGGCCTCCGGCCTTATCCGGGCTACGCGAAGCCAGTCCGTAGCCCGGGTAAGCGAAGCGCACCCGGGGCCCTCCACCACTGTCCCGGGATACCCTCGGGAGCAACGCTCGGCGATGCCGCGAACAGCGCGCATCAGGGCGTCGCTTCGGCTCCCTCGCGCTGCTGCACGCGCGCCTCGCGCAGCTCGCGTTCGGACGCGCGTAGCGCCTTGACGTCGAGCGGGCGGATCTGGGCGATGTGGCAGGGAATGCGGATGCCGCCGCCGCTGCCCACGATGACCTTGTCGAACCGCGCGTGCACCCGGTTCATCTGGCTGGTCAGCCCGATGGTCGGGGTGAACGCGAGATCCTGGCAGGGGCCGCTCAATTCCAGCAGCCATGCTTCGGACGGACGCGTCCACACTGCGAGCGCACGGTCGCCGAGCGGGGTCCAGCCGTTGAGGCTGCCGAAATAGCTGAAGGCGCTCACCGGCTCGCCGGCGTGGGTCTGGTAGAGCGCGAGCCGCTCGGCGTCACGCAGGCCGGTGTCGGTGGCGCAGCCCGCCAGCAGCAGCGTCGCCAGCAGGGTGGCAATGATCGGTCGGGCTGTCATCGTCGTCGCTCCGTGTGGCCGTCGGATGGCCCGCATGATGCGCCTGCCACGGCCCCATCCGGGCGACCACAGCCGGATGGTTCAGCGACCGGTCGGCGTCCGCGGCGGCGGAGCGGATGCGACAATGCCGGCCATGTGCCCGCCTGTCCGCCTGCATGACGCCAGATCCCGGTCCCGATGAGGACATGTTCGATGCGGTGATCGTCGGCGGCGGCGCGGCGGGCGTGCTGGTCGCGATCCGCTTGCTGATGCAGGGCGTAGCCGGTGCGCGGATCGCGATCGTCGAGCCCGACGCGGAGCTGGCCCGCGGCGCGGCCTACGCGACCCGGCAGCCGGAGCACCTGCTCAACGTCGTCGCCGCGCGCATGAGCGCGATCGCGGAGCAGCCCGACCACTTCCTGCAATTCCTCGAACGCGCCGGCGCCGGCTCGGCCGACGAACTCGCACCCCGGTTCATGCCGCGCCGCGACTACGCGCGCTACCTGCGCGACACGCTGTCGTCGCTGGCGTCTGGCGAGGCCATCGTCCATGTGCGCGCGCATGCGGTCGACATCGAGCGCAGCGGACGTGGCTATCGCGTACACCTCGATGCGGGCGCACCACTGGCCGCCCCGCATGTCGTGCTCGCCGTCGGCAACGCACCGCGCCCGCTGCCGGCGTACCTGCTGCACCCTGGCGTACGCATCGCCGAGGCCTGGGACGACTCCGCGGTGGCGACCGTTCCCCCGGATGCCGACGTATGCATCCTCGGCTCCGGGCTGAGCATGGTCGATGCCGTACTCACGCTCGCCGCCGCAGGACATCGCGGCCGCGTCCTGGTGCTGTCGCGGCACGGCCTCGCCCCGCTTCCGCACGCGGCGCCGGGGCCGCACGCCGACGCGGGCGTGGACGAGTGGCTGCCGCTGGGCGTGCGCGCACGCTGGCAGCTGCTGCGCCAGCGCATCGACACGGCGGTGGCCGCGGGAGAGCCGTGGCAGTGGAGCCTGGACCGGCTGCGTCCGCACGGGCAGCGGCTCTGGCGCTCGCTGGATGCCGTCGAGCGCCGACGCTTCCTGCGCCATGCCGTGCGCTACTGGGACATCCACCGCCACCGCATCGCGCCCGAGGTCGCCGCCACGCTCGAGGTTCTGCGCGCCGATGGCCGGCTGGAGATCGCCGCCGGACGCCTGCGCGCCGTCACCGCGGATCCCGCCGGCGGCAGCTGCGTCCACTTCAAGCCCCGCCACGCGGGGCGCGAGCATATGCGCCACGCCGACTGGATCGTCAACGCGACCGGGGTGGAAACCAATATCGATCTGCGTCCCGGCACGCTGCTGCAGGCGCTGCGCGCGCGCGGCACGGTGCTGCCCGGGCCGCTCGGCATCGGGATCGCGAGCACGGCCGATGGGCAGGTGGTGGATGCCCGCGGTCGCCCCGATCCGCACCTGCACGTGATCGGCGCGCTGCGCATCGGCGAGCTGTGGGAAAGCATCGCGATCCCCGAGCTGCGCGAACAGGCACGCGGGATAGCGGCCGCCATCCATCCGGGTTGAGCAGCGGAATCCGCCGCGAGGGTGGAACCTGGCCTGGGATCGCGCAGGCACGCCGCGTCGACGCGAGCGCCTTCAGCCGCAGGTGCCGAGGATCAGGCGGACGTCGCCGGCCACGGGGACGCGGACGCCGGTAGGGCATCCGGTCTCGGCGTAGCGCCGCTCGGCCAGCGCATGCGCGCGTTCGATCGCCTGCAGCTTGGTCACGCACACCAGGCAGGTGCCGCCGCTGCGCACCAGCCAGCCGTCGCCGGCAGCCTCGATCTCGATCAGTTCGCGAACCATGCACGGACACCCAGGGAAGACAGGTGCCCCGGCACGACCGGCGATCCTGTCGGTCGCGACCGGCATCCGTGCAGCGTCGTTCCATCGTCCTCGCGCGCTGCCGGGGCAGACACAGCGTGCCCGCGACCGACCGCGGCCACCATCGGACGGCGACGCCCGCGCGTGTAGGAAAAGTCCGACATGCGCATCAATGGGCCTGTCCCGCTGCGCGGACGCCGGCTTGAACGTCCTGCGCTGCGTCGTGATGCCGCGATCGGGTGTCGTTGCGGCGGTCGCATTCGGGCGGCTCGGCCAGCGCCCGCCACGATCGGGTCATGTCGTCGGCGCTTCCATCGACCGGTGCGGCGCCCGGGATCCGGCCGGCCTCCGCCACGCGCGAGGCCGAGCGCGCAGCGACCAGCCGCGCGGACGACGCGCTCAGTCGGCCTGCGCGTCCGCCGGCAGACCGAGCCGTTCCCGCACCCGCGCTTCCAGGGCCGGACTGGCCAGCCCGGCGGCACGACCGAAGGCCAGCGCATCCGCGGGCGACATGCCGCCCGCGCGGGCCGCACCCAGGGCGAGCAGCGCGCCGGCCCGGTTGGCCGTGGCGCAGTGCACCAGCACCGTGCCCGGTGCGTCGTGCACGAGCCTCCACAGGCGATCCGCATTGGCGTCCGTGAGGCCGTCCGCGCCGGCCACCGGAATCGCGTGGTAGGCGAGCCCGGCTTCGCCGACTTCCGCCGCCAGGTCCCGATTCGGCACCTCCGTCCCGGGCCTGAGATTGATCACGGCCACCACGCCCTCGTCCGCCAGCGCGCGCCATGCGGCGGCGTCGGGCTGGCCGGCGGTCAGCAGTCCCGGCCGCGGCGTCCGCAGCCCCGGGACCGCCGGCCCGGACGCCATCGACAGGCGCGACACCTCGGCGGGTTCATGCGCCGATGCCGCGCCACCGGCCAGCAGGGCGGCGGCGAGCAGCCCGAGGGCGCACCCGACACGGTGCCGAACGATCCGACCACGCATGGCAGTTCTCCCGGGATTGCTTCCCACACTCTACGCCTGCTTCGACCGCACGTCGCGACGTCCGGCCGGAGCCCGCGGCCTCGCTGCGTCCACGGGGACGCATCGCGAACGGGCGGCCGCAGCGACACCACGAAGCGCTCCGGCGAGGCCGCGCCCTGCCTCTGCGCCGTGACGTCGACCGCTATAGTGCCGCCCATCGCTCCCACGCCCGCCTGCCGCATGGATCGACCTGTCCATCCGCCCCGACGCCTGCCGGCGGTCGCTTGCGTGGCCGTGTCCCTGCTGGCGGCCGTGGCGCACGCACAGTCGCAGGATCCAGCGCTGCGCGCCTCGCTGCCGCGGCCGGGAGAGATCGCTTCACCGGTCTCGGTCCCGCTCGATGCGGACGTCATGGCCGCGCTGCCGCGCGAGCCCGTGGCGGCGCGGGTGGACGGCACCACGCTGCGATGCGAAGGCGTCCCGCTGATGGCGCTGCTGCGCGCCACCGGCGCCGTTCCGGAAGGGCCGCTCGCAGGTGCGCACCTGCTGCGCTACGTGCTGGCGGACGCGCGCGACGGCAGCCGGGCGCTGTTCTCGCTGGCCGAACTCGATCCGGGCACCGGCGGACGCGCCGCCTACGTGGTGGATCGCTGCGACGGCAGGGCACTGGACCCGGATACCGGGCCACTGCGCCTGCCGGTGCCCGGCGACGCCCTTGCGGTGCGCGGCGTGCGCCAGCTCGATGCGATCACCGTGGTGTTGGCGCCATGAGCCGGCGCGACGAGGCGCGCGCGCCGGTCGCGGCCATGGTCCGGGCGTTGCTCGCCGCGTCCCTGCTGTGCGCGACGCTCGCCGCCTGCGGCCGCGACGCCGGACCCGCCGCGGTCGCCGGGGCGCCGTCCCCGCCGCTGCTGGTGTTCGCAGCCGCCAGCCTCGCCGGGGCGATGGACGCGGCCGCTGCCGCATTCGAAGACCACAGCGGGCAGGCGGTGCGGGTGTCGTATGCCGGCAGTTCCGCACTGGCGCGGCAGATCGACCAGCGCGCGCCCGCGGACGTGTTCGTGTCCGCCGACCGCGAGTGGATGGACTGGCTGCAGGCACGGGCACTGGTCGATCCGGCCACGCGCGTGGACCTGCTCGGCAACACGCTGGTGCTGGTCGCGCCCGGCGGAAGCGGTGCGCAGGCGCTGGAGCTCACGCGACGCGTCGACCTGCAGCCGCTGCTCGGCGAAGACGGCCGGCTCGCACTGGCGTTGACCGACAGCGTCCCGGCCGGGAAGTACGCCCGCGCCGGCTTCGAATCACTGGGGCTCTGGAAGACGCTGCAGCCGCGTGTGACCGAGACCGAGAACGTGCGCGCGGCGCTGCTGCTGGTCGCCCGCGGCGAAGCGCCGCTGGGCGTGGTCTACGCGAGCGACGCGCGCGCCGAACCGCGGGTGAAGGTGCTCGCGACCTTTCCCGCCGGCAGTCATCCGGACATCGCCTACCCCGTGGCCCGCATCCGTGCCAGCGCGCATCCGCAGGCACAGGCCTTCATCGACTGGCTGCAGTCGCCCGAGGCCGGCGCCATCTTCCGCCGTCATGGCTTCGTCCTGCGCTGAGGCCGGCCGCACGTGTTCACGCCCGAGGAAACCACCGCGATCGCGCTCAGCCTGAAGGTGGCGGTGGCCGCTTCGCTTGCCAGCCTGCCGCCCGGAATCGCGGTGGCGTGGCTGCTGGCGCGGCGCCGCTTCTTCGGCAAGTCGCTGCTCGATGCACTGGTGCACCTGCCGCTGGTGCTGCCGCCCGTGGTGGTGGGCTACGCGCTGCTGGTGGCCCTGGGCCACAACGGCGCCATCGGGCGCGTGCTGGCGGACCATTTCGGCATCTCGCTCGCGTTCCGCTGGACCGGCGCGGCGCTGGCGAGCGCGATCATGGGCTTCCCGCTGATGGTGCGTGCGATCCGGCTGTCGATCGAGGCGGTGGACCGGCGCCTGGAACAGGCCGCCGCCACCCTGGGGGCCTCGCCGCTGCGGGTGTTCTTCACGGTCACGGTGCCGCTGGCCTGGCCGGGCATCGTGGCCGGCGGCGTGCTGGCGTTCGCCAAGGCGCTGGGCGAGTTCGGCGCCACGATCACCTTCGTGTCCAGCATCCCGGGCGAGACGCGCACGCTGTCGTCGGCCATCTATGGCCTGATGCAGGCGCCCGGCGGCGAAGGCGGCATCTGGCGGCTGGCGCTGGTGGCGCTGGCGATCTCGCTGGCCGCGCTGATGGCCTCGGAATGGCTGGTGCGGCGCCAGCGACGCGAGGCGCGCGACTGATGCTGGACATCGACATCCAGCTGCGGCTCGGCCGGTTCGAACGCGAGGTGCGGATCGTCGAGGACGCGCGCGTGCTCGCGCTGACCGGGCCTTCCGGCGCCGGCAAGACCTCGGTGCTCAACGCCATCGCCGGGCTGGCGCGGCCGGCCCGTGGCCGGATCGCCATCGACGAACGCGTCCTGTTCGACAGCGCGGCGCGCATCGACGTGCCGACGCATCGCCGCCGCATCGGCTACGTGTTCCAGGAGCCGCGCCTGTTCCCCGACCGCGACGTGCGCGCGAACCTGAGCTACGGCCGCCACGGCGCGCGCGCCGGATCGACCGCGTTCGAACTCGACCCGGTGGTCGCGCTGCTCGGCATCGGCCACCTGCTGGCTCGGAGGCCGGAGCATCTGTCCGGCGGCGAGGCGCAACGGGTGGCGATCGGGCGCGCGCTGCTGTCGCAGCCGGCGATCCTGCTGTTCGACGAGCCGCTGTCCGCGCTCGACCAGGCGCGGCGCGAGGAGCTGATTCCCTGGCTGCAGAAGGTGCGCGACGAGGTGCGCCTGCCGATGGTCTACGTCAGCCACACCCAGGACGACGTGCGCCGCCTGGCCGACGCCGTCCACGTGCTGGCATGACACCACGTTCGCACGCCGGCCTGCATGCTGGCGCACGTGAGCCGCGTCGAATCCACCCTTCCGTCCGTCCGCAAGCGCCCGTTCCCGGTCGAGCGCACGCGACGCTTCCTCGAACCCGGCCCGGTGCTGCTGCTGTGCGCTCAGTGGAAGGACGAGCGCGCGATCATGACCCTGGGCTGGCACATGATGCTGGGCTACGACCTGGTCGGCACCTACCTCTGGGACGCGAACCACAGCCATGCGCTGGCGCGGCGCAGCCGCGAGTGCACGCTGAACCTGCCTACCGAGCCGCTGCTCGATGCGGTGGTCGGCATCGGCAACTGCTCCAGCCGCGAGGTGGACAAGTTCGAACGGTTCGGGCTGCGCGCGGTCCCGTCGCGACAGGTGGCGGCGCCCGGCATCGCGCAGTGCCATGCCACCTTCGAGTGCGCGCTGCACGAGACCCGCATCACGCGCGACTACCCGCTGTTCGTCTGGCGCGTGCTGCGGGCGCGCGCGGCGACGACGCCGGCGCATCCGCGCACGATCCACTACCGCGGCGAAGGCCGGTTCATGGTGTCCGGACGGGAAGTCTCGCGCCGGCGCCTGTTCCGCCCCGAGATGCTCGAGCAGTGAGGGGAGCGTGCCGATGACGCTGCGGTTCGAAGACCTCGACACGGCGGTCGCCGCGATGCTGGCCCGGCTCCCGCCCGCGCTGCACATCGGCGCGCCGCTGGGGCTGGGCAAACCGCACCGGCTGCTCAACGCCCTGTACGCCCGCGTGGCCGCCGACCCCGCGCGGCCGATGACGCTCTACACCGCGCTCTCGCTCGACCCGCCGCCCGCGCCGCCCGGGCTGGCGCGCCGGTTCATGGGCCCGTTCGCCGAGCGCCAGTTCGGCGCGGACTTCCCGCGCCTGGCCTACGTGGAGGCGCTGCGTCGAGACGCCCTGCCGGCGCACGTGTCGGTGGAGGAGTTCTACCTGCAGTCCGGCGCGATGCTCGGCTCGGCGCAGGCGCAGCGGCGCTACGCCAGCCTCAACTACACCCATGTCGCTCGGGCGCTGGCCGACCGCGGCGTCAACTGCATCGTGCAGAAGGTGGCGGCGAATGCCGACGCGACGCGGCTGTCGCTGTCGTCCAACACCGACCTGACCTTCGACGCGGTCGACGCGATCGTCGCCGCCGGCCACCCGCGCCCGCTGCTGGTGGCCGAGATCGACCCGCACCTGCCGTGGCTGGACGGCACGGCGGTGGTGGACGCGGACTGGTTCGACCTGGTGATCGCGCCGCCGGCGCCGCACCCGAAGCTGTTCGCGCTGCCGCGCCAGCCGGTGGGCGATGCCCAACACGCGATCGGCCTGTACGCGAGCGCGCTGGTGCGCGACGGCGGCACGCTGCAGATCGGCATCGGCGCACTGGCCGACGCGCTGTGCCACGCGCTCGCGCTGCGGCACACCGACAACGCCGCCTACCGGCGCGTGCTGCACGCGCTCGATCCCACGCTGCAAGCGCATCCGGCCGTACGCGCGAGCGGCGGGCTGGAGCCGTTCGGGCAGGGGCTGTACGGCTGCAGCGAAATGATCAACGAGGGCTTCCGCCGCCTGGTGGACGCGGGCGTCCTGCGGCGCAAGGTGGTGGACAAGGCGCCGCTGATGCGGCGCGTGAACGACGGCAGCGCCAGCCCGCTCGACCTCGACCTGCTCGACCGTGACGGCCAGTTCCTGCACGGCGCGTTCTATCTTGGTTCGCAGGACTTTTACGACTGGCTGCACGGCCTGGACGACGCCACCCGCCGCGGCATCGGCATGAAGCGCGTGAGCGAGGTGAACGAGCTCTACGGTCTGGACGAAGGCCTGGAACGCCTGCAGCGTCGCGACGGCCGCTTCTTCAATACCTGCATGATGGCGACCGCGCTTGGTGCCGCGGTCTCCGATGGGCTGGAGGACGGCCGCGTGGTGTCGGGCGTCGGCGGCCAGTACAACTTCGTGGCGATGGCGCACGCGCTGCCCGGCGGCCGCTCGGCCCTGTTTCTGCGCGCGACCCGCGAAAGCGGCGGCAAGGCGGAGTCGAACATCCGCTGGAACTACGGCCACACCACCATCCCGCGCCATCTGCGCGATCTGTACATCACCGAGTACGGCATCGCCGACCTGCGCGGCCAGCCCGACGAGGACTGCGTGATCGCGATGGCGGGGATCACCGATGCCCGGTTCGCGCCCGCGCTGCTCGATACCGCGCGACGCGAACGCAAGCTGCGCGGCGACTTCGCGATGCCAGCGGAGTGGTCGGCCCATACCCGCGAGCGCCTCGCGGAGACGCTGGCGCCGTTCCGGCGCGACGGCACCCTGCCCGACTATCCGCTCGGCAGCGATTTCACCGAGGTCGAGCAGCGCCTCGTGCGTGCACTGGCGTGGCTGCAGGCGCGTACGGGATCGCGCCGCGGCAAGCTGGCCACGGTCGCTGCCGCGCTCGCGCACGGCGGTGGTCCCGGCGACGACGAGGCCCTGGCCCGCATGGATCTGGCAGCCCCTCGCGGCATCGGCGAACGCATCGAGGCGCGCCTGCTGCGCCTCGCCCTGGCCCGCACGCAGGCCAGCGGCTGAATGCAACGCAGTGGTGCGCCATCGCGGCGCACCGGCAGGGCGTCCGGCGGCGGCACGGAGGTATCATCGACCCATGTCCACGAAAGCCGACCGCCTCCGCGAGGCCCTGCAGGCCTTGTCGCCCGCGCACCTCGACGTGCTCGACGAAAGCCACATGCACAGCCGGGGGCTGGAGACGCACTACAAGGCGGTGATCGTCAGCGATGCATTCGACGGCCGCCGCCCGGTGCAGCGCCACCAGGCGGTCTACCGCACGCTCGGGCCGCTCATGCAGGAGATCCACGCCCTCGCCCTGCACACCTACACGCCCGGCGAATGGGCGCAGGCGGGCGGCGCGCCGGACTCGCCGACCTGTCGCGGCGGCAGCAAGCACGATCGCGCGAATTCCTGAGGTCGCGCGGCAGATCTTCTTCCGACGGTCGGTTACCGACGCCGCGTCACGATGGGTGGGTCTTGAGGCTCATAGGACGTTCCGAGCCTTCGGAGGGACACCGTGTCCTGCCGCCCGGGACTCGCTCTTCGCTCGGTCAGGGCTCCTGCCCTGACTCGCGCGCAAAACATCCATGTTTTGCTTGCCGCGAATCCCGGGCGGCAGGACACGGTTCATGCCCGAGTCTGGCGACACGACTTCGCTGCGTTCATGTCACGTCGCGCGGCCGTCTGTCAGAACCGCGTCCCGGAGGCCGTCCCGGCAAGAAGAATTGCCGCTGCACCGCCGACTGCGAAAGTGGCCGCAAGGCGGATAACGCGCGTGCGATGAGCCGCGGCCCGGCGACATGGATGTCCTGCGCGCGAGTCGGGGCAGGAGCCCCGACCGAGCGGAAAGCGATTCCCGGTCGCCAGGCCGTGGCGGGCGTCCGGAGGCTCGCCACTGCGCGCGGAGAGCGACGCCGCCTCGACAACGATCGCGCCGACAGACGACAGCTCGCTACAGCGCTTTCGCCGTCTCCACCACCGCATCGACGGTGATGCCGAAGTGCTTGTACAGCTCGCCCGCCGGTGCGCTGGCGCCGAAGCTGTCGATGCCGACCACCGCGCCGTCCAGGCCCACGTACTGGCGCCAGAAGCCGGTGACGC
This sequence comes from Luteimonas rhizosphaericola, assembly GCF_029888045.1. Taxonomy (GTDB): domain Bacteria; phylum Pseudomonadota; class Gammaproteobacteria; order Xanthomonadales; family Xanthomonadaceae; genus Luteimonas; species Luteimonas rhizosphaericola. The sequence goes on along the minus strand of NZ_JARXRN010000028.1, from coordinate 699,771 downwards.
CCGCCTCCACCGCCACGCGCCTGCGCACCGACGTCGGCAGCACCGACTCGCGGTAGGCCGCATCCTGCCGCTCGAACACGTTGGTCGAGGGCATCGACACCACGCGCACCTTGTCGCCGAGCACGTCGGCCGCCTGGGTGGCGAGTTCGACCTCCGACCCGGTCGCGATCAGGATGATCTCCGGCGTGCCGTTCGAATCGCGCAGCACGTAGCCGCCGCGCGCGATGTCCGCCACCTGCTGCTCCGAGCGCGGCTGGTGCTGCAGGTTCTGGCGCGAGAACACCAGGCAGGCCGGGCCGTCCATGCGCTGGATCGCGGCCTTCCACGCAACCGCCGATTCGACCGCGTCGCAGGGGCGCCACACGTCGTTGTTGGGGATGTAACGCAGCGAGGCCAGGTGCTCGATGGGCTGGTGGGTCGGACCATCCTCGCCCAGCCCGATCGAATCGTGGGTGTAGACGTGGATCGCGTGCGAGCGCATCAGCGCGCTCATGCGCACGGCGTTGCGCGCGTAGTCGCTGAACACCAGGAAGGTGGCGTCGTAGGGGATGAAGCCGCCGTGCATCGACAGCGCGTTGGCGATCGCGGTCATGCCGAACTCGCGCACGCCGTAGTTGATGTAGTTGGCGTTGGGCGTGCCGCCGGTGACCGGCTGGCTGCCCTTCCACAGTGTGAGGTTGGAGTGCGCCAGGTCGGCCGAGCCGCCGATCAGCTCCGGCAGCAGCGGCGCGTAGGCCTCGATCGCCATCTGCGACGCCTTGCGCGAGGCCACGACCGGGCCCTCGGCCTGCAGCTTCGCGATGTAGGCATCGGCCGCCGCGGCGAAGTCGGCCGGCAGTTCGCTGCGCAGGCGACGCTGCAGCTCCTCGGCCTCGGCCGGATTCTGCGCGGCGTAACGCTCGAACAGCGCGTTCCATTCCGCTTCGAGCTCGGCACCCTTCGCGTTCGCGCGCCAGGCCCCGGCGATCGCCTCGGGCACCTCGAACGGGCCATGGCTCCAGCCCAGCGCCTTGCGCGTGGCCTCGACCTCGTCCTTGCCCAGCGGCGCGCCGTGCGAGGATTCCTTGCCCGCCTTGGCCGGCGAGCCGAAGCCGATCGTGGTGCGGCAGCAGACCAGGGTCGGCCTGTCGCCGTGCTTGAGCGCGGTCTCGATCGCGGTGCGGATCTCCTGCGGATCGTGGCCGTCCACGCCGCGGATCACGCGCCAGCCGTAGGCCTCGAATCGCGCCGGCGTGTCGTCGGTGAACCAGCCCTTGACCTCGCCGTCGATCGAGATGCCGTTGTCGTCCCAGAACGCGACCAGCTTGCCCAGGCCCCAGGTGCCGGCCAGCGACGCGGCCTCGTGCGAGACGCCTTCCATCAGGCAGCCGTCGCCCATGAACACCCAGGTGCGGTGGTCGACCACGTCCAGGCCCGGCTTGTTGTAGCGCTGCGCCAGCAGCTTCTCCGCGAGCGCGAAACCCACCGCATTGGCGAACCCCTGCCCCAGCGGACCGGTGGTGGTCTCGATGCCGGGCGTCATGAAGTTCTCGGGGTGGCCCGGGGTCTTCGACTCCAGCTGGCGGAAGCGCTTGATCTCGTCGATCGACAGGTCGTAGCCGGCCAGGTGCAGCAGCGCGTACTGCAGCATCGAGCCGTGGCCGTTGGACAGGATGAAGCGGTCGCGGTTGGCCCACTTCGGGTTGTCCGGGCTGTGCCGCAGGAAATCGTTCCACAGCACCTCGGCGATGTCGGCCATGCCCATGGGCATGCCGGGGTGGCCGGATTTGGCCGCCTCGACGCCGTCGATGGCGAGGAAACGGATGGCGTTGGCGAGGTCTCTGCGGCTGGGCTGGGTCATGGGCGGGATGGATGCGCTGCGGGGAATGCCCACGAACCGGGGCGCGGCCATTGTCCCATGTCCCGCCGGACATGTGGCGGGCGGACGCGGATTCGACGTGCTTTCGGCCGCAACCGATACCGCTGCAACCGTGTCGCGGACTCGCTACGCGGCCGCGAGATCGACCTCCGAGTCGCGCTCGCCCTTCGACACCAGCGCCGCGATGCCCAGGTCGCCGGTGACGTTGACCGTGGTCCGGCACATGTCGAGGAAGTGGTTCACGCCCAGCACCAGGCCGATGCCCTCCGGCGGCACGCCGACCATCGCGCAGATCAGGGCCACCACCGGCAGCGAACCCGAAGGCACGCCCGCGGTACCGATGCCGCCGAGGATGCACACCAGCATCACCATGACCTGCTGGCCGAGCGTGAGGTCGACGTTGAAGAACTGGGCCAGGAAGATCACCGTCACGCCCTCGAACAGCGCGGTGCCGTTCTGGTTGGCGGTGGCGCCGATGGTCAGCACGAAGCGCGAGACCTTCTTCGGCAGCTTGAGGTTCTCGTCGGCCACCTTCAGCGCGGTCGGCAGGGTGGCGTTGCTCGACGCGGTGGAGAACGCCATCAGCATGGCTTCCTGCACGCCCTTGAAGAACGCCAGCGGCGACCAGCCGCCGATCGCGCGCAGCGCCAGCGAATAGGTCACCAGCATGTGGATCGCGAGCGCGCCGACCACGACCAGCACGTACGCGCCCAGGCGCAGCAGCAGGTCCCAGCCGAACAGCACCGCGAGGTTGAACATGAAGCAGAACACCGCATAGGGCGCCAGCCGGATCACCAGGCCGATCAGCGTCATGGAGATCTGGAACAGGCCCTCGATGCCGCGCTTGAGCACCGAGGTCTGCGCGGTCTGGGTCAGCACCAGGCCGATCCCGAACATCAGCGCGAAGAACATCAGCGCGATGATGTTGGCGTTGTTGGACGCCGCGCCGATCACGTTCTGCGGCACGATCGACAGCAGCATCTCCATGCCCTTGGGCTGGGTGGCGCTGTCGCGCACGATCGCCTCGGTGCGCTCGGCGCCTTCGGCCAGCAGCTGCTGCGCCAGCGCGGGATCGACCCCGGTGCCGGGATGGAACACGTTGACCATCACCAAGCCCAGCAGCACCGCCAGGCCCGACAGCACGATGGTGTAGGCCAGCGTGCGCCAGCCGATGCGCCCGAGCGAGCCGACGTCGCCCATCTCCGACACGCCCACCACGAGCGCCGAGAACAGCAGCGGCACGATCAGCATGAAGATCAGGCTCAGGAACAGCTGCGAGAACGGCGTGGTCACGTATTGCGTGAGCGCCCCGACCCACGGCGCATCCGCGCCGATGCCGTAGTGCACGAACAGTCCGAGCAGCAGGCCGACGCCGAAGCCGATCGCGATCTTCCAGTGCAGGGGCATGCGCGTCTTGGCCGCAGGCGTGGACGGTTCGCTCATCGGCTCGGTCTCGGTTGCAACGAATGGGGCAGCTTAGCAAACCGCGCCCGCCGGCCCTCCGCCGCGCCAGCGCCGCACCGGCATGCGGGCCAGGCGCGGCGCCGGATCCGCCGCGCGCGGCATACGTATAAGCCACGGGGCGTGTGAGGCCCGTGCTGCGCGGAGACGGTGCAGGCCGCGATGCGTGCGGGATCCTCCGCAGGCGCCCCCGCTGGCACCCGACGCGTTGCCTGGTGCAGGCTGCGGTTCGACGCCCGACGCGGGATCACCCGCGGCGTCAGCGTACGTCGCGCTGACCCGGGTACAGCGGAGGCAGCAGCCGTTCGCTGGCGTCGGGCGCGACCGCTGCACGCCAGCGCGGCCCCGCGACGAAAGCCTCGCGCAGCGCCTGGCGTGCGACCGCCGGATCGCCCGCGTTCCAGCGCGCCTCCTGCAACCGCGCGATCGCAGCGCGCTGCGCCGCAGCGTCGAGACGTTCCGACAGCGCATCGAGCGTGGGCGCGGGTGGCGACGCCAGCCGCAGCAACGCGAGCTCCACTTCGCCCAGGTCGCCCGTCTGCAGCAGGCGCTGGAGGTCGCGCGCCGAGGTCGACGGGGCGCCGCCGGGCGCAGCGTCGGCCACCGCGTCCGCCCCTGAAAGCGGCCGCGCGGCGCTTGCCGTTCGCCGCTCGCGCAGCCACCAGGCCAGCGTGCCCAGCCACAGCAGCGCGAAGGCCATCGCCAGCCAGCGCCACGTGCGGACATCGCCTGTGGCGGCGTCGCCGCGCCCGGCCTCGAACGCGGCCTGGGCGGCATCGTCCACCGGCGCGACGGCGCTGTCGCCCGGCGCGACTTCGAGTTCCAGCGCCGGCACCGTCGCGGTCCGCGCCGTGCCGGCGCGCACGTCCCACCATTGCAGGCGCGGGCCGGCGACCCGCAGGGTTCCCGCCTGCGTCGGCACCACCGCGAAGCGCCGGGTGACGCGCGTACGCGGGCGGCCGCGCTCGAACGCCTCGTCCACCTGCGGCGGTTCCGGGAACACCTGCGCGCCGTCGATCGCGGGCAGCGTCAGGTCGGGGACCTGGCTGGCCGAGGCGCCGTCGGCCACGAGTTCGACGTCGATGGTGGCCGCCTCGCCGGCGCGCAGCGACTGCGGCGTGGCGAGGTAGCGCAGCTCCAGCCCGTGCAGCGGCAGCCACGGCTGCGGCGCGGCGTCCGGCGCGGCGCGCACCTGCAGGATCGTCGGCGGACCGTTGGCCTGCAGCGCGCGGCGGCCGTCGCCGAACATGTCGTCGAAGAAGCCGCCGACACCGGTGCCCTCGAAGCGCGCACCGGGAATGGTGAGCGTGCCGCTGCGTTCGGGGATGATCACGAAGCGGCGCTCGACCACGGTATAGCGGCGGCCGGCGAGTTCGCGGCTGTACTGCAGGTCGCTGCCCACGCGCTGCAGCGCCGCACCCTCGGGCGCCGGCTGGTCGAGCTGGCCCGACACCAGCGGCGTGGCGTAGTACAGCCGCAAGGTGTAGCCCACCGACTGCTGCACCCACGGCGAACGGGTGTCGGCCTCGCTCTCGATGAACACCGGCTGCCCTGCGCGCGCCGGCGCGGTGGAGGCCGGCACCACGGTGAGCGTGAGCGGCGCGGTCGATTCGTCGCCCACGCGCAGCGCCGGCACCGTCATCAGGCCCTCGCGCCGCGGCTGCAGCGCCACCGCGAACAGGACCCGCGCGCGCACCTGGCCGTTGGCGACCTCGGTGCCGCGACTGCTGCTGTGCCCGCTGAGCACGAAATCCGGCACCAGTTCGGCGAACGCGGGCATCTGCGCAGTGGCCTGGTCGGTCTCGATGTTGAGGGTGGTGGTCTCGCCGACTTCGATGCGGTCGCGGTCCAGCCACGCGCGGGTCGCCGCCTGCGTCGGCGCGGCTGCGGCCAGCGCGAGCGTCCAGGCGACGAGCCATGCTGCGATACGGGTCATGGCGCACTCCTGCGGCCGGTGCGGCGTTCGTATTCCAGGCGGAAGCGCGCGCGCAGCAGGCCGCCCGGGTCGTCGGGTACGCGCCGCAGCCAGGCCTCGCCGGCCTGGCGACGTTCGCGCTCGGCGTCGGTCTCGGCACGCTCGGGGTCGCCGGGGGTCGTCTCGCCGTCTTCCGTCGCCTGTTCGCCCTCGCCCAGCGCCTGCTGCATGCGCTGGCGCTGGGCGGCATCGGCCTGGTCCTGCGCCTGCGGGTCGTCGGGCGCCTCGGGCGCGCGGTCGGGTTCGGGACGTTGCTCGCGCGGCTCGTCCGGCTGCCGGCCAGGCGGTGGCGTGCCGGCGTCGCCCGGCTGGCCGTCGCCGTCCGCGGGCTGCGCGTCCTCGCCGCCTCCCGCCTCCTCGCCGGAACGCTCCTCGCCGGCCTCCGGATCCTGCCTCGCCGCGCCGCGACCCTGAGGCGGATCGCGCTGCAGCGCGGCCTGCACCACGGCTCGGTTGGCGATCGCGTCCTCCATGCCCGGCTGCTGCCTCAGCGCCTCGTCATACGCCGCGATCGCCTGCTCCAGCCGTCCCGCGCGCGCCAGCGCATTGCCGCGGTTGTAGGCGGCCTCGGCGCCGGGCAGCGCTCGCCAGGTGCGTTCGGCTTCGTCGAGGCGGCCGGCGCGATACGCGTCCAGCCCCTCGCGCATGCGCGCGTGTTCGACCTGGTCGGGTCGCCGCCAAGCGGTGCCGTCAGGTGGCTCGGCGGCGCGCAGCGCCGGCACGGGCACCAGCAGGCAGGCGGTGAGTGCCACCAGCGCGGACCCTCGCCGGAAGGCGAACAGCCCGAGCAGGAGCAGCGGGATCAGCAGCCAGTAGCCTTCGTCACGCCACGCCTGCGTGCTGCCGGTCGCGTGCGCCCCCGCCCGTGTCGCCGAGGGATCGGGATCGGCTGGCAGTTCGAGTCCGGGCATCCCCGACGCCAAGGTCGCATAGCGGCCGCCGCCGGCGGCGGCAACGCGCTGCAGCGACGTGGCGTCCAGGCGCGACGGACGCAGGCTGCCGTCGCGCGCCCGGTAGCTGGCGCCGGCAGGGCGGCCCAGCCCGAGCACCGACACCCGGAAGCCCGCGCCGAGCGCCCGTGCGGCGGCGCCTTCCGCCGCGGCATCGGCCGCATGCGTGACCAGCAGGATGTCGCCACTGTGGTGGCCGGCCTGGGCGAGCAGCGCCATGGCGGCATGGATCGCGCGCTCCGGCCGGTGGCCATCCACCGGCATCACGTCGGGCGCCAAGGCATCGATGAAGATCGCCACGTTGGCCGCATCGTCGGTGAGCGGCGCGACGGTGTAGGCGTCGTCAGAGAAAGCGACCAGCCCGACCTCGCCGTCGCGCGAACGCAGGAAGCTGTCCAGCCAAGCGCGCGCCTGGAGCAGGCGCGAGGGCGGCAGGTCGGGCGCCAGCATCGCGTCCGACAGGTCGAACGCGACCACCAGCGCGCCCGCCGACGGCTGCACCGGGGCCTCGCCCTGCCGCCAACTCGGGCCGGCGAGCGCGAGTACCGCGAGCGCGACGGCCAGCAGTCGCAGCGCGATCGCGCCCGCGCCGCGCCGCACGACGCCCTGCTCGACCAGGTGCGGCAGCAGGTGGGCATCCACGTGCGCGCGCCAGATGCCAGCTCGGCGACGCTGCGCCAGCCACCACGCCGCCAGCGGCGGCAGCGCGAGCAGCGCCCACAGCCACTGCGGCCGCAGGAAATGCAGCGCGGCAAGAACCTCGGTCATGCCGCCGGCTCCCGGACTCCGGCCGCGGACGCGGCGCGCAGGCGTTGCCGTGGCCGGCGCCAGGTCGCCAGCAGCCCGAGCAGCAGCGCGGCCCCCAGCGGCCACGGGTAGCGTTCGATCTTCGGGCGCACCGTCTCGCCAGGGCGCAGCACCGGCTCCAGCCGGTCGATCTCGGCGTAGATGCCCGCGAGCTGGTCGGTATCGCGGGCGCGGAACGCGCGCCCGCCGGTCGCGGCGGCGATCCGCTGCAGTGCGGCCTCGTCGATTTCCGCCGCGCCGGACGGCAGCTGCATGCCGAACATGCCGAGCGCGGCGCCGTCGCCACCGAAGGCGACGGTATGGATGCGCACGCCATGTTCGCGCGCGAGTTCGGCGGCCTTCTCCGGATCCAGCTGGCCCGCGGTGTTGACGCCGTCGGTCAGCAGCACCAGCACGCGCTGGCCGCCCGGCTGGCCGCGAAGGCGCTTGACCGCGAGCCCGATCGCGTCGCCGATGGCGGTCTCGCGCCCCGCCAGCCCGACCACGCTGTCGAGCAGTTGGGCCCGCACGCTGTCGCGGTCGAGCGTCAGCGGCGCCAGCGCATAGGCGCGCTGGCCGAACACGATCAGGCCGACGCGATCGCCCGCGCGCCGGTCGAGAAAGTCGGCGAGCACCGCCTTGGCGGCGGTCAGGCGATCGACCACGCGGCCGCCCACGCGCATGTCTTCCTCGCCCATGCTGCCCGACAGGTCCACCGCGAGCATCAGTTCGCGTCCCGAGGCCGGCGGCTGCACCGCCTCGCCCGGCGACTGCGGTCGCGCCACGGCGACGCACAGCAGCGTCCACGCCAGCCAGGCCAGCCACGGCATCTTCCGCACGCCGCGCGCAGGGCCGGCCTGCGCGATACCCTGCAGCCGCGCGCCCCACGGCGCCCGCAGCGCCGGCTGGGAGTCCCGCACCGGCGGCAGCCAGCGGCGCGCGAGCCAGGGCAGCGGAATGGCCAGCAGCCACCAGGGCCAGGCGAACAGGTCGCCCAGCGCCGCCAGTCCGCTGGCGAATCCCGCGCTCATCGCCGCCGCGTCGTCCAGTCGAGGAAGCGCGCGCGGGCCAGCGTCCGCAGGGCTTCGGCGGCGGACGGGTCGACGTCGGCGCGGTAAGGCCCCTCGCGCAGCAGCGCGCCGGGGCCGTCGATGAAGCCACCGCCCGGCAGGCCGCGATCGAGCAGCCTCAGCCAGTCGTCGCCGGACAACGTGTCCGCGGCCGGATCGATCCGTTTCGCCGCGCGGCGCAGCAGCAGCGAGATCGCGGCCACCTGCTGCGCCGGCGTGCGGGCCTGCGCGAGGGTATCGTCGAACACTCGCGCGGCCAGGCGCCGCCGCCGGGCCTGCCACCCGCGCCAGGCCAGCCAGGCCCCGAGCGCGAGCAACAGGGCCGCCGCGACGATCCACCAGCCCGGCGCCGGCGGCCACCAGGGCGGCGCATGCGGCTCGTGCACGTCGCGCAGCGGCAGATCGACCGGCGTCACGTGCGCACGCCAGGGTTGGCGGATGCCGGCAGCCAGGCATGGCTGGCCGCGTCCGTGGCCAGCACGTCGACCCGCACGCCGCGCGCACGCAGGCTTGCCGCCGAAGCCGCGACCGCGTCGGGAAACATCTGTCGCCAGCGCTGGCGCTGGCCCGGATCTTCCAGGTCCGCCTCCACCCGAACGCGCTCGGTTAGGAACGGCAGCCGCGCGGCGGGCGGATCGCGCTCCAGCGGATCCTCGATCAGCAGCACAGCCACCTCGTTGTGCTGCGACAGCCCGGCCCAGGTCGCCGGCGGGACCGATGCGAGACTGCCGGCATCGGCCAGCACGTGCAGGCGCGACCCCGGCCGCAACAGGCGGCGCGCGTGGTCCAGCGCCACGGGCAACCCGGCATCGTCGGCCGGCGGCGCGGCATACCAGCGCACCAGCGCATCCAGCACCCGGAGCACCCCGCGCATGCCGCCGGCGGGCGGCACCAGCGGTTCGCGCTCGCTGCCGCGCAGGGCGGCCACCCGGTCGCCGTCACGCAGGGCCGCCCAGGCGGCCACCGCCCCGGCGCGCGCGGCCTGCACCGACTTGAACCGCACCCGGGTGCCGAAGTACAGCGCCGGCGCCGTGTCGGCGACGATCAGCGTCAGGCGCTGGCGTTCGGCCTGGAACAGCTTGGTGTGCATGCGGCCGCTGCGGGCCGTGAGCCGCCAGTCGATGTGGCGCGCATCATCGCCCGGCGTGTAGCCGCGCGACTCGGCGTATTCCATTCCGCGACCGCGCAGCGGCGACGGCGCGGGGCCGGTGCTACCGTGGCGCGCACGTCGCGGCGGCCGGCAACCGAGCGCCACGCTGCGCAAGGCGATCAGCTCGGCGAGCGTGGGCACCACGCCGTCGGCGCCGCCCACTGCCGCGGAGGTCGGGCGCGCTGGCGCTTCGGTGTGCGGGACGCTCACCGGCACCCACGCCTCCGCCACGGCGGATGCTTCCTCGCGTTCACGGCAGCGGCACCTTCGCCAGCAGCTCGGCCACCAGGCGTTCTCCGTCCCAGCCCTCGGCGGTCGCCTCGTAGCCGGGCAGGATGCGATGGCGCAACACGTCGGGCGCCACCGACCGCACGTCGTCGGGAGTCACGAAGTCGCGGCCCGCGAGCCAGGCGTGGGCCCGCGCGCAGCGCTCGAGCGCGATCGATCCGCGCGGACTCGCGCCCCAGGCGATGCGGCGCGCCAGCGCCGCGTCGTAGCGTGCGGCATCGCGCGAGGCCAGCACCAGCTCCACCAGGTAGCGCTCCACCGCCGGCGCCAGGTGCAGATCGAGCACCGCGGCGCGTGCGGCGAACACGTCGGCCTGCGGCATGCGGGTGACCGCGCGCGGCACCGACTGCAGGCCCTGGCGCGCGCGCTCGCGCGCCAGGCGCAGGATCTCGGTCTCGGTTTCGGCCTGCGGGTAGCCGATGCGCAGGTGCATCAGGAACCGGTCGAGCTGCGCCTCGGGCAGCGGGAACGTGCCCTCCTGCTCGATCGGGTTCTGGGTCGCCATCACCAGGAACAGCGCCGGCAGCGCATAGGTCTGGCGACCGACCGTCACCTGCCGCTCGCCCATCGCCTCCAGCAGCGCCGACTGCACCTTGGCCGGTGCGCGGTTGATCTCGTCGGCCAGCAGCAGCGGATGGAAGATCGGTCCGGGCACGAACTCGAAGCGCGCGTCCTGCGGACGCCAGATCTCGGTGCCGGTGAGGTCGGCGGGCAGCAGGTCGGGCGTGAACTGGACCCGGGCGAAGTCGGCGTCGATCCGCGCCGCCAGCGCACGGATGGCGCTGGTCTTGGCCAGCCCCGGCGCGCCCTCCACCAGCAGGTGGCCGTCGGCCAGCAGCGCCACCAACAGGCGCTCCACCAGGGCGGCCTGGCCGACGATCTCGGCCGCGAGGTCGTCGCGGAGCGCGGCAAAGGCCGTGTGCAGGCGGGGAATCTCGTCGCGGGAAGTGTCCATGGCGCCCAGGTTGCGGAAGCATCAGCCCGCATTGGACCAGACTCGCGCCCCCGGGTTCAGTGCCGGAGGACATCTGACCGGCTTCGCATTCACGGATATGGAAACGCGAACGGGGCCCGAAGGCCCCGTCGGCGCGGCTCAATGCCGGCGGCTAGCTGCGTTGGGCGACGCGGAGGACTTTCGGAGTGACGAAGATCAGCAATTCGCCTTTCTCCCTGTCACGTCCGCGATTCTTGAACAGGTTGCCGAGAATGGGCAAATCACCCAGAAACGGGACTTTCCGGAGGTCACTGCGGTCGCGAAACTCGTAAACACCGCCGATCGACACCGTCTGCCCATCCTCAACGAGCACCGCGGTGGTGATCTCGCGCTTGTTTATCTGCGGAACCTCGCCCACGCCGGTATCGATGAAGTCGAAGATCTCATCTTTCTTCAGTTCCATTGCCAGGAACACGCGTCCGTCGTTGGTGATAGTCGGCGTCACCTTGAGCTCCAGCAGTACGTCCTTGAATTCAACCGTCGGGATATTGCCCGACTGACCTCCAGTAACTGTGAGGTAGCCGACCTCCTGTCCCTGACGGATGATGGCTTCCCGCTGGTTACTGGTCACGATGCGCGGGTTGGAGACGATCTCTCCGCGGCCTTCCTCCTGCAGCGCGGACAATTCGAGATCCCAGTCGATTGCATTTCCAAGAATAGTAAGTGCCAGAGCGCCCGCGCCCGCTGTCGTGACAGGAGCGCTGAAATTCAGGTCGCGACCGGGCCGGACTCGCGGATCAGCATCATTCGCAGCGCCACCGGCATTGCCACGGCTACCGGCAATCGATCCCGATGCGCCGAGGCGATCCTTGGATGCCTGAATACCGAACCTAGCTCCGATGTCCCGAGCGAAGCTCTCGGTCGCGATCACGATCCGCGCCTCGATCACCACTTGGTCGACCGGCTTGTCGAGCATGGTCACCAGACGCTTGATCTCGGACACGCGCTGCGGGATATCGATCACCAGCAACGTGTTGGTGCGGCGATCGAAGCTCAGGCTGCCCCGCCGGGACAGGAAGCCGCGGCTTTCCTGGCCCTGTCCGCCGCCACCCTGGCTACCGCCCCCCATGCTGTTCTTGCTTTCCTCGGTCAGCAGCTTGGCGATGTCCTCGGCGTTGCCGTAGCTGATCGGCACGTATTCCGTGACCATCTCGGCGCGTTCCTCGAGCTCGAGGCGCGCGTCTTCCTTCGCCTTCTCGAAGCTCGCGATCTCGGCCTGCGGCGCCACCCAGACCACGTTGCCGCTGCGGCGCTTGTCGAGCTGGCGGGCCTGCAGCACGATGTCCAGCGCCTGGTCCCACGGCACGTTGATCAGGCGCAGGGTCACGTTGCCCTGCACCGTGTCGCTGGCGACGATGTTGAGGTTGGATTCCTCGGCGATCAGCTGCAGCACCGTGCGCACCGGCACGTCCTGGAAGTTGAACGTCACCGGGCGGCCGCTGTAGGCCCGCGTCGCCGATGCCTGGGCCGAGGACGTGACCGCCGACGGGCTGCTGGCACCGACCGCGCGATCGCTGGTGGCCGCCGCGCGCGGCACGATCTCCACCACGTAGTCGCGGCCGCTCTGGTAGGCCATCGATTCGAAGTTGCCCTGCGCGCTCAGCACCAGCTGCGCCCCCTCACCGCCCTGGCGCGCATCGATGCGCTGGACCGGGGTGGCGAAGTCGGTGACGTTGAGCGGACGCTGCAGTGCGGCCGGCAGCGAGGCGTTGCCGATGTTGACGATGACGTTCGACCCCTGCGTGCGCAGGTCGGGGTTGGCGCCGTCGCCGTCGAAACGCAGGATCAGCTTGCCCGCGCCGCCGTCACCACGCTTGAAGTCGACCGCCGACACCGAGACCGCGCCGGGCACCTGCTTGGCGGGGTCCGCGGCAGCCGCCTGCGCGACCGCGATCATCGCGGGTACGTGTCCCTGCAGATTCGGGGCACCCGCGGCGGCAGAGGCGGACAGCAGGCCTGCGACGAGTCCGAACGCAAGCGCCTGGACCGGGAAGGCCCGCCGGGTCGGCTGCGGGTTACGCACTTTGGTGACGGTCATCTTTGACTTCCCCTGGATCAATTGTCTTCGAGCGCAACCGACGCCGGCCGTTCAAGCCAGCCGCCAGCGCCATCGGGCACGAGTTCGACGAGATCGATTCTATCTTCCTGCACGCTGGTCACCCGGCCATCGTTCTGGCCCATGTAGGCACCCGGCGCCACGCGGTAGGTCACCTTGTCGGGCGCCATCACCAGCGCCACCATTCCCGGACCGGTGTGCAGGGTGCCCACCATGTCGAGGCTGTCGAGCGGGAACTGCTCGAGCGTTTGCTTGCGGCGGTTCGAATCGGGCCGCGGACCGGTGCCGGTGCCGTCGTCGCTGAAGACCGCGCTGAACGGATCGCGCAGATCCTGCGCGGCGTATTCGAACGTTTCGAACTGCTGCATCACCGGCAGCGGGTCCAGCGGCGGCGCGGGCCGCGCCTTGACGTTGGCGACCCACTCCTCGAGGTTGGGCGCGTCGCCCGGCTCGCTCGTGATCCCGCGGACGCAGCCGGAGAGCGCGAGCGCCAGCGCGCAGGCGACAAGGGTCGCGGTCGTGTTCGACATCATGCGCATGTCAGCGTGCCCCCCCGGCAGCCGCGGCCGCGGCCTGTTCCTGCGCGGCGGCCTCTTCCTCGTCCAGGTAGCGGTAGGTCTTGACCGTGCCCGCGAGCTCCAGGCTCGAGTTCGGCCCGATCGCCGCCGGTGCATCGCCACCCGCGCCGCGCGGACGCAACGAGATGTCGTGCATGGTCATGATGACCACTCGCGGCAGCGACGCCACCCCGCTGACAAAGGCGCCGAACTGGTGGTAGGTGCCCACCATCTTCAGCTCGATCGGCTTCTCGGCGTAGAACTCCTTGGGCGCTTCGGGACCGGGCTTGAACAGTTCGTTGCTGATGCCCGTGGCCAGCGCGGTCTGCGAGATGTCGTTGATCAGCGCGGGCATCTCGGTGCGGCTCGGCAGCTGGCGCAGCATCTGCTGCAGCTGCTGTTCCATCTGCGCGAGCTGCTGCTTGAGCGGCTCGAGGTTGGCGGCGCGACCCTGCTTCTTCTCGAAGTCCTCGCGCAGTTCCACTTCCCGGCGCTCCAGGCCTTCGAGTTCGGTACCCTTCGGGCGGGTCACCAGGTACCAAAGCAGCCCGAAGATCAGCAGCGCAAGCAGCACGCAGAAGCCGATCTTGTACTCGCGCGGCCAGCTGCCCATGTTGTTGACGTCGAGCTCTCGCAGCGACACTTTCTTCTTGCTCACCGGGAACCTCCTTCCACAGTCGCTGGCGTCGCCGCCGGCTCGGCTGCGGGCTCGGCTGCGGGCTCTGCGGCGGGTGCCTCGACGGCGGGTGCGGGCGCTGCCGCGGGGTCGACCGGCGCGGCGGGCTCGGCGTTGACCGGCGGGACGGGATCCGGAATGCCGTCGCCGTCCTCGTCCTTGGGCGCGTTGGGGTTGGCCAGCTGGACCGACAGGCTGAACATGTACGGCAGGCCGGCGACCCCGTCGCGCGCCTCGATGATCGACAGGTCGGGCTTGGTCATCCAGCCCGAGCCCTCGAGGTTGCGCATGTAGGTACTGACCCGCGAGTTGGACTGCGAACGACCCTCGAGCGTCAGCTTCTCGCCCTCCTGCTTAATCGTGGTCAGGATCACGCCGTCGGGAATGGTACGCACCAGCGAGTCGAACAGGTGCACCATCTGCGAGCGGTTGGCCTGCAGCTGCTCGATCACTTCCTTGCGCGCGAGCAGGCGCGCCCGCTGCCGGTCAAGCTCGTCGATCTCGACGATCTTGGTGTCGACCTCGGCGATCTGCTGCTCCAGGTAGGCATTGCGTTCCTGCTGCCCGGAGATCTGCGCGTTGTAGTACATGTTGAAGGCGAACCACAGCACCAGCCCGGCCAGCGCGGCCAGGCCGAGCATGACGCCGAACTCCTTCTGGCGCTGCTTGCGGCGCTCCGCGCGCCACGGGAGTAGGTTGATCCGGGCCATCAGTCGAAGCTCCTCAGGGCCAGGCCGCAGGCGATCATCAGGGCCGGCGCGTCCTGGGCCAGCGCGTGCGCCTGCACCCGTGAGCCGAGCGTCATCTGCGCCAGCGGATTGGCGATGACCGTCTGCACGCCGAGCTGCTCCTCGACCATCTCGGCGATGCCGGGGATGGACGCGCAGCCGCCGGCCAGCACGATCTGGTCGACCCGGTTGAACTCGCTGCCGGCGTAGAAGAACTGCAGCAGGCGGCTGATCTGCTGGACCAGCGCCTCCTTGAACGGCTCCAGCACCTCGATCTCGTAGCTCTCGGGCAGGCCGCCCTGGCGCTTGGCCAGGCCCGCTTCCTCGTAGCTCAGTCCGTAGCGGCGCATCACCTCGTCGGTGAGCTGCTTGCCGCCGAACACCTGTTCGCGCGCGTACAGGCTGCGCCCGTTGCGCAGGATGTTGAGCGTGGTCATGGTGGCGCCGACGTCGACCATCGCCACGATGCCGTCGCGCGGGATGTTGAGGGTGTTGGCCAGCAGCCCGAACGCGTTCTCGATCGCGAACGCCTCGACGTCCACCACCTTCGCCGTCAGCCCGCCGAGTTCTAGCGCCGATGCGCGCATCTCGACGTTCTCCGAACGCGACGCCGCGAGCAGCACCTGCACCATCTCGGTGTTGCCGGGCATGGCGCCGAGCACCTCGAAGTCGAGGTTCACTTCCTCGATCGGATAGGGGATGTAGTTGACCGCCTCCAGCTCGACCTGCGACTCCATGTCGTCGTCGTCCAGGTCGGCGGGCATCGGGATGATCTTGGTGATCACCGCCGACCCCGAGACCGCGGCGGCCGCGAACTTGGCCTTGGTGCCGGAGCGGGACACCGCGCGCCGGATGGCTTCACCCACCGCCTCGACCTCGACGATGTTCTTCTCGACCACGGCATTGGGCGGGAGCGGCTCGACGGCGTAGTGCTCGACCCGATAGCGGTCCCCGGAGCGCGACAGCTGCAGCAGCTTGACCGCAGTCGAGCTTATGTCCACGCCGACCAGCGGCGCTTGGCTTTTTGTGATCAGCCCCACGTTTTTCCCCTTTGTCACGGGCGCTTACGTGCGCAACGTGCCCCGGAGCATTAAATAACGGACTTTTCATCCGGTGGCAACTATCGATTTGCGAGAGCGTGCCGGATTGCCCGGCTCGCGGCAGTTCCTGCCCCAGCGCGACACATCCATGCAAGCACCGTGCCGCCTGCCCCGCCCCACCCTGACCGGCGACCCGGCCCGGGCACCCGGCGTGCCGTCCGCCGATGGCGCTCCCTCTATACTTGCGCGCCTATGTCCAGACCCGATCCCCGGCCGCCCCGGAAGAAGTCCCGACCGCTGCTCCGTATCCTGAGATGGATCCTGCTGGTCTGCGTGGTGCTCGGCCTCGCCGCCATGGCGGTGGGCGGATTCATCTATTACAGCGTCTCGTCCCGCCTCCCCGACGTGCAGAGCCTGCGCGACGTCGAGATGCAGGAGCCGATGTACGTGTACTCGCGCGACGGCAAGCTGATCGCCCTGTTCGGCGAGATGCGGCGCTATCCGGTCGAGATCGAGGACGTGCCCGAACGCCTGAAGCAGGCCTTCCTCGCCACCGAGGACGCGCGCTTCTACGAACACGGCGGCGTGGATTACCGCGGGGTGGCGCGCGCGGTGTGGCTGCTGGCCAAGACCCGCGGCCAGGAACGCGTGCCCGGCGGTTCGACCATCACCCAGCAGGTGGCGCGCCAGTTCTACCTCAGCACCGAGTACAGCTTCACCCGCAAGTTCGCCGAGATGCTGCTCGCCCGCAAGATGGAGCGGCAGCTGAGCAAGGACGAGATCTTCGAGCTGTATCTCAACAAGAGCTTCTTCGGCAACCGGGCCTACGGCATCGCCGCGGCGGCGGAGTTCTACTACGGCAAGTCGCTCGACCAGCTCGACCTGGACGAGATGGCTTCGCTGGCGGCGATCCCGAAGTTCCCGTCCAGCGGCAACCCGCTCAGCAACCCGGAGCGCGCGCGCGAACGCCGCGACGACTACGTGCTGGCGCGCATGCGCGAACTCGGCTTCATCAGCGAGGCCGAGTACCGCCAGGCACGCGCGGTGCCGATGCACGCCGCGCCGCACGAGAGGCCGGTGGAAGCGTACGCGCCCTACGTGGCGGAGATGGTGCGCCAGGAGATGGAGGCGCGCTTCGGCGGCGACGTGCTGACCAAGGGCTACCACGTCACCACCACCATCGACCCGGTGATGCAGGCCGCGGCCGACCAGGCGGTGCGCGACGGCCTGGCGGTCTACGACCACCGCCACGGCTGGACCGGCAAGCCGGAGCAGACCTTCGAGCTGGCCGCGGACGAGGAGCCAGCCGCCATTGCGACGCGCCTGCGCGGCGTGCCTGCCCAGGGCGGGCTGCTGCCGGCGATCGTGCGCGCCACCGCCGAGCGCAGCGCCGAGGTGGTGTTGGCCGACGCGACCGTCGTGACCCTGGATGCGGCTAGCAGCAAGTGGACCGGCAAGACGCCGGCCGCGCTGCTCGAACGCGGCCAGCTGGTGCGGGTCAAACGGATCGAGACGCCGGCCAAGGCGCCGGCCGGCGCCTCCGAAGGCGACCCGCCTCCGCCGCCGACCATCAGCTGGCAGCTCGACCAGCTTCCGCGCGGCCAGGCGACCCTGGTCTCGCTGGAACCGGACACCGGCGCCCTGCGCGCGCTGGTCGGTGGTTTCAGCTACGCCGGCAACAAGTTCAACCGCACCACCCAGGCGCGGCGCCAGCCCGGTTCGAGCTTCAAGCCTTTCATCTACGCCGCGGCCTTCGAACGCGGGTTCAACCCGGCGTCGATCGTGCTCGATGCGCCGGTGGTGTTCCGCATGCGTCGCGGCCAGGACTGGCGGCCGCAGAACGACGATGGCCGCTTCGCCGGGCCGATGCGCCTGCGCGAAGCCCTGGTGCGGTCGCGCAACCTGGTTTCGGTGCGTCTGCTCGACGCGATCGGCGTGGACTACGCGCGCCGCTACATCAGCCATTTCGGCTTCGAGGAATCGGAGCTGCCGCCGAACCTCTCGATCTCGCTCGGCACGCCCTCGCTCACGCCGCTGTCGGTGGCGCGCGGCTATGCGGTGTTCGCCAACGGCGGCTTCCGCATCACGCCGTGGTTCATCGACGAGGTACGCGACCGCAACGGCGAACTGGTGTTCAAGGAGAATCCGCCGACCGCCTGCCGCGGCTGCGCCGCCGGCAGCCGCGCCGTGCAGGTGGCGCGGGCCAACGTGGTGGACGGATTCGACCTCGGCCCGGCACGCCCGGTGACCACCGCGCCGGCGACCGAGGACGGCGAGGCGGCGGAGGCGCCCGCCACCGAACTGCCCGAGGATGCGATCCTCGCCCCGCGCGCGATCGACGAGCGCGTCGCCTACCAGCTGGTGTCGATGATGCGCGACGTGGTCCAGCGCGGCACCGGCACCGCGGCCAGGGTGCTCGAGCGCGAGGATGTCGGCGGCAAGACCGGTTCCACCAACGATCACCGCGACGCCTGGTTCTCGGGCTTCGGCGGCAACCTGGTCACCTCGGTGTGGGTCGGACGCGACGACAACCGCTCGCTCGGCTATCGCGAATACGGCGGCCGCGCGGCGCTGCCGATCTGGATCGACTTCATGCGCGTCGCGCTGAAGGACGTTCCGATCGCCAGCAACGAGCCGCCCGAAGGCATGGTGCAGGTCGCGGTCACGGCCGGCGGCCAGCTGCTGCCGACCACGGCGAGCGGCGGGATCACGGAATACGTGAAGGTCGAGGACCTCGAGCGCATGGAGGCGGTCAACGAGTTCCAGTTCGACGACATGCCGGCCGAGGAAGCGTTCGACATCTTCTGAGGAGGTGCGGGGGCGGAGACGCGCTCCGGCGCGGCACGGCATTTCTCGCCGCACGCTCGCCGGCGAGAGCCGGACACGATCGGTCGACTGACCGGTCGCGCCGCCGCCCCGACGGGCTCCGCTTCGGGGCCACGGGGTTCAAGTTGACGCGCGCCGGTCATGCGGTACAGTCGCAGCGACACCGCTCCGGGGGGATCGAGATGCACCGCGCCCGCCAGCATGCCGAAACGCGCACCCGCGAACGGCGCCACCGCCTCGCCCACGAGGCCGCGCGGCTGATGGCCGAAGGCGGCATCCGCGACTTCCAACAGGCCAAGCGCAAGGCCGCCGAGCGCCTGGGCATCCACGACGACGCTTCGCTGCCGCGCAACCGCGAGATCGAGGACGCGCTGCGCGAATACCAGCGGCTGTTCGTCGGCGATCGCCATGGGCGCGACCTGCGCATCCGGCGCGAGGCGGCGCTGCGCGCGCTCGAGTTCTTCGCCCGCTTCGACCCGCGCCTGGTCGGTCCTGTGCTGGACGGAACCGCGGATGCGCGCGCACCGGTGTGCCTCCAGCTCTACAGCGACGACGCCGATGCGGTGGCGCGCCATCTGGAAGAGGCCGGCATCCCGGCCGAGTCACGCAGTCGCCGGCTGCGCCTGGACCGGCTGCGCGAAGGCGAATTCCCGGTCTGGCAGTTCACCGCCGAGGACCTCGTCTTCGACCTCACCGTCCTGCCCGCCGTCGCGCTGCGCCAGGCGCCGCTGTCCACCGTGGAGGAGAAGCCCATGCGACGCGCCTCGGCAGGTCAGCTGCAAACCCTGCTCGCGGAGGAAGAGATCGCTTGGCACGGGATGGGCGACGCCGGGTAGACTCGGGCGGCAGGCTCCCTGACGACGCAGGTGGGCCTCTGCCCGAGCCCGATCGAGGTCGCCATGGATTCGCCAACGAGTGTCCGTCCTTCGCTCCCGGCATGGGCGCTCGTCGCCATCGTCGGGCTGGCCTTCGCCCTCGGCATCGCACTGGCACTGCTGTGGGAGCGGCGCGCTCCCGCCGCCAGCGAAGCGGTCCCGACCCCAGTGAACGTCGTCGGGGGCGGAGTTCGACCGACCGGATCGGCGCCGTCGTCCCCACGCGCGGCCGCACCCGTGCAGACTGCCCGGCCCCGGGGAATGGAGTCCAGCTCTCCCACCACGCAGCGCGACGCGTTCAGCGGTTACGAATCGAACTTTCGTGACGATTCGAGCGTCGACCCGGCGTGGGCACCGACGGCGGAACGGTCGCTTCTCGATGCGGCGGTCGAGGAGAGCCTGGTCGAACTGGGGGTGCCGGACGAATTCAACGCGCGCTGCATGCGCCGCATGTGCAAGGTGCAGATGGCGTTCGACAGCGCCCAGCAAGCCAACGATTGGGCCGACCTGTACGTCCTCGGCATGGCGGAGGCCGTGACCTCGGTGCGCACGATGATCGTCCCGCGCCCCGACGGCCGGACGGAAGTGATCATCTACGGCGCCCGGGCAGGATCCGAATCGCTGCTGGCCGGGCGGGCCGCTGGCGGCAACACGCAGCCTCGCCCCTAGGGTCGTCGGCCCACGCGCGGCAGTCTCGGATGCGCCATGCGGGCAGCCCGCAAGGCGGGGTGCCCCGCGTCCCGCACGCGCCTACTGCAAGGGGACCGACGCCGGGGTCAGCTCCACTACCCCGCACGTTGGCGGCTGCCTGTCCATTAGGCCCGGACTTGGCCGGGCGCCGTCGGTCCCTGCGTTGGAGAGCTGTCTCCCCCGCGCCAACTGCACCCACCGTCGTCCACCTTCAAGGATCCAAGATGCTGAACCAGAACCTCGTTCGCCGCGGTCTCGTGGTCGCCCTGCTCGCCGCCTCAGCGCCCGCGGCGTACGCGCAGCAATACGTCGAGCGAGAGCTCACCGTCGGCGCATCCTCCGCCTGCGTGCCGTTCTTCTCGACCACCCAGGCGCGCTACTCCGCCACGGGCATGCGCAATGCCGGCACGTCCCAGTTCTACGCCTCGTGCAGCGCACAGGCGGGCTGGGGTGGCGACCACGACAGCGGCAGCCGCAAAGTCGATATCGTCGCGCGCAACCTCACCGACGCGCCCGTCAAGGTCTCCTGCACGCTCCGCCCCGGCTATGTCGAAGGCTCGTCAACCTCGCAGGGGAGCTTCCCGCAGTCGTACACGATCCCCGCCGGAGCCCAGCACTGGTTCGAGTGGTATCGGAGTTCGATGTGGCCTGAAAGCCCCGAACTCTACATCGCCAACCCAAACTTCACCTGCACGGTCCCAGCCGGCGTCGAGATCACCCACCTGAACCTGTACATGTACGAGAACGTGGGCAACTGATTCATGCGATCCGCGGCCTTGCGGAGGCCGTGGAACTCCGCCGCGCGGGCGGGATCCTGTCCCGCCCGCGCGTCGCAGGATGACTAAACATGTATCACGAACAGGAGTTGCAGATGCACACATCGCTCGCGAATAGTCGCTTCGCCGCCTTCGTCGTCTTCGTCGCCACAGGCGCCTGGCTCGCTTCGGCGACCGACGTGTCCGCCGCGACCTCGATCCGCAACACCGTCACATCGCCGGCAGGGGCATGCCAGCCGTTTTTCTCCACTACCCAGGCCCGCTACTCGGCGACCGGCATCCGGAATGCCGGCAACGCTACGTTCTATGTCGTGTGTTCGATGAATGGCACCTGGAACGAGAACTCGGCCAATGGCGGTGCGGTTACGATCAGCGTCGTCGTCCGCAATGGCGCCGCCGGTTCACAGGGCGTCAACTGCACTGCGCGGCCCGGCTATCACTACGGCGGAATCTCTTTGCAGGCGGCTTATCCGCGTGCAGCGACCCTGGCGCCGGGCACCAGCCACGAGTTCGAATGGACGTCGGCGGAAGCGGGGGTCATGTTCCGGAACCCGAATTTCACCTGCACGCTGCCGCCCGGCATGGAGATCACCGCCGTGCGCTCGGATTACACCGTCGACATCGGGAACTGAGTCCTACCAGACGTGAATTCGGCGGCGACCCGCTCCCGGTTCGCCGCTCGAGCGCACGCTCAGCGCTTGCCGGGCGGCACGTAGTCGCGAACGTCGCTGCCGGTGTAGATCTGTCGCGGACGGCCGATCTTGGCTTCTGGATCGACCTGCTGCTCCAGCCAGTGCGCCACCCAGCCGGCGGTGCGGCCGATGGCGAACATGACCGTGAACATCTCGGTCGGGATCTTCAGCGCCTTGTAGATGATGCCGCTGTAGAAGTCGACGTTCGGGTACAGCTTGCGCTGGATGAAGTAGTCGTCCTTCAGCGCCGCCTCTTCCAGCCGCATCGCCACTTCCAGCAGCGGGTCGTCCACGCCC
Organism: Luteimonas rhizosphaericola; assembly: GCF_029888045.1. GTDB lineage: Bacteria > Pseudomonadota > Gammaproteobacteria > Xanthomonadales > Xanthomonadaceae > Luteimonas > Luteimonas rhizosphaericola. The sequence continues at coordinate 678,026 of NZ_JARXRN010000028.1, read as the reverse complement.
AGTTCGCCCAGCACCTTGTGGGTCATCTCGCGGATGATCTTGGCGCGCGGGTCGAAGTTCTTGTAGACGCGATGGCCGAAGCCCATGAGGCGGAAGCCCGACTCCTTGTCCTTGGCCTTGGCGATCGCCGATTCGACGTTCTTCGGATCGCCGATCTCCTCGAGCATCTTGAGCACCGCCTCGTTGGCGCCGCCATGCGCGGGGCCCCACAGCGCGGTGATGCCCGCGGCGATGCAGGCGTACGGATTGGCACCGGTCGAACCCACCAGGCGCACGGTCGAGGTCGAGGCGTTCTGCTCGTGGTCGGCGTGCAGGATGAACAGCAGGTCGAGCGCCTTGGCCACGACCGGGTTGAGCTCCAGCGGCTCGCTCGGCACTTCGAACATCATGTGCAGGAAGCGGTCGACGTAGCCCAGGTTGTTGCGCGGGTAGCGGATCGGCCAGCCGATCGAATAGCGGTAGGCGGCGGCGGCGAGCGTCGGCACCTTGGCCAGCAGCCGGATCGCGGCCTGGCGGCGCTGCTCGGGATCGTCGAGGTCGAGGTTGTCGTGATAGAACGCCGACAGCGACGCCACCGTGCCGGCGAGCATCGCCATCGGGTGCGCGTCGTAATGGAAGCCGTGCAGGAAGTTCTTCAGCGACTCGTGCATCATCGTGTGATGCGTCACCTCGTGCTCGAACTTGGCGAATTCAGCCTTGTCCGGCAGTTCGCCATTCATCAGCAGATAGGCGACTTCCAGGAAGCTGGAGTGCTCGGCGAGCTGCTCGATCGGGTAGCCACGGTAGAGCAGCACGCCCTGCTCGCCGTCGATGTAGGTGATCGCGGACTTGCAGCTGGCGGTGGCGGTGAACCCCGAGTCGTAGGTGAAGAGCCCGGTCTCCTTCGTGAGCCGCGACACGTCGACGCAGTCGTTGCCGAGCGTGGGCTTCAGGACGGGCAGGTCGACGGACTTGCCGCCGGCGTTCAACACGACATGGTCTGACACGGAGGACTCCTCGTTTCGGGCGTACGGACGGGCCCGCAGGCCCGGCGCAGGCGGCATGGAAGGCTGCCGCAACGCAGCAATTATCGCATAGGCGCTTCGGGCCCCGGCTGGGACTTTGGTCGGGCGGCCACTGTGCCGCGAGGACCGGCGGTGCACGGAGGCCCAGCCTGCGCAACGACGGCAGGCGGTGGTGCAGCGTGGACACGGCGGACGCGGACACCGCGGCCTGCCTCCACGAGCGCAGGAACTGCGACGTGGTGGCCGGGGAGGGAATCGAACCCCCGACACGGGGATTTTCAATCCCCTGCTCTACCAACTGAGCTACCCGGCCAGTACGCAGCGGCGCGGGGCCGTGCGAGCCCGCCATGATACGGATGCGCGCGATGCGCGGCAAGCCGATGGCCGTAGTGCGGGAGCGGATGCACCGGACAGGAGCGTCGGCCTGTACGGCTCCGGATCGACGCAGTGGGTCCCGCCGGGCGCACGGCCGACGCCACCGTACGTCGTAGTATTCTGCGGCGGTCCTGGGCGATGCGTGGAGTTCTGATGAAGCGTGCATGGCGCATGCCGGCGGTCCTGCCGGCGATCGTGCTGCTGGCCTTCCTGGCCGGCTGCTCCACCGGCGGGATTCCGCGGCGGATCTCCGAACCCGCGGCCAGCCTGCAGCAGTTGACCGTGCAGGCCGACGGGCGTTGGTCGATCGAACTGCGCCTGCAGAACTACAGCAGCATTCCGATGCGCTTCGAGCGCGTGTCGCTGGCGCTGCAGGTCGGCGAGGACGCCGCCGGCACGCTGGTGGCCGAGCCCGGCCTGACGATCGGACCGGAATCGGCGGACGTGGTGACCGTGGCCTTCGATCCGTCGGCGAACGCGCGCCTGCTGCTGGCGGGACGCCTGGCGGACGGCGGCGGCATCGGCTACCGCATCGAGGGCACCATCGACGCCGCGCCGGCCGACCGCGGCAAGGTGCGCGACTACGAGATCGAGCGCGACAGCCGCCTGAGCCCGGTGCCGGGCCTGCCCGGCGTGCTGCGTTGACCCCGCCCCCTCCGCTTCCTGCCGGCGAACGCCCATGAGCCGTTACTCCGCCCCGCTGCGCGATATCCGCTTCACGCTGTTCGACGTGCTGGACATCGAGTCCAGCGTCGGCCGCCTCGGTTTCGACGATGCCGGCCGCGACACCATCGACGCCGTCCTGGAGGAATCCGCGCGCTTCTGCGGCACGGTGCTGGCGCCGCTCAACCGTGTCGGCGACGAGCACGGCGTGCGCTTCGACCAGGCCGACGGCAGCGTGACCACCGCGCCGGGCTTCCGCGACGCCTATACCCAGTTCGCCCAGGGCGGCTGGGGCGGGCTGGCCGCGCCCGCGGAGTACGGCGGCATGGGGCTGCCGCACGTGCTGGGCATGCCGCTGGAGGAAATGATCGACGCGGCCAACCTCGCATGGGGCAACTTCCCGCTGCTCTCGCACGGCGCGGCCAGCGCCCTGCTCCACCACGGCGAACAGTGGCAGCGCGACGTGTTCCTCACCCGGCTGGTCTCCGGCGAATGGACCGGGACCATGTGCCTGACCGAGCCGCACTGCGGCACCGACCTTGGCCTGCTGCGGACACGTGCCGAACCCGGCGCCGACGGCAGCCACGCCATCACCGGCACCAAGATCTTCATCACCGCCGGCGAGCACGACCTCACGCCGAACATCGTCCACCTGGTGCTCGCGCGCCTGCCCGACGCGCCGGCCGGCAGCAAGGGCATCTCGCTGTTCGTGGTGCCGAAGTTCAAGGTCGGCCGCGACGGCGCGATGGGGGAACGCAATGCGCTGCGCTGCGGGGCGGTCGAGCACAAGATGGGCATCCACGGCTCGGCCACCTGCGTGATGAACTTCGACGGCGCGCAGGGCTGGCTCGTCGGCCAGCCGCACAAGGGCCTGGCGGCGATGTTCACCATGATGAACACCGCGCGCCTGGGCGTGGGCATGCAGGGCCTGGGGCTGTCCGAACGCGCGTACCAGAACGCGCTGCACTACGCGCGCGAACGCCTGCAGTCGAGGGCGCTGTCGGGCGCGAAGTTTCCGGACAAGCCCGCCGACCCGATCATCGTCCAGCCCGACGTGCGGCGCATGCTGCTGACCTGCAAGGCGCTGGTCGAGGGCGGCCGCGCGCTCTCCTACCACGCCGGCCTGCAGGTCGACATCGCCGCGCACGGCGCCGACGAGGCCGAACGCAGGCAGGCTGACGATCTGCTCGGCTTCCTCACCCCGATCGTCAAGGCCTGCCTGACCGAATGGGGGGTGGAGTGCACCTACCACGCGCTGCAGTGTTTCGGCGGCCACGGCTACATCGCCGAGCACGGCATGGAACAGCTGGCGCGCGACGCCCGCATCACCACGCTGTACGAGGGCACCACGGGCATCCAGGCGCTGGACCTGATGGGCCGCAAGACGATGCAGCTGCAGGGCGCCGGGCTGAAGGTCTTCCTGGGCCTGGTGGAGGCGTTCTGCAAGGCGCACGCCGACGATTCGGCGCTGTCGGAGTTCGTCGGGCCGCTGCGGGAGAAGGCGGCCGAATGGCAGGCGCTGACGATGGCGATCGCCAAGCGCGCGATGGGCGACCCGGAGGAGATCGGCGCGGCGGCGTACGACTACCTGTTCTATTCGGGCTACGTCGCGCTGGCGTACTGGTGGGCGCGCAGCGTCGCGGCGGCCGACGCCTCGTCGCAGCCGCAGGCGTTCAAGGAGGCCAAGCGCGAGACCGCGCGCTTCTATTTCGCCCGGATCCTCCCGCGCACGCTCGCGCACAAGGCCGCGATCGACAGCGGTCCGGCCCCGCTGCTGGCGCTGGACGAGGCCGCGTTCGACGCCTGAGGCGCGAGCGCCGCCCACGACTGAGCGGCAACGGCGACGGGGCCGGTTCGCCGGCTCCACCCCGGCGCTCGAACGGAACGGCTTCCGGTCGCGCAGGCGTCATCGAATCGGCGTATGCTCGCCGCGATGGGGCCTGACAGAGCGCTGCGACGCGTGAACCCCGCCGGAGTCCCGCGGATTCCGGACGGCCCCGGCTCCGCCGAGGATTCCCTGCCCGCGCCGGTGCTGCGCCTGGATGCGGTCCGCCTGCTCTCGCTCGATGCCCACGGCCGCGCCCTGAACTGGATCAGCTGGCAGGATGCGGCCTGCCTGTATGCGCGCGAAGCCGTTGCCTGGACCCTCGGCGATCCGTGCTTGCGCATTCGCGGCGGTACCTGCCGCCACACCGGCGAACGCAGCCTGCTCGACCTGCACCCGATCATCGCCGCGCGCGGACACGTGCGACCGCAGGCGCTCGACCCCACGCCCGCGCTCACCAACGCCGCGCTGTTCGCGCGCGACCAGTCGCTGTGCATGTACTGCGGCAAGCACTTCAGCCGCCAGCTGCTCACCCGCGACCACGTGGTGCCGCTCTCGCGCGGCGGGCGCGACACGTGGGAGAACGTGGTCTGCGCCTGCTTCCACTGCAATTCGCGCAAGGGCGGCCGCACGCCGCAGCAGGCGTCGATGCCGCTGCTCGCCATCCCCTACCGGCCGAGCTGGATCGAGCACCTGATCCTGAGCAACCGAAACATCCTCGCCGACCAGATGGCGTTCCTGCGCTCGCACCTGCCCAAGCGCAGTCCGCGTTCGATCGCCTGACGCTGAGCAAGGATGCGCGGCCCTCCCGCTGCGCGGGATGGCGTTCGATGCGGCGCATGCGCCTGCCGGCGCCCGCAAGCGCCGCCTCTCACCCTCGCTGACCAGATGGCTTTCTTGCGCTCGCACCTGCCCAAGCGCAGTCCGCGTTCGATCGCCTGACGCTGCGCGAGGATGGCCGGCCGTTGCGCGCGAGCGCAACGGCGTTCGATCCGGCGCATGCGCCTGCCGGCGCACGCAGCCGCCGCCTCTCACCCTCGCCGACCAGATGGCCTTCCTGCGCTCGCACCTGCCCAAGCGCAGTCCGCGTTCCATCGCCTGACGCTGCGCGAGGAGGCCCGGCCCTCCCGCTGCGCGGGATGGCGTTCGATGCGGCGCATGCGCCTGGCGGCGCACGCAGGCGCCGCCTCTCACCCTCGCCGACCGGATGGCCGTCCTGCGCCCGCACCTGCCCAGCGCCGTCCGCGTTCGCGGCCTGAACCCGGACGAAGATGAGGGGCCGCTGGTTTACACTCGCCCCACCTTTCCCAGCGAACCCGCGCAATGTCCCAGACCATCGGCCTGGCCGGGATGGATCCGGCCACCGAAGCCGCGCTCAAGGCGGCCTTCCTGGAAGCCAACGAACGACTCGCGGGACGCTGGGAGCTTCTTCCCGAGACCCAGGCCGACCACATCGTGGTCGACATGGACAGCATGTACGGGCCGATGAGCTGGCTGCGCCTGCATGCGTCGGGCAAGCGCGTGATCGGGCTGACCTCGGCGCTCCGCACGCAGACGGACTTCCGCCTCGGCCGGCCCTTCAGCGCGGACGCGCTGGCCGACCTGCTGCGCGAGATCGATGGCGACGCCACGGCGGCGCCGTCCCGGACTGCGGACGCCGCCCCGGGGATCGCGACCGCGACCCCGGCGCAGACGCCGGCGGCACCGGCACCGGAGGTCGTCGCGCCTGCGCCGCAGGTGCCACCGGCCGCGCCCACCGCGGACGTGGCAGCGTCCGTGCCTGCGTCACCCCAGACACCCGAGCCCCAGGCCGCGGCGGCTCCTCCGCCCGCGCCCGGCCCCGACGTCGCCGTGCCCCCGGCACCGGTGGCACCCGCGGCCCCGACCACCCTGCTCGGCTGGCTCACCAGCGGCGCGCTGCGCGGCCGCCTGCGCTATCGCCGGCCCAGCGGTCCGACGCTGCTGATCGACGCCGACACCCCGGCCTACCACGGGCCCACCGCCCTCAAGCCGCTCGCGCAATACTTCGAGGGCGAAGTCGCGCGCGAGGACCTGGAACCGGTCGACGACGCCACCTGGGCCCAGGAATCGGCCGGCGCCGGCGCGCCGCAGCCGCTCGCCCGCCTGATCTGGCTCGGCGCCCTGCTCAGCGGTAAGGGCACGCTGCTGCCCGGCCACGATCCCGAGGCGCGCTATCAGCTCAACCGCTGGCCGCAGACCGAGCGCGAGTTCCCGCGCCACTTCCGCATCGCCACGGCGATGATGAAGGGTCCGGCGAAGCTGGCGGACGTCGCCACCGCCAGCGGCATCGCGCTGGACGACATCATCGACTTCGTGAACGCCAACCTGGCCACGGGCGTGGCCGAAGCGGTGCCGGAGCAGCCCCCCGAACCCGCCACCCCGGCCCGCAGCGGCGGCCTGCTGGGTCGCCTGCGGGGACGCTGAACGGCCGTCCTGCACGGCGCCGCGCGGGCCCAGGATCTACAATGCGCGGATGATCGATTCCACGCGCTATCCGCGCCTCGCCCGCATCGACAGCCCGGCCGACCTGCGCCGGTTCGACGAGGCCGAACTCCCCGCCATCGCCGAAGAACTGCGCGGCTATCTCATCGAGTCCGTGGGCCGGTCCGGCGGTCATTTCGGCGCCGGGCTCGGCGTGGTCGAACTGACCACCGTCCTGCACTGGATCTACGACACGCCCGAGGACCGCATCGTCTGGGACGTCGGCCACCAGACCTACCCGCACAAGATCCTCACCGGCCGCCGCGACGCCATCCACACCGTCAAGCAGGAAGGTGGCGTGGCGCCGTTTCCCAAGCGCGAGGAGAGCGAGTACGACACCTTCGGCGTCGGCCATTCCAGCACCTCGATCTCGGCCGCGCTGGGCATGGCGATCGCCAACGCGCGCGCGGGCAGCGAGCGCAAGGTGGTGGCGGTGATCGGCGACGGCGCGATGACCGCCGGCATGGTCTACGAGGCGCTCAACCATGCCGGCGGCATGGAGCCCGAACCGAACCTGCTGGTGATCCTCAACGACAACCGGATGTCGATCAGCGAGGCGGTCGGCGGGCTGACCCGGATGCTCGGCCGCATGACCAGCAGCCAGACCCTCAACGCGCTGCGCGAAGGCGGCAAGAAGCTGCTCGGCGACAAGCGCAGCAGCGGGCCGGCCCGCTTCGTGCGCCGCTGGGAGGAACACTGGAAGGGCATGTTCGTGCCGTCCACCCTGTTCGAGGAGATGGGCTTCCACTACACCGGCCCGATCGACGGCCACGACGTGAAGGCGCTCGCCGGCGCACTGAAGACGCTCAAGGGGCTCAAGGGCCCGCAGCTGCTGCACGTGATCACCACCAAGGGCAAGGGCTACGAGCTGGCCGAAGGCGACCAGATCGGCTACCACGCCGTCTCCCCGTTCGATCCGAGCAAGGGCCTCGAAGCCAAGGCCGGCGCCAGGAAGCCGACCTATACCGACGTGTTCGGCGACTGGCTGTGCGACATGGCCGCCGGCGATCCCGCCCTGCTCGGCATCACGCCGGCGATGCGCGAGGGCTCGGGGCTGGTCCGGTTCTCGAGGGAATACCCGGACCGCTACTTCGACGTCGCCATCGCCGAGCAGCACGCGGTCACGCTCGCGGCCGGCATGGCCTGCGAAGGCGCCAAGCCCGTGGTCGCGATCTACTCGACCTTCCTGCAGCGCGGCTACGACCAGCTGGTGCACGACGTGGCGATCCAGAAGCTCGACGTGCTGTTCGCGATCGACCGCGGCGGCGTGGTCGGCCCCGATGGTGCTACCCACGCCGGCAACCTCGACCTGAGCTACCTGCGCTGCGTCCCGAACCTGGTGGTGATGGCGCCGGCGGACGAGCGCGAGTGCCGACAGATGCTGAGCACCGGCTACCGGCACGAAGGCCCGGCCGCGGTCCGCTACCCCCGCGGCAGCGGCCCCGGCGTCCCGGCCGGCGAAGCGCTGGACACGCTGCCGATCGGCAAGGCCGAGGTGCGCCGCCACGGCGCTCGCCTGGCCCTACTCGCCTTCGGCGCGCTGGTGCCGGCGGCCGAGCAGGTGGGTGAAGCACTCGGGCTGACGGTGGTCAACATGCGCTTCGTCAAGCCGCTCGACCGCGCCCTGCTGCTGGAACTGGCGCAGGACCACGAAGGTTTCGTCACCCTCGAGGACAACGTGGTCATGGGGGGCGCCGGCTCGGGCGTGCTGGAACTGCTGCAGGCCGAGGGCGTGCAGCACCCGGTGCTGCAGCTGGGGCTTCCCGATTCGTTCCAGCACCACGCCAGCCGCGAGGCGCTGCTGGCCGAGGCGGGGCTGGACGCGGACGGCATCCGCGGAGCGATCCTGCGGCGCTGGCCGCAGGCCGGCGACCAGCGCGCGCGGCGCAGCGCATCGGGCTGACACGGCGACGCTTCGTTCGTGGTCGCGTATCCGACCGCGCCCTGTACCGCTGCCGCGGCCGTGGCCAACGCCGCGATGATGGAGACGTCGGTCGGTCGACCGCCGCGCGATCCCGCCCGCGCACCGGCCTGCCGGCAAACCGCCTAGAATCGACGCGTTCCGCCGTCGTGCCCGCACGCGGACAATCACAGGGGGAGGCCGGGCGTGGAGACGACCGCCGGCCGGTCGGCCCGCGCCGAGGCAGCGCGCGGACTGGACCGGCTACCGCAACGCATCTTCGTGTTCCGCCTGCTCGGCATGGGCCTGGGCGGGCTGTGCATCGCCGCGGTGCTGTTCGAAACCGGCGCCCCTCCGGCGATCTGGGCCCTGTGCGGCTTCACCGCCCTGCTGTGGCCGCACGTGGCGCTGCGGACCGCCCGCCGCAGCCGCGCGCCCTACCGCGCCGAGCTGCGCAACCTGCTGCTCGACTCCGCCCAGGCCGGCTTCTGGGTGGCGCTGATGCAGTTCAACCTCCTGCCCAGCGTGCTGCTGTTCACCCTGGTCACGGTGGACAAGATCAGCACCGGGATTCCGCGGCTGTGGCTGTGGTCGCTGCCGGTGTTCGCCGTCGGCGTCCTGGGCGGCGGGCTGGCCACCGGGTTCGCGCTGCGGCCCGAGACCAGCCTCACGGTGATGCTCGTGTCGCTGCCGATGCTCGTCATCCACACCATCGCGGTGAGCCTGGCCAGCAACCGGATGGTGCAGCAGATCCGCCGCAAGAACCGCCAGCTCGACCAGCTCAGCCGCACCGATTCGCTCACCGGACTGCACGTGCGCCGCCACTGGCAGTCGCTCGCCGACGATGCGCTGCGCCTGCACCGCGACACGGGGACGCCGGCGACCCTGCTGCTGCTCGACATCGACCACTTCAAGGCCTCGAATGACCGCCACGGGCATTCGGTGGGGGACGAGGTGCTGCGCGCGGTGGCCGACGCGATCCGCGGCAACCTGCGCCATGGCGACGAGGCCGGCCGCTACGGCGGCGACGAGTTCGGCGTGGTCCTGCCCGCGACCCGGCCGGCCGACGCGACGCGGGTGGCGGAAACGATCCAGCGCGCCATCCGCGGCATCGGCGTGGATGCCGCTCCCGCCGAACGCATCAGCGCGAGCATCGGCATCGCGCCCGCGCGCGTCGCGCATGCGTCGCTGGAGCAGTGGATCGAGGAGGCGGACGCGGCGCTGTATCGCGCCAAGCGCGGCGGGCGCGACCGGATCGAATCCTGAGCCGCGCTCAGGGCGCCTCGACCACGTCGCCCCTCGCCGCCAGCGACGCCAGATAGCCGTCGGGCGCGGTCACCAGCCCCAGCGGCAGCATCGCGAACGTGACCGCGTGGGTGTCGAGCGCTTCGTCGGCCGCTGCCAGCCACATGGCGGCCACGCGCGGGCGCAGGTCACCCATGCCCAGCCGCTGCGCCAGGCCGGTCTCGGTCACCGCGCGCACGCAGGCGCTGTACTGGCTCTCGCCGTGCAGTGCGCGCAGCGTGTCGACGTCGCCGGTCGCCCAGGCGTTGGCCTGGCGACGCATCGTCTCCAGATCGCCCTCGATCCGCGACAACGTGCGCGCGAAGCAGTCGGTGTCGGCGAGCGTGGTGGTCTGGAACTCTCGGATCGCCGCCCTGGGATCGTCGAGCTCGAGCTTGAAGTCGACGCTGCGCAGCGGCACCTCGTGCCGGCGCGCCATGCGCCGGACGGCCTTGTCGACCACGTCGTCGCGGCTCAGGCCCGAATCGCGCATCGCCGCCTCGTACAGTTCCTGCGCGGCGAAGATCGGGCGCCACTGTTCGACGCCGCGATCGTTGCCCAGATAGCGGCGCTTGAGCGGCTCCCAGCGCGCGTACAGGTCCGCCGGCACCGCCTCGCGCAGGCTGCGCCCTTCCGGGTTGCGGCGCGCCTTGAGCAGCGACGGCAGCAGCAGCATGCCGCGGAACACCCCGACGCCGGGATCGAGCGTGAACGACGGCGGCAGCAGCACCTGCTGCGCCCGGGCGACGACGGATTCGACCCCGGCCGATTCCCAGTCCATGCGCCGGGGCAGCGGCGACAGGGTCGCCATCACGTACATCACGTGCGCGCCCCGGCGCACCTTCCACAGGCCTGGACCGGGCAGATGGCCGGACACGACGATGGTCGCGTGGTCGACGATGCCGGACTCGACGGGGCGCACTGCGCCGCCCACGTTGACGGCCGCGTCCGGGTCGCCCGGCGTCGGCACGGGCGCGTCCACCGCCGCTGCAACGGACGCAACCGTCGACGCCGACGTGGGCGCGGCGGCGATCGCCTCGTCGGCAGGATCCGCCGCCGAAGCAGCGGAAACCGTCTGCGCCGCCACGCCGGAGGCGGACGCCAGCAGCAGCGCCAGCGACAGGAAGACCATCGTCGGGGGTGGGGACTGGCGCATGCAGCACATCCGTGACGGGCCGCGAGGATACGCGGGACTCAGGGCTGGACCACGCCGCGTCGCTGCAGTTCCCGCGCCACGTCCGAGCCAGGCGCCAGCAGTTCGAACCCTTCCCAGACGAAACCCGGCGCCACCGCGCACTGCACCAGCACCGCCTCAGCCCACGCACGCGCCGACTGCCAGGTGCCCGCCGGCACGATGCACGACAGCGCCTCCCCGTCCGGCGCCGGCCCCAGGCGGGTGCGCGACAGCACGCCGGCCGTCGGCTCGAACTGCAGCAGTTCGAGCGGCCCGCCCTGCTCCCAGTGCCAGGCCTCGTCGGCGTCCACGCGGTGCCAGGCGCTGCGTTGCCCGGCGCCCAGCAGGTAGCGGATCGCCGTCATCGCCGGGCGGCGCAGGCCCTTGGCTTCCACCTCGACCGCGGACGCGTGGATCCGCCGGTAATGCCCGCCTTCCGGATGCGGCTCCAGCCCATGCAGCCGGATCAGTGCGCGCGCGTGCTCGTCCATCGCTGCGCACTGTAGCGGCCGCCCGCGGGCGTCGCACGCGCTGCCCCGACAAGCCGGTGCCGGGTCCGCAAATGGAAACGGCCCGCCTTGCGGCGGACCGTCGGTGTTTGGTCGGGGTAGCCGGATTTGAACCGACGACCACTTGTCCCCCAGACAAGTGCGCTACCAGGCTGCGCTATACCCCGGAATGGGCGGCGATTATAGCGCGCGATGGGGGCCGCGCGCGGGGCCGAGGGCTGAATGGACCGGCGGTCGGCGCCTCAGCGCTTGAGCAGCTGCAGGATCTCTTCCAGCTCCATGCGCACCTGGCGCACGATCTGGCTGCTCATCGCCGATTCCTGCTTCGCGCCCTCGCCTTCCAGGCGCAGCCGGGCGCCGCCGATGGTGTAGCCCTGCTCGTACAGCAGGCCGCGGATCTGGCGCACCATCAGCACGTCGTGGCGCTGGTAGTAGCGGCGGTTGCCGCGGCGCTTGACCGGGCTCAGGCTCGGGAACTCCGTCTCCCAGTAGCGCAGCACGTGCGGCTTGACGTCGCACAGCTCGCTCACTTCGCCGATGGTGAAGTAGCGCTTGGCCGGGATCGGCGGGAGTTCGCGGTTGCTGCCGGGGTCAAGCATCGCGCGATCCGGTATAGGTTTCCACGCGTTCCTTGAGCTTCTGGCCAGGGCGGAAGGTGACCACGGTGCGCGCGGAGATCGGGATCTCCTCGCCGGTCTTGGGGTTGCGGCCGGGGCGCTCGTTCTTGCGCCGCAGGTCGAAATTGCCGAAGCCCGACAGCTTGACCTGGCGGCCCTGCTCCAGCGCCTCGCGCAGCACGTTGAAGAACGCGTCGACGAACTCCTTCGCCTCGCGCTTGTTGAGCCCCACTTCCTCGTAGAGCTTCTCGGCCATCTCCGCCTTGGTCAACGCCACGCTGTCCCCCGATTCCGCATCAGCTTCTGATCCTGGCGCCGTGCTCGTCGCGCAGCGCGTCCATCACGCCGGCAACCACCCCTTCCACGTCACTGTCGGTGAGAGTGCGCGATTTATCCAGCAGAATCAAGCCGGTTGCGAGACTTCTGAACCCTGGATCGACCCCTTTCCCGAGATAACGGTCGAACAGCCGCACCTCGGCCAGCAGCGCGCCCGCGGCGCGGCGGATGGTGGCTTCCAGCGCCGCCCAGGACACCTGCTCCGGGGCGACGAACGCGATGTCCCGGCGGACGGACGGATAGCGCGATACCGGCTGCGCGCGCGCGATCGCGCGTTCGGCCAGCGGGGCGAGATCGAGTTCGAACGCGAGCACCGGCCCGTCCAGGTCCAGCGAGCGCAGCAGGCGCGGGTGCAGTTCGCCGATCCAGCCCAGCCGGCGCTCCGCATCGCCGTCGATCCGCCACACCTCGGCGCTGCGACCCGGATGGCCATGCGGCGCCTGCGGCACACGATAGTCCAGTTGCGCGCCGGCGCAGGCGGCAAGGCTGTCCAGGTCGCCTTTGAGATCATGGAAATCCGCCACGCGACCGGGCACGCCCCACTGCTCGGCGTGGGCCAGGCCGTGGATCGCGGCGGCGATGCGCAGGGTCTCGCGCGGCGCCTCGCCATCGACGGCCGCACCGAACACCTTGCCGATCTCGAACAGCCGCACGCGCGTCTGCTGGCGCGCGAGGTTGCGCCCCAGCGCGGTGACCAGGCCCGGCAGCAGCGCCGTGCGCATCACGCCCAGTTCCGCGCTCAGCGGATTGGCCAGCGGCACGCTGCCGTCCAGCGCCTGCCAGTGCTGGAGCAGGCCCGCGTCGACGAAGGCGAAGTTCACCGCCTCGTAGTAGTCGCGCGCCACCAGCTGCGCACGCAATGCCTCGTCAGCGACGCGCGTCTCGCTGGGCGCGGCGATGCGCGCGGCACCGGCCGGCAGCGTGGCGGGGATCGCGTCGTAGCCGTGGATGCGCGCGACTTCCTCGATCAGGTCTTCCTCGATCGCGATGTCGAAGCGGCGGCTGGGGGGCACCACCCGCCAGCCCTCGGCGGTCGCGGCGACCTCCATGCCCAGCGCGCGCAGGATGCGCTCGACCCCGGCATCGGGCACGGTCAGTCCCAGCACCCGCGCGAGCCGCGCGCGACGCAGGGTGATGGGCTGCGGGCCGGGCGCGCCGTCGTCGAGCGCGGCCTCGACCATCGGCCCGGGCGTGCCGCCGGCGATCTCCAGGATCAGGCGCGTGGCGGCCTCGATCGCGACGCGCGGCAACTGCGGATCCACGCCGCGTTCGAAGCGGTGCGCGGCATCGGTGTGCAGGCCCAGTCGGCGGCTGCGGCCGATGATCGCGGCCGGGGCGAAGTGCGCGGCCTCCAGGAACACGTTACGGGTGGCGGCGGTCACGCGGGTGTCGAAACCGCCCATCACGCCGGCCAGCGCCACGGGGCGGTCGGCGTCGGTGATCACCAGGAACTCGTCGTCGAGCACCACGTCGCGCCCGTCGAGCAGGGTCAGCGTTTCGTGCGCGCGTGCGCGCCGCACGCCCACCGGGCCGGTGAGCAGGTCGCGGTCGAAGGCATGCATCGGCTGGCCGAGGTCGAGCATCACGTACTGGGTCACGTCGACCAGCAGGCTCACCGGGCGGATGCCGCTGCGGCGCAGCCGCTCGGCCATCCACAGCGGCGTCGCCGCGCCCGCATCGACGCCCTCGATGACGCGGCCGACGTAACGTGGCGCATCTGCGCCGGCGCCCAGCTCCACCGCCACGTGTGCGTCGCTGGTGGCCGGCACCGGCGTGGCGTCCCCGTCCACCACCTCGCCGTCGAGCGCGGCGGCGACATCGAACGCGATCCCGCGCAGGCTGAAGCAGTCGGCGCGGTTGGGCGTGAGCTTGATCTCGATGCTGGCGTCCGGCAGGCCGAGATAGCCCGCCAGCGGCGCGCCGACCGGCGCGTCGTCGGGCAGTTCCAGCAGGCCCGAGGCGTCGGCATCGATGCCGAGCTCCTTCGCCGAGCACAGCATGCCGCTGGATTCGACGCCGCGCAGCTTCGCGGCCTTGATCGTGAGCTCCCCGACGCGCGTGCCGATCGTCGCCAGCGGGGCGACCAGGCCCACGCGCGCGTTGGGTGCGCCGCAGACGATCTGCAGCCTGCCAGCCTGCCCGGCATCGACCTGGCAGACCTGCAGCCGGTCGGCTTCGGGGTGCTTGTCGGCCGAAACGATGCGCGCCACCACCACGCCGTCCAGCGCCTCGCCCAGCGCGACCACGTCCTCGACCTCCAGGCCGATCGCGGTCAGCACCTCGACCAGGCGCTCGCGCGTGGCGTCGGTGGGCACATGCTGGCGGAGCCAGTTTTCGGAGAACTTCATGCCGTCACTCTCATCGTCTGGTCCGGCGTGCAGTGAACCACCGCCGGACCGCTGCAAACCAGGACCACGCACGCCGCCGCGCGCGCCCGCCGGAGACGCGGCCGCGCCGCGCGCGAACGGCCGCCTGCGCTCATGCGAACTGCTTCAGGAACCGCAGGTCGTTGTCGAAGAACGCGCGCAGGTCGTCCACGCCATAGCGCAGCATCGCCAGCCGCTCCACGCCCATGCCGAAGGCGAAGCCGGTATAGCGCTCCGGGTCGATGCCCACCGCGCGCAGCACGTTCGGGTGCACCATGCCGCAGCCGAGCACCTCCAGCCAGCGGGTGCTGCCGTCCGGCCGCTGCCAGGCGATGTCCACTTCCGCGCCGGGTTCGACGAAGGGGAAGTAGCTCGGCCGGAAGCGCATCTCGAAATCGCGCTCGAAGAACGCGCGCACGAACTCGGCCAGCGTGCCCTTGAGGTCGGCGAAGGTCGAATGTTCGTCCACCAGCAGGCCCTCGCACTGGTGGAACATCGGCGAGTGGGTCTGGTCGGAATCGGAGCGGTACACCTTGCCCAGCGCGATCATGCGCAGCGGCAGCCCGTTGCCGCCGGCGAGCGCATCGCGCATGTAGCGCACCTGCACGCCCGAGGTGTGGGTGCGCAGCAGCCGCGCGATGCCGCGGCCATCGGGCGGGAAATAGAACGTGTCGTGCATCGCCCGCGCCGGATGGTGCGGGGGGAAGTTCAGCGCTTCGAAGTTGTGCCAGTCGTCCTCGATCTCGGGGCCGTCGGCCAGGTCGTAGCCGAGCCGGCCGAAGATGTCGGCCATCCGCTGCAGGGTCCGGCTGATCGGATGGATGCCGCCGCGACCGGGATCGCGTCCGGGCAGGGTCACGTCGATCGATTCGTCCGCCAGGCGGGCATCGAGTTCCGCGTCCTCGAGCGCCGCGCGGCGCGCGGACAGCGCCGCGCCCACCGCATCGCGCACGCGGTTGATCGCCTCGCCCGCGGCCTTGCGCTCCTCGGCCGGCAGCGCGCCCAGCGACTTGAGCCGCGCGGTGATCGCGCCGCTCTTGCCCAGCAGCGCGACGCGCAGCGATTCGAGCGCGTCGGCGCTTGGGGCCGCGTCGATGTCGGCCAGGGCCTGCTTCGACAGTGCTTCGATGTCGCTCATCGAACGTCCTCGGTTCCTGGATCGGTCCGGTGTTGCCAACTGCTCGATCGGGCCCGTGCCAGCGGCGCGTCGCACCCGATGTCGCGCGGCGGCGTCCGCGGGGCCCGGAAAAACGAATGGGGAAGGACTCGCGCCCTTCCCCATGCGTGTACCAGCTTGCCACCCGCGGGCAGTCGCCTGCGCGACGCCGGCGGGGACACGTGCATTACGCCGCGAGCGCGCCCTTCGCCTTTTCGGTCAGGGCGGTAAACCCCGCCGCGTCGTGCACGGCGATGTCCGCCAGCACCTTGCGGTCCAGGGTGATGCCGGCCTTCAGCAGGCCGTTCATGAAGCGGCTGTAGCTCATGCCGTTGAGGCGGGCGGCGGCATTGATGCGCGCGATCCACAGGGTGCGGAAATTGCGCTTCTTCTGCTTGCGGCCGATGTAGGCGTACTGCCCGGCCTTGATGACCGCCTGCTTGGCGACGCGGAAGACCTTGCGGCGGGCGTTGTAATAGCCCTTCGCGCGGCCGAGAACCTTCTTGTGACGGCGGCGCGCCTGCACGCCACGCTTGACTCGTGCCATTGTTCAGCCCCCCTCAGAGATACGGAAGCATGCGGTCCAGACGGCCCGCGTCCTCGGCACGAACGTGGTTCGTCTGCCGGAGGTTGCGCTTCCGCTTGGTCGCCTTCTTGGTGAGGATGTGGCTGCGGTTGGCGTGGCCTGCCTTGTACTTGCCGGAAGCGGTCTTCCGGAAGCGCTTGGCCGCGCCCCGATGCGTCTTGATCTTGATCTTCGACATTGGGTGTCCTGGGGTCGTTTCGAGTACTGGCCCGGGCGCCATTCCTGTCGAGGCTTCGCGGCTGCGCCGCAAGGCCGCTCACTGGAACGGGCTTTCCATCCTGCCTGGCCGGTTTGTAAGCCGCTGATTCGAAAGGACATCAGGGCGGGTCCAAGGGTGTCGCATGACGCACCCGGCGAACCGGGCCGGCCATTATGCCCGGCGGGGGTTTCGCTTGCAAATCAGGGTGTTCGGCGGGACGGCACGGCGTCATCCGCCGCGGATCCGTCATCCAGCGCGGCAGGCCGCGCCCTCTCCGACGGACGTGGCAGGACCTGGCTCAGCCGCCGGGGACCTTTCGCTCGCGTCTTCCGAAAGGGGCTCGAAGCAACGCAGGCTGGTCGACCGCGAGCCGCGTCCCGCCGGCCGGGGATCGCGGCAAGCAGGACATGGATGTCCTGCGCCCGAGTCAGGACAGGATGTCCTGACCGAGGGAGGAGCGATTCCCGGGCGGCGGGACGCGGCGTCGGTCCGCAAGGCGCCCACGCTCCCACGACCGGACCTTCCGATCACGAACCGCCTGAAAAGCGAAGCGCGCCATGCGGCGCGCTCGTCCACCCGGTGCCCAGCCGGGCCGGGCAGCAAACCGGTCGGCGCCCCGTTCACCCGTCCGGCCCGGCATAGCGCGCCGGTCGTTCATGCGATCGCGCGCCAGCGCCCCGCAGGCAAACCCCATTCACCCGTGAACGGGAGGGGGAACCAGAGGCCTCACGCGCCCGCAGCGCGTGAGCTCACTTCTTCTTCGGGGCGATCATCATGACCATCTGCCGCCCTTCCAGGCGCGGACGCGATTCGATCACGATGTCCTCGCCGAGGTCGGCCTCGATCCGCGCGGCCATCTCGCGGCCCAGCTCCTGATGGCTCATCTCACGGCCACGGAAGCGGATGTTGACCTTGATCTTGTCCCCTTCCTCCAGGAAGCCGCGCATCTTGCGCAGCTTGATCTGGTAGTCGCCCTCATCGGTCACCGGGCGGAACTTCACTTCCTTGATCTCGACCTGCTTGGACTTCTTCTTGGCCTCGTTGGCCTTCTTCTGCAGGTCGAACTTGAACTTGCCGAAGTCCATGATCTTGCAGACCGGCGGATCCGCATTGGGCTGGATCTCGACCAGATCGAGGCCTTCGTCCTCGGCCATCTTCAAGGCTTCGTCGCGCGACAACACGCCGACCATCTCACCGTCGGACCCGATCACGCGCACGCGCGGCACGCGGATTTCGTTGTTGCGTCGATTCTGCTTGTCTGGGGTGCTAATACTGCGTCTCCGGAAATGGAAAAGCCGGGGCGCCTGGGGGGCGCCCTCGGGACGTTAGTACGGATTTTTAACGGAATCCGCCGGCGATACAACCATCAGGCGTGCGATTCTGCCGCCAGCCGGGTCGCGAAGGCGTCGACGGGCATGCTGCCCAGGTCCTCCCCGCCCCGGGTCCGGACCGCCACCGCGCCCGCCTCGCGCTCGCGGTCGCCCACCACCAGCAGGTAGGGCACCCGCTGCAGGGTGTGCTCGCGGATCTTGTAGCCGACCTTCTCGTTGCGCAGGTCGGCCTGGACCCGGAACCCCTTCGAATTCAGGAACTTGGCTACGTCCCGGACGGCCTCGGCCTGGGCATCGGTGATGTTCATCACCACCGCCTGGACCGGCGCCAGCCAGGCCGGGAAGGCCCCCGCGTGGTGCTCGATCAGTATCCCGATGAAGCGCTCCATCGAGCCCACGATGGCCCGGTGCAGCATCACCGGCACCTGCTTCTGGCTGTGCTCGTCCACGTAGTGGGCACCCAGGCGGCCGGGCATCATGAAGTCGACCTGCATGGTCCCGAGCTGCCAGGTGCGCCCGATCGCGTCCTTGAGGTGGTACTCGATCTTGGGGCCGTAGAAGGCGCCCTCGCCGGGGAGTTCCTGCCATTCCACGCCCGAGGCCTGCAGCGCGTCGCGCAGGGCGGCCTCGGCCTTGTCCCAGGTGGCGTCGTCGCCCAGGCGCGACTCGGGCCGCAGCGCGATCTTGATCTGGATGTCCTCGAAGCCGAAATCCGCGTAGACCTTCAGCGCCTGCGCATGGAACGCGCGCACCTCGGCCTCCACCTGGTCGGCGGTGCAGAACACGTGGCCGTCGTCCTGGGTGAAACCGCGCACGCGGAGGATGCCGTGCAGCGCGCCCGAGGGCTCGTTGCGGTGGCAGCTGCCGAACTCGCCGTAGCGGATCGGCAGGTCGCGGTAGCTGTGCAGGCCCTGGTTGAACACCTGCACGTGGCCCGGGCAGTTCATGGGCTTCACCGCATAGGTCCGCTTCTCGGACTCGGTGAAAAACATGTTGTCCTTGTAGTTGTCCCAGTGGCCGGACTTCTTCCACAGCTCGACGTCGAGGATCTGCGGGCAGCGCACCTCGCCGTAGCCGGTCTCCCGATACACGCACCGCATGTACTGCTCCACCGCCTGCCACACCGCCCAGCCCTTCGGGTGCCAGAACACCAGGCCCGGCGCCTCTTCCTGCAGATGGAACAGCTCTTGCGCCTTGCCGATGCGGCGGTGGTCGCGCTTCTCGGCTTCCTCGACCCGCTGGATATAGGCCTTGAGCTGCTTGTCGTCGGCCCAGGCGGTGCCGTAGATGCGCTGCAGCTGCTCGTTCTTCGAATCGCCGCGCCAGTACGCACCGGAGATCCGCAGCAGCTTGAACGACTTCAGGAAACGCGTGTTCGGCACGTGCGGGCCGCGGCACATGTCCACGTATTCCTGGTGGTGGTACAGGCCCATCGCCGTGACCTCGGGGCCCATGTCCTCGATCAGGCGCAGCTTGTAGGTCTCGCCGCGCTGCATGAAGGTGTCGATCACCTCGGCGCGCGGCGTGACCTTCTTCACCACGTCGTAGTCCTGCGCGATCAGCTCGCGCATGCGCGCCTCGATCGCGGCCATGTCGTCCGGCGTGAACGGGCGTTCGTACCAGATGTCGTAGTAGAAGCCGTCCTCGATCACCGGCCCGATCACCATCTTCGCGTCCGGGTACAGCTGCTTGACCGCGTGCCCGACCAGGTGCGCGGTGGAGTGGCGGATGATCTCGACGCCTTCGGGATCCTTCGGGGTGAGGATCTGCAGGCTGGCGTCGCGGTCGATCGGGTCGGAAGCGTCGACCTGGCGGCCGTCGACCTTGCCGGCGACGGTGGCCTTGGCCAGCCCGGGGCCGATCGAGTGCGCCACCTCCATCACGGTGACGGGGTGGTCGAATTCGCGGCGGCTGCCATCGGGGAGCGTGATCGTGATCATGGGCGGGACCGGGGTTCGGGAACGGGAGGGAAGTGGCCGGCTGCGGAAGGTCGCGGGCATGGGAGGCACGGAACCGGCCGGTGATGCAGGGATCGCGCGGGTCCGGGCTCCGCATCGCAGCCAACAAAAAAGCGCCACGAGGGCGCCCTGCAGGTGGCCTCGGGGACGACTCAGCGATGGGCGGTGGAAGTGCTCATGTCGCACGCTCGGCCGGCGTTTCCGCGGGCCACCTCGTGATCGGGTCCGTGGCTGCGATTCTAGCGCGGATCGGGCGATGCTGCGGCGCGTCGCGGCGCGCGCACGGCCCGGTGGCATCATGCCGCCCTGCCCCAGGCGCCCTGGCATGACCATCCGCGGCAAACCCACCTCGCTCGACATCGCCCACCTGGCCGGGGTCTCCCAGCCGACGGTGTCGCGCGCACTGCGCGGCAGCCCGATGGTGAACGAGGAGACCCGCAAGCGGATCCTGGCGATCGCCGAGCAGCTCAACTACAAGGTCGACAAGAACGCCTCGGGGCTGCGGCGCCAGCACGCCGGCACCCTGGCGCTGCTGCTGTTCGAGGACCCGACCCCGGACGAGTCGCACATCAACCCGTTCTTCTTCCCGATGCTGGGCTCGATCACCCGCGCCTGCGCCCGACACGGCCAGGACCTGCTGATCTCGTTCCAGCAGTTCTCCGACGACTGGCACGCCGAGTACGGCGACAGCCACAAGGCCGACGGCCTGATCCTGCTGGGCTACGGCGACTACCTCGCCCACCAGGGCAAGCTGACGAAACTGGTCGAACAGGGCACGCCGTTCGTGCGCTGGGGCGCGGTGATGCCTGACCAGCCGGGGCTGTCGATCGGCTGCGACAACGTCGGCGGCGGGCGCCTGGCGGGCGCGCACCTGGCCGCGGCCGGGCGTCGGCGGGTGGCGTTCCTGGGCGACGCGTCGAACCATTACCCGGAGTTCCTGGACCGCTTCGCGGGCTGCGACGCCGGCCTGCGCGCGGCCGGTGGGCCGGGCCTGGACCGCGCGCTGCAGGTGGATGCCGAGAGCGCGGAGGACTCCGGATTCGCGGCCGCGAACGTGCTGCTCGAGCGCGGCCTGCCGTTCGACGCGGTGTTCGCGGCCAGCGACCTGATCGCGATCGGCGCCATGCACGCGCTGCAGGCGCGCGGTCTGCGCATCCCCGAGGACGTGGCGATCGTCGGCTTTGACGACATCCCGGCGGCGCGCATCGCGACACCGGCGCTGACCACCGTGGTGCAGGACACCATCCGCGCCGGCGAGCTGCTGGTGGACGCGCTGGTGCGCCTGGTTAACGGCGAGCCGGCCGAGAGCACGCGCCTGGAGACCTCCCTGGTGGTGCGGCGCTCGAGCGGCGCGGCGCTCTAAGCCCCGCACCGGTCGGTCCGCAGGCCTGCGCGCCACGCAGGCGCTGGGGTGCGGTGCGGGCGGTGCGCACCACCGCGTCGCGCCCGCGCGCACGCCGGTTACTCGGCGCGCGGACGCGCCATCGCGGTTGCGACCGCGGTCTTGAGCGCGGGTGCGTCCACCGGTGCGTCGCGCAGCAGCACCCGCACGCCGTGCGCCGGCACCTCGAGATCGATGCGGGTGTCGATCCGCACCGGCGTCCCGTCGAAGGCATCGCGCCAGGCACCTGGCTGGACCAGCGCGTCGACCGTGATGCGCTGCGCCCGGTCGCCCTTGTTCAGCAGCACCAGCGCGGTCTGCGCGGTGCCGGCATGCTGGTAGATGCGGTAGAACGCAGCCGTGTCGCCCTCCAGCCGCAGGTCGACCTGCAGCCCGCGCTGCAGCGCCGGCGTGTCCCGGCGCAGGGTGGCGATGCGGCGCAGGTGCCGGTGGATTGCGCTCTCCGGCGCCGCGTCGATACGGGCCTGCCCGAAGTAGTTGCGGTTGCCGGCGTGCTCGCCGCGCCCGCGCATGAAGCCGACTTCCGAGCCGTAGTAGACGACCGGAATGCCGCGCGCGGTGAACAGCCAGTTGTGGGCGTCGATGAAGCCTTCGTCGCTCGCCTCCATGCGCGGCATGTCGTGGTTGTCGTAGAAGGTGGCCAGGTCGTACACGTTCGCGTACGGGCCCTCGCCCAGCAACAGCGCCGGCGCCAGGCGCTCGAAGCCGGCCTGCTTCGTTCCGAACACCTCTTCCATCGCCTGCTTCATCGGGAAATCGAGCACGCTCACGCCGCCGTTCTCCGGACGCGTGTGCACCGCGATGTTGGCAGCGTCGTAATCGAACGCCTCGCCGAACATGAAGAAGCCCGGCCGCTTCGCGCGGATGCGGTCGGCGAACTGCTTCCAGAACGAGGACGGCATCCAGCCGATGGTGTCGATGCGGAAGGCCTCCGCCCCCTGGTCGATCCAGTGCGAATACGCCTCGACCAGGTAGTCGAGCACGGCCGGGTTGGCGGCATCGAAGTCCGACAGCTGGGCCAGGTTGCCGTCGTAGATCGAGCCCTGCGCCGCATCCACCGGGCCCACGTTGCTGTAGAACGCGTGCAGCGGGTTGCCGGCCGGATCGAGCCGCTGCGGCGGCAGGTTCTGGTGGTCGGCCAGCAGGCGGCCGTCGCGCCCGAACACCTTGCCGAACTTGGGCTGATCGGCGGTCATGCTCCAGGCGGGCGAGCCGTGGTTGCCGACGATGTCCAGCACCAGCCGGAGTTCGCGCGCGCGCATCGCCGCGGCCAGGTCGGCGAAGCCCATGCCCGGACTGGGCAGGTGCTCGTCGATCTCGAAGAAGTTCACCCCCCAGTAGCCGTGGTAGCCCGTCTTGCCGTGGTCGGCGAGGCTGCTGTTGCAGCCGGGCGGCTGGCCGCCGGTGAAGGCCTCGTCCGGGTTGTCGACCACCGGGGTGATCCAGACGGCGGAGAAGCCCAGGTCGCGGATGTAGTCGAGGTTGTCGGCCAGGCCGCGGAAATCGCCACCCAGGTAGCCGATGTTGCCGGCCACGCCGTCGCAGGGTTCCAGCGGAATGTCGAAGGTGCGGCGCGCGCCGCCCTGCTCGCGATGGTCGTTGCCCGGATCTCCGTTGACGAAGCGGTCGGTGACGACGAAGTACACCGCCTCCGACGCGAACGGCTCCAGCGTGCCGTACGCCTCGTCGACGCCGGCGCCAGCGCGCGGCGCCGGGGTGCTGGCACAGGCGGACAGCAGTGCGAGCACAAAGACGCTCGTCAGCAGGCGTGCAGACATCAGGGAGTTCCTCCGGAAGAAGCGGATACGGCGGCGCGTGCATGCCCGCGCTCGCCGCGCACCAGCAGCACGCAAAGGCCGGCGACGAGCAGGCTGACGCCGCCGAGCATCAGCACATGCATCGGCTCCCCGCCGAGCGCGCGCGAGAGCACCACGCCCAGCGTGCTGACCGCGACCAGCTGCGGGACGACGATGAAGAAGTTGAAGATGCCCATGTACACGCCCATCTTCCCGGCGGGCAGGCTGTCGGAGAGCATCGCGTAGGGCAGCGACAGGATCGAGGACCAGGCGAAACCCACCCCGACCATCGACAGCAGCAGCCACTGCGGGTCGCGGATGAAGGCGATCGACAGCAGGCCGAGCCCGCCGAGCCAGAGGTTGCACAGGTGGCTGCCGCGCAGGCCGAAACGGCGCGCCATCCACGGGATCGCGATCGCCGCCAGCGCCGCGAACCCGTTGTAGGCCGCGAACAGCACGCCGACCCAGTTCGCGCCCTCGTTCCAGGCCGCCGACGCGGTGTCGGTGGTGCCGTAGTGCGTGCCGGTGACCGCCGCGGTGGTGTAGATCCACATGCAGAACAGGCCGAACCAGGAGAAGAACTGCACCACGCCGAGCTGGCGCATGGTGGCGGGCATCGCGTGCAGGTCGGCGGTCAGCGAGGCCAGCATCGACTCGCGCCGCAGGCGCGGCGCCAGCACGCGCAACAGGCCGTACGCGAGCGGCAGCGCCGCGAGTACGTACAGCAGCCGGTCCCAGCCCAGGCGCCAGACCAGCACGGCGCCGGCGCACCCGGCCAGCAGCCACGGCCAGCCACCGGTCGACCCGGGCACGTGGACCGCCCCGCCGGCGCGTCCCGCCGGTTCGGCATCGTCGAATCCGCGCAACACCTCCGGCGGGTATTCGCGCGTGCGCACGATCGTCCACAGGATCGCGAGCAGCAGGACGGTGCCGCCGGCATAGAACGCCCAGCGCACGGTGTCGGGTACCTCGCCGGGGCCCGCGGTATTGGCGACCCCGGCCTTGGCCAGCAGCCAGGGCAGCAGGCTGGCGATCACCGAACCCACGCCGATGAAGAAGCTCTGCATCGCATAGCCGGTCGGCCGCTGTCGCGGCGACAGCTGGTCGCCCACGAACGCGCGGAACGGCTCCATCGACACGTTCAGGGAGGCGTCGAGGATCCACAGCGTGCCCGCCGCGATCCACAGCTGCGGCGAGTTGGGCATCACGAACAGCGCGAGCGTGGAGAAGATCGCGCCCCAGAGGAAGTACGGACGCCGTCGCCCGAGCCTTGTCCAGGTGCGGTCGGAAAAGTAGCCGATCACCGGCTGCACCAGCAGCCCGGTCAGCGGCGCGGCGATCCACAGCCCAGGCACCTGCTCCATGTCCGCGCCGAGCGTCTGGAAGATCCGGCTGACGTTCGCGTTCTGCAGCGCGAAGCCGAACTGGATGCCCAGGAACCCGAAGCACATGTTCCAGATCTGCCAGAACGACAGTTGCGGCTTGCTCGCCATCCGTCCCGCACTCCCCCGCTGCGATGGGGCGCATTGTGACCACAAAGCGCGGCGCTGTGGCGCGGGGCGCGCGGGCGCGCGTGATGCGTCGCCGGGCGCCCGGATCGCACGAAAATCCCTTGTTTCATGCGCCCGGACGCGCTTCCCCGGTCGAACCGGGGCGGCGCTCGTGGCATGCCGCTGCATACGTATTCATTGCATTCGATGCCGCATGGGCGGTCGCGCCGGCGGATCGCTGTGGAATAGTGCGCGCCACCGAACGGGGTCGCGGAGAACACGGTGTCTGCACGGAACAGCCAGGACTGGTGGCGCGGCGCGGTGATCTACCAGATCTACCCGCGCAGCTTCCAGGACACCAATGGCGACGGCGTCGGCGACCTGCCGGGCATCATCGACCGGCTCGACCATGTCGCCAGCCTCGGCGTGGACGCGGTGTGGATTTCGCCGTTCTTCCGCTCGCCAATGGCCGACTTCGGCTACGACATCGCCGATTACCGCGACGTCGACCCGCTGTTCGGCACCCTCGACGACGTCGACCGCCTGCTGGACAAGGCGCATGCGCTCGGCATCCGGGTGATGATCGACCAGGTGCTCAGCCACACCTCCGACCAGCACGCCTGGTTCCGCGAGAGCCGGATGAGCCGCGACAACCCGAAGGCGGACTGGTACGTCTGGGCCGACCCCAGCCCCGACGGCACGCCGCCCAACAACTGGATGTCGCTGTTCGGCGGCGTCGCATGGCGCTGGGAACCGCGGCGCGAGCAGTACTACCTGCACAACTTCCTCGCCTCGCAGCCCGACCTGAACTTCCACAACCCGGAGGTGCAGCGGGCGACGCTGGAGAACGTGCAGTTCTGGCTCGATCGCGGTGTCGACGGCCTGCGCCTGGACGCGATCAACTTCTGCTTCCACGACCGCCAGCTGCGCGACAACCCGCCCAAGCCGGCGGCGCTGCGCACCGGGCGCGGCTTCAGCACCGACAACCCCTACGCCTACCAGTACCACCACTACAACAACACGCAGCCGGAGAACCTGCCGTTCCTCGAGTCGCTGCGCGCCCTGCTCGACCGCTATCCCGGGGCCACGACGCTCGGCGAGATCTCCTCGGAGGATTCGCTGGCGACCACCGCCGAGTACGTGACGCCCGCTCGGCTGCACATGGGCTACAGCTTCGAACTGCTGACCGACGATTTCAGCGCCGGCTACATCCGCCACACCGTCGAGCGGCTCGAATCGACCATGACCGAGGGCTGGCCGTGCTGGGCCATCTCCAACCACGACGTGCGCCGGGCGGTGACACGCTGGGGCGGCACGGGAGCCACGCCGGCGCTGGCGAAACTGCTGGTGGCGCTGGTGTGCTCGCTGCGCGGGTCGGTATGCCTGTACCAGGGCGAGGAACTGGGCCTGCCCGAGGCCGACGTGCCGTTCGAGGCGCTGCGCGATCCGTACGGCATCGCGTTCTGGCCCAATTTCAAGGGGCGCGACGGCTGCCGCACCCCGATGCCGTGGACCGGCGACACGAACGGCGGCTTCAGCGACGGCGAGCCGTGGCTGCCGGTCCCCGCCGAACACCTGGGCATCAACGTGCGCGCGCAGGAGACCGACCCGGCCTCGACGCTCAACGGCGTGCGCGCCTTCCTGCGCTGGCGCAGCACCCAGCCTGCCCTGAGGCAGGGCGCCATCCGCTTCATCGATGCGCCCGAACCGGTCCTCGCCTTCGTGCGCGAGACCCACGAACAGCGCGTGCTGGTCGTGCTGAACCTCGGCGACGCGCCGGTGTCGATGACGCTGCCATCGTGGGCACATGCGCCGGCATCGCTCGCGGGGCACGGCCTGGCCCAGGCCCACTTCGATTCCGGCCGACTCGCACTGCCCGCGCACGGCGCCTGGTACGCACAGCTCGCCGCGGTGACGGAACCGCAGCCCGCAACCGCATGAATACGTATGCAGCGTGGCGCACCGCGTCCGCTGCACGCCTACCATCGAATCCAGCCATGGATACCGCGCTTGCGAACGCGTCCGCACGCGCCGGGGTACACCACAGACGTCGACTGATCCTTCGGGAGGGGACATGTTGAATCCACAGCGCAACCTGCTGAGCCTCGCGCTCGCATCCGCCATCACGTTGGCCGCCGCACAGGCCGATGCGCAGGACGCGCAAACCGGCGACACGGCCGAAACGCCGCAGGCCGAGGCCGCCGAACTCGACACGATCGTCGTGCGCGGCATCCGTCGCGGCATCGAGAGCGCGATCTCGGTCAAGCGCGAATCCACCTCGATCGTCGAGGCGATCTCGTCGGAGGACATCGGCAAGCTGCCCGACGTCAGCATCGCCGAATCGCTCGCGCGCCTGCCGGGCCTGTCCGCGCAGCGCGTGGCCGGACGTGCGCAGGTGATCAGCGTG
Source organism: Luteimonas rhizosphaericola (assembly GCF_029888045.1). GTDB lineage: Bacteria > Pseudomonadota > Gammaproteobacteria > Xanthomonadales > Xanthomonadaceae > Luteimonas > Luteimonas rhizosphaericola. Next base: position 651,146 of record NZ_JARXRN010000028.1, on the reverse strand, counting down.
CGCGGCCTGTCGCCGGACTTCTCGACCACCCTGCTCAACGGCCGCGAGATGGTGAGCACGGGCGACAACCGCAGCGTCGAGTTCGACCAGTACCCCTCGGAGCTGATCAGCGGCGTCACCGTGTACAAGACGCCCGACGCCGGACTGGTGGGCCAGGGCCTGACCGGCACCCTGGACATGCAGACGGTGCGCCCGCTGAGCTTCGACGAGCCGACCGGCGTGGTCAGCGTGCGCGGCCAGCACAATTCGCTCGGCAACGCGGCCGATGCGTCCGGCTATGGCGAGCGCATCAACGCCAGCTACATCACCCGGTCCGAGGACCGCCGCTTCGGCTTCTCCATCGGCTATTCGCACTCGAACACGCCGATCCAGGAGAACCAGGTGGGCCTGTACGAGCCGTGGCAGGCCATCGGCGACGGCTGGCGCCCCGGCGTGCCGGCCGGCACGTTCTACTCCGACGGCATCAAGGCGCTGCGTCGCACCGGCAACACCGAACGCGACGGCGTGATGATGACGCTGCAGTTCCGGCCGTCCAACGTCTGGACCAGCACCCTCGACCTGTTCCACTCGCAGGCCGACCAGGTCAGCACCGCGAACCAGTTCGAGGTCCACATCGGCGACTACAACGGCGGCTACGGGCGCCTGGAAGTCACCAACCCCGTGATCAACGCCGACGGCACGTTCACCGGCGGCGTCGCCAACAACGTCTATCCGCTGGTGCGCGGCATGTACAACCAGCGCGAGGACGAGATCAACGCCTTCGGCTGGAACAACGCCTTCAACCTGGGCGCGGTCGAGCTCAACACCGACGTGAGCTACTCGAAGACCGAGCGCGACGAGATCGTGCTCGAGAACAACACCCAGCTGCTGCCGGCCCCGCAGTTGGACTCGGTCGCGCTCGAGTTCCGCAGCGACGACTTCTCGCAGCTGGTTCCCAACCGCGACTACTCGGATCCCGGCTCGCTCTACCTCACCAACACCATCTACGGTTCCGGCTACGGCAAGACGCCGCGGGTGGAGGACGAGCTGCGCGCATTCCGGGTCGACGCCTCGATCCCGGCGCCGGAAGCCGCGGCGTGGCTGATCGACTTCGACCTGGGTCTGAACTACGCCGACCGCAAGAAGAGCAAGTGGCAGCCCGAAGGCAACATCAACCTCGGCGCGCAGGGCGACACGCCGATCGCCGACGACCTGCAGTACGGCCTGGTCGACCTCGGCTTCGCCGGCGTGGGCATGATCCCGTCCTGGAACGTGCCCGAGGCGGTCGCGCGCTACATGAGCTTCATCCCGGTCGACAACCTCTCCTACCTGATCCCGAAGGCGTGGCGGGTGGATGAGGAAATCGCCACCGGCTACGCGCGCGCCAACCTCGACACCCAGTGGGGCAGCGTGCCGGTGCGCGGCAACGTCGGCGTGCAGGTGCAGCGCGTGGACCAGTCGTCCACCTCCCGCTACTGGGACGCCACCCTGCCCGAAGGCCAGAACGTGCAGCCGATCACCCGTGGCAAGTCGTACACGGAAGTGCTGCCGAGCATGAACCTGGCGTTCTCGCTCACGTCCGACCAGACCCTGCGCGTGGCCCTGGCCGAGCAGATCGCGCGGCCACGCGTGGACGAGCTGCGCGCCTCGCTCGAGTTCGGCGTCAACACGGCGACCGGCGAGCCCGGCGGGTCGGGCGGCAATCCCGAGCTCGATCCCTGGCGGGCCTATGCGTTCGACCTGTCGTACGAGAAGTACTTCGGCCAGCGCGCGTACGTGTCGGCGGCGTTCTACTACAAGGACCTGCGCACCTACATCTACACCGAGGCGCGCGACGGCTACGACTTCAGCGACCTGCTGGTCGACTACGTGCCCGGCCCGAACGAGCCGCCGACCCAGACCACCGGCCGCTTCACCGCGCCCTACAACGGTGAAGGCGGTTCGCTGCGCGGCCTGGAACTGACCGCGTCCCTGCCGCTCGACCTGTTCACGCCGGCGCTGACCGGCTTCGGCATCGTGGCCAGCGCCAGCTTCAACGACAGCGACATCACCATCCCGCCGCCGCCGAACGCCCAGAGCAGCGTGGGCAGCGAGAACGTGATGCTGCCCGGCCTGTCCAAGCGCGTGTACAACCTCACCGCCTACTACGAGCGTGGCGGCTTCGAGGCGCGCGTGAGCCAGCGCCGGCGGTCGGACTTCATCGGCGAGATCGGCAACTTCGACGGCGACCGCACCCTGCGCTACGTGGTGGGCGAGAACATCACCGACGCGCAGATCAGCTACGCGTTCGGCGACGAGACCGGCCTGGGCGGGCTGAGCGTGCTGCTGCAGGCGAGCAACATCACCGACGAGTCCTACCGCACCTATGCCGGCACCCGCGACCGTCCGCTCGAGCACATCGAGTGGGGCCGCACCTGGCTGCTGGGCGTGAACTACCGCTTCTGATCCAGACGGCGCCTCCGCGCCCCTGCAGCCCCGGCCGGCTCTCCCCCGGCCGGGGCATTTTTTTTGGCTTTCTCCCGTGCAGGGGAGACGATCAAGGCGCCTGGGCCATCCCGCTCGCGTCTCCGGGTCGACGCCGCGTCCCGTCGGCGGGGGGATCGCTCTCCGCTCGGTCGGGGCATCCTGCCCTGATTCGCGCGCAAGGCCGTCCTGTCTTGCTTGCCTCGATCCCCGGCCGGCGCCGGCGGGCACGGCTGAGCATTGTCGAGGACGGTGCTTCAAACTGGATCGACTCCGGGCCGTGTCGATGGAACGAACCCTCCGGACCGATCGCGAGGTGAGCCCAGCCTCGAGCGCAAGCACCTAGCGGCGCAATGTCGCCCCCCCGGAAACGAAAAACCCGCCAGTCGGCGGGTTTCGATCCAGACGCCGAAGCCGTGTGGCCGGGTCTGGTGGGCGGTACAGGGTTCGAACCTGTGACCCCTACCATGTCAAGGTAGTGCTCTACCGCTGAGCTAACCGCCCGTAACGTGGAGCAAGACCGGGCCAGGCCCGATGGTCTGCTCTCCGCTCCCACCCGCGTTGGGGCCAAGGAGGGACCCGCCAGGGTACGGCGGGAGGCGAATTCTAGCCGAACCCGACCGGGCTTGCCATCCTCCGCCCCCCCGTTCAGCCCGCCAGCGTGGCTTCCTTGATCTTGCGGATCTCGTCGCGCACCCGGGCCGCGTCCTCGAACTCCAGGTCGCGCGCGTGCTGGTACATCTGCTGCTCGAGGGCCTTGAGGCGGGAGGCGAGCTTGGCCGGGTCCAGCGCGGCGTAGTCCTCGGCCGGGTCGGCCACGCGCTTGCCGCGGGCCGCCGCGCGCGCCGCGGCCGGCTCGTCGCGCGCGCCCTCCATGATGTCCATGACCGCCCGCACCACCGACTGCGGCGTGATCCCGTGCTCGGTGTTGTACTCCACCTGCTTCTGCCGGCGCCGGTCGGTCTCGTCCAGCGCGCGCTGCATCGAATCGGTGACCCGGTCCGCGTAGAGGATCGCCTTGCCGCGCAGGTTGCGGGCGGCGCGGCCGATGGTCTGGATCAGCGAGCCGGTGGAGCGCAGGAAGCCTTCCTTGTCGGCGTCGAGGATCGCCACCAGCGACACCTCAGGCATGTCCAGGCCCTCGCGCAGCAGGTTGATGCCCACCAGCACGTCGAACTTGCCCAGGCGCAGGTCGCGGATGATCTCCACCCGCTCGACCGTGTCCACGTCCGAATGCAGGTAGCGCACGCGCACGTCGTGCTCGCCGAGGTACTCGGTGAGGTTCTCGGCCATGCGCTTGGTGAGCGTGGTGATCAGCACGCGGTCGCCCATCGCGACGCGCTGGTGGATCTCGCCCAGCACGTCGTCGACCTGCGTCGCGACCGGGCGGATCTCGACTTCCGGATCGATCAGGCCGGTCGGCCGCACCACCAGCTCGACCACCTGCCCCTCCGACTTCTCGATCTCGTACTTGCCCGGTGTGGCGGACACGAAGATGGTGCGCGGCGAACGCAGCTCCCATTCCTCGAAGCGCAGCGGGCGGTTGTCCAGCGCCGAGGGCAGCCGGAAGCCGAACTCCACCAGCGTCTCCTTGCGCGAGCGGTCGCCCTTGTACATCGCGCCCACCTGCGGCACGGTCACGTGCGATTCGTCGACCACCAGCAGTGCGTCGGGCGGCAGGTAGTCGAACAGGCACGGCGGCGCCTCGCCCGGCATGCGGCCGGTGAGGTGGCGGGAGTAGTTCTCGATGCCGTTGCAGAAGCCCACCTCGGCCATCATCTCCAGGTCGAACTGGGTGCGCTGCTGCAGCCGCTGCGCCTCGACCAGCTTGTTCTGGGCGTAGAACTGCTCGAGCCGCTGCGGCAGCTCGAGCTTGATCGCCTCGACCGCCTCGAGCGTGGTGCGCCGGGTGGTGACGTAGTGCGACTTAGGGTAGATGGTGTAGCGCGCCAGCGACCGGCGGGTCTCGCCGGTGAGCGGGTCGAACTGGGTCAGCTTCTCGATCTCGCCGTCGAACAGCTCGATCCGCAGCGCTTCGTCGTCCGACTCGGCCGGGTGCACGTCGACCACCTCGCCGCGCACGCGGTAGGTGCCGCGCCGCAGCTCGGTGTCGTTGCGGGCGTACTGCATCTCCGTCAGGCGGCGGATCAGCTCGCGCTGGTCGATGCGCTCGCCGCGCACCATGTGCAGCACCATCCGGAAGTACTCGTTCGGATCGCCCAGGCCGTAGATCGCCGACACGGTGCACACGATGATCGCGTCGCGCCGCTCCAGCAGCGCCTTGGTCGCCGACAGCCGCATCTGCTCGATGTGCTCGTTGACCGAGCTGTCCTTCTCGATGAACGTATCCGACGAGGGCACGTAGGCCTCGGGCTGGTAGTAGTCGTAATAGCTGACGAAGTACTCCACCGCGTTGTGCGGGAAGAACGACTTGAACTCGCCGTACAGCTGCGCGGCCAGGGTCTTGTTCGGGGCCATCACCAGGGTGGGCTTCTGCACCTGCTGGATGACGTTGGCGATGGTGTAGGTCTTGCCCGAGCCGGTGACGCCCAGCAGCGTCTGCCGCGCCAGCCCGCTCTCGAAGCCTTCCACGAGTTTCTCGATCGCCGCCGGCTGGTCGCCGGCCGGCTGGTACGGCGAGACGAGCTGGAATGCGGCGGGATGCAGGGGATTCGTCATGGGGGACCGGGGAGCGGGCGAACCAGTGTATCGAGCCCCCGTGATGGGGACGGATTGGGGATTTTCCTACCCCGGGGGACGGGGGTGACTGATCGTCCCGGCAGGAGCCGGGGCCCATGCTGTCGGTCCACTGCCACGGAGGGCGTCGGGATGGGCACGAAGGTGCGCGGTTTCACCCTGATCGAGATGACGTTGACGGTCGCGATCCTGGCCGTGTGTGCGGCGGTTGCCGCGCCGGTCATGGGAGAAGTGCTGGAGCGGCAGCGCGCGGGCGCCGCCATGGGCGCGCTGGCGACCCAGATGCAGCTGGCCCGGATGTCGGCCATCACCTATCGCCAGCCCGCCATCCTGTGTCCTTCACGCGATGGTGTCGCCTGCGACGGCTCCACCGACTGGAGCGGGGGCTGGATGGTGTTCCTGGACCGCGACGGCAACCGCGCGCCGGACGCCGACGACGAGATCCTGCGGGTCGAGACCCGGCCGATGAGCCCGACCCTCCGGCTTGTCGGCACGGTGGGGCGCACGCAACTGCGCTACCTGCCCGATGGCCGCAGCGCAGGCACGAACCTCACCGTCTCGGTCTGCAACGACGCCGGCAGCCTGCTGGGCGCGGTGATCGTGAACAATGCCGGCCGGCCGCGGACGTTCAGGCCCGCGGCTCCGGGGGCGTGCCCGGGCTGAGGGGCACGCAGGGGCCGTCCCGTCGCCCAAACGCCCCCAACGCAAGCAGACCGCCTTGGCCGCTGTCCCGCTGCGCCCGACGTGTCGCCGTCGCCCCGAACCCCGGGTTGCCCGGCTCCCGACCGCCGACTACAATCTCCTGCCCGCCCGAATAGCTCAGCCGGTTAGAGCACTTGACTGTTAATCAGGGGGTCGTTGGTTCGAGTCCAACTTCGGGCGCCAGATTCCGGATACCACGAGGCCCGCAGCGATGCGGGCCTCGTGCGTTTTCAGCGAATGGAAATCAACGCCCTCCCGGTTTCACCAGCATCCCGCTGTGGCCGGCTGCTTGGCCCCCGTATGGTCGATGCTGAGCGTCCCACACGAGTCTCCAACTTGCCTGTCTCTCGGTGTGGCGGTAATGCGGTATGTCTTCGCAGCAAGCTGTTCGACGCGCATGCTGTAGAACCGCAGCGCATCGGGATCGCAGCGATTGTCGAGCGTGTCCGCGTTGGGTGCCGTCGCGTAGGTCAACGCTGCCGTGTAATGCCGCTCCATTCCCTGCGCCATCGTTGCCGCACAGGCTGCGCCCCCGGCGCGACGCCCCTTTCTCACGTGTTCGTTGTAGCTCGGCAGCGCGATCGAGGCCAGGATGCCGATGATCGCGACCGTCACCATCAGCTCCACCAGGCTGAATCCCGAAGCACCACGACGCGCGGCGTGTCTGTACATGCCCATCACTCTCCCCTGATCTCACGCCACGACGCCCGATCCCAGCGGGGTGCCAGGGTCTGTGTCCCGCGCACATCGGAACCGCCCGAACCCCCGACCACGAAGCGGCCGCGAAGCAGGTTGGGCAGCGTCGGCATTCCGCCTCCGACGTTCACCGAACCAACCGGCCTTGCCGGCGTTCCAACCACCTCGTTGGTACCGCCATTGCCGTCAAGATTGAAATAGGAGCCGCCGGCGCTGGTTCCGGTAAACGCGTCCAGCGCATTGATGAAGCCGCTGCCTCCTGATTCGCAGGCATCGCCGCTCGGGATGACGCTGGCGGTGATCAGGAAGGTGGACACGACCTGCGCGTCCTGCACAATCCTCTCGCCGCTGGCTGGCAGATCGATGTACCAGCCTTTCGAATCTGGCGGCAAGGGCGTACTCACTTCGAAGCCACGCACCGGGAAGCCGTTGCTGGTCTGGTTGGTGACCTGGATCGTGCGTTGGGTCAGGTTGGCGCCCGTTCCACTCCGGACGATCGCGGTACCGTCGTCTACGAATCCGTACATGCTCTGGACGGCTGTGCTGGCGACGTCGGCCGTCGTCAGGTAGCGGCCAGTGCCGAAGAACACCCAGCGCTGGTTGCTGCGCGGATGCGTCGCAACCGTCACCGCTCCGCTGATCGGCTGCGCCTGGTTGGCCGCATTGGTTGCCGTGAACAGGCGCGTCGCCGTCCACGAAGCCGCATTGGTGTTTGTGAGATCGAACTTCCAGACGTTACCCAGCATGTCGCCGGCATAAACGTAGCTGAGAGTCCTTCCGTCAGCGCCCAGGACACCCGTCGGTGCAGACAGCCCATTGGGCACGCCGGCGGTTCCCACGGCGATCTCGCGAATGACGGCCCCGGTGTCCAGGTTAAGCACGATGAGCGCGGCGCGACCGTTGGTGCTGTTCACGCCATTGCCGAGGACAACGGCATTTGTGCCGGTGCCAGTATCGGGCACGGTGGCCAGCAACGGACGTCCTTGCACGAGCCCCATATTCCCGAGCGGCGTTTCGGCTCGCTCCCACTTGACGTTGTTTCCCGTTCCGAAAGTGGAAGGATTGGTCACATCCAATGCGAACAACCCCTTCCCGCCCTTGCCGAGCGCCCCGACGAGGATGTTCTGGTTCGGCGTCTGCTGGCGCGAGGACACCACGATCGGGCCATCGACGAAGTAGCGATGGCCGTAGTCGGGGCGGCTCAGCGAGGCGAGGTTATGCCAGTTGATGATGCCGGGAATGTAGGCGAACAGTTCGTTGCCATTGGCGGCGTCGAACGCATGGAGCATGCCGTCGTTGGCACCGATATAGACCGTTCCGGCGGAACCACCCGTCCCCGGCACATAAGCGGGCGACGAACCGATGATGTCACCGAGCAGGTGGTTGCGATTGCGCAGATAACCGTTGGTCTGGCTTTCTTCAAGCGTACGCGCGCCCGCGATGTAGGCGGCGTTGTTCGCTCCGGTCACGCCCGGTCTGGTCAGGCTACTCAGCTGGCCGCTCGTGGCCTGGTCTGGGAACGCGCGCGCAGGCTGGTTGGCCGTGGTGGCGTCCAGCGCAGGCGTACCAGATCCGTCGTTGTGATAACGACCATCCGAGGTGAACACGTTACGGCCGGTGGTCGGGATGCCCTTGGAGGCGCACCAGCCGACGCTGGGCTGCGCGGCTCCCGAACAATCCACAGCCTGAACGCCGCCCGCCACAGTCACTGGTTGCGAACGAAGTTCGCCTGTCCATACGCTTGATACGTAATTGGCCTGGTAGACGCGGGACCCGGCATCGAGCGTGGTCGAGTTCGCCGCCACGTTCGAGAACGAACCCGTCCGCTCGACGATGGCGGCGAGTGCCGATTGCAGTCCCTGCGAGAAAGCCTGGGGGTCACTCGCCGCCACGAAGCGGCCCTTAGAGTTGACCGCCGCGTGCCAGAGATCGTCAATGCGATCGGCGTCTTCGCCGTCCATCGGATTAGTCCAGAGCGGGGAATTCGACGCGGGAGGGGGGTTGGTGATCTGCATATTGCCGCGCAGACCGATCGACAGCCCGAATGTCACCATGTGCTGCCAATTGGCCGGATCGGCGTTGGAGGTCGGCACATTGTTAGAAAGGTTGTCGCGCAGATCGTTCTTGTAATAGAAGTCGGCGACGTCACCCAGCGTGGGGCCATTCCCGTCACCATCCGAGTCACCTATGCCGCTCGGATTGCTGTCGTTCCAGTAACCGTCCGTGGTGAGGATCGAGAAGCTCTGTCGACACGAGAGCTGGCTCGCAAGCGCGCCAGGTCCCCACGGTCCGTTGGTGTCCGAGCGTGTGTAATAGTCACCCACGGCCTTGAGTGTCGTACGCAACGGTGTAGAACCGGCACTGACGACTTCCGACTGCATGCTCGTGAACCAGTTGGTCCGATTGTTCGACTCGAACAGGCCGTTGTTGCTGTTAACCGGAATGATGGCTTGAGTACCCGTCGCGCTCAGGTGGGACGAGCGGCCATTGATCGGCGTATAACCGACCCGCAGTTCGTTGCTCAAGCCCGAGAACGCTTCGGAAGCGCCGGCCTTCGCGGTCTTGAAGCGGGTGCGGAAATACGAATACCACGTGGCGAAGTTGGCCAGCTCCTGGGCTTGGGTCCGCGACGCATTTGGTACGGCGGGCGTGGGGACATCGACTTGCGCATCGATCCTCACGCCGGTGAAATTGGCGTTTCCACCGCTTCCGTCACGGCGCAGGGTGGCCTGCCACGTTCCGGATGCCGGATCGGAAACAGAGCAGGACTCACCACCATTGCCATTCTGGGATGTGCACTCGACATTGCCGTTGCGGTAGAGATCCAATCGTACGCGACTGTTTCCTCCGGTCGTGAAAACCTGAAGGATCTCGGTTCCTGTCGGAACAGTAATGTTGACCGTAGCGACCACGTTACCGTTACTGGACGAATAGGGCCCTGCGGGCAGCCCCGGGTTGGCCGTGGGCCTGCTATACACACTTCGTACTACCTCGCCGGCCGAATTGATGCTGTAGCGGTCGTAGTCAGTCGGGCTGGGAGATGTGGAAGCCTGTACGCCGGCATGCGGCACATAGAAGACCGACTCCGTGCTACCGCGCAGATCGATCGTCGAGCCCGACGCCAGGTTCCAGTTGGAGTAGGCGGCACTAACGCTCGTGCCCCCAGTCATCCGAGTCACGCCGTCGGCGGTCATCCAAGGCTGGTAGGTCACCGCTGGGTTGTAGTACACGCCGTTATTCAAGTAGGAACGGTCGTGCGGATCATCCCGGAGACCGGTGCGGCTGGCGCCCGTCCCCGTTCCGGAATAACCGATGGGCTGGACATCGAAATCCTCCGGTAACGTTGGCATCGAGATCAATGCCATCGACCCCGAGTTGTCGAGGATGAACATGATGTTCGGAGGCACGCGCGAGCCCGTGGTCAACGGGTCGTTCGGGACGTCGAAGTTGGCGGCGGCAGGCCAGGCCAGCATCGTCGCGCAGAATGCCGCTGCCGCCGCCCTCCACGGATGGCGACGAGGCACCGGCCGCACCGCTGGGCGCTGGATGGGTTTGCGGTTGTTCATAGGTCAGGTCCCCGGTTCCGGGATGCGGCTGATGATGTTGGCTTGCATGACCACGTCCGCGCGTCCAACGCTACGTGTGCGCGCGGTGACTCGATACATCGGGCTGAAGCAGTCGAGCGTGGGGGGGAGTTGGTCACAGCTCCCTTTGCGCGCGGGACCTTGGCCGAGATACTCGATCCAGTACTCCGGCGGGTCGGGAATCTGCGCGTCGTAGCTGCCGGCAGGCATGGCCCGCCAGCGGGGTGCCGAGCCTGTGGGACAGATGCTGAGATTGTTACAGCTCGTGGCGTCCGGCAAGGCGGTATCCCAAGCTCCCGCGGCCAGTCGTTCCTGTGCGAAACGCAGAGTAGCCTCGGTGGTCTGCACCGCCAGGTTGCGGTCCCGCAGGTTGGCGCTCATGCGCTCCTGCATGGCCGAACTGCGCAGCACGGCGATGCCAAGCACCGACACCGCCACCAGCAGGATCAGGACCACCACTAAGGAGATGCCGCGTTCGCGATGGCGCGCGACAGGGCCGGGTTGATATGCGCGCAACATCACAGCGTCCGCCCCCTCATGCTGACCACGTTCGACACGGTTCGGGTCAGGGCATTGCCCTCTCCATCCGCGCCCTGGAGCGTCATGGTGATGCGCACAGCGACCACGTCCCGCCAGTCTGCCGGTGCAGCGACATAATTCGTGGCGCCCTCTCGCAGATAAGTGAAGGCGATGTTCTGCACACCTTCCGCCACCTCTTCGGCGGCCCCACCATTCCTGCTGACCCAGAGCGAACTGCCGCCGCGCGGATTCGCCCCCACGGACCAGTTCACGTCGCGATAGCGTGCGAGCACGACAGCCGCCGGCGGCGCGTACTGGTCGGCGGTGGGCACGTAACCGCCCGGCAATGCGGCAAACGTCACCGTATTGGTGCCCACGGCGGTCGCCTGCACCACGTGTGTCTTGCGCGCGTTGCACAGGATCAGGATATCGTTGACCCGGAACACGTCAGTCGCGTCATCCACATCATCGGCGTGCAACGTCACCGAATTAACGGTCGAGTTGGTCACCCGATAGGCGGTATCGTCACCCGACACCACCCGCAGCGAGTTCGCGTTTCCACTGACCGCGTTGTTGCGGAACTGCTCCGTGAACGCCCCGGCGCCCTCGACGACGGAGAAATTGGAGCAGGCGGAACCGCCTGCGGCGCGGATGTCGCGGGACATCAGTTCGAACGCGGCACGCGCGGTCTCCTGGATGCGGTTCAATCCTTCATTCGAGCGGAACGTGGTCTGGCTGCTCTGGAAGATTGCGAACGCGGCGCCGATCACGATCAGCCCCAAGACCATCGCGATCATTAGCTCGGTCAGGCCGAAGCCGCCCATCGCCCGTGCGGTACGACGCCTGCGCAGGGTGTGCGTGCTCATATGCGGGTCCGGGTCGTGAACGTTCGATCGTTGTCGCCGCCAGCGCGGGAGTCATCCCAGCGCACGCTGACCACGCACGCATCCGGGCAACCGGCGATCTGCCCGCACGTGGTCACGTCGGCAGCTGCATTAACCGTCCCGCTGACGTTCTCTTTAAGCGTGGTGATCCAGTTCACCATATCGTTCTGCGCCAGCGTGCCACCTGCACCGGCGGCGCAGACCCATGCCCCGCCCGTGTTGTAGGCGCCTGCATTGGCGCGATTCGCGCGCATCGCCTCGATGATGGCATTGCTCTGCATCACAACCTGGCTGGCCTCGAGCGAGCTCTGGCCGCCGCGCAGGGCCAGCGACTGCATCGCGGCCACGCCGAGCAAGCCGATGCCGAGGATCACGACCGAGACCAGGATCTCGATCAGGCTCAGGCCGCGCATGCCGCGGCGGGCCGCGAGGCGCCGGCCTGCCGACGCGCGCCACTGCCTTGCAGAATTGGACATCACGGACAACTTCCTCCACCGTTGTTCTTGGTTGTACGCACCCCGCCGCCCAGCATGACGGTGACGACGCGCTGGTTCTGGGACGGGTGGTCGGTCGGCAGGCAGACGGTCAGCGTCTGCTCCGCATCAATCAGCCCCGAGGGCCGGAACCGGATCCCGGCGGCCGGCCCACTCAGCTGCATGTTGCCGGGCATCGTCTCGTCACGCATGACATCGATCACTTCCGGGCCGGCAGCGGATGCCGCGTTGTCGCGGCCAATCACGATCCAGCGGTTCCAGTTGGCCTGGTTGACGCAGGTGGTACCGTTCGTGCTCGCGCAGACGGTCACGCTGGCGCTCCGCCGTATCGCCTCCGCCCGCGCCAGCTGCAGCGCGGCGGTCAGGTTCTCGTTGGCTGCGGTGATGCGGTTGGCGTTGACCAGCCCCGCCATCGCCGGCACACCCACGACGGCGAGGATGCCGATCACGGCCACGGTGACCATCAGTTCGATCAGGGTGAAGCCGCCCGGACGGGTAGCCCTCGCGGGCGCGTGCGGACGCGTTGGACGGATCATCGGCATACCACTCCCCAGTTGCCTAGACACCCTAGCCGGCTGCCCGAGCCTGCTCCAAGCACTGGGGGACGAACGGCGCAAGTGGAGCCCCGGATGGCTACACTCCGGGTCGATCCCGTTCCGAAACCGGAACGCCATCACGCCCCGAGGCCCGCGCCGCATGTCCACCCGCCCCGGCGATCCGCGCCCGCTCGACCTGCTGTGGCAGCCCCGGACCCTGCTGTGGATCGTGCTGGCCGGGGAGGCGCTGGCGGCCGTGCTCGCCCTGGCGCCAGGCATCCAGGCAGCCCGCCTGCCCTATTTCGGGATGGCCTCGTTCGCCATCCAGTGGGTCTTCATCATCTCGCTGTGCCTGCTCTACCTGGGCAAGCGCTGGCTCGATCGCGCTTCGCCGCCGGTCATCGCGCAGAGCGGCCTGGCGGCGTTGCTGCTCAGTACCTGGCTGGTCGCCGGGCTGGCGCGCCTGTTCCTGCCGCAGCTGGGGTTGGTTCCGACCGGAGGCTGGGGCGTGTTCACGCTGCAGGCGACGCTGATGGCGCTGACCGTGGGCGTGCTGGCGTTCGCGGCCTTCCAGGCGCAGTGGCGCGCCCGCCAGCTCGCGGTCCGCGCCAAGCAGGCGGAGGTGGATGCGCTGCAGGCGCGCATCCGCCCGCATTTCCTGTTCAACGCGCTCAATACGGGAATCGCGTTGGTACATGCGCGCCCCGAAGCGACCGAGCGGCTTCTGCTGGACCTGTCCGACCTGTTCCGTGCGGCCATTTTGGGGCGTGAGCGGGTGTCGCTGGCCGAGGAACTGTCCCTGACGCGACGCTACCTCGAGATCGAGCGCCTGCGTTTCGGCGACCGGTTGCAGGTGCTCTGGAACGTGCCGGACGACGATCCCCGCCTGGACGAGATCGACATCCCGCCGCTGTCGATCCAGCCGCTGGTGGAGAACGCGATCAAGCACGGGATCGAGCCCGCACGCGCGGGAGGCACTGTCTCGATTCTGCTGCGCAGGTCACCGGACACGGTGGTGATCGAAGTCCGCAACCCGGTCGTCGCCGGGGCCGCGGCGTCGGCGGGCCACGGCATCGGGCTCAATGCGGTGCGATCGCGCCTCCAGCTGTTCACGCATGGCGAAGGGGGCGTGGCGACTTCGGTCGCCGACGGTGAACACGTCGCCACGCTCACCCTGCCGCTGCGCTGACGGCAGCCGGTGCCTCAGGCGATGACCCGGTAACAGGGCCGGTATTCGCCCGAGATCTTCATCCGGCGCTGCTCCACGAAGGCGCGCAGCAGGGCGTCCAGGGCCTGCATGATGTCCTGGTCGCCGCGGATCTGGAACGGGCCGAATTCCTCGACGCGGCGCATGCCGTCTTCCTTCACGTTGCCGGCGACGATGCCGGAGAACGCGCGGCGCAGGTCGGCGGCGAGGTCCTGCGGCCGGCGCCCGTGGCGCAGGTCGAGCGCGGCCATGGCCTCGTGGGTGGGCACGAACGGCTGCTGGTAGGGCAGCGGGATGTCCACGCCCCAGTTGAAATAGAACGAATCCTTCTGCGCGATGCGGTGCTCGCGCACCTTGCGGATGCCCGCGGTCATGCGCTTGGCCACCTTCTCCGGGTCGGCGACGATGATCTCGTAGCGCGCCGCCGCGGCCTCGCCGAGGGTCAGGCGGATGAACTGGTCGATCCGTTCGAAATAAGGCGCCGCTGCCGTGGGGCCGGTCAGGATGAAGGGGAACGGCAGCTGGGCGTTTTCCTCGCGCAGCAGGATGCCGAGCAGATACAGGATCTCCTCCGCCGTGCCCACGCCGCCCGGGAACACGATGATGCCGTGGCCGAGTCGGACGAACGCCTCCAGGCGCTTCTCGATGTCCGGCATGATCACCAGGTGGTTGACGATCGGGTTCGGCGACTCGGCCGCGATGATGCCCGGTTCGGTAATGCCGATGTAGCGCGTGCGACGCTTGCGCTGCTTGGCGTGGGCAATGGTGGCGCCCTTCATCGGCCCCTTCATCGCGCCCGGGCCGCAGCCGGTGCAGATGTCGTGCCCGCGCAGGCCGAGTTCGTAGCCCACGTCCTTGGTGTACTGGTATTCCTCGCGCCCGATCGAATGGCCGCCCCAGCACACCACCAGGTTCGGTTCGATCGGGTGCAGGATGCGCGCGTTGCGCAGCAGGCCGAACACCGCGTCGGTGAGTCCGGCGGAGGACTCGAGGTCCTCGGCGTACTGGGGCCCGAGTTCGATCGCCGTGTACGCGAGGTCGCGCACCACCGCGAACAGCAGCTCGGCCACGCCGCGGATGATCGCGCCGTCGACGAACGCCATCGCCGGCGCGTTGATCAGTTCGATGCGGACACCGCGGTCCTGCTGCAGTACCTGGATGTCGAACGAGGGATACAGCTCCTGCGCCGCGCGCGGGTCGTCCGACGCGCTGCCGCTGGTCAGCACCGCCAGCGCGCAGCGCCGCAGCAGGTCGTGCATGCCGCCGGCGGACGCATCCTTGAGCCGCGCCACCTCGTCGCGCGACAGGATGTCCAGCGCGCCGCGCGGATAGATCCGGGTACTCACCACCGGCAGCGCCGTCGCCGCCGTCTCGCTTGCCTGCTGTGACATTCGTCCTCCTGATCAGGTGGCGACTGTAGCGCAGCCGGCCGCCCGAACGGAAACGGCCGGGTCGCCCCGGCCGTTCCTGACTGCCCTTGCGGGAGCCGCGGTCAGAACTTGTAGCGGAACCCCACCTGGACCTGCCAGCGCGACACGCCCTTGGTCTGGTCCTGGTTGTCGTACAGGTCCACGCCGCCGACCGTGTTCGCCGACGTGCCCGGCGCGTTGACGAAGTTGTAGATGTAGCGGCCGGTCTCCGCATCGATGCCGCGGAACTGCGCCACGTTGCGCCGCAGCGGGAAGCCGACCTCGTACACCTGCCCCCAGTCCTTGTTGATGAGGTTGCCGATGTTGATCACGTCGAGCCAGATCTCCGACTTGTGGCCGCTGAAGAAGCCGGGCAGCTCCTGGCTGAAGCGGACATCGAAGGTGTTGACCCACTTGGAGGTCGCGCTGTTGCGCGACGCGACGCCACCGGCGTAGCGCTGCAGGCCGGGATTCTCCTCGAGCCAGTCGAAGAACGCCTGTTCCATCTCGGCGCCGCCGGTGAAGATCACGTCGCCCGGAGCCTCCGGCACGTAGAACAGGTCGTTGACGTAGCCGTCGCCATTGGCGTCGTTCGAGAAGCCCCAGCTGTAGGGCTTGCCGCTGCGCCCCTCGTAGAAGACCGACGCGGTGGTCTTGTAGTCGCCGAAGAACGCGCGCTGCCAGGTGAGCGCACCGGAGAAGCGGTCGCGGATCTCGTAGTTGGAGCGGGCGTCGATCTCCTCGTTGGGATCGCGGATCATGCGGCCGTTCCAGTTCGAGATCGCTCGCGAGCTGGTGAGCGGGCTGACCTCGGTGGAGTTCGTGTAGGTGTAGCCGAACATCCACGACCAGTTGTCCACGAGCGGCTTGGTGAGGCTCACGGTGAACTGCTCCGAGCCGCCCTTGTCGGTGTTGCGCAGCAGGATCACGCCATCGCCGCCCCACCCGAGCACGCTCTCGTAGCCTGCGGGCATCTGCCCGGCCGCACGCAGGGCGTTGATCTCCGCATTCTGGTTGGCGCGGATGCCGGAACCCGTCGCCAGGTTGCTCCAGTACAGTTCGCGGCCGTCCTGCGCGCTGAAGCCGGTGGGCGCACCGAGGTCGAGGCGCTCGTAGTGGAGGGCGTCGTTGACGCGCGTGACCAACAGTTCGGCGGACGCGACCAGGCCGTACCACGGCAGCTCGTGGTCGAACGCGAGGTTGGCCTTCCAGACCGAGGGTTGCTTGAAGCCGGGTTCCATCAGGTTGACGGTCTGGTTGTAGCCGCGATCGCGGACCGGCTGGTCGTCCGGGTCAGGCGAGAACGGATACAGCGCCAGCAGTTCGTCCATCGCCGCGCGGTCGTCGGCCTGGTTGAAGTTGACGGCGTATTCGACCAGGTTGATGCCGGCATTCGCGAACGAGTTGCCGATCCACACGTTGGCGGCAGCGCCCTGGAACAGGCCGAGGCCGCCACGCAGCTGGGTCGGGCGATCGGTGTCGAAGGTGTAGTTGAATCCGAACCGCGGCTGCCACAGCTTCTCGCCGTCGGGCGTGTAGGCGTTGTCGTAGCCGTAGACGCGCTGGACCAGCGCGTTGCTCGGCGGCGCGCTGTCGAGGCCGATCCGGTCGACGCGCAGGCCCGCCATCAGGGTCAGGTTGTAGTTGACCGCCCAGCGATCCTGCACGAACAGCCCGAGGTTGTCCTGCGCGTACGCGGCCGCGATGCTGTCGAGAGGCGCGCCGGGCTGGGGAGCGAAGCGGTTGTAGGACCAGTAGCGCCCGGCCTCGAACGAGTTGTCGCACTCGCTGGCGAGCACGCAGACGAAGTTGTAGCTGCCGAACTGCGACTGCCCGAAGAGGTTGTAGATCTCGTTGTCCTCGTAGTCGAAGCCGAACTTGATCTCGTGGTCACCCGCATACCAGGTCGCCGCGCCGAACACGTTGAGCGTCTCGGTCTCGAGCGTGTTGTAGTGGCTGAAGCTGTCGGTTCCGAAGTTCAGGAAGGGACTGCTGGGGGCGCCGGTGGCCGGATTGGGCGGGCCGAAGCCGATCCCGATCGACGGCAGCCTGGAGAACGGATTGCGGACCGCGGAATAGTCGCGCTGCGACACCTTGAACTCGGTCGAGAGGTTGTCGGTCCAGTCGCTGAACAGCTGCGCGGTCACGGTCTCGATGGTCTTGTCGGTCACGCTCCAGTTCGTGCTGAGCGAACGCGCCGTGCTGCTGAAGCCGTAGAGGAACACGTCCGACTGCTCGACGTTGCTGTAGCGCAGCGATGCGCGGTGGTTGTCGTTGATGTTCCAGTCGAGCTTGACCGCGTACTCCTCGAGGTCGGACTTGAGGTTGTCCGGCGCTTCGAACGTGCCGGCATCGAAGCCCCACACGTCGCGGGCGATCCGGATCACGTCGTTCATGTCCGTGGTGTCGATCGCCGAAGCCGCCGAACTCACCGTCGCGCCCGGCGCGGTCCGGGTGAACTTCTCGTAGTTGGCGAAGAAGAACAGCCGATCCTTGATCAGCGGGCCGCCGAAGGTGGCGCCGTAGGTCTCCTCGTCGATGAAACCGGTGAACGGGCCCGGCCGCGAGCCATAGGCCTCGCCGTCGTCGTCGCGCACCCAGTCCTGGTCGCGCATGGTGTAGTAGGCGCTGCCGGAGAAGTTGTTCGTGCCCGAGCGGGTGACCGCATTGATGACCGCGCCGGTGGCGGCGGCGATCGTGGTGTCGTAATCGGCCAGCGCGATGTTGATTTCCTCGATCGCGTCGATCGAGACCGGCTGGCGCATGGTGGGCGAGTTGTTGGACTCGAGGCCGAACGTGTCCGACGACGCCACGCCGTCGACACGGATCGCGTTGAAGCGCGAGTTCTGGCCTCCCGCCGAGATCTCGCCGCGGCCCTTGCTCGTCTGGGAAATGCGCGGGTCGAGGCGGATGTAATCCTGGATGTCGCGTCCCGCGGACGGAAGGGCCTCGATCGAGGAACGGGCGACGTTGCTGCCGGTGCCCATCTTGTTGGAGCTGAAGATCTCCGAACCGGCGACGCCGACCGCGGTTACCGTGCCGAGGGTCGTCACATCGCCCGCCAGCGCCGCGTTCACCGTGTTGACCTGGTTGAGGTTGAGGAAGACGTTGTCCTCGGTGCGCGTTCCCTCACCCGGCTTGGTCACCGTGATCTCGTACGGGCCGCCCACGCGCAGGCCGCGGGCGTTGTAACGACCGCTGGCGTCGGTGGTGGCGCGGCTGACCGTGCCCGACTCGACGTGGGTGATGACGACTTCGGCGCCGGGAACCGGCTGCCCGCTGCTGTCGGTGACGAGGCCGCCCACGCCGGCGGACGTGCTCTGGGCGAAGACGGGTGCCGCGGCGAGCGCGGCGATCAGACCGATCGACAGTTTGGACAGTCGGACGCGGTTGCGGTGGGTCATGGTGGGTGGCCTCGAGGCAGTGGTCGTGTGTGGCGGAACCGGTGCACCGCGCCATCCGGGGCGGTCCCCGTCCGGCGCGAGTGGCGGGCACGGGGGCACAACGGTTAACTTAAGGTTAACACGTTAACGGTTGCAGATGACAGCAAAAAGACAGCCGTCAAATTCACGGAAGTGCTTGACGTGGCTGGATTTGATGGCGGATCGAGATAGTGCCGCCAAGTCGTTGTTGCTGCAGCGCAACAGGATTCAGGCAGTCCCGCGCCCGAAGTAGCTGGCCAGCCCGTCGAGCAGCATCTGGACCGAGATCGCGACCAGCAGCATGCCCATCAGGCGCTCGATCGCGGTCAGCGCGCGGGCGCCGAGCAGGCGGTACAGCCAGGTGGCGGAGAACAGGATCGCCGCGGTCGCCGCCCAGGCCAGGAACAGGGCCAGGCTCCAGTCCGGCAGGCGGTCGGGTTCGCGGCTGCCCATCAGCATCACCGCGGCCATGCCCGACGGCCCGGCCACCAGCGGGATCGCCATCGGCACGATGAAGGGCTCACCCCCGGGAATCTCGCCCATCAGCCCTTCCGGCGGCGGGAAGATCATCCGGATCCCGATCAGGAACAGCACGATGCCGCCGGCGATCGACACCGACTCCTGGCGCAGGTGCATCACTTCCAGCGCGTACTTGCCGGCCCACAGGAACAGCATCAGCACCGCCAGCGCGATCAGCAGCTCGCGCGCGAGCACGATGCGCTGCCGCGCGGGCTCGAGCCGCCGCAGCATGCTCAGGAACACCGGGATGTTGCCCAGCGGGTCGAGGATCAGGAACAGCAGCAGGGCGGCGGAAAGGATGGTCACGGCGCGGCCGCCGGATCCGGGCCGGGCGCCAGCAGCGCGATGCAGTCGTCCGCGGCGGCGGCCGGATCGCGTGCCAGGCGATCGCCGTCCGCGGCATAGGCGCGCGCCCGCAGCGGCGTACGCAGCGGCCCGGGCCGCAGCACGTGCACGCGCAGCGGGGAGGTGGCCGTTTCGGCCTGCAGCGTCGCCGCGAGCGCCTCGATCGCCGGCTGCACGATGCCATAGCCGCCCCAGTAGGCCGGCGCCGCGGCTGGCGCAGGGTCGGCCAGGAACACCAGTCGGCCCGCATCGGAGGCACGCAACAGCGGCAGGCAGGCCTGGCTGAGCCACCAGCGCGCGGTCAGCCCGACATGCACGGTGCGCGCGAATCCGGCCGGATCGGCGTGTTCGAGCGGAGTCAGGCCGGGGAAATCGGCGGCGCAGTGCACCAGGCCGTCGAGGCGGCCGAAGCGCTCGCCGATGCGGGCGGCGAGCTCGGCGTAATCGTCAGGCGACGCGCCCTCGAGATCGAGCGGATACAGCAGCGCCTCACCGCCGGCCTGCTCGACCGCGTCGGCGACGCGCTCGAGCTTGCGCGCGCTGCGCCCGAGCAGCACCTGGGTCGCGCCGGCCCGCGCGCAAGCCAGCGCCAGCGCGCGCCCAAGGCCGCCGTGGGCCCCGACCACCAGGACGACCCGCCCCGCCAGCGGACGGGTGTCGGGCACGGACGCCAGCGCGCTCACGCCGACTGCACTTCCGCGATCATGCGCGCCAGCTCGCCGCTCTCGTGCAGTTCCAGGGTGATGTCGCAGCCGCCGATCAGTTCGCCGTGGATGAACAGCTGCGGGAACGTCGGCCAGTTCGAGAAGCGCGGCAGGTTGGCGCGGATCTCGGGATCCTCCAGCACGTTGATGGTGTGGATGCCGGATGCGCCCGCGGCCTTGAGCACCTCGACGGTGCGGCTGGAAAACCCGCACATCGGGAACTGCGGCGTGCCTTTCATGAACAGCACCACGGGATGGGCGTCGACTTCGGCCTGGATGCGTTCGAGCACGGCCATGGTGGATCTCCTGTGCCGCCACGCCGGACAGGCGCGTGCGGGAAAAACGTCGGGATTGCGTATTGTATTCCGCCCCACGAACGATCCGGACCTGCGATGCCGATCCAGCTGCATCCCCTGCCCTGTGACCCCGCGGCGTTCGCGCCCCACCTGCCCGCGGCGGCGGTGGAGCAGCATCGGCGCGCGCAGCAGGCGGGCCTGGACGCCCTGAACGCGATGCTGGGCCCGCATGCGGACGACGAGGCGCCCGCGCTCGCGACGCTGGTCGTGCAGGCGCGCGGCGCACTGGCCGCACGCGCAGCGCAGGCCTGGAGCGAAGCGTTCCACTGGGCCGCGCTGCGGCCGCCGCCGCCCGGCGACACGCCGGGCCCGAAGGGGCCGCTGGCCGATGCGGTCGCGCGTGATTTCGGCGACGCCAGGCGGCTGCAGGAGCGATTCGCAGACGCCGCCGAGCGGTTGGCCGGCCCCGGCTGGGCCTGGCTGGTGCTGCGTCGTGACGGCCGCCTCGCGATCCTGGCCACGCCGCAGTCCGCGACGCCGCTCACCGGCCCCGACGTGCCGCTGCTGGCCTGCTGCCTGTGGCCGCACGCATGGATTCAGGACCGCGCAGACGCCCGCGCGCGCTATCTGTCCGGCATGTGGTCGCTGGTGAACTGGAGCGTGGTCGCCTCGCGCATGCCGCAGGCGCGCGCGCCGTAGTGGCGCGAGCCGACCACCGGCATCGACTCTAGCCGCGCAGCCGTTCGACCACGGGCGCGACCTGCGGCTCGCGTCCCAGGGCCGCGCCGACGCGTTCCAGCGCCGTCCCCAGCGCCTCGCGGGTGTCGGCGCGCAGCGTGGCATGGCCGACCTTGCGGCCGTCGCGCGGCTGCTTGCCGTAGTCGTGCCAGTGCCCGCCCGGCTCGCGCAGCACCGCCGCCGAGTCCGGCATGGCACCGATCCAGTTCAGCATGCAGGCGTGCCCGAGCATGCGCGTCTCGCCCAGCGGCCAGCCCAGCACCGCGCGCAGGTGGTTCTCGAACTGCGAGGTCTCCGCGCCCTCGATGGTCCAGTGCCCGGAGTTGTGCACGCGCGGCGCAAGTTCGTTGGCCAGCAGCACGCCGTCCCTGCAGAACAGTTCCAGCGCGAACACGCCCACGTAGTCGAGGCGCTCGGCCAGTGCGCGTGCGTGCAAGTTCGCCTGCGCCTGGAGTTCGTCGGAGCACGCGGCCGGCGCCAGGCTCGCGGACAGCACGCCGTCGACGTGCCAGTTCTCGGTCAGCGGCCAGGTGCGGAATTCGCCGTCGCGGCCGCGCACGGCGACCACGCTGAGTTCGCGCTCGAAGGCGACGAAGCCCTCGAGGATCAGACCGACGCTGCCGGCCTGCGCACCGAGCGCGGCCCACGCGGCGTCGATGTCGGCGGCCGAGCGGATCCGGAACTGCCCCTTGCCGTCGTAGCCGAGCCGCCGCGTCTTGAGGATGCAGGGCACGCCGACCT
Source organism: Luteimonas rhizosphaericola (assembly GCF_029888045.1). GTDB lineage: Bacteria > Pseudomonadota > Gammaproteobacteria > Xanthomonadales > Xanthomonadaceae > Luteimonas > Luteimonas rhizosphaericola. The sequence goes on along the minus strand of NZ_JARXRN010000028.1, from coordinate 629,211 downwards.
GCGCGACCGCCGCGTCCAGCGCCGCGCGCGTGGACACGTCGACGAAGTCGGGCACGGGAATACCCAGTTCGCGGAACAGCGTCTTCTCCGCCAGCCGGTCCTGCGCCACCGCCAGCGCATGCGGCCCGGGAAACACGGGAATGCGGCGCGACAGCCATTCGGCGCTCTCGGCCGGCACGTTCTCGAAATCGAAGGTGGCCACGCCGGCCTTCGACGCGAACTCCGCGAGCGCCGCTTCGTCGCGGTAGTCGCCCACCAGCAGCGGCGCGCACTGGCCGGCGCAGGCGTCGGCCACGGTGTCCATCACCAGCATGCGCAGCCCCATGGGCGCGCCGGCCAGCGCCAGCATGCGCGCCAGCTGCCCGCCACCGAGGATGCCGACGGTCGTCATCGCGGCGCTCATCGGCGGGGATCGTCGTTGCCGGCCACCTCGTCGGTCTGGCGCTGCCGGAACTCCGCCAGCGCCTGGCCGATCGCGGCATGGCCCTCGGCCAGCATGGCCGCGGCGAACAGCGCGGCGTTGGTCGCGCCGGCCTGGCCGATGGCGAAGGTCGCCACCGGCACGCCGCCCGGCATCTGCACGATCGAGAGCAGCGAATCCAGGCCGTTGAGCGCGCGGCTCTGCACCGGCACGCCCAGCACCGGCACCGCGGTCTTCGCCGCCAGCATGCCGGGCAGGTGCGCGGCGCCCCCGGCGCCGGCGATGATCGCGCGCAGCCCGCGCGCCTGCGCGGTCGCTGCATAGTCGAACAGGACGTCAGGCGTGCGGTGCGCGGACACGACCCGTACTTCGTGCGCGACACCCAGTGCCTCGAGCTTCTGCACTGCGTGCTGCATGGTGTCCCAGTCGGAACGCGATCCCATCACGACGCCGACCAGCGGGCTCTGCGGATTGGCGGACATGCCTGCTCCCCTGCCTAAAGACGTATTCTAACGGTTCACCCTCCCCGCTTCCCGCCATGGACCGCAAGCTGCTCGATCTCCTCGTCTGCCCCGAAACCAGGCAACCGCTGGCGATGCTGGGCGCGTCCGGGCTGGCCGCGCTCAATGCCGCCGTCGCCGCCGGCGCGCTGAGCCGCGTGGACGGCACGCCGCAGTCGGCGCCGCTGCGCGAGGCGCTGGTGACGCACGACCAGCGGCTGGTGTACCGGATCGACGACGGCATCCCGGTGCTGCTGGTCGAGGAAGGCATTCCGACCGGCCAGGTCGCCGACTTCCCGAGGGGCGACGCGGCCCGCGCCTGAGTCGCGGCGCACCGGCGCGCGCGTGGCGCGCGACCGGGCGCGCGATCCGCAGCCCGCCTCCGCCATGACCGCACCTGTCGCGACCCGGTCCATCACGCCGCCCGATCCGGCAGCAGTCGCCGAGGACGTCGCCCGCGCGCTGGCCGAAGACCTCGGCAGCGGCGACGTCACCGCCGCCCTGCTGCCTGATGGCCCCGACCGCGCCTACCTGCTGTGCAAGGAGGCAGCGGTGGTCTGCGGGCGGCCCTGGTTCGATGCCTGCCATCGCGCGCTCGACCCGCAGGTGCGGATCGACTGGACCGTGGCCGAAGGCGAGCGCGTGGCGGCCGGCACGGTGCTGGCGACGCTCGAGGGGCGCGCGCGCGCCCTGGTCAGCGCCGAGCGCGCGTCGCTCAACTTCCTGCAGACACTGAGCGGCACCGCGACCACCACCGCCGCCTATGTCGATGCGGTCGCCGGCACCGGCACCCGCATCCTCGACACCCGCAAGACGCTGCCGGGCCTGCGCGCCGCACAGAAGTACGCGGTGCGCGTGGGCGGTGGGCACAATCACCGCATCGGCCTGTTCGACGCGGTGATGCTCAAGGAAAACCACGTGCGCGCGTTCGGCTCGATCGCCGACGCCATCCGCGCCGCGCGCGCGGCGCAGCCCGGGCTGCCGCTGATCGTAGAGGTCGAGACGCTCGACCAGCTGCGCGAAGCGCTCGCCGCGGGCTGCGACCGGATCCTGGTGGACGACTTCGATGCGGCGACGCGGCGAACGGCCGTGTCGATCGCGCACGGCGCGCCGTTCGACGGCCGGATCCCGCTGGAAGTGTCCGGCAGCGTCGATCTCGCCGGGGTGCGCGCCATCGCCGGGGACGGCGTGGACTGCATCTCGATCGGCGGCCTGACCAAGCACGTGCGCGCGATCGACCTGTCGCTCAAGCTGGGACCGCCGCCGCGCTGACCGTCGCGGCGCGCGCCGGCCATGCGCAGGCGCTCCGGACGGCAGCGGGCGCCGCGCCGATGCGCCGGCCGACGCCTGCACCGACGCCCGGGGGCAGGCCACCCGACAGCGGAAAACAGAACGGCCGCCCGGAGGCGGCCGTGCCAGATCGTTCGCGTGCGCGACGCGGCTTACTTCGCGTAGCGGCGCTTGAACTTGTCGATGCGGCCGCTGGTGTCGACGATCTTGTTCTGGCCGGTGTAGAACGGATGCGTCGCCGAGGACACTTCGATCTTCACCAGCGGGTAGTCCTTGCCGTCGTCCCACTTGATCGTTTCCTTGGTGGAAGCGGCCAGCGTGGAGCGGGTGAGGAACTTGAAATCGGAGGTCACGTCCTGGAAGACGACTTCACGATAGTCGGGATGGATGTCGGCCTTCATGGGCGGGCACCGGATTCGCGCGAGGAAAGAGCGGCATTTTAGCCCGCCCGGGCCCGACGACGCAAGCCGCCCCCTCACCCGGCGGCGAGCGCCGCGCGCACCCGGGCCTCGAACCGGTCCTGGGCGTAGCGCAGCAGGATCCGCGCCCGCTCGGGCCGGCCGGACTGGCGGTTCCAGTCGACCACCGTCGCCCCCCGCGCCGGCCCGTGTTCCAGGCACACCTCCATGGCGCGCTCGGCGGTCTCCAGCGCGCCGGCCGGCTCCAGCGCCCAAGCCATCGCCAGCGCGTCGGCGGCGAACCAGCGGTCGCCGCGCCGATCGGCGGACCAGCGTCGGGTCTGGCGCGAGATCGCCTCGTAGAAGCGCGCACGCGCGCCGCTGCCGCCCAGCCACGACTCCACGTCCGCGTGCGGCAGGCCATGGGCGATCGTGGCCTCCCAGTCGGCGAGTTCGAAGTGCGGGAAGGCCTCGAACACGATCCGCGCCGCCTCGGGATCGAAATGGATGTTGAACTCCGCGGCCGGGGTGATGTTGCCGTGCGCGGTGACCGCGCCGCCCATCACCACCAGCCGCGCCACCCGCTGCGGCAGCGTCGGGTCTAGCGCAAGCGCCAGCGCCACGTTGGTGAGGGGTCCGAGCGCGACCAGCAGCAGCCGCCCGGCGTGCGCGTGCGACAGGCGCAGGATCGCGAGCGCGGCGTGTTCGCCGGCGGCCCTCGCGGCGGCCGGCTCGTAGCCGGTATCGCCGAAGCCGTCGCGGCCGTGCACGTAGGCCGCATCGGGCGCGGGATGCAGCAGGGGCGCGGCACTGCCGGGGAACACCGGAATGTCGCCGCGGCCCGCCACTTCGCACAGCTTCAGCGCATTGGCCACGGTGTGCGCCAGCCCCACGTTGCCGGCGGCGACCGTCAGGCCGACCACCGCGTGCGCGGGATCGTCGAACGCCATCAGCAACGCGAGCGCGTCGTCGACGCCCGGATCGGTATCGATCAGCAGCGGGATCGGATCGGCCATGCGCGTCGCGCTCCTGGAACCTGGACGGACCGGGAGGGTAGCCGATCGCACGCGCATGGCCGAGCGCCCCCGCGATGCGCGCACCGGCTGCGCAGCGGCATTTCGGCGCGCGGCCTTGGCTCCGGGCCGCGTGCATGGCGACCTGCGTGCAGCCGGACGATCCGTGCGCCCACCCGCCTTGCAGCACGCGGCGCGGTGGTCCAAGATCGGCCCACCGACGCCCACGCCGCACCCGCGGCCGCATGCGTCGCCGGCGCCGCGCAAGAACGCGGGCGCCGCGGCCGGACCGCCGGCCTGACGCATTGGACGCTACCCCCCGTTCGAAGGATCGAACATGCCGCGACCCGCACTCCGCCATTCTTTCGTCCGCCCGCGTTGCGGCCCCGCCCCGACGCGGCGGGCGAGTCACCATCGCCGGCCTTGTCCGCGCCCGCATCGCGGCACGCGGCGCTCCGCCAGCGGCCCTGGCGACAACCGTACGCAATGGTCCGCCGCAGGCAGGACGGGCGGCGCGCGCGTCCCCGCACGGGCGGAGGCCTGACATGGATCGCGACACGATCGAGGAATTCGTCGCCAATGCCGCGCTGCTCGCCGCGCACCTGGGGCAGCAGTGCGAGCGCGCTGGCGCCCGCCTGCAGCAGACGGCCTCCCACTTCGAACGCAGCGTGGAGGACGGCCGGTTGTCGATCGCCGAATCCACCCGCGCCCAGGTGCGCGCATCGCTGGCGGCCGAGATTCCCGCCGCGCTGGAGGCGCTTGCCGATGGCGCACGGCAACTGCAGGGCGTGGCCGACCGCGTGCAGCGGGAGCAGGTGCTGCTCGAGCAGCGCGCGCGGTGGCTGGGCCTGAAGGCGACCGGCGCGGTCCTGCTGGCGGCCCTGGCGGTGCTCGCCGCGACCGGCTACGTGGCCTGGGCCAACCTCGCGCGCGCCCAGGACGCCCGCGTGCGCGGCGACGTGATGCAGGCGCTCGCGCAGGTCACGATCACCTCCTGCGACGGCCATCCCTGCCTGAAGCTGGAGGACGGCCTGCGCCGCTGGGCCGGGAACGAGGCCTACGTGCTGGTCGACACCGGGGCCGATGCCGCCGCCGCACCGCAGACGCGATGACCCGCCCCGCCTTCGCGCCCGGCTGCCCGTCCCGGCCCGTACCCGCCCGTCGTCAAGGATGACCTCGTGACCGATTCCCGACTCCTGGCCGCCCTGGCGACCACCCTGCTCGCGGCCGTGGCCGCGCTCTACCTCTCCGGCTACCTGGCGCTGATGTTCCTGGGCCTGGACCCCGCCGGCGTGGGTTTCGGCACCTACCTGCGCTATCTCACGCACCTGGACCACCCGGCCGTCGCCCGCTATTCGACCCGCCTGCTCACGGCCGGCGCGCTCGGCGGCGGACTGATGCTGCTGGCATGGGCGGCGGTGCTGGTGATGCTGTTCAAGCTGCGCAGCCATCGCGACATCCACGGCCGCGCGCGCTTCGCCGGCCTGGTCGACCTCGCGCGCACCGGCTTCCTGCGCCGGCGCGATGACGGCATCGTGGTCGGACGCATGAACGGCAGGCTGCTGCGGCTGTCCGGCCAGCAGTTCGCGGTACTGGCCGCCCCCACGCGGTCGGGCAAGGGCGTGGGCGTGGTGATCCCGAACCTGCTCGACTACCGCGAATCGGCGGTCGTGCTCGACATCAAGCAGGAGAACTTCGACCTGACCTCCGGCTGGCGGCGGTCGATCGGCCACGAGGTGCACCTGTTCAACCCGTTCGCCGAGGACCGGCGCACCGCACGCTGGAACCCGCTGAGCTATGTGTCGGCCGACGCCGCGTTCCGGATCTCCGACCTGCAGGGCATCGCCGCGATGCTGTATCCCGACGGCGACGACAAGGACCGGTTCTGGTCCAGCCAGGCGCGCAACGCCTTCGTCGCCTTCGCGCTGTACCTGTTCGAGACCCGCGAGCACCAGCTGCGCGACGGCACGCCGCCGGACCTGCTCCCGGTGCCCACGCTGGGCGCGATCCTGCGAGTGGCCTCCGGCGACGGCGGCGAACTCAAGCCGTACCTGCACGGGCTGCTGCAGCGCCCGGGGCTGAGCCGGCACACCCAGACCGCGTTCGCCGGCCTGTTGTCGCAGGCCGACGTCACCTTCGCGTCGATCATCGGATCGTTCCGCGAGCCGCTCAATCCCTGGCTCAATCCGGTGCTGGACGCGGCGACCAGTGGCGACGATTTCAGCCTCGAGGACCTGCGCCGCAGGCGCATGACCATCTACGTCGGCATCCAGCCCAACAAGCTGACCGAGAGCCGGCTGATCGTGAACCTGTTCTTCAGCCAGCTGGTCAACGTCAACACGCGCGTGCTGCCGCAGACCGACCCCTCGTTGCGGCACCAGTGCCTGCTGCTGATGGACGAGTTCACCTCGATCGGACGCGTCGACATCCTCTCGCGCGCGGTGGCCTACATGGCCGGCTACAACCTGCGCCTGCTGCCGATCATCCAGTCGATGGCGCAGCTGGACGCGGTGTACGGCAAGGAACTGTCGCGCACCATCCTGACCAACCACGCGCTGCAGATCGTCTACGCGCCGCGCGAGCAGCAGGACGCGAACGATTACTCGGAGATGCTGGGCTACCGCACGATCAAGCGGCGCGCGCGGACACGCTCGCACGGCGGCGCGCGCAGCGTCTCGGACAATGAGGTGCTGGAGCGTCGCGCCCTGATGCTGCCGCAGGAACTCAAGGCGATGGGGCCGGAGAAGCAGATCCTGCTCTACGAGGGGCTGGCGCATCCGGTGCTGTGCCGCAAGATCCGCTACTACAACGATCGCTACTTCACCCGTCGCCTGCTGCCGCGCGTCGAGGTACCGCCGCTGGCGGTGGACGCGTCCGGCCCGGCGGCGGCGGGCGCGCCGCGCGCGTACGCCCCGGCCGCCGACGCGCGCCTGGCCAAGGCCTAGGGGCACAGGGCACGAGGCGACCGCGGCGCCGGCGTGTCGCGCTTCCACCCGGCGCCCGGCGGGACCGGCGCGCGACACTCGGCCCGATTGCAATCCGCGCCGGACGCCGCCACATTCCGCCGATGCCCGACTTTCCCGTCCTGATCGCTTTGATGCTCGCCGGCGCGGCCGGGTATGCCTGGTGGAACGCGTCCCGTGCCGCGGCCGAGCGCGCCACCCAGCTGGGCCGCGATGCCTGCCGCGCGGCCGGTGTGATCTGGCTCGACCAGAGCGTGCACGCCGCGGGCCTGCGGCTCCGGCGACGGCGCGACGGCCGGCTGGGCTGGGAGCGGAGCTTCCGCTTCGAATACTCGGAAGACGGGGAGCAGCGGCACGTCGGCCGCCTGGTGCTGCACGGTGAGGAACTGGTGCAGTTCACCGGGCCCGCGCGCGCGGCGCAGGTCGTGGCGCTGCACTGACGCCGCAGGCGTGCCGCGACTCGCGCGCTGCTACTTGATGACCCGCAGGTGCGCGCCCCGCTTGGGCGCGCCATCGTCGCCGGGCGTGTCGTCGGGCGGCGTGGGTTCGTCGTCGGGCGGGGGCTGGCCGGGGCCCACCTCCTCCGGCAGCGCCATGCCCTGGCCGGTCTCGCGGGCGTAGATCGCCAGGACGGCCGACACCGGCACCACGACCGGATGGCTCACGCCGCCGAACCGGGCGGTGAAGCGCACCGCATCGTTGTCCAGCTCGAGCTTGGCCACGGCGCGGTCGGCGATGTTCAGCACCACGCGCCCGTCCTTGACCGTGTGCGTCGGCACCCGCACGCCGGGCAGCCCCGCATCGACGAGGATGTGCGGGGTCATGCCGTTGTCGGAAATCCACTCGTACAGCGCCCGCAGCAGGTACGGGCGATGACTGGTCATGGCGGGCTGGGACTCGGACATCGCGGGCTACCCTGCCGCAGGTGGCCGGGCGCTGGCAAGCACGCAGGTGCCGCCGCGCCACCGGTTGGCGCGCATCAGTCCGGCAGCTCGCGCAGGTTCTTTTCCTGCGGCGTCAGGCTGCGGGCGAAGCCCGGGTTGCGGAAGATGCGGTTGCCGTATTCCTCGATCACCTTGCCGTCCTTGGGCAACGGCACGTCCAGCGCCGGCAGGCGCCAGATGATCGGGGCCATGGCGCAGTCGGCCAGGCTCATCTCGGGGTTGAGGAAGAACTTGCTGGCCTTGAACAGCGGGATCGAGGCCGTCAGCAGTTCCTTCAGGCGCTTGCGGCCGCCGTCGGCCTGCTGCTTGCCGCCGAATTGGATCGCCTGCACCTGCGGCACCCAGTCGTGCTCGATGCGCAGCATCGCCAACCGCAGGCGCGCGCGCGACAGCGGGTCCACCGGCATCAGCGGGGGATGCGGATAGCGTTCGTCCAGGTACTCGCTGACCACGCTGGCGGCGTAGAGCACCTGGTCGCGTTCGACCAGGGTCGGCACCGAGTGGTAGGGGTTGAGGTCGATCAGGTCCGGCGGCGGGTTCTGCGGGTCGACCGGGACCAGGTCGTAGGTGACACCCTTGGCCGCGAGCACCAGCCGCACGCGGTGGCACAGCACGTCGTCCACGGACGAAAACAGGGTCATTGCATTGCGCATACGTACACTCGCAGCCATCAACGGCCTTCTCCCGCGACCGGAATCCGCCGGTCGCACGGTGCCGGCCGCCCATCGCGGCCGGTCACCCCGGTGTCGCACCCGGGCGCGGCGACCCGGCGGCGCGGCCCGCCCCGTCCGGTCCGCGCGCCTTCGGGGTCGCCCGCCGGCTAGTGGACGTCCCTCCAGTACTCGTTCTTCATCAGCCACGCGAGCAGCGTCAGGAACGACAGGAACAGGATCACCCACACGCCCATGCCCTGGCGCTTGAGCGCGGCGGGCTCGCCGGCGTACTCGAGGAACGCGGTCAGGTCGCGGATGGTCTGGTCGAACTCGGCGGGGCTCTGGGTCCCCGCGGTGGCGACCTCCAGCCGCTCGACCGGGGTTTCCCCGGTCGCGGCATCGGCTTCGCCGAACACCGCGTGCTGCAGGCCCTGCTGCTTCCAGAAGGGATTGGGCATCGACGCGTTCGGGAACAGGGTGTTGTTCCAGCCGAGTGGACGGGTGTCGTCGATGTAGAACGACTTCATGTAGGTGTACACCCAGTCGCTGCCGCGCACGCGGGTGATCAGGCTCAGGTCCGGCGGCACCTGGCCGAACCACGCCGTGGCCCTGTCCGCCGGCATCGAGGACACGATGTGTTCGCCGAACGCCGCACCGGTGAGGTTGAGGTTGGCCATCACCTCGTCCTCGCTCAGGCCCAGGTCGTCGGCCATGCGCGAATAGCGCAGGTACTTGAGCGAATGGCAGCCGGCGCAGTAGTTCATGAACAGCTGCGCGCCGCGCTGCAGCGATGCGCGGTCGTTGAGGTCGGTGCCGGCCTGCTGCAGGGCACCGCCGCCGCCGGCGGCGAATGCGGAGAACGCCAGCAGCATGCCGCCTGCGAACGTGGCGACGCGGGCGAGGAAGGTCTTATTCATGCATCGTCACCCGATCCGGCACCGGCTTGGTCTTGTCCCAACTCGTCCACAGCGGCATGGTCAGGAAGAACAGGAAATAGAACGCGGTCAGGAACCGGCCGACGATGGTCTCGACCGGGTCCGTGCCCGGGCCGGCGCCGATCTTGCCCAGCCAGATGAAGCTGACCGCGAACGCGGCGAGCAGCAGCTTCGACATCAGCCCGCGGTAGCGGTACGAGCGCACCCGCGCGCGGTCGAGCCACGGCACCAGGAACAGGATCGCGATCGCGCCGAACATCACCAGCACGCCGCCGAGCTTGTTGGGCACCACGCGCAGCATCGCGTAGTAGGGCGTGTAGTACCACACCGGCTTGATGTGTTCGGGCGTCACCAGGCGGTTGGCCTCGGTGAAGTTGTCGTGCTCGAGGAACCAGCCGCCGAACGCCGGGGCGAAGAAGATGATGAAGGCCGCGACGATCAGGAAGAAGCAGACGTAGAAGCTGTCCTTGACCGTGTAGTACGGGTGGAACGGGATGCCGTCGGCCGGGGCGAGCTTCGACCAGCGGTTGCCCTTCGGGCCCTTCTTGATCTCGACGCCGTCGGGGTTGTTCGAGCCCACCTCGTGCAGCGCGCCCAGGTGCAGCACCACCAGCAGCAGCAGCACCAGCGGCAGCGCGATCACGTGCAGGGCGAAGAAGCGGTTCAGCGTGGCGTCGCTGGGCAGGTAGTCGCCCATGATCCACTCGGTCAGGCCGTTGCCGATCACCGGGATGGCGCCGAACAGCGAGATGATCACCTTCGCGCCCCAGAACGACATCTGCCCCCACGGCAGCACGTAGCCCAGGAACGCCTCGGCCATCAGCACCAGGTAGATCAGCATGCCGAGGATCCACACCAGCTCGCGCGGCTTCTGGTACGAGCCGTACATCAGGCCGCGGAACATGTGGATGTAGACGACGATGAAGAACAGCGAGGCGCCGGTGCTGTGCATGTAGCGGATCAGCCAGCCCCACTCCACGTCGCGCATGATGTATTCGACCGAGGCGAAGGCTTCCGCCGCGCTCGGCTTGAAGTGCATCGTCAGGAAGATGCCGGTCAGGATCTGGTTGACCAGCACCACGATCGACAGGACGCCGAAGATGTACCAGATGTTGAAGTTCTTCGGAGCGTAGTACTCCGACATGTGCTTGCGGTAGAAGGGCATGAAGCCCGGCGCACGCGCGGTGAACCAGTCCCAGGCGCCGTTGACGCCGCGTTCGATCACATTGGCCATGTCACGCCGCTCCCGGGTCGACGCCGACGACGATGGTGCTGTCGTCGGTGAAATGGTGCGGCGGCACCAGCAGGTTGGTCGGAGCCGGCACGCCCTGGTAGACGCGGCCGGCCATGTCGAACTTCGACTTGTGGCAGGGGCAGAAGTAGCCGCCCTTCCAGTTCGGGTCGAACGGCTCGGGCCGGATCTCGGCGACCATCTCCGGCGAGCAGCCCAGGTGCGTGCACAGGCCCACGAGCACGGAGATCTCGGGCTTGAGCGAGCGCAGCTCGGGGTTCGCCTCGGCGATATAGCCCGGCTGCTGGTCGGGGTTCTCCGACTTCGGGTCGCGCAGCTGGTCGTCGAGCGTCGGCAGCGCCTCGATGATCGCCTTCGAGCGCTTCACGATCCAGATCGGCTGGCCGCGCCACTCCACGATCAGGCGCTGGCCCTCCTGCAGGGCGCTGATGTCCACCGTGACCGGCGCACCGGCCAGCTGGGCGCGCGCGCTCGGATTCCAGGACTTGATGAACGGGACGGCCGCGAAGCCCGCCCCCACCGCGCCGACGGCCGCGGTCGTGGCCGTCAGGAACCGGCGACGGCCCTTGTGATCGGGTTCCCCGCCGTCGGCGGGATCGATTACCGCTTCGTTGGCCATCCGGCTCTCCGCGAAACTTTTCGGTAGCTGATTCTGATGTGGCTGCCGCGCACCGCCCCGTCCCCGGAGGCAGACGCAAAGAACGCCGAAGTGTAACGGAACGCTGAATCCGGCGACAACGCCTGCGGTGTCGCGGTCGTGTTTTCCCGCCTGCGATCAATCGCTTGCGCAGGTCTGGGTCGGTCGGTCCGGAGCGCCGCGCCACCGGCGCGGGAAACGCGACGCGGGCGCGGACCGCACGCGCCGCCGGGCCGCGGCCTCCCGGATTCCGGAACCCGGGGATACATACGCCGCAACAAGGGGAATGATCGGAGGGCCTGCAGCTCAGGACGGCCGCGCGCGCCGATTCGGTCGCCGGAGGCCCGGCTGCGCCCGCGACGCGGGATCAGTTCGCCGCCATGTGCCCGCGGTAGCGTTCGGCCAGCTGGGCGACGCGGACCACGTAGCGCTGGGTCTCGTTGTAGGGCGGCACGCCCTTGTGCCGGTCGACCGCGCCCTCGCCGGCGTTGTAGCCCGCGGCCGCGAGGGTCAGGTCGCCGTTGAAGCGCTTGAGCAGCCACGACAGGTACTCGACCCCGCCGCGGATGTTCTGCCCCGGATCGTACGCGTTGACCACGCCGAAGCGCTGGGCGGTGGCGGGCATCAGCTGCATCAGGCCCTGTGCGCCGGCGCGCGAGAGCGCATTGGGATTGAACGCCGACTCGGCATGCATGATCGCGCGCACGATGGCCTCCTCCACCCCGAACTCGGCGGCCGCGGCCTTCACCTCGGCGGCGTAGGCGGCGGTGTTGAGGCGCACGTTGCCGAAGTTCACGCCCGGCAGCGGCGCGCAGGCGTAGCAGGTCTCGAAGAAGCTGTAGCGGATCGTGCGCACCGCGGCTGCGTCGGACCCCTTCGGACGCTGGCTGGTGTAGTGGCGCACGCCGTCCTGGACATAGGAATACACCTGGCCCTGCTGCAGGCGCCTGGTGGATGCGGCCGACGTCGTGGCCGCGACCGGCGTCGCCACGGGTGCGGGCGCCGGAGCCGGCGCCGAGCCGCCCATGAAGGTGGCCGGCGCATTGTTGTGGATCGAGGCTGGCGACCCGGCCACGGCGTTCGCGGGCGACGCGCTGCCGGCGGCCGGCACCCACGACGCCGGCTTCGGCGCGCGGCGCGCGGCGGCGCTGCTGTAGTTGGTCACCGCCACGCAGGTGGCGCCCTTGACCCGCTTGCTGACGTAGCTGCGTGAGCCGTCCGCGGCATCGCAGCGGTAGATGGTGCCCGCCCACGCCGGCGCGGCCAGCGCCAACAGCGCCAGCCCCAAGACTGCGATGAGCCCCCGCCCCCCTTTCATGCGCGCAGTGTCCACGCTTCCGGTCCGCCTGCCAAGTCCTTGATTGTTAAACGGCGCACGGTTCCGGAAACGGACGCGTCTTCGCCGGCGGTCCGCGCGCCCCTTACACTGTCGCGCCAGGCCCGGCGGCATCCGTCACCCGGCCCGCGGGCCGGCGCGGACGCCGCGACCGGCCGCGCCGCATCCCGTGCCGGCCCCGGCCGCCCGACCCGCCCCACGCCATCCGGCCCGGACTCATCGCCGCGCCCCCGGAGACCGACATGACCGAACTGCCGATCCTCGCCGACGCCCCGTCGTCCGGCACGTCCCGCCCGGCGGCCGCGCCGCCCCCGGGACAGGCGCTGCCCGCCCGCGGCAAGCTCTTCATCCAGACCCACGGCTGCCAGATGAACGAGTACGACTCGGCCCGCATGGCCGACGTGCTCGCCGCCAGCGAGGGCCTGGAGCTGACCGCCGACGTCGAGGAGGCCGACGTGGTCCTGGTCAATACCTGCTCGATCCGGGAGAAGGCGCAGGAAAAGGTGTTCAGCCAGCTCGGGCGCTGGCGCCTGCTCAAGGAGCGCCGCCGCGCGGCCGACGGGCGCGAGATCATCATCGGCGTCGGCGGCTGCGTGGCCTCGCAGGAAGGCGAGGCGATCGTGAAGCGCGCGCCCTATGTCGACCTGGTGTTCGGCCCGCAGACCCTGCACCGCCTGCCGGAGCTGATCCGCGCCCGCCGCGAGCTCGAGCGTCCGCAGGTGGACATCAGCTTTCCCGAGATCGAGAAGTTCGACCGCCTGCCCGAGCCGCGCGCCGAGGGACCCAGCGCCTTCGTCTCGATCATGGAAGGCTGCTCGAAGTACTGCAGCTTCTGCGTGGTGCCCTACACCCGCGGCACCGAGATCAGCCGGCCGTTCGAGGACGTGCTGGTGGAGATCGTGCAGCTCGCCGCGCAGGGCGTGCGCGAGGTCAACCTGCTGGGCCAGAACGTCAACGCCTACCGCGGCGCGATGGCGGGCACGGAGGAAACGGCCGACCTGGGGCTGCTGATCCGCACGATCGCCGAAGTCGACGGCATCGACCGCATCCGCTTCACCACCTCGCACCCGCTGGAGTTCTCCGATTCGCTGGTCGAGGCCTACCGCGACGTCCCGCAGCTGGCCAACTACCTGCACCTGCCGGTGCAGTCGGGCAGCGACCGCATCCTGTCGGCGATGAAGCGCGGCTACACCGCGATCGAGTTCAAGCAGAAGATCCGCAAGCTGCGCGCGGTCCGGCCGGACATCTCGATCAGCTCGGACTTCATCGTCGGCTTTCCCGGCGAGACCGACGCGGACTTCGAAAAGACCATGAGGCTGATCGAGGACGTCGGCTTCGACCAGTCCTTCTCCTTCATCTACTCGCGCCGTCCCGGCACGCCGGCGGCGGACCTGCCCGACGATGTCTCCGACGCGACCAAGCACGCCCGGCTGTCGCGGCTGCAGGCGACCATCAGCGCCAATGCCGCGCGCATCTCCGCGGCGATGGTCGGCCGCGTGCAGCGGGTGCTGGTGGAAGGCCCGTCGCGCAAGAACCCGGCCGAGCTCACCGGCAAGACCGAGAACATGCGGTCGGTGAACTTCCCCGCCCCGCCGCGGCTGGTGGGCCGGTTCGTGGACGTGGTGATCACCGAGACGATGAGCAACTCGTTGCGGGGCCGCGTGGCGACCGACGCCATCGCCGAAGACTGAGCCGGCATCGCGAAGGTCGCGACACTGCCGCCGGGTCGCGGCCGTGACGCGGCAACGCGCAGCGTCCTACTGCGATTCGCGCCGCCACAGGGTGCGGCCCTGGGCGCCCTCCAGCACCCACCAGCGGCCGTCGGTGGACATCGCGACCGCCTGGCGGATGCCGGCGCCGGCGGGCAGCTGCACCCGTTCCAGTTCCGACTCCAGCGCGGTGGCCGGTGCATGCACGCGGCGCAGCGTGTCGCGGCCGAAGTCGGCGCCGGGGTCGGCGTCCGAATCCTCCAGCCCGGCCGGCAACGGATCGGTGCGCGCCTGCACCTGCGCGCAGGCGCCGTCCAGCCAGGCCTGGTGACGCAGCGTGCCGACGCCGTCGCCGTGGCCGTACCGCGCGACCACCACGCCCTGTGCGTCCACCGCGAGCAGGCGATCGGCCTCGACGCCGTCGGCCGCGCAGGCCAGCGCGCCGTCACGCCACAGCTGGGGCACGCCGTCGACCACCAGCCACAGGGCGCCATCGGGCGCGAACGCGAGGTCGCCGACGCTGCCGCCGACATCGATGCGTCGCTCACCGTCCTCGCGACCCGGCGCGAGCAGGCGGACGCCCCCGTTCGCGCCCCACGCCAGCCACTGCCCCGCCGCGTCGAACGCCACCGGCCCGGCACCCTGCAGCGGCCTGGGATCGACCAGCCCAGGGCGTGCCTCGCCCTCCCCCGGCGCGTCCGGTCGCGCGTCCGCCCTGGCCGGGGCCGCGCGCGAACCGGCCTCGGTCCCCGACGCGCTGCCGGGGCCCGTGCAGGCGGCCAGCGCGGCGATGGCGGCGACCAGCAGCGCGGTACGCAGGGTCGGCGAGCCCGGCGGGCGGGCGTCGGCGTACGTGAACCGGCGCACGCCGGCGAGCGGGAAACGGGAAGACGACATGCAGGTGTCCTGTGCGGCCCGGCGACGCGGGGGTGGCCGCCGGTCTCGGCGTCAGGTTACGGCGGGGCGCGCGCCCGCCACAGCTGGGGCCGGCCCCAGTGGCGCTGTTGGCGCGCTCAGTCCAGGCGCTTGCGGAAGCGCAGGATCGCCGCGCCCATCGTGACCGTGGTGAACGCCAGCAGCGCGGCCACGCCGGGCCACAGTTCGGGCAGGGCGGCGCCGCGCAGCATCACCCCACGCACCAAGCGCAGGAAGTGCGTCATCGGCAGCAATTCCGCGCCCCACTGCACCACCTGCGGCATGCCGGCGAACGGGAACATGAAGCCCGAGATCAGGATCGAGGGCAGGAACACGAACATCGTGATCTGGATCGCCTGGAACTGGGTGCGCGCGCGGGTCGAGATCAGCAGCCCCATGGCGAGATTGGCCAGGATCAGCAGCAGCGCGGCGACATACACGTCCACCAGGCTGCCGCGCAGCGGCACGTCGAACATCCAGATGCCCAGGGCCAGGATCAGCGTGGTCTGCACCAGGCCGATCACCGCGTACGGCAGCACCTTGCCGATCATCAGCTCGGCGCGGCTGAGCGGGGTGGCGATGAGCAGCTCCATGTTGCCTCGCTCGCGCTCGCGCACCACCGCCATGGCGGTGAACATGGTCATCGTCATGGTCAGGATGATGCCGATCAGCCCCGGCACGATGCTCACCGCCGAGCGCCGCTCGGGGTTGTAGAAACTCACCACCTCGATCCGCGACGGCGCCCGCGCGGCCTGCCGGCCATCGGGGTCGAGCGGCAGCTGCGCCAGCTGCGTGGCCGCGGCCTGGACCACGGTATCGGTGCCGTCGACCATCACCTGGATCGCCGGCCGGCCGTCGGCCAGCCGCCGCTCGAAGTCCGGCGGCAGCACGATGCCGACGCTGATCGCGCCGCGGCGCAGCGCCTCCATCGCCTCCTGCGGACTCTCGGCGACGCCGGTGATCTCGACCACGCCGGTGGCGCGCATGTCCATCACCGCCGCGCGCGAGGCCGCGGTGTTGGCCTGGTCGACGACCACCGCGTCCAGGTCGCGCGGATTGAAGTTGATCGCGTAGCCGAACAGCAGCAGGTCGATCACCGGGATCGCGACGATCATCGCCAGGCTGATCCGGTCGCGCCGGATCTGGCGCAGTTCCTTGGTCACCACCGACCACAGGCGCCGCAGCGACTTCATGCGGCGGCCTCCGCGGCGCGGCCGCGCGTGGCCGCGACGAACACGTCCTCCAGGTTGGCTTCCACCGCAAGCACCGCGGCGTCCGGCGCGACCTCGCGCACGGCCGATGCGATCGCCTCGCCACCTGCGGCGCCGTCGGCCGAGAGCACCCGCAGGCTGTTGCCGATCTGGGCCACGCTCAGCACGCCCGGTCGCCCGGACAGCGCGCGCTGCACCGCCCGCGGCTGGCGCGCCTGCACCTCGAGCGCGCGCCCGCGCAGCGCGCCGGCCAGTTCGCCCGGCGTGCCGTCGGCCACCAGGGCGCCGCGGTCGAGGATGGCGATGCGGTGGCAGCGCTCGGCCTCGTCCATGTAGTGGGTGGACACCAGCAGGGTGGTACCGGCGTCTGCCAGCTCGAAGAGCTTTTCCCAGAAGTCGCGGCGCGACTCGGGATCCACGGCGCTGGTGGGTTCGTCGAGGAACAGCAGCTCCGGCGCATGGATCACCGCGCCGGCCAGGGCGAGGCGCTGCTTCTGGCCACCGCTCAGGGTGCCGGCCAGCTGCCGCGGCCGGTCGGTGAAGTGGTAGCGCTCGAGCAGCTCGTCCACCCGCGTCCGCGCCGCCGCGCGCGGCAGGCCGTAGACCGCGGCGAGGAACTCGAGGTTCTCGCGCACGGTGAGGTCTTCGAACAGCGAGAACTTCTGGGTCATGTAGCCGATGCGCAGGCGCAGCGCGTCGGCCTGTTCGGGAATGCGCAGCCCGAGCACCTCGATCTCGCCGGCACTGGGCGTGAGCAGGCCGCACAGCATGCGGATGGTGGTCGACTTGCCCGAGCCGTTCGGCCCGAGGAACCCGTAGACGTGGGCGCGGGGCACGGTGAGATCGACGCGGTCGACCGCGGTCAGCGCGCCGAACGTCTTGACCAGGCCGCGCGCACGGATGGCGGCGTCGGTGGTCATCGCGGCAGCGCCACGCGCACCCGGCCCGCGTCCATCCGGCCCGGCTGAAGCGCTGCACGGGAACGTGGAATGCCGGGCGCGGCGCCGGCGGCGGTCGCGCGTCGGCTGCCCGGCACCTGCGGGCAGGGGCGGATGGCGCGCTCGCACGTCACTCGGCGAATTCCACCCGCAGCGGCAGTCCCGCGGGCAGCTCGGCCACCCCGTCGCCTTCGAGCTGGACTTCGGCCAGGTAGCTCAGGCGCGCGGCGTCCTTGCCGGTGAGCGCGTAGTACGGGGTGAAGGTCGGCTCGCTGCGGATCATGCGCACGCGGCCGGCGTAGCGGCGTTCGCCGCCGGCGCCGACCCGCACCGTCGCGCGGTCGCCGACCTCCACGCCCGCGCGCAGCGGCTCGGGCACGTACACGCGCGCGTACGGGGCGTCGCCGACCAGCAGTACCGCGAGCGGCGCGCCCACCGGCGCCTCGTCGCCGAGCCGGTAGGGCAGGCTGTCGACGCGGCCGGCGCGCGGCGCGACCAGGTCCAGCCGGTCCGTGGTCTCGGCCTGCGCCTGCAGCCGCGCCTGCGCCGCCTCGAGCGCGGCCCGGGCCTGCGCCACCTGTTCGGGACGCGCGCCGTTGTCGAGTTCGGCAAGCGCCGCGCGCGCAGCGGCCACCTGCGCATCGGCGCTGCCGGCGGCGGCGCGGGCACGGTCGAGCTCTGCCGCGGCCACCAGCTGGCGCGCGCCGAGCGGCTGCAGGCGCGCGAGGTACGCACGGGCGTCGCGCGCCTGCGCCTGCGTCGCGGCCAGGCTGGCACGGGCCTGGTCGATGTCCTCGCTGCGCGCGCCGTTGCGCAGCTCCTCCAGCGCTTCGCGCCGGCCGGCAACCTCTGCGCGCGCGGCGTCCAGCTGGGCGTCGCCGCGCGTGCGCTCGAGCGTCAGCAGACGCGCGCCCGCGGCCACCCGCTCGCCTTCGCGCACGGCGATCGCGGTGATGGGTTCGGCCGCCGGTGCGGGCACGGTGATGCGGTCGTATTCCAGCGTGCCGAGTGCCTGCGGGGCCTGTTCGCCGCACCCCGACAGGGTGAGCAGGGCGGCGAGCAGGCATGCGGACGCGCGGCCACGGAGAACGGGGTGGGTCATGCGGGCAGCTCCAGCCCGCGCTCGATCAGCGCGAGCGCGTGGCGGCGGATATCGTCGATGCCGAGCTCGTCGCTGGCGAAGATCTGGCGCCAGATCGGCGTGCCGGCCGCGGGGAACAGGGTCAGCCCGACCAGCGAGACCATCAGCAGGCGCGGATCGAGCGCGGGATTGAGCCGTCCGGCCGCCTGCTCGAGCCCGAAACGCTCGGCGAGCACGGTGGCGATCTGCGGCGCCAGCCGTGTGACCAGCAGGTCGCGCAGGCTGCCGCCCTCGCTCACCACTTCGCGGATCCACAGCGGCGGCAGCCAGGCGTGGCGCGCGATCGTCGCGCAGATGCCGTCCACGAACGCCGTCAGCACCTCGCGCAATGACGCGTCGGGCATGCCGAGCAGGGTGTCGCGGATGTCGAAGAACACCGGCATCAGCCGCTCGGCGATCACCGCTTCGCGCAGGCCGGCGGCATCGGCGAAGTAGTAGTGCAGCAGCGCCGGGGTGACGCCGGCTTCCGCGGCGATCCGGCGCAGCGTGGCGCCGGCGATGCCGTGTCGCACGTAGCTGGCCAGGGCCGCATCGAGCAGCGAGGCACGCAGGTCCGGGGCGTCGCGGCGCGGGCGCCCGCGCGACCGGGGGGCCGCCTCGGGCGAAGGCGGCCCGGCGGCGGGATCCGGGGCGTGCGGGGGGGCGGTTCTGGCCATGCGCATATTTAATTGATCGATTAATTAAATTTCAAGCGTGGGGCTGAACGGGCTGGTCGGTTGGTTCCTCGCGGGCTACGGCGGTCAACCTGGTGCCCCTCTTCGCCGCCCGGCCGCGCATCCGCAGGGAAGAGGCTCCCGGACGCCTGGCGCGCTGTGCGACTCGACAACGCCGTTTCGGCGGGAGCGGTATCCTGCGTCGCCTGCCGGCACGCGCTCCGCCCGATCGCGCCTCGCCCACGTAGGCGCCGTCGTTGCGACAGTCCGGCCCTCCGGCCGCATGCGATCCGTTGCGACCAGGCCGCGAGCACACCGCTTCCCATTCGCCCCCCTGCCCACTTCAGATGCCTCCATTGCCCCAGCGCGATTTCACCCTCGACCCGCCCGACATCGAGCGCCTGGCCAACCTGGCCGGGCCCTTCGATGCGCACCTGCGCCAGATCGAACTGCGCCTGGGCGTGGAGATCTCCAACCGCGGCAACGTGTTTCGCGTCGCCGGTCGCGACGACAGGGCGCTGGCGCGCACCGAAGCGCTGCTGCGCGAGCTGTACGCGGACGCCGGCCAGGAAACCCTCGACGCCAACGCCATCCACCTGCGCCTGGCGGGCATGGACGAACCGGTCGCCGACCCCGGCGTCGTGCCGCAGGACGTCGCCATCCGGGTCAAGCGCGGCACCATCCGCGGCCGCGGCCCGAACCAGGCCAGGTACCTGCATGCGATCGCCACCCACGACATCAATTTCGGCATCGGCCCGGCCGGCACCGGCAAGACCTTCCTCGCGGTGGCGATGGCGGTCGAGGCGCTCAACGAGTCCCGCGTGCAGCGGCTGGTGCTGGTGCGTCCGGCGGTGGAAGCCGGCGAGAAGCTCGGGTTCCTTCCGGGCGACCTGACCCAGAAGGTCGATCCCTACCTGAGGCCGCTGTACGACGCGCTCTACGAGATGCTCGGCGTGGAGAAGGTGGTCAAGCTGCTGGAGAAGAACGTCATCGAGATCGCGCCGCTGGCCTACATGCGCGGACGCACGCTCAACGATGCGTTCGTGATCCTCGACGAGGCGCAGAACACCACCATCGAGCAGATGAAGATGTTCCTGACCCGGCTGGGCTTCGGCTCCACCGCAGTGGTCACCGGCGACATGACCCAGATCGACCTGCCCAAGCACGTGAAGTCGGGCCTCAAGGACGCGATCGAGGTGCTGCACGAGGTCGACGGCGTAAGCTTCACTTTCTTCGAAGCCCGCGATGTGGTCCGCCACCCGCTGGTCGCGCGCATCGTCAGCGCCTACGACCGGCGCGACGCGGTCGATGCCGGGAGCGGTCCGGCGTAGGATGGCCGCCTCGGGCCTCGCGCCCGTCCACCGGACCCAAGGCCATGCATGGACGACGCCCCGCCTGCCTGATCGCATTCGCAACGGTCGTGGCGCCAACCTTCGCGGAGGGCACTTCCGAGGACGCGAAGGACGATGCCGGCGCGGTGCCATTCATTCTCCGCACCCATGTGATCGCGCCGCACAGGGTGGGTGACTTCGTCCTGGAGGACACCCACTACGATCCAGCGAACAAATTCGCCGGCGTTTCGATCCGCTACATCCTGCCGGGACACGAGGAAACCCGCTTCGACCTGTTCGTCTATCCCCAGGGACTCGGCGACACCGAGCAGGTCCTGGACAGCGGCATGCACGTGTTCCGCGCCACCTTGGACATGGCCGCCGGCCAGGGCCGCTATCGTGCGCTGAAGGTGGACGAGGCGGTCGAGTTCGATGTGCCGCTGCAGGCGCCTGCCGGGCTGGCGGAGGCCGGGAAGGACGAACAACCCCCGTTCTCCGACACGCAGGCCCCAGCGGCCACCGATGACGAACTGGCGCGAACGCTTGCGACCCTCACAGCCACCGAACGCCATGTCGACGGCCGCCGCATGGACATGCAGTACGAGTACCCCGGCGACGCGGAAGGCGAATGGTGGCCGATGCGCTCGCGCGGCTATCTGTTCTACCGCCACCTTTATTTCTTCAAGGGGCGGACGAGTGCGATGACCACGCGGATCGATGCGGACGCGTTCGCGGCCCTGACCGACCGCGCGATGCGCGAACTGGTCCCGGCGGTGCAGGCCTACAATGTCGGAAGTTGCCACGACAACGCCCTGCAAGTTGACCCCACCGCACCCGAGGGGGAGATGGCCGACGCCTTGGTCCGGGAGATCTTCGCCCTGCAGGCCCGCAACGAAGCGGCCAACTGCCACGCTCTTGCCAGCGAAGGTGCCGTCACCGCATTGGCGCGCGATGCCGACGTGGTGACCATCGAGTACGAACCCCACGAATGGGGTGCTGAATGACCCGCGGCCCCACCCGGCTGGACGTGGCGGTGGGCTATGCGGTCCCGCGCAAGGGCCTGCCGTCCGCGGTCTCGTTCCGCAGATGGGTGGCCGCGGCGCTTGCCGGCCGCATCCGCGAAGCCGACCTCGCCATCCGCGTGGTCGGCACCAAGGAAGGCCGCGCGCTCAACCGCCACTACCGCGGCCGCGACTACGCCACCAATGTACTCAGTTTCCCGGCCGACCTGCCCCGAGGCCTGCCCCCGGGCGTGCGCATGCCGCTCCTGGGCGACATGGTGCTGTGCGCGCCGGTGGTGGCGCGCGAGGCGCGCGCGCAGCGCAAGCCGCTCAACGCGCACTACGCGCACCTGACCGTGCACGGCGCCCTGCACCTGCTGGGCTGGGACCATGCCGACGCCCGCGAAGCCGAGGCGATGGAGCAGCTGGAGCGCGAGATCCTCGCGGGGCTCGGGATCGACGATCCCTACGCGCTGGACGACTGATCCCGCGCTCCCCTCTCACAGGCAGTCGATCAGCCCGTCCATCATCGTGCGCCCGGTCGACGGCAACGGCGCGTACAGCGGTTCGTCGACCGCGAGCGCGGCCAGCAGTTCGTCGATCGTCGTCCCCGGCGCCAGCGGCGTGCGGCACTGCCAGAAGGCCCGCTGCACGCCGATGCGTCCGGTCGCCGGCGCGATTTCCTCGTGGCTGGCCGCGAACACCCAGGTGCACATCCCGATCCGCCCGCTGACGCGATGCACCGAGCAGCGGAAGCGCAGCGACTCGATGTTGCTGTACTCGCCCTCGCAGAAGGTGTCGCCGCAGATCTGGTCGAAGTCGTGGCGCAGGCCGCGCGTCGCGGTGAACCAGCCTTCGTACTGGGCCTCGGTGCTGAAGTAGGCCGAGGTGTCGACGTAGTCCTCGCCGGGGCCGGCGGACGCGGCGAGGGGCAGCAGTGCGGCGATGGCGAGGCCGGCGAGCGTGCGAATACGGTGCATGGGAACGTCCTCCGTGACGTGATGGTGGTGATATCGCCCGAACAGGATCCGCGTTCGACCGCAGGCCGGATATCGGACGACACCCGGACGGGGCGTCGGGCAACGTCCCGTCCCGGGGTGGGGATTCTCGCGGCCTGGCGGCGCCCGCCGACCCCGCCGCGAGGGTTTCCCCCAGATTGTCGCGTTCGCCCGCCCCGGCTAGCGTCGTCGCATCCTGGCAGCCTGGCTCCCGCCATGGGCGTATTCGACAGTATCGGCAACGGACTTTCGCAGGTCGGCGGCGTCTTCAAGGGCGCCGGCGAAACGCTGTGGGAAACCGGCAAGGGCGTGGTCGACCTCGGCGTCGGCGTGGCCCGGACCGGCTACGACCTCAGCGGGGCCGGTGTGATCACCGATGCCTACGAGGACTTGACCGGGCAGGACGCGCCGGACTGGCTGCCGTCCGCACAGCGCGGCGGCGAGCGCCTGGAAAACGCCTTCGAGACCGCGGCCACCATCGCCCGCAACCCCGGGCTGCTGGTCGATGCGGTGGTCGAGCCGATCGTCGACGACTGGAACAACGGCAATTACGGCGAAGCCATCGGTCGCGGGCTGACCGAGGCGGTGCTGGTGGTGGTGGGCACGAAGGGCGTCGACAAGGTCGCCCGGAGCGGTCGGGTCGCCGATGCCGCCAGCGACGTCGCCGACGCCGCGCGCGCCGGGACCCGCATCGACAACGCCGTGCCGCTGACGCGCACCCAGATCGACGAGATCAGCGCCCTGCCCAAGGGCAGCCGGCCGGACCCAGCCGAATACCTGCCCGCCCAGTACATTTCCGACCATCTCGCCCTGTTCGAGGGCGGCGCCACCCGCTTCCAGCTCAAGTCCGGCCTCGACAAGTACGGGCCGGGCCAGGTGGACGGAACCTCGTTCGTGATGACCCGCTCGCAGGCCGACGAGCTGCTGGCCGCCACCAACGGCGACCCTCGCGCCCTGGAGCGCGCGCTGGGCCTGCCCGAGGGCCAGCTCGACGGCAACACGCTGATGCGCGTTGACTTCGACGCGCCCGCCGAACTCGACCTGCGCATGCCGTCGGGGAACGAGGCCGGCGCCAACGACAAGTGGATCCCCGGCGGCAGGCTGCCGGACGGCGCGGCCGAAGCGGTCATTGACGTCGCAGGGATCCCGCCAGCAAGATATTCGGCGACTCCCGTCGACCCCTGACCCCCGCGCGCGGAACCGCCCCGAAGTGAAATTCACCGATCTGTTCGTGAGCCGCGAGCTGCGTTTTTCCCTCGGCATCGAAGAACAATCAGGGCGCTACTACCTCTCGATCCCCGTGGCCAACCGCATGGCCGACTACGAGGAGTACTACGAGATCGACCGCGCGGCGCTGGAGCGCTACCGGGTCGATCCGGCCGCCGCGGAGGGTTTCCTGCAGCGCTGCCGCAACCGCGAGGCGGACGAGCTGCTGATTCTCAAGCCTGGCAGCGACCGCGGCGTCCCGGCCTGAGCACCCCGCCCGCCGGACGACGGGCGTGACGGGCGCCTTTCACGCCGGCGCGCTAGACTTCACCGGCTGCCCTGGCGGCGCCTTTCTGAATCAAGCACCCGAAAACAATGTCCGAGGACGACAGTAGTAGCGCCACCGAGGTTCCGGAAAAACGGCGCACCTGGCTGGAACGGCTCAGTTCCGCCATCTCCGGCGAGCCCAGCACCCGCGACGACCTGGTCGAACTGCTGCGCGACACCCATTCCGACGGCCTGATCGAGGCCGACACCCTGCGGATGATGGAGGGCGCGCTAGCCGTGTCCGACATGACCGTGGGCGACGTGATGGTGTCGCGCTCGCAGATGGTGGCCCTGCCCGCCGACGCCAGGTTCCTGGACCTGATGAAGCAGGTGGTGGAATCGGGCCATTCGCGCTTCCCGGTGCACGGCGAGGACAAGGACGAGATCCTCGGCATCCTGCTGGCCAAGGACCTGCTGCGCGGCGTGGTCGCCGACAACGGCCCTGGCACCATCCACGAGCTGCTGCGCCCGGCGGTGCTGATCCCCGAGTCGAAGAAGCTCAACGTGCTGCTGCGCGAGTTCCGGCAGTCGCGCAACCACATGGCGATCGTGATCGACGAGTACGGCGGCGTCGCGGGGCTGGTGACGATCGAGGACGTGCTGGAGGAGATCGTCGGCGAGATCGACGACGAGCACGACGACGCCGAGGACCCGAACGCGCTGATCGCGGCCCAGGCCGACGGCCAGTACGTGGTGGACGCGCTGACGCCGATCGCCGACTTCAACGAGCGCTTCGGTTCGGACTTCGACGACGACGAGTACGACACCATCGGCGGCCTGGTGACCGCGGCGATCGGGCACCTGCCCGAAGCCGGCGAGGAGCTGACGCTGGGCCGCTTCGGTTTCCGCGTCACCCGCGCCGACGCGCGCCGGCTGCACGCGCTGCACGTGAGCGTGCATGCCGACCACGAAGCGGAGTGAACCCGCACCTGCCGTCCTCGCGGTTCCGGCGGATGCCGGGGGCGCGTCGATCGCGCCCGCACGCTTGCCCGCGCGCGTGACGCGAGCGCAAGCCCGACCCCCGCGACGCCAGTTCGCGTCCACGCTGCAGGCTGCCCGCGGCATCTGCGCGCTGCTCCTGCTGGCGCTGCTGGTCTGCGCGCCGCTCGCACACGCCGCTCCGCGCATCGGCGTGGCGACGATGCAGCCGGGCGAGATCTTCTTCGAGCGCTTCGGGCACAACGCGATCGTGGTCGACGATCCCGCCTTCGCCGAGCCGGTCTCGTACAACTTCGGCTTCTTCGACATGACCGAGCCGGACTTCATGTCGCGCTTCGTGCTCGGCGACATGCGCTATCGCCTGGTCGCGCTGCCGCTGTCGCAGGACCTGGCCTACTACGCCGAGGTCGGTCGCGGCGTGTCGGTGCAGTGGCTCGACCTCGACCCCGCCGAGGCGGAACGGCTGGCGCGGGCGCTTGCGACCAACGCGCTGCCCGAAAACGCGGTCTACCGCTACGACTATTTCACCGACAACTGCTCGACCCGGGTGCGCGACGCGCTCGATGCCGCCACCGGCGGGCTGCTGCAGCGGCGGCTGGCGGTGCGCTCGCGCGGCAACACCTTCCGCGGCGACGCGGTGCGGCTGGCCTCGCCGGCGCCATGGATGTGGCTCGGGTTCGACCTCGGGCTGGGTCCGGCCGCCGACCGCCCGAACGCGCTGTGGAACGATGCCTTCGTGCCGATGCGCCTGGCCGACGCGCTCGGCACCCTGCGCCGCGACGACGGCCGGCCGCTGGTCTCCGGAACCCAATCGCTGCTGCCGCACCGGCTCGCGCCCGAGCCGGCGGAGGCGCCGCGCCCATGGTGGCCGTGGCTGCTGGCGGGCCTGGCGGCGGCGATCGCGATGCGCGCGCTCGGCACGCGCCGACCGCGCACGCTGGCGGCGGCCGTCGCAATCCCGCTATGGACGCTGTGCGGGGCGCTCGGCCTGGTGATGCTGTTCCTGTGGGGCTTCACCGCGCACCGCTTCGCGTGGGGCAACCAGAACCTGCTGCTGTTCACGCCGCTGTGCCTGCTGCTGCTGCACGGCGGCTGGACGATCGCGCGCGGACGTGCGGTCGGTCCGGCGTTCCGCATACTGGCCTGGCTGGTGGCGGCGGGCGCGGTGCTGGCGCTGTTCCTGCACTGGCTGCCGGTGCTGCCGCAGCGCAACGTGCACTGGATCGCGCTGATGCTGCCGATCCATGTCGCGCTCGCGTGGACGCTGGCGGCGCGACCGCGCGACTGAAACAGGTCTTCGCCGGCGTCCGGCGCTGCGCAGCCGCGATCTCCCATTGAGATCGCGTCATCCCGACCCCTCGGCGCGAACACGTCACCTGCCCGGCGCACGCCTGTGCACGGGGGTGGCGCTGCCGGCGCCGCGCTGCATACGTATGCACGGCTTGCGCCCCGAACGCCTGTGACATGATCGGGCGCATCCCGCAACGAGGGCTGCACCGATGCCGCTTCGACGCCTCTCCGCCTGCCTGCTGCTGTGCGGTGTCGCCGCGCATGCGCAGTCGCAGCTGCCCGCGAAGCCGATCGCCGAGGCGTGCTCGCCCGGCAAGGTGCTCTGCGTCGAGGTGACGACCGACAACGACGGCCGCCCGAGCTACGCGGTCTCCCGCGAGGGCAAGCCGGTGATCGCGCCCTCGCGCCTGGGCATGCTGTTCACCGACGTGCCGAAGTTCGAGCGCAACCTGGAGATCGCGTCCCGGTCCACCGACGCTGCGGACGAGACCTGGGAACAGCCCTGGGGCGAACGTCGCGAGGTGCGCAACCACTACAACGAACTGACCGTGACCCTGCGCGAGCGCAGCGGACCGCGGCGCGACTTCGACGTGGTGTTCCGCCTGTACGACGACGGCATCGGCTTCCGCTACGCGTTCCGCCGGCAGGCGGGGCTCGCGCGGCT
This sequence comes from Luteimonas rhizosphaericola, assembly GCF_029888045.1. Classification (GTDB taxonomy): domain Bacteria; phylum Pseudomonadota; class Gammaproteobacteria; order Xanthomonadales; family Xanthomonadaceae; genus Luteimonas; species Luteimonas rhizosphaericola. The sequence goes on along the minus strand of NZ_JARXRN010000028.1, from coordinate 602,546 downwards.
GGAGGTCGCGGAGGAGCTGACCGAGTTCACCCTCGCGCAGGACGCCACCGCGTGGTGGATTCCCGCGTTCGAGTGGAACCGCGAGGAGTACCTCTACCACACCACCCCGCTGGCCGAAGTCGGCGACGCGCAGACCCCGATCACTCTGCGCACCGGCGACGGCCTGCACGTGTCGATCCATGAAGCGGCGCTGGTGGACTACTCGGGCATGAACCTCACCCGCGTCGACGGCCGCAAGCTCAAGGCCGCACTGACGCCCGGCACCGGCGGCGCGGCGAAGGTCTCGGTGGCGACGCCGCTCCGGACGCCCTGGCGCACGCTGCAGATCGTGCCGCGCGCGGTCGACCTCGCGCAGTCCTCGCTGATCCTCAACCTCAACGAACCCAATGCGCTGGGCGACGTGTCCTGGGTGACGCCGATGAAGTATGTCGGCGTGTGGTGGGAGATGCACCTGGACCGCAAGACCTGGGCCACCGGCGCCCGCCACGGCGCCACCGATGCCAACGTGCGCCGCCACATCGACTTCGCCGCCGAACACGGCTTCGGCGGCGTACTGGTGGAAGGCTGGAACCGCGGCTGGGACGGCGACTGGTTCGGCAACGGCGAGGAATTCAGCTTCACCCAGTCCGCCGGGGACTTCGATCTGGAGGCGCTGAGCGCCTACGCGCGCAGCAAGGGCGTGGTGCTGATCGGGCACCACGAAACCTCCGGCCACGCCGCGCACTACGAGTCGCAGCTGGACGCGGCGTTCGACCTGTACGAACGCGTCGGCGTGCCCGCGGTCAAGACCGGCTACGTGGCCGACGCCGGGCAGGCGAAGGTGCGCGACGCCGACGGCCGGATCGCCTATGCCTGGCACGAAGGCCAGGCGATGGTGAACCACCACGCGAAGGTGGTGACCGAGGCGGCGAAGCGCCACATCTCGGTCAATCCGCACGAGCCGGTGAAGGACACGGGCCTGCGCCGCACCTGGCCGAACTGGATCACGCGCGAGGGCGCGCGCGGCATGGAATTCAGCGCCTGGGGCAACCCCGGGAATCCGCCCGAGCACGAGTCGATCCTGGTGTTCACGCGCCTGCTGGCCGGGCCGATGGACTACACCCCCGGCATCTTCGGCATGCGGACCCGTGCGCCGGCCGGCATCGAGACCACCTGGGCCAAGCAGCTGGCGCTGTACGTGGTGATCTACAGCCCGCTGCAGATGGCGGCCGACCTGCTCGACAACTACGAGGCGAACCCCGGACCGTTCCAGTTCATCAAGGACGTGCCGGTGGACTGGGAAGACAGCCGCGTCCTGGCCGGCGAGATCGGCGACTACGTGGCGATCGCGCGCCGGCGGCGTGGCGGCGACGACTGGTACCTCGGCGCGGTCACCGACGAGCAACCACGCACGGTCGAGGTGTCGCTGTCGTTCCTGGAGCCGGGGCGGCGCTACACCGCGCAGGTCTACCGGGACGGCGACGACGCCGACTATCGCGGCAACCGCGAGGACATCGTGATCGAAAGCCGGGAGGTCACCGGCGGCGACATGCTGGAGATGCGCCTGGCGCCGGGCGGCGGACAGGCGATCCGGTTCGTCGCGCGCTGAGCGCTTCGCGCACCCGGCGTCGGGCACTCGCGCCAGCGCCCGCGCTTCCATCCGAGGCGCCCGGCCGCGGCTTGCCCATCGCGGCCGGCTGCAGCACGATGCGCGCCATGGATGCAGCACCCGCTTCGACCGCCAACCCCTCGTGCGTCATCAACTGCGCGGTCTATGCGACCGACGGCACGCGCCGCGACATCGCGCTCGCGTCGATCAGCGACGTGCTGGCGCAGGACGACGGCAGCTTCGTCTGGATCGGCCTGTACGAGCCCGGCGATTCGGTGCTCGAGACGCTGCAGGAGGAGTTCGACCTGCACGATCTCGCCATCGAGGACGCGCACAAGGCCCACCAGCGGCCCAAGGTCGAGGCCTACGGCGGGGCGCTGTTCCTGGCGGTGAACACCGCGCAGATGGTGGAAGGCCGGATCCTGTTCGGCGAGACGCACATCTTCGTCGGCCCGCGCTACCTGATCACCGTGCGCCACGGCGCCTCGCTGTCCTATGCCCCCGCGCGCGCCAGGGTTGAGCGCGAGCCGGACCTGCTGGCGCTGGGGCCGTCGTACGCGCTGTACGCGGTGCTCGATTTCATCGTCGACAACTACCTGCCGATCGCCGACCAGTTCAAGTCCGCGCTGCACGCGCTGGAACGCGACATCTTCTCCGACGCCTACCGGCGCAGCACCCTGGTGCGACTGTACGACCTCAAGCGCCAGCTCACCGAGATGCGGATGTCGGTGGCGCCGCTGATCGACGTGCTCTCGCAGCTGGTGCGCTCGCCGTCGCTGCAGATCCCCGAGGACACCCGCTTCTACTTCCGCGACGTGCACGACCACGTGGTGCGGGTGAACGACACCGTCGACGCGCTGCGCGACATGCTCGGCACCGCGATGGCGGTCAACCAGTCGCTGGTGACGCTGGCGCAGGGCGAGACGGTGAAGAAGCTGGGCGCGTGGGCCGCGCTGCTGGCGGCGCCCACCCTGATCACCAGCTGGTACGGGATGAACTTCCGCGCCATGCCCGAACTCGACGAGCGCTACGCCTATCCGGTGCTGGTACTGCTGGTGGGCGTGGTGTGCTTCGGGCTGTACCGGCTGTTCCGGCGCATCGGCTGGCTCTAGCCGCCGCGCGCGAGCAGATCGGCGAAAGCTGCGATCGCTGCATTCCCCACCACATCCCCGGCCAGCAGCGGCAGTTCCTGGCGCGGAATGGTCGGCAGCGCGTCGTGCAAGGTGTCCAGATGCACCTGCTCCTGCGCGCGGCGCCCGGCGAGGAACGCCCCGGCGTCGGCCGGCGAGCGGCGGTTGACCACCAGCGCCGCGACGTCGATCCCGGCGCGCGCCAGGCTGGCCTGCAGTTCGATGGTCTCGAGCACCGGCAGGCGCTCGGCGGCCAGCACGATGACGAAGGCGGTGGTCGTCGGGTCGGCGAGCACGTCGCGCAGATGGGCGAACAGGTGCCGGCGCCGCTGCAGGACCGCGCGGATCGCCTGGTCGCGGTCGCCCGGGGTGCGTGCTTCCCCGCCGCCCAGCGCACGCGCCCCGATGCCGTCGTCGCCACCCAGATTGCGCAGCGCGGTCCCGAAGCGCTCGCTGCGCTGCTGGCGATGCAGCAACCCCTCGGTCCAGGCGGCCATCATCTCGGGCAGCGCCATCAGCCGCGCGGTGTGGCCGGAGGGAGCGGTGTCGAACACCAGCAGGTCGTAGTCCGTCAGCCCATCCTGCACCAGCTGCGCGATGCGTTCGAGCAGCGCGGCCTCGTGCATGCCCGGCGCGTCCCGCGACAGCGCAAGATGGCGGTCGACCTCGCCCGCCAGGTGCGGCGGCATCAGCTTGCGCAGCGCGGCGCCGACCTCGGCCAGGTGCGCCTCGACCGTCGCGCCCGGATCGATCTCGAGCGCATCCAGCCGCGCGACGACCGGCTGCGGGTCCGGCCCGAGCCGACGCTGCCACAGATGACCCAGGTTGTGGGCCGGGTCGGTGGACACCAGCAGCACGCGGCGCCCGGCGGCCGCCTGCGCCCAGGCCACGGCCGACGCCACCGTGGTCTTGCCCACCCCGCCCTTGCCGCCGACGAACAGCACGCGGCGCGAGGCCGCGAGCGTCAGCAGCATCCGACGTGGTCCAGCGGCGAGCGCTCCATGCCCATGCGTCGGTGCCAGTCGTGGAAGCGTTCGTACAGCACCGGCATCAGTTCGAGCGTGTACCACGCGGCCGGGTTCGGCACGCCCAGGGCCTCGGAGCAGACCAGCAGCATGAACAGGTCGTCCTCGTCCCGCTGCGCGCGCGCGAACGTGCGGCGGTAGGGAGCCGCGTAGGCCTCCCCGAGCGCGGCGGAGAGCCGTGACAGCGCTGACCCGCCGGGCAGCGGATCCGTCATCAGCCGCGCTCCTGCTCCAGCGTGCCCTCGGCGTCAGCGCGCGCGTCGCGACCATGGCGCATGGCCAGGAATGCCTCGAACGACACCCACAGTGCCGCCACCAGGATCACCACGTCCATGCCCAGCAGCAGCCAGTTGCGCTGTTCCAGGAACGTGCCCAGCTGCACGATCAGCGCGTACACCGACATCAGCAGCAGGAACACCAGCGGCACCAGGGTGAACAGCGGGTTGCGGCCCTTGCGGATCAGGATCACCGAGATCACCGCCAGCGTGAGCGCCGCCAGCAGCTGGTTGGTGGTGCCGAACAGCGGCCAGATCACCATGCCGCCGCTGCCGTCGCTGCCGGCGCCGAAGGCCAGCGCCATGCACACCGCCAGCGCCACCACCGTGCCGGCCAGGGTGCCGACCTTGATCCCCGCCAGCTCCGCGGCTTCCTGCACGACGAAGCGCTGCAGGCGCAGGCCGGTGTCCATGGTGGTGGCGGCGAACAGGATCGCCATCGTGGCGAGCATCGTCGAACCCAGCTGGGCCGGCATGCCCAGGCCTTCGACCAGCAGCACGTCGCCGCCGTTGACGAAGGCGGTCACGCCACCGCCGCCGAACTGCGCGTACACCGCCTGCCAGTCGACCAGGGTCGCGAAGCCCGCGGTGCAGCAGATGATCGCCGCCAGCGAGAGCATGCCCTCGCCCACCGCGCCGAAGTAGCCGACGAAGCGCGCATCGGTCTCCTTGTCGAGCTGCTTGGAGGTCGTACCCGAGGCGACCATCCCGTGGAAGCCGGAGATCGCCCCGCAGGCGATGGTGACGAACAGCAGCGGCATGATCCCGGGCGTGCCTTCGGGCACCGCGTCGTTGAACGCAGGCGCCACGATCGTCGGCGAGGCCAGCAGCACGGCCGCGTACAGGATCCCCAGCCCGACGAACAGCTGCAGGCCGTTGATGTAGTCGCGCGGCTGCAGCAGCACCCACACCGGCAGCAGCGAGGCGATGCCCGCGTACAGGAACAGCAGCACGATCCACGCCGACTTGGCGCTCATGCCGAACACCGATTCGGGCAGCACCAGCGGATAGCTGTTGCCGATCAGGATCAGCGCGTAGAGCACGATCACCCCGCCGATCGACGGCCACAGCAGGCCCACCTTCCAGCGGTAGATCAGCTGGCCGATCACCAGCGCCACCAGGATCGCGCCCCACACCGGGATGACGGAGGTCGGCGTGGACACCAGCAGGTTGGCGATCACCACCGCGAACGCCGCGTTCACCATCAGCAGCAGCAGGAAGATTACCACCAGGAACAGGTTGCGCCCGCGGCGGCCGATGTAGCTGCCGCTGAGCATGCCCATCGACTTGCCCTTGTTGCGGACGCTGGCCCAGAGCGCGCCGAAGTCGTGCACGCCGGCGAAGAACACCGTGCCCAGCGTCACCCACAGGAACGCCGGCGCCCAGCCCCAGATCACCGCGATCGCCGGCCCCACGATCGGCGCGGCGCCGGCCACCGAGGTGAAGTGGTGGCCCCAGAGCACGAAGCGGTTGGTGGGCACATAGTCCACGCCGTCGCGCAGCGTGTGCGCCGGCGTGGGAAAGTCGGCCTGCAGCCGATAGATCTTCTCGGCGATGAACTTCGAGTAGAACACGTAGCCCAGCGCCATCGCGCCGAGCCCGAGCAGCAACAGGATGATCGCATTCACGGCAGCACGCTCCCGGGGTGGACTGCGGTCCGGTGAGGGGGAGGGTACTCCGTAAACCGTGTGTCCGGCAGACGCGTCGCCGCGATCGCGACCAAGGTCGAATCAGCCGGTGCTGCGGCGCAACAGTCATCGCCGGCGGGCGGCGATCATCACCATGCGGCCTCCGCCGCGGTGGATTGTCGTGTTCGCGCCCCACCCGCGGGCGCCGGGACTACTGTCCGGCCACCACCCGCAGCAGCTGGCCGGTGATGTAGGCGCAGTAGGTGCCGAGCGCGTAGCCCAGCACCGCCAGCAGCACGCCCACCGGGGCCAGCGCCGGATGGAACGCGCTGGCGACTACCGGCGCGGACGCCGCGCCGCCGATGTTGGCCTGCGAGCCCACCGCGAGGAAGAACAGCGGCGCCCGGATCAGCTTCGCCACCACCAGCAGCAGGCCCGCGTGCACCGCGATCCAGATCAGCCCGAGCAGGAACAGCCAGGGCCGGTCGAGCAGTGCGCCGATGTCCATGTGCATGCCGATGGTGGCCACCAGCACGTAGAGCATCGCCGAACCGACCTTCGACGCGCCCGCGCCTTCCATCTCGCGGGCGCGGGTGAAGCTCAGCGCCAGGCCCACGGTGGTGGCGATCACCACCATCCAGAAGAAACCGGACGTGAGGCTGTAGTCCTTCAGGTTCCACGACGCGGGCAGGCCTTCCATCCACGCCACCAGCGGCTCGGCGAGCAGGTGCGACAACCCGGTGGCGCCGAGGCCGATGGCGAGGATCACCATCAGGTCGGTCAGGCTCGGGTTGCGCGAATGCTGCGCCTGGTAGGCCTCGATGCGCCGCTTCATGTCCTCGATCGCGGACGTGTCGGCGCGGGTCCAGCGGTCGAACGCATCCGCGCGCGCCGCCATCAGCAGCAGGATCGCCATCCACAGGTTGGCGACCAGCACGTCGACCGCGATGAACTGGCCGAACAGGGTCGCCTCGACCTCGAACACCTCCTTCATCGCCGCCTGGTTGGCGCCGCCGCCGATCCAGCTGCCGGCCACGGTGGTCATGCCGCGCCAGGTGTCGCCGGCCACCGTTTCGGGATGGATCCAGCCCATCGCCACGAAGGAGACCAGCGCGCCGAGCATCACCCCGAGCGTGCCGGTGAGGAACATCACCACCGCCTTCGGACCCAGTCGCAGGATCGACCCCAGGTCGATCGCCAGGCACAGCAGCACCAGCGCGCTCGGCAGCAGGTAGTCGCGCGCCATCGGGTACAGCCCCGAGGCATTGCCGTCGATCAGTCCGATGCTGTTGTAGACCGCCGGCAGCAGGTAGCACAGCAGCAGTGCGGGGACGTAGGTGTAGAAGCGCTTCCAGAAGCCGTCCGGCCGCGACGAGGTCCAGAACACCAGCCCGAGGGTGACGGCCAGCAGCCCCATCACGACCGCGTCGTTGGTGATCAGCGCAGTCGAGGGTGAGGCGGTATCGATCGCCATGCGGGTCTCCGCTGGGAATGGCTGGACGGTGGGTCATGCGGCGCCGGTCTGTCCCGGCGCCGCGCGGGGATCACTGGCCGAGGTGCCGCTTCAGCCACGCGTTGACGGTGTCGTGCCACAGCACGCTGTTGTGCGGCTTGAGCACCCAGTGGTTCTCGTCCGGGAAGTACAGCAGCTGCGACTCGATGCCCTTGCGCTGCAGCGCGGTGAAGGTCGACAGGCCCTGGTCGACCGGCACCCGGTAGTCCTTCTCGCCCTGCACGACCAGCATCGGCACCCGCCACTTCGCGACGTGGTTGACGGGGTTCCACTTCTCGTAGTGCTTCGGCACGTCGAACGGCGTACCGCCGTTCTCCCACTCGGTGAACCACAGCTCCTCGGTCACATAGCCCATCGAACGGGTGTCGAACACGCCGTCGTGGTTGACCAGGCACTTCCACGGCTGGTTCCAGTTGCCGGCGATCCAGTTGACCATGTAGCCGCCGTAGCTGGCGCCGAGCGCGCAAGCGCGGTCGCCGTCGAGGAAGCCGTACTGCTCCTGCGCCGCGGCCCAGCCCTTCTGCAGGTCGACCAGCGGCTTGCCGCCCCAGTCGCCGCTGATCGCGTCGGTGAACGCCTGGCCGTAGCCGGTGGAGCCGTGGAAATCGATCATCACCACCGCGTAGCCCTGGCCGGCGTAGGTCTGCGGGTTCCAGCGATAGCTCCAGCCGTTGCCGAAGCTGCCCTGCGGGCCGCCGTGGATCAGGAACGCGACGGGATACGTCTTGCCCTCCTCGTAGTTCCACGGCTTGACCACGTAGCCGTGTACCACCTCGTTGCCCGCGCCCCTGAAGTCGAACTGCTCGAAGGCGCCGAACTGCACGTCGGGCAGGCGCTCGGCGGCCGTCTGCGTGATCGCACGCAGTCCTTCGCCATCCGGCGAGGCGGCGTACAGCACGTCGCCGGTGTCGAGCGCGTTGCGGGTGAGTACCAGCGACGATCCCGCCACATCGAACGCCGAGACGCTGCCGTCGCCGACGAGCTCGGTCACTTCGCCAGTGGCCAGGTCGATCCGGAACAGCGGGTACTCACCCACGCTCTGCGCCGCCACGTACAGCGAGCGACCATCGGCGGCGGGCTTGAGGCTGCTGGGCGAACGGTCCCAGTCCGGGGCGATCTCGCGCGTCGCGCCGCTGGCCAGGTCCATCGCCATGATCGCGTAGCGGTCGGCCTCGAAGCCCGGACGCTTCATCGCGCGGTAGTACAGCGTCGCGCCGTCGGCGCTGAACACAGGGCCCGCGTCCCAGGCCTTGTTGGCCTCGGTGAGGTTCACCGGCGCGCCGCCCGCCACCGGCAGGCGGTACAGGTCGAAGTTGGTCGACCACGGCTCCTCGCGCCCGGCGACGCGGATGCTGGCCACCACGCTTGCGCCGTCGGGCGCCCAGGCGTAGTCCGCGGCGTCACCGAAGGGCTTGGACGGCACGTCGCCGTCGAGCGCGTGGCTGATACCGCGCGCCGAGGCCACCGGGCCGGCGTCGGCCGCGGCCGGCAGGTCGGCCACGAACAGCCGGCTCCGGCGGCCATCCTTCCAGGTGTCCCAGTGGCGCACGAACAGCTGGTCGTAGACCACGCCGCTGGACTTCGACGCCTCGCGTTCGTCCAGGCGGGTCTTCGTGCAGGCCAAGTCGTCCGCGCAGTCGGCGAAGGTCTCGGCGCTGAAGGCGATGCGGCGGCCATCGGGCGAGAGCCGGTAGCTGCCGATGTCGAGCGCGAACGCGGTCAGCGGCCGCGGCGTGCCGCCCTCGGCCGGCATCGCGTACAGCTGCTGCCCCCCCTCCTTCGCGCTAAGGAAATACAGCGTGGCGCCATCGGGGGAAAACGTCGGCGCGCTCACGTTCCACCCGTCGGGCGTGATCCGGCGCGGCGGCGCCAGGTCGCGGGTGACCAGGCTGCGCGCGTACAGCGCCGTGGATGCTTTCAGGTCGGCGTCGACGCTGCGCTGGGCGAAGACGACCGTGCGGCCGTCGGGCGACAGCGTGGGCGAGGACACGCGATCGAGCCTCACCAGGTCGCGGACGTCGAGCCCGCGGGCCTCGGCCTCGGCCAGGACGGGCAGTGCCAGCAGCAGGCACAGGGGCAACACAGCGCGGCGCAACGGCATCGGGCCTCTCCGGCAACGAAAGGCCTGATGGTAGGCGCTCACGCCTGCGCGGCGCAAAGGCGGCAGGTCATGCTCGCGCTTCGCGCCCGGCGCGGTCAGATCGGGCCGGCGTCGGCCCCACCCGCGACCGGCCTGGCCCGGGCGCCGGTGCGGTACAGCAGCCAGCCGACGACGGCCAGGACCGCCAGCCCCACCAGTTCGTCCTGCTGGAACCGCTCCGGGACCACCAGCACCTCGCGGTTCTTGCTGGCGTAGATGGCGATGCCCACGCCGATGCCCATCAGCGCCTCGCCGGTGATCAGGCCCGCGGCGAACAGGGTGCCCGGCCGATGCACGCGGTCGCGCGTGGCCTCGTCGCGGGTACCGACCACGCCGTGGCGCCGTTCGACCAGGTACGCCAGCAGCCCGCCGAGGAAGATCGGCACCATCAGCTCCAGCGGCAGGTAGATGCCGATCGCGGCGGCGAGCACCGGCACGCGGAAGCTGCTGCCGCGCGCCTTGAGCATCTCGTCGACGGCGATGATCGCCGCGCCGATCACCGCGCCGATGGCGATGATCCCCCACGGCAGTTCGCCGCCGAACAGGCCCTTGGCCACGGACGCCATCAGCGTGGCCTGCGGCGCCGACAGCGGGTTCGGATGCTCGGCCGTCGGCGCGCCTATGCCGTAGGCTTCGGCGAGGATGTTGAGCACCGGCGCCATGATCAGGGCGCAGGAGAACGCGCCGATGCCCAGCATCAGCTGCTGCTTCCACGGCGTGGCGCCGACGAGGTAGCCGGCCTTGAGGTCCTGCAGGTTGTCGCCGCCCACCGCCGCCGCGCAGCACACCACCGCGCCGATCATGATCGCGGCCACCGCGCCCAGCGGCGCGCCGCCCGCGCCCACCGCCATGCGCCCGCTCTCACCCAGCAGCAACAGCAGCACCACCGAGGCGAACAGGATGGTGGCGATGGTGATGCCCGAGACCGGGTTGTTCGACGAACCGACCAGGCCGGCCAGGTAGGCCGACACCGACACGAACAGGAACCCGGCGACGATCATGATCACCGCCATCGGGATGCTGACGTGCCACAGGCCGACGATGGCCTGGTACAGCAGCAGCAGCGGCACCACGAACGCGACCAGCGCCACCAGCATCCACTTCATCGGCAGGTCGCGTTCGGTATGCGGCACCGCGGCGCCGCCGGACCCGGCGCGCGCGGCGGCGATCCCGCTGCGCACGCCCGACAGCAGCGAGTTGCGCAGCGAGAACAGCGTCCACACCCCGCCGATGAGCATCGCGCCCACGCCGAGGTAGCGGATCTTCGCCGACCAGATCGCGCCGGCGATGTCTTCCGCGCCGGCGCCCGCGACGCCCGCCGCCAGCGCAGGATCGCTGTCCATGAAGCCCAGCTGGTAGATCGGGATCGCGATGTGCCACGACAGGATGCTGCCCGACAGCACCACGATGCCGATGTTCAGCCCGACGATGTAGCCCACGCCCAGCAGTGCCGGCGAGAGGTTGGTGCCCATGTAGCCCAGGTAGCGGCCGAAGAAACCGGCGCCGGCCGCGGTGTCCGGCAGCAGGCGCATGCCGCTGTACGCGGCCGCCTTCAGTGCCGCGCCGATGGCCGCGGAGAAGGCGAGGATCCGCAGCCCCGGGCCGGGGTTCTCGCCGGCCTTGAGCACCTCCGCCGCGGCCTTGCCTTCCGGGAAGGGCAGCGGCTGCTCGACGATCATCGAGCGCCGCAGCGGGACCGAGAACAGCACGCCGAGCAGGCCGCCGAGGCCGGCGATGGCGAGCACCCAGGCGTACCGGAAGTCCTGCCAGTAGCCCAGGATGATCAGCGCCGGGATGGTGAAGATCACACCCGCCGCGATCGACGAGCCGGCCGAGGCGCCGGTCTGGACGATGTTGTTCTCCAGGATGGTGCCGCCGCCCAAGAGCCGCAGCACGCCCATCGACACCACCGCCGCCGGGATCGCCGTCGCGACCGTCAGCCCGGCGAACAGCCCCAGGTAGGCGTTGGCGGCCGACAGCACCACCGCCAGCACGATGGCCAGCAGCACCGCGCGGAAGGTGAGTTGCGGGACGCCCTGCTCGGCCATGGCACGCTCGGGATACGGGAAAGCGCGCACGCTACGCCGGCGGCCGGGGCGCGTCCAGCGGTGCCGGAAGAGGGGTGTCCGCGAGGGCATGCCGCGACGAGGGGCCAAACGTGGCGCTTCGATCGCGCGAGACGCCCCGAAGATGCCGGCACAGAAGTCTCCAGCTTCCAGGATCGCCGCCTGCGACTAGTGTGCGGCCGGCGTCTGCGTACCGATGTTCCTGGACAGGAACGACAGCAGGCGGCGGTAGAATTCCATCCGGTTCGCCTCCCGGTAGAAGCCGTGACCCTCGGTTGGATAATAGAGGGTCTCGACCTCCCTCCCGGCAGCCCGCAACGCGCGTTCCATGCGCCGGGTGTGCTCAATGGGCGCTCGGTCGTCCTCGCCGCCTGCGGCAAGAAAGACGGGGGCAAGGATGCGGTCGGCCATCCGAGTCGGCGACACTGCCTGCAACTCTTCCGGTGGCCCGATCCATTCGCGCAGGTACGTTTCGCCCGAGCCTCGGCGCTGGATATCGCCAGTACCGTGCATCAGCGGCAGGTCGTAAACACCCACGTATCCGGCGGCGCACCGGTAGAGGCCCGGCTCGCGCGCAACCCCCATCAAGGCCGCGTACGCGCCGTAACTGGCGCCATAGATGCACAGACGCGCCGGATCGGCGATTTCCTGTTCGATCGCCCAGCGGGTCGCGTCGGTGACATCGTCCTGCATCGTGCGGCCCCACTGCCGCGCGCCTGCGGATTCGAAGCGCCTGCCCCGGTTTCCCGAACCCCTGAAATTCACCTGCAGCACGCCATACCCGGCTGCAGCCAGCAATTGCGCCTCATCATTGAACATCCAGCGATCGTAAACGCCGAACGGGCCGCCGTGTGGCATCACGACGAAGGGCAGATTGCGACCGTCCGAGCCAGGGGGGATGGTGAGATAGCCTTGCAGCCGGAGGCCGTCGCGGGCCGTGATCGCGAAAGGCTTCATCTCGGCCATCTCCGCGGGATCGAACCATTCGCGGCGGCTGACCACGTGCTGCGCTTTCTTCGCCAAGGTGTCGAACAGGAAGAAATCCCCAGGGTTCCTGTCGCTGGTGGTCTGGATCAGCAGGTACTTCCCGTCCCTCGTCGCCGAAGTCACGGTCACCGACTGGCCGGGAAAAGCCGCCTCCAGACTGCGGTACTGACGCGCCACAGGCGACTCGGCGTCGAAGAATGCGGTCCTGTCCATGCCGTCCATGAAACGCGCACCGACCGGAATGCGTGTGTAGGGTCGGTAGATGATGGCCTCGGGCGCGACCTCGTCGTCCACCAGGACGGTGGTCCGTCCACCGCTGCCCGCATCCATCGCCACGATCGCGTCGGGACCGTCGATCTGCTCGGACTGGAGGTAGACCACCGAATCATCTTCGGAGAAGCCGATTGGCCATTCGATACGGCCGCTGGTCGACTCGTCGTTGACCAAGCGCCACGCACTCCCTTCGTCATCGCGGAGATAGAGCTTGTTGACGTTGTCGGCTCCCGCGCCATAAGCGGCGCGCACGGTGCCCGAATGGTCCGCGAGGAAGCGTGCGCGACGGACCGGGGCACGTCCTACGGGTACGCGGCGACCGCTCGAGAGGCTCATCTTCTCGATCCGGGTGAATGGGTCGTCGGTGAAGGGCGCGACGGAGATCAGCACGAAGTCCTGTTCCGCCCAAAGCTCGTCCACCAGGAACGCGGCGACCGGCTCGGCCTTCTTCCCGCGAATGGACGTACCGAGGGTCGGGACGTCCACATGCTGGCCGACGAGTATCTCGGTCCTCGCCCCGCTGGCGGAGGTCACGTAGAGGTTGCCGGCCATCTGCGGCTGATCCAGCCTACCGAACTTGCGGGCATCAGAAAACAGGACCCGATCGTCATCCACCCACGTGAATTCAGAAACATGCGTGTTCTCGCCGAGGTTGGCAGTGGCGACGAGCGCGTTGTCGGAACGACGCAGGATCGCGAGTGCGGTCCTGTCGTCGAGCGGAACCGTGGCAGCGAAGTAGTCTCCGCGTGGGGAGATCTTGAGGTCTTCGAACGAACCGGTCCTGACGAAATCCTGGACGTCCAATGCCCACGCCCCGGCGGGCGGCAACATCGCAAGAAGAATCGCTACCACCACCCTCCACGTACCAGCCGCCATCCCTGCCCCCGATTCGAGAAATCGCCCCATATGGCCCACCGGTCACCCGCGCCGGCCGTGCTCGGTGTCGAACACCCGCGCGAGATCATCCTGCCAGCAGGGCAGCGGGGTCAAGAATTCGCGCTGCAGCAGCCCGGAGTCCAGGCAGGAGTACGCCGGCCGGGAGGCCCTCGATGGATACTCGGAAGACGCAACCGGCGCCACCTTCGGTATTCGGTCGAGCATCCCCCGCGCATGCGCGTGTTCGACGATCGACACCGCGAGCCCATGCCAGCTGGTCTCGCCGCGCGCAGCCAGATGCCAGGTCCCCGACCTCCGGAGCTGCTGCGTGAGCAGGGTCCCGGTCGTCCGAGCGACAAGCCCCGCTGAGGTCGGCGTGCCAATCTGGTCGTCGACCACACGCAGCTCATCGCGCTCGCCGGCCAGTCGCAGAATGCTGCGCAGGAAGTTGTGCCCATGCAGGCCGTATACCCAGGCCGTGCGCAGGATCATGTGTCGGCCGCCGGCCGCGCGCACGGCCTGCTCGCCCGCGAGCTTGCTCGCGCCGTAGACGCCGAGCGGCGCCGCGGAATCGTCCTCGCGATACGGACGCGTGCCGCGACCGTCGAAGACGTAGTCGGTCGAATAGTGCACCAGCAGCGCACCGCGCCGCGCACATGCGGCTGCAAGCACGCCCGGCGCTTCGGCGTTGATCCTGTACGCGGCTTCGCGGTCGTCCTCGGCGCGGTCGACCGCGGTATAGGCGGCCGCATTGACGACGATGTCCGGCGCGACGCGTGCGATCAGCGGGGCAAGAGCGTCGGGCTGGTCGAAATCCGCGCGTTCGCACGACGTGCCGTCGGACAGCCGGCCGCCGCGCGTCGCGCACGCCAGCTCGCCCAGCGCGGGCAAGGCCTCGCGCAGCGCATGGCCCACCTGCCCGTTCGCGCCGAGCAGCAGGATCCTCATGCGGCGAAGGTCGGCAGCCGCTCGGGCGCGATGTCGGCCAGGAATGGCGCCTTCGCATCCTTGGGCGAGAGCAGCGGCGCGGCCACGGGCCAGTCGATCGCAAGGTCCGCGTCGTTCCAGCGGATGCCGGCGTCGGCGGCAGGATCGTAGGTGGCGGTGCACAGGTAATGGAACAGCGCGCGTTCGCTCAGCACCACGAACCCGTGCGCGAAGCCCTCCGGGATCCACATGTGGCGCCGGTTCTCCGCGCTCAGCACCACCGCGGTCCAGCGGCCGAAATGCGGCGACCCGCGACGGATATCGACCGCCACGTCCCAGACTTCGCCTTCGAGCACCGAGACGTACTTGCCCTGCGGATTCGGCCACTGGTAATGCAGGCCGCGGAGCACGCCGCGGGTCGAGGCCGAGACGTTGGCCTGCACGACCTCGGGGGCCAGGCCACGTGCTGCCAGTTTGTCGCGGTTGAACGACTCGTACACGTAGCCGCGCGCGTCGCCGAAGACCTGCGGCTCGATCACCACGCAGCCCGGCAGGCCCGTCTCGACCACCTTCACGGTACGTGCCCGCGCTCGGCCAGGCCCAGCAGGTAACGTCCGTAGCCGCTGCGGTCCAGCGGCGCGGCCAGCGCACGGAGCTGCGCGGCATCGATCCAGCCGTTGTTCCAGGCGATCTCTTCCGGGCAACACACCCGCAGCCCCTGTCGCGCCTCGATGGTGGCGATGTAGTTCGACGCCTCCATCAGCGACTGGTGGGTACCGGTGTCGAGCCAGGCGTAGCCGCGCCCGAGCTGCTCCAGGTGCAGCTCGCCACGTTCCAGGTAGCAGCGGTTGAGATCGGTGATCTCCAGTTCACCGCGCGCCGAGGGCTGCAGTCCGGCGGCGAATTGGCTCGCGCGCTCGTCGAAGAAGTACAGGCCGGTCACGGCGTAGTTCGATCGCGGTGCCGCGGGCTTTTCCTCCAGCCCCACCACCCTGCCTGCCGCGTCGAACTCGGCGACGCCGTAACGTTCGGGGTTGGCGACCCAGTAGCCGAACACCGTGGCACCGGTGTCGCGCGCGTCGGCGCGCCTGAGCATCGCGCTCAGGCCCGGGCCGTGGAAGATGTTGTCGCCCAGCACCAGGCAGCTCGGTGCGCCGGCCAGGAAGTCGGCTGCGATCAACAGCGCCTGGGCAAGCCCGTCGGGGCTGGGCTGCGCGGCGTAGTCGATCCTCATGCCCCACTGCGAGCCGTCGCCGAGCAGGCTGCGGAACAGTGCCTGCTCGTGCGGGGTGTTGATCACCAGCACCTCGCGAATGCCCGCGAGCATCAGCACGCTCAGCGGGTAGTAGATCATCGGCTTGTCGTACACCGGCAGCAGCTGCTTGCTGAGCGCCTGCGTGATCGGATACAGGCGGGTGCCCGAACCGCCCGCCAGCACGATGCCCTTGCGCCCAGTCACGCGGCCACCCCGATGCGCTCGAGCCGGTAGCTGCCGTCGAGCACGCGCCGCACCCAGTCCTGGTGCGACAGGTACCAGTCGACGGTCTCGGCCAGGCCGCGCTCGAAGCCGTATTCCGGCCTCCAGCCGAGTTCGTCGCGCAGCTTGCCGGCGTCGATCGCGTAGCGCCGGTCGTGGCCCGGCCGGTCGGCGACGAAACGGATCAGCGCGGCGTGCGGCTGGCCGTCCGCGCGCGGGCGGCGCGTGTCGAGCAGGGCGCAGATCGCCTCCACCACCTCGAGGTTGCGCCGTTCGGCATCGCCGCCGACGTTGTAGGTCTCGCCGACGCGGCCACCTGCCAGCACGGCGTGGATCGCGGCGCAGTGGTCGGCCACGAACAGCCAGTCGCGCACCTGGCGGCCGTCGCCGTAGACCGGCAGCGGCTCACCGGCCAGCGCCTTCGCGATCACCAGCGGGATGAGCTTCTCGGGAAACTGGAACGGGCCGTAGTTGTTGCTGCAGTTGGTCGTCAGCACCGGCAGCCCGTAGGTGTGGTGGAACGCGCGCACCAGGTGGTCGGACGCGGCCTTGGACGCCGCGTACGGCGAGTTCGGCGCGTACGGCGAGGCTTCGGTGAAGCGCCCGCGCTCGCCGAGCGCGCCGTAGACCTCGTCGGTGGACACGTGCAGGAACCGGAACGGACCCCCGGCATCCGCAGCTGGCGAGGCCCAGTACTCGCGCACCGCCTCGAGCAACGCCAGCGTCCCGACCACGTTGGTCTGGACGAAGGCCGCGGGGCCGTCGATCGACCGGTCGACGTGAGTTTCGGCGGCGAAATTCACCACCGCGTCGGGGCGGTGCTCGGCGAGCAGGCGCGACACCAGCCCGCGGTCGCCGATGTCGCCATGGACGAAGACGTGTCGGGGATCGTCGCGCAGCGAGGCCAGCGTGTCGAGGTTGCCCGCATAGGTGAGCGCGTCGAGGTTGACGACGCGCACGCCGCGCGCGACCGCACCGAGCACGAAATTGCCGCCGATGAACCCGGCGCCGCCGGTCACCAGCCAGGTCGGCACGGGCCCTCCGCGTCTGCGCTGGTCATGGGATGCCCCGCGTCAGAACGGGATGTCGTCGTCCGAGAAGTCGTCCACCGGCGCCTGCTGGCGCGAAGGGGCGGACTGCTGGCGCGGCGCGGACTCGGAGCGCTGCGGGCGCGAACGCTCGTAGGATCCGCCACTGCCACCGCCACCACCACCGCCGCCTTCGCCGCGGCCCCCGAGCATCTGCATCTCGTCGGCGATGATGTCGGTGTAGTAGCGCTTCTGGCCGTCGTCGCCGGTGTGCTCGCTGTAGGTAATCCGGCCCTCGACGTAGACCTGCGACCCCTTGCGCAGGTACTCGGCCGCGATCTCGCCGAGCTTGCCGAAGAAGGTCACCCGGTGCCACTCGGTCTTTTCCTGGTTGTTGCCGTCGCGGTCCTTACGCACGGACGTGGTGGCGAGGCTGACCTTGGTGATCGCCATGCCGCCCTGGGTGTACTTGGTTTCGGGATCGTTGCCGAGATTGCCGACGAGGATCGCCTTGTTGATGCCACGAGCCATTGCTGTCCTTCGGTGTCGCCGGAAGAAGCCGGCACGGGCATTGCAGTATACCGGCCCGGGTCCGCGCCGTCGGCGGCTGCCGCACGCGCCGGTCAGGCTTTGCCGCGGCCTGGCGCGCGCGGGCAGGCCCGGCCCGTCGTGGCCCCGCCGGGCGGCCACGCCGGCTCCGTATAATCGCGGGTTCATGTTCGACGGACCCCCCATGGCCGACCTCTCCCCCGCGCCGGTCCCCGGCCTGCCCGAGATCCAGGCGCTGGCCGCCGGCGACATGGCGGCGATCGATGCCCTGATTCGCCGCCGCCTGGCCTCCGACGTGGTGCTGGTGAACCAGGTCGCCGAGCACATCGTGTCCGCCGGCGGCAAGCGCCTGCGGCCGATGCTGGTCGCGCTGGCCGGCCGCGCCACCGGCGAGGTCACGCCGCGCCACCACCAGCTGGCCGCGATCGTCGAGTTCATCCACACCTCCACCCTGCTGCACGACGACGTGGTCGACGAATCCGACCTGCGCCGCGGCCGCAGCACGGCCAACGCCCTGTGGGGCAACGCGCCGAGCGTGCTGGTGGGCGACTTCCTGTATTCGCGCAGCTTCCAGCTGATGGTCGAACTGGACAGCATGGCGGTGATGGCGCTGCTGGCCGACACCACCAACCGCATCGCCGAGGGCGAGGTGCTGCAGCTGCTGCACGTACGCAACCCCGATACCGACGAGGCCGCCTACCTCGACGTCATCGAACGCAAGACCGCGGTGCTGTTCGCCGCGGGCACCCGCCTGGGTGCGCTCGCGTCGGGCGCCGATGAAGCGACACAGCAGGCGCTGTACGATTACGGCCTGCAGCTGGGCTACGCGTTCCAGATCGCCGACGACGTGCTCGACTACGACGGCGACGCCGCCGCGCTGGGCAAGAACCTGGGCGACGACCTGGCCGAGGGCAAGGCCACGCTGCCGCTGATCCATGCGATGGCGCAGGCCGACGACCCCACGCGTGAGCGCCTGCGCGCGATCGTCGCGCAGGGCGACACGAGCGCGATGCCGGACGTACTCTCCGCGATCGCGCGCGCCGGCAGCCTCGACTACAGCCGCGCCCGGGCCCGCGCATACGCCGCGGCGGCCGAGGCCGCGCTGGCGCCGCTACCGGACAACGAGGCGCTCGCCGCATTGCGCGGCCTGGCGCGGCACGCGGTGGAACGCGGGCACTGACGGATCTTTGCGTCGGGCACGACCGCGGCGATGCCGGGCAGCGCCGGCGGTCAGTCCTCGCCGAACGCTTCCTCGAAGAAGCCGTCCATCATCGCGTAGGCGCGCTTCGCGGCGCGCGCGTCGTAGCGGCAGTTGCTGGCCGGGTCGCTGCCGGCCGACGGCTCGGCGAAGCAGTGCACCGCGCCGCTGAAGTCGACGAACTGCCAGTCGGCGCCGGCCGCATCCATCTCCTGCTCGAAGGCGGCGATGTCGGCATCGCTCACGGCCTTGTCGTCGGCGCCGTTGAGCACCAGCACCGGACTGGCGATCTTCGACGCGGTCGGCGACTGCGCGCCGGGCGCGAGGCCGCCGTGCAGGCTGACCACGCCGGCCAGGTCGGCCCCGGCGCGCGCCAGTTCCAGCACCGCCGAACCGCCGAAGCAGAAGCCGAACGCGCCGATGCGGCCGGCATCCAGCGGCGCCTCGCCGGCCCGCGCCTTGAGCGTGTCGAGTGCGGCCTGCATCCGCGCGCGCAGCGCGCCGCGGTCGTCGCCGCGCAGCGCGCCGGCGAGCTTGCCGGCCTCGCCACTGTCCTTCGGCTGCCGGCCCTTGCCGTAGACGTCGGCGACCAGCACCACGTAGTCGTCGCCGGCGACCGCCTTGGCCCGCTCCAGCGCGTCGTCGGTCACGCCCATCCAGTTGGGCACCATCACCAGCCCCGGGCGACGGTCGTCGTCCTCGTCGTCGTACACCAGCCAGCCGCTGTAGGCCTCTCCGTCGACGGACCATTCCACGGGTTGGGACGTCATCGCGGCCGCGGCGGTAGCCGGCAGGGCGACGGCCGAGAGCAACGCGAGCAGGGGGGCGGCAAGGCGCATGGCGGATCCTCGGGCGGGAGCGGACCGACAGCCTAGCGCAGCCGTGCACGCGCGGCGTGCAGGCGCGCATCGTCCGCGCCCGGGCGCTGGCAACCCGCCTGGCTGGCGATCCGCGTGCTCCACGGGTCGGGGGCGGATGCCCGCGCAGCGCCTGCGCGACCACCGGCCCGGAGACGGCCGGATCGTCAGGCGATGCCGATGCCCGGGATCGCGGTGATGGCGTCGGGATCGAACCCGGCCAGCGCGGCGAAGTGCCGCCCGCGCTCGGCGTAGTCGCGATAGGCGCCGAAGCTCGGCGCGCCGGGCGAGAGCAGCACCACGCCCTCGCCGTCGAGCAGCGACCGCGCCTGCGCGACCGCCTCCTCCAGATCCCGCGCCTGGCGCAGCGCGAAGCCCGCAGCGGCGGCCGCGCCCTCCAGCAGCGCATGGATGCGCGGGCCGTTCTGCCCCAGGGTCACCACCGCCGCCGGTGGCGCGAGCCGCATCGCATCGGCGAACGCCTGCCAGTCCAGGCCGCGGTCGTGGCCGCCCACCAGGATCGCCACGCGGCGCCCCGCATACACCTCCAGCGCGGCGAGGCTCGCGTGCGGCGTGGTGCTGATCGAATCGTTGACGTAACTGATCCCGTCGCGCGTGCCCAGCAGCTGCAGCCGGTGCGGCAGCGCCCGGAACGTCGCCGCGTGCGGCGCCAGCGCCTTCGCATCCAGCCCCAGCGCCTCGATCGCGGCCAGCACGCCGCACAGGTTGCCGCGGTTGTGGCGCCCGGGCAGCGGCAGCTCGCGGGTGTCGAAGACCGGCTCGTCGCCGCGCCACACCACGTCGCCGCGCAGGTGCCAGCCGTCGGCGCGACCGAACCAGCGCACCTCGCTGTCCGGAAGCGCGAGCGCCGACAGCGTCGCATCGCCGGCGCTGAGCACCGCGATGCGCGGCCGCGCCTGCGTCAGCAGCGAGAGCTTGTCCTCGACGTAGCGGGCCTGGCTGCCGTGCCAGTCGAGGTGTTCAGGGAAGATGTTCGTGACCACCGCGACCGCCGGGCGCACCCCGCTGCGGGCGACGTCGCGGGTCTGGTAGCTCGACAGCTCGACCACCCAGACCTCGGCATCGCCATCGAGCAGTTCCAGCAGCGGCTGGCCGATATTGCCGGTGAGCGCGGCGCGGTGGCCGCCGGCGCGCAGCAGGTGCGCGAGCAGGGCGGACGTGGTGCTCTTGCCCTTGGTGCCGGTGACGCAGACCGTGGTGGCATCCGGGCGCGCTGCGAACCACAGCGTGGTGCCGCCGATGAAGCGCGTGCCCCGCTCCGCCGCCGCCTGCGCTTCGGGCCGGTACGGACTGATGCCGGGCGACTTGACCACCACGTCGAACGCCGACAGCCGTTCGGCCGTCGCCTCGGTCTCGACCCGCAGCCGCGCATCGCCCAGCGCGCGCGCATCCCCCGCTTCGGCCGGCGAGCAGAACAGCGTCAGGGTCGCGGGAAAGCGGTCGCCCGCCCCGTCCGCTCCGGCCTGCGGCGCGTGCGCGCCGCGCAGCGCCGCGTACGCCGCCCGTCCCTCGCGCCCCCAGCCCCAGAGCGCCACGCGCTGCCCGGCGAGCGAGGCCAGGTCAGGGCGCGAAGCGGTCACGGAGGCGTTCCCAGATCGGCGCCGGCACGCCATGCCCGGCGTCGTCGGGCACCAGCAGGGCGGCCACGTCCTCCTGGTCGCCGGCCAGCTGCGGCGCGATCTCGCGCGCGAACCGCGCCACCACCGCGTCCTCGCGCCACTCTGGGCGCGCGGCCAGGGCCGCCATCGCCGCGCGCGATTCGCGCCCCTCGCCCACGCATTCGAAGGGCTTGTGGTCGCGGTACTCGAGCAGCGCGTCGAAGCCCGGCACCTGCGCCGGATCGTCCAGCAGGTTGCGGCCGAAGATGCCGACCAGCCGCGGCTTGGGCATGAACGGTGCCAGCGCCAGGAACACGAAATGGCACTTGGGGCACACGCCGCACCAGCGGTTCACCGGGCGCTCGCCGAGCAGGTGGAAATTGCGGTTGCAGCTGGAAAAATACGCGTCGTACTGGTCGGTGCGCGCGAACTGGCGCGCCACCGCCAGCTCGCTCAGCGGCCGCAGCAGCGAGTAGTAGGACAGGTCCGCGGCGACGTGCTCGCGCAGGTACGCGGCGAACGCGCGCTCGAACGCCCAGCCCTTGGACCACTGGTGGTTCACCTCGCCGGTGCCCTCGATCAGGCTGCCGTAGCTGGCCGAACGCTCGTTGGAGAACACCACCTGGTCCACGCCCAGCACCACCGCGGCGAAGGCGAGGATCGCGGAATTCACCGCGGTCACCGGGATGTGTCCGTTCCAGGCGCCCTGGCGGTTGAACTCGAACAGCTCCGGCGCCAGCTGGCGACCGATGTTGAGCATCGGCAGCCCGGTGCGCGCGGCGCAGGCGCGGATCAGCTGCGACCCGCCGATCCAGCTCACGGTCTGGTCGACGCCCAGCGCACGCAGCGCCTCGATGCTGACCAGCGAATCCTTGCCGCCGCCGATCGCGACCAGCGCATGGTGGCGCAGGCCGAGCGTGGGCGCCGTCGCATCGCCGTCCGCCGCTGCCTTGTCGCCCGCGACCGGAAACCGGATCCGCCCGTGCAGGTCGAGCCCGTTGCGATAGGCGAACTCGCCCAGGCCGTGGACGTAGATCTCCTCGAGCAGGGCCGCGGTCGCGGCGTCGAGCCCGTCGCCCTCGACCCGGATCTCCGGCGGCACCGCGGCCTTGTAGTAGCTCACGCCGGCCACCAGGTGCAGCAGCCGCAGCGCGCGCTGTGCGGCCGCGGCGCGCGCGGGGTCGAGCGCGAAGGGTGCGCCCGGCAGGGTCACCGTCTCGACCAGCTCCGGCCCGTGGTCGAAGGCATATACCAATTGCGCCACGCCGGTGCCGGCATCGAAGCCGCAGCGCACGAAGCGGAAGGCGCGGATCGCGTCGCGATCGAACACGACGGCGCTCATGCCAGCACGTCCTCGCGCGGCAGGCCGCGCAGGTTGTAGTGGTTGGCGATCACGAACCCGTAGGCGCCGGCATCGGCGATCGCGACCACGTCGCCTTCCGCGGTGTCGGATGGCAGGCGGCGGTCGTGGCCGAACACGTCGCTGGATTCGCAGATCGGGCCGACCACGTCGAACGCGGCGTCGGCCCGCGCCCCGCGCCGCGAGAGGTTGTGGATGCCGTGCCAGGCGTCGTACAGCGCTGGCCGCATCAGCGAGTGCATGCCCGCGTCCAGCCCGACCCGGCGCACGCCCTGCTTCTCGACCACCTGGGTGACGCGCGCCAGCAGCACGCCGGATTCGGCCACCAGGAAGCGGCCGGGCTCGATCGCCAGGCGGTAGCGCGGCCATGCGCCCTTGATCTCGGCCAGGCCCTCCGCCCAGGCGGCGAGGTCGAACGGCGCATCGTCGGGCTTGTAGGGAATGGTGAGGCCGCCGCCGATGTCGATCGTGTCCACGGTGCCGATGCCGTCGGCGACGGCGGCGAGTTCGGCATAGACCTCGCGCCAGTGGCGCGGGTGCCCGATGCCGCTGCCCAGGTGGGCGTGGATGCCGGTGATGCGCGCATCGAGCGCGCGCGCGGCGTCTGCGAAGGCATCGACCTCCGCCACCGGGTAGCCGAACTTCGACGCCGCGCCGCCGGTCACGACCTTGGCGTGGTGGCCGTCGCCGCGGCCGAGGTCGATCCGCAGCCACAGGTCGCGGCCGCGGAACACCTCGGGCCAGCGCTGCAGCGCCTCGACGTTGTCCAGCGTCACCGTCGCCCCGCGCGCGTACGCCGCCTCGTACTCGCGCCGCGGCGCGAAACTCGGGGTGAACAGCACGCGCGCCGGATCGAGCTGCGGGACGGCCTCGAACACGCGCTCGAGCTCGCCCTGCGACACGCATTCCAGCCCGAAGCCCTCCTCCACCAGCGCACGCAGCACCTGCGGATGCGGATTAGCCTTGATCGCGAAGAAGCGCCGGTCGATCGCCTCCACCGCGTTCAGCGCGCGCGCGCGTTCGCGCACCGTCGGCAGGTGGTAGACGTAGCGCGGCGTCTCGCCGGCGGCCAGTTCCAGCAGCCGCGCGTGCGCGGCGTCGGCCTGCCACCAGCGCGGCTCGCGCACCGGCGGGCCGTGCTGGATCTCGCGCCAGCTGGGTCCGAACACGGATGCGTCCTGCACCGGCATCGCGCCGCTGCCGATCAGTTCGGCGTGCAGCTCGGGCAGCAGGCCATCGGCGTCGGCCTCGTCGATGACGAAGGTCAGGTTGAGGTCGTTCGACGACTGCGAGATCAGGTGCACGCGCTCCTGGCCGAAGGTCGCCCACACGTCGGACAGCTTGTGCAGCAGCGAGCGCATGCCGCGCCCGACCAGGGTGATCGCCGCGCACGGCGCGATCACCTTGACCCGGCAGATCTGCGCCAGGTCCTCGGACAGCCGCGCCAGCACGTCGGTGCTGACCAGGTTCTCGCTCGGATCGAGCGAGACGGTGATGTTGGTCTCGGCCGAGCCGATGAGGTCCACCGACAGGCCGTGGCGACGGAAGCGCTCGAAGATGTCGGCCAGGAAGCCCACCGACTGCCACATGCCCACCGTCTCCATCGACACCAGCACGATGCCGTTGCGGCGGCTGATCGCCTTCACCCCGGGCACCGGCGAGGCGTCGCCATCGATGCGGGTGCCGGGCAGGTCCGGGCGCTCGGTGTCGAGGATCGCCATCGGCACGCCGCTCACGCGGCAGGGACCCAGCGAGCGCGGGTGCAGCACCTTGGCCCCGGTGGTGGCGATTTCCTGCGCCTCGGCATAGTCCAGGCGGGTGAGCAGGCGCGCGTCGGGCACCTCGCGCGGATTGGCGGTGAACATGCCCGGCACGTCGGTCCAGATCTCCACCCCGCGCGCGCGCAGCAGGCCGCCGAACAGCGCGGCAGACGTATCGGAGCCGCCGCGCCCCAGCACCGCGGTGCCGCCGTCGCCGTGGCGGGCGATGAAGCCCTGGGTGATCAGCAGCCGGGTCGGCTGGGCCGCGAAGCGCGTGCGCCACGCGTCGTCGGCCTCGCGCCGGCACGACACCGACAGCCGCTGCCCCCACGCGCTCTGGTTCGGCAGTTCGATCGCGTCCAGCCAGTCGCGCGCATCGCACCAGCCGATGTCCAGCCCCTGCGACGCGAGGTAGGCCGCGCCGAGGGTCGAGGACAGCAGTTCGCCCTGCGCCAGCACCTCGGCCTGCCAGTCCAGCGTGCGCGTCGTGGCGCGCGCGTCCTCCGCCAGCGCCCGCAGCGCATCCAGGCGCGCGCCGAGCACCGCGCCGGCATCCAGACCGAGCGCCTCCGCGAACGCGCGATGGCGCTCGACCAGCGCCTGCACCCGCGCGCCGGCATCCGAGGCGCCGTCGGCGATCGCGGTCAGTTCGTTGGTCACGCCCGACAGCGCCGACACCACCACCAGCACCCGTGCCCCATGTTCGCCGGCGCGTTTGCCCGCGAGGCGGCCGATCGTGTCCCAGCGGTGGCGTTGCGACACCGAAGTGCCGCCGAACTTGAGCACGACCCAGGGCGTGCCGGTCGGGGAGGAAGGCATGGGGATGGCGGGATTCCGGATGGTGCGGGCGGCGCTCCGCGCGCGGAGCGAAGCGCGGATTCTATCGAATCCGCCTCCGTGCCGAAGACCGGCCGCAGCGTCCGGCCGCGTCCCCGCCCGGCCGCATCCCGCTGCGCGACCTGCCCGCGCGGCGGTTGCAGCTGCATCCATCGCGCGCGGTAAGCTGCGCGGCCCCCATCGCCGCGAGCCCCCATGCCCCGCCGCTACCTGCAGCTCGACGTGTTCGCCGACCGCCCCGGCGTCGGCAATCCGCTCGCCGTGGTCCTGGATGCCGAAGGCCTGGACGAGGCCACCATGCAGGCGATCGCGCGCTGGACGCGGCTGCCGGAGACGACCTTCGTGTTCGCGCCGTCCTCGCCCGAGGCGAGCTACGGCATCCGCATGTTCAGCCCCCGGCGCGAGGTTCCGTTCGCCGGGCACCCCAGCGTCGGCACCGCGCATGCGGTGCTCGAGGCGGGGCTGGTCGCGCCGCGCGACGGACTGCTGGTGCAGGACGGC
The DNA here is from genome assembly GCF_029888045.1 of Luteimonas rhizosphaericola. Taxonomy (GTDB): domain Bacteria; phylum Pseudomonadota; class Gammaproteobacteria; order Xanthomonadales; family Xanthomonadaceae; genus Luteimonas; species Luteimonas rhizosphaericola. Next base: position 576,932 of record NZ_JARXRN010000028.1, on the reverse strand, counting down.
GTGGCCGGGCGGCTGCCGCTGCGCGTCGACGGCGACGGGCCGTCGCGCACGATCGCGGTGCGCACGCCCCGCGCGCGCATCGTCGAGGTCGCCGATCCCGCGCATGCACGTCTCGCCGACGCGCTCGGCCCGCTGCCGCGCGGCGCGTTGCCGCCGGCGCTGGTGGACGGCGGCCGCCGCTGGTGGCTGGCCGAGGTCGCGGACGAAGCCGCGCTGCGGGCCGCCGAGCCGCGCTGGGATGCGGTCGAACGGCTGGCGCTGGAGACCGGGAGCATGGGCCTGTGCGTGTTCGCGCGCAGCCTCGATGCCGACTACCAGCTCGCCGTGCGCGCCTGGGTCGGCGCCACCGGACGCTTCGAGGACGCCGCCTCCGGCGCCGCCAACGCCACCCTCGCCGCCTGGCTCGCCGACCGCGATGCGCTGCCCGGCACGGGCGGACGCTACCGCATCAGCCAGGGGCGCGAGGTCGGCTTCGACGCGCGCATCGAGCTGCAGGTCGACACCGACGGCGAGGTGTGGTCCGGAGGACGCGTGCAGACGGTCATCGCCGGCACGATCGACTGGGAGCGCGCGCGCTAGTCGAGCGCGCCGCGCGTTGCCGGCACCGCGCCGATGGCACGCGGCATTTCCGCGGACGCGGATCGGCTGTGCCACGCGCCGCATGCATCACCACCGACCTGCCCCGCGAACGCGCGCGAGGGCAGCGGCCACGGCAGCCGCCCTTGCGCCGCCATGGCGGGCGTGCCGCTGTTTTCGCGGCGTCGTCAGTCGTTTCGCGCGGCCGCCGCCGCTTCGTACACCGGCGCACCATCGACCCAGGTCGAGCGGATCTCCAGCGCCGGCAGCTGCGCGGCAGGCAGCGCCAGCGGGTCCTGCGCCAGGACCACGAAATCCGCCTGCAGGCCCGGCGCGAGCCGGCCCGTGCGCGCTTCGTCGCGGTGCGCCCAGGCCGCGTCGCGGGTGAAGCCGTGCAGCGCCTCGACCGCGGTCAGCACCTGGTCCGCCCGCCAGCCGCCGGGCGGATGGCCGTCGCGATCCTGGCGCGTCACCGCCGCATGCAGGCCCAGCCGCGGGTCGGGCGATTCCACCGGGAAATCCGAGCCCAGCGCGAGCGGCACGCCGGCATCGGCGAACCGGCGCCAGGCGTAGGCGCCGGCGATGCGTACCGGGCCCACGCGCTGCTCCGCCCACGGCATGTCCGAGGTGGCGTGGGTGGGCTGCATCGAGGCCACCACGCCCAGGGCGGCGAAGCGCGGCAGGTCGTCCGGATCGACGATCTGCGCATGTTCGATGCGCCAGCGGTGGTCGCTGCCGGCCGCATCGCCCAGCGCCCGCGCGTAGGCGTCGAGCACCAGCGCGTTGCCGCGGTCGCCGATCGCGTGCGTGGCCACCTGCAGGCCGCAGTCGCGCGCGCGCGCCAGCAGCGCGTCGAAGCGCGCCGGCTCGATCAGCACCAGGCCGCGGTTGCCCGGGTCGTCGCTGTAGTCCTCGGCCAGCGCCGCGCCCCGGCTGCCGAGCGCGCCGTCGATCAGGAACTTCACCCCGCGCAGCTGCAGGCGGCCGCCGGGATGCGCGTAGGCGCCGTGCTCGCAGGCCCAGTCCAGCGCGGCGCCATCGCCATCGGCGTGCGCGGCGACGCGCAGGGTCAGGCGTCCGGCGTCGGCAAAGCGGCGCAGCTGTTCGAAATCGGCCAGGCTCGTGCCCATGTCGTGCACGCCGGTGAGCCCGTTGCGCGCGGCGGCCTCCAGCGCCAGCGTCAGCGCGCGGTCGGCATCGGCCTGGTCCATCGCCGGCACCACCGCATCCACCAGGCGCTCGGCCTCGTCCACGAACACGCCGGTCGGCCGGCCCTGCGCGTCGCGCACGATCAGCCCGCCCTCCGGCTGGCCGGACGCCAGCAGCGCGGCAGCGTCGGGCCGCGCCGCGATCGCGCGCAGCGCCGCGGAATTCACCCATCCCGCGTGGCCGTCGACGCGGCGCAGCCACACCGGGCGCTCGGGGAAGGCGGCGTCGAGGTCGGCCGCGGTCGGAAAGGCGGCCTCGGGCCAGTCGTTCTGGTCCCAGCCGCCGCCGAGCAGCCATTCGCCCGGCGGCAGGCCCCCTTCGAATGCGTGCAGGCGCGCGAGCACCTCGTCCTTGCTGCGCGTCCCGACCAGGTCGACGCGGGTCAGCGCCAGGCCGAGGCCGAGCAGGTGGCCGTGGGCATCGATCAGTCCGGGAATCACGGTGGCGTCGCCGGCATCGACCACGCGCGCCTGCGGATGGGCCCGGGCCAGCGCCGTGGCGTCGCCGACCGCCACGATGCGGCCCTCGACATCCCATACCAGGGCCGAGGCCAGCGGCGCGTCGGCATCGGCGGTGTGGATGCGCGCGGCCCGCAGCAGGGTCTGGTCGCCGGCGGTGGCAGCCCCTGCGGTCAGGGCGGCGATGGCGGACAGCAGGCAGGCGAACAGTGGACGCGGCATCGGCGCACTCCGGATCGGGCGTGGGCGTCGATGCTACAACGCGCGGCGCAGGCGGCCGCGCGGGCCGGTTCCGCTATTCGGGGCGCACGTCCACGCGCACCCGGATGCGGTCGCCCGGGTGGTGGTCGGTACGGGTCACGTACTGGCGGCCGGCGTACTCGTAGGTCACGTCGTAGGCGCTGACCGGGCCGTCGTAGCGCCCGTCGCCATAGGTGTCGTAGCCATCGTATCCACCGTAGCCGTCGCGATACGGATCCGGTTCGCACACGGTGACGCTGCCCTGGCGGTTGCGGCGGTTCGCCTCGTAGATGCCGCGGCCGGCCGCTCCGCCCACCATCGACCCCACCGCGGTGCCCACCAGCTGCCCGCTGCCGTCGCCGATGCGGCTCCCCAGCACGGCGCCGGCGATGCCGCCGATCACGGTCGCGACCAGCCGACCGTTCTCGTCGCGGCGCGCCGGACCATAGGGATCGCCGTAACGGTCGTCGCCGTAGCCGCCATAGCCGTCGCGTGGATAGGGGTCGCGCGACACGTATCCGTCGCGGCGCGTCTCGCAGCGTCGGGTGTCGTACACGCGGCGCGTGCGCCCGTCGAACACCGGATCGACGCGCACCACCCGCGCCCAGTCGTAGTCGCCCTGGTCGGCGTATCGGTCCGGCGTGCGGTAGGTGCGGCCCTGGTCCTGCACCGGGGCGGCGCGGTGGCTGTAGTCGCCATAGGGCGCCGGCCCGTAACGGTCGTCGTCGTACACCTGCGCGCCGGCCATGCCGCTGGCGAGCAACGCCCCCAGCGCCAACGTCATCGCGAGCTGCTTCATCGTCTCGATCCCCGCACCCGCGGGATGGGTGCGTGCGCCACGCTAGGCCCGTGGCGCCAACGCCCGCTGAATCCAGGCCGCATCGGCAGGGGGCGCGCCGCGTCCGTTCAACGCTGCGACAGCCAGGCCAGCGCCTGCGCTGCGCAATCGGCCGCATTGCGGCCCAGCAGCGGCCCGACGTGGCTCACCGCCGTCGCCCGCAGCAGCGAGGCCTCCAGATCTGTGGCCAGTGCCGCGGTCAGGGCCGGCGGCACGTCGTCGTCGACCATCGAGGCAATGCACAGCACCCGGCATTCCGGGCGCGCCACCGTTCGCCCGGCGTAGGCCTCGCGCATCGCGCGTCCGCTTTCGTCGCGCCAGTGGCGGAAGGCGAACAGCGCCGTCGCCTCATCGGCGTCGGGCAGCGCCCGCCGGGTGCCGGTCAGCCGTGCGTCGCGCTGCCAGGGCACCACGTCGGGCCAGTCCCGCCCCGGCAGCTGCCCATGCCAAGGCGCCGGCGGCAGGGGATTGACCAGCACCAGCGCGTCGGCGTAACCCGCGCATTCCATCGCCAGCAACCCGCCCAGGCTGGCACCGACCAGCGCGCGCGGGCGCGGCAACGCCGCCAGCGCCGCGCGCACCTGCGCGGCGTAGTCGTCCAGGCCGGTGGCGGCGAGGCCCCGGGGGCTGGCCTGCAGGTCGGGCGCGGCCACGCGCAGCCGCGCGGCCTCGAACACGCCCTTCCAGACATTCCACTCCCAGCCACCACCGCCGCCTCCATGCACCATCAACGCCGAGCGGATGCGCTCACCCAACCAGTTCCGCCTCCAGCGTGATCGGCACTGCACTCAGGGCCTTGGAGACCGGGCAGTTCTGCTTGGCGTCGTCCGCGATGGCGCGGAACTTGGCTTCGTCGAGGCCCGGCACCTTCGCCTTCATCTTCAGCCGGATCGCGCTCAGCGTCGGGCCGCCCTCCATCGACAGGTCCACCTCGGCGCTGCCGTCGAGCGATTCGGGCGGATGCCCGGCCTCGGTCAGCTTGGCCGACAGCGCCATGGTGAAGCAGCCGGCGTGCGCGGCCGCGATGAGTTCTTCGGGATTGGTGCCCTTCTCGTCGCCGAAGCGGCTGTTGAACCCGTAGCGGGTGTTGTCGAGCAGGCCGCTCTGCGGCGTGCTGAGGCTGCCCTTGCCGGTCTTGAGGTCGCCTTCCCAGTGTGCGCTGGCCTTGCGGGAAATGCCCATCGTGTCTGCTCCTGTGGGGGTAAAGCGGGCAGCGTAAGCGGCGCGGCGTTACTTCCGCGTGCGCGGTCGTCAGGCTTGCTGCGTCGCAACGCGCCGGGCCGGCGGCGACGCGCTAAGGTGGCTTCCCGCCATGACCGCCCGCCGAGCGCAGGCCCGACGGTTGCGCTGCCCTCCTGCGGACTGCCATGACGGCCGCACGCGATCCTGTCGCACGCACCGGGCGCGCCCGTCGCATGCAGCAGGATCCCCACGCAGATGCCGGCCCGACGGGCCGGGTCCCATGCAAGGGAGGATCGGCCCCATGCCCTACTCGACCGCACAGATCCGCAACGTGGCCCTCGCGGGCCACCCCGGCGCCGGCAAGACCACCCTGTTCGAAGCCCTGCTGCATGCCGGCGGCGCACTGCAGACGGCAGGCACCGTCGAACGCGGGAACACCGTGTCCGACTTCGACCCGATCGAGAAGCAGCGCGGACACTCGATCGATGCCGCGATCGCCAGCCTCGACCATGCGGCCGCGTCCGGCGAGGCGGTCCACCTCAACTTGGTCGACCTGCCCGGCTATCCCGATTTCCGCGGCCCCGCGCTGGCGGCGCTGGACGCGGTCGAGACCGCGCTGGTGGTGGTGGATGCCGCCGCGGGCGTGGAGCACGGCACCCGCCGGATGATGGAGCGCGCGCGCGAGCGCGGGCTGTGCCGCGCGATCGTGGTCAACCGCATCGATGTCGACGGCGCCGACCCGGCGCGCACGCTGGCCCAGCTGCGTGACGCGTTCGGCAGCACCGTGCTGCCGCTCAACCTGCCCGCCGGCGGCGGCGCGCGCGTGGTGGACTGCTTCGGCCAGGCCGACGGCGACAGCGACCTGGGCCCGGTGGCGGACTGGCACCAGCGCATCCTCGACCAGGTGGTCGAGGTGAACGAAACGGTGATGGACCACTACCTGGAACTCGGCGAATCCGGACTCACCGGCGCCGAACTGCACGACGCGTTCGAGCAGTGCCTGCGCGAGGGCCACCTGGTGCCGGTGTGCTTCGCGTCCGCGCGCACCGGCGCCGGCGTGCGCGAACTGCTGGACGTGGCCGAGCGCCTGTTCCCGCACCCGGGCGAAGCCAATCCGCCGCCGTTCGTGAAGGGCAGCGGCTTCGCCGCGCAGCCGATCGCCACCACCCCCGATGCGGAGGCGCACGTGGTCGCCGACGTGTTCCGCATCGTCCACGATCCTTTCGTCGGCAAGCTCGGCGTGTTCCGCGTGTACCAGGGCACGGTGCGCCGCGACAGCCAGCTGTTCGTCGACGACGGGCGCAAGCCGTTCAAGGTCGGGCACCTGTTCCGGCTGCAGGGTCGCGAGCACGTCGAGGTCGACCGGGCCATTCCCGGCGACATCGCCGCTGTAGCGAAGGTGGACGAACTGCACGTGGACGCGGTGCTGCACGACAGCCACGACGAGGACCAGATCCATCTCGCGCCGGTGGCGTTCCCGCGGCCGATGTTCGGGCTGGCGATCGAGGCCGGCAGCAAGGGCCAGGAGCAGAAGCTCGCCAACGCCCTGCACAAGCTGGCCGAGGAGGATCCGTGCTTCCAGGTCGAGCACGAGGCCGAGACCAACGAGACCGTGATCCGCGGCCTGTCCGACCTGCATCTTCGGGTGCAGCTCGAACGCCTGCGCGACCGCTTCGCGCTGGACGTGCGCACCCGCCCCCCGCGCATCGCCTATCGCGAGACCATCGCCGCGCGTGCCGAGGGCCACCACCGGCACAAGAAGCAGACCGGCGGCGCCGGACAGTTCGGCGAGGTGTTCATGCGGATCGAACCGCTGCCGCGCGGCGCCGGCTTCGAGTTCGTGGACGAGGTCAAGGGCGGCGTGATCCCGGGCCAGTTCCTGCCCGCGGTGGAGAAGGGGGTGCGCCAGGTACTGGCCTCCGGCGCGGTCGCGGGCTATCCGATGCAGGACCTGCGGGTGGTGGTGTACGACGGCAAGCACCACCCGGTGGACAGCAAGGAGGTCGCCTTCGTCGCCGCCGGGCGCAAGGCCTTCCTCGACGCGGTGGCCAAGGCCAGGCCGCAGGTGCTCGAACCGATCGTCGACCTGGAGGTGAGCGCGCCCGAGGCGCACATGGGCGACATCAGCGGCGGGCTGGCGGCCAAGCGCGCGCGCATCAACGGCACGGACGCCGCCGGCAGCGGCGAGATCGCGGTCAGCGCGCAGGTACCGCTGTCGGAGCTCGAAGGCTATGCGGCCGAGCTCAAGTCGATCACCGCCGGCCGCGGCCGCTACGCGCTCGACTTCAGCCACTACGAACCGGTGCCGCCGCAGGTGCAGCAGGCACTGGTGGCGGCGTGGCGGCCCGGCCACGAGGACGAATGAGCGCGCGTCGCCCGTGTCGATGACGCCGCGCGCCGCCGCCCTGCTGGCCGACGCCATCCTTGCGCTGCACGTGGGCGTGGTCGCGTTCGTGGTGCTGTTCACCCTGGCGGTGGTGGTCGGCGGCCCGCTGGGATGGCGCTGGGTGCGCGGGTTCGCGATGCGCGCGACGCATCTGGCGCTGATGCTGGTGATCGTGCTGCAGGCCTGGCTGGGGCGCCTGTGCCCGCTGACGACGTGGGAGCAGTCGCTGCGAAACCGAGCAGGGCAGGCCACTTACGGCGATTCCTTCATCCAGTACTGGCTGTCGCGCCTGATCTTCTTCGACGCGCCGTGGTGGACGTTCGTGGCCGCCTACACTGCGTTCGCCGCTCTGGTCGCGCTGTGCTGGTGGCGATGGCCGCCGATCGGCCGCCGGGCGCGGCGCGCTCATCGGCCCTGAAAAAAGCGGCATTTTTTCCGCTTTTCCTATTGGCGGCGGGTGGCGGATGCCCTACATTGCGCCTGCCGGCACGTTCGGCCACAAGACAACGCAGACCACAGACACTGACGAGGGAACACAGACCCATGGCAAAGAAGAAGGCTCCTGCCAAGAAGGCAGCCCCGAAGAAGGCCGCCAAGCCTGCCGCGCCGAAGGCGATCAAGGATCCGTTGAGCAAGTCGGGCCTGGTGGCCCACATCGCCGACAGCACCGGCGTCGCCGCCAAGGACGTCCGCGCCGTGATGGGCGCGCTCGAGGGCGCGATCCACGGCTCGCTCAACAAGAAGGGCGCGGGCAGCTTCACCCTGCCGGGCGTCGCCAAGTTCAGCGCCGTCAGCGTGCCGGCCAAGCCGAAGCGCAAGGGCATCAACCCGTTCACCAAGGAAGAGCAGTGGTTCGCCGCCAAGCCCGCCTCGGTGAAGGTCAAGGTGCGCCCGCTGAAGAAGCTCAAGGACGCCGCTGCCTGATCCGGGCACGCTCCAGCGACACCGGGAACGGGACGGCCTTGCCGTCCCGTTTTCGTTTCCGGGGGTAGGATGCGTGCCTCCCCTCCCCCGACCCATCGGATACCCGCCATGAGCCTCAACGGATTCCTCGACCACCTGCTCAAGTCCGCCGCTCCCACGTCGATCACCGGCAACGACGGCCGCGGCGGCCTCGGCGGCATGCTCGGCTCCGACTTCGGCAAGGGCGCGCTCGGCGGCGGCGCCCTCGGGCTGCTGCTGGGACGCAACAAGACCACGCGCAAGCTCGCCACCTACGGCGGCCTCGCCGCGCTGGGGATGATGGCCTATCGCGCCTACGGCGATTACAGGGCGCAGCAGGGCGCGGCGGTGCAGCCGCAGACCGTCGACCGCCTGCCGCCGCCACAGGCGAACCTGCACGGCGAGGCGATCCTGCGCGCGCTGGTCGCGGCGGCCAAGGCCGACGGCCACATCGACGCGCGCGAGCGCGAGGTGATCGAGGGCGAGTTCGCCCGGATCGCGCCGGAGGCCGAAGTGCAGCAGTGGCTCAAGGCCGAACTGGAGAAGCCGCTCGACCCGGCCGAGGTGGCGCGCTCGGCCTCCACGCCCGAGATCGCCTCGGAGATGTACCTCGCCAGCCTGGTTGCCGCGGACGAGCAGAGTTACATGGAGCGCGCCTACCTGGACGAACTCGCGCGCCAGCTCAAGCTCGACGACGCGCTGAAGCAGCGCCTCGAGCAGGAATTCCGCTCGGCGACCGGCTGAGCGGAGATCTCTCCGGTGTCGCGCATGCGCGCACTCGTGGCCGTCGCGCTGGGCCTTGCCGCGTGCGTGCTGGTGATACGCGGCTGCGACCGCGATGCGGCGGACGTGCCGCCGGCCGCGGGGTCCGACGCGAACGCATCGCGGTCCGAGGCGCGCGTGGCGGCACGCGCGCAGGCGCAGGCGGAAGCCGAGGCCGCGTTGCGCGCCCGCCACGACGCGGCGATGCGTGCCGCGGTCTCCACCCTGCACCGCTACCTCGCCCAACTGCCCGAGGACCACGCGGCGGCGGACGCCTTCTGGATCGATGGCGCGCCGACGGTCGACGCCGACGAAGCCGGCCTGCGCGAGCTGTCCGGTCCGCCGCGACGCCTGCGCACGCGCAACCGGTCTCCGCACGTGCTCGACGGCGATCCGGTGCCCTCCTCCGTGCGGATCCCGGTGGAGCTGCGGATCGGTGTCGGCGATGCTCCGGTCCACCGCTATTCGGGCTGGTACGAACTGCGTTACGTGCCCGCGCAGGAGGCTTGGCGCATCACCGGCGCCGCGGTCGACCCGGTTCTTCCGCCGCAGTAGCATGGCCGCATCTGCGCGCGCGGCGGGGGTTGCGATGGGCAAGCGGTTCTGGATCTGCGGGCTGGTGGTGTCGTTCGCGGCGCTGCTGCTGACGTTCGTGATCCACGCCTTCCTGCTGGGGCCGGACTATGCGGCGCTGGGCCCGATGTACCGCAGCGCCGACGTCGGCGCCCGATACGTCGGCTGGCTGCTGCTGGCGCATGGACTGGTCGGGTTCGCGATGACCTGGATCTTCGCGCAGGGCGTGGACCGCGGCCGCGCCACCTTGCGCCAGGGCCTTCGCTTCGGCCTGGCGATGGCGCTGTTCTCCACCGTTCCCGGCAGCCTGCTGCAGTACGCGGTACAGCCGCTCCCGGGTGCACTGGTCGCCCGCCAGGTCGTGCTCGGTACGCTGGCGATGCTGCTGCTGGGCATGCTGCTGGCGTGGCTGCAGCCCCGGCGCGAGGCACTGCCGGCCCTGCGCTGACCCCTGCGCGTGGAGCAGGCGTTCAGCCGCCGCCGGCACACTGTCGCCAGCCGTTCGCCCGAGGACCTTCCATGCGTCGCACCCCGCTTGTCGCGCTCGCCCTGATCCTGCTTTCGCTGCTCGCCGGCTGCGCCACGCTGGGCGCGGTCTCGGCCTGGTTGAACGACCAGGTCGCGGTGACGCCCGGCCAGCTGCAGCGCCAGCTCGACCGCCGGTTTCCACGTGATTTCGACAAGCTCGGCGGCCTGGTCACCGTGACCCTGGCCAATCCCCGCGTCTCGATTCCGCCGGGCGACTCGCGGCTGCGGATGGAGTTCGACCTCGGCCTCGGCGCGCTCGGCGGCGAAGGCGCGACCAGCGGCCGGCTCGCGCTGGCCAGCGGCCTGCGCTACGACACCGCGACTCAGGGCCTGCACCTGGACGCACCGGAGCTGCTGCAGTTCGAACTGCCGGGCTCGGGCGAACTGCTGCGCGGCGGCGCGCGCGGCGTGGTCAACAGCCTGCTGGGCGAACTGGCGCGCAGCGAACCGGTGTACCGCCTCGACGACGACCTGCTCGACAAGCTGCCCGCCGGACGCCGCATCGGCGACGTGGGCATCGAAGGCGGCACCGTCGTCGTGCACCTGGAGCGCTGACGTGGCCGGCGTTCGCGACTCCTCCAGGCCGGCGCTGATGAAGATGGCCACGCTGGCGCTGGCTGCGGCACTGCTGGCGTCCTGCCGCGGCGACGAGGCGACGCAGGCGCCCGGCGATGCCGCGGACGCCGACGCCGCGCCCCTCCCGCAACCGCGCGCGACCGATGGCGCGATCACCGGGATGCCCGAGCGGCCGGGCCCCGGCGATGTGCCGCTGGCCGGCGCCGCGCCGCCGCCTCCGCCCGACCTGCTGCCCGTCGACGCCGCGCCCGGCACGGTCCCGCTCGAGGACAATCCCGAGACCGGCCTGGCCACGCCTGCACCCGTCGAGGCCGCGGTCGAGCCCACGGCCGAGCCGACGCCCGCGGACGCTGAGGCCACGCTGCGCGCGTACTACGCCGCGATCCAGGCCCGCGACTATGCGCGCGCCTACGCGGCGTGGTCGGACGGCGGCCGCGCCAGCGGCCAGGATCCGGACGGATTCGCCGCGGGCTTCCGCGACACGACCGCGCTGGAAGTGACCTACGGCGCGCCCGAACCGGTGGAGGCGGCGGCCGGCTCGCGCTACGTTGAAGTGCCGGTCACGGTGACCACCACCCGCGGCGACGGCAGCGTACAGCGGCTCGCCGGCCGCTACGTGCTGCGGCGTGCGGTGGTCGACGGCGCCAGCGCGGAGCAGCGCGCCTGGCACATCGCCTCGGCCGACCTCCGCGAGGCCGCGTCGCCCTGACCCGCGCGGCGCCTACAGTTCGAAGCGGTAGCTGAGCTTGACCATCAGCTGCTCGTCGTCGCGCAGGTCGAAGCTGTCCACCAGCGCCTCGTCCACGCCATCGGCAATGGTGCTGCGGTCGAAGCCACCGCGGCCGTACACCACGTACAGGTAGGACAGCGGCGCCAGTTCGTAGCGATAGCGGATCTGGAAGGCGAGGTTGCGCACGCTGAAGTCCTCGACCGTGTCGGTCGCGGCGATCGCGTTGCCCGCCGGGTCGAAGCGCCACGCGTGGCGCGCGTTCGCGTCGATGCCGATCGCCTGCAGCTTCACCCGCAGCTCCTGGCGCGGATCGATGGTCCAGTCCAGCCCGGCCAGCAGCTTGGCCTCCTTGCCGTCGAAAGCGCCGACCAGGTCGCCGTTATCGGCGCCCTGCCAGATCAGCCAGTCCGGACGCTGGATCAGGATCGCGCCGGCGTTGAGGCTGAAGGCGTCGCTGACGAAGTAGGTCGCGCCGTACCACAGCGAGCCGCCCAGCCGGTCGTTGCCGGCCAGGCCGCCGCCGAACAGTTCGGCCTCCACGTCGTGCGCCCAGCGCCCCTTGCGCGGGCGTTCGTACTCGTAATACGCGTTGAAGTTCGCCGGCAGGCGCACGATGCCGTTGCCGCGCAGCAGCAGGTCGCTGATGCCGGCGCTGTTGACGTTGATCTGGGCGTACTCGTAGCTGCCGTCGCGCAGGCGCCCTTCGCGGCTCATGCGGAACTGGTCGTTGAGCTTCTGGCCACGGTTGTTGTGGTTGCTGCTGACCCGCCAACGCCAGTCGGTGGAGGCGTAGCGCGAGGTGTCGGGCAGGTCGGTGAAGCGGCGCGAGACCTGCCAGTGCAGGTAGTTGGTGCTGTTACGCGAGAGATAACCGGCGTCGTTGATCTCGAGTTCGTTGCCGAAGTGCATCGCGATCCACTGCTGGCGCCAGCCGCGGTCCATCTCGTAATCGGCCCACACGGTCGCGCCGAGGTCGCTGGTGCGGGCGCCATCCTGCTCGACGCGGCTGCCGAACACCCGGCTGCGCACGTTCCAGCGCGCGCTGGGGCGCCAGTCGTGGTCGACGCCGAGCACGCTTGCCTCGCGATCCAGGAACGGCCGCTCGACCCGGGTCATCATCATGCCGAGGTTCTGCGTGCTGAAATCGCGCACCAGCCGCAGCGCATGGAAGCTGCGCCCGGCTTCGCCCGCCTCGTCGGCGGAGAACAGGCCGTATTTCGCCGCGCCCAGGCTGCCGTTGAGCTTGAGCGCGGCGGTGATGTCGCTGGCGCCACCGCCGTCGTCCGCGGGCCCGCCGACGCGGCGGGTGTAGAGCAGCTGGCTGAAGTCGGAAGGCGTGGTGTATTCGAAGATGCCCTGGTTCTCGGTGAAGAACGGGCGCTTGTCGCTGACAAAGGTCTCGGTGGCGCTGAAATTGACCACCAGGTCGTCGCTTTCGACCTGGCCGAAATCCGGGTTGACCGTGGCCGAGAGCTGGATGCGGCCGTTCGGCTTCCAGAACAGGTCCATGCCCGCATTGCCCTGGCTGTCGCCGCCCACGTTGTCGTACAGGCCCGACACGTACGGGGTCACCGCGAGCAGGGACTGGCTGTACTGGGTGACGGTCAGCGGGGCGAAGTCCGACAGGAAGCGCGAGCGTTCGAAGCTCGCCTCGGGCCAGGCCATGCGTTCGCCGGTGGAACCGACCACGCGCGCCAGGTACAGCTTCAGCGTGCGCTCGCCGTCGCTGCCATCGCGCATCGGCGCGGTATGCCACGGGATCAGCAGCTCGGCCGACCAGCCCGACTCGTCCTCGGCCACCGCGTGCCGCCACAACCCGTCCCAGTCGCTGCTGAACTGGCTTTCGTTGGTGATGATCTCGTCGGCGATGCCGCCGGTGGAACTGACGGTAAAGGCGTAGCCGGTGCGGCCGTCGCCATCGAAATCGACGAAGACGTTGACCCGGTCGACCTGCTCGTCGAAATCGCGCCGCACCTTCTGCCGCGTGCGCGGCACCTCCGGGGGCTGGGTGTTGCGGAACGCCACCGCCAGGCCGTCTGGCGTCGCCATCACCCAGGCCCGCGTCGGCTGGGACGCCGGCGCGCCGGTCAGTGGCTGCACCATGCGGAAATCGTCGATCGCGGTGGCCGTGTCCCACTCGCCCGGCGCGATCGTGCCATCGATCTCCACCGCCCATGCCGGCCCGCACAGCAGCACCAGCCCGCACCCACACAGTCGCATCCAGCCCGACATCCCGACCCCTCGCCTGATCTCCACCGGCGCGCAGGCTAGGCCTTACCCGCGGGCGCGCCGCGTCCCATCGGTCATGGCAACCATCCGCCCGCCTCGCGCATCCTGCGCAGGCGGGGCGGGCTCAGCGCTTGGGCTGGAGCATCGTCCCGGTGCAGGTCTTCGAACCGCAGCGGCAGGCCCAGAGCTTCTTGAGCTTGGCGGTATGCGGTTCGTCCAGGGTGATGCCGTAGTTGTAGGTCAGTTCCTCACCCGGCTTGATGTCGCGCAGCGCCAGGATGTAGACCTTGTCCTTGTGGCGGCGGTCCTTCGCGTCCTCCTCCACCTCCGACTCGCAGTTCGGCTCGCAGCTGTGGTTGATCCAGCGCGCGACGTTCCCGCCGACATTGGCGTCGATGACATAGTCGTCGTTGAGCGTGAACAGGAAGGTGTGGCCGTCCTCGTCGTCGTCGCCGTACTCCTCGTCCACCTCGTCGTGGGTCCGCAGCGTGCCCTTGTAGCGCACGACGCGCTCGCCCTTGCGGATCAGGTCGGTGGCGAATACGCCGTTGCCGTGGATCGGCGAGAGGCGGGCTTCGATCTTCTTGATCTTCCTGGTCTTCTTCGGCATCGCGGCTGCGGGAATCGGCGGGAGCGCAATTGTGGCACGAGCTACGCGCGGCGCCGCCGCACGTCCAGCCCGCCGCGGCGTGCAGGCGCGGCGAGGAACGATGGCGGTGGAGCGCAGCCCGCGTCCGGCCAGGCCCGCGAACCGCGTTGGATCAGGCTGGACCCTCCGCCGACGACACGCCATGCGGCCATCCCCGACCCTGCGATCCCTTCCCGGCCTGATGGCCGCCTGCCTGCTGGCCGCGTGCCACGGTGCCCCCGTCGCGAGCGCGACCGCCGGCGACGCGGCGGCCGCCACCGAAGACCTCGTCGCCCACGGCGAATACATCGTGCGCATCGCCGGCTGCAACGACTGCCACACCGCCGGCTACACCCAGCGCGGCGGCGAGGTGCCGGTCGCCGACTGGCTGACCGGTTCGCCGCTGGGCTACCGCGGTCCCTGGGGGACGACCTACGCCACCAACCTGCGCCTGAGCGTCGCCTCGCTCGACGAGGCGCAGTGGCTGGCCTATACCGCGAACCTCCACACCCGCCCGATCATGCCGGACTTCATGCTGCGGCAGATGCGCGAGCACGACCGCCGCGCGATCCACCGCTTCGTGCGTTCGCTCGGCCCGGCGGGCACGCCGGCTCCCGCGGCCCTGCCGCCGGACCAGCCGCCGCCGGCGCCGTACTTCGAGCTGGTGCTGCCGGCGACGGACGCCGCCGCGGGGACTCAGAACGGCCAGAGCCCGGTCCAGTAGGCGGCCATGCCCAGGCCGAACGCGGTCCAGGCCAGGTCCCGGACCCCGCGGGCGGACTTCCAGAGCAGGAAGGCGGCGGCGACCACCACCGCAGGCCCCAGCCAGCGGCTGCGCTCGGCTCCAGCGGGCATTGCGCGCTCGTTCGTGACCTGCATATGCGTGCTCCAGGCGCGTCCCGGATCGGACGGTCCCATCCTGGCGCGGCGATGACGGGACCGGCAGTGGTGCCCATCAGCGCGCGAGGCTGACAGTCGTCATCCGGACGAATCGGCGCCCGGTGCCGGATTGAGCCTCGCGGCCCGAAAGCGTACAATTTTGGTCCGTTTTCGAGAACCGTTCGCATCCGTGCTCCGGGTCACCAAACTCACCGATTACGCCACCGTCGTGCTGACCGTCCTGGCCTCGCGCCCGGACGCCGTGCTCAGCGCCGCCGAGCTGGCCGAGCGCGCCGGCCTGGAAGGCCCCACCGTGAGCAAGCTGCTCAAGCCGCTGGCGCAGGCCGGGCTGGTCGAGGGCTTCCGCGGCGTGCATGGCGGGTATCGGCTGGCGCGACCGGCGTCCGCCATCAGCCTGGTCGAGATCGTCGAGGCGATGGAAGGCCCGCTGGCGATGACCGAGTGCAGCCTCGACCACGGCGAATGCGGCATCTCCGGGCATTGCGGCGTGCGCGCCAACTGGCGCCGGATCAACGACGTGGTCGCCGATGCGCTGCGCAGCGTGACCCTGGCGCAGATGCTCGACGACGTTCCGCCCTCCCCTCCGCCGGCCCGGCGCATCGCCGCGCGCCTGGCCAGCGCATGACGGCACCGCCGCGCGCGCACCCCACATCGAAGGCAGCCCCCATGGCCACCGAACTCCTAGAACCCGTCGCCAACCGCGAAATCCACGAACAGCTCGGCCGTCGCTACGACGCCGGCTTCGTGACCGAGATCGAGTCCGACTCGCTGCCCCCGGGCCTCGACGAGGACGTCGTGCGCGCGCTCTCGGCCAAGAAGAACGAGCCGCAATGGATGACCGACTGGCGACTGGCCGCCTACCGCCACTGGCTGACCATGCCGGTGCCGCACTGGGCGAAGCTCAGGATCGCGCCGATCGACCTCCAGTCCATCAGCTACTACTCCGCGCCGAAGGGTCCGAAGTACAAGTCGCTCGACGAGGTGCCGCAGGAACTGCTCGACACCTACGACAAGCTCGGCGTTCCGCTGCATGAGCGCGCGCGCCTGGCCGGCGTGGCGGTGGACGCGGTGTTCGACTCGGTCTCGGTCGGCACCACCTTCCGCAAGGAGCTGGCCGAAAAGGGCGTGATCTTCTGCTCGATGTCCGAGGCCATCGCCGAGCACCCCGAGCTGGTGAAACAGTACCTCGGCACGGTGGTGCCGGTGGGCGACAACTACTTCGCCGCGCTCAACTCGGCGGTGTTCTCCGACGGCAGCTTCGTGTTCATCCCCAGGGGCGTGCGCTGCCCGATGGAACTTTCGACCTACTTCCGCATCAACGCCGGCCACACCGGCCAGTTCGAGCGCACGCTCATCGTGTGCGAGGACAAGGCCTACGTCTCGTACCTGGAAGGCTGCACCGCGCCGATGCGCGACGAGAACCAGCTGCACGCGGCTGTGGTGGAGCTGGTCGCGCTCGAGGACGCCGAGATCAAGTACTCGACCGTGCAGAACTGGTACCCGGGCGACGAGGAAGGCCGCGGCGGCATCTACAACTTCGTCACCAAGCGCGCCGAATGCCGCGGCGCGCGCAGCAAGGTGACCTGGACCCAGGTCGAGACCGGGTCGGCGATCACCTGGAAGTACCCGAGCTGCGTGCTGCTGGGCGACGATTCGACCGGCGAGTTCCATTCGGTCGCGCTGACCCACCACCGGCAGCAGGCCGACACCGGCACCAAGATGATCCACGTCGGCAAGCGCACCAAGTCCAAGATCGTCAGCAAGGGCATCAGCGCCGGCCGTGGACAGAATACCTACCGCGGGCTGGTGAAGGTGGCCGCCGGCGCCGAGGGCGCGCGCAACCACACCCAGTGCGATTCGCTGCTGATCGGCAAGCAGTGCGGCGCCCACACCTTCCCCTATATCGAGGTGAAGAATCCCGGCGCGACCGTCGAGCACGAGGCCACGACGTCCAAGATCAGCGACGACCAGCTGTTCTACTGCCGCGCCCGCGGGATCTCCGAGGAGGACGCGGTGAGCCTGATCGTCGACGGCTTCTGCAAGCAGGTCTTCCGCGAGCTGCCGATGGAGTTCGCGGTCGAGGCCAAGAAGCTGCTCGACGTGTCGCTGGAAGGCAGCGTCGGCTGAGAATCCCGTCCTTCCCGCGCGCGCGGGGAAGGCGACCGAATTGCGGACGGGGACCCCGGCCTCGTTCCATCCCGCCCCGGCCCTGGCCGGCACGGCGGGAGCAGATCAACGAAACGGAACCACCATGCTCAAGATCGACAACCTGCACGCCAGCATCGCCGGCAAGGACATCCTCAAGGGACTCACGCTGCACGTGAAGCCGGGCGAGGTGCACGCCATCATGGGGCCCAACGGCGCGGGCAAGTCCACGCTCGGCAACATCCTCGCCGGGCGCGACGGCTACGAGGTCACCGCGGGGTCGGTCGAGTTCGACGGCAGGCCGCTGCTGGAACTCGACCCCGAGGAACGCGCCGCCGCCGGCGTGTTCCTCGCCTTCCAGTACCCGGTCGAGATCCCGGGGGTGAACAACACCTACTTCCTGCGCAGCGCGCTCAACGCGCAGCGCAAGGCGCGCGGCGAAGAGGAACTGGACTCGATGCAGTTCCTGAAGCTGGTGCGCGAGAAGCTGTCGGTGCTGCACCTGGACGACAGGCTGCTGCACCGCGGCGTCAACGAGGGGTTCTCGGGCGGCGAGAAGAAGCGCAACGAGATCTTCCAGCTCGCGGTGCTCGAACCGCGCCTGGCGATCCTGGACGAGACCGACTCCGGGCTCGACATCGACGCGCTGCGGCACGTGGCCGACGGCGTCAACGCGCTGCGTGCGCCCGATCGCGCCTTCCTCGTGATTACCCACTACCAGCGCCTGCTCGACTACATCCGCCCCGACCACGTCCACGTGCTGGCCGACGGCCGGATCGTCGAATCCGGCGGACCGGAGCTCGCGCTGCAGCTGGAGGAACACGGCTACGCCTGGATCGCCGACCGCGTGGCGCCGGAGGCGACCGCCGGATGAGCGCACTGCTCGATTCCCTGGCCGCGGCGTTCCATGGCGACGATGCGCGGCAGCGCGCGCAGCTCGATGTGGCGCTGCGCGACGGCCTGCCCGGCCCGCGCAGCGAGCGCTGGAAATACACGTCGCTGCGCGCGCTCGAGCGCCGCAGCTTCGCCGTGCCGGCGGCTGCAACCATCGATGCCGCCCTGCTGGCGGACATCCCCGGGCCGCGGCTGGTGTTCGTCAACGGCCAGTTCGACGCGGCACTGTCGCACGTCGACGCACTGCCTGCCGGACTGTCCGTCGACGCCGGTGCTGCCGCAGAAGACATGTCCGCGGCCGACCCCGCAGTCGAGAGTGACGGAGACGCGGGCACGCCGGGCGACGACGTGTTCGCACGCCTCAATGCCGCGCTCGCGCGTCAGGGCGTGCGCGTGCACGTCGCCGAAGGCGTTCGCGTCGAGACGCCGCTGCAGCTCGTCTTCGTCGGCGCAGCGGCGGACGCCGACCTGGCATGGCACCTGCGGCACCATGTCGCGCTGGAGGCAGGCGCGTTCCTGCGCGTGGTCGAACACCATCTCGCCAGCGGCGCGCACCGCCACCTCGACACCAGCGTGCTGCGCATCGACGTCGCCGCAGGCGCGACGCTCGAGCATGCGCGGGTGCAGCGCGCGGCCGACGGCGCGACCCTGTTCACCCGCACCGCCGCGACGCTGCAGCAAGAGTCGAACTACCGCCGCGTCGACCTGGAACTCGGCGGCGCACTGTCGCGCCACGAACTCGACGTGCGCCTGGCCGGCGATCGCGCCGTGCTGGCGGCGCATGGCGTGCTGCTGGCGGCGGGCCGCACGCACCTCGACACCCGGCTGGGCATCGAGCACCTGGCCCGCGACACGCGCTGCGAACTGGTCTGGCGCGGGATCGGCGCCGGCCGCGGCCGCGCGGTGTTCCATGGCGGCATCACCATCCATCCCGGCGCCGACGGCACCGACGCGCGCCTGTCGAACAAGAACCTGCTGCTGTCCGCGACCGCCGAGATCGACACCCAGCCGGTGCTGGTGATCCATACCGACGAGGTGCAGGCCGCGCACGGTGCCACCGTCGGCCAGCCCGATCCCGATGCCCTGTTCTATCTGCGCGCGCGCGGCCTGCCGCTCGACCAGGCGAAGCGGTTGCTGACGGCCGCATTCTGCCGCGAGCCGCTGGCGGTGGTGGACGACGCGCCGCTGCGCGAGGCGCTGGCGGCGCAGGTCGACGCGGCGCTGGAGGCGCTGGGCGGATGAACGCGATCGACGCCGGCCACGCGGCCGCCACGGCGGCGCCCGCAGGCGCCGCGCCGGACTGGGACCGCGTGCGGGCCGACTTCCCGATCCTCTCGCGCCAGGTGCACGGCAAGCCGCTCGTCTACCTCGACAGCGCCAACTCCGGCCAGAAGCCAGCCGCGGTGATCGATGCGATGGACGCGTTCTACCGCCAGCACTACGCCAACGTCAGCCGGGCGGTCCACACGCTGGGCACCGAGGCCACGGAAGCCTACGAGGGCGCACGCGCCACCCTGGCCCGGTTCCTCAACGTGCGCGCGGACGAGCTGGTGCTGTGCAGCGGCACCACGTTCGCGCTCAACCTGGTGGCCTACTCGTGGGCGCTGCCGCGGCTGCAGGCCGGCGACACGATCCTCGTTTCGCGCATGGAGCATCACGCCAACATCGTGCCGTGGCAGCTGGTGGCGCAACGCACCGGCGCCCGGGTGCGGGTGGCGGAGATCACGCCCGAGGGCACGTTCGACCCGGATGCGCTGCGCCGGTCGATGACGCCGGACGTGAAGCTGCTGGCGATCACCCACGTGTCGAACGTGCTGGGCACGGTCAACCCGGTGCGCGCGATCTGCCGCGAGGCGCGGTCGCGCGGCATCGTCACCGTGGTCGACGGTTCGCAGGCGGTGCCGCACCGGCCGGTGGACATCGCCGCGATCGGCTGCGACTTCTACGCCTTCACCGGCCACAAGATGTGCGGGCCGACCGGCACCGGCGCGCTGTGGGCGCGGCGCGAGCACCTGGCGGAGATGCCGCCGTTCCTCGGCGGCGGCGAGATGATCCGCGAGGTCAGCTTCGAGGGCACCGTGTTCAACGACGGCCCGCAGAAGTTCGAGGCCGGCACGCCGAACATCGCCGGCTTCGTCGGCCTGGGCGCCGCGGTCGACTACCTGCAGGGCCTGGGCATGGCGCACGTGGAGGCGCGCGAGGCCGGGCTGCTAGCGCACATGACGCAGGCGCTGGAGGCGATCGACGGCGTGCGCATCCTCGGCAGCGCGCCGGAGAAGGCGGCGGTGGTCTCGTTCCTGGTCGAAGGCGCGCATGCGCACGACCTCGCCACCCTGCTCGACCTCGAAGGCGTGGCGGTACGCTCGGGCCAGCATTGCGCGCATCCGCTGCTGCAGTTCTACGGGGTGGCGGCCACCTGCCGCGCCTCGGCCGCGTTCTACAACACCCACGACGAGATCGACGCCTTCGCCGCCGCCCTGCGCAAGGTGCGCCGGCTGCTCGCCTGATCCGGCCATAGCGCTCCGCCATGCAGATCCGCGACGCCACCGACGACGACATCCCCGCACTGGTCGCCCTGGTCACCTCCGCCTATCGCGGGCCGGCCAGCCGTGGCGGCTGGACCACCGAGGCCGATTTCCTCGACGGCGAGCGCATCGACCCGGAGCTGCTGCGCGCCGACCTCGCGCGCGCGCGCAGCCGCGTGCTGGTGGTCGAACGGGACGGGCGCCTGATCGCCTGCGCGCACGTGGCCGAGGAGGACGGCGCCGGCTACTTCGGCATGTTCTCGGTGCAGCCCGGGCTGCAGGGCGCCGGTCTCGGGTCGCGGCTGCTGGCCGAGGCCGAGCGCGTGGCGCGCGAGGACTGGGGCCTGCCGCGCATGCGCATGACCGTGATCGACATCCGCGACACGCTGATCGCCTGGTACGAACGCCGCGGCTACCGGCGTACCGGCGTGTTCAAGCCCTTCCCGTATGGGGATACGCGCTTCGGCATCCCGCTGCGCGACGACCTGCGGTTCGAAGTGCTGGACAAGGCACTGGACGGTGGCACCGCATGAGCGACACCTGGACCTTCGTCTGCGCCACCGGCGAGCTGCTGCCGGGGGAGAAGAAGACGGCCTTCGACGACGTGACCGGCGCGCCGATCGTGGTGTTCAACCTCGACGGCACCCTGTACGCGCTCGAGGACAAGTGCACGCACGAGGACTTCGAGCTGTCCGCCGGCCAGGTGGACGCCGCCGAGGGCAGCGTGGAGTGCGTACTGCACGGCGCGCGGTTCGACATCCGCGACGGCCGTGCCCTGTGCGCGCCGGCCTACGAGCCGGTGGCGCGCTTCCCCGTGCGGATCGCCGACGGCGGCGTCTGGGCGCGCGACGACCGCGACTGATCCGCCGCCGGCCCTGCGCGGCGGTCCATCCGCAGCAGCAGGGCCTCGCCGCCGCCGTCGAGCGCGTACCGGGTCCGCCCCTGGGGCGCGCGCAGCAGGGCGGTGTCGCCCATGGCCATGTCGGGCAGGGTGCCGCCCTCGAACCGCACGCGTCCGGCGAGCAGGTGCAGGCCCCAGGTCGATCCGGGATCGACGAACACCACCATCGCGCCCGCCAGTGGCCGGTGCCACACCGTGGCCTCGACGGCCCCGCGCCGCCACATCAGGTTGAAACACTGCGCGCGGCCGCCCAGCGGCGCGCCCTGCAGCCCGCGTTCGCCGGCGAAGCGCAGCCGCTGGTAGGGCGGCGCCAGCGCGTGGACCAGACCGTCGTCGAATTCCAGCTGCAGCCCGTCACCCGCGAGCAGCACCAGTTCACGGTCCACGCCGGGGAAGCGCGAAAAGGCCGCCCGGCCCTCGAGTTCGGCGATCGACAGCCGCCAGGTCCAGGCGGGTCCGCCTTCGGCGTGGATCTCGCGCGTCCATCCGCCGCCGTTGCGCCAGCGCTCGCGCCGGTACTCCTGTGCGGGTATCACGCCTGCGGGATGCTCCATCGCGGCAGTGTAGCGGCGCCGGCGGCGCCGATCCCCCGTCGACGCAGAGGCCGCCCGCCCGTGCCGGTCCCTGGCACGGAACGGGCGGCAGCACGTCCCTGTGACGGCATCCTGCCGGTCCCCGGAGCCATCCCTGCTCCTTCATCGCGGACGCGCGTCCGTGCGCGCCCGCCGACTGCGGTCAGCGCGTCTGCGCGGTGGCGCGGGCGGCGCCTGCCGCGGCCGCAGGCTTGCCGGCAGGAGCGGCGACGACGATGCGCTCGCGGTTCTGCTCCACCGTGCGCAGCCCGATGCCCTTGACCTGGGCCAGCTGCTCGGGGCTGCGGAAGGGGCCGTTGGCCTTGCGGTACTCGACGATGGCCTCGGCCTTCGAGGGGCCGACGTTGACCAGCACGCGGTCGAGCGTGGCGGCATCGGCAGTGTTGATGTTGACCTTCTCCGCGGCGAGCGCGCTGCCGGCCATCGCCAGCGAGAGCAGCAGCGCTGCGATGCCGTGCTTGAGCATGTTCATGTCCGTTCTCCTGAGCTGTAGTGGGTTTCCTTGCCGCCGGCGGGCGGTGGCCTGCCGGTGGAAACAGTCTGGCGAGGCGGCGGCGCCCGCGACATCGCCGCATCCACCACTGCCGGCCCGGGCAAGTACGTGCCGGAGCGTGGGAAAAGCCCTACACGGGCGCGGCGGTACAATCGCGGTTTCGTTTGGACGGAGGTGTCCATGGACGCCAGCAGGATCGACCGCTACGTGGCGGAGAAGTGGGACGACGACATCGTTCCGCAGCTCGTCGAGTACATCCGCATCCCCAACAAGTCGCCGATGTTCGACGCCGACTGGGCGCGCAACGGCTACATGGCCGACGCGGTGAAGCTGATGGAGTCCTGGGCGCGCGCCCAGCCGGTGCCCGGCATGCAGGTGGAGGTGGTGCAGCTGGAGGGCCGCACGCCGCTGCTGTATCTGGAGATCCCGGCCGCGCACGGCGGCAGCGACGACGACTGCGTGCTGCTGTACGGCCACCTCGACAAGCAGCCGGAGATGACCGGCTGGGACGACGATCTCGGCCCATGGAAGCCGGTGCTGCGCGACGACAAGCTCTACGGCCGCGGCGGCGCCGACGACGGCTACGCGATCTTCGGTTCGCTGGCCGCCCTGATGGCGCTGCACGAACAGCAGGTGCCGCATGCGCGCTGCGTGGTGCTGATCGAGGCCTGCGAGGAATCGGGCAGCTACGACCTGCCGGCGTACGTGGACCACCTCGCCGACCGGATCGGCAAGCCTTCGCTCGTGGTGTGCCTGGATTCGGGCTGCGGCAACTACGACCAGCTCTGGTGCACCACCTCCCTGCGCGGCCTGGCGGGCGGCAACCTGGACGTGCAGGTGCTGGAAGAGGGGGTGCATTCGGGCGACGCATCTGGCGTAGTGCCATCGAGCTTCCGCCTGCTGCGGCAACTGCTGTCGCGGATCGAGGACGAGACGACGGGACGGATCCTGGTCGATGGCCTGCATGCCGAGGTCCCGGCCGAGCGCCTCGAACAGGCCCGCCGCGCGGCGCAGGTGCTGGGCACCGCGGTGTACGACAAGTTTCCCCTGGTGCCGGGCCTGACGCCCATGCACGACGACCTCGCCGAGCTGGTGCTCAACCGCACCTGGCGGCCGGCGCTGTCGGTGACCGGCGTCGGCGGCGTGCCGTCGCTGGATTCGGCCGGCAACGTCCTCCGGCCGCACACCGCGGTCAAGCTGTCGCTGCGCCTGCCGCCGACGGTGGACGGCAAGCGCGCCGGCGAACTGCTGCAGGAGGCGCTGCTGCGCGATCCGCCCAATGGCGCGAAGGTGACGCTGGCGCTGGAGAAGGCCGCCACCGGCTGGAACGCGCCGGCGATGTCGCCCTGGCTCGAGCGCGCAATCGATGCCGCGAGCCGCGAGTTCTACGGCCAGCCGGCGATGTACATGGGCGAAGGCGGCTCGATCCCGTTCATGGGCATGCTCGGCGAGAAGTTCCCCGGCGCGCAGTTCATGATCACCGGCGTGCTGGGCCCGCATTCCAACGCGCACGGGCCCAACGAATTCCTGCACATCCCGATGGGCAAGAAGGTCACCGCCTCAGTCGCGCGCGTGATCGCCGAACACCACCTCGCCAGCCAGCGCGGCGAGACCACCGGCGCCGCGGTCGCGCCCGACAGCGGCGCGCGCCACGGCGACCACGGCTGCTGCTGAGGCGGCGGACGGCAGGGCTGGCGCGAGCGCGCCGGTCCTGCCAGTCTTCGCGCTTCGACCATCACGACGGGAACAGGGGAATGGACGGCGTCTTCGGCGGCAGCAGCTGGTTGTGGATCATCCTGGTCGGCCTGGTGGTGGGCGTGCTCGCGCGCCTGCTCAAGCCCGGTCGCGACCGCATGGGCCTGATCATGACGATCCTGCTCGGCATCGGCGGCGCGCTGCTGGCCGGCTGGTTCGGGCGCACGATGGGCTGGTATGCGCCCGGCGAGCAGGTCGGCTTCCTGGCCTCGCTGGTGGGCGCGATCGTAATCCTGGTGGTGGTCGGCGCCTTGCGCCGGCGCTGAGACAGGCGGGGACTCGCACGCGCAGCGGCCGCGCATGCGCGCGGATGCGGCGCCTCAGTCGAGCAGGCGCGCGATCACCCGTTCGGCCAGTTCCGCCGGCGACTCGGCTTCCGTGTCGAGCACCAGTTCGGCGTGCTCGGGCGCCTCGTAGGCCGAGTCGATGCCGGTGAAGTTGGGCAGTTCGCCGCGGCGGGCCTTGGCGTAGAGCCCCTTCACGTCGCGGCGCTCGGCCTCGGCCAGCGAGGTGTTGACGTGCACCTCGATGAAATCGCCATCGTCGAACAGCGCGCGCGCCGCGCGGCGTTCGGCCCGGAACGGCGAGATGAAGCTCACCAGCACGATCAGGCCGGCATCGGTCATCAGCTTCGCCACTTCCGCCACGCGGCGCAGGTTCTCCACCCGGTCCTCGTCGGTGAACCCCAGGTCGCGGTTGAGGCCGTGGCGCACGTTGTCGCCATCGAGCAGGTAGGTATGCAGCCCGCGCGCCAGCAGGCCGCGTTCGACCAGGTTGGCGATCGTGGACTTGCCCGCGCCGGACAGGCCGGTGAACCACACGCAGCGCGGCTGCTGGCCCTTGAGCGCGGCGCGCGCGCGGCGGTCGACGTCCAGCGCCTGCCAGTGGATGTTGTCGGCGCGTCGCAGGCCGTGGCGGATCATGCCGGCGCCCACCGTGGCGCGCGTCAGCGGGTCGACCAGGATGAAGCCGCCGAGCGCGGCGCTTTCGGCATACGGCGCGAAGGCGACCACCGCATCGAGCGAGAGCACGATCTCGCCGATCTCGTTGAACTCCAGCCGCTTGGCGGCCAGCGGCTGCAGGCTCTCGGGATCGTGCCGCGACTTGAGCTCGCTGATCCGCGCGCCCACGGTACGCGTGCCCAGCTTGAGCTGGTAGCGCCGCCCCGGCAGCAGCGCCGCCTCGTCGAACCACAGCACGTCGGCCACCACCTGGTCGCTGTGGGCCAGCGGCGCGTCTGCCGCGGCCAGCACGTGCCCACGGCCGGCATCGACCTCGTCCGCCAGCTGCACGGTCACCGCCTGGCCCGCATGCGCCGCCGCGCGCGACGTGCCCGCGACATGCAGGGCAGCGATCGTGCTGGTCGCGCCGGCCGGTTCCACCCGCACCGCGTCACCCACCCGTAGCCCGCCCGCGGCCACGGTGCCCGCCAGCCAGCGCCCGCCTTCGCCGTCGCGCAGTACCGACTGCAGCGGCAGGCGCATCGGCGCGCCCGGATCGCGCGGCTGCACCTGCACCGATTCCAGGTGCGCGAGCACGCTCGAGCCCTCGTACCAGGGCATCGCGTCCGAGCGCGTGGTGACGTTGTCGCCGACCGCGGCCGCCACCGGGATCGCGGCCACGTCCGGGATGCCCAGCTTCTGCGCATGCGCGCCGAAGCGCGAGGCGATGTCGTCGAACACCGCCTGGTCGAAGCCGACCCGGTCCATCTTGTTGACCGCCAGCAGCACGTGGCGCACGCCGAACAGCGACAGGATCGCGGCGTGGCGGAAGGTCTGCGGCAGCAGGCCGCGGGTGGCGTCGACCAGCACGATGGCCAGGTCCGCCACCGAGGCGCCGGTGGCCATGTTGCGGGTGTATTGCACATGGCCCGGGCAGTCGGCGATCAGGAAGCGGCGGCGCGCGGTCTGCAGGTGGCGCCACGCGACGTCGATGGTAATGCCCTGCTCGCGTTCGGCGTCCAGGCCGTCTAGCAGCAGCGCGTAGTCGATCTCGGCGCCGCGGGTCCCGTGGGTCGCGCTGGCGCGCGCCAGGGCCGCGCGCTCGTCGTCGGGCACGCGCCCGGCCTCGTGCAACAGCCGCCCGATCAGGGTGCTCTTGCCGTCGTCGACACTGCCGCAGGCGATCAGGCGCAGGAAGTCCGCGCCGGGATCGCCCGCTCCGTCGCCGCGCTCACGTTCGCGTGACGCAGGCTCGGCGGAGACGCCGGTGGGTCGATACAGGTCGCGGGCGGCACTGGTCATCAACTCGTTTCCTCTCGCAATGCACGGTGCGCGATCCGGCGCCATCCCCGGTTCGGCGTCCGCTCGGCCAGCGGCTCGCGGGGCGGCGGGTCACGCCTGGGCGAAAGCGGGCCGCGCGTCCGGACCGCACCGGCCCGTGCCGTCCGGACCGTGCCCGCCACCGCCGCCTCCCGGGCCCGCCATCCGGCCGCCCGGCGCACGGCTCCCGCGCGCCTCAGAAATATCCTTCCCGCTTCTTCTTTTCCATCGAATCGCCGTCGGCGTGATCGATCAGGCGGCCGGCGCGCTCGGACTGCGCGCTGCTCTCCATCTCGGCGATCACCGCGTCCAGGTCGGCCGCGTCCGATTCCACCGCGCCGGTCAGCGGATAGCACCCGAGCGTGCGGAAGCGCACCCGGCGCTGCTCCAACCGCTCGCCATCGCGCAGCACGAAGCGTTCGTCGTCGACCATGATCCAGGTGCCGTCGCGGCGCACCACCGGGCGTTCGGCGGCGAAGTACAGCGGCACCACGTCGATGCGCTCGCGGCGCACGTAGCGCCACACGTCCAGCTCGGTCCAGTTCGACAGCGGGAACACGCGCACGCTCTCGCCCTCGCCGACGCGCGCGTTGTACAGGTTCCACAGTTCCGGGCGCTGGCGGCGCGGATCCCAGCGGTGCTGCGCATCGCGGAACGAGAACACGCGCTCCTTGGCGCGCGATTTCTCCTCGTCGCGGCGCGCACCGCCGATCGCGGCGTCGTAGCCGCCGGCGGCCAGCGCCTGCTTCAGCGCCTGGGTCTTCATCACCTCGGTGTGCACGCTGGCGCCGTGGCTGAAGGGGCCGACGCCCTCGCGCACCCCGTCCGCGTTGATGTGCACGCGCAGCTCCACCCCGGTCTCGGCGGCGCGGCGGTCGCGGAACGCGATCATCTCGCGGAACTTCCACGTGGTGTCCACGTGCAGCAGAGGGATCGGCGGCAGCGCCGGGGCGAAGGCCTTGAGCAGCAGGTGCAGCAGCACCGAACTGTCCTTGCCGATCGAGTACAGCAGCACCGGGTTCCGGCACTCGGCCGCCACTTCGCGCAGGATGTGCAGGCTCTCGGCCTCGAGCCGGTCGAGGTCGGCGGTGGCGGCGGCTGGCAGGGGCTGGGGCAGCGTCATTGGCGGCGATTGTAGCCAGCCCCCCTCCCCGTCCCGTAAATCACCGCAGGGCATGACTGCATAACCGACCCTCCTTTCCCGCGCCGGCCGCGCCTGCCTAGCCTTCGAACGTCCCCTCATCCAAGGAACGCCGGAGGATGTCCGCACCCGCCGCACTGCCCGCGCTGCCGTTTCCGCAGGAGACGGCGGACGCGCTGGTCCGCCTCACCCAGGGGCTGGAGCCGGCCGGGCTGTGGTGGCTGTCGGGCTACGCCGCGGGCCTGGCCAGTCGTGGTCCTGCGTCCGCGGCGACGCCGCCGCCCGCCGCGCGCGCCGAAGCCGCCCCCGGGACGCGCCTGACCATCGTCTACGGCAGCCAGACCGGCAACGCGCGCCGCGCGGCCGAGGCGCTGTTCGAACGGGTGCAGGCCGCCGGCCTGCCCGCGCGCCTGGTGCGCGCCGATGCCTATGCCACCCGCGAACTCGCTTCCGAACGCCTGCTGTACGTGGTGATCAGCACCCAGGGCGAAGGCGATCCTCCGGACGATGCGATCGGCTTCGTCGAGTTCCTCGCCGGCAGGCGCGCGCCGAAACTGCCCGAGCTGAAGTACGCCGTCCTCGGCCTGGGCGACACCAGCTATGCCGACTTCTGCGGCATCGCCTGCCGCATCGACGCCCGCCTGGCCGAACTGGGCGCGCAGCGCATCGCCGAAGTCGCGATGGCGGACCTCGATATCGACACCGTGGCCGGGCCCTGGCGCGAAACCGCGCTGGCCAGTGCCGCGGAACTCCTGAAGGTCGCTGCGCCGTCGACCGCGCACGTGGCCACGGTGACCCCGCTGCGCCCGGCGGCGAGCTGGTCGCACGAGCGTCCGTTCCCGGCCGAAGTGCTGGCCAACCAGTCGCTGAGCGGGCGCGAGTTCCGCGGCACCGGATTCCGCCGCTACGGCGCGATCGACAAGGACGTGCGCCACATCGAACTGTCGCTCGACGGCTCCGGCCTGGCCTACGAACCCGGCGACGCGCTGGGCATCCGCCACCGCAACCCGGAGCTTCTTGTGGCCGCGGTGCTGGAGGCGACCCGGCTCGATGGCGACGCCAGCGTGAGCGTCGGCGGCGATGCGCTGCCGCTGTCCGAATGGCTGGCCACGCGGCGCGAACTGAGCCGGCTCTCGCGCCCGCTGCTGTCCGCACTGGCGCAGCGCAGCGGCAGCGCCGACCTGGCCGCGCTGCTGGAACCCGGGCAGCCGGGCCTGGCCGCGCTGCTCGCCGACCACCAGCTGATCGACGTGCTGCGCCGCTGGCCCGCCGACTGGCAGCCCGATGCGCTGCTGGCTGCCCTGCGGCCGCAGGCACAGCGCCTGTACTCGATCGCCTCCAGCCGCAAGCGCGTCGGCGACGAGGCGCACCTCACGGTCGATATCCTCGGCTACCACGCCCACGGCCACGCGCACGGCGGCGCCGCCAGCGGCTTTCTGGCGGCACTCGACGAGGGCGGCCAGGTGCCGGTGTACGTCGAACCGAACGAACGCTTCCGGGTGCCCGCCGACGGCGCGCGTGACGTCATCATGATCGGCCCCGGCACCGGCGTGGCCCCGTTCCGCGGTTTCGTGCAGGAGCGGGCCGAGACCGGCGCCAGCGGCCGCAACTGGCTGTTCTTCGGCGCCCAGCATTTCAATACCGGCTTCCTCTACCAGGCCGAGTGGCAGGACGCCCTGCGCACCGGCGAGCTGCACCGGCTGGACCTGGCGTTCTCGCGCGACCAGGCGGAGAAGGTCTACGTGCAGCACCGCCTGCGTGAGCGCGGCCGCGACCTGTACGACTGGCTGCAGGGCGGCGCCCACCTGTACGTGTGCGGCGCGATCGCCATGGGCAAGGACGTGCACGCGGCACTGCTCGACATCGTCGCCTCGCACAGCGGCAGCGACGCAGAGGCCGCGGCCGAGTACCTGTCCACGCTGCAGAAGGAAGGACGCTATGCACGCGACGTCTACTGAACGGGTCGACTCCATCCCGTGCAGATCCAGTCCCTTTCCCCGCGCGCGCGGGAAGCTGCCCACAGGGCGGATGGGGGCAGGCGCCTCCACGTCCCCGCCCTTGCCAGCCGCCCCGACCACGCCATGAGCAACCATTCCGTCGAAGACATCAAGGCCGCGAGCCAGCGCCTGCGTGGCTCCCTGCTCGACAGCCTCGCCGACCCGGTGACGGGCGCGCTGCGCGAAGACGACCAGACGCTGATCAAGTACCACGGCAGCTACCAGCAGGACGATCGCGACATCCGCGACGAACGCCGCCGCCAGAAGCTCGAGCCCGCCTACCAGTTCATGATCCGCACCCGCACGCCCGGCGGCGTGGTCACGCCGGCGCAGTGGCTGCAGCTCGATGCCGTCGCCACCCGCTTCGCCAACCATTCGCTGCGCGTCACCACCCGACAGGCGTTCCAGTTCCACGGCGTGATCAAGCGCGACCTGAAGGCGACGATGCAGGCGATCAACGCCGCGCTGATCGACACCCTGGCCGCGTGCGGCGACGTCAACCGCAACGTGCAGGTCGCGGCCAACCCGCTGCTCTCGCACGCGCATGCCGCGCTCTACGCCGACGCCGCGCGTACCTCCGAGCATTTGCTGCCCAATACCCGCGCCTACTACGAGATCTGGCTGGACGAGGAGCGCGTGGCCGGCAGCGGCGGCGAGCAGGAGCCGGTCTACGGCGAGACCTACCTGCCGCGCAAGTTCAAGATCGGCTTCGCGCTGCCGCCGGTGAACGACGTGGACGTGTACGCCAACGACCTCGGCTTCATCGGAGTGCTCGACGCCGCCGGGGAGCTCGCCGGCTACGACGTGACTGTCGGCGGCGGCATGGGCGCGACCCACGGCGACCCGGAGACCTATCCGCGTCTGGGCAACAACATCGGCTGGATCCCGCGCGATGCGCTGCTGGCGGTCGCGACCGCGGTCGTCACCACGCAGCGCGACCTCGGCAACCGCACCGTGCGCAAGCGCGCCCGCTTCAAGTACACGATCGACGACCATGGGCTGGACGCGGTCAAGGCGGAGATCGAGCGCCGGTCGGGCGTGACGTTCGGGGCGCCCCGCTCGGCCGCGTTCGACCACAACGGCGATCGCTACGGCTGGGTCGAGGGCGAGGACGGGCGCTGGCATCTCACCCTCTCGCTGCCGTCCGGCCGCATCGCCGACCATCCGGACGCGCCACACCTGACCGGCCTGCGCGAGATCGCCCGCATCCACCGCGGCGAGTTCCGCCTGACCGGCAACCAGAACCTGGTGATCGCCGGCGTGCCGGCCGGCGAGCGCGAGCGGGTCGAGGCGCTCGTACGGGCGCATGCGCTCGACGCCGGCAATCGCGCGCCGACCGCGCTGGCGCGCGCGGCGATGGCCTGCGTGGCGCTGCCGACCTGCGGCCTGGCGATGGCCGAGGCCGAGCGCTACCTGCCCGAGATCACCGACGCGCTGCAGCCGATGCTCGAGGCGCACGGCCTGGCCGACGCGCCGATCCTGCTGCGCATCTCCGGCTGCCCCAACGGCTGCTCGCGCCCGTATCTGGGCGAGATCGCGCTCGTGGGCAAGGCGCCGGGCCGCTACAACCTGATGCTCGGCGCAGACCATCGTGGCCAGCGCCTGAACACGCTGTACCGCGAGAACATCACCCAGGCGCAGATCCTGGCCGAACTCGAGCCCCTGTTCGCGCGCTACGCCGCGGCCAGGCTCGAGCACGAGGGCTTCGGCGATTTCCTGCTGCGCACGGGCGTGGTCGAGATCCCCGCAAGGGACCGTCGCCAATACATCCCCATCGACAGCACCCTGGTCGAGGACGTCGCATGAACATTCCCACCGTGGATGCCGCGCTCGAATCGCTCGAAGCGCGCGCCGAGCTCAACCGGTGGCTGGCCGGCCGTCGCGCCGAGGAGCGCGTCGAATGGGCGCTGCACACCCTGCCCGGCGAACACGCGCTCTCGTCCAGCTTCGGTGCGCAGGCGGCCGTCTCGCTGCACATGGCGACTGCCCAGCGCGCCGACCTGCCGGTCGTCGTCGTCGACACCGGCTATCTGTTCCCCGAGACCTACCGCTTCATCGACGAGATGACCGAGCGGCTCTCGCTCAACCTCAAGGTCTACCGGCCGCAGATCGGCGTGGCCTGGATGGAGGCGCGCATGGGCCGGATCTGGGAGGAAGGCGTCGACGGCATCGAGCGCTACAACCGGCTGCGCAAGGTCGAGCCGATGCAGCGCGCGCTGCGCGAGCTGGGCGTGGGCACGTGGATCGCCGGCCTGCGCCGCAGCCAGGCCCGGACCCGCGCCGGCATCGAGTTCCTGGAACGCAAAGACGGCCGCTGGAAGCTGCACCCCATCGCCGACTGGACCGACCGCGACGTCGGCCAGTACCTCGCCCGCCACGACCTGCCGTACCACCCGCTATGGGAGCAGGGCTACGTCTCGATCGGGGACGTGCACACCACGCGCCCGCTCACCGCCGACATCAGCGAAGAGCAGACCCGCTTCTTCGGGTTGAAGCGGGAGTGCGGGCTGCATTTCGAAGACGAAAGAAACGCCGCTGCGTGACGGGATAGAAGATTTGCTCGAGGCCGCCCCCGCTGCTGCTGCGGCTGGAGGTCCCTGTTGGCGGAACATCCG
This sequence comes from Luteimonas rhizosphaericola, assembly GCF_029888045.1. GTDB lineage: Bacteria > Pseudomonadota > Gammaproteobacteria > Xanthomonadales > Xanthomonadaceae > Luteimonas > Luteimonas rhizosphaericola. The sequence continues at coordinate 544,855 of NZ_JARXRN010000028.1, read as the reverse complement.
CGCGTCGCTGGTGGGACACCCGCGACCGAGAAGGGGACGCCAGAATCCTCCATACGAAACAGGCGCGCCCTCATGGCGCGCCTGTCCGCAATCCCGCTGAGACCACTGTCTGGGTCAGTAGAACACGCGCCAGGCAGTGTTGACGGCGGTGACCGACCGCTGGGTGGCAGAACTGCCCGACCGCCAGATCACGTTCCCACCCGTGGCCGAATTGCGCCACAGGATGTCGGCTTTTCCGTCGCCATCGTAGTCGCCCACCGCAGCCACCGTCCACGCGGTACCGGTCGTCGTCACGGCCTGCTGCGAGCTGCCGTTGGCGCTGCGCCAGATGACGTTCGCGCCGGTACGGACATGGCGCCATAGAATGTCATCGACACCGTCGCCGTTGAAGTCGCCGGTCGCCGCCACGCGCCAGTTGGCGTCGGCGACCGTGAGCACTTCCTGCTTCTGGTTCGCGAGCCCGCTGCGCCAGATCTGGTTCCGACCCGAGGTACTCCGCCAGAGGATGTCGCTCCTGCCGTCGCCGTTGAAATCGCCCACCCCGGCGACCGACCAGCCCCCGCCAACCACCGAGGCGATCGGGAGCTGGGTCGCGCTGTTGCCCGCATTCCAGATCGCATTCTGGCCGGTATCGGCGCGGCGCCACAGGATGTCGGCGGCACCGTCGCCGTTGAAGTCGCCGACCCCAACCACCTTCCAGTTCAGATCGCGAACCGTTGTAACGGCCTGCTGCTGCGAGAAACTCCCCGAGCGCCAGATCGCGCTCGCGCCGGTGGTCGTGTTCGTCCACAGAACGTCGACCTTGCCGTCGCGGTTGAAGTCGCCGGTGCCTGGAATCGTCCAGGCTTGGCTGGTCACCGCAGTCATCGCCTGTTGCGTCGACGAATTCGCGGACTTCCAGATCACGTTCTTGCCCGAGCCTGTGTTGCGGAAAATGACGTCGGACTTGCCATCACCGTCGAAATCGCTCCGCACCCCGGCGAGCGGGACGACCGTCGCGCGGAACCCGGCAATGATCGGCATCGTGAGGTTCATGCTGCGTGCGTTGTCGGACTGGTTGGCGACACCCGTCGGTCGGCCGGAGAAGTTCACCAGCGGATTGGCGAAGTGAGGAATCTCGATCTGCGACGCGCCCGAGGGGTAGGCCATGATCGTATGGAAGCCCGTTGCAGACGATTCCCGGTATCCATACGAATAGGTGTGCGCACCACCATCCGCCGCGTCCTGGGTGTTGTGCGCCTGCCCCATCAGGTGGCCGAGTTCGTGCGCGAGTGAGAAATCGCTGCAGAAGTAGGTATTGCCATCACCCTCGTCACGGTCCTCGCCATCGCTGACGACGGCGTAACCAAACTCCGCGTCGCTCGCCGCCGAGATCCCCGACTGGTTCATCCCCAGCAACCAGGCAATCCCGCAGCCGTTCTGGTCCGGCTCGCGGTAGCGACGGACGAACGCAACGAGGTCTGCGCCGTATTCGTTCCTGGCTGCGCGCAGCGCGTTGAACGCCGAATTCGGAGTGATCGGCTGTTGCGTTTCCGCGTTGTAGCCGGTCAGCTGCTGCAGGGCATCCTGGTTGTCCGACGCGTCGGAGTAGTTGACCTGCATCGTCCGGACCGGCCGGAGGCTCATCGTGATCCCGCTCCGCGCGTAGGCGTCGTTGGTCAGCGCGACCAGGCTGGTAACAAACGTGGCCGCGGCCGACTCGCTCCCGTATGTACTCACCAAGCCACTGGAGTACCCGATCAGGACGTCGACCACTGCGGCTGCCTTCGGCGCGGCGTCTGCCGACGCCGTCGCCCTGGCACCCGACAGGTGCCGCGCGCCAGCCGCTGCAAGCGCACGCGCTTCCGGAGGTGCAAGGAAGTCCTCACCGTCGCTGCGTCGACCATTGCCCGCCGCGACCAGGCTGCGGTCCGTCTCGACCACCCAGGCGCCGGTGCGGTCGGTACGGACCCGGTAATAGTCGTCGCCACGCGAGATCATGCCGAACACAGCCTTTTCGCCGAAGGTCAGGACCGCACTGGTCCCGTCCGCGTTGCGGCCGATCCAGGTCCAGTTCCCGTCCGGCTGCTCTTCATGCCGCTCGTACTTGACCCGGACCGGTTCCCCATCGGGGGTCGCGACCACTAGCTCTCCGCTGGCGATCGCGTTCAGCGCATGAGCCTCGCTGATCGCGACGGGATGGTAGGTGTAGGCTCCCGACTGCCGGCTCTTGCGCGCCCCGCCATACGCCATCAGTTCGCCGCGGTCGGGCAGCGACGCGAAGCTGGCCGAGGATCCTCGCAGTTCGGCGAGCGATTCGCTCGTGGGCGAGGCGGTCGCCAGCGATGCGGGCGCGCGGAGCGCGGCCGGATCCATGGAATCGGAATCCGATTCCGACGTACAACCAGCCAGCCCGGCGATCAGCATCAGGCCCAGAAGATGTTTGCGCATGTCGCGTCCCGAAAAGTGGAGAAGTGCCGCCCCTGCGGCGAGGAGTGTCGCAGCATACGCCCGCTCCCGGCTGGCCGGTAGCTAAACGCTGCCTGAAAGCCGGCCGTCACGTCCCGGACGTGATGTCGACTCCGGTTTTGGCGCGCAGGTCGCCGAGGTCCACCCCCGGCGCCAGTTCGACGAGCGCGAGGCCCTGGGGCATCACGTCCAGCACGGCCAGCTCGGTGATGATCCGCTCCACCACCCCCACCCCGGTCAGCGGCAGGGTGCACTCGGGCAGGATCTTGTGCTCGCCATTCTTCGCCGTGTGCTCCATGAGCACGACCACGCGCTTGACCCCGGCGACCAGGTCCATGGCCCCGCCCATGCCCTTGACCATCTTGCCGGGCACCATCCAGTTGGCCAGGTCGCCCTTGTCGGTCACCTGCATCGCGCCCAGGATGGCAAGGTCGATGTGCCCGCCGCGGATCATGGCGAACGAATCGTGGCTGCCGAAATAGCTGGCGCCGGCGCGTGCGGTCACCGTCTGCTTGCCGGCATTGATCAGGTCGGGGTCGACCTCGTCCTCGGTCGGGAACGGACCGATGCCCAGCAGGCCGTTCTCCGACTGCAGCCACACGTCCATGCCGTCGGGAATGTAGTTGGCCACCAGGGTCGGCAGGCCGATCCCCAGGTTCACGTAGGCGCCGTCGCTGAGCTCCTGCGCGGCGCGCTGGGCCATCTGGTCGCGGGTCCACGGCATCAGCGGGTCTCCTGGCGCACGGTGCGCTGTTCGATGCGCTTTTCGGGGGTCGGGTTCAGCACCAGGCGGTCGACATAGATCCCCGGCAGGTGCACGTGGTCGGGATCGAGCTGACCGGTGGGAACGATTTCTTCAACTTCCGCCACGCACACCTTGCCGGCCATCGCGCAGGCCGGGTTGAAGTTGCGCGCGGTCTTGCGGAACACGAGATTGCCGGCCTCGTCGGCCTTCCAGGCCTTGACCAGGGCGACGTCGGCCTTCAACGCGGTTTCCAGGACGTACCAGTGCCCGTCGTCGAACTGGCGGGTCTCCTTGCCCTCCGCCACGACGGTGCCGTAGCCGGTGCGGGTGAAGAAGGCGGGAATGCCGGCACCGCCGGCGCGCAGGCGCTCGGCCAGGGTGCCCTGCGGGTTGAACTCCAGCTCCAGCTCACCGCCCAGGTACTGGCGCTCGAACTCCTTGTTCTCGCCCACGTAGGAGGAAATCATCTTGCGGATCTGGCGGGTTTCCAGCAGCTGACCGAGGCCGAACCCGTCGACCCCGGCGTTGTTGGAGATCACGGTCAGGTCATTCACGCCGGAGTCGCGCAATGCCGCGATCAGCGCCTCGGGGATGCCGCACAGCCCGAAGCCGCCGACCGCGAGGGTCTGGCCGTCGGCCACGAGCCCGGCCAGCGCGGCTGGGGCATCGGAATATCGTTTGGATGTGGCCATGCGGGTCTCGTCTGCGCGAATGCGGGGATTCTAACCAGCCGCCGCCAGGGCGGCACGCGGATCCTCCGCAACCAGTCGCCTCGCACGGTGACCCGACTTGCGCCCAGGCTAGGTCCGCCGCGACGACTCGCCTGCGGCGATAGAGGAAACGAGCTCGAACAGCCTGCCCCCGATCGACGACCACCTGTACTCAGGGAAGAGGTCGTTGTCCAGATCGAAGCTCCTGTGCCATGCATCCGTCGCCTTGATGCGCCAGAGCTCTTCGATTGCAGCGCCCACCGCCTCCGCGCTGTCGGCGACGGACATGCCCCGACCCCGATCCCGCAACAGGCTCCCGACGGCGCCGCACGCCCCGATGTGCAGGATCGGACGCGACGCTCCGAGATACTCGAACACCTTGCCGGGTACCTGTACCGGATCGTCGTTGGCGATGTTCACCAGCACATCGGACGCCTGCTGCAGCGACACGGATTCGGCATGCCCGAGGAAGCCGAGCAGGCGCACCTGGCCGGGATGGGAATCGGCGATCTCACGCAGCCACTCCGGGGGGGTGCGGCAGGCTACGGTCAGTCGAACGTCTTTCCGCTGGAGCACCGCGTTCACCAGGGAAGCGGGGCGACGAAATGCGTAGAAGCTGCCCGTGTAGACCAGCTCCAGCAACGCGGGACTGAAGTCGGCTGGCGGCGCCCTGACCGGGCTGTCCGGCGCCCTTGGATCGTATCCCTGCGGCAGTACGCTGAACCGGCGCGGGTCCGCTCCATGGCGAGTGACCAGCAGCTGTTTCGTCGCCTCCGTGGTGACCGTGACGTGGCTCGCGTGCACACAGGTCCAGGCTTCCAGCGACCGCGCCCGCCTCCGCCACCGCGCCGGCGTATAACCCGACTCGACGGGATCGCCGAGATCGGCGATCCACGCGAAACCGCGTTCGCGGGCCAACCGTCCGAGCATCAGTGTGGTTGCAGGCTCGTGTGAGCTGATCACCACATCTGGCTGGAAGTCGTCCAGCAACTGCCGCAGGCGGAGACGAGTGGCGAGTTCCCATTGTCCGAAATGATCCGGGAACGTGAACAGCCCGGCGATCCTGTTCATCCTCTCGACGAGCCGCCCCTTCCAGTTCAATGGAGGTGTCCCGCCCGGGGCGACCGGCAGCGGCTCCCCGCCTGCGCGTGAGCCGGCCATGTCGGGAGATTCCCCGGTCCGCTCGCTGGCATGCGCCGAGCGGATATGGGCCAGAAGACCGGACGCCGCGCCCGGGGGCGTGCGATCGACGACCAATCCGGACGGAACCGGAAGCCTGACCGGTTCCCCGTCCCGCTGCACGCTGAGGACGCGCACCTGCACCCCCCGGCTCACGAGTTCGCGCGTCAGGCGCGCCCACCGCAGTGATTGGGGTGAGGGTCCAGGCGGAAATTCGTAGGCGATCAGCAAGATCCGCAATCTGGGCTCCTCGCGCACCGTGACGCGGACAGATTCTCTCATCCCCATCGTCCGGACCGGATCCAGGGTGCGTCCCGACCGGGGTCGCGCCCCGGGGCGGCGGCCGGTAAAATCGCGCTACTCCGGTGCCCCGCGCCGCGTCTCCAAGGATTCCGCTCCCGATGAAGATCCTCGTCGCCTACAAGCGCGTGGTCGACTACAACGTCCGCATCCAGGTCAAGCCTGACGGGTCGGGCGTGGTCACCGACGGCGTGAAGCTGTCCGCCAATCCGTTCGACGAGATCGCGCTGGAAGAGGCGCTGCGCCTGCGCGACAAGGGCGTCGCGACCGAAGTGGTCGTCGCCACCATCGCCCCCGCCGACGCCGCCGCGCACCTGCGCAACGGCCTGGCCATGGGCGCCAACCGCGCCATCCACGTGGTCACCGACCAGGCGATCCAGCCGCTGACCGCGGCGCGCACCCTCCTCAAGCTGGTGGAAAAGGAGTCGCCCGACCTGGTGATCCTGGGCAAGCAGGCGATCGACGACGACGCCAACCAGACCGGCCAGATGCTGGCCACGCTCTGGGGCCGCCCCCAGGCGACGTTCGCCTCGAAGCTCGAGGTGGCCGATGGCAAGGCGACGGTGACCCGTGAGGTCGATGCCGGCCTGGAGACGCTGGAAGTCGACCTGCCCGCGGTAGTCACCACCGACCTGCGCCTGAACGAGCCGCGCTTCATCAAGCTGCCGGACATCATGAAGGCCAAGAGCAAGCCGATGGAGACGCTGCAGCTGTCCGAACTGGGCGTGGAGGCCGCGGATTTCCTCAAGACCACCCATTACGCCGCCCCCACCGGACGCAGCAAGGGCGTGATGGTCAAGGATGCGGCCGAGCTGGTGGCCGCGCTCAAGCAGAAGGGGTTGCTGTGATGGCCAAGGTCCTCGTCATTGCCGAACATCTCGACGGCCGACTGAACGCCTCGACCGCGCGTACGGTGAGCGCGGCGCAGGACCTGTCGCCGGAGGCCATCGACGTCGCGGTGCTGGCGTCGGAGCCCGACGCGGTCGCGGCCGAGGCCGCGCGCATCGGTGGCGTGAGCCGCGTGCTGACGGTGGCGAACGCCGCCAACGTCCACCCTGTGGCCCAGGTGCTGGCCCCGCAGGTCGCGCGCCTGGCCGACGGTTACACCCACGTGTTCCTGCCCAGCACCACCTTCGGCAAGGACCTGGCGCCGTGCGTGGCCGCGCTGCTCGGCGTGGCGCAGGTGTCCGACCTGATGGCGGTCGAGTCCGCGCAGGTGTTCAAGCGCCCGATCTACGCCGGCAATGCGGTGGTCACCGTCGAGGCGCCCGCCGACCGGACCGTGGTCGCCACGGTCCGTACCGCCTCGTGGCCGGAAGCGGCGCAGGGCGATGCGGCGCCGGTGGAAGCGGCGAACGTCGAGGTCGACCTGCCCACGCACACCCGGTTCGTCGGGCTGGCCCAGGCCAAATCGGACCGCCCCGACCTGCAGGGCGCCAAGCGCGTGGTTTCGGGCGGACGCGGCGTGGGTTCGAAGGAGAACTTCGAGATCATCTACAAGCTCGCCGACCGGCTCGGCGCGGCCGTGGGCGCCTCGCGCGCCGCGGTCGACGCCGGCTACGTGCCGAACGAACTCCAGGTCGGCCAGACCGGGAAGATCATCGCTCCGGAACTGTACGTGGCGATCGGCATCTCCGGCGCGATCCAGCATCTGACCGGGATCAAGGATGCCGGCACGATCGTGGCGATCAACAAGGACCCGGATGCGGCGATCTTCGAGATCGCGGACATCGGACTGGTGGGCGACCTGTTCACCTTGCTGCCGGAACTGGAGTCGGTGCTTTGAGCTTCGCGGCGGGTGATCCGGCCGGCACCGACGGCGCAGGGGCGGTTGCTCCGACCGTCAGCGTCCTGGTGCCCTGCTACAACGAGGAGCATGCGGTCGAGGAGACCGTGCGCCAGCTTGACGACGCGATGGCCGTGGTCGGGCACTACGAGATCGTGGCCATCGAGGACGGGTCGACGGACGACACCCTGGCAAAGCTGCACGCGCTCGCCGCGCGCTTCCCGAGGCTCAGGGTGGTAGCGCACGATCGCAACCGGGGCTACGGCGCTGCGTTGAAGACCGGGATGCGCAACGCGCTCGCGCCGCTGATCGCGATCACCGACGCCGATGGCACCTACCCGATCGCGGACCTGCCGCGCCTGGTGGCTATGGCCGCGAACTTCGACATGGTGGTCGGGGCGCGAACTGGTTCGGACGTGACCTATTCGACGCTTCGCAAGATCCCGAAATTCTTCCTGCGCAAGTGGATCAACTGGATCGTCAACATGAAGGTGCCGGACATCAACTCCGGCATGCGCGTGTTCCGCAAGGACATGGCGCAGAAGTTCGTGCGCATCCTGCCCAATGGTTTCAGCTTCACGATCACGATCACGATCTCGGCGCTGCGCAACAACTATCGCGTCCACTTCGAACCGATCAACTACTTCCAGCGCAAGGGCAAGTCGAAGATCCATCCGATCAAGGACACCCTGCGCTTCGCGCAGATCATCGGCCGGACCGGCATGTACTTCGCCCCCTTGCGGATCCTGGCGCCGGTGATCGTGTTGCTGCTCGCGGGCAGCGCGGCGAGCCTTGCCTACGACACCTTCGTGCTCCGGGACCTCACGGAGAAGTCCCTGGTCCTGCTCACGATGTCGCTGAATGTCGGGATTTTCGCCATTCTCGCCGACATGATCGACAAGCGGAGCGGGATATGACCACCGAGGGCAGCGGATTCGAGTGGCGGACAAATGCCGCGCACCACGACGCGCAATCCCGGATGGGCCACCTGCTCGCATACTACGGCTGGACGCTGTCCCTTTTCGGCGAAACGTTCGAGGGACCTGCCGCGGATGCTGGCGCGGGGTCGGGCCATTTCACCGACCTGCTGGCTCGGCGCGTCTCGCCGGTGCTCGCGCTGGAGGGGGGGCAGGAGAACCTCGAGATACTGCGCGAGCGCTTCGCCGGCGACGCCAACGTGCAGGTCCGCGACTGCGACCTGACCCGTTGCGGCGAGATGCTGCGCGAACACGGGGTCCGCAGCATCTTCACGCTCGACGTGCTGGAGCATCTGCCCGACGACCTCGCGGTCCTGCGCCAGTTCCACGACGCGCTCCCGCAGGGCGGCAGCCTCTACATCAAGGTGCCGGCGCTGCAGTGGCTGTATGGCCCCGTCGACGATGCGTCCGGCCACTACCGCCGGTACAGCGTCGGCAGGCTGCGCCGCGTGGTCACCGATGCCGGCTTCCGGGTCGAACGCTGCCGCTACATGAATCTGGCGGGGGTTTTGCCGTACTTCATCAAGTCGCGGGTACTCCGCCGGCAGGAGAACTTCTCCCGTACCTTCTCGCTGGCGCAGATCCAGCGGATCCAGAGGGCGATGCCCTATCTGCGGCAGCTTGACCGCTTCACCGGCCCCCCGCTTGGGCTGTCGGTCGTGTGCATCGCCCGGCGGGCCTGAGCCGCCATGACCTACTCCAAGGCGGCCTACCTGCGCGCCGCCGCGCACTTCACACTCTACGGGCTGGTGAAGTACATCCCGCCGCCGCTCGGAGATGCATGCCGGTTTCTCGTGCTGAAACTGTTCGTCGCCGAGATCAGGAGCTGGAAGATCAAGGACGGAGTCACCGTCTGGTTTCCCGAAGGCATCCGCATCGGGCGCCACGTCACCATCAACGAAGGCGTGTTCCTCGACGGCTTCGGCGGACTGACGATCGGCGACAACTGCCGGATTGCGCACGGCTGTTCGTTCATCAGCGAGGACCACGTCTTCTCGGATCCGGATACGCCGATCTGGCGGCAGGGGAAACTCGCCGGACCGATCGTGCTCGAGGACGACGTCTGGTGCGGGTGCGGCGTAAAGGTGCTGCGGGGCGTCTCCATCGGCAAAGGCTCGGTGATCGCCGCGGGCGCAGTCGTGACACGCGACCTCCCGCCCTATTCGATCGCCATGGGAGTTCCCGCCAAAGTCGTCGGCGTCCGGGGCGCGGCGTGATGTCCGGCGCGTCGCCGCGCTGGCTACGATCGTTCGCCTCGGAGGCGGTCCGGCTCGGGCTTTTGTCGCTCGCGAGCCTGGGGCTCGGTTACGTGCTGACGCTCGCGCTGCACGCAACGGGGCTGGCGCCGGAGACGGCATTCGGATGCGCGGTCGTGATCTGCTCCATTCTCAATTTCTTCGGATGCCGCCACTACGTGTTCCGCGGACCCAAGCCCGCCGCATGGCGTGAAGCGGTGAAGTTCTTCCCGGCCGTGCTGGCGTTCCGCGCAATGGAAGTAGCGCTCTTCGCGCTCCTCAACGGCGCTTGGGACAACCACCACCTGGCGTACTTCGCGACGGCGGCGGTCGGCATGGCAAGCAAGCTGCTGGTGTCGCGCCTCTTCATCTTCAGGCGCAAGCCGCAGGAGGGAGCACATGAATCCTGACGCCGCACCGACAGGCCGATCGGCGGCTGACCGGCCTCGGGCACAGGCCCCGACCTCCCTGTGCTGGGTGCTGGTCGCGGCCGTGCTCGTGCTGGTCTTCGACCCGGGCATCATGTCCAACGACAGCGTGCAGTCCCTGAAGCAGGCGCGTGCGTTCGCGTTCACCGACTGGCATCCGCCGGTGATGGCGATCCTCTGGAGCGTGCTCGATCGCATCGTTCCAGGCCCCGCCGGCATGCTGGTCGCGCAGGCAGTGCTGTATTCCTTCGCCGCCGCGCGCCTCTGCGCGACCGCATTTCCCACGCTGTCGGAACGAACCGGTCACTGGCCCGTCGTGATCGCGTTCAGCCTGTTCCCGCCCGCGATGAGCATCGTCGGAATGATCTGGAAGGACGTCTGGATGTCCGGATTCCTGATGCTGGCGCTCTCTTACCTGTTTTCGGCGCTGCGGGCACGCGGACCGACCGGGGCGTGGCGGCCCGTCGCAATGGTCGTCGCCTGCTGCCTCGCCGCCACCCTGTTCCGGCACAACGCGCTCGCCGCGACGGCCGGACTGCTGGCAGGGGCGGCGTATCACGTGCTCGGGCGGATGGCGGGATTCAGGCGCCTGGCAGCCGCCTGCGTGGCAGGGCTCGTGATGTCGGTGTTGCTGGCGGGGCTTGCATCCGCATTCAACAGGCTGGTCGCGGAACCCGCACAGATCACCACCGCGCTCAGGCTGTACGACATCGCGGGCATCGTCGCCAACAGCGACGCGCCGGCGGACGCGGCAGCCCTGGCATTGTCGGGCCCGGCGGTGCTCACCACGGATCGCTCGCGCTTCCTCGACAACGTCCTGCGCAGCTACACGCCCGCCTCCGCCACCCCCGTGGTCTCCCCACGCGGGCGAAACGCGCCGTTCTCCGTGCAGATCTATCGCCGCCACGATGCCGAGGGCGTGGCGCGCGTGTGGACAACGATGATCGGCCGGTATCCCCTGGCCTATGCCCGCCATCGTCTCCGGGTCACTGCCTGCCTGCTCCAGCTGTGCGATCGCGCTGCCTGGATCCAGCACACCTACTTTCTCAACGAACGCTATGCGTTCGACGCCTCGGTGCAACCCGACACGGTCCAGTGGGCGGCGAGGAAGGTGTGGCTCAGCCCCTCTCTCGCCATCCTGTACATGCCCGCGTTCTGGTTCCTGGCGGCCTTGGCCGGAGGCGTCGTCGGTCTGCTTCGGAATTCTCCCTCGCCGCTGTTCTTCATGGCCGCGAGCGCGCTCGGTCTGCTGGCGTCGCTGGTGCTGACCTCGCCGGTCGAGAGCTTCCGGTACGTACACTGGATCATGCTGCTCGGCTGGACGACCTGCTTCCTGCTGCTCGAGCACAGGATGTCGCGGGCCCCCGGCGCCGCGCGCGAGAACGCCCGGGGCCAGGACGCAGCCGGCATCAGAAGGTGATCGCGGTCCAGATGAGTGACTGCTCGGGCGGGTAGACGATCTTCACCACACTGGCGGGGACCTTCTGCCGGTAGCGCGGACTGAACCAGCCCTGGAACTCGTGCGGTGTCTCGACGCCGCGCACCACCTCGATGCGCTCCGGCGTTCCGCGCGGCCGGATGCGTGCGACAACCCGCCCCTTGCGCAGGATGTCCACATGCGCCTCGCGCGCCACGGCTTCGGCGTCTTCAGCGAGGTGGAACAGGGTCACGCGTTTCGAGCGGTCCGGTGTTTCGACATGGTCGCGGATCGCTATCCTGGCATCGGGCTGGTAGACGATCGTGCGCGAATGCCTGAAATCCGAACCGCGCCGCACGACCCCCTTGATCCGGTAGCCGGACTCCTCGGGCCGAAAGTGCGTCAGCGCGGAACCGCGCAGCCTGGTCCCGGACGGCGCATGCGGGCGATCCTCGAGCACCAGCAGGTTGTGCGCATGGTCGCTGACGAAGTACTCGCGAAGTCGATCCTTGTTGTACGAATACTTCCCCGAGTCGATGAACAGGGGCGCGCCGTCGTGGAAATAGACGAAGCTGAGCTCATCGGCGTGGGAGTGCGAGTCGATATGGTGGCTCCCCACGACGTACAGCGCGCGCGCCCTCGCCGCGGGCGTGCCCGGCACGGTGCGGACCACGCAGTATCCGGATGCGGCCAGGTCGACCGATGCGTATTGCCTTCCCGTCTTGCCGACGAATTCCGCGGCCAGCTGCCTTGCCCGGGGCATCGGCACGCCCTTGCCCTCGCTGTCGCCGACATTGAGGATGGTCCCGTCCGGGAACGACAACCAGGCCGAGAGCTCCTTGGCACGCGCCAACGTCGCAGCGATGTCTTCGGCCACGTCCGGGAACAGGCCGGGACGGATGCCGGAGAACAGTCGGATTCCGAACAGGTGGTAGTAGGGGGAGTTCTCGGTGTGCACCGCCTGTGAGGTGAACTGCGCCCGCAGCAGTTCCCTGAGGGTCTCCGATGTATAGGCGTTGTCCCGTGCGAAATGGCCGCTGGCGATGCTCAGCAACTGCAGCCCATGCATCTGGAACACGCCGTGATTGCCTTCGCTGATGAACGACTTGTCGCGGAGGGCATCGAGGTGCGCCTGCACGAGTACGTCGAGCGCGACCCGCTCCTCGTCGGTGAGGTCGGCCTGCCCGTCCTCGACGAGACACAGGACCATCGCCAGGTGCATCGCCCTGAGACCCGCGGCCATGTCGTACCAGCCGAACCGCGATGTACGCCCTTCGACGTAGTGGAAACGGTGCCAGTCGACGATGAAGCCCATCGCCTCGCGGAGATAGCGGGAATCACGTTCGGACGAGAAGTACCTTCCCCAGATCCGCGGCAGCATGCGCCACGCATGCAGCTGGAAACTCCAGTTCCGGTCCTGGAACGGGTCCATGTCCCAGTCCAGCGGGACCGCGATCGGGTGGGCGGGCAGGTCCGAACGCGGACGGAACCCGCTGGCCGCCTGCTCGTCGTACCCTTTGGCGATGATGGAAGCGAAATCCTCCATCTCGATGGCGGGGACACCGTCCATCAGCCGCGGGTCCGTTTCACCGCTGAAGCGGCGCGCCCAGTGGTCGCCCCACGTCGCGTCGCCACGCGCCGCCCGGCGGTGGACTGCACCATCACTGCGGCGGCGCGCCTTCCCCGTCGCCGTCCTGTGCTTGCGCCGCAGCGGCTTCGAGCCGCCAAGCGATGTAGGCCACCGCCTCCGCGCGCGGAGACGCGGTCTTCTTCTGTTCCGGCGTCCACGCGCTGGCCGTGGCGTAGCGGCCGTCTTCGTGGCGGTATACCACGCGCTGGCCTCCCTCGATGCGGTTGCGCGGCCGGGACGGCCGGAACCCCTGGTCGCGGAAGTTGCGCGTGATTGCGTCCAGCGCGCCGTCGGCATCCGCGCCGAACACGTCGACCTGGATGCGGCGCTCGGGCCCTTCTCCGTCGACCACGCGATCCGAACGCAGATGGTAGTCGAACGGAATCTCGAAGCCGCCAGGCAGGGCCTGGTCGAGTCGCTGGCGGGAGAAGGTGTCGCCTGTGGAGCGCCCGCCCGCATCATCCGCTGCCGCCTCCGGTGCGGCTGTCGGGGGTTGCGGACCGCACGCTGCCAGCACGAGCGGCAACGCCAGCGCCAGCATCGTCTTCTTCATCAGTTCCATGCTCAGTCTGCGTTCCAAACCAGGTGCAACGTTCCCTTCGCATTCTCCGCCCTGGGCTTGTCACGCCCCACGGTGATCTTCGCGATGACGCTCGCGCCGTCGGCGCGCGCGAACGTGAGCTGGGACTCACCGCCGACGTCGGAGGCGACCGGCGCATCGAACCCCTTGGCCTGGAGGGCCTGGGTCAGGGACGCACGCACGGCATCCGCCTCCACGTCCAGGTATTCGACCAGGATGCGGCGTTGCGGCCCGCCCTTCTCCGTGCGACCAGTGTTGTCGTAGAGTCGATGGAAACCGAAGGGGAGCTCGAAACCCTCGGGCAGCGCAGATTTGAGCGCCCCTGCCGCCGGCTTGGCCGCCGTCTCCGCCACGGGTGCCGCGTCGGGCGGCGAAGCCGGCTCTGCCACATCCGCTGTCGGCGCCTGCGCATCCGCCGGCGGCGGGTCCTGTCGGCAGGCAGCCAGCGCAAGGGCCGCGGCCAGCAGGACGATCACCTTAGAGTTGTACATGTGCACTCCGTTGAGGGCCCGGCGGCGGGGCGGGGCGTGGATTGTAGCCGTCGGCACGTGATCGCGGCATCGGGCCCGCGGGGGCGCGAGGCCGTGGGCACGCGGGCGTTGCGGGGCCGTTTAGGGATGACGCGCCTGCAGGACGTCCGCCGCCCAGCGCGCGCGGTCCAGCGAGCGCGCGAACAGCGATGCATGCTTCCAGCGTTCGCCGAGGGTATAGCGCGCCGGGGGCAGGGCCCAGTATGGCCGCGGACTGACATACCAGGCGCTGTGCTGGATGGTCCACGCATCGAACGCCTCGTCGCTGCCCTCCTCGACCGCGACCAGCCCAAGGCGCTCGATCAATGGGCCCATTTCGTCATGACGCACGCCGCCGATGCACAGCAGTCCGTCCCCGTCGAGCCGGTCGGCCAGGCGCTCGATCATGGTCTCGCGCATCGCCTGGGGCAGGTGCACGAGCACATTGTTGGCGACCATGAGGTCGAAGCGCGGCCCGGGCCCGGTTTCACAGAGGTCCTCGATCGCGAACTCGATCGCGGCCCGTGTTTCCGGTCCGAGTTCGGACCTCCCGTCGGGTCGTGGCTCGAGGTCCAACGGCCCGATGTCGTCGGGGATGGCGTGGACGGCCTGGAGCTCGAGTACCCCGGTGCGCGCACGCGCGAGCAAGGCGGGATCCACGTCCGACGCCCTGAGCCTGCACGAGTCCAGCAGGCCGCGCTGCTGCAGCAGCAGTGCCAGGGAATAGACCTCCTCGCCGGTGCTGCACGCGCCAACGTGGATGCGCGCGTGGCCCTTCGTGGCGACGATGGCCTCGATCAACGCGAGCAACTGGCGCAGCAGCGGCAAGTTGCGGAACATCAGCGTGCTCGCGGTCGGCGACGGCGAATCGGGTGCGTGTCCGGGATTGCGCCCGGCACGGGTGGACGAGATCAAGGCGTCGGCCATGCCGGCCTCGCCCGACACCTCCATCGCCCTGGCCAGCGCGAGCGACATCGCCTCCCGGGCCGCGTCGTCCTGGACCTGCATCACTGCCGCCTGGGTCCGGTCCAGCTGGTGAGCGTCGCCGCCGTGCCCAAGCAGGGCCAGCAGTCCGGCACGGTCGATGCGGTCGTAGCCCTCCAGTGCGGCGGCCAACAGGGCAGTTGCGCCATGCCCGGAGACCTGTTGCAGCAGGGCGCGCCTGACCGGCGTCGACAGCGCAGCGTCCCCGGCCAGCGCTTCCATGTGCGGGCACGCGGCGGCGGGATCGCCGAGCGCGTGGAGCACGCAGACGCCGTGCCAGCGCAACCTCCAGTCGCCGGCCCGGATCGACGCGATCGCGTGCAGCGCCTCGTCCAGCTTCCCCACCAGCCGGCGCTCGGCGAGTTGGTCTAGGATCGCGCGGTGCTGGACGCTACGCAGCGGCCCTTCGACGGCGAACAGGCGTTGCAGCGCGACGCGGACGTCCCCGGGGGATGCCGCCCGCTCGAGGCTCTGCAGCCCAAGGCGCCAGTTCCCGGGATCAGCGTGCGCGGACGCCTCGAGCAGGCTCCGCGCATGGACCGCATGGCCGGTGCCGTCCAGGAGCCGAAGCAACGGGGTCGGGGAGGTCCGGGACGCCAGCGCGGACGCCACGAAGGCGTCGAGCGCCCGACGACATCCGTCGCTGTCGCCCGCTTCGGCGTATGCATCGTAACGGCGCAGGTGCGACCGCCAGTCGGTTGGCGCCAGGCGGAGTACGCCCGCGAACACATCCCCGGCTGCGCGCCACAGCCCTTCGCGTGCAAGCAAGTGCGCGAGCCGTCGCAGCGTGGATGCGTCGGCGGTCCCGTCGATCTGCACGACGATAGGTGCATGTTCGGCCATTGTGGGCGCCCCGCTCCTGTCAGGCTGTCCGATCGCCGGCCGTCGCGGCGATCGCTGCGGCGCTGGAGTTGGCCACCTGCGTCGGGACCCCGCGGCTGGCCACGACCGACAGCTCGCACCCGTGGCCAGCGGAGACGCCCGGTCCCGCGAGCAGCTTCACCTGGCTCACTCGGGGCCATGCCGTCGACGCGAAGCAGGTGCGTTCGACGTAGACGCCCAGCCTGACCGGGATGCGCGTCGGCCCCTTGCAGAACACGTGCAGCCGCACCGGATCGCTGCTCAGGGCGAGATCCTCGCGCAGGCGCCAGCGTTCGCCGATCTCCAGTGTCCAACGTACCCGGCCGACGGCCTTGGGGTTCGAATAGCCCGACTCCAGGCTCAACGCGACATCGACGTCACCTGTGATCGGCACGTCCAGGTATCCCTCGACCTCCATCCCGTCCCCGCGTGTCGGGGTCGGCGTGGGGATCGAGACCGCCAGGGACGTGACCGCGGCAGCCGCTGGTACGGCGTCGTCGACGATCGAGCCACACGTCACCTTGCGGGCCTCGATGAATCGAAGCGCGTCGGCGCCTGGCGCCACGCGTGCCGCCGGCGCGGCGGCGGCGCTAACGGCCGCGTTCGCCGGATTCTGGGCCGGCATCATGCGCGGCACCTCGAACACCACCTGGCGCGCGGGCGCCGCGGCCAGCTTTGCCGCCACCTCGTCGAGCGCGGCGGCGGCCTCGGCTTCCAGCGAAGCGATGGTCGCGGTCGCAGGCGCGGGCAGCCCGTCACGCTCCTGCATCACGCCTGCGAGGGCTCCAGCCAGCCATCCGGCGGGAAGGGGCAGTTCGTGACAGTGCATTGAACGGCCGAGTTCAGCGAAATGGTTGGCGACCTTGGGATCGTAGGCGATCCCGGCCACAGGCGTTCCGAGGCGATGGGCCAGCAGGCAGGCGTG
Organism: Luteimonas rhizosphaericola; assembly: GCF_029888045.1. GTDB lineage: Bacteria > Pseudomonadota > Gammaproteobacteria > Xanthomonadales > Xanthomonadaceae > Luteimonas > Luteimonas rhizosphaericola. The sequence continues at coordinate 528,141 of NZ_JARXRN010000028.1, read as the reverse complement.
CAGCCTCATCGAGACCAGTGCATCGACCGACGACAGCGCCGCGACCAGGGCGTCGGTGGTCAGCGGCGCCTTCATCACGAAGCACGGCACCGACGCTTCGATGGCGCGGGCGACGCGCGCGAGCACGGCCGAGTCGAGCCGGTCGCCGGCCTGCATCGGGATGCCGACCACGGCGATGCGTTCGCGCGCGGCCTGCGCGAGCAGTGCCCCCGACACCTCAGCCACCAGCGCATCCTCGTCGGTATGGGCCCACGGCCGGAGGTTCAGCCCGACCACCCGGTACCCCTCCGCCCGGAAGGCGCTGATCTCGTCGGGGGCGGCGGGCCGGTCGAGTTCCAGGGCGTAGACCACATCGGGCGCCTGGTGCACGCCGTCGTGGCCCGGGAGTATGGCGCGCGCCAGCCTCAGCGATTCCTCGTCGCGCACCATGACCGATTCGGCGTGGCTGCCGATGAAACCCGCCATGCGCCGCGCATCGGGGTCGTCGAGCGGCCCGATGCCGAGGCCGACGACGTGGAACGGCGCGTCGAACATCCGCGCCATTAAGGGCAACGCACCGAAGCCCGCGATCGAGATCTGCGGATTGTCGAACAGTCCCAGCAGCCCGCCGGAACGTTCGAACGTGTAGTCGTGCCAAAGTCCGCCGCCGCCCAGCACGATGCCGCTCGCGGTACGCGCCGCATGCAGTGCCTGCGGAAGCGACTTGCGCGGGAAGGACTGCAGGCCGTGGTGCCGTTCGACCTGGTCGGGGTTCTCCGCCGCGATCCACACCTGGGCCGCCGCATCGGCCGACTGGATCCGTTCGGAGATCGACCGCAGGATGAGTTCGTCGCCGACATTGCTCGCGCCATAGAAGCCGGAGAGCAGCACGTGCTTGGCGCGCGGCAAAGATTCGGACAGGATCCCTGCGATCTCGCCTTCGCGGCGCGCGCCGAGCCAGGAACCGCCGGCCGCGGCGATTCGCTGCATCTCGGTGAACAGCGATATCCAGCGGTGTTCGTAGAGATGGTGGTTGATCAGGCGCTCGAAGGCGCGTTCGGTCATGTGCCGGTAGCGCTCGGGATCGGCGAGCACGGCGCGCGCCTGCTCCACCAGGTCGTCCTCGTCGCGGTACCCCAGGATTTCCTCGTCGTACGTGAAGAAGTCCTCCATCTCGCCGAAGCGTCCGGTCGCGACCAGTCCGCCGCTGCCGACCGATTCGAACACGCCGCACTTGATGTTGATGTAACCGGCACGCGTCATCGGGAAATTCACGTGCACCCGGCCCTCGCGGCTGGCCTGGACCATGCGCCGGCCTTCCACCACCTCGCTGCCGGGGAGCTCCCAGCCGCGGCCATAAGTGCGCACGTCGAGGTCCCGGGCGACACGCGTCATCACACCGTTGCGCTCCGGGCGGGCCGTGGCGTGGCCGATGCAGATCACGTCGGCCTGCAGTTCGGGCGCGCGCGGCACCACCTGGGTGACGAATCCCCGGTCGATGCCGAAGGGGAAGTACAGGGTGTTGGGCACGCCTGCCTGGCGATACATTTCCATCGCGACGCGTGCGTTGGTGGTGTGGAAGTCGAATTCGCCCACGTGCGGATGCACGCTGGGGAACACGTCCGGGTCGCTGAGGGTCAAGCCGACGAGCACGATGCCGCTGGCCTTGAGCGCCGCAGCGTCCTCGGGCCTGAACACCATGCCGCCGGCACAGCAGACGATCATCTGCGGACGGAACCGCGCCAGCACGTCCTTGAGGAACCCGGCGTTGACGTAGATGGGCCCGTTGCCGCCCTTGGCGCGGGTCGGATTGTCGACCAGGCCCCGATGCCGTTTGGCGTCCAGGTCCAGGACGTGGTGTCCGAGGTTGCGCAGCGAACGCGAAAGGCACGACACGATGTCCGTGGAGCCGTTCACCGACCGGCCCAGGAACAGGATTCGCCAGTGGCTGCCATGGTCGAAGTGGCGCGTGGCGAGCGCGTTCCGGGTGGCGGCGATGTTGGGGTTGAATTCCATAGCGTGGGGATTTCCCGTCAGACAGATTGGTAACCGAACTCGCGCTCGGACAGGTCCAGGTCGGCCACCCGGATGCGGCCGTCGACCAACGCCTCCAGGTAGCGCGCGCGGGAGGCCGCCGAGAAGTGCGCCTCGACGTGCGCCCTGGCCCGCCTCGACAGCGCAAGCGCCTCGTCAGGGCTGCTCCGCAGGCGCTCGGCGATCCGCAGCGCCGCAGCCACGTCCGGAGCGGCCAGGCTATGCCGGAAATGCGCGCTGGGAGCGCTGTCCAGCGAGATGACCGGGAGCCCGACGGCGGCGTACTGCGGCACCCGGCTGGGAAGATCGAAGCCGCCCAAGCCGGCCAGACCGGGGAAATCGTACGCAGTGCCGGCGTAGTCGGCAAACCGCTGGGCGATGTTCAGGCCAGCCACGAAATTCCGCATGACCGCGCGCATCGCGTCCACCCCGTGCAGCTCGCCCGCATGGATCCCGGCCGGATCCGCGGCGCATCGGCCATAGACCCGCACATCGCCTCCGGCCTCGGCCAGCAGCCGGTAGCGTCCGGCCTTGGCGGGACCATGCAGGTTGCCCATGAACACCATCGGCCTGCGCGCGCGCGCGAGGTCCCACGTATACGGCCAACGGGCGGGATCGAGCCAGAATGGAAAATTCACGCCGGGCCGGTGGCCGTGGCCATCGTAGAGCCGCAGGACGCGGGCGTCTCCGCAATGCAGCACCACGTCGTAGGCATCGACGACGTCGGCATAGGTCGTGGCGTAGAGCACCGGATCGTCCGGCAACCAGACCACGGTCGTGATCCCCGCGTCGCGCAGCCGCGCGAGCTGCGCGTGGTCGAGTGCGCCGGCGCGGAAGTTGAAGAGCACCTCGCGCCCCGTCGCGATCACACGATCCACGGCCTGCGCGATCCGGGACTTCGATTCCACTGCCGACACCGCGGTGAAGCCGTGGGTCAGTCGTCCCGTCGCCAGCACGTCGTGGCCGTGCGCGGTGAGCGCGTCCGCCAGCGCCGTGCAGACGTGCGCTTCGTTGATCGCATCGAACAGCGCGAACTTCATCCGCGAGGCGGGGCATCCGGCCCGTGTGCAAGCAGCGGTACCACCCAGGTGCGCCGGATGTGGTCGAAACCGTGCGCCTGCGCCACGCGTGCGCTCAGCGTGGACGCCTGGTCGCGAAGTTCGCGTCGCGCGGCCAGGTCGCCGAGCACGGCGACGAGGGCAGGCACGTCCGCGGCGAAGAGCGGGTAATTCCCGCCGAAGGCGTCCAGGTTCGGCCCGCTTGGCAACATGACGCATGGCAACCCGCACTGGCCGTATTCGAGCACTTTGGTGGACAGTTCCAGCGTGCCCTGTTCCAGCTCCGGCCGACGCCAGGCCCAACCCACGTCCATTCCCGAAAGCGCTTCGTACAGTTCCGCGCGGCTGACACCACCGTGCCACACCACGCCCGGCATACCGCGCAGACGGTTCAGCGTCTCCGGCTTGAAGTCCGGATCGTCGGGAGGGTTGTGGATCTTGTCGCCGAACACGTGCAGCTCGGACGCGACGCCCTGCGCGTGCAGCCGCTCGAATGTCTCGAACATTTCCCGGATGCCCCAAAGTGGCGCGAACTTCCCGGCGTAGGCGATCCGCAGCACTCCATCCCCGCCATCACGGACCACCCTGGCAACGCGACGCCGGTCCGGGATCATCGGCGGCAGACGTCGCGTGCGGCCCTGCGCCTGCGGTACGCACCGGTCCAGCAGGTCCTGCAACGGCTGCGTCTGGCAAAGCAGGTACTGCGACGCCTCTGCGATGCGTCCGAGTTCAATGCGCCAGCTCTCATCCAGCGCCGTCTCGTTCTGGGGAACGTCGGTGAGATAGGCCCACAGCCGCCCCTCGAACTGCGGGGTGCGTGCTGCGAGGCGGTTGACGGCGAATCCCCGAAGGACGATCGCCCGATAGGGCGCCTTCTCGTCTTCCACCGCGATCCGTGCCAACGCTTCCTCGGGACGGTAGTCGGGAACGTCGCCGACCGCGCCAGGCTCGATCAGCCGGACATTGGTCAGGCCAAGCAAGGACGCCACGACGCGGGTGTTCGACAGCTTCGCCTTCAGGAACAGATCGACCTGGACATCGTCGAGGCCCGACAGCACCTCCACCAGCGAGGCCGCCCAGACCGCAGATCCGTCCAGCAGGTTGAGGTTGAGATCTCCGTAGACCGCGATCCGACGCGGCGCGGCCGTGCCCGGCACTGCGTCGCCGGGAGGCGCGGGCCGTCCCAGGATCAGGTCGATCTCGCGATCGAGCGTCTGCTGGCGGCCACTCAGGGTCCGGACGTGCTCGGCGGCCTGCCGGGACATCCGCAGATACCGGTCCGGATCCGCCTGCAGCTGGCGGATCGCGTCCGCCAGGCCACGCCAGTCCTCCGCGTCTGCCAGGAACCCCGCATGCTCGTCGACGAATTCCGGAATCGCGGACACCCGGTTGGTCACCGGCACCAGACCCGAGGCCATCGCTTCGTCCCGGGAAACGCCCTGCGAGTCGATCCGGCTCGGCACCAGGAAGACGCCGTGCGCCGCATGGGCCTCCCGGATTTCCTGCTGGGTGAGGAACCGGCGTTCGATGTGGATGTTCGGAAACCCCTCGCGAAGCGGAGCCAGGGTCTCGTCGAACAGTGGCCCGTCGCCGAAGAAGCTGAAACGCAGGTCCTGGAACCAGGGTTCGCGGGCGAGGTCGAGTACCGCCCGGACCGCCAGGTCGTTGGCGTACGTGCGCTTGCTATAGGGCCGGATCGACAGGATCCGCTGCCGCTGGAGCGCGTCCTTTTCGCGGTAGGGAAAGAGCTCGCCGTCCACGTGGTTGTGGATCACGGTATAGCGGTCGCGCGGGATCACGATGCCCAGGTCGCGCATCGCCTCGTTGGCCAGATGCTCGGACACGAATACCAGGTGGAGTCCGTCGGGCAGTTCGCCCAGCACCCGGCGCCACAGCGCCATGCGCATGTCGCTCCGGTGGATCGCGGCTCGCCGTTCGGCGTCGTTGGCGTTGTTGAAATCGCGCCGGTACCACGGCTGGATCTCGGCGCCGTGCACCCAGACCACCACCCGGCTGCGCCCGAGCCACGGCTCGACCGCCGACCAGACCTGTTCGTCGAACGAGTGCACCAGGATCGATGCGTACCCGTTGGACTCGAGCATGAGCGCCAGATCGCCCACGTTGCCGCCCACCACGTCGACGCCCTCGAACTCGCTGTACGACAGGGGCGCGTCGCTGAACCGGAACACGTCGACCCCCAGCCCGGCGGCACGGTACCCGGCGACGCGCCGGTGGACGAACGTGTAGCTGTAGAGCTGTTCGTAGGAGGGATAGCTCCGCGACACCAGCAGGTGGCGCCCTGTCGAGGCGATCGCGTCGACGTCGGGCGGCATGTGCTGGAGCACGAGCCGGTCGAGCGTGGCCAGGCCGGCGTCCTGGAACCGGAATCCCAGCATCACTAGGCGCGTTCCCTCGGGCGGGACCACGCTCTGGTTGGAGTTGCACGCGCGGATCACATGGCCGATGCGCTGCTGGTTGCCGTCGAGGAAGATCAACGTGATCGATACCAGCATCCCGGCCGACGCAAGCATGTTGAATCGACCGATGTCGTTCGGGAAAAGGACCTCGACAGGCACGCACGCGTTCGCATACACGTACGCGAACTTGCCCGCGCCGAGCGTGCTCGCCACTTCGATGCCGCTCTCGCCCGTCGCCAGCCGGATTTTGCCGGCGGCATACTCTCCTTCGGGGAACAACGACGCGAGCTGGGTGGCGCCGTAACCGATCAGCACCGGTTCTTGGCCCGCCCGTTGATCCCGCTCGCCCGACGCCGCGGCCATTTCCTGCAGACGGTCGAGCGCGATGCCGGGGTCGACGACCAGGTCGTCCGCCGCGGGGCACGCGTCCGCGGCGTGGCCGCTGCAGTAGTTGAACTCGTCGATCGCGAGCGCCGACAGGGTTCCAGAGCATCCGTCCAGAACGTCGGCGACGGAGCGTCCGGCCAGCGCGGACACCCGCACGATGCTCCGCCCGGGCGGAATGCCGTCGCAGCGCGCGTATTGCGTGCCTGCTTCGAGCAGCGACGGGCCGCCGGTCGTGCCCGCGGCGTAGTGAGCGCGCTTGCCGATGACGTCCGCGTCCGAATACCGCGTCGCCAGGGCCAGGTCGGTCAGGTAGGACGGTCCGTAGTAGTCGCCCGGCGAGAAGACGGCGACATGGTCGGCACCGTCTGCCAGGGTGTCGATCGGGCCGGTCATCCGGTCGGGGGACGCGACCAGGATGTCGGCCCGGCCGTCCACCCGTCCGGTTCCCACACCCTCTGCCGCGATGATCGCCAGAGAGCGATCCCGGTAGCGCTGGCGATCGAACGCGGCGACCACGGCGTCCAGTTCTTGCGCGTCCGACACCCGGGCCAGCACCCGGACCGCGGGCAGGCGCACGTCGATGGCGCGCCCCGCGACCCGCGAGGCCACGAACGCCATCCGGTCTTCGTAGGTATGTTCGCTCAGCACCTTGCGCAGGCCGAGCAGGCGGAACTTGCGGTAGGCGGTCTCGTCCTGCAGGTAGGGCCGCAGGCGTTCCATCACCTGGCTGCCGCTGTCGGAACTGACCACCAGGTCCCCGAACATCAGCCGAAGACCGCGCGAATAGTTGCTCACGGTGACGGTATTGCTCGCGAGCAGGTCGAACGCGCGCCGCGCGAACATGCTCTGTGACTGCTTCACCGTGTTGATGTTGATGCCGTACCGGTACCCCTTGTACGCGCGATCGATCTGGTCGTAGGGGAGGTTGCCGCGGATCAGGCCGGCGTAACGGTCCGGGAACTCGAGGGAGGCATCTCCCTTCCCGAGATTGCGGTCGAAGATGTCCACCGACGTCCGCTCCGCGAGTGCGTCCACGATGGACGCGAAATCCCGCTGGCGTTCCGGATACTTGGCATAGTAGGAACCGGCGAAGCAGAACCCGTCGACGCGATCATGGGTCTCGACCGGATTGTGCGACCGCGGCTCGCAGGCGAACGGCAGCAGCGACACGCGGTCATGCCCCAGTTCGGCCCGGTACCCCTTCATGCAATCGATGTCGGTGGTGAAGACGTGGTCGAACAGCCGGGCGGTCGGCAGGAACACGCTGAAGTGGACCGGATCTTCCTTGTTCCAGAATGCAGTGGGGATGCCGGCGGCGCGGGCCGCTGTCACCAGATCGCGCAGCTCGTCGGACAGCGGATAGATCTTCCGCGCCCATCGTTCGCCTTCGCCCTTCCAGGCCGATTCGACCAGCACGATGTGGGGAGCGAACGCCTCCATCTCCTCGCGCCAGCCGTCGGGGGTGAGCTGCATGAGCGTGCAGCAGTGGCGGAACGACTCGCGAGTGAAGTCGTCCATGATCGCCGCCACCCTGAGCTCGGACACTCTGGAGGGAAACGCGCCGGTGACGACGGCGGGCTCCGGTTCGGCGTCCAGCAGCGGCAGCACCCTGATGCGCCCGGAGGGCAACGCCACCGGCGCAAGGCTGGATACGTCCGCCACCTTGGGCTGCGGGGTCTTACCGGGTTTGGCGGGCGCGGGGGACGCGAACGCCAGGCTTGGATCTTCCTCCTTCGCGCCCGCCGAAGCGGACACTGCGGGATGCTTGCGCCGCTCGCGCCGGCGGCGTACCCCGTTCGCGGCGAGGCGGCCCAGCCGGATCGGCAGTGCGACGAAGTCCCGCACCGAGCGCGTGGCGGCCATCAGCGTCATGCCGAGCTGGAACGACACCGAACTCTTCAGGAAGTCGAGCTCCGCGTTGGCCTCATCGAGCCAGCCCTTGACCGTCGCATGCTGGTGTTCGAGGCGCCGGCGATAATCGACCATACGCTCGACCTTGACCTCGTGCCGCTGCCGCTGGGCGTCGCGTTCCCGCTCGAGGCGGCGCACCTCCCCGCGCAGTTCGCGCAAGCGGCGTCGCGACTGGTCGAGCTCCACGAGCTCAGACTCGATGCCGGCCAGCTTCTCTTCCAGGTCGGCAGATGCCTCGAGGGCCGCATCTTTCGCCGCGATCGCACCGGCCAGATCGCGCTCGGCCTTCGCCAGGGCGGATTGGAGCTGCGTCGAGACCTCGGCCGCTTCGCGTCGTGCGGCTTCGCCCCGTTCCCGATCGCGATCGGCGTCGCGCAGCGCCGCCGAGATCCGCTCGATTTCCGCGGAGGCAGAAAGCGCTTCGTTGCGGGTGGCGAGCAGCTGGCTCTTGAGCTGCGAAAGTTCCTGGCGGTCCCTGGCCATGAGCTTGGCGCTTTCTGCGGCCGAAGCCCGGGCCTCGTCGCGCGCCTTGGCGAGCTTCGCAGCGAGTTCCTTCCGTGCCGCATCGTTTCTGCGGGCCGCGGCCAACGCCTCGAAGCGCAATTCCTGTGCAGCCAGCGTGCCCGACTCGGTCGTGAGCAGGAGCCGTTCGGGCTCAAGTTGGCCTTGCGTCGAGCCGACATCCGCCGTCGCCACCACCCGGATGTAGCCATCGACGACGTCGATGTGATCGAACCGCATCCCCTCCAGCGCCTGCGCGATGTCGCGCGGGAACACGGTGCACTTGTGGTCGGGGAACGGATGCAGCCCGAACGGCACCGTGACCACGAGCCGCCCACCGGGCGCCACGTGCTTGCGGGCGGCCTTGAGGAAGCGCGGCGCGGAGGTCTGATGTTCGACGACCTCGCCCATCACCACGTTGTCATAGACGCGGCCGCTCGCCATGGAGAGCAGATCCATCCGCTCGAAACGGACACGGCCCCGCACCTCGGGCGATTCCACGGCGAGTTCCCGGCTCGCGTACTCCACCGCCTCGGCCATGATGTCGATGCCGTGGACGTCGAAGCCTTCGCGGCCCAGCAGCAGCGAGGTGATGCCCTGGCTGCAGCCCACATCGAGGACAGTGGATCCTTCGCACTGCGCGCACATCCAGTTGATGCGGTCGCGCGTCTTGCGCCCCATGCCTTCGCCGAGGCGGTCGTAGTAGGCCTCGTTGACGCGGTCGAGCCAGATCCCTGCGCCAGTGTGCTCGCCGTCGTGTCCGTCGTGCTCGTCGTGTTCGTTGTGCATGCTCATCCTGTCGATCGGAACGCTCAGACCCAGAACCCGGCCGCATCGAGCAGCTGCTTGCCGTCGGGGCGCGGGTGGACCCGGAAGGCGGTGTGCCCGACCAGCACCAGGACGATCGAGGCCGCGGCGATCGCCTCCGAGTGCGGCCGGATCTGGAGGGAATGCGCGGCGACCACGGCGCCATCCAACGCCTCGGCGTAGGGGTCGCTGCAGAGGATGCGCCCGGGATACTCGTCCGTGAGCATGCAAGCGATCTCCAGCGACGGGCTCTCCCTGAAGTCGTCGACGTCCGGCTTGTACGAAAGCCCCAGGCACACCAGCGTGGCCTCGGGATCGGCGTCGAGGAGCGCCCGCGCCTGGTCGAGCACGTAATGCGGCTTGGCGTCGTTGACCTCGCGCGCCGTGCGCATCAGGCGAGCGCGTTCGGGCGCTTGCGCGACGATGAACCAAGGGTCGACCGCGATGCAGTGTCCACCGACGCCCGGTCCAGGGCGAAGGATGTTGACGCGGGGGTGGCGGTTCGCCAGTGCGATGACCTCCCATGCATCGACGCCCGCGTCGCCACACACCATCGACAGCTCGTTGGCGAACGCGATGTTGACGTCACGGAAGGCGTTCTCCGTCAGCTTCACCATCTCGGCGGTCTTCGCGTCCGCGGCCAGGCACTGGCCGCGCACGAACGCCTGGTAGAGGCCGGTGGCGAGGGCGGTGCAGTCCGCCGTCATTCCGCCGATGATGCGGTCGTTCTCGACCAGTTCCCGGAGCATGTTGCCCGGAATGATGCGTTCGGGACAATACGCCAGGTGGATGTCCGGCTGTGCACCGGCCTGGTGCGGGAACCGCAGGTCGGGGCGCGCTTCGGCCAGGAGCCGCGACAGCCGCTCGGTCGTGCCCACCGGCGAGGTGGACTCGAGGATGATCAGGTCGCCGCGCTTGAGGACCGGCGCGATGGAGCGTCCAGCCGCTTCGACGTAGCTCACGTCGGGCTGGTGGCCCGGCGCGGCCCCCACCGGCGTCGGCACCGCGATGACGAACGCGTCCGCCGGCACCGGCTCCGTGGTGGCGCGGAGGTGGCCAGAGGCCACGCAGCGCTCCACCAGCGCGTCGAGGTCGCCTTCCTCGATGTGCGGCTTGCCCGCATTCACCGCGTCGACCGCCCGCTGGCTGATGTCGATGCCGACGACCTGCTTGCCGCTCGCGGCGAACATGGCCGCCGTCGGCAGGCCGATGTATCCCAGGCCGACCACCGCCACTGTCCGCAACCGCCCGCCGTCGGGTTCATGCCCCGCTTGCTGGATACTCACGTGCTCACCACCCTCTGGATTGTTCATGCGCTTCGCGGCCCGGGCCGCTCATCGGTCGAGCAGGTCGGCAGACAGGATCGACAAGATCCGCGATGCCGCGAGGCCGTCGCCGTACGGCGAGACGCCCTTGGCCATCGCCCGGTACGCATCGGGATCGCGAAGCAGCCGGTCCGCTTCGCCGACGATCGAGTCGAAATCCGTCCCGACCAGCTTCACGACGCCTTCCGCCACCGCCTCGGGACGCTCGGTCTCCCGGCGCATCACCAGCACGGGCTTGGCCAGCGCCGGCGCCTCCTCCTGCACTCCGCCGGAGTCGGTGAGCACGAGGTCGGCGTGCTTCATCGCGGAAACGAACGGAAGGTAGTCCAGCGGGCTGCAGAGACGGATGCGCGGATGGTCGCCCAAGGTCGCATGCGCCACGTCGTGGACGTTCGGATTCGGATGCACCGGATACAGGATGTTGATGTCCTCGTGCCGGTCGGCGATCTCCCGCACCGCGCGACACACTTCCCGGAACGGCTCACCGAAGTTTTCGCGGCGATGCGCGGTCACCAGCACCAGCCGCTTCCCGGGATCGATGCCCTCCGGTCGCGGAAGATCCCGCGCCACGACGTTCTTCAGCGCATCGATCACCGTGTTCCCGGTGACGTGGATCGCCGTCGGATCGAACCCTTCCCGCAGCAGGTTCTGCCGCGAGCCCTCCGTTGGCGCGAAGTGCCAGCGCGAGAGGCGTCCGGCCACCACGCGGTTCATCTCCTCGGGGAACGGATTCTGGAGGTCCCCCGTCCGCAGGCCCGCCTCGACGTGGCCGACGTCGATGCGGCGATAGAATGCCGCCATCGCGGTCGCCATGACTGTGGTCGTGTCGCCCTGCACCAGCACCACGTCGGGCTGCTCGCTCGCCAGCACGGTGTCGAGTTCGGCCAGCAGCCGGGCCGTCAGCTCCGGCAACGACTGATTGGGACGCATGATGTCCAGGTCAATGTCGGGGCTGATCCCGAACACCTGCATCACCTGGTCGAGCATCTGCCGGTGCTGCGCGGTGGCCAGCACGCGTACCTCCGCCCATGGCGCCTCCCGCAACGCGAGGATGACCGGCGCCATCTTGATGGCCTCCGGCCGGGTTCCGGCGACGCAGAGGATCCGCTTCTTGCCTAGAGTCATGAACTGGGGAACTCCTTGACTGTCATTGGCCCGTCTTGTTGGCGATATACACAGGGTCGACCTGGTAGATCTTCTTGTATTCCTTGATCGAGTCCTCGATCTCGCCGGCATACACCATGCGGCCGTGATCGATGACGATGCCGCGGGTGCACACCTTGCGCAGCAGGGGGAAATTGTGGCTGGCGAGCACCACGATCTTGCTCCCGTCCACCCGGCTGGTCATGCGTTGCTTCGCCTTCTCCACGAATCCCGCGTCGCCGGCGCCGATCCATTCGTCCAGCAGCATGATGTCGTGCTGGACCGCGGTCGAGATCGCGAATCCAAGCCGCATGCGCTGGCCGGACGACAGCGTCGCCAGCCGGTGGTTGGCGACGTCCGCCAGTTCGGAGAATTCGAGTACCGGCACGACCACGTCGCGGATCTCGGCGCCGCGCATTCCCATCGCGATGGCACGCAGGTAGATGTTCTCCTGCACCGTCGCCTCGGAGTTGAAGCCCAGGCCCAGGTTGAGCAATGCCTGCCGGGAGCCCTGGATGTCGAGCGAGCCGTGCGTCGGTTCGAAAGCGCCCGTCAGGACCCGGAGCAGCGTCGTCTTCCCCGCGCCGTTGCGCCCGAGGATCGCGACGCGCTCCCCCTGCCGGATCTCGAAACTGAGACCGGACAGGAGCGTCCTGTATTCGCGCCGGGGACGGGTGAACGGCGCCCGCACCAGCGTCGTGTACAGCGACTGCTGGATCGGCACGTCCTGCAGGAAATGGGGAATGTCGAGCCCCAGGTCGCTCGCGATGATGTGGCTGCTCATCGTCAGACCCAGATCGGAACGAAACGGGCATAGCGGCGGTACAGCAGCGCTGCGACCGGCCACCCCACCAGCGCGAGGACACCCACGAACACGAACGACGTCGCTTCGGGCATCTGCCCCAGAACCGGGGCGCGGACCACGTCGATCATGTGGAAGGCGGGGTTGAGGCGCACGAGGGTGCCGCGCAGCGTGTCGGGAGGGAAACGCTCAACGGTCCAGAGGACAGGTGTGATCAGGAAAGCGACGATGAGGATCGTGCCCATGATCTCGTGCATGTCGCGGAACCTGGCGCCCAGCAAGGCCAGGCAGACGGCGATCCAGGACAGGTTGAGCAGCAGGATCGGCAAGGTCGCCACCAGCGTCAGCACGTTGTACACATGCATCGATGGAGACCACATCAGGATGCCCATCACGACGATCATGCCGAACAGCAGCATGTACGCGGCCTTCGCGAAGGAGCGGAGCACGAAATCGGTCAGCCGTGTACGGCCGTCCATGATGAACGCCTTGTGCGAGGTCATCGCGGCCACAGCCTCGTTCACGATCTGGAGCATGAACCGCCATACCACGAATCCCACGCCCAGGTACGGCAGGTATTCCTCGCGCGGGTAGCCCATCAGCTGGGAATAGACGTTGCCCAGCACCAGCAGGAAGGCGATCGTCGGCACAAGGAACCACAGGAAGCCGAGCCGTGTCCGCCGGTGCCGTGTCGCGATGTCGAGCCAGCTGGAATACGCCCAGAACTCCGGATGTCGCAAGCTGTTACGGTAATCCTCGAATAGCGAACGGCTCATGCGGCAAGTGCCTGTCCGAGATCGGCTCGAAGGTCATCCAGACCCTCCACCCCCACACTCAACCGCACCAGCCCGTCATCGATGCCGAGGCGCGCGCGGTTCTCTGGGGGGATCGACGCATGCGTCATCACCGCCGGGTGGTTGACCAGGCTCTCCACGCCGCCGAGCGATTCGGCCAGGGTGAACAGCCGGGTGCGTTCGCAGAAGCGCTTCGCGGCCTCGAAACCGCCCTTGAGGCGCACCGAGACGATGCCGCCGAAGCCGTCCATCTGCCGCTTCGCGAGTTCGTGCTGCCGATGCGAAGGCAGGCCCGGGTAGATCACGCCCTCTACCGCGTCGTGCGCCTGCAGGAATTCGGCCAACGCCTGCGCGTTCTCGCAGTGGGCCTTCATGCGCAGGTGCAGGGTCTTGAGCCCGCGCAGGGCGAGGAAGCTGTCGAACGGGCCCTGCACGGCGCCGCAGGAGTTCTGCAGGAACGCCACCTGCTCCGCGAGCGCCTCGTCGTCGCCGACCACGGCGATCCCGCCCACCATGTCCGAGTGCCCGTTGAGGTACTTGGTCGCAGAATGCATCACGATGTCGGCGCCGTGCTCGAGCGGCCGCTGCAGCATGGGCGAGGCGAACGTGTTGTCGACCACCACCTTCGCGCCATGGCGATGGGCGATGTCGGCCACCGCGGCGATGTCGACGATCTTGAGCAGCGGGTTGGTCGGGGTCTCGATCCACACCAGCTTCGTCTTCGGCGTGAGCGCGGCCTCGAACGCGGCCAGGTCGGTCATGTCGACGTAGCTGAAGTCCAGCCCCGCGCTGCGGCGGCGGACCCGCTCGAACAGGCGGAAGCTGCCGCCGTACAGGTCGTCCATCGCCACGACGTGGTCGCCACTGTCCAGCAGTTCCAGTAGCGTGGCGGTGGCCGCCATGCCCGAAGCGAACGCGAAGCCGCGGTTGCCGCCTTCGAGGCCCGCGACGCCGCGCTCCCACGCGAAGCGGGTCGGGTTGTGGGTGCGCGAGTACTCGAACCCCTGGTGCACGCCCGGGCTGGACTGGGCGTAGGTGCTGGTGGCGTAGATCGGCGGCATCACCGCCCCGGTCGAGGGGTCGTGCGCCTGGCCGGCGTGGATCGCCTTGGTTCCGAGCCCCCACGCCGCCGTGTCGACCGCCTCGCGGGGGTCCGTCATATCGCTGAATCCACTGGAATCCGGGGCCGGGATTCTACCATCGCCCCCGTCCGCGCCGGCCGTTCAGTGAACGCGGCGTCGCAGCCAGTTCAGCAGGTCGATCCGCGTGATCAGGCCCAGGAACCGGGGCCCGTCCACCACGATCGCCACGTGCCCGCGGTCGAACACCGGCAGCAGCGACTCGACCGGCGATTTCACGTCCAGGATGTCGAGCTTGCGGACCATCGCGGTGGACACCGGGTCGCGGAATTTCGCCTCGTCGCCGTAGACGTGCAGCAGCACGTCGCTCTCGTCGAGGATGCCGACGATCCGGTCGCCGTCCATCACCGGCAGCTGCGAGATCTCGTAGAGCTTCATGCGCTGGTAGGCGGTCACCAGCAGGTCGCCCGGGGCCAGCACCACGGTATCGCGCTGGGAGTATGGCCGCAGGATCAGGTCGCGCAGGTCGCCGTGCTGCTCGCGCTCGATGAAGCCGTTGTCCAGCATCCAGTAGTCGTTGTACAGCTTGCTCAGGTATTTGTTGCCGGTGTCGCAGACGAACACCAGCACCTTCTTCGGCGCGGTCTGCTCGCGGCAGTAGCGCAGCGCCGCGGCCAGCAGGGTGCCGGTCGAGGAGCCGCCGAAGATGCCTTCGGTACGCAGCAGCTCGCGCGCCGCCAGGAAGCTCTCCTTGTCGGGAATGGCGTAGGCCTTCTTCACCCGGCTGAAGTCCGAGATCGACGGCAGGAAGTCCTCGCCGATGCCTTCCACCATCCAGCTGGCGGACTTATCGCTGAGCACGCCGTCGTTGATGTATTCGGCCAGGATCGAGCCCACCGGGTCGGCCAGCACCAGTTCCACGTCCGGGGCGTGCTCGGCGAAACAGCGCGACAGGCCGGTCATGGTCCCGGAGCTGCCGCAGCCGAACACCACCGCGTCCAGGCCGCCGACCTCCGCCATTTGGCGCAGGATCTCCGGCCCGGTGCCGTGCTCGTGCGCGGCCGGGTTGTCGGGGTTGCCGAACTGGTTGACGAAGTACGCGCCCGGCGTTTCGCGCGCGATGCGCTCGGCCAGGTCCTGGTAGTACTCGGGGTGGCCCTTGGCCACGTCCGAGCGGGTCAGCACCACCTCCGCCCCCATGGCCTTGAGGTTGAAGATCTTCTCCCGGCTCATCTTGTCCGGCACCACCAGCACCAGGCGGTAGCCCTTCTGCTGGGCGACCAGGGCCAGGCCGATGCCGGTATTGCCGGCAGTGCCCTCGACCAGGGTCGCGCCGGGCTTCAGGTCGCCGCGCGCCTCGGCGGCCTCGATCATCTTCAGGCCGATCCGGTCCTTGATCGAGCCGCCGGGATTCTGGCTCTCGAGCTTGAAATACAGCTCGCAGGGGCCGGCATCCAGGCGCTGCGCGCGCACGATCGGGGTCTCGGCGATCAGCTCGAGGACGGAGGCGTGGATGGTCATGCGCGCTCGTGATGCAGCCGGAGGAACGGCGATTATCGCATCGGGCGACAGGTCCGCCGCTGGCGCGGCGCGGACAGACAGCACACGGGCGACGGCGACCGACGAGGATGGCCGCCGCCGCCCGTGACTTCGGGAAAGCGGATCAGTGGGGAAGCGTGTCGTAAAGCCGGGTCAGGCGGTCCTTGGCGGCGAGCTTCTCGCGCTTCATCTGGGCCAGGGTGGTGTCGTCCATGGGAAGGACGCCGAGTTCGGCGTCGAGCACCTTTTTGTCGAGTTCCTTGTGGCGCTGGTAGAGCTGCTTGAACTCGGGGTGGCCCTGGAGCAGCTTGTCGAGTTCCGCCTGCGGTTGGCCTTCGAACATGGAAATCCTCCTGCGAACATGCGAACGCCCCGGCCGCGGGCGGCTCGGGGCGTCGTCTCTGGGGCAGACCGGGGGCCAGCCGCGCGCCCACCTGCACGCCCGGCGCGGCGGGCCTGGCGGCCGGCGGCGGGGGGCTGGTGGTGGATCGGCTCGGTCATCTGGTCGGTCTGGCTCGGTTCCGGACGGCGTTGGACATCGCAACCGTCCGGTAGCTTCGACCCTACTCCTCCCATCCGGGACCGACAAGGCCCCCGCGCATGCCCCCGTTCGGTGCGGAGTCACAGATCTGAAAACAGGCGGCCGGTGTCACGATCGTCCGCACGGCAGCCCCGGAGGTCCGGCACGCTCGCTACCGCAAGTCATTGAAACGGAAGGTAAAACGCGCCGGCCTTCAGTACGGCTGGGTGGCCGCGTCGGATTCCAGGCTGCGCAGCAGCTCCTCCTCCTGGCGCTTGAGCTCGGCGGCTCGCTCGCGCGCGGCGCGCAGGCGCGCGGCTTCGCGCGAGGACACGCCCTGGAGCACCGTTTCGGCCTCCTGGCGGGCCATCGACTCGGCCTCTGCAGTTTCGCGCAGCCGGGCGGTCTCCTCGGCCTGGATCTGGGTCTGGATGCGGAGCCGCTCGGCCTCCTGCCGGGCCCGGGCCGCCTCGCGGCGGCTGGCCTCGAGCAACAGGTCCGCGCGCTCGCGGTCCAGGCGGTCGATCTCGCGCCGGGCGGCGTCAGTGCGTGCGGCGATCTCGGCGGTCTCGACCCGCCATTGCGCCACCTGCAGCGCGGACGGCCGCTGGCGCGCACGCACGCCGGCCAGCGCATCCACCGCCTGCCGGGCCTGCAGCCGCTCCAGCGGGGCCATGCCCGCGAAGGCCATGTCCGCATCGAGCGCCACCAGGCGCTGCTGCAGCCGGCCCACGTCGGGGTCGTCCGCGGCGCGCGCCTGCGGCAACGACAGCATCAGGGACACGGCGAGGGTTGCGAGCAGGCCGGCACGTGCGGCAATGCTGGAGACAGTCACGGCGCATCCTCCATCCGCAGGCGCTGGCGCAAATCGGCGATCTCCGCACGACGCTGGCCGAGTTCGGAATCGGTGGCGGCCGCGCGGCTGCGCGCCTGCGCAAGGCCTGCGAGCGCCGCCGAGCGCACGGCCAGGTCGCGGGCCTCGGCCTCGCGGCGCTCGGCCATCGCCGCCTGCGCCTGGGTCAGCAGGCTGCGCGCGCGCTGCAGGTCCTCGGGCGCGTACTGCTCGGCGTCGGCATCGGATGCACGCGCCACGGCCTGCTGCGCGGCGTTGAGTTCGCCGGTCGGCGGTGGCGTGGATGCGCAAGCCGTGAGCGCGAGCACGCATCCGACAATCAGCGCCTGCGCCGGGGTCCTGAAGTATGCGAAGCTTGTCGCCATTGGGGGGCCGTGCCGATTCCGGGTGCGGGCCATTGTCGGCAGCCTTCGCCGGATGCGCAACGGTCCGGGGGGGCCATTGGGGATTCGTACATGGACATCGGCTATTTCCTGAAGCTGATGACGGAAAAGAACGCGTCGGACATGTTCCTGACCACCGGCGCGCCGGTCTACATCAAGGTCGAGGGCAAGCTCTATCCGCTCGGCAACACTGGCCTGCCCCCCGGCATGGTGAAGAAGATCGCGTACTCGCTGATGGACGAGGGCCAGGTGCCGCAGTTCGAGCGCGACCTCGAGCTCAACATGGCGATCTCGCTGCAGGACTCCGGCCGCTTCCGCGTCAACGTGTTCAAGCAGCGCGGTGAAGTGGGCATGGTGATCCGCGCGATCCGCAGCACCATCCCCAGCATCGAGGAGCTGCAGCTGCCCGAGGTGCTGAAGGAGATCATCATGGCGCCGCGCGGCCTGGTACTGCTGGTCGGCTCCACCGGCTCGGGCAAGTCGACCTCGCTGGCGGCGATGATCGATCACCGCAACACGACCACCTCGGGCCACATCCTCACCATCGAGGATCCGATCGAATACCTGCACCGGCACAAGAAGTCGATCGTCAACCAGCGCGAGGTCGGCCTGGACACCCACGCCTTCCACAACGCGCTGAAGAACGCGATGCGCGAGGCGCCGGACGTGATCCTGATCGGCGAGATCCTCGACGCGACCACGATGGAGGCCGCGATCGCCTTCGCCGAGACCGGCCACCTGTGCCTGGCGACGCTGCACTCCAACAATGCCGACCAGACGATCGAGCGCATCCTCAACTTCTTCCCCGAGGCCGCGCACAAGAACGTGCTGATGAACCTGGCGCTCAACCTGCGCGCGGTGGTCTCGCAGCGGCTGGTGGTCGGCGTCGACGGCCGCCGCCTGCCGGCGACCGAGGTGCTGATCAACACGCCGATGATCCGCGACCTGCTGCGCCGCGGACAGGTGCACGAGATCAAGCAGGCGATGGAGGAATCGCTCGAGGAAGGGATCGAGAGTTTCGACCAGTGCCTGTACCGGCTGTACAAGGAAGGCCGGATCGAACGCGAGACCGCGCTGCGCGCGGCCGATTCGCGCGAGGGCCTGGACCTCAAGTTCCGCCTGTCCGAAGGCGCGACCGGCGAACACGACCCCTACGCGGACGTGTTCGGCACTTCCCACAACTGATCGCCACCCTCTGCCCGCACGCGCAGGCCGCGCGACGGGTCACGACTGCTGCGGCGCATCCGGCTGGCGGTCGGGGGCGGCGTCGCGGAACGCCGGCAACTCCAGGCAGGCCTGCTCGATCGCGGCGATCGTCGGCCAGCGCGCCATGTCCAGACCGAACCGGCGCGCGTTGTAGACCTGCGGCACCAGGCAGCAGTCGGCGATCGTCGGCAGGTGGCCGTCACAGAAGGTGTCGGTCGCCGGATGGTCGCGCAGCAGCGCCTCGAAGGCGTCGAAGCCCTCGGTGATCCAGTGGCGGATCCACAGGTCGCGCTCGGGCTGCGGGACGTTCCAGTCCTGCTCCAGGAAGCGCAGCACCCGCAGGTTGTTGAGCGGGTGGATATCGGCCGCGACCAGTTGCGCCAGCGCGCGCACGCGCTGGCGTTCGCGCGAGGTCGCAGGCAGCAGCGGCGGCGTCGGCCAGACCTCGTCGATGTATTCCAGGATCGCCAGCGACTGGCGGAACGTGCGCTGGCCGTGCTGCAGCACCGGCACCAGCTTCTGCGGGTTGGTCGCGACATAGCCGGGCGCGAACTGCTCGCCGCCGTCGCGCAGCAGGTGCACCGGCACGGTCTCGTAGGCCAGCCCCTTGAGGTTGAGGCCGATGCGCACGCGGCAGGCCGCGCTGGAGCGCCAGTACGAATACAGCCGCAGTTCTTCGTTCACGCCGGCACCCCCTGGGCCAGTTGTCGTCTAGAGCCATTCGACCGGCCGCGGCGTCCCGTCTGCCGGTGATCGTGTCCGCACCGATCGGCGCGGCGGTGCCTCCCCCGGCAGCGACGCGGCGCGCCGTTCCCCTGAGTGCGCGACCGGTTCGCCGGGACGCCTCGTCCAACAGGTAACGCGATCCGGATGCAGGCGCGGCCGTGCCATCGCCAGCTATCGTGACGGCCGCGCGCGCGCGGCGCCCGCCATTCGTCGCGCCAGCCCCCCGCCCGTCAGGGCGCGGCCTGGCGCTCGATCCGCTGCTCGATCGCCCCGAAGATGCTGCGTCCGTCGCGGTCGAGCATCTCGATCCGTACCTGGTCGCCGAACGCCATGAACGGCGTCACCGGCTTGCCGGTCTCCAGCGCCTCGACCGTGCGCCGCTCGGCGAAGCACGAGGCGCCCTTCGAGGTGTCCTGGTTGGCGATCGTACCGCTGCCGACGAGGGTGCCGGCCGACAGCGGCCGCGTCCTGGCCGCGTGCGCCACCAGCTGGGCGAAGTCGAACTGCATGTCGACGCCGGCTTCGGGCGCACCGAACCACTCGCCGTTGATATGCGTGACCAGCGGCAGATGCAGCTTGTTGCCCTGCCAGGCGTCGCCGAGTTCGTCGGGCGTGACGAACACCGGGCTCAGCGCCGAACGCGGCTTGGACTGAAGGAAGCCGAAGCCCTTGGCCAGCTCGCCGGGGATCAGGTTGCGCAGCGAGACATCGTTGACCAGACCGACCAGCTGGATGTGGCCGGCCGCCTGCTCGGGCGTCACCGCCATCGGCACGTCGTCGGTGACCACCACGATCTCGGCCTCCAGGTCGATGCCGTGGTCCTCGCTGACCACGCGCACCGGGTCGCGCGGACCGTAGAAGCCCGCGCTGGTGGCCTGGTACATCAGCGGATCGGTGTAGAAGCTCTCGGGCACCTCGGCGCCGCGGGCGCGGCGCACGCGCTCCACGTGCGGCAGGTACGCGCTGCCATCGACGAACTCGTAGGCGCGCGGCAGCGGCGCGGCCATCGCGTTCTGGTCC
The DNA here is from genome assembly GCF_029888045.1 of Luteimonas rhizosphaericola. GTDB lineage: Bacteria > Pseudomonadota > Gammaproteobacteria > Xanthomonadales > Xanthomonadaceae > Luteimonas > Luteimonas rhizosphaericola. Next base: position 507,657 of record NZ_JARXRN010000028.1, on the reverse strand, counting down.
AGGTCGAACACGCCGTCGGCGTCACCCGATTCCAGCGACTGGGCCAGGGCGTTGAGCCGCGGCGCGACGTTGCTCCAGTCCTCCAGCGCGCGCTGCAGCGTCGGCGCGATGCCGGTCGCGCGGACCGCGCGCGACAGGTCGCGCGACACCACCACGAGGGTGCCGTCGCGGCCGCCCTCCTTGAGGGATCCAAGCTTCATCGGGGCTCCATCGGACTGGCGTCGCGCGCCGCAGGCCGGGATTGTAACCGTTGCGACCATTCGTCCCGGGCGCGTGCGTGCGCACCACGCGCCGGGGGCTGCGGCGGCGGCAGCGCCACGTCTCTGGCGTCGCGCCACGATCGGCGAGGGCGATCGTGCGATCGTCGCGGCGGCCGGCGGGAAAGTGGGGCACGCGCGCCAATCAGACGCGGGTGACTCCGGCGGACGCGTCAGTCTTCGCCCTGGAAGGCGCCGGAGCGGAATGTCAGGACCAGGGTGTCGCGATGACCGGGCGCCGCGTCGGACTCGGGCTGGATCGGCGTCGACTCGTGGATCATCCGCGCATCGTCCAGGAACAGCAGTGACCACGGCTGCAGCAGGGTGAAGCGTTGGCCGTCCGGGCCGTCGGCCTGGAACACGCGGGTCTCGCCGCCCTTGATCGCGTGGCGCGCCACGAGGATCACGGCGACGAAATCCACGCCGTCCCGGTGCGCGCCCTCGGGCGTGGGCCGGCCGATGCCGTCGGCGGTGTCGATGCGGAACTGGTGGGCCTCGACATACCAGGGCTGCGCGCCCTTCAGTGCCGAACACCACCCGGCCAGGGCGCGGATCAGCGCCGGCCAGGCCGGCGCCGCGACGGTCTCCGGCGCGACCGGTTCGAACATGCGCAGCATGCCGCCGTGCAGCGCGTTGTAGTCCAGCGATTGCCAGTGCGCGCGATGCGGCACCTGGCGCAGCGCGTCGCCCTCGACCACGAAGCAGGAATGGCGCCGGCTGCGGTAGCGGCCGCCGTCGCGCAGGTAGGCGTCGGACGGCAGGTCGTTCCAGCCCGCTTCCAGCGCCTGGAATGCGGCGATCGGCATTCGCGCGATCCCGGCCAACGCCTCCGCGGGCAGGACCGCATAGCCGCGCGCGCGGACGTCATCCAGCGCGTGGCCGGCATCGGACAGGGGGGGCAGGAAGGGAACCGTCATCGGCGGATTATCGCCGGATCCGCGCCGCGGCAGAACGGCCGATGCGCGTCGGGCGCGCAGAAACGACAAGACCCGCCGCAGCGGGTCTTGTCGCATCTCGATTGGCAGCCCCGGATGGATTCGAACCACCGAATGCCTGAGTCAGAGTCAGGTGCCTTACCGCTTGGCGACGGGGCTATGGGACCGATTGTAACGCCACCGCGGCGCGGTGGCGTCGAAACCGAATTAACGCTTGGAGAACTGGGTCGCGCGGCGGGCCTTGTGCAGGCCGACCTTCTTGCGCTCGACCTCGCGCGCGTCGCGGGTCACGAACCCGGCCTTGCGCAGGTCGGTCTTCAGCGTCTCGTCGTATTCGACCAGCGCGCGGGCGATGCCCAGGCGGATCGCACCGGCCTGGCCGGTGGTGCCGCCGCCGGAGGCGGTGACCACGATGTCGAAGCTCTCGGTGTTCTTGGTCAGCTCCAGCGGCTGGCGCACGATCATGCGCGCGGTCTCACGGCCGAAGAACTCGTCCAGCGGACGGCCGTTGACGGTGATGTTGCCGCTGCCCTTGCGCAGGAACACGCGGGCGGTGGAGGACTTGCGACGGCCGGTGCCGTAGTTCTGGGTGGTAGCCATCGATTAGATATCCAGGGGCTGGGGCTGCTGGGCGGCGTGCGGGTGCTCGGCACCCTTGTACACCTTGAGCTTGCGGTACATGGCGCGGCCGAGCGTGTTCTTCGGCAGCATGCCCTTGACCGCGATCTCGATCACGCGCTCCGGGTGGCGCTCGAGCGCCTGGGCCAGGGTCTCGGTCTTGAGGTTGCCGATATGGCCGGTGAAGCGGTGGTAGAGCTTGTCGCTCAGCTTCTTGCCGGTCACGGTGATCTTCTCGGCGTTGATCACGATCAGGTAATCGCCGGTGTCCACGTGCGGGGTGTAGACGGGCTTGTGCTTGCCGCGCAGGCGGCGCGCAAGTTCCGAACTCAGGCGGCCCAGCGTCTTGCCGGTGGCGTCGACGAGATACCAGTCGCGCTGGACGGTCTCGGACTTGGCGGTAAAGGTCTTCATCAAAAAGGACTCCGGGCGGGTGCCTGGTCGGGCTGGTTGCGGGGCCGGAACGGCCGCGGAACGTCGCCGCGCGTTGTGGAATGCGGGAAAAAGAAGCGGAATTCTAGCCGGCATCCCGGGGACGCGCAAGCCACCGGTCCCGGCGCTGGCATCGGGGACGCCGCCGCGCCACCATGCAGCGTCCCCTCGCGCCCGTCCCCGCATGCCCAACGCCCCCGCCAGCGACCCCTCCCGCGCCCTCGTGTCCGTCCCCGCGCCCGGCACGGCCCCTGGCCCGCGCCGCAAGCTGGGCCGGTTCGACCGGCTCCTGGTCGAGACCCAGCGCGCGCTCGACACCGTGCTTGGCCAGCCGGCCGCCCATCGCCCCAACCCCGCCGGCGACACGCCCCTCCCCGACCTCGACCCGGCCGAGCGTCGGCACGCGGCCGGGCTGATGCGGATCAACCATGTCGGCGAGGTCTGCGCCCAGGGCCTGTATTTCGGCCAGGCCGCCGTGGCGCGCGAGGCATCCACCCGCGACCACCTGCTGGAGGCGGCGCAGGAGGAAACCGACCATCTGGCCTGGTGCGCCGACCGCCTGCGCGAGCTCGACAGCCGCCCCAGCGTCTTCAATCCCCTGTGGTACGGCGGCAGCTACGCGCTGGGCGTGCTGGCCGGCCTGCGCGGCGACGGCTGGAACCTCGGTTTCGTGGTCGAGACCGAACGCCAGGTGGAGGCGCACCTGGACGAACACCTGCAGACCCTGCCCGGCGCCGACCAGCGCAGCCGCGAGATCCTGCGCCAGATGAAGGCGGACGAGGCCCGCCACGCGGACAACGCCGAGCTTGCCGGCGCGCGCATCCTGCCGCAGCCGATCCCGACCCTGATGGCCGCCGCCTCGAAGCTGATGAAAACGGTCGCCTACCGGCTGTGAGCAGTGCGGGCCGCGACGTCCGCCGAGTCGGCACCGGCGCCGGGGGTCCATCGCCCGATGCGCAGCGCAGGATCCCGGCAACCTGGCGGCGCCCCCATTGGCCGGCAGCGCGATCCCGCCACCTCCCTCCGCACCCATGACGCGAAAGGCCCCGCATCCCGCGGGGCCCTGCCTGTAGGCGGCGCCCGCGCGGAGCGCCGCACTGCGACGGCCGTCAGTCGAGCAGGTTGCGGCCGTGGTAGAGCTCTTCGATCTCGCGCTTGAGCCGCGCCTCGATCTTCATCCGTTCCTTGAACGAGAGGTTGCGCGCCTTTTCCTCGAACAGGTACTGGTCGAGGTCGAAGTCCTTCAGGTGCATCTTGGTGTGGAAGATGTTTTCCTGGTAGACGTTGACGTCGAGCATCTCGTAGCGGGACTTGATGTTCTTGGCCAGGTAGTCCTGGATCGAGTTGATCTTGTGGTCGATGAAGTGCTTCTTGCCCTTGATGTCGCGGGTGAAGCCGCGCACCCGGTAGTCCATCACCACGATGTCGGACTCCAGGCTCTCGATCAGGTAGTTCAGCGCCTTCAGCGGCGAGATCACGCCGCAGGTCGACACGTCGATGTCGGCGCGGAAGGTCGCGATGCCGTTGTCCGGGTGGGTCTCCGGGTAGGTGTGAACCGTGATGTGCGACTTGTCCAGGTGCGCGACCACCGCATCGGAGATCAGCCCCTTGCCCGCATCCTTCTTGTCGATCACCGGTTCCTCGGAAATGAGGATGGTCACCGACGCCCCCTGGGGATCGTAGTCCTGGCGGGCGATATTGAGGATGTTGGCGCCGATGATCTCGGCCACGTCGGACAGGATCTGGGTCAGCCGGTCGGCGTCGTACTGCTCGTCGATGTACTCGATGTAGCGGCGGCGCTCTTCCTCCGACGCCGCGTAGCAGACGTCGTAGATGTTGAACGAGAGCGATTTGGTGAGGTTGTTGAAGCCCTGGAGCTTCAGGCGAGGCAGCGGCTTGACCACGTCGGACGGTCCCCGGTCGGGCGGGCGAAGGGCGGAATTATGCGGCAAAGCCCGTGACCGTTGGGGCAAGGCGTTTGCTCCGCAGGCGCCAACGTCCTAATCTCGGCGCTTCCCCCGTTCCCCCCTGCATGAATCCCAGCCCTGTGGCCCTGATCAGCAGCTATCGTCGCCCTGCCCACCCGATGGCGCCCGCGCCCGCGACCATCGAACGCTTCCTGGCCCATTGCCACCGGCGACGCTATCCGCCGCGCACCGAGGTCTTCCGCCCGGGCGATCCTGCCGGGACGCTGTATTTCGTCATCAGCGGCTCGGTCAGCATCATCACCGAGGAGGACGACGGCCGCGAACTGGTGCTGGGCTACTTCGGCAACGGCGAGTTCGTGGGCGAGATGGGCCTGTTCATCGAGTCCGAGACCCGCGAAGTCATCCTGCGCACCCGCACCCAGTGCGAGCTGGCCGAGATCAGCTACGAGCGGCTGTACCAGCTGTTCGACGGCACCCTGGCCAACGATGCCACCTCGATCATGTACGCCATCGGCGCCCAGCTCTCGCGCCGGCTGCTGGACACCAGCCGCAAGGCCGGGCGGCTGGCCTTCCTCGACGTCACCGACCGCATCACCCGCACCCTGCACGACCTGACCCGCGAGCCGGAGGCGATGAGCCACCCGCAGGGCACCCAGCTGCGGGTCTCGCGGCAGGAACTGGCGCGGCTGGTGGGCTGTTCGCGCGAGATGGCCGGGCGGGTGCTGAAGAAGCTGCAGGCCGACGGCAAGCTGCACGCCCGCGGCAAGACCATCGTGCTCTACGGCACGCGATGAGCGGCGGCCATTTCGGCCATCCCGGCAGCCTGCCCGACGCCGACCTGCGCAGCGCCAGCCTGGTCGACGCCGACGACGTCGCCGCCCTGCTGTGCGAACTCGGCTATCCCTGCGACCGCAACGACGCCGCGCGCCGGATCCGCGCCATCGGCGAGAACGATCGCCAGGCGCTGGTGGTCGCGCGCGTGGGCGGCGTGGTGTCGGGGCTGGTGGCGCTGGATTTCATGTACTACCTGCCGCTGGACACGGTGACCTGCCGCATCACCGCGCTGGTGGTCACCTCCGGCGCCCGCGGCACCGGCCTCGGCCGGCAGCTGCTGAAGGAGGCCGAACGCCGCGCGCGGGCGGGCGGCGCCGCCCGGCTGGAGTTGTCCAGCGGCTCGCAGCGCACCGATGCCCACGCGTTCTACAAGGCCTGCGGGTTCAGCGACGGCACGGTGCGCTTCATCAAGCGCCTGGGCGACGCATAGCCGCGCGTCCGGCGCACCCACGCGCCGGGTGAGCCTCACACTGCCTCAGGACGGTTTCTCGGTCGGACGACGCCTGCCCGGCAGCCGCGCCGTGTCCCGCTTCGACCGTCCGCGCATCGCCGGCGCGTGGATCGCGGGACGGGCCCCGGCGCCGTCCGCGCGAACGCTAGGCGGGCGTGCCGCCGCGGCCGGCACAGCCCCAGTTGAGGATCGGGGTGCCCGCCGGCAGGGTGCGCTCGAACAGGGCCACGTTGCCGTGCTTGGGGTTGACGACCACCGGCGCGCGCGCGGCCTTGAGAAGCGGCAGGTCGGCGCTGGAGTCGGTGTAGGCGATCGCGATCTCGCCGTAGCCGCGCTCGCGCAGCATGCGCATCTTCTCCTCGGCGTGGCAATGGCGTACGGCCACGATCGCGCCCAGTCGCGGGCCCACCTGGGTCCCGATCACCGGCACCGCCTCGTGCGCGACGAAGGCCAGGATCGCGCGCGCCAGCTCCGGCGGCGCGCCGGTGGCGATCACCACCCGGTCGCCGGCCTCGCGATGGCGGTGCAGCACCTCCAGGGCCATCGGCAGCAGGCGTTCGCGGATCTGCGCATCGTGGCCGGCCACGTAGCGGTCGATGGCCGCGTCCAGCGTGCGCGGCCCGCGCATGCCGACCGTGCCGATCCACACGTAGCCGGAGATGCCGCGGCGCCGGGTCGGCAGGAAGGCGACCATCGGCCCCAGCACCGGCGTGGCCAGCAGCGCCAGCGCCGTGCGCCAGGCGCTCCGCCGGATCAGCCAGGCGAACAGGTGGCTGCCCGAATCGCCGTCGTACAGGGTGTGGTCGAAGTCGAACACGACCGCCGGCACGGCGGCGTCTGATGCCTGCGCCGCGCTCATGCCGGGAAGAACAGCCGCTGCAGTGCGGCGCCGGGGTCGGGCTCGCGCATGAAGGCCTCGCCCACCAGGAAGGCCTCGATGCCGGCCGCGCGCAGGCGCGCCACGTCGTCCGGTCCGTGCACGCCGCTCTCGGTGACCAGCCGGCGGTCGCGCGGCACCGCCTCGCGCAGCGACAGCGTGGTGTCGAGCGAGACCTCGAACGTGCGCAGGCTGCGGTTGTTGATCCCCAGCAGCGGCGCGGGAACCTGGATGGCGCGCTCGAGCTCGTCGATGTCGTGCACTTCCACCAGCACGTCCAGGCCGAGCTGCATCGCGGTCCCGGCGAGCTCGGCCAGCTGGCCGTCCGACAGCGCGGCGACGATCAGCAGGATGCAGTCCGCGCCCAGCGCGCGCGCCTCGTGCACCTGGTAGGGATCGATCGTGAAGTCCTTGCGCAGCACGGGCAGCGCGCAGGCCGCCCGCGCCTGCTGCAGGAAATCGTCGTGGCCCTGGAAGAAGTCGACATCGGTCAGCACCGACAGGCAGGCCGCGCCGCCGGCCGCGTAGCTGCGCGCGATCTCGGCCGGATGGAACACCGGACGGATCACGCCCTTCGACGGACTGGCCTTCTTGACCTCGGCGATCACCGCGGGCGCGCCGGCGGCGATCCTCGCCTCGATGGCCGCGGCGAACCCGCGCACCGGCGGCATCTCGAGCGCCCGCGCGCGCATCTCGGGCAGCGGCACCGATGCGACCCGCGCGGCCACCTCCTCCGCCTTGCGCGCCAGGATGCGCTGCAGGATGTCGTCCCGACGCGGCAGCGATGGGCGCAGCAGATGGTTCACGACAGCAACTCCTGTTCCGGTCCTTGCGTCGCGGCCGGGAGCCGGCGCGCGCTCGCTGCGCGCATGATCGCAGGACGCGCGCGCGCGCGCGAGCCGGCGCGGGCCCGCTCGCGGCGGGCTCCGCCGCGGCAAGACGTCGCCGGCGCGGGCCGGCCTGCCGTGCACACGATGCCGCAGGTCACACGGCTCCGCCGCCCCGGGACTGGTCCCGGTCCCAGCCGTAGGCGCGCTCCACCTTCGCGATGCGCAGTTCGAAGTGGCGGTACCACTCGGCGCGACCGCGCTCGCGTGCAGCGGCGTGCTCGGCGTGCTGGCGCCAGGCGAGGATCGCCTCCTCGCTCTCCCAGTACGCGACGGTGATGCCGAAGCCGTCCTCGCCGCGGGTCGACTCGACGCCCAGGAAGCCGGGCTGCTGCGCGGCCAGCTCGACCATCCGCGCGGCCGTCTCGCCGTAGCCGTCGTCGACGTCCGTGCGCTGGGCACTGAAGATCACGGCGTAGTACGGCGGTCTGGGAAGCCGGGCGAAGGCGCTCGGATGCATGGAAGGTCCTCGGCCGGCGGGTGCCGGCGCCGATGGATTGTCGCAAACGCGCCCGACCCGGTCAGCCCGCATCCGCGGCGAGCCGCCGGGTGCACACGACGAACGCCTCCAGCCGGGCCATGGCCGCGCCCGACGCCACCGCCTCGCGCGCCCGGGCGATGCCGTCGGCGATCGATTCCGCCACGCCCGCAACGTACAGCGCCGCGCCTGCGTTGAGCGCGACGATCTCCAGCGGCAGCCCGGCCTCGCCACGCAGGGCACCCAGCAGCATCGCCTTCGACCCGGCCGGATCCTCGACCCGCAGGTTGCGGCTGGCGGCCATGGCGATGCCGAAGTCCTCGGGGTGCACTTCGTACTCGCGTACCACGCCGTCGCGCAGCTCGCCCACCAGGGTCGCGGCGCCGAGCGAAATCTCGTCCATGCCGTCGCGGCCCCACACCACCATCGCGCGTTCGGTGCCCAGTTCCTGCAGCACGCGCACCTGGATGCCGACCAGGTCGGGATGGAACACGCCCATCAGCACCGAGGGCGCGGCGGCGGGATTGGTCAGCGGCCCGAGGATGTTGAATATGGTGCGCACGCCCATCTCGCGCCGCACCGGCGCCACCGCCTTCATCGCCGGATGGTGGATCGGCGCGAACATGAAGCCAACGCCGGTCTCGTCGATGCTGCGGGCCACCTGGTCGGGCTGCAGTTCGATCGACGCGCCCAGCGCCTCGAGCGCGTCGGCGCTGCCGGACTTGGACGACACGCTGCGGTTGCCGTGCTTGGCCACGCGCGCGCCCGCGGCCGCGGCGACGAACATGCTGGCGGTGGAAATGTTGAACGTGTGCGAGCCGTCGCCGCCGGTACCGACGATGTCGACCAGGTGGCGGCGATCGGGCACGTCCACGGTGCGCGAGAGCTCGCGCATCACCCGCGCCGCGGCCGCGATCTCGTCCACCGTTTCCTTCTTCACCCGCAGCCCGGTGAGGATCGCGGCGGTCATCACCGGCGACACCTCGCCACGCATGATCTGGCGCATCAGCGAGATCATCTCGTCGTGGAAGATCTCGCGGTGCTCGATAGTGCGCTGCAGGGCTTCGTGCGGGGTGATGGTCATGCTGGAGCCGGGTATCGGGAGTGGGACAAGGGGATCGGTGGCGCGTGGTTCGTGGTTCCTGGAACGACACGATGGCAACGTGCGAAGCGGACGACCGGGATCATGCGGGAGCCGGCCGACCCGGCCGTCGGAACATGGCGGGCGATGCGGCGGCACTGGACGCCGGGGCAACGCGCCCGCGCGTCCGGACCGCTCATCGCCCCTCGAGAAAGTTCTTCAGCAGCGCGTGGCCGTGCTCGGTGAGGATCGATTCGGGATGGAACTGCACGCCCTGCACCGGATGCTCGCGGTGGCGCAGGCCCATGATCTCCTCGAACGCGCCGCCCTCGTGTTCGGTCCACGCGGTGACCTCGAGCGCCTCCGGCAGCGAGTCGCGCTCGACCACCAGCGAGTGGTAGCGCGTGGCCTCGTAGGCGTCGGGCAGGCCTGCGAACACGCCCTGCCCGCGGTGGCGGATGGGCGAGGTCTTGCCGTGCATGATCCGGCCCGCGCGCACCACCCGGCCGCCGTAGGCCTGGCCGATGCCCTGGTGGCCCAGGCACACGCCCAGGATCGGGATCCGCGCCCCCAGCGCCTGCACCACCTCGACCGACACGCCGGCCTCGTTCGGCGTGCACGGCCCGGGCGAGATCACGATGCGCTCCGGCGCCAGCCGCTCGATCTCCGCGACCGACAGCTCGTCGTTGCGCACCACGCGCACCTCGGCCCCCAGCGCCTGCAGGTACTGCACGAGGTTCCAGGTGAAGCTGTCGTAGTTGTCGATCATCAACAGCATGCAAATTTTCCTGTATCAGAAAGGACTCGACCACGGTGGTTGCGACTCCATCCAGTCGAACAGGACGTCGAACGCGGCGCGGTAGCGGCGGACGCCGGCGAGCAATCCGCCCAGTGCGCCGACATCCCCGGTCACGGGCAGTTCCAGGCCAGACCACGCCACAAGTCCTTCGATCTTGGGTGTGTTGCCCGACAGCGCCACGAACGGCGTCCTCGCGCGACAGGCGGCGTACACCCCGTGGTGGCGTCCCGTCAGAAGCACCTCGCTGGCGCCGGTCTGGTCGAGCATCGTCTGCCAGTCGAGCTGATCCATGGCGATGAAAGGAAATCTAGCCAGCGGCCCGCCGGTCGGTCGCGCGAAGCCGCGCGCAGCGGGCCAGTAGAGATCCGTCATGCGGATCCGGGCAGGGGCCTCGCGTCCGGCCACCACGCGCGCGGGATGGAAGTAGCTCGCATCCAGCGTGAGTACCGGCTCGACCCCATGCCGGTCCTGCAGCACCTCCCGACTTAGCGATTCACGCACTTCCAGCCGGTCGAGCCGCGCGAGAACGTCGTCATGCGCGTTGCCCATCGCGAACCATGACGCGTTGCAAAGCGCGGTGCCCATACCGCGCTCCTGCGCCAGGCGCAGCAGGTCGAGGATGCGTAGCGACCGTGGGCTGTCGCCGTGCAGCGTCCCCTCGCCGTTCACCACCACCGCGTCGCAGGCCTCGAGTCCCTCCAGGTCCAGCTCAGCGCGCGTTCGTTCCACGACGATCTCGTGCCCACGCGCTCTGATCGCGCTAGTCATGACCTGGCACGCCGCCCAGGAGCCGCAGTGAAAATCCGAGGTGTCGTTGACGAAGAGCACCTTCATGCAGGTATCGCCTCCGACAGCCCGTTTAAAGGATGGTCGCGGCCCATCGACGCGACCAGCGCACGTCGCGCTTCCCCGTTGCCGTCGCGAGCGCCCGCCACGATCGCGTCGATCGCCACCAAGGCACGCGCGGTCGCGTCGCGCCGCATTCCACAACAGTGCTCGTCCATGAATCTTTGGCGTGCAGCCCCGTCCCGTCGGAGCACGCCCAGCGCGTGCAGGACCTTGTCGGCGCGGAAATCCACCGCAATCCCAGGATAAAAGGTGAAATCGGTCAGTCCGAACGACGGCAGGACCACGGCATCGATGCCCAGCCGCATGGCCTCGAGCACGGCGCTGCTGTGCGTCGTCAGCATCCAGGCCGCGCGCCGGATCTGTTCCTCGATCGGCTCCGATGGGTCGGCGCACTCGAACCTGGATTGCAGCGAAGCGTAGCGGCCGACGTGCCCGGGATGCGCGCGGATCCTCACCCGCAAGCCGGTCGCCTGCTCGAGGTCGGCCAGCAGCGGGCCGATGATCGACGCATCCGGCGCGGACTGCGCCACGAACAGGATCTCGCAGCCGCCTGGCGCCACCGGCTGGAGCACGTCGAGCTTGGGCAGCCCGACCGGCAGCACGCGCGACCAGTGCGCCTGCTCGAAGTTCATCACGTGCCGGCGGCCGAAACACAAGAAGAAGTCGGCCAGGAACTCCCGGTTCATCAGGTTCCATGCCTGGTGCAGCCCGTGCTGGAAAGCCACCAGCGGCGGAGCGTCCGTCAGCCGGCGCACGCGGGCGGCCAGCTCCTGGGCCGGCCAGTGGATCATGTCGTCCATAAGCACAAGGTCGCAGCTGCCTTCCATGACGGTAGCGATGCCGTCCCAGAACGGCCCGCTGTCCGTCCGCGCATGCATATGCGCCCGGTACACCTGCCCGAACCCGAGCACCGACGGGTCTTCGCCCCGCGCGCCCCCCAACGGTACCCACGCCAGCTCGACCGTGTCGCCCCTTGCGCGGAGTCGCTCGATCACCGGCTGGAAGTTTCCGGCCGTCCGCAGGGAACTGGCGAGGACCAAGACCTTCATCGAACCTGCTCCGACTGTCCGCTCGCGTGCCCGGGGCCCACGGGCGCCGCCAAGGCGGACGCGCAGCGATCCATCCACTCATGGTCCCACGCATGCGCGACGGCGCGTCGTTCGGCATAGGAGCGCGGCACGCCTTCGGCACGCAACAGCCGATCGAAGGCCCGCATCTGCACGCCCCACGTGACGAAGCCGTCCAGCGCGAGTCGCACGCCTGCCGTGCGCACCGCCGTCGCGAGCTCGCCGACGCGATCGACCAGCCGATGCCGGGCGAAAGCCGCCTCGGTGCGAAAACTGCGCACCATGCTCTTCCTCGACAGCGAGGAGAGCATGAGCGGCGCGTCCCATGCAGCGGCGCCCGCGAACAGTCCGGTGCGCCAATGCCGGCTCAGGATCGAGAGCGCCGCGAACCCTGACTTGCTGAAGCCCATGAGGAACAGCGGTGCCCGGTCCTGCGCGCTCCAGCAGGACGCCGCATCGAGCACGGAACGCTCTGGGGAGGACGCATCCGCCGGCAGGTCCGCATACCAGCCGGGTGCGACCTCGCCACGGAGATAGCCGAACCGCCACGGTTGCAGCCGACCGGACAGTACGCGGAGCGCGCATTCGACCGGATCGCCGAGGCAAGGGGCACTCTGCTCGCCCGCCGGCAGCAGCAGCACGCGCAAGCCCTCACCGCGCTCTCCCCGGCCGAACACCTCCAACGAGGAGAACACGGATCCAGCGTGGAGCGGAATACGCTCGTGCGCCCATGGTGTGTCAACCGGCGACACGCTTCACAACCCCTTCGCCGCCTGCGCCACGGCGCGGAACAGCGCGCGGCCCTTGTTCATGGTTTCGTCCCACTCGGTCTGCGGATCGGAGTCGTGGACGATGCCGGCGCCGGCCTGCACATGCAGGCGCCCGTCCTGGATCACCGCGGTGCGGATGGCGATCGCGGTGTCGGCGTCTCCGTGCCAGCCGATGTAGCCGATCGCGCCGGCGTAGACGTTGCGCTTGACCGGTTCGAGCTCGCGGATGATCTCCAGCGCGCGGATCTTCGGCGCGCCGCTGACGGTGCCGGCCGGGAACGTGGCGCGCAGCACGTCGGCGTACGACAGTCCTGGCTTCAACCGCCCGGTCACCTCGCTGACGATGTGCATGACGTGGCTGTAGCGCTCGATCACGAAGCTGTCGCCGACCGCGACACTGCCGGGTTCGGAGACATGGCCGACGTCGTTGCGCCCGAGGTCGATCAGCATCAGGTGCTCGGCGCGCTCCTTCGGATCGGCCAGCAGTTCCGCTTCCAGCGCCAGGTCCCGTTCGTGCGTGTCGCCGCGTGGGCGGGTGCCGGCGATCGGACGCACGGTGACCTCGCCGCCCTGCAGCCGCACCAGGATCTCCGGCGACGACCCCACCACCTGGGTGCCGCCGACGTCGAGGAAATACATGTACGGCGACGGGTTCATCGCCCGCAGCGCGCGGTACACGTCCACCGGGCGGGCATTGAACGGCACGCTCATGCGCTGCGACAACACCACCTGGAACGCATCCCCGGCGGCGATGTAGTCCTTGGCGCGCGCGACCGCGGCGAGGAAGCCCTCGCGGGTGAAGCCCGATTCGAAGTGGGCCTCGTCCAGTGCTTCGGGGCGCAATGTCTCGGGATAGCCGGCGCCACCGTGGCGCAGCCGGTGCGCGAGTGCGTCGAGCCGCCGGTTCGCGCGCGCGAACGCCTGCGGCGCGCGCGGGTCGGCGTGCACCACCAGGTACAGCCGGCCCTTGAGGTTGTCGAACACGGCCACGTCCTCGCTGAGCATCAGCAGGATGTCGGGCGTGCCGAGTTCGTCGGGGTTGGCGTTGGCGCGCAGCCGCGGTTCGATGTACTCGATGCACTCGAAGCCGAACCAGCCCACGAGGCCGCCGGTGAAGCCGGGCAGTCCCTGCACGCGCGGCACCGAATGCTCGACCCGCAGGCGCTCGACCTCGGCGAAGGGATCGTCCACCTCGCGCCGCTGGATGAGCTCCCCGTGCTCGCTGACCGTCAGCGTGTGGCCGTGGAAGGCGTACACGCGCGTGGCCGGCAGGCCGATGATCGAATAGCGCCCGAAGCGCTCGCCGCCCTCGACCGATTCGAACAGGTAGGTGTGCGGGCCGTCGGCGAGCTTGAGGTAGACCGACAGCGGCGTGTCGAGGTCCGACAGGACCTCGCGCACGACCGGGATGCGGGTGTGGCCTTCGGCGGCCTGGCGCTCAAACGCGGCTTGCGGAGACTCGTCTTGCGGGGACACGCGGCATTTCCTCGGACAGCGGACGGACGATGGCGACGGCGGCGGCGGGCCACCATCGCCAGCTGTCGCCGGCGGCACGGAAATGCGGGATTGCGGACGCGCCCATGGCCGTAATGTAACGGCTTCGCGGCGGATTTTACAGGCGCGCGCCTGGCACGCCGGAGACCCCTCCGGTGCGCCGAGGCCGGTCGACCGTCAGGCGGCCAGCGATGGTTGCACGAGCAACGGACAGTCGCGCGGCAGGTGCATGCGCACCCGGCGCGGCACGCAGTCGATGCGGAAGCGTGTCGCCTCGACCGGCTCGCCGTCGAGGTTGAGCGCCAGCGGACGCGCAGCGTCGATCTCCAGCCAGGGCAGGCGCGCGCGGGTGGCGATGCGCTCGAGCGCGGCGAGCTTGCCCTCGCTGAGCACGGTGCCGAGCGTGGCGGCGACGTCGCCCGAGAGTTCCGGGATCACGGTGACGTCCAGCAGGCCGTCGTCGATGCGCGCATCGGGGCACAGCGCCTGGCCCCCGCCGGCCTGGCGACCGTTGCCGATGCCGAGCGCGATGAAACCGCCGCGCCACTGGAAATCGGGACCGCGGAGCGTGGCCTCGACCGGTTCGATCCGCCCCAGCCTGGCCAGGCCGGTGAGCAGGTAGGCCAGGCCGCCGAGCAGCTTCTTCATGCCTTCGGGCGTTTCCACCGTGACCTGGGTGCCGAAGCCGCCGCTGGCGAGGTTGGCGGCCCAGTGCACGCGATCCTTCGCCTGCAGGCGCAGCAGGTCGATCGCGTGCGCAGGGGTGGAGGCGATCAGGTCGAGCGCCTCGTCCGGCGCCTCGGGCAGCTCCGCCGCAGACGCGAAGTCGTTGGCGGTGCCCAGCGGCACCAGCCCCAGCGCCGGCAGCGCGCCGGCCGCCTCGTCGCGCGAGGCCAGCGCAGTGGCGACCTCGCTCAGGGTGCCGTCGCCGCCGGCGGCGACGATCGTGCCGGCGCCGTCGGCGATCGCCTCGCCCACGTAGCGCGCGGCGTCGCCGTCTTCCCAGGTCACGCGCACCTCCACCGCGATGCCGCGGGCGCGCAGCCGCCCCACCGCCTCGCGCAGGTCATCGTCGCCTGCGGACTTGCCGTTGAGGATCAGGCGCCAGTGGGGAGTGGGCATGGGGATAGGCCGGTGCGGGGCGCATGTGTAGCACGCCTGCGCGCCGCCGGCCTCACGCGGCCGTGATGGATGCCCGGCGCGACTCCGCTCGCGCTGGAGCGCCGGTGCGGGGGCGCCGCCGGGCGGCCATGGAACCGTCGCACGACCGTCATCGCGGCGTCATCGAGCGTCCCCAGCATGGAACGCCATAGCAGGGACGACGGGCGGGGGCGGGATTGCCCTCATGTCTTCCGGCGACGGATCCGCCGCGACAAGGCGGATCCGTCGCCAGGATGCGGCGGAGCCGGTCCATGCCCTGATCCGCATTCCCCTGCGAACACGGCTCCCGAGCGTCCTGCGCGCCGCGATGCGTGGCCGGCAGCGGCCCCCTGCACCCCACCGGCGCGACGCGCTTCCGTTTGCATTCCGTCGGTCCGGAAAGCGGCGCGCCTGCACGGCGGGTCCCGGCTCCTCGCCGCACGCATCCTCGCCACACGCATCCTCGCCGCCGCACCCGCGGACACCCGCTGCCCTTCGCATCGTCCCGCTCCGCGGCGGCGCGACCGATGCAGGCGCGATGCGGTGCTCAGCGCGTGGCCGCGTCGATCGCCGCCCGCATCGCGGAGATCACCTGCGCATAGTCGGGCTGGCCGAAGATCGCACTCCCGGCCACGAACGTGTCCGCGCCGGCGGCGGCGATCGCGCCGACGTTGTCGGGCTTGACCCCGCCGTCGATCTCGAGCCGGATCGGCCTGCCGGTGGCGTCGATGCGTTCGCGCACGCCGCGCAGCTTGTCCAGCGCCGAGGGAATGAAGGCCTGCCCGCCGAAGCCGGGGTTGACCGACATCAGCAGCACCAGGTCGAGGTCCTCGAGCACGTGGTCGAGCACGTCCAGCGGCGTGGCCGGGTTCAGCACCAGGCCCGCCTGGCAGCCTTCGCCGCGGATCAGCTGGATCGTGCGGTGCACGTGGCGCGAGGCCTCGGGATGGAAGCTGATCAGGGTGGCGCCGGCCTTCGCGAAATCGGGCACCAGGCGATCGACCGGTTCGACCATCAGGTGCACGTCGATCGGCGCGGTGACGCCGTGCCGCCGCAGCGCCTCGCACACCAGCGGGCCGATCGTGAGGTTGGGCACGTAATGGTTGTCCATCACGTCGAAATGCACCCAGTCCGCCCCGGCGGCCAGCACGCGGTCGACCTCTTCGCCGAGCCGGGCGAAGTCGGCGGAGAGGATGGACGGGGCGATGACGGGCGCTTGCATCGGCGATGGATCCGGTGGTGTGGGAGTGGAAACGTCGCTGCCGGTGGCGCGCGAGGCGGCCGGTCAGGACCCGCGGCGGCCGTCGCGGCGGCGGCGGATGCGGTCGTAGGCGGCGTTGATCGCGCGCGCCTTCTTCTCGGCCTGCGCCCGCAGCTCGGGCGCCGCGCCCGCGACCTTGTCGGGGTGGTACTGGGCCATCAGCCGCCGATAGGCCTGGTCGACCTCGGCGTCGCTGGCGTCGCCGGTCAGGCCGAGCACGCGATAGGGCGCGGCGCGCCCGGGCGCGATCCAGCCGGCATCGAAGGCATGCCCGATGATCAGGCCGATCAGCCCGCCGGCCGGATGCCGCAGCAGCAGCCAGCCGGCGATGAAACCCAGCAATTTCCCGTACCAGCGGTTCATCCGCACAGTGTAGCCGCCCGGCCGGCCGGGCCGTTCATCGCCGCGGCAAATGGCACTACACTTGCCGGCCCGCCCGAAGGCCACCTCCTTGGCGACCACGCTGCTGTCCTCCGACCTGCCCGGCCTGACCCTGCGCCATCGCGGCAAGGTCCGCGACGTGTACGACCTCGGCAACGACCGGCTGCTGATGGTGGCCACGGACCGGCTCAGCGCCTTCGACGTGGTGCTGCCCGACCCGATCCCGGGCAAGGGCGAGATGCTGTGCCAGATCAGCAACTTCTGGTTCGACCGGACCGCGGCGCTGATGCCCAACCACCTCACCGGCGTCGACGTCGCCAGCGTGCTGCCCGCGGGCGTCGATCCGGCCCTGTACGCGCGCCGCGCGGTGGTGGCGAAGAAGCTGCGGCCGGTGCCGATCGAGGCCATCGCGCGCGGCTACATCATCGGCAGCGGCTGGAAGGACTACCAGCGCACCGGCCGGGTCAGCGGCATCGCCCTGCCCGACGGCCTGCGCCAGGCCGAGCAGCTGGACGAGCCGATCTTCACCCCCTCGACCAAGGCCGCCGTCGGCGACCACGACGAGAACATCGATTTCGACACCGCGGTGAAGCTGGCCGGCGCCGACCTCGCCGAACAGGTGCGCGACGCCACCCTGCGCCTGTACAAGCACGCCGCCGCCTTCGCGGCCGAGCGCGGCATCCTGCTGGCCGACACCAAGTTCGAGTTCGGCACCGATGGCGACGGCCGCCTGTACGTGATGGACGAGATGCTCACGCCCGACTCGTCGCGCTACTGGCCCGCGGACGAATACGAGGTGGGCACCAGCCCGCCGAGCTACGACAAGCAGATCGTGCGCGACTACCTGGAGACGCTGGACTGGGACAAGACCCCGCCCGGCCCGCACCTGCCGCCGGAAGTGATCGACCGTACCCGCGCGCGCTATGCCGAGGCGCTGCAGCGGCTGGCCGGGATCTCGGTCGACTGAGCGCCCCCCGCGCTGCGCGCGGCGCGGCGGCCCGCCGTACCCGGCTGCGCTATCCTGAGCGCGCCACCGGCCCCGTCTGGAGCAAGCCATGAACGCGATCCAGGACCCGCCGTCCGAACGCCCCATCGATCGCTGGTTCGCCAGCTACTCGGCCGACCACCGCAACGACGCCAACCAGTGGATCCACGTGTTTGCGGTGCCGCTGATCCTGTGGAGCGTGATCGCGCTGCTGTGGTGCATCCCGGTGCCGGCCGACAGCGGGTTCCGCAGCGGGCTGTGGGCCGGGCTGGCGTGCTTCGCGGCGTGGATGTTCTATTTCCGCGCCTCGCGCGTGATCGGGTTCGGCATGCTGGCGGTGTTCGTGGCGATGCTGTGGCTGACCTTCTGGATCGAGCGCACGCTGGGCACGCGCGGGCTGCTGTGGCTGGCGGTCGGCGTGTTCGTGGTGGCCTGGATCGCGCAGTTCGTCGGCCACAGCAAGTTGTTCGAAGGCAGGAAGCCGAGCTTCTTCACCGACCTGCGCTACCTGCTCATCGGCCCGGCCTGGGTGCTGTCGAAGCTGTACCGGACGCTCGGCCTGCGCTGGTGAGGCGTTGACCGCCACCGTGGGCCTGCGCGGGCGCGACCTCGCGCTGGCGCTGCTGATCTGCCTGTGCTGGGCGTTCAACTTCCTCACCTCCGCGCACGCGCTGCAGGAGATCCCGCCGTTCCTGTTCAGCGCGCTGCGCATGGCGATCGTGCTGGCGCTGCTGGCGGCGTTCATGCGCGTGCCGCCGCGTTCGCAGTGGTGGCGGCTGGCGGGGATCGCGATGTTCACCGGCGTGCTGCACTTCGGCACCAGCTTCCTGGCGCTCAAGCTGGCCGGCAACCTGTCCTCGCCCGCGATCGTGACCCAGACCTACGTGCCGATGGCGGTGCTGCTGGCGTGGTGGTGGCTGGGCGAGCGCTTCGCCTGGCGCACGGGCCTGGGCATCGCGCTGAGCTTCGCCGGCGTGCTGGTGCTGGGCTTCGATCCGATGGTGCTCGATCGCCCGCTGGCGCTGTTCGTGATGCTCGGGTCGTCCGCCATGGTGGCCATCGGCACCGTGCTGATGCGACGCATGACCGGCGTCGGCATGATCGACCAGCAGGGCTGGACCGCGGCGCTGAGCGTGCTGCCGCTGCTTCTGATCAGCCTGGTGGCCGAACCCGGCGGGCTGGCGGCGCTGCGCGAGGCGAGCTGGATCGGCTGGGGCGGCGCGCTGTACGCGGCGGTGTTCGCCTCGCTGCTCGGGCACGGGCTGTTCTTCCGCCTGGTGCAGCGCCATCCGGTGGCGCAGGTCACGCCATACCTGCTGATGACGCCGGTGTTCGCGGTGCTGCTGGGAATCTTCTTCTGGGGCGACCGGCCGGGGCCTGCGCTGTGGATCGGCGGCGCGATGGTGCTGGGCGGAGTACTGGTGATCGCGATCCGCACGCTGCAGAAGAAGCGCCCGCCGGTGGCCGAGGTCACGCCGGAGGTGTGAACATCGCCGCGTCGGGCGCGAACGCGCGCGGCGCGTAGCCGAGATCGCGCGCGGCCGGGGCGGCATCGAACACCAGGTCCTCGCGCATGCGCGCGAGCGCGGCATCGTTGAATCCCGCGGCGACGCCCGCCAGGCGCGCCGGCGCCAGCAGCGTCCGGAACAGCGCCGGCGGCAGCGTCCACAGCCGTGGCCGCGACGGCAGCGACGCCAGCACCCGCGCCACCATCTCCCGGTAGGCGAGCGTTTCGCCGCCGGGGACGGCATAGGCCTGCCCGGCCGCGACGGGCGCATCGAGGCAGGCCATCGCCACCGCCGCAAGATCGTCCACATGCACCGGCTGGCGCAGGCCGGTGGCATCGGCCGGCAGCGCGAACCCGTGCAGCCGCTGCGCCAGCCGCGCGATCCGCGTCAGCGTGGCGTCGCGGCCCGCGCCGTACACCAGCGTGGGCCGCAGCACGGTGGCCGCGATGCCGCGCGCGGACGCGGCGTCGAACAGCCGCGCCTCGGCCTCGCGCAGGCGGCGGGCGATGTCGCGTTCGCCGGCGTCGGTCGAATCGTGCTTCACCGCGACGCTGGTGGAGCCGAACGCCACCACCTGCGCGCCGGCCAGGTCGCCGCGCGCGAAGCGCAGCGCGAACGCATCCAGCGGGCCGCAGCTGAAGATCGCGTCGACGTCCGGCGGCAGGTCGCGCGCGGTGGCGAGGTCGCCGCGCAGCCAGTGAACGCCCGGCGGCCCCTCTTCCTGCGCCTCGCGCGAGAGCGCGTGCACCTTCCAGCCCGCATGCAGCAGCCGCGCCAGCAGCGGCCGGCCGATCTGGCCGCTGCCGCCGAACACCAGCGCGCGGCGGCCGCCATCGGAGCGCGCGGGCATGGCGCGGGACGGTGCGGCCGGCAGATCGGTCATCGACCAAAGCATAACGTGGGCACCGGCATGCGGGTGCGTCGGCTAAACTCGGGGGCCGGCACGGCGTTCGCGCGCCGCGCCGGCCCGCCCACACCGGATTCCCGATGCTGATCCTGCTCCTGGCCCTGCCCTTCGTGGCGGCGCTGGCCATCGCGCTGGCCCGCGGCGCATCGCGACGGACCATCGCCTGGCTGGCTGCGGCCGCGCCGCTGCTGGGCCTGGGGGTGCTGGTGTGGTTCACGCCGGCAGTGATGGGCGGCGCGGTGCCGGCCGCGAGCCTGCCGTGGATTCCCGAGGCCGGGCTGGCGCTGTCGCTGCGGCTGGACGGGCTGGCGTGGATGTTCGCCGGGCTGGTGCTGGGCATCGGCGTGCTGATCGTGATGTACGCGCGCTACTACCTGAGCGAGGACGACTGCTCGTCGCGCTTCTTCTCGTACCTGCTGCTGTTCATGGGCGCGATGCTGGGCGTGGTGCTGGCCGGCAACCTGCTGCTGCTGGTGGTGTTCTGGGAACTGACCAGCATCAGCTCGTTCCTGCTGATCGGCTTCTGGACCCACCGCCAGGACGCGCGCCAGGGCGCGCGCATGGCGCTGACCATCACCGGCCTGGGCGGCCTGGCGCTGCTGGGCGGCGTGCTGCTGATCGGGCGCGTGGTCGGCAGCTACGAGCTGGACGTGGTGCTGGCCGCGGGCGACGCGATCCGCGCCAGCGCCGAGTACCCGGCGATCCTGGCACTGGTGCTGGCCGGCGTGTTCACCAAGAGCGCGCAGTTCCCGCTGCACTTCTGGCTGCCGCAGGCGATGGCCGCGCCCACCCCGGTCTCGGCCTACCTGCACTCGGCGACGATGGTGAAGGCCGGCGTGTTCCTGCTCGCGCGCCTGCATCCGGCGCTGGCGGGCAGCGACCTGTTCTTCTACGTAGTCACCACGGTCGGCGCGATCACCCTGCTGGTCGGCGCCTGGTACGCGATCTTCCAGCACGACCTCAAGGGCCTGCTGGCGTATTCGACGATCTCGCACCTGGGCCTGATCACCCTGCTGTTCGGGCTGTCGACGCCGATGGCGGTGGTCGCCGGCGTGTTCCACATCCTCAACCACGCCACGTTCAAGGCCTCGCTGTTCATGGCTGCGGGCATCATCGACCACGAATGCGGCACGCGCGACCTGCGCCGGCTCGGCAACCTGCGTCGCTACATGCCGTGGACCACCGCGCTGGCGATCGTGGCCTCGCTGGCGATGGCCGGGATCCCGCTGCTCAACGGCTTCCTGTCCAAGGAGATGTTCTTCGCCGAAGCGCTGGAGGCCGGCGACGACCGCGCCTTCCGCATCGCGATCAGCATCGCCGCGCTGCTGTACGGCGTGTTCGGCGTGGCCTACAGCCTGCGCTTCGTGCACGACGCCTTCCTCGGCCGCGGACCGCGCGCACTGCCGGTGGAACCGCACGAACCCCCGATCTGGATGCGGATCCCGGTCGCGGTGCTGGTGGTGCTGTGCCTGGCGGTCGGCATCCTGCCCGCGTTGACGGTGGAGCCGCTGCTCAAGACCGCGGTCGCCGGGACCCTGGGCGACGCGGCGCCGGAGTTCTCGCTCGCGGTGTGGCACGGCTGGAACCTGCCGCTGGCGATGAGCATCGGCGGCGTGCTGGGCGGGCTGGCGTTCTACTTCCTGCTGCGGCGGCTGTTCACGCTCCACGACGCGATCCTGCGTACCTGGGGCCGGCACCTGTTCCAGGTCAACATCGAGGCGCTGTTCATGGCCGCGGGCCGGTTCACCCAGCGCGTGGCCGACGGCGGAATCCGCCGCAGCCTGTTCTGGATGATCGTGGTGACGCTGGTGGTGGGCGCGATGCCGTTCCTCGGCGCGCCCGACCGCCTGCTGCCGGACCTGGAGCGTTCGCAGTCGATGCCCTGGCTGGGCTGGATCCTGTGGGCGGTGCTGGTGGCGTCTACCCTCGGCACGGTTGCGGTGCACGGACGCCGGCTGACGGCGCTGATCGTGATCGGCGCGGTCGGGCTGCTGGTGAGCCTGACGTTCGCGCTGCTGTCGGCGCCGGACCTGGCGCTGACCCAGCTGATGGTCGAGATGGTGACCATCGCGCTGATGATGATGGCGCTGAACTACCTGCCCAAGCAGTCGAAGCAGGCGCGCACCCCGCTGCGCCGCTGGCGCGACGGGCTGCTGTCGATCGTGGCGGGACTCGGCGTGGGCGGACTGGCCTACGCGATGATGCTCTCGCCGCAGCAGACGATCTCGGGCGAGATGCTCGCCCGCTCGCTGCCCGAGGCCTACGGAGCGAACGTGGTCAACGTGATCCTGGTCGACTTCCGCGGCTTCGACACCTACGGCGAGATCACCGTGTTCGCGGTCGCCGCGCTGGTGGTGCACGCGCTGCTGCGCTGGGCACGGCTGCGTCCGGACGAGGTCCTGCCCGGCCCGCCGGTGCAGCTGCCGATCCCCGCCGACCTCACCCAGCTGCTGTTTCCCCTGGCGCTGACGGTCTCGATCTACCTGTTCCTGCGCGGCCACAACGCACCCGGCGGCGGTTTCATCGCCGGGCTGGCGATCGCGGTGCCGGTGCTGATCAAGTACGTGGTACAGGGCGCGCGCGCGGTGGAGGCGACGTTCGGGTTCGACTACCTGCGCGGCATCGCGATCGGACTGATCGTCGCCACCGTCGGCGGCCTGGGTTCGCTCGTGTTCGGCCTGCCGTTCCTGACCAGCGGCCACGTCGACCTCGACCTGCCGCTGATCGGACACCTGCCGCTGGCCAGCGCGCTCGTGTTCGACACCGGGGTGTACGTGGTGGTGTTCGCCGGCGCGCTGCTGATGCTGTCGACCATGGGCACGGTGCGGCGCCGGCAACTGCTCGAGGAAGGAGGACACTGATGGAATTCGCGATCGCCAGCGGGATCGGCGTGCTGGTGGCGGCGGGCGTGTACCTGCTGCTGCGCGCGCGCACCTTCGACGTGATCCTCGGCCTGACCCTGCTGTCCTACGCGACCAACCTGCTGATCTTCTCCTCCGGGCGGCTGGCGGTCGGCAAGCCGCCGGTGCTGCGCTACGGGGTCGAGACGACCGCGGCCTACTACGCGGACCCGCTGCCGCAGGCGCTGGTGCTGACCGCGATCGTGATCGCGTTCGCGATGACCGCGGTGGTGGTGGTGGTGGCGATGCGCAACCATGCCGACCTCCACAGCGACCACGTCGACGGCCGCGAGCCCGGCCAGGCCGACAACAGCGCGCCGCCGCCGGCATGATGCAGCACCTGGTCCTCGCGCCGATCCTGGTGCCGCTGCTGTGCGGCGCCATCCTGCTGCTGCTCGAACGCCGGCACAGCACGCGGGTGCTGCGCATCGGCGCGTCGATCGGGCTCGCCGTGCTGCTGGCGGCGTCGCTGGCCCTGTTCGCGCGCGCCGCCGGCGGCGGGATCGAGGTCTACCTGCTCGGCGACTGGCCCTCGCGCATCGGCATCGTGCTGATGCTCGACCGGCTCAGCGCGCTGATGGTGCTCACCACCTGTCTGCTCGCCATCCCCTGCCTGGTCTACGCCTGCGCGGGCTGGGACAAGCGCGCGCTGCATTTCCACGCCCTGTTCCAGATCCAGCTGGCCGGCCTCAACGGCGCGTTCCTGACCGGCGACGTGTTCAACCTGTTCGTCTTTTTCGAAGTGCTGCTGATCGCCTCCTACGGACTGCTGCTCTCGGGCGGGCGCGGCGAACGGATGAAGGCGGGCATGCACTACGTGGTCTTCAACATCGTCGCCTCCACCCTGTTCCTGGTGGCGCTGGCCCTGATCTACGGCCTCCTCGGCACGCTCAACATGGCCGAACTGGCGGTGCGCATCCGCGAGGTCGCGGCGGAGGACGCGGCGCTGGTGCGGGCGGCGATGGGGCTGCTGCTGGTGGTGTTCTGCGCCAAGGCCGCCCTGCTGCCGATGTACCTGTGGCTGCCGGAGACGTATGCGCGCGCGCCGGCCGCGGTCGCGGCGCTGTTCACCATCATGACCAAGGTCGGACTGTACGCGCTGCTGCGCGTCACCACGCTGATGCTGGGCGACGAGGCGGGTGCGCTGGCGGGATTCGGGCGCGGCATGCTGCTCGCGTTCGGCCTGGTGACCCTGCTGCTGGGCGGCCTGGGGGTGGTCGGCGCGCTGCGGCTGCGGATCTCGGCCTCGTACCTCGTGCTGCTGTCGGCCGGCACGCTGTTCGTGGCATTCGCGCTCGCCGAGCCCGGCACCATCGCCGCCGGCCTCTATTACCTGCCGCACAGCTGCTTCGCCAGCGCGGCGATGTTCATGATCGCGCACGCGGTGCAGCGCGAACGCGGCGAAGTCGGCGACCGCCTGCTGCCGCAGGCGCCGCCGATGCCGCGCCTGACGGGGCTGGTGTACATGGTCGCGGCCATCTCGCTCGTCGGCCTGCCGCCGCTGTCGGGCTTCATCGGCAAGGCCCTGCTGCTGGCCGCGGTGCCGCCGGCGGACACCGGCGCGGTGTATGCCGCCGTGCTGGCGGGCAGCCTGCTGGCGCTCATCGGCCTGAGCCGCACCGGCACGCGCCTGTTCTGGCGCACGAGCGAGGCCGAACAGGTCGCGGTACCGGTGCCGGGCGCTCCTGCGCCACGCAAGCCGCGGGTGCGCAAGCGCGAGCTGTTCGGCACGTTCGTCCTGCTGGGCTACGGCGTGGCCATGACGGTGTTCGCCGCGCCGATCCTGGAATACACCCAGATGACCGCGCGCCAGTTGCTGGCGCCCGAAGACTATGTGCGCGAAGTCCGCGCGGCGACGCCCGCCGTGCGGCAACCCTGATACGAGTCCCGCCATGAGACGACGCCTGTTCCCCTCGATCCCGCAAAGCCTCACCGTCTTCGCCTTCTGGGTGCTGATGGCCGAGGACTACCGCCCGGGCACCCTGCTCATGGCCGCGCTGCTGGCGTGGCTGATGCCGCACATCGCCGCGCGGCTGGAACGCGAGTTCGCGCGCCTGGGCAACGTCTGGATCCTGGTACCGCTTGCGGGCCGGCTGATGGTCGACATCGTGATCGCCAACGTCACGGTCGCGCGCCAGGTGCTGGGCCCGGAGGCGCGGCTGCGTTCGCGTTTCGTGTGGGTGCCGCTGGACCTGACCAACATCCACGGCATCTCGGCCCTGGCCAGCATCATCACCCTCACCCCCGGCACGCTGAGCTCCGAACTTTCCGAGGACCGGCGCCACCTGCTGGTGCATTGCCTCGACGTCGACGACCCGCAGGCGATGATCGACGAGATCAAGCGTCGCTACGAGGCGCCGATGCTGAAGGTGTTCCCATGATCGGGATCGAGGTCGACCTGTTCATCGCCGGCGGGCTGATGGTGGTCGGCGTCGCCATGCTGCTGTCGCTGTGGCGCCTGGTCCGCGGGCCGACCGCGCCGGACCGCATCCTCGCGCTGGACACGCTGTACGTGAGCACGATCGCGCTGCTGGTGCTGTTCGGCATGTACCTCGACACGGAGATCTACTTCGAGGTCGCGCTGATCATCGCCATGCTCGGCTTCTTCGGCACCGTGGTGCTGAGCAAGTACGTGGTGCGCCGGGACATCGTCGAATGATCACCTGGCTGGTCGACCTGCTGACCGTGGTCCTGCTGGTGGTGGGCTGCTTCTTCGTGTTCCTGGGCAGCTTCGCCCTGGTCAAGCTGACCCGCTTCTTCCATCGCATCCACGGCCCCACCAAGGCCAGCACGCTGGGCGTGGGCTGCATCCTGGCGGCCTCGATCTCCTATCACGCGGTGCACGGGTCGGGGCTGCACCCGCGCGAACTGCTGGTCACCGTGTTCCTGTTCCTGACCGCGCCGGTGGCCGCGCACATGATGTCGCGCGCCGCGCTGTCGCTGATGGACAAGCGGCCCGAGGATCCGTCCCTGCCGATCGAGCCGGAGGGCCATATCCGCGACGACGTCGACGAACGCGCGGAGAAGCACGCCCGCGAGCACGAGGGGCACGCCCGCGGGCCCCGCCGGTAGCAGCGCATCGTCCGCGCCGCCGGATCGCGGCGACGCCGCTCACAGCATCAGCAGTTCCGCCGCGACCCAGGCCAGGAACGCCAGCAGCAGTACCGCGCCCTCGGCGCGGCTGATGCGCATCTCGCCGCGCAGCATCGGCAGCATCAGCGCCGCCAGCACCAGCGCCGCCGGAAGTTCGAAGCGCAGGAACGAGGCCGGCACGGGCACGTCGCGCACCAGCGCCATGCCGCCGACCACCAGCAGCAGGTTCACCAGGCTCGAGCCGATCACGTGTCCGGCGACGATGTCGCCCTGCCCGCGCCGGGCCGCGGCCATCGCCGCGGACATCTCCGGCAGCGCGGTGCCGATCGCCACCACCAGCAGGCCGGTGAGCAGCGATTCCATCCCCAGCGCCTGGCCGAGCCCGAGCCCGCCCTGCACCGCCCACTTGGCGCCGAAGGACAGCAGCGCGATCCCGATCGCCAGCCGCACCAGGTTGAGCACCGGGTCGGTGCGTGTCTCGGCGAATCCGGCGAACTGGCTGCGCAGTTCCGGCTGGCGCCGGCCGAATGCCCAGGCGAAGCCGAGCACGGCGACGAACGCGCCCACCAGCACCACGCCGTCCAGCCGGGTCAGGCGCCCGTCCTGGCCCAGCAGGATCGTCGCCAACGTAGCCACCACCAGGCACACCAGCAGCGACGGCAGCGCCTTCCAGCGGATCAGCAGCGGCGCGCACAGCGCGGCCGCCCCGAGGGTGAGGCCGAAGTTCGCGATGTTGCTGCCGACGGCGTTGCCGAGCGCCAGCGCCGCATCGCCGATCCACAGCGCGCGCAGGTTGACCGCCAGTTCCGGGATCGAGGTCGCGAAGGCCACCAGCACCAGGCCGGTGGTGAACGGCGACAGCCCGAAGCGCCGCGCCAGCCCGGAGGCCGCCTTCACCAGCGAGTCGCCACCGAGCGCCAGCAGCACGATGCCGGCGACGAAGTAGAACAGCGCACCCAGCATCGCGACGCCCCCGTCCATCGAAGTGGCGCGATTCTAAGCCGGATGCGCGACGGGCGTCAGGAACAGCCCTCGACGTAGTCCACCTGCGGCGGCATCCCGATCCGCCACTGGTCGACCCGTCCCCGGCCGTCGAGTTCGAACACCAGCGCGGCCTCTCCGCCGCCGGCATCGGTCACGCGCAGCACGCGCCCGTCCGGATCGTACTTGTGCGGCTGCTCGGTGATCCGGTCGGCGTACAGCGCGCGCACCTCGTCCCCATCCATGCCGACTTTCGCCCCGCCGGGCGCGGTGACCGACGCGTCGCGCACGTCGATGCGCACGAAGCGGTCGCGCTCGATCATGAAGGCGGTGCGGAAGCCTTCTGCGCCCAGCGGCTGCGGGATCAGGTAGTAGCAGCCCCCCGGTTCGGAGGGCTGGGCATCGCCCAGGTCGCCGCCCCAGGCCTGGCGCACCGCTTCGGCGGTCGCACCGAAGTCGGCCGGACCGAACCCGGCGAAGGTGATCGTGCCTTCCGCGGGCCCGTCGACACGCAGCGACCCGGTGGCCTGGCCGGCCGTGGCGGGCGGCACATCGCGTTCGGGCTGGTCGGGCGCAGCCGCCACCGGTGCGGGTGCGTCGGGCTGCCCGGCGGGGGACGGCGTGGCGGCCGCGTCGTCGCGCTGTGCGCTGCAGGCGCACAGGGTCATCAGGGTGGCGGCAAGAAGGCACGGGTGCAGTCGCATGCGGCGCTCCGGTCGTGGGGTCCGGGCGCAGCCTGCCAGCGGCCGCGTGAGCGTGGTGCGGAGGCGGCACGCGCGCTGATCGCGTTCCGCAGCGCTGCGCAACGCCGCCGGCGTGCGGCGAGCCGCGTCAGCCCGGCGGCGAGAAGTGGCTGCGCAGGCCGGCCCAGCAGGCCTGGTAGTCGCGCTGGCGGTGCGGCGCGTCGGCGGCCTGCCGGGTCGGCTTGAGCACGCCACGGGTCTCGAACATGAAGGCCATGGTGTCGGCGATGACGTCCGGCTTCGACAGGTCGGCGGCGGACGCCTTCTCGAACGTGGCCGCATCCGGCCCGTGCCCGCTCATGCAGTTGTGCAGCGAGCAGCCGCCCGGCGCGAAGCCCTCTGCCTTGGCATCGTAGGCGCCGTGCACCAGGCCCATGAACTCGCTGGCGACGTTGCGGTGGAACCACGGCGGGCGGAACGTGTCCTGTTGCACCAGCCAGCGCGGCGGGAAGATCGCGAAGTCCATGTTGCCCACGCCGGGCGTGTCGCTGGGCGAAGTGAGCACCAGGAAGATGCTCGGGTCGGGATGGTCGAAGCTGATCGAGCCGATGGTGTTGAAGCGGCGCAGGTCGTACTTGTACGGCGCGTAGTTGCCGTGCCAGGCCACCACGTCGAGCGGCGAGTGGTCGATCGGCGCATGCCACAGGTGGCCGCCGAACTTGGCGATCAGCTCGAAGCCGCCGTCCAGTTGCTCGTACGCGGCGACCGGGGTGAGGAAATCGCGCGGGTTGGCCAGGCCGTTCGAGCCGATCGGGCCGAGGTCCGGCAACCGCAGCAGCGCGCCGAAGTTCTCGCACACGTAGCCGCGCGACGCGCCGTCGGGCAGTTCGACCCGGAAGCGCACGCCACGCGGGACCACCACGATCTCCTGCGGCGCGACATCCAGCACGCCGAGCTCGGTGGCCACCCGCAGCCGCCCCTGCTGCGGCACGATCAGCAGCTCGCCGTCGGCGCTGTAGAAGTAGCGCCCGCGCATCGCGGTGTTGGCCGCGTACAGGTGGATGCCCACGCCGGCGTGCGCATCGCTCGCGCCAATGCCGGCGACGGTGTACAGGCCCTCGACGAAGTCGGTCGGCGCCTCCGGCAGCGGCAGCGGGTTCCAGCGCATCTGGTCGGGCGAGACCGGCGCCTCGCCGAAGCGGTCGTGGAAGCGCGGCTGGGCGAACGGTTCGAACCGACCGTGCATCGCCGCCGGTCGGATGCGGTACAGCCAGCTGCGCCGGTTCTCGCCGCGCGGCGCGGTGAACGCGGTGCCGCTCAGCTGTTCGGCATACAGCCCGTGCGCGACCCGTTGCGGCGAGTTGCGCCCGACCGGCAGGGTGCCCGGGATCGCCTCGGTGGCGAATTCGTTGCCGAAACCGGATTGGTAGCCGGGAGATTCCATGAGTGCGATCCGGTGGACGGGCCTGCGCTTGCGTGATGTTGCCGCAGGCGCGGCGGGTTGGGAACGGACGGCCCGGCAGCCTCGCGCGACCGGGCCGGAACGGACTACAGCACGCCGCGCTGCATCTGGTCGCGCTCGATGCTCTCGAACAGGGCCTGGAAGTTGCCCTCGCCGAAGCCCTCGTTGCCCTTGCGCTGGATGATCTCGAAGAAGATCGGGCCCAGCGCGTTCCGGGTGAAGATCTGCAGCAGCTTGCGCTGCTTGGTCTCCGGGTCGGCGTCGATCAGGATCTTGTTGCGCGACAGCCGCTCGACATCCTCGCCGTGGTCCGGAATGCGCTGGTCGATGACCTCGAAGTAGGTGTCCGGCGTGTCGAGGAACTCGACGCCTTCCGCGCGCATCGCCTCGACCGTGGCGTAGATGTCGTCGGTGAAGCAGGCGATGTGCTGGATGCCCTCGCCGTGGTAGGTGTCGAGGTACTCGTTGATCTGCGACTTCGGATCGCTCGACTCGTTGAGCGGGATGCGCACCATGCCATCGGGCGCGGTCATGGCCTTGGACAGCAGGCCGGTCTTGGCACCCTTGATGTCGAAGTAGCGGATCTCGCGGAAGTTGAACAGCCGCTCGTAGTAGTCCGACCACTTCGCCATGTTCCCCTGGTAGAGGTTGTGGGTGAGGTGGTCGATGAAGGTCAGGCCGAAGCCGCGCGGCTTGAGGTCGGCGCCGGGCAGCACCTCGTAGTCGGGGTCGTGGATGGTGCCCTTGTCGTCGTAGCGGTCCACCAGGTACAGCATGCAGCCGCCGATGCCCTTGATCACGGGCGCGGCCACGGCCTTGCTCAGTTCGTCGCTGGCGTCGAAGGCCTCGGCGCCGTTCTTCAGTGCCTGCACCCGCACCCACTCGGCCAGCTTGGAAAAGCGGATCGCGAAGCCGCAGGCGCTCGGCCCGTGCTCGGCGGCGAACCGCGCGGCGAACGAATCCGGATCCTCGTTGATCAGGAAGGTGCAGTCCCCTTGGCGGTAGGTGCTGATCGGCCGCGTCCTGTGGCGCGCGACCTGGGCGAAGCCCAGCCGCTTGAAGTAGTCGTGCAGGTGGCCGACCTGACCGGGGGGCGCGGCGTATTCGACGAACTCGAAGCCGTCGATCCCCATCGGGTTCTCGAAAGTGGCGACCTGCATGCCCGCATGCGCGGCGGGCTGTGATTGCGCTGTCATGTGATACTCCTCGCGGGGAAGCGGAACGGCCGGGCGCCGGGACCGCCTATTCTATAGTTTCACGCGAAACCAACAGCAAGGTGCAGCGCATCATGTCCGACCCAGCTGTCTCACAGGAGCATGCGAACCTCGACCTGGAACGCTTCCTGCCCTACCGACTGAGCGTCCTGTCGAACCGCATCAGCAACGCCATTTCCAGCGAGTACCACCGCCGCTTCGGGCTGGCGATCACCGAATGGCGTGTGATGGCGGTGCTGGGCCGCTACCCGGGCCTGTCGGCGCGCGAGGTCACCGAGCGCACCGCGATGGACAAGGTGGCCGTGAGCCGCGCCGTGGCCCGGCTGCTGGAGCGCGAGCTGCTCAAGCGCGACATCCACGGCGACGACCGCCGCCGCTCGGTGCTGGCCCTCACCGAGGCCGGCTACTCGGTGTACGACGAGGTCGCGCCGATGACCCTGGCCTGCGAACGCCGCCTGCTCGGCCCGCTGTCGGAAGAGGAACGCACGCTGCTCTCGGGCCTGATCGACAAGCTCGCCGGCGAAGGCATGGACGAGATGCTGCGCCACATCTGAGCACGACCGTCCGGATCGCGCGTTGATCGCGCTCCGGTCCCGACATTCCCACCTCAGCCCGGCACGCGCCCGGAGGCGTACTCCAGCCCGTGCGCGTGCGGCCCGGACTCGGCGCGCCACAGCAGCCACGAGAACAGCAGCCCCAGCCCTGCCAGCCCGGTATAGAACCACATGCCCGGCGCGTAGCCGGCCGGGTTCGCCGGCCCGGCCGCGAAGGCGGTGTTGAACCGGCCCACGGCCAGCGGCACCAGGGCCACGCCGACCTGCTGGCAGAGAGTCATCATCGAATAGGCGGCCCCCAGCCGGTTCTCCCGCACGAGGTAGGCCACCGACGGCCACATCACCGCCGGTATCAGCGAGAACACGCTCCCCAGCAGGAGCATCACCAGCAGCAGGGTGAGTGGCACCTGCGCGCTTCCGGCGAACGGGATCCAGACGCCGACCGCAGGCCCCGGCGGCGCATACGTCACCAGCAGGAACAACGGCAGCATCACCAGCGATCCGGCCGCCATGAACAGCGAGCGGCGCCCCACGCGGTCCACCCACAGGCCGAACAGCGGGGTGACCACGATCGCCGCCACCGGCAGCAGGCTGCTGAGCATGCCCGCGGTGCCCCGGTCGAGGCCGTGCGCCTGCTGGAAATAGTCGATCGCGAACGCGCGGAACGGGAATACCGTGGCATAGAACACCACGCACAGCCCGACGATGTACCAGTACGACGCGCTGAACGCGTACATGCCCTTCAGGCTCAGCCGGTCGGTGGCATCGGCCTGGCCGAGATCAACCCGGCCTTCCAGGCGCGATTCGCTCATCCAGTACAGCATCGCCGCGGTGACCCCGACCGCGGCGACGCCGGTGGCCAGCCACAGCGGGTCCTGCCAGTTGTCGTACAGCGGGCTCGCGAACGACGTCGACCAGTCGGCCGACGCCGACCCCAGCCGGGCGATCGACAGGTTGATGCCGAATGCGAAGGAGAGTTCCTTGCCCTTGAACCACTTGGCAAGTGCAGCGGTGGCCGCGACGATCAGCGGCTCGGCGCCCATGCCGAGCAGGAAGCGGCCGGCGAGCATGGTCTCGAAGCGCGCCGTGGATGCCATCAGCGCGGCGGCCGCCAGGCAGATCAGCGCGAACAGGGCGATCGAACGCTTGGTCCCCCAGCGATCGATCACGTAGCCGCCCAGCAGCAGGACCACGACCGCGGCCACGCTGTAGGCGCTGAAGATCATGCTGATCTGGTCGTAGGTGAAGCCTTCCTGCTCGCGCAGCAGGTCGACCACCGGGCCGAACGCGTCGTAGACGTAGTAGTTGCCGAACATCGCCACGCTGACGAACAGCAGCGCCAGCCAGCGCTGCGCGGGCGAGGGGCGCGGCAATGCCGCGGTCGTGGGATCGGTCATTGGCCTGCGCTCGGTCGGATTGCGGCGCCGCCGGACCGGTGAGGACCGGCGGGCCGCGGTGAACCCTGCCCGCGGCCGGTGCGACGCGGTGGCCCGCGACGCGCCCCCCGTGGCATCACTTCACCCCGTGCATCAGCCGCTGGATCAGGGGCGCGATCAGGAACAGCAGCACGCCGGCTCCGAGCAGCGCCCAGAATCCGAACGTGTAGCCGGCATGCGCGGACGCGACGGTCATGCCGCCCTCCCCGCTGACGCTGGAGGCGAAGATGCCCGAAAGGTTGTTGCCGATCGCGATCGACAGGAACCACCCGCCCATGGCCAGGCCGGTGAGCTTGGCCGGCGCCAGCTTGGTCGTCATCGACAGGCCGATCGGCGACAGGCACAGCTCGCCGATGGACTGGATGACATAGACCATGAACAGCGTCCAGAACGGGATCTTCAGCGTCTCCGGGTCGACCAGGCTCGACAGCGCGAACATCAGCAGCAGGAAGGCCAGGCCGTTGAAGATCAGCCCGAGGCCGAACTTGCGCGGTATCGAAGGATTTGCGCTGCGCATCTTCACCCAGAGCCAGGCGATGACCGGCGCCAGGGTGATGATCGCGATCGAGTTCACGGACTGGAACCACCCGACGGGAAACGTCCAGCCACCGAGGTCACGGTCGACGATGTTCTGCGCCAGGAAGTTGAACGAGCTGCCGGCCTGTTCGAAGAACATCCAGAACAGCACGTTGAACCCGAAGATGATCAGCATCGCGATCACCATGTCGCGCTGGCGGGATCCCTCGCGGATGCCTTCCACCAGCAGCATGATCGCCGGTACCACGAACAGCGCCAGCAGGATCCAGTTGAGCAGGCCGGCCTCGATGGTGAGCAGGAAATAGAACAGCGGGATCGCCAGCAGCGTGCCGACGGCGACCATCAGGACCCGGCCGATCCCCTCGCCCCCGGGCGGTGCGGCGCCCACGCCCTTCAGCTGGCTGCGCCCGAACCAGAACCACACCAGGCTGAGCAGCATGCCGATGCCGGAGGCGATGAACACGACCGTGTAGGCGGGCATGCCCTCGCTGCCGAACACCTTGTCGGCCAGCAGGCCGGTCAGGATGGGCGCGATGAAGGCGCCCATGTTGATGCCCATGTAGAAGATCGTGAAGCCCGAATCGCGCCGTTCGTCGCCGGTGGCGTAGAGCTTGCCGACCATCGTCGAGATGATCGGCTTGAACAGC
Organism: Luteimonas rhizosphaericola; assembly: GCF_029888045.1. Classification (GTDB taxonomy): domain Bacteria; phylum Pseudomonadota; class Gammaproteobacteria; order Xanthomonadales; family Xanthomonadaceae; genus Luteimonas; species Luteimonas rhizosphaericola. Next base: position 474,211 of record NZ_JARXRN010000028.1, on the reverse strand, counting down.
CCGTTGCCGACGATGACCGTGGCCAGGCCGAGCTTGAGCCACGCATCGCTGGGCACCGTGATCAGGAACAGGCCCGCGGCCATGAACACGGCGCCAAGCAGGATCGCGCGCTGGTAGCCGATGAGCTTGTCGGCGACGTAGCCGCCGAAGATCGCCGCCGCGTACACCAGCGCCAGGTAGGCGCCATACAGCTCGCTCGCCGGCGCCTCGCCGGCGGAATCGCCGGCATGGAACTGGGCCACGATGTACAGGACCAGCGCCCAGCGCATGCCGTAGAAGGCGAAACGCTCCCAGAATTCGGTCATGAACAGCATCCACAGGGGACGCGGATGGCCCATGACCTGGGGAAATTCGGGGATTGGCGCGCTGGACACGGGCCGCTCCATGCCCGGGCCTGCGGGCTCGACGCGATTGGAACTCATGCGGTGGGGACTCCCCGAGGACGACGGTGGACGGTGGACTCGCGCAGTCCGCGTCCGCCGGAATCGGCGGCCACGGCCTGCGGTCGTTGCAGCGGTAACTTAGCCGGTGGTGGCGGTCTTGGGAACTCGCCCGGCGCGACCACGCGTCGAACGAGAGCCCGCCCCGCCCCTCAGCCGGCCGGATACGCGTGGCTGGCGCCCACGCCCAGCGGCAGCCCGAAGGCCCAGAACCCGAGCAGGAACGCGCTCCACAGCACCAGCAGGCTGACCGAGAACGGCAGCATCAGCGCCATCAGGGTCCCGATCCCGCTGCCCTTCACGTACTTCTGGCAGAACACCACGATCAGCGGGAAGTACGGCAGCAGCGGGGTGATGATGTTGGTGCTGGAATCGCCAACGCGGTAGGCGGCCTGGGTGAGGTCGGGCGAGATCCCGAGCTGCATCATCATCGGCACCATGATCGCGCCGATCAGCGCCCACTTGGCCGAGGCCGAGCCGATCAGCAGGTTGACGAAGCCCGACAGCAGCACGATGCCGACCAGGGTCACGCTGGTGTGCAGCCCCATCGCCTGCAGCACGTTCGCGCCCTTGATCGCCAGCAGCGCGCCGAGGTTGCTCTGGCCGAAAGCGAAGATGAACTGCGCGCAGAAGAACGCCATCACGATGTAGTAGCCCATCCCCGCCATCGCCTTGCTCATGCCCTGGACGATGTCGCGGTGGCTCTTCACGGTGCCGGCGACATAGCCGTACACCACGCCCGGCACCAGGAAGAAGATCAGGATCAGCGGCACGATCGAACGCATCAGCGGCGCGGCGGGCGCGAGCAGCGGGTGCGTGGCCGGCGGCACCTGGTCGGCGGGCGCGGCCCAAGGCGTGCCCGGCAGCCACAGCGTCACCGCGAACAGCGCCAGCGTGGCCAGCATCGCCAGCACCGCGGCCGTCAGTCCGCGGCGTTCGCCCGGCGTCAGCGGATCGAGCACCGGCATCGCCGACGGATCGCCATCGACCGCAGTGCCACGCAGGCGCGGCTCGATCACGCGGTCGGTCAGGAACCAGCCCAGCCCGATCACCAGCACTGCCGAGGCGGTGGTGAAGTAGTAGTTGTTGAGCGGATTGACCTGCACCGCCGGGTCGAGCAGGTGCGCGGAGGCCTGTGTCAGCCCGGCGAGCAGCGGATCCAGGCTGGAGGGCACGAACATGGTCGCGCTGAAGCCGCCCGACACGCCCGCGAACGCCGCCGCGATGCCCGCCAGCGGATGGCGCCCGGCGGCATAGAAGATCACCGCGCCCAGCGGGATCACCAGCACGTAGCCGGCGTCCACCGCGACGTGGCTGAGGATGCCGACCGCGATCAGCATCGGCGTGAGCAGGCTGCGCGGCGTGAACGCGAGCAGCGAGCGCAGGCCGGCGCTGATGAAGCCGGTGTGCTCGGCCACGCCCAGTCCCAGCATCGCCACCAGCACCACGCCCAGCGGCGGGAAGGTGACGAAGGTCTGCACCATCTGCGCCATGAAGCCGGTCAGGCTGGTTCCCGAGAGCAGGTTCACCACCTGGATCGGCGTGCCGCCCGGATTCTCGGCGTTGACCGTGCGTGGGTCGATCTCGCTGAACTGCACCCCCGACAGCAGCGCCGACACCGCCCACACCGCCAGCATCAGCAGCAGGAACAGCACCGCCGGATCGGGCAACCGGTTGCCGACGCGTTCGATCGCATCGAGCATGCGGGTGACGACGGTGGATTTCGGCGCCGCGGCGTCGTGGGCTGGATTCATCTGGCACTCCCCGGATCAAGGTCTGGACCGGCCCCGATGCTAGCAGCGCCCGGCGCGAATGCGGCCGCGAGCAGGCGGTCGAAGCCCGGATGCGCGGGGAGCAGCCGCTCGCGCGCCTGGTCGTGCGTGCACCAGTGCATCGCCACGTGGCCGCCCGCGCGATGCGCCTGCGGCGTGCCGGTCCACGCACGCACGCGATACACGCGCAGCCGCCACGGTTCGGGCGATTCGCCGGCCATCTCGCCCATCGGCTCGAGCACGCCGGCCTCGATGCCCAGTTCCTCGCGCAGCTCGCGCCGCAGCGCGTCCTCCGGCGTCTCGCCCGCTTCGACGTGGCCGCCGAAGATGTCCCAGGCATCGGCCAGCCACGCCGCGTCCGGGGCGCGCAGGCCGAGCAGCACGCGGGCGTCCCGGACCAGCAGCGCGCCGACGCAGTCGTGCGCCACGCGCGTCAGCGTCCCGGGCCGATCTGGGTGCGCACGTCGAACAGTTCCGGGAAGAAGGTCAGCTCCAGCGCCTGCTTGAGGAAACCCACGCCGGACGAACCGCCCGTGCCGCGCTTGAAGCCGATGATCCGCATCACCGTGCGCATGTGGCGGAAGCGCCACAGCTGGAACTGCGTCTCCAGGTCCACCAGGTCCTCGGCCAGCGCGTACTCGCGCCAGTAGCGGGCCGTGTTCTCGTAGATCGCCTCGAACACCGGCAGCAGCGCCTCGTCGCGCACGTGCGGACGGGTCCAGTCGCGCCGCAGGTGGTGTTCGGGGATGGCGTGGCCCCAACGCGCGAGATACATCAGGAACTCGTCGTACAGCCCCGGCGCCTCGAGCACGTCGCGCAGGCCGGCCTGGCCGGCCGGATCGTGCGCGAATACCTTGAGCATGCCCGCGTTCTTGTTGCCCATCAGGAACTCGAGCGTGCGGTACTGCAGCGACTGGAAGCCCGACGACGGGCCCAGCACGTCGCGGAACTCCATGTACTCCGACGGCGTGAGCGTCTCCAGCACCGACCATTGCTCGGTCAGCTGGCGCAGCACCTGCTTGCAGCGCGCGATCACCTTCTGGCATTGCCACACCTGGTCGCGGCGCAGGAAACCGATCGCCGCCGACAGCTCGTGGATTGCCAGTTTCAGCCACAGCTCCGAGACCTGGTGCTGGACGATGAACAGCATCTCGTCGTGGTGCGGCGGCGACGACAGCGGTTGCTGCGCCCCCAGCAGAAGGTCCAGCCGCAGGTAGCCGCCGTAGGTGATCCTGCCGTCGAGGTCGGTGTGGATGCCTTCCTCGAGCGGCCGTTCATTGTCTTCGATGCCCATCGCACGAGGGTAAACGCATCGCGCCGCGGCGTCATGCAACCGACACCGGACCGGTGCACAATCGGCCCCTGGCAGGGGGGCCGGCCACCCAGTCCGAGCGGACTGACACACAGGAGCGTGCAGTGGGCATTCGCCTCGTCCGCCGGCTGTTGCCGGCCCTGGTCCTTATCTCCGGCCTCTGCGCCGCGACCGCGCAGGCGCAGGTCGTGGTCAGCCAGGTCTACGGCGGCGGCGGCAACAGCGGCGCGCCGTACACGCAGGATTACGTCGAGCTGTTCAACCGCGGGACCGAGGCGGCGTCGCTCGACGGCCTGTCGGTGCAGTACGCGAGCGCCACCGGCACCGGCAACTTCGGCGCCGGCAGCAGCCAGATCCTGGTGCTGCCCGCGGCCACGCTCGAACCCGGCCAGTATTTCCTCGTGGCGCTGGCGGGCGGCAGCAACGGCGCGCCGCTGCCGGCGGCCGACGCCACCGGCACCATCAACATGTCCGGCAGCGCGGGCAAGGTGGCGCTGGTCGAATCCACCACCTCGCTCGGATGCAACGGCGGCAGCACCCCGTGCACGCCGGCGCAGCTGGCGCTGATCGTCGACCTGGTCGGCTTCGGCGGCGCCAACTTCTTCGAAGGCGGCGGCGCCGCGCCGGCGCTCAACAATGCCAGCGCCGCGTTCCGCGCCGACGGCGGCTGCACCGACAGCGACGACAACGCCGCCGACTTCTCCAGCGCCGCGCCCGCGCCGCGCAATCGTGCCTCGATCCCCGCGCCCTGCGCCGGCGGCGGCATCGTCTACGCCAGTATCGCCGACACCGCCGCGGCCGAAGGCGACAGCGGCACCACGCCGTTCTTCTTCACCGTGCAGCTCAACCAACCCGCCGGCGCGGGTGGCGTGAGCGTCGCCTGGGCCACCGCCGACGGCACCGCCACGGTCGCCGACGGCGACTACATCGCCGCCGGCGGCACCGCGACGATCGCCGAAGGCTCGACCTCGGTCACGATTGGCGTGGATGTGGTCGGCGATACCGCGACCGAGGCTGACGAGATCTTCTTCGTCGACCTGTCCGGCGCGGTCGGCGCGGAACTCGCCGACGCGCAGGCGACCGGCACGATCCTCAACGACGACGTCGAAACCGTCGCGATCTCCGCGATCCAGGGCGCCGGGCAGCTATCGCCGTACAACGGCATGGCGGTGGCCACCACCGGCATCGTCACCGCGCGCAAGAACAACGGTTTCTTCCTGCAGACGCCCGATGGCGAGGACGACGGCAATCCCGCGACGTCCGAAGGCGTGTTCGTGTTCACCTCGACCACGCCGCCCGACGCGGCCGCGGTCGGCAACCGGGTGCTGGTGCAGGGCACGGTGGACGAATACGTTCCCGCGGCCGATCCGCACCAGCTGCCGCTGACCGAACTGGTGAACGCGAGCGTGACCGCGCTGTCGGGCGGCCATGCGCTGCCGGCGCCGGTGGCGCTGACACTCGATCTGCCGAATCCGGCCGACGGCCTCGACCAGCTCGAACCGCTGGAGGCGATGCGCGTCGTGGTGCCCAGCGCCACGGTGGTCGCGCCCACTGGCGGCAACGTCAACGAAGCCCAGGCCACCGCCACCAGCAACGGCCGCTTCGCGGTGGTGGTCACCGGCCAGGCGCGCCCGTTCCGCGAGCCCGGCATCCCGGTGCCCAACCCCGATCCGCTCGGCACCGGCGCCACCGACATCCCGCGCTGGGACTTCAACCCGGAGCTGATCGCGGTCAACAGCACCACGATCGGCGCACCGGCCGCCAACGTCGCCGCCGGCTGCCTGATCGTCGATGCGAGCCTGGTCGGCCCGCTGGACTACACCTTCCGCCGCTACACCGTGTATCCGGACGGGGCGCTCAACGTCGACTGCAGCGCCACCGGGCTGCCGGCGCCGGCGCGCGCGCCGACCGCGGACGACGCCACGCTCGCGACCTGGAACCTGGAGCGCTTCTTCGACGACGTCAACGACCCGGCGATCGGCGAACCGGTGCTGTCCACCGAAGCCTTCGAACGCCGCCTCGGCAAGGCCTCGCTGGCGATCCGCGGCTACCTGCACGCGCCCGACGTGGTCGGCGTGGTCGAGGTCGAGAACCTGGCCGTGCTGCAGCGCCTGGCCGAACGCATCAATGCCGATGCGGTCGCGGCCGGCGGCGCGGATCCGGGCTACACCGCGCACCTGCTGGAGGGCAACGACGTCGGCGGCATCGACGTCGGCTTCCTGGTGAGGAGCGCGGAGGTGGCGGCCGGCACGCCGCGGGTCGAGGTGCTCGACGTGCGCCAGCATGGTGCCGCCGAGGTCCTGGACAACCCGGACGGCAGCACCAGCCTGCTCAACGACCGCCCGCCGCTGTCGCTCGAGGGCGTGGTCCACTTCAATGACGGCCGCAGCTGGCCGGTCACCGCGATCGTCGTCCACCAGCGTTCGCTCAACGACGTCGACAGCGACGAGTCCGGCAGCAGCGGCTGGCTGACCCAGGGCCAGCGCGTGCGCGCCAAGCGCCAGGCGCAGGCGGACTTCCTCGCCGACCTGGTGCAGGACCTGCAGACCGGCGACCCGGCCCGCAACCTGGTGGTGATGGGCGATTTCAACGCGTTCGAGTTCAACGACGGGCTGGTGGACGCGATGGGCACGGTCACCGGCCTGCCCGCGCCGGATGCGCAGACCGCCGTGGACGGCGACGGCGTCGATCGCGTGGAGCCGAACCTGCACAACCTGACCCTGCTGGCCGATGCGGACGAGCGCTATTCGTTCGTGTTCGACTACCAGGCGCAGTCGCTCGACCACGTGCTGGTCAACGATGCGCTGTTCGACTCGCCGCTGGTCGCGGGGCTCGAGCTGAGCCATGCGCGCATCAACGCCGACCTGCCCGAGGTCGCGCGCAACGAGGCCGACAGCCCGGCGCGGCTGTCCGACCACGACCCCGCGCTGCTGCTGGTGCGGATGGCGGCGGTGCGCTTCGCCGACGTGTCGGTGACGCTCGAGGCGCTGGCGCCGACGGTCGCGCCCGGCGCGGCGATGGAGTTCGCGGCGGTGGTCGCCAATGGCGGGCCGGACGGGGCCGACTTCCCGGGCGCCGGCTTCGTGTTCGACGCCGCACTGGGCGACGTGGCCGTGGCCGTGCCGGCGGGCTGGAGCTGCGAGGCGCCGCTGGTCGAGGACGGCACCACCACGATGGCCTGCAACGCGCAGGCGCTGGCGGCCGGCGACGAGGCGGTGTTCGCGCTGACCGCGACCGCGCCGGCGGATGCGGAAGGCCGCGAGATCGCACTGGCCGCCGCCGCCACCGCGCAGACCGAGGATCCGGACACCGGCAACAACGAGGCGGGTGCGGCGGTCCTGGTGGAGGATCCGTTCGCCGGCATTCCGTGGCTGCAGGACGGCGTCACGGTCGGCGGGCTCTCGGGCGCGGCCGGCGACGAACTGCTCTACCGCATCGAGGTGCCCGTGGGTGCCAGCGGCCTGCGCGTGCTCAGTTACGGCGGCAGCGGCGACGTGAGCGTGCACCTGGCCCACGAGCGCCTGCCGACGCCCGACGACTTCGACGGCCGCTCGCAGCGCCCGGGCAACAACGAGACGGTGGCGATCGCGACGCCGGCCCCGGGGACCTGGTTCGTGCGGGTCTCGGGCGTGCGTGCCTTCGCGCGCGTCTCGCTGCGCGCGAACGTCACGCCCTAGGCCGGCAGCACGCAGCCGGCGCGCGCGCACGGAACCCGGGCCGTCCGGCCCGGGTTCTCCGTCATCCGGCGCGGGGCCGGGGCCGGCAGCAGGCGGCGGGAGGCGTGCCGCGCACCGGACGCGGCGCACGGCCGCAGGCGCCGACACGCGCACCCACGCAGCCACGCACGGCGGCCGCGCGCATGACGCGCTGCGCAACAGATCCTTACCGGAGAAACCTTATCATCGTCGGTCCGACGACGACCGGATGGCCGTGCATGCGCGTTGCCGCGAGCTTCGAGATCGAATACCTGCAGTACCTGGATGCCGACGGCCGCATGGTCGCGGACCTGCCGGCCACGGCGCCACCGCCGGACGAGGTGCTGGCGCTGTTCAAGCAGATGCTGTTCCTGCGCGCCTTCGACGGCAAGGCGGTCGCCCTGCAGCGCACCGGCAAGCTCGGCACCTACGCACCGTGCCTCGGCCACGAGGCCACCCAGATCGGCATCGGCGCGACGATGCGCCCCGAGGACGTGCTGGCGCCCAGCTATCGCGAGTACGGCGCGCAGATCCTGCGCGGCGTGCGCCTGCGCGAGATCCTGATGTACTGGGGCGGCGACGAGCGCGGCAACGATTTCCAGAACGCGCGCCACGATTTCCCGTGGGCGGTGCCGATCGCCACCCAGTGCCTGCACGCGGCCGGCGCCGCGCTGGCGTTCAAGCTGCGCGGCGAACCGCGCGTGGCCGTCACCTGCTGCGGCGACGGCGGCAGTTCCAAGACCGACACCTACGCGGCGATCAACGCGGCCGGTGCGTACACCCTGCCCTTCGTCCAGTGCATCATCAACAACGGCTGGGCGATCTCGGTGCCGCGCAGCGCGCAGACCGGCGCGCAGACGCTGGCGCAGAAGGGCCTGGCCGGCGGCCTGCACTGCCTGCAGGTGGACGGCAACGACCTGTTCGCCGTGCTCGAAGGCATGCGCCGCGCCATGGAGCGCGCGCGCGCCGGCGAAGGCGGCAGCGTGATCGAGTTCATGACCTACCGCCTGCACGACCACACCACCGCCGACGACGCGCGCCGCTACCGCGACGAGGCCGAGGTGAAGGAGGCCTGGACGCGCGACCCGGTGACGCGCCTGCGCACCTGGCTCGGCGGGCAGGGGCTGTGGGACGAGGCCCGGGAGAAGGACTGGCTGGCCGAATGCGCGCGCCTGGTCGACATCGAGATCGACGCCTACCTCGACACGAAGACCCAGCCGCCCGAGGTGATGTTCGACTATCTCTACGCCGACCTGCCGCCGGACATCCTCGAACAGCGCGCGCAGCTGCTGGCGCTGGAGGGTCGCGCATGAAGACCGCCGTGGACCGCTCGAAGATCGACCCCGCCGACGCGCCGGCCGGCAAGGCCATCACCCTGATCGAGGCCGTCACCCAGGCGCTGGCCTGGGAAATGCGCCATGACGACTCGGTGGTGGTGCTGGGCGAGGACGTGGGCGTCAACGGTGGCGTGTTCCGCGCCACCGCCGGGCTGCAGCAGCAGTTCGGGCCGATGCGCGTGCTCGATACGCCGCTCGACGAAACCACCATCGCCGGGCTCACCGTCGGCATGGCCGCGATGGGCATGAAGCCGGTGGCCGAGGCCCAGTTCGACGGCTTCATCTACCCGATGCTCGACCACATCATCTGCCATGCCGCGCGCTTCCGGTACCGCACGCGCGGGCGGCTGACCTGCCCGATGGTGCTGCGCGTGCCCTGGGGCGGCGGCATCCGCGCCCCCGAGCACCACAGCGAAGCCAACGAGGCGATGTTCACCAACGTGCCGGGCCTGCGCGTGGTGCTGCCCTCCTCGCCCGCGCGCGCCTACGGCCTGCTGCTGGCGGCGATCCGCGAACCGGACCCGGTGATCTACTTCGAGCCCAAGCGCATCTACCGGCAGTACAAGGAGCTGGTGCCAGACGACGGCGAGGCGCTGCCGCTGGACGTGTGCTACGTGCTGCGCGACGGCAGCGACGTCACCCTGGTCACCTGGGGCGCGCAGGTGAAGGAGACCTTGGAGGCGGCCGAGCGCCTCGCCGAAGAGGGCATCAGCGCCGAGGTCATCGACGTGGCCACGCTCAAGCCGCTGGATTTCGCCACCATCGCCGAATCGGTGGCCAAGACCGGCCGCTGCGTGATCGTGCACGAGGCGCCGCGCACCGCCGGCTTCGGCGCCGAGATCGCCGCGCGCCTGGCCGAGCACTCGATGTACGACCTGGTGGCGCCGGTCGAACGCGTCACCGGTTACGACACCCACATGCCGCTGTTCCGGCTGGAGATGAAGTACATGCCCAGCGTCGACAAGGTGGTCGCGGCGGCGAAGCGCACCGTGGCGAATTCGTAGCGCCTCCGCGGGGGCCGAGCACACCGGACGCGACACGACGGCGGACGGCGCGTCACTCCACATGGACATGGCGGCATCGCCCGCCCGACGGAATCACCACATGGCGAACACCAAGACCTTCCTGCTTCCCGACCTCGGCGAGGGCCTGCCCGACGCCACCATCGTCGAGTGGTACGTGCGCGAGGGCGACACCATCCGCCTCGACGACAACCTCGTGTCGATGGAGACCGCCAAGGCGGTGGTCGACGTCCCGTCGCCGGTGTCGGGCAAGGTGCTGAAGCTGGCCGGCGCCGCCGGCGACGTGATCACCACCGGTGCGATGCTGGCCGAGTTCGAACTCGACGCCTCGCAGCCGCAGCGCGCGGAAGGCCAGGACACCGGCCACCACCACGGCGCGCCGCCGCGCAAGGGCGTGGGCAGCCAGGATCCGGCGCCGGACGACCGCGTGGTGGCCTCCACCGAGGGCGGGGCGATCGAACAGACCGGCGGGTCGCCGCCGGAACAGAAGTCCGAGCCGGGCGACGGCGAGCGCGCCGACAGCGGTACCGTCGTCGGCGCGATGCAGGCCTCCGACCAGGTGCACGCCGAGGCGGCCGTGGCGTCCGGCGGCGTGCGCGCGATGCCCGCGGTGCGCGCGCTGGCGCGCAAGCTGAAGGTCGACATCTCGCGCGTGCGCGGTAGCGGCGCCGACGGCGTGGTGACCATGGCCGACGTGAAGCAGGCGGCCGCGGACGGGACGGCCTCGGCGTCCACGGGCGCTGCGGCCGGGCAGACGCGCGCCGCGGGCGCGGCACGCGAGGGCGGCGAATCGCGCGCGGACGGCGGTTCGCGCCGCAGTCCCGATGAGCGCACCGCGCTGTCGGCCACGGGGAAGCCGATGCGCACCCGTCCGCCGACCGTCGCCGCGAGCGGCCAGCCCGAGCCCCTGCGCGGCGTCCGCCGCAACATGGCCCGGGTGATGGCCGACGCGCACGCGAAGGTGGTGCCGACCACCCTGGTGGACGATGGCGACATCCAGTCCTGGCGACCCGGCAACGACATGACCGCGCGCCTGGTGCGCGCGATCTGCGTCGCCGCGCGCACGGTGCCCGCGCTCAACGCCTGGTTCGACGGCGACACGCTCACCCGTACCCTGCACCCGCACGTCGACCTCGGGCTCGCGGTCGACACCGCCGACGGCCTGTTCGTGCCCGCGCTGCGCAATGCCGACCTACTCGACGCCCGCGGCATCCGCGAAGGCGTCGAGCGGCTCCGCGCCCAGGTCGAGGATCGCAGCATTCCCGCGTCCGAACTGACCGGCCACACCATCTCGCTGTCGAACTTCGGCATGTTCGCCGGCCGCTACGCCACCCCGGTGGTGGTGCCGCCGAGCGTGGCGATCGTCGCCGCCGGCCGCGGCCGCCACCAGATGGTGCCGGTGGTGGGCGGCTTCGAATCGCGCCGGGTCATCCCGATCTCGCTCACGTTCGACCACCGCGCCTGCACCGGTGGCGAGGCCGCGCGTTTCCTCAAGGCGCTGCTGGACGACCTGGCGCTGCCGGAGTAGGCGCATGCCCGGCCCGACGTTCCGCGCCGTGGTCCCGATGCTGCGCACGCCCGACCTGGACCGCGCGCTGGCGTTCTACTGCGGGCCGCTCGGCTTCTCGCTGCTCCGCCGCAGCGACGCCGACGGCTGGGCGAGCGTGGCGCGCGACGGCGTCGAACTGATGCTGGCGACCACGCACACGCAGCCGGCGGCCGGCGCAGCGACGGTTTCGCTGTACGTGCGGCTTGCCGATGCGGCGGCCGTCGACGCGCTGTGGGCGACGCTCGAGGGCCACGCGCGCGTGTCCTATCCGCCGGAGACGTTCGCCTACGGCATGCGCGAATTCGGCATCCACGATCCTGACGGCACGCTGCTGCAGTTCGGCGCGCCGGCCGCCCCGCCCTGCTGACCGACCGGAGGACGCCATGCCCCACCACAGCCGCCTGTGCAGCTTCGTGCTCGACTGCGAAACCGGGGACCTCGCCCCGCACGTCGAATTCTGGAGCCGCGCGCTGGGCAAGCGCGTCGAGACGCTGGACGAGGACGGCGACGGCAAGTACGCCAAGCTCGACACCGCCGCCGACGAGCCGATCCTGCTGCTGCAGAAGGTGTCCCATCCCTCGCGCATCCACCTGGACATCGAGACCGACGACGTCGAGGCCGAGGTCGAGCGCCTCGTCGCCCTGGGCGCGCGCAGGCTCGAGCAGGTGCACACCTGGGTGGTGATGGAAGCGCCCAGCGGCCACCGCTTCTGCGTGGTGCGCCAGCAGCGCAAGCCGTTCGGACCGCACCTCAACCGCTGGGACTGAAGCCCGTCTTCATTCCGGCGCGTCCGGCGATGGCGGTGGCGTGGCAGACGGCATCGGCGGGATCCGGAGCAGCGGTCCGTAGGCAACCCGCCACACGACATGACCGCGTGGCGTGGCGGATGCCGCCAGACGCGGGCACGCGGTGCGCTCGCGGTCCGACCATCAGTCGCCGCGCGTCTTCGCGATCCGGTCCAGCCACACGCCCAGGCCCTGCGCGTTGATCTCGATGTCGCCGCCCAGCACCGCGGCCACCGCCTGCGCGGGTTCGTCGATGCCGTGCTCGGCCGCAGCCTCGACGTAGAGCATGGTCAGGCCGTCGACGATCCGGGCATGGCGCGCCTCGGCATCCTCCACCCCGCGCGCGATCGCCACCATCGCATCGACGCGCGCGACCAGGTCGTCGGCCAGGCGCGCGCATTCGGTCACGATGCCGTAGTGCGCCACCCGGATCGCCGCCGGACCTTCGGACACCATCCGGCGGATCGACGCCTTCATCTGCTCCGGATCGAACTGGACCGGCGAGGTGGTGGGCACGGCGAACGCGCCGCGCGCCGTGTCCAGTTCGCGATAGCTCAGGCCGAACGCGTCGCCGGCGATCCAGCTGCGCGTGGCCGCGTCCCACACGCTGTAGTGGTGCAGCGCATGGCCCGGGGTATCGGTGCAGCGCAGCGGACGCCCGGCCAGCGGCACGACGTGGCCGTCGGCGGCCGCCACCACCCGCGCTGCGTCCACCGGCAGCATGCCGGCATGGTCGCGCGCGAACATCGCCTCGCCGTACACGCGACGCGCGCCTTCGATCAGGCGCGAGGGGTCGATCATGTGCGGTGCGCCGCGCGGATGCACCACCAGCCGCGCGCCCGGCAGCGCCTGCATCAGCGGGCCGGCGCCGCCGGCGTGGTCCAGGTGCACGTGGGTGACCAGCACCCAGTCGATCGTGTCGCGCGCGACGCCCGCGGCATCGATGGCCTCCAGCACCCGCGGCGCGCAGGGCGCGGTGCCGCAGTCGACCAGCGCCGCGCGACCGCCCTCGCCATGCACGAGGTACGCCGCGCACAGCCGCGGCCGCAGGTAGCCGGTGTCGATGAGCGTGATGCCGTCGTCCTGCGCCATCGTGCGTCTCCGTCGCATGCCCGGCCCGCAGTGTCGCCGATGCCGGGGCCGCGGTCGACCGTCCGGCGCGACGCCCCGGCGGCCTCAGTCCCGCGGGCGCAGCACGCGGCGACGGACGAGGAAGGCGAGCCCGAGCACGCCCAGGAACACGCCGTAGCCGAGCGCGGTGGCGAGGATCTGCGGCCACAGCCGGCCGTACTGCGTATCGGCATTGTCCACCGACCAGTACACGCTCCACAGGAACGCGCCCACCGACAGCGCCAGCGTCGCCACGTCGTAGGCCACGCGCGCCGCGCCGCGCGGCTGGCGCGGAAACCAGCAGTACAGCGTGGCGAGGATCGCGAACCAGGGCAGGAACAGGATCAGGGTGAGGTTGAGCTCGACCAGCGGATTCATGTCGATGCCTTCGCGGCCTTTGCCGCGTCGGCGGCCGCGATCGCGTCCAGCGCCGCGCGCACGTCGGACTCGGCGACGCCCTCGACGAGGTCGGCCGGGGCCTCGGCCAGCGGCACGTCGCCGCGGCGCAGCGCCGCGATCGCCTGCCCCGCCTCGCGCGGCGCGTCGAAGGCATGGCTCTGCAGCAGCACGCGCTCGCCTTCCACCAGCTTGAAGTAGAACCGCCCATCGGCCTCGCGGTACTGCTTGAACGTCGCCAGCGGCGGTTTCGCCGTCGCCCCCGATGCGTCGGGGGCGGCGGACGCCGAAGCCCCGAGCCGCACCTGCGACAGGTCGCGCAACCCCACCGCCTCGCGCAGCTGCGCCATCAGCGGCGTGGCGTGGCGTTCGCGCAGGCGGCGGGCGCCGTCGCGCAGGATGTCCTCGATGTCGCCCGGGCGTGCCACCAGGTCCAGGTAGCGCTCGCGCAGCGGCGCGATCTCGCGCTCCAGCAGGTCGGCCAGGCGCTGCTTGGCCTCGCCCCAGGCGATGCCGTCGGCGAAGGCCTGGGCGAAGGCGGCGCTCTCGTCGGCCGACGCGAAGGCGCGATACAGCTCGTACAGCGCCGAACCCTCGACCGGCTTGGGCTCGCCCGGCGCGCGCGAGTCGGTGACGATCGAGAACACCAGTCGCCGCAGTTCGGCCGGCGGCACGAACAGCGGGATGGTGTTGTCGTAGCTCTTGCTCATCTTGCGCCCGTCCAGGCCCGGCAGCGTGGCCACGTGCGCCTCCACGACCGCCTCGGGCAGCGCGAACCACTCGCGCCCGTAGACGTGGTTGAAACGCTGGCCGAAGTCGCGCGCCATCTCGATGTGCTGCACCTGGTCGCGGCCCACCGGCACCTTGTCGGCGTCGAAGATCAGGATGTCGGCAGCCATCAGCACCGGGTACATGAACAGTCCGGCGGTCACGCCGCTGTCGTCGTCCTCGCCCTCGGCGCGGTTGCGGTCGACCGCGGCCTTGTACGCGTGGGCGCGGTTGAGGATGCCCTTGCCGGCGACGCAGGTCAGCAGCCAGGTCAGCTCGGTGATCTCGGGGATGTCGCTCTGGCGGTAGAACCACACCCGGTCCGGCTCCAGCCCCGCCGCCAGCCAGGTCGCGGCGATTTCCAGCGTCGAGCGCTGGGTGCGCGCGGGATCCTGCGCCTTGATCAGGCTGTGCAGGTCGGCCAGGAAATAGAAGCTCTCGCTGCCGGGATCGCGGCTGGCGGCGATCGCCGGCCGCACCGCCCCGACGTAGTTGCCCAGGTGCGGGGTCCCGGACGTGGTGATGCCGGTCAGGACGCGGGTGGGACGTGCGGGCATTGCGTGGGCACCGGAGGCGACTGCGGAGGTGGACAGGAAGTTTAACCGCTGCCGCGCGCGCCCTCGCCGCAACCCCGCTGCCGGCCGCCAGACGTTCGCCGCGTGGTCCCATTCACGAGACCTGCGCCATGCGACGCTCCATCGTCCCCCTGCTGCTCCTCGCCCTGTGGGCGACCGCCCTGCCCGCCGCCGCCGACCCGCTGGTGCGCGTGGCCATCGTCGATCGCGACCGCGATCGCTGGCTGCCTGCCCTGCCCTTCGACGGCGAATCGTGGATCGCCGGCGCCCCGGGGCATCGCTACGGCGTGCGCCTGACCAACACCAGCGGCGAACGCATGCTGGTGGTGCTGTCGATCGACGGCGTCAACGCCGTCACCGGCCAGACCGCGCACCCGGCGCAGACCGGCTACGTGCTCGCGCCCTGGCAGAGCGCGGAGATCAACGGCTGGCGCAAGTCGCACGCGGATGTGGCCGCGTTCGTCTTCACCGCGGTCGATGACAGCTATGCGGCGCGCACCGGCCGCCCCGGCAACGTCGGAACGATCGGGGTGGCGGTGTTCCGCGAGCGCGGATGGAGCGACGAGGCGCCCGTCGCGGCGCCGTCCGCCCCGGCGCCGCCTGTCGTACGCAACAGCGACCGGCCTGGCCTGTACGCGGACCGCGACGCTGACGCGTCCGCGGCCCGTCCGGAGTCGAGCGCCGCCGAGCGCGGCGCGGCAGATCACGCGACAGGTCATGGGCAAGCGCGCCAGCAGATCGGAACGGGCCACGGCGCACGCGAATGGTCACCTGCGGGACAGACCTCGTTCGTGCGCGCCAGCCGGCATCCCGTGCAGGTCAGCCAGCTGCGCTACGACGCGCCCGATGCGCTGGCGGCACGCGGCATCCTGCCGCATGGATGGCGCGATCCCGGAGCGCGGCGGCCCCAGCCGTTCCCGGGCGCATTCGTCCCCGATCCGCCGGGCCGGTGGCGCTGAGCGCGGCGCCCACCCGGCTCGGCCCGCAAATGCGTATGCGCGAGTCCTGGCGAGGAGGGGCATTCCAGCGCTATGTCCCCGCGCGACAGCAGAGCGGGTGTCCGGTAGGACAACAAAAAAGAGGCCGGCGATGCCGGCCTCTTGCCTCGCACACCCCTGGGTGTGCATCGCAGTACCGCCTGCGCGTGGGAGAGCTGTAGGCAGCCTCCCACGTATCGCAGGCGCGTGCGGATCAGTTGAGGGTCTTCTCGAAATCGCGCACTTCCTGCTCGGCGCGCTCGCGCTCCCAGCCGTAGCGCTCCTGCAGCTTGCCGGCGAGGTACTTGCTGTCGCCCTCGGCAACATCGAACACGTCGTCGGTCAGGTCGCCCCACTTGGCCTGGGCCTGACCCTTGAGCTGGGTCCACTTGCCGGCAATGATGTCTTTGTTCATGGCTCGAATCCTTGAAGAAATGTGGGAATGTCATCGCTGCGCAATGGCTGTCTGCGCATCGATGAATCGATCATCGGCTCCGCACCATCACGGTCGCATCAAGTTTTCGTAAGTCGCCGATCACAAGCCTGACTGGCGGGGCGCGCACGTTCAGCTGTAGGCCGGGCGCACGATCGATGGCAGCGTCGGCCTGCGTGCGGATCGCCACCGGCCGCAACGAAAAAGCCGGCTTGCGCCGGCTTCTTCGCTACGACTGGCGTCGTCGATCAGTTCGGATCGGTGCCGCCGGTGTCTTCGGCCGCGCCCTCGATCTTGTCGCCGACCTTCTCGACATCCTGGCCGAAGCCCTTGGTCGTGTTGCACGCCGACAGCATGCCGACCGAAAACATGGCAAGCAGCATCATGGCCATCAAACGCTTCATCTGGTTTCTCCTCGGGTCTCGTCGATGCGGTCGCGGGAGTCCGCGCCCGTCGGGAGACATCAGACCGCCGCCCGCGTGAACGCCGCGTTGAATGCCCCGTTGCCGCGATCGCGCCCGGATTCCACGCCTGCGCGCCGTTCATCCATGTGCATGGAGCGTCAACGCCGGCCTCAATCGCGCATCAGCGTCGACTTGCCGAACAGGCTTTCCACCAGGTCGACGGCCAGCTCGGCGGTGGCGTTGCGCGCGTCCAGCGCCGGGTTCACCTCGACGATGTCCAGCGAGCCCAGCAGCCCGGTGTCGGCGATCATCTCCATGATCAGCTGCGCCTCGCGATAGTTCACGCCGCCGGGGATCGGGGTCCCGGTTCCCGGCGCGATCGTCGGATCGAGGATATCGACATCGAAGCTCACGTGCAGGTGGGTGCCGGGCGCGAGGTCCTGCAGTGCCTGCTCCATCGCCCGCTTCATCCCGACCTCGTCGATGTAGCGCATGTCGTAGATGTCGAGGCGGTGCTCCTTGACCAGGCGCTTCTCGTCCTGGTCGACCGAACGGATGCCGAGCTGGCGCACCTGCGCCGGCACGATCGCCGGCACGTGCCCGCCGATGCCGGTCAGGGCTTCGGGCCCGATCCCGCACAGGCACGCCACCGGCATGCCGTGGACGTTGCCCGAGGGCGTGATCGTGCTGGTGTTGAAATCGGTGTGCGCATCCAGCCACAGCACGCGCAGGGGCTTGCCGGCCTCGCGGCAGTGCCGGGCGACCGCGGCGATCGAGCCGATCGCCAGGCAGTGGTCGCCGCCGAGCATCACGGGCATCCGGCCGTCGCGCAGGATCGCCGACGCCGTCTCGAACACGCCTCGGTTCCAGGCCACCACTTCGTCGAGATGGCGATAGCCCGCCTCAGGTCCGCGCCACGGGTTCTTGGGCCCGACCACGTCGCCGGCGTCGGCCACGTCGACGCCGCGCGCGGAGAGCGCCTCGCCCAGGCCCGCGACCCGCAGCGCTTCGGGCCCCATCGAAGCGCCGCGCGTGCCTGCGCCGACGTCGGTCGGCACGCCGAAGATCGAGACCGGGGGATAGCGTCGTGGCATCGGGCAGCGCTCCTGGGTGGATCGGGCCCGCAGTCTAGCGATGCGTCGCTGCGGCGCGGTGGCGCGGCGCAACATCCGGCCACGGGCCCGGGCCGCGGCGCGCCATGCGCCGGCGCGGATTCCATGTGCGAGGGGCAGGTCCGGCGCTGGTGCCGCTTGTCCGATTCGAACGGACGACCTACCGCTTACAAGGCGGTTGCTCTACCAGCTGAGCTAAAGCGGCAACGGGCCGGCGCGGCCGGACGGCGGCATTCTAGCCCAAGCGGTTCAGCGCCCCGCTGCCGCGAACCGGTCGCACTCGATGCGCTCGCGCTGCGTGGCGGCAGCGGCCTGCTGCAGCACGGGCAGGTCGGCCTCCGGACCCGCGGCCACGTCGACCCAGTGCCGGACCGGCCCGCCATCGCCGATCGGGGCCTCGACCGCCTCGAACCCCGCCGCCTGCAGCGCGGCGCGGTGGCGCCGGGCCGCGTCCTCGCCGCCGAAGCGCCCGAGCGCGATGTCGACCCGGCCCGCCGCATCGGCCGGCATCAGGTAATGGTCCCGGAATCCCGCCGCCGTCAGGCGCGCCGCCATCGCCTCCGCGGCCGCGCGATCGGACAGCCCGGGCAGCCGGACATCCCAGCCGCGCGACGCGCCGCGCGCCTCGCGCACCTCGCGCGTGGCCACGCGCAGCACGGCGGGCCGCAGCGCCGCCGCGGCGCGCGCGGCGGCCTGGGCATCATCGAAGGGGCCGAACGCGTGGCACTGGCTCGCCGCGGGCAGGGACCCGGCGACCGCAGGAGGATCGGACGACACCGTGGCAGGTGGCGGGGCCCCATCGGCGCCACTGGCCACCGGAACAGGCACCGACGCGCGCGCCGACGCCGTCTCCGCCGGGCGCGCAGCTGCGCCGGCCGGCGGTGGCGGCGCTTCGCCCAGCAGCTGCAGGGGTTCGGCGCCCGCCGGCAGCGCGACGGACGTCGCCGGCACCGCCTCCTCGCGCGTGGCCCACCACAGCGCGACCCCGAGATTGAGGATCAGGAGCAGGACGATGAGGGCGCGCGCGAACATCGACCGATTCTAGGGCGTGCGCCCGACCTGGGCCCAGCAGCCCAGGCCTTCGAGCACCAGCGCGGGCGCATGCACCGCATCGGGCAGGTGCGGCCGCAGGGCGTCGGCGCCGCCGCCGTGCAGCAGCACCGGCACCGGGCGTCCGCACAGCTGCGCCGCGGCCTCGCCACTGCACGTCACCAGCGCCAGCGCGGCCCCGGTGCAGCCCGACGCCAGGGCATCGTCGGTGTCAGTCGCGAATTCGCGGTAATGCCCGCCGACAGGGGGCAGCTGCGTCGCGCGCGCGTGCAGCGCCTCGCGCATCAGCGCCGGCGAGGGCGCGATCCGGCCGCCGTGGTGACGACCGTCCGCGTCGACCAGGTCGATCGTCAGCGCGGTGCCCACGCCGACGACCAGCCACGCGCCGCCCCGCGAATGCGCGGCGAGCATCGCCAGGAACCGGTCCACGCCGAGCCGCTCCGGCGCGGCGTAGGCGATGCGCACGCCGCCCCAGGCACGCTGGGTGGACGCCAGCCCGATGCGCGCGCAGCGCGCCGACAGCGCCTCGAGCAGCGCCACCCGCAATGCGGGCGCGGCGACGCTGGCCACGTGCGCGGCCTCGATCCGCATCGGCAGCGCGCGCTCCCACCCGGCGTCCAGCGCGCGTCCATCGTGGGCGAATGCCAGTACGTCGCCCGGGCGCCCGTCCTCGCCGAGCGGCGCGCACTTGAGCCGCGAATTGCCCAGATCGAACACCCACGCGCTCACGTCCCGCTCCCGACCGTGCGCAGGCTCGCCTCGCCGGCGTGGAAGACGCGTTCGCCGCAAGGCGTGCGCACGCGCAGCGCGCCGTCCGCCGCCAGGCCGAGCGCGATGCCGTCCTGGTGCCCGTCCGCCGCCTGCACCCGGACCTCGCGGCCGCACAGCACGTCGCAGGCCGCGTAGCGCGGCAGCACCGGCGCCAGTCCTTCACGGTCGAAGGCGGAGAGCGCCGGCAGCAGCGCCCCGAGCAGCGCGGCGGCGATCGCGTCGCGCGGCGGCGGGTCGCACAAGGCCTGCAGGTCGATCCAGGGCTGGTCGATCCGGGCGCCGGCGGCGTCGGGCATCCGCACGTTGAGGCCGATGCCGATCACCGCGCGCACCGGCCCGCCGTACTCGCCGCCGCCCTCGACCAGGATCCCGCCCAGCTTGCGCAGGCGCGCGCCGTCGTCCACCACCACGTCATTGGGCCATTTCAGCCGCGCGCGGTCGACCCCCAGGGCGCGCAGCGCGTTGACCACGGCGACCCCGGCCACCAGGCTCAGCCCGCCCAGCCGCGCCAGGCCGCCCTCGAAGCGGCGCGCCACCGAGAGATACAGGTTGGCCGCCAGCGGCGAGGTCCAGGGGCGGCCGAGGCGCCCGCGCCCGCCGGTCTGGCGCTCGGCCAGCAGGACCTGCACACCATCCTTCGGCTGGCTGCGGCGCAGCAGCTCGGAACTGGTCGAGTCCAGCGACCAGGCCACCTCCAGCGAATCGATTCCGGTGCTCAGGGCGGCCGGCAGCTCGGCCCGGATGCGCTCCGCATCGAGCAGGTCGACCGCTCCCGACAGCACATAGCCACGCCCCGGACGGGCCTCGATCGCCACCCCTGCCTCGCGCAGCGCCTGGATCCGCTTCCACACCGCGGCCCGGGTCTGCCCGGCGTCGCGTGCCAGGGCGTCGCCCGAGGCCGGGCCGGCGGCCAGGCGCAGCAGCAGCGCGCGGTCGGCGGAGGACGTCATGGACGGAAGGTCGAAAGCATGGCCGGATTATCGGGGATCGGCCCACGCGTGCGGGGACGGCAGGGCCGGCCGGCCG
>NZ_JARXRN010000028.1:294854-453670 GCF_029888045.1 Luteimonas rhizosphaericola | reverse complement strand
CGGCCCGCGGCCACCGTCCGGCGCGGCCGCGGGCCGGTTCGTCGCACGATCGCTGCAACCCTCCGCCCCCCGGGCGCATCCGGGGTATAGTGAACTGTTGCCGCCGCAACAGCTGGCCGAAGGATGGTTGCCATGGCTCGAGGACTGAATTCCCGCGTGCTGCTGTGCCTGGTCCTGGGCTGCGCCGCGCTGCCCGCGGCGGCCCGGCAGCCCGCGATGATGGACGCCAACGGCGCCGGTGCGGGCTGCCCCGTCACCGCGGAAGCGGAGACCGATCTGGAGCCCGTGCGCACGGACAAGCGCGCGGTTGCGCCCACCCGCGCGCGCGCGCCGGCCGCGCGGCGTGGCGGCGACACGGATGCGGCCACCCGTGCGCCGCGCTGGCACAGCTTCCTGCCGGGCATGATCCGCTGAGGAATCCCGGGTTGTGCCCGGACGATTGATCCAGCGGCTGTTCGGCCGCGCGCCCGACCCGATCGACGACGCCACCTGGCAGCAGGTGCTGGCGCACGTTCGCCTGGTCGCCATGCTGGATGCCGACCGCGCGCAGCGCCTGCGCACCCTCGTCTCGCACTTCCTGCAGCGCAAGGCCATCACCCCGATCGAGCCGCTGGAGCTCGACGACAGCCGGCGCGCGATCCTCGCCGCCCTGTGCTGCCTGCCGCTGCTCGAGTTCGGTGCCGAGGGCCTGCACGGCTGGACGCAGCTGATTGTCTACCCCGACGCCTTTCGCGTGAACCGCAGCCACGTCGATGCCGCCGGCGTGCTGCACGAATGGGACGACGAGCTGATCGGCGAAGCCTGGGAAGACGGCCCGCTGATCCTGTCGTGGGCCGACGTCGAATCCGACCTCGACGATCCGCACGACGGCTTCTGCGTGGCGGTGCACGAAATGGCGCACAAGCTCGACGCGCTCGACGGCGTGCTCGACGGCACCCCGCCGCTGCCGCGCGACTGGCAGCGCGCGTGGGCACGGGATTTCCAGCAGGCCTTCGACCGCTTCGCGTCCGAGGTCGACGCCGGTCGCGAGGTCGCGATCGACACCTACGCGGCCGAATCGCCTGAGGAATTCTTCGCGGTCTGCAGCGAGTACCACTTCAGCGATCCAGCCACGCTGCGTGGCGCGTTGCCCGAGGTCGCGGCGCACCTGGAACGCCTGTACGGACCCTCGCCTGCCGCGGCGGCCGCGGATCACTGACCGCTCCGCCAGGCGACCGCGCTACAGTCCCGGCGGCAGCCGCACCTCGAACCGCGCGCCGCCGAGTTCCGCCGAGCGCCCGACCTGCAGTTCACCGCGGTAGCTGCGCACGATGTCCTGCACGATCGACAGGCCGATGCCGTGGCCCTGCACGCGTTCGTCGCCGCGCACGCCACGCTGCAGGATCAGCGGGATGCGGTCCTCGGGGATGCCGGGGCCGTCGTCGTCGACCGCGAGCAGCAGGCCGGGCCGCCGGTTCGGCGCGCTGGCGCCGGGCCGCACGGTGAGCAGCACGCGCGAGCGCGCCCACTTGAAGCCGTTCTCGATCAGGTTGCCCAGCAACTCCTGCAGGTCGCCCGGCTCGCCATGGAAGCGCGCGGCGGGATCGATCTCGAACTCGCAGATCACGCCCTTGCCGGCGTAGATCTTCTCCAGCCCCTGCACCAGCGTCTCGGCGTACGGCTCGACCTCGATCGGCGCGGCGAACAGCGTGTGTCCGGTGGAGGCGGCGCGGCCGAGCTGGTAGCTCACCAGGTCGTTCATGCGCTGCAGCTGGGTGGCGATGTCGGTGCGCAGTCCGCCATCGTCGGCGTCCGCGTCCAGCCGCGCACGCATCACCGCCAGCGGCGTCTTCAGGCTGTGGGCGAGGTCGGACATCGTGTTGCGCTGCTGCTCGAGGTTCTCGCGCTCGCTCTCGATCAGCGCGTTGATGCTGTCGGTCAGCGGTTCGAGCTCGCGCGGATGGCGCTCGCCCATGCGGTTGGCCTGGCCGCGCTGCACCCGCGTGAGCTCGTCGATCACCTTGCGCAGCGGCCACAGGCTCCAGCGCAGGACCAGGGTCTGCAACAGCAGCAGGATCACCCCGGCGATGCCGAGGTAGCCCCACAGCGCGGCGCGGAACACGCGCACCTGGCGCGGCACGGTGCCGGCGTCCTCCACCACGTAGATCGTGAAGGGGAATTCGGCCTCGGGCGCGGACTCCTGCGGCGCCCAGACCATGCCCACCCCGTAGCGGTAGACCTGGCCGGGCGTGCCGTCGCTGCGGGTCATCGGCAGCGGGCCCTCGAACAGTTCCTCGCCGCCCGCCAGCATCGGCGCCTCGGGCAGCTGCGGGCCGGAGGCCGAGCGGGAGATCCAGCTGCTGTTGGGCAGGACGATCTCGGCGTACAGGCCGCTGCCGGGCCGGTCGAAGCGGTCGTCGGGGCCATTGTCCGGCGCATACAGTTCGCCGTTGCGCAGGAACTCGACGTCCCCGGCGTAGGCGAACACGTAGTTGCGCAGGCGGTCGCGCTGGCCCTCGCTGGCGACGTCGATGAAGGCGCGGTCGAGCGCGTACCCCGCGAGCGCGAGGAAGGCCACGAGCCCGAGGCTCGCGGCCATCAGCTGGCGCGCCTGCAGCGAGCGCGGGCGCCATTTCAGCACACGCGGGGACTTGCCGGTGCTCATCGGATCAGGGAGTTGTCATCGGTGCCGGGCCCGGCACGGACGCGCGCCGGGGCTTCACGATAGCCGATGCCGGTCGTCGGCGACGGGCCTGACGACCGTGGCGGTCGACGCGACCGCGACCCGGTCGTCCTCAACCCTCGCCGTTGCGCGGGATCGCGAAGCGGTAGCCGCGACCGCGCACGGTCTCGATCGGCTTCAGGGTGCCGTCCGGATCGAGCTTCTTGCGCAGGCGGCCGATGAACACCTCGAGCACGTTCGAGTCGCGATCGAAGTCCTGCTGGTAGATGTGCTCGGTCAGGTCCGCCTTCGAGACCAGCTCGCCGGCATGCATCATCAGGTACTCGAGCACCTTGTACTCGTAGCTGGTCAGGTCGACGTTCTGGCCATGCACGGTCACGGTCTGGGCGGCGAGGTCGAGCACCACCGCGCCGCATTCCAGGGTCGGCTTGCTCCAGCCCGCGGCGCGGCGCACCAGGGCGTTGATGCGGGCCAGAAGCTCCTCGACGTGGAATGGCTTGACGAGGTAGTCGTCGGCGCCCTGCTTGAGGCCGTCGACCTTGTCCTGCCAGCTCGAGCGCGCGGTCAGGATCAGCACCGGGAACTGCTTGCCCTCGTCGCGCAACGCCTTGACCAGCTCCATGCCGGACATCTTCGGCAGGCCGAGGTCGATGATGCCGACGTCGAACGGCACCTCGCGCCCCATGTACAGGCCTTCTTCGCCGTCCTGGGCGGCGTCCACGGCGAAGCCCTCGCGCTTGAGTCGCGCGGCTAGGGTTTCACGCAGGGGAGCTTCGTCTTCGACGAGCAGGATGCGCATGGAATGACTCCGTTCAGTTCGTTGATGCGGCCAGTGTGGCCGGAGATTCCTGAACAGAGTGCCGGGTCAGTCGTGGTCGTCGCGTGTAGGCCGGCGGGGCTGCGGCGTAGGCGCACGGCGCTGCGGATCGTCGACGTAGATGCGCACGCGGCCGCGGTCGTCCATCGCCTTGATACGGTTCACGTCGCGGCCGTCGGCCTGCATGCGCTCGGCGCTGAGGACGCGGCTGCCGCGGTTGCTGCGCTCGAACCGGCGCACCGAATCCGAGAGGGCGTCCCGGTTGCGGTTGGGCGGACCCTCCACCCGACCGCGTTCGCGATCCTCGCTGCCGCCGCGATCGCGCGGCGGCTCCTGCGACCAGGCCGTCGCGCTGGCCGCCAGTGCGGCGAATGCCAGCATGACGGCGAGGACGGGCCGGGAGCAGCGGGGCGGCAAGGCGGTCATGGACGTCGACGGAAGGCGCATCGGCGCCGGTTCGCAAGGTGGACCGGCATTCTTGGCGGCCGGCGGTGAATCGGTCCTTAACTTTTCTTTCACCAGCGGGCAGGCGTTCATCGCCGTGCATCCGGTGCGATGCCGCGACTCAGAATACTTCGGCCACGCAGCAGCGCAGGGAGCCGCCGGCAGCCTCGATCGCGTCGAGTTCCACGCCCTGGACCGTGAAGCCGGCCGCATCCAGCATCGCTCCCGTCTCCGGCGCGAGCGCACGCCGGGCGGTCGCGCTCATGCTCACCGATTGGGGCGACAGGCTGATGGCGTTTCCGGCAAAGGCCTGGCGCTCGCGCGGACCGAGCAGCGCCGCGTGCGGATACAGCCCGGCGATGGACGTGGCCACGCTGGCGTCGGCGAACCCGTCCGGACAGGCGAGCACCGCGCGGCCGGCCAGCACCGCCAGCACCACGTTGGCGTGGTACTCGCCGGGGGCGAGGTCGAAGGCGAGGGTCGCGCGCAGGCCGAAGGCCGCATGCAGCAGGGCCGCGCCCTCGGCGTCGCAGCGTTCGGACAGGCCGCAGTAGCCCAGGCCGCGCGCGCGGTCGATCACCAGCGCGCCGGTCAGCTCGCAGGGATGCGGCTGGGTCGACAGGTCCACTTCCTCGTATCCCATCGCATCGCGGAAGAACGCGCGGATGTCCCCGCGGGCCGCCTCGCGTCGGCGCACCGCATGGCGCATGCGGCCGACCACCAGCCGCGGCGCGAACGCTTCGGGCCGGCGCGCGTCGGCGCGTGCGGTGGCGAAGACGTTGTTGGGGAACAGCGCATCGGGCGTGTCGTCCGCGCCGGCGAAGCAGACCGTCGGCAGCAGGCGCGACAGCGCGACGTGCAGCGCCCGGTGCTGCGCGAGTGCACGCGCGGGGTCGAAGCCGGACGCCGCGGCCATGTAGCGGTTGTCGCTGGCCGACTCCTGTGCACGGGCGAAGCCGTCGGGCGCCACCAGGAACGCGGCGCGCGCGGTGGCGGGGCCGAAGTCCGGCGCGCAGGCGCGGGCCGTGGCGACGAAGGCCGCGACGTCGCGCGTGATCACGCCGCCAGTTCCGCGGTACTGGCGGTGGCCGCAAGCGCACGCTCGACCAGCGACCAGTCCGCGCCCGGCCGGTGCACGCCCTCGCCCAGCACCTGGCGGAACACGCGCCCGCCCGGCTGCGCATGGAACAGGCCGAGCAAGTGGCGGGTGATGTGGCGCAGCGGTACGCCGCGGGCCAGCTGCGCCTCGACATACGGACGCAGCGCGCGCAGCAGGTCCGGCCGCGGGCGCTCGGGCGTGTCGTGCAGGGTCGCATCGAGCCGGTGCAGCAGGTAGGGATCGTGGTAGGCGGCCCGCCCGAGCATCGCGCCATCGGCGTGCGCGAGGTGCCCGACCGCCTCCGGCAGGGACGCGATGCCACCGTTCACCACCACCTGCAGCCGCGGGCGCTCGCGCTTGAGCCGGTAGGCCCATTCGTAGCGCAGCGGCGGCACCTCGCGGTTCTCCTTGGGCGACAGGCCCTTGAGCCAGGCATTGCGGGCATGCACCACGAACAGCGCGCAGCCGGCCGCGGCCACGGTGTCGACGAAGCCGAGGAAGCGGTCCCAGTCGTGGTCGTCGTCCACGCCCAGGCGGCACTTCACGGTCACCGCCACCGGATGCGCGGAGGCCTGCACGGACTCGATCATCGCCGCGACCGAGGCCGCCACCAGCGCAGGCTCGCGCATCAGGCAGGCGCCGAAGCGCCCGGCCTGCACGCGGTCGGACGGGCAGCCGCAGTTGAGGTTGATCTCGTCGAAGCCACGCTCGGCGCCGATGCGCGCGGCTTGCGCCAGCAGCGCCGGCTCGCTGCCGCCCAGCTGCAGCGCGACCGGATGCTCGACCGGATCCATCGCCAGCAGCCGGTCGCGATCGCCATGGATCACGGCATTGGCGTGCACCATCTCCGAATACAGCCGCGCATGCGGCGCCAGCAGCCGGTGGAACACGCGGCAGTGGCTGTCGGTCCAGTCCATCATCGGGGCGACCGACAGGCGGATCGAAGCCGCGTCCACAGCTCGAACTGCGGACCGCGGGCCTTGGCTGGTCGTGGGGGCGGCGGCGTTCACCGTGCCATTGTCGCGCGGGGCCGCGGTCGCGTCGAACGCCGGCGACGCGGTCTCCCGGGGCGTCACCTCATGCCGGGCGCCACCGCACGACGCAGCGCGGGGGCCGCCGGCTCAGCCTGTCGACGCGCGCGCCTGCAGCAGGTCGGTGAGCGCGGCGGCGGGCATGGGGCGGTGATAGACGTAGCCCTGGATGGTCGAGCAGCCCCAGCCGGCCAGGTGCTGCACGTCGTCCATCGTCTCCACCCCCTCGGCGACCACGTGCTTGCCCAGTTCGCGAGCCAGGCCTATGGTCGCGCGCACGATCGCCGACATCGGCGTGTGGCCGTCGCCGATCCCGACCACGAACGAACGGTCGATCTTGAGGGTGTCGAACGGCAGCGCCGCAAGGTAGGCGAGCGAGGAATAGCCGGTGCCGAAGTCGTCGATCGCCACCGTGGTGCCGAACGCGCGCACGCGGCCGAGCTGGTGTTCGGCGGCCTCGCGGTCCTCGATCAGCGCGGTCTCGGTGATTTCCAGTTCCAGCGCCGTCGGTGCGATGCCTGCCGCCTCGATCGCGCGCCGCACGGTCTCGGCCAGCCGTCGCGAGCGCAACTGGTGCCCGGACACGTTGACCGACACATTGGGCAAGTGCAGGCCCGCCGCGTTCCATTCCGCCAGCTGCGCGCACGCCTTGCGCAGCATGAGCGCGCCGAGGTCGTCGATCAGGCCGGTGTCCTCGGCAAGCGCGACGAAGGTCGACGGCGGGATCGGGCCGGACTGCGCATGGGTCCAGCGCGCCAGCGCCTCGGCGCCGCAGATCGAGCCGTCTCGGCTGTCCACGCGCGGCTGGTAGTGCACCTCGATCGCATCGGCGGCAATCGCGTCGCGCAGGTCGTTCTCCAGCCGCAGCCTGGCGTGTGCGGCCGCGTCCATGTCCGGCTCGAACACCCGCAACGCGCGTCCGCCCGCGCGCTTGCCCTGGTACATCGCCAGGTCGGCGTGGCGGATCAGCGTGCTGGCGTCGCGCCCGTGCCCGGGATACAGCGCGATGCCCGCGCTGAAGCTCTGCAGGAACTCGCGGCCGCCGGCACGGACCGGTTGCGACAGGCTGGCGGTGACCCGCTGCATCGCATGTTCGGCCTCGCCCGCGTTGCCGGCGCCGAACAGGATCAGGCAGAACTCGTCGCCGCCGAAGCGGCCGACGAAGTCGCCCGCCGACAGGCTCTGGCGGATGCGCCGGCTGACGCCGACCAGCAGTTCATCGCCAGAGCCGTGGCCCAGGCCGTCGTTGATCGACTTGAAGCGGTCGAGGTCGAGGAAGGCCACGGCGAACCGGCCCCCGTCGCGCGCGGCGTCCTCGATCGCCGCCGCCACCGCCTCGAAGGTGGCCAGGCGGTTGGGCAGCTGGGTGAGCGAGTCGTGCCGGGCCTGGTACACCAGCTGACGGCGGCGCTCCTCGAACGCCAGCGCCACCGGGATCGACTCGGCGAGCTTCGCCGCCTGGGCCAAGGCATGATCGATCGCCAACGGCCGTGCCGCGTAGCCGAGCACGACCTCCACCGCGCGCGGCAGCTCGGCCGGCACCAGCACGAACAGATCGCGCACCGATCCGGTCTCGCAGGCCTCGCGGAGAGTGCCGGGCTCGAGTGTGTCCACAGGTTGCCAACGGCCTTGGGGCGACCCCTCGCCCGCGGTGCAGCCGCGGCGGCAGCGCAGCTGTTCGATCGCCCCGCCGTCCCGGCGCAGCAGGTACAGCGTCGCGGCCTCCCCCGGCGCGGGCGGCGGCACCACGATGCACACCAGCGCCGGCTGCGCGAGGTGCCGCAGTCGACGCGCGATCAGGTCCAGCAGCTGGTCCAGCGAGGCGCCGCCGAGCAGCAGCCGGTCGATGTCGGAGAGGATCCGCAGGGTGTCGATCTGGCGGCCGATGCGCTGCTGCATGGCGTCGAAGGTGCGCGTGAGCAGCCCGAACTCGTCCTCGCCCGCCTGCCGCGCCACCGGCGCATGCCCGCCCTCGACGCCCTGGATACGGCGCAGCAGGTCCGACAGTGGCACCAGCACGCGCCGGATCTGCACGGAACTGAGCAGCAGCGCCAGCAGCAGGACCGCCGCCGCCGCCGGCACCACCACGCCGCGATAGTGGCGCAGGCCGTGCCCGGCGCCCGCCACGGACACCACGGTCCACGGCGGCGCATCGAACCCGGCCTTCAGGAACAGGTCCCAGTGCGCCGCCACCAGGCGCTCGCCGGGATCGGTGCCCGGATGGCCGCCGCAGAACAGCCGTTCGCGCGCGGCGTACATGCAGATCCGCATGTCCTGGCTCATCTCGCTGGCCAGGCCCCACAGGAAGTCCGGCGCGAGGGTGGCGACCACCACGCGCTCGCCATCGGCGTGCTCCAGCGCAGGCACGGTGCCGCGGTCGCCAGGCACCAGGCGCAGCCACGGCCCGGCGACCTGCGCAGCACCGGGCCGCGGATCGCCGCCACCTCGCGGCCGCACCCGCACATCGCTGAAGTACAGGCCGAGCACCGGATCCGCGCTGCCCTCAGCGAGAGCATCGGCACGGAGGGTGGCGAGCGCGCCGCCGGCCAGCTGCATGCGCTCGAACACCCCCAGGGCGTAGTTCTTGGCCCCGGTGCGCAGCGTCTCGCGCCGCGCCGCCTCCGCGTCCGCGGTCGCGGTGCGGTAGGTCATCCAGAACACGACCGAGGCCGGCACCAGCGCCGCCAAGCAGAACAGCACGAACAGCCGCCGGCCGAAGCGGCTGCCGAGAATCGCGGTGGACAGGCGCGGGCCGACCGCCATCGCCGTGCTCAGAAGTCTTCGGCCAGGCCGATGTAGGCGCCGTCGCGCGCGCGGATCACGTCGTCCACGCTGTCCTTCTGGCTGACCTGCGGCTTGAACACGCCGTTCTTGCCGGCGCTGAACAGGTCGTAGTCGGAATTGATGGGATTCAGCCGCCGGTCCTTGCGCGCCGCGCCTCTGTTGGTCGTCTGGAGATTCGTGTAGTGGTACGGCCGCTCCCACGGATCGAGGAGCCCTGCCCGGCCGATATCCGCCAGCGACTCGGGCAGCGGCCCACCGGGCAACCCCTGGAAACGCTGGATCTCCAGCTCCATGGCGGCGATGTCGGCCACGGCGGTCGCCACGCGCGCGCGTTCGATGAAACCTGCGAACTGCGATTGCGCGATCGCGGCCAGGATCGCGACCACCGCCACGCCGAAGATCAGTTCGATCAGCGTGAAGCCACTTCCCGAGCGGCTGCGCCAACGGGCGAGGGACCTGCCCACCCGACGCGGACGCAGCTCACGCGACTGCGGCCCGGGGACCTGCCGCATGGCCGTCATCGTGGGCGCTGCCGGCGCGGGGCAGTGGGGGCAGAGGTCTTCATCGGAGGAAGATAACGGCAACCGGGTTCGGAACGTGAGCCCGCCCGTCGCTGGACGGACGGGATTCCGCTTCATCTCGCTGAACGCAGCTATTCCCGGAGGGCCGGGGATCGCACTTCACGGCATTCGCGCCTTAGGCAGCGGTCCGCGGCCGCGGTCGACCCCGGTTTGGAGCAGGCGCCCACCGCCCCCTGCTGAAGGCCTGCACCGGATGCCACGTCGGCTCCGCCTGCTGCGGCTGCGGCAGCCGCTTGCGCGTCCTCGTCGCGGAAGCTCGCGACGATCCGCAGGATTTCCTCCTCGATCGCGAGAAACGCATCCAGCACCAGCGGATCGAACGCGCTGCCGCGCAGCGCCCGCATCATGTCCATGGCCTGCGCGTGCGGGAACGGCGCCTTGTAGCAGCGGCGGTTGACCAGCGCGTCGTACACGTCCGCCACCGCCATGATCCGTCCCGACAGCGGGATGTCCTGCCCGGCCAGCCCGGCCGGATAGCCGCCACCGTCCCAGCGCTCGTGGTGGGTGGCGGCGATCTCGCTGGCGACGGTGAGGAAGTTGTCGCCTTCGATGCGGTTCGCGGTGCTGAGGATGATCTGGCGGCCGAACTCGGCGTGCCTGCGCATGAGCACCCACTCCTGCGCGGTGAGCGGGCCGGGCTTGAGCAGGATGTGGTCGGGCACGCCGACCTTGCCGATGTCGTGCAGCGGCGCCGACAGGAACAGCAGCCGCACGTAGTCGTCGCCGAGGATGTCGCGGTAGTGGCCGCTGCGCTGCAGCTGCCGCGCGATGGCGCGCACGTAATGCTGGGTACGCTTGATGTGCGCGCCGGTCTCGGGATCGCGCGTCTCGGCGACGGCGGACATGGATTCGATCGTGACCTGCCGGGCGTTCTCCAGCTGCCGGCTCCAGCGACTGGCGTGGTGCCGGTGGATCGCCAGCCGGGTGGCGAAGCAGGCCAGCAGCACCGTGCCCATCACCAGCAGCGGCGCAGCGATCGGCACGTAGGCGCTGCTGTCGACGAAGCTGCCGCGCGCGAGCGCGCCCAGCACCACGGCCGTGACCAGGGTGACCGCCGACAGGACCGCCAGCCGGCATCCGGCGGCGAACAGGCCGCACTGCAGCGCGGCGAGCAGCAGGCCGAGCGCCGCCGCCGCCCAGCCGCCCCATGCCGGCACGCGCACCACGCGCCCGTCGAGGATGTTCTGCGCCAGTACGGCCTGCACCTTGGCGCCTGAAAAGCTGCGGTCGAGGGCCGTCGCATGCAGGTCGTTGAGCCCGACCGCGGACGATCCGATGAACACGATCCGGTCGCGCAGGTCGTCCGGGTCGACCGCGCCGGACAGCACCTGCACCGCGGGCAGGCTGCGGTAGAGGCTCGACGCACCGTTGAAGCGCAGCAGCGCGCTGCCGTCCCGCCCGACCGGGATGGCGTGGTCGCCGACCCGGATCGAGATTCCGTCGCGCCCCGCTTCCACCCGCCCGGACTCGACCCCGAGCGCACGCATGGTCGCGGCCAGCGCCAGGCTCGGATGCACCACGCCGCGGTGCTCGATCAGCAGCGGCAGGCGCCGGAGCAGGCCGTCGTCGTCGGTGCGGATGTTGACGAAGCCGCTGCTGCGGGTCTGCGCGGCGATCGCATCGAGATTGTCGAGCACGCCCGGGGCGTCGTGCAGGTCGAGCCGGTCGAGCGCGCCGTCGAAGCCGACCCCGGGACGCGACGGCCGGCCCGCGTCCGTGGCATGGTCGAAGTAGAAGTAGCGGGCACCGACCACGTCGAAGCGGGCCATCTGCCCGCCGAGGAAGCCGTCGTTGTCGAGCAGCCCCTCCGGCACGCCGGAGATCGCCACCTCGAGGCCGAAATCGCGCTCGAAGGTGCGGCGGATGTCGTCGAGGGAGGCGCGGTCGGCCTCGGGCAGCAGCACGTCCAGCGCGATCGCCGCCGGGCGCGCCGCGGCGATGCGCTCGATCAGCGCGGCCAGCCGGTAGCGCGGCCATGGCCACTGGCCGACGGCCGCGAGGCTGGTTTCGTCGATGTCGACCACCACCGTGTCCGCGGCGACCTCGCCGGCGGCGGTCATCGCGGTCAGGGCGTCGAAGACGCGGTGATCGAGGCGCTCGACCGGCGCGGCGCCGAACAGTCCCGCCAGCCCCAAGGCAAGCGCGAGCAGCAGGCCCGCCGCGGTGAAGGCGAGCGCCTGGCGGCGCGACAGGGCTTCGGAGATCGCCCGGGTCGAGGTCATGCGCCCGTCCCGGCACACGGACGTCCGGGAACGCGATGCGCGCACCCGGGACGCGACCGACTCACAGGATGAAGATCTCGGCGCGCCGGTTGCGCGGCTCCGGCACGCCCGGCGGCGTCTTCACCAGCGGCTCGCGGTCGCCGAAGTACTGCACCTCCACCGGCAGGTCCGGATCGATCTGCCTGAGCAGCGCGGCGACGGCGCGCGCACGCTGCGCCGACAGTTCGAGGTTGTAGGCGGCCGCGCCGGCCGAGTCGGCATAGCCGAACACCGTCACCTCGGTCGGCAGGCGGCCGCGCACCACGTCCAGCACCTGCGGCAGCAGTTGCCGCGACTCGGGCGTGAGCTCCATGCTGTCGAACAGGAAGTGCAGCACGAAGCTGCGCGGCGGCGTGGGCTGCGCCGCGAGCAGGGCGCGATGGGTGCGGCCGACCTCGTCCGGATCGCGCGCCCGGCGCAGTGCGGGTGCCGACGCGGCGTCGCCGACTTCGACCGCCTCCCACGCACGCGAGACCGCCTGCGAGCCCTGCGCGTTGGCCACCACCACGCCGCCGACATGGCCGTCCTGGTCGGGCATCAGGGTGATGCGCGTGGGCGCGCTGGCGCATGCCGCCAGCAGGGACAGGCACAGCAGCGCGGCCGCGAGGCGCACGAAGGACAGCGCGAGGCCCATGGGTCAGTCCGCCTCGATCAGGAAGCGCGTGCCGCGCACGCCGACGGTGGCCTTGGGCGTCTCCACCCTGACGGCGTCTGGCGCGAGCTTGCCGATCTTGCCTGACTCGTAGATCGCCGCGCCGCGGGCCATGTACAGCGAGAAGGCGTAGTTGCCGTCCTTCGGCTCGAACACGTAGTCGCGCACGAGGATGTCCGCGCCACTGCCCAGGGTCAGCAGGGTGCCGTCGCGGAACGCGATCGCGACGGTGGCACCGTCGGCGGCGACGATGCGATCGGACACGTCCAGGTGCGCGCCCTGCGTCGCGGCACGCGATGCGCTGTCGCGGCTGATGACGACCTCGCCCGCCACGCTCTTGACGAGGGCGACGCCCTGGTCGGACGCGGACGCGTGCAGCGCCAGGCTCGCGAGCATCCCCGCGAGCAGCAGTCTGAGGGCGTGGCCCATTGTATTTCCCCTTCTGTAGCGCTGGCGCCGCCCGGGCGCTGCTGTGGACGGAACGGGCCTCGCCAGCACGCCGGGGCCATGAAATCGATCACATCCGTTGACGGCCGCGTCGCGGGTGCCTTGAGCGGCTGGGCTGGGTGGAACTGAACGGGCTGAACGCGATCACGCAGCGACGCATGGCCATTCGACCTGCCGCGCCTCGCTCTCCTGCGGGCCGTCTGGCGCCTAGGCGGATGGTTTCGGCCGCAGGCACTGCCCCACGATCGCGGTCACCAGGATGCAGCTGTTGGTCACGATGAAGACCCAGTTGTCCAGCAGCACGCTGTAGGCGATGAAGCCCACCGAGGCCAGGCTCTGGCCGATGAACAGCCAGCGCGAGACGCCCGCGCCCGTGCCGTCGGCGACCTGCTTGCGGATCTGGCGCACCAGGGTCGCGAGCAGGATCGCCGAGGCCGCCCAGCCGATGAGGTCGGGGTTCATCGCACCGCCTCCGGCGCCGCGCGCGGCGTGTCCGGCAACTGGCCGTGGACGTGGGTGGCTGCGATCGCGGCGTGCCCCACCGCCACCGAGATCTGGTTGAGCCCGCCGACCACGTCGCCGATCGCGTACAGGCCCGGCACGCAGGTCTGCTGGTGGCGGTCGACCACGACCTCACCGCTGCGGGTGCGCTCCACGTCCAGGCCGTCCAGCGGCAGGGTCGCGTCCGAGCCGAGGTAGCAGTACACCGTCTCCAGCGGCACCACGTCGTCGGCGCGGTGCCAGTGGCAGCGTCGTCCGTCGAACCGCAGTTCGCCGGCGCCCAGCCATTCGATGCCGGCCGCGCGCGCGGCCTCGCCCGCCTCGCCACCGTCGCCGCCATCGGACGGCAGGGCGAATACGCGCGAGGAGAACGTGCGCAGGAAGCGCGCGTGCGAGCCGATGTCGCGCGCCGGCCCGAACACGCCGATGGCCAGGTCGCTGGCCTCGAACGCATCGCAGATGGGACACAGCCGCAGCGCCCCGCAGGCGATGGCTTCTTCCGCCCATGGACCCGGCAGCCGGTCGCGCAACCCGGTCGCCAGCAGGACCGCGCGGGCACTCCAGTCGCGATCCCCGGCGGCGATCACGAAGCCCTCCTCCGCGCGCGCGATGCGGTCCACCCGCACCGGTTCGACCGGCACCGATACCGCCGCCGCCTGCGCGTGCAGGCGCCGCAGCAGCTCCTCGCCCGACACCCCGCCGGGAAAGCCCGGGCAGTTATTGCTTTCCGGAATCCAGCGCGCGCGGCTCTGGCCCGCATCGAACACGACGCAGCGACGGTGGAAGCGCTGCAGGTAGCTGGCGGCGGTCAGCCCCGCGGGGCCGCCGCCGATGATCGCGACATCGAACATGCACGCATCCCGGGCAAGGCGAAGCCGCACACGTTAGGCCGGTGCCCGTGGAGGGCGCGGGAAGACGGAGGCTGCGCTGCGATCACGCGCGGCCGGACGCGACCCGCCATCCGGTGCCGGGGCATCGACGCGCCGGGAGCGCCGTGCGGGTGCACGCCCCCCGGGCAGACGGGAAGGCCGCGGCCACAGCCCGAACCTGCCGGGGGCCCGCGCGTGGCCTTCGCCGTGTCCGCGCGCCCCCGGCCGCGTCGGCCTCGCCACGGCGGGTCGGTCGTTGCGCTAGCGTGCGTCCCGCCGCCCGGCAGCGTCGACCAGCGGCCGGCCCCAGCGCACGTAGCTTTCGGCGATGTCGCCGCGGATGCGGCGGTCGATGCCCGTCGCGACCTCGAGCCGCGCGGCCACCGCCTCCCAGCCCTCCGATGGATCGAGACGGCGCGCCTCGAGCACGGTCCGGCAGGAACGGCCGATCGCGCCCGCGAGCGAACACGCGTAGTAGACATCGCCCGCATGCAGCACCGGATCGGCCAGCGCCTCGACCACCAGCGCGCGCGGCGCCTCGTGGTAGCGCACGATCTCGTCGACGAAGGCGTCGCGATAGCGCGCGGCATACGCGTCCATGTCGTGCAGATGGGCGTCGATCCAGTCGCTGCCGGTACGGGGTTGCCACGGCGCCGGAACCGCGGCGACGCCGGCACCCGTGTCCGGAGCAGACGGATCCGCCGCGTCCTGCGCATGCACGCCGGCGGCGCTCAGCAGCAGACACAAGACGGCGGAGGACAGGCGCACGGCGCGCTCCTTCAGCGAGACGGGTCGGAGACGGCGGCCACGCCCGACAGCTCGCGCAGCGCCTGCGGCAGGCCCTCCGCGGTCGCCACCTGGCGCAGGCGCGGATGGCCGCTCACGTCCGCGGCCTCGGCCTCGTGCGCCCAGGTCAGGTGGTAGGGCACGTGCACGCCCCACCCGCCCAGCTCCAGCACCGGCACGATGTCGGACCGCAGCGAGTTGCCGACCATCGCGAAGCGGTCGGCGGGAATGTCGAATTCGTCCAGCAGGCGCGCGTAGGTGCCCGCGTCCTTCTCGCTGACGATCTCGATCCGGCGGAACAGGTCGGCCAGGCCGCTGTCGCGCACCTTCGCCTCCTGATGGAACAGGTCGCCCTTGGTGATCAGCACCACCGCGTGCTCGGCGGCCACCGCCTCGACGGCCTCGCGCACGCCGGGCAGCAGTTCCACCGGGTGGCGCAGCATGTCCTTGGCGATCTGCACGATCCGGTGCAGGTCGCGCGCCGGGATGCGGCCGTCGGTGATGTCGACCGCCGCCTCCACCATCGACAGCGCCATGCCCTTCACGCCATAGCCGAACACGGCGATGTTGCCGCGCTCGACCGCGTACAGCCGGTCGCGCAACCGCACATCGCCCAGGTCCACGTGCCGGGACACGATCTGCTCGAATTCGTCCTGCGCGGCGTCGAAGTAATCCTCGCTGCGCCAGAGGGTGTCGTCGGCATCGAAGCCGACCATGTCGATCGCAGGGGCCATGCGCGCATTATGCCGCCGCGCACACGACATCGGCGGCCCGGAGGCCGCCGATGGGGACACATCATCAACGCGCTGCCGGGATGGCGTGCGCGCCGGGCACTGAGCGCCCACCGGCCGTGGAGTGGAGAGGTCGACCGGCACAACGCTGCTGTGCGCCCGGACTCAGTCGGCGCCACCGGCGTCGGGCTGCGGCGAGGCGCTTGCGGCGGCCACGAAGGCCTTGTATTCGTCCGGCGTCAGCTCACCGTCGGTGTCGGTATCGGCCTGGTCGAAGACCTGCGCGAGCTGCGGCAGGTTGCCGGCCTCGGACTTGCTGAGCGTGCCGTTGCCGTCCACATCCAGGTCGGCCCAGGTCAGCGGCTGCTGGCCGGCGGCCGGAGCGGTGGACTGCGTCGGCTGCGCCTGCGCGGCCGGATCCTGCGGTGCCGGGGTGGTGGCGTCCTGGGCGAAGGCCATCGGCATGGCGAGGGCGGCGCCCAGTGCGATCAGTCCGGCCAGCGGCTTGCGTGCATTCTTCATCACGATACTCCCGTGTGTTTGAGTGGCGCGCGGCGTTGCGTCCTGAGTGACCGCTTCCGCACGGGGCCCACCTTGCCCACCGCTCCATAAAAATTCCTGCATGTACGACGTTAACGATGCGTTCCGCGCCGCTTGGGGTTCAGGAAGGTGCACATGTGCACACGTGATGCGTCATGCACGCAGCGGAGACAGCACCTCGGTGCGTGCACTCGCACGCGAGCGTCCAGCGCGTGCGCATGCAAGCGTGTCGAGGACGACATGCATCCTTGCGTGAGTGCGTGCGTGCGTGCGTACGCGGCGCGCGGCGCGCGGCGCGCACGCAGTCTCCTGTGGGCTGCGCGCGCCAATGCCTGGTCCGGAAGCAGGCGGCCATGCGCGGGACACGCTGAAGCCCGTTGCCATCACGGCGCTGGAGCGATGCCGCCGCTACTGCCACACATGCACGCGGGTCACGACGCAGCTCGGGCTCGCGCGCAGCCCGGACGCGGCGCGGCCCCTCGCTACTCGTCCTCGCGCCGCAGCTCGACCTGCAGATCGCCCTGCGCATCGACCGAAACCTGCACCAGGATCGGCCGGCAGCAGACCTGGCAGTCCTCGACGTACGTCTGGCCCTCGGCGCCGGGGTCCAGGGCGAGGGTCAGCGGTTCGCCGCAGTAGGGGCAGGCGGCATCGCCGTATTCGAGCGCGTGCATGGACGGATCCCGGGACGGCCCGGCGGGCCATGCGTGGACGCTATCATGCGTCGACCCACCGATTCCCGGCGAGGAGACCGACGATGCCCCGCACCGCCTTGACCACCACCCTGCTGTCGCTCGCACTGCTCGCGGCCTGCAACGCCGACGGCACCGCCGCCACCGCGAACGCACCCGCCACTGGGCCGGATGCACCCGCCGCGGAGGCGCCGGCTGCGCGCGAGACCCGCGAGATCGGTCCCTTCTCGATCGAAACCGTCGCCCGCTTCGACGAACCCTGGGCGCTGAGCTTCCTGCCGGACGGCCGCCTGCTGGTGAGCGAGAAGGCGGGCACGCTGCAGCTGGTCGACGTCGCATCCGGCAAGGCCGCCGAGGTCACCGGCGTGCCGGAAGTCGCCTACGGCGGCCAGGGCGGCTTCGGCGACGTGGTGCCGCACCCGCAGTTCAGCGACAACGGCCTGGTGTACCTGAGCTATGCCGAAGCCGGCGACGGCGACACCGCCGGCGCCGCGGTGGCCCGCGCGCGGCTGGTCATGGACGACGCCGGCGGCGGCACGCTGCAGGATCTCGAGGTGGTCTGGCGCCAGGTGCCGAAGGTCAGCGGGCGTGGCCATTACGCGCACCGCATCGTGTTCCACGACGGCAAGCTGTGGATCTCCTCCGGCGACCGGCAGAAGTTCGATCCGGCCCAGGACATGACCTCGAACATGGGCAAGGTGCTGCGACTGAACGAGGACGGCAGCGTGCCCGACGACAATCCCTTCTCCGGCCAGGGCGACGTGGCGGCGCAGGTGTGGTCGCTCGGCCACCGCAATCCGCTCGGGCTCGCGTTCGACAGCAACGGCCAGCCCTGGGACATCGAGATGGGGCCCAAGGGCGGCGACGAACTCAACAAGGTCGAGCGCGGCGCCAACTACGGCTATCCGATCGTCTCCAACGGCGACCATTACGACGGCCGCCCGATTCCCGACCACGACACGCGTCCCGAGTTCAAGGCGCCGGCGATCACCTGGACGCCGGTGATCTCGCCGTCGAGCCTCGCGTTCTATTCCGGCGACCTGTTCCCCGACTGGCAGGGCGACGCGTTCGCCGGCGGCCTGTCGTCGCAGGCGCTGGTACGGATCGAGTTCGACGGCGACCGCGCCTGGGAAGCCGAACGCTACGAGATGGGCGCGCGCATCCGCGGCGTGCGCCAGGGCCCCGACGGCGCGCTGTGGGTGATCGAGGACGGCGAGGACGGGCGCCTGCTGAGGCTGGCGCCGAAGGGCTAGTCGGAGCCGGAATGCCGGGCGGGGACGGACGGATGTGTCGTTTCCCCGCCCCGGCTGATGGAAACCGGGGTCAGAGTCGAGTTTCCCCTTGTTTCCGCGGCGCTCGGNCGCACTCCGGGGAAACTCGACTCTGACCCCGGTTTCGCGGTTTCGCCCGTTTCGATCAAGGCGATGCTCGCCACGCCTGCGCTACTGCGCAGGCCGCTCCACCCGGATCCCCATCGCTTCGCGATAGCGCGCGTGCAGTGCCTGCACCTTGGCGATGTAGGCCTGCGTCTCGGCGTACGGCGGCACGCCGCCATAGCGATCCACCGTGCCGATGCCCGCGTTGTAGGCCGCCAGCGCCAGGGTGCGGTCGTCGCGGTAGCGGCGCAGCAGCGCGCGCAGGTGGCGCGCGCCGGCGCGGATCGACTGCCGCGCATCGAACGGATCGTCCACGCCGTAGTCGGCCACCACGTCGGGCATCAGCTGCATCACGCCCTGCGCGCCCTTGGAGGACACCGCATCGGCATCGAATGCACTCTCCGCATGCGCGACCGCGCGCAGCCACGCGTCCTCCACGCCGGTCGACTTCGCCGCCGCACGGAACTCGGCCGCGAACGGCTCCAGCCGCGGCGCGCCCACCTGGCCCAGGCCTTCGTGCGCCGGCTCGCCCGGCGGGGTCACCGCGGTGAAGCGCAGGAACACGCGCGAGCCCGGCAGGTTGCGGGTGGAGTAGACCAGGCGCCCGTCCTGCTCGCGTTCGTAAAGGGTGCCGCTGAACACGCCCATCGCGCCCCACAGGTTGGGCGTCTGCACGGCGTTGTCGTCGATCTGTTTCGCCTCGCACTTCGAACCGGGTTCGGGCGCGGTGGCGAGACTGACGGTGCCGTCGCGCACGCAGCGGTACACGGTGCGCGCCTCGGCCGGCGGCGCCACGCCGGCGGTCGTCGCCAGCAGGCAGGCCAGGCCCGTCGCGATACGGCCCGCCGGCGCGTGGCGCCGCACCCCCGCGAGGATCCCGCCGCCGACGCGCGTTTCGCCCGCACGCCCGTCCTGCAGCGCCATGGCCTTCTGGACGTCGGGGCGCATCCTGTCATGCGCCTCGCGCGTGCGGGCGGCGACGGCGATCCCGCGCCACGGGTGCGGCCAGCCGCTTCGCACCACTGACATCGTCGACAGCTTGCGGTGCATGCCTGGATGAGCGCGCGGCCGGACCGGGTCAGGACGCGATTTCGACGCCGTCCGCGGTGATGCGGTATTCCACCGGTTCGGCCGCCACGCCGCGCCCGCTGTCGCCGGACAGGTGCTCGACCTGCGCCGGCGTCAGCGCCTTGCGCGTGAGCACGCCGTGCACCACCGCGCGTCCGGCGGTGTCCTTCGGAATCGAGAACGCGTGGTCGCCGAACATGACCCGCGCCGCGCGGCCGTCGTCCTCCAGCATCAGCCAGCAGCCCTTGGCCTGGCAGACTTCGGCGATGCGGCCGCTGAAACGGCGCGGCTGGCCGGCATGCGCGTCGAACGCGGCGATCGCCTGCGACACCGGCACGGTGTCGCCGTCGGGGATCGGTTGCCCATAGGGCGTGGCGGCGTGCGCGGCCGACGCGGCGAGGGCCAGGGCCAGAAGGATCGGCAGGCGCATGGCGGCGCTCCTTGTGTCGGGGCCGCCACGATAGCGCGAAGCGCACGGGGCCCGGCGTGAGGCTAGGATGCCGGTCCCGACCGCTGCCGGAGGGCGCCCGTGCCCGACTGGTCCACGCTGATCCGCGACGTGCCCGATTTCCCGAAGCCGGGCATCGTGTTCAAGGACATTACCCCGGTGCTGGCGGACGCCGGCGCCTTTGCCGCCGCCATCGCCGACCTCGCGGCGACCTGGCGCGCCACGCCGCCGCACGCGGTGGCGGGGATCGAATCGCGCGGCTTCATCCTCGGCGCGGCGCTGGCGCAGGCGCTGGGCTGCGGCTTCGTGCCGGTGCGCAAGCCGGGCAAGCTGCCCGCGCGCACGCTGGCGCAGGACTACGCGCTCGAGTACGGCCACGACCGGCTCGAGGTGCACGCCGATGCGCTGCCGCCCGGCGCGCGCGTACTGGTGGTCGACGACGTGCTCGCCACCGGCGGCACCCTGCGCGCCGCCACCGCCCTGCTGCGCCGGCAGGGCGCGCGGGTCTGCGGCGCGGACGTACTCGTGGAACTGGCCGCGCTCGACGGCCGCCGCCGCTGGGACGACCCGGCGCCGCTGCGCGCGGTGCGCGTGCTGTAGCCATGCAGGTCGCCGCGCTCAAGCGCTACTGCGCCGGCCTGCCGGGCGCCGGAGCGACGCTGCACGGGCCTCCGGCCAACATCCTGGTCTACGCCGTCGGCGGCAAGCGCTTCGCCCACTTCAAGACCAGCGCGCCGCAGCGCTGGCGCTTCAGCGTCAAGGCGCCGGCGGGCCGGTTCCTCGAACTCACCGACCAGCCCGGCATCCAGCCCGCGCGCTGGCTGGGCCGCTTCGGCTGGATCACGATCGTCGACGTGCGCGCGATGCCGGCCGCCACCCTGCGGGCGCTGGTGGACGACTCCTGGCGCAGTGCGGTGGCGAAGCTGCCGAAGTCGCGCCGGCCGGTGCAGGTCCCGCTGGACGACGGGGCACGGGCGCCGTCGCGCCGGCGCCCGACGGGCGCCTTCCAGGACTGACGGGACCGGCGCGCAGGCGCGGTGCACGCGGGAGCCAGACCGCGTATCCGGCCCGTGCCCACGGCAGACGCACACGCGGCACCGGGCACGCGGTGCGAAGCCCCGCGCCGGGCGGGCGCCGGCCGCGGCGTGCGGTCCATTCCCGAGAGCGTCTGCGGTTCCGGACGCAGCCCGCATGCCATCGCCGGCACCCCGCTGTTGCGGCACTGGAACGCCGCGGCGCCTTAGAATGTCCGCCCGTGCGACACGCCACCCGCGTCCGCACCTCCCCTGCCCCACGGTGCCCGATGCGCCCTGCGCCTGCATCGGTCGGCCCAGTGTCCGCGTCGCCCTCCGCCATCGTGCTCGCGCTGGCGTCGGTGTACCTGGTCTGGGGCTCGACCTACCTCGCCATCCGCTTCGCCCTGGAGGGCGGCTGGCCGCCGCTGCTGATGGGCGGCGTGCGCTTCCTCGCCTGCGGCATCGGCCTGTACGCGTTCCTGCGCTGGCGCGGCGTGGCCGCGCCGACGCGACGGCAGTGGCGCAACGCCGCGTTCGTCGGCGTGCTGCTGCTGGGCATGGGCAACGGCCTGGTGTGCGTGGCCGAACAGACGGTGTCGTCCGGGCTGGCGGCGGTGGCGGTGGCGTCGATGCCGCTGTGGATGGCGCTGTTCGCGATGCTGCGCGGCGAGCGCCCGGTGCGCATGGAATGGCTGGGCCTGGGCGTGGGCTTCGTCGGCGTCGCCTGGCTCAATGCCGGCAGCAGCCTGTCGGCTACGCCGGCGGGCCTGGTCGCATTGCTGGTCGCCGCGATCGCCTGGGCGTTCGGCTCGGTCTGGAGCCGTGGCCGCGACCTGCCCGCGCCCTTCATGTCGGCCGCGGCGCAGATGCTGTGCGGCGGCGCGGCGATGCTGATCGTCGGCCTGGCGCTGGGCGAACGCTTCGCGGACTGGCCCACGCCCCGCGGGCTGCTGTCGGTCGGCTACCTGGCCACGTTCGGCTCGCTGATCGGCTTCAGCGCCTACATCTGGCTGCTGCAGCACGTGCGCCCCGCGCTGGCCGGCAGCTACGCCTACGTCAACCCGGTGATCGCGGTGCTGCTCGGCGCATCGCTGGCGGGCGAGCGCTTCGGCGCGCACGAACTCGGGGCGATGGCGGTGGTGCTGGCGGGCGTGGTGGCGATCACCCTGGCACGTGCGCGCAAGGCACCGGCGCCGGTGCCTCCGCGCCCCGCGGACGCGGAGGCATGAGCCCGGTCGCGCTCGACCGCCGCGGCCTGTGGATCGCGGTGGGTGCCTTCGTGATCTGGGGGCTGATGCCGCTGTACTGGCACCTGCTCAAGGCGGTGCCCTCGCTGCAGATCGTGCTGCACCGGGCGGTGTGGTGCGCGGTGCTGGTCGCGGCGTGGCTCACCCTGCGCGAGGGGCGCGGCTGGTTCGCCGCGGTGGCCGCGCAGCCGCGGCTGGCGGGCATGCTGGCGCTGTCCGGCGCGCTGATCGCGTGCAACTGGGGCCTGTACGTGTGGGCGGTGAACGCCGGGCACGTGGTCGAGGCCAGCCTGGGCTATTTCATCAACCCGCTGCTCAACGTGGTGATCGGGGTGCTGTTCCTGCGCGAGCGGCTGTCGCGCGCGCAGTGGGCGGCGGTGGCGCTGGCCGCGTGCGGGGTGCTGTGGCTGACCTTCCACTACGGCAGCTTCCCGTGGATCGCGCTGTGCCTGGCCGGCTCGTTCGCGCTGTACGGGGTGATCCGGAAGTTCGCCGCGGTCGAGGCGGTGCGCGGGCTGGGCGTGGAGAACATGTTCATGTTCGCACCGGCGGTGGCGCTGCTGGCGTGGTTCGAACTGCAGGGCCAGGGCGGATTCTTCTCGCTGCGCTGGGGTGGCTGGACCGATGCGCTGCTGGTGCTGGGTGGCGCGCTGACCGCGGTGCCGCTGATCTTCTTCGCCTACGCGGTGCGGCGGGTGCCGCTGAGCGTGGTCGGCCTGCTGCAGTACATCGGCCCGACCCTGCAGCTGCTGCTGGGCGTGTTTTTCTTCGGCGAGCCCTTCGGCAGCGACCGCGCGATCGGTTTCGGCTTCATCTGGATCGGGCTGGCGGCGTTCGCGATCGACGGTGCCCTCGCCCATCGCCGCCGCGTGGTGGCGCAGCAGGCGTAGGGTCGCGACACCCGTCTCGTAGCCCGGATAAGCGAAGCGCATCCGGGGATTGCGGGCGCCATGTGCCGGCCCGCGGTGCCAGCGCGCGTTCGAACCGCGGCGCGATGAGCGTCGTGTGCGTTGGTGATGCGCGGGGCCCCGGATGCGCTTCGCTTATCCGGGCTACGGGGTGGCTAGGCGTCAGTGGGCGGGGGCGGATCGGTCAGCGCGAGTGGCGACTGGCAGTGGCGCGCGGGGGCGGCGTTGTCGAACCAGTCGATCACGGTCGGCGCCAGCCGGTCCAGGCGCATCGGCAGACTGATGTGGTCCTCGCCCGCCACCTCGAGATACTGCGCGCGCGGCGCGGCGGCGGCCAGCGCGCGCCCGTGCGCCACCGGCACGTGCGCGTCCTCGCGGCCGTGCACCAGCAGCACGCAGCCGGGCACCTGCGCCAGCGCGGCGCCCACGTCCACGCGGTCCAGCGGCAGCCGCAGCGTGTCGCCCGCCGCCTCGATCGCGCGTTCCAGCGCGGCGTCGTCCAGCTGCCAGCGCAGCCAGCGGTGGCTCACCTGCTGGGCCAGGCTCTCCGGCGCCTTGTGCAGCATGTGCGGGACCATGTCGCGGATCGCGCGGCCGGCGTTGTCGAACGACTCCAGCGCCACCACGCTCTCGACCTGCAGCCCGAGCTCGCGCGCGCTGAAGATCGCGGTGGCCGCGCCGTAGGACACGCCCATCACGTGCAGCGGGCCGGCGATCTCGCCGCGCGCGCGCAGCGCGGCGACCGCGTCGGCGATGTCGCGCGCCTCGCGCAGGCCGTAGCCCGCCGGCGCCGCCCCGGAGCGGCCGTGGTTGCGCAGGTCCAGCGCAATGGTGCGGTAGCCCGCCTGCGCCAGCTGCAGCGACCAGGGCAGCAGCGAACCGCCATCCATCATCCAGCCGTGCAGCAGCAGCACCGTTCCGCGCGGCGCGACCGGCACCGTGGGCGCGACGACGTCGAGGCTGAAATCCATCCGCCCGCGCTCGCTGCCGTCCGGACGGTAGGCGTAGTCGAGCCGGTAGGCGCCGGGGTCGAACGCGCGCCAATACAGCTCGATGCCCGCGGAGGTGGGCACGCGCCCCTCGCGGTGCGGCAGGCGCGCGACCAGCTGTTCGATGCGCGCGGTGGGCAGCAGCGGCGACACGCCGCCGGGCGCGACCA
Organism: Luteimonas rhizosphaericola; assembly: GCF_029888045.1. GTDB lineage: Bacteria > Pseudomonadota > Gammaproteobacteria > Xanthomonadales > Xanthomonadaceae > Luteimonas > Luteimonas rhizosphaericola. The sequence continues at coordinate 429,551 of NZ_JARXRN010000028.1, read as the reverse complement.
GGCGCCGGCCGAGGGCATCGCCGCCGTCGGGCCAGGCGAATCCGGCCAGCAGCAGGCAGGCACACAGCAGCGGCAGCGCGCGGCGCATCGGCGCGGTCCTCGGGCGAAAAAAGGTTGCACAGGTTAGGAACCGCGGGCGCGGCCATCTACCGCGTTTGCATGACAGTCCGGTGACAGCGCGGCGGCGATTCAGCATTAGAATCGCCGGTTCCGCCTTCCCCACCGCCCGGCATCCGCACCATGGCCTCCACACCCCTTCCCCGCGGCAGCATCGTCGCGCTCGTCACGCCGATGCACGACACCGGTCGCGTCGACTACCCGACGCTGCGGCGCCTGGTCGACTGGCACGTCGAGCAGGGCACCGACTGCATCGGCGTGGTGGGCACCACCGGCGAGTCGCCCACGGTGGACGTGGCCGAACACTGCGAGATCATCCGCGTCGCGGTGGAGCAGGCCGCCGGCCGGGTGCCGGTGATGGCCGGCTGCGGCGCGAACTCCACCGCCGAGGCGATCGCACTGGCCGAGTACGCGCGCGAGGTCGGCGCGCACAGCCAGCTGCAGGTGGTGCCCTACTACAACAAGCCCGGGCAGGAAGGCCTGTACCGGCATTTCCGCGCGATCGCCGAGGCCACCGGCGACCTGCCGGTGGTGCTCTACAACGTCCCCGGACGCTCGGCCGCCGACCTGCAGCACGACACCGTGCTGCGCCTGGCGCAGGTGCCGGGGATCGTGGCGATCAAGGAAGCCACCGGCAACCTCGAGCGCGCGCAGTGGCTGATCCGCGAGGCGCCGGACGGCTTCGCCGTGTATTCCGGCGACGACGCCACCGCGGTTGCGCTGATGCTCTGCGGTGGGCAGGGCAACGTCAGCGTCACCGCCAACGTCGCGCCACGGATGATGCGCGAGTTGTGCGAGGCCGCGCTGGCGCGCGATGTGGCGCGCGCGATGGCGCTGCAGATGCAGCTGCTGCCGCTGCACCGGCAACTGTTCGTCGAGGCCAACCCGATCCCGGTGAAGTGGGCGATGGCGCGCCTGGGCCTGTGCGGCCCCACCCTGCGCCTGCCGATGACCGAGCTGGATGCGGCGAACCGGCCGGCGGTCGAGGCGGCGCTGCGCGAGGCGGGGCTGCTGGACGACTGACGCGTCCCGAAGGAACGGCGGAGCCGTCTCGGCTTCGAATACTTGCGGTGTCGTCCTTCGGCGTCGCCCCTCGGACTGCGACGTCGGTCTCCACTGCCCTGTTCCCGTTTCACCGGGCATTGCGCCCTCTACGGGACGGTGGCCCGAAGGGCCGGATGGGCGAATGATCCGGCGCGCGACAGGCCCCCTCATCCGCCTTCGGCACCTTCCCCCGCAAGCGGGGGGAAGGAACGGCCATGCCGCGAGCGCCCTCTGGTCCGCAGCGCAGGATGATGCGCCCGCGCTACATCGCCCGCAGCGCGTCGGTGACCGGAAGCGTGGCGGCGCGCAGGGCCGGGAACAGGCCGCCGACGAAGCCGATCGCCAGCGCCCACTTCAGGCCCTCCCACAGCAGCTCGGGCGAGACCCGGAACTCGAAGCTCAGGCTGGCCACGCCGCCGGCCAGGGTCGAGGCGGTGTAGCCGTTGAACACCAGCCACGCCAGCAGCCCGCCGAGCAGTCCGCCCAGCAGCGCCAGCAGCATGGTCTCGAGCATCACCGCCACCACCACCGGCATGCCGCGGAATCCGATCGCGCGCAGCGTGGCGATCTCGCGCGCACGCGCGGCCACGGTGGCGAACATGGTGTTGAGCGCGCCGAACACCGCGCCGATCGCCATGATCGAGCCGACCACGATGCCGATGATGCGCAGCACCTTGGTCAGCGCCTCGGACTGCGCGGCGAAGTAGTCGGCAGTGGTGTCGGCTTCCACCTGCAGCCGCGGGTCGGCCGCGAGGGTGGCCTTGAAGGCGTTGAACGCCTTGGGGTCGGTCAGCTTCGCGAACACCGAGGCGCGGCTGCTGCCGCGGTTGAAGGTCGAGGCCACCACTTCGGCATCGGCCCACATCTCCGAGGCCATCGCGTCGTTGGACTCGAACACGCCCACCACCGTCCAGACCTGGCTGCCCAGGCGGATCTCCTTGCCAGGGTCGAGGCCCTGGAACTGGCGCCGGGCGCCGGTGCCGACCACCAGCTCGCGGCGACCGGTCTCGAACCGGCGGCCTTCCACCAGCTTCAGCTCCGGGCGCACCGCCCAGGCCATGTCGCCGACGCCGCGCAGGGTGGCGCTGCCGTCCTCGCCATCGCGGCGCGGCACGTTGGCCGACACCACCAGCTCGGCCGAGGCCAGTGGGCGTCCCTCCGCGTCGCGCGCGACTTCGGGCGCGCGTTCGATCGCGTTGATCGCCTCGCGCGAGACCACCGACATCAGCTCGGCCGACGAACCGCCGCGCAGTACGATCGCGGTGTCGTCGCTGCCGCTGCTGCTCACGGTGTGGCGGTAACCCTCGGCCATCGCCAGCAGCGCGACCAGCACCCCGACCACGCCCGCGATGCCGACCACCACCACCGACGAGGCGCCCAGGCGCTGGCGCAGCGTGCCCACGCCCACCCACGTCACCGAGGCCGCCTGGCGGCCGCTGCGGGTGAGCGCCATCCACAGCGCGAACAGCACCGCGATCCCGATCAGCGCCTGCCACGGCAGCACGATCCAGGCGGCGAGGAAGACGGCCAGCAGCAGGAACAGGCCGAACCCGCGGAGCAACTTCTTCAAAGTGGTCATCTGCATTTCCTCATGAGTTCCATCGCGTCCGACCGCCCGGCGCCGCGCAACGTGGCGGCGACGCGCAGGCGATCAACGCCGGCCATCAACGTCCGGCCAGCGCATCGACGATGTTCAGCCGCATCGCCCGCAGCGCCGGCAGCGCACCGACCAGCAGCCCGATCACGATCATCAGCCCCAGCCCCAGCGCCCAGCTCTCCCAGCCGATCGCCGGCAGGCTGATCACGCCGTTGCTGGCGGCCGTGACCACCGGACTGAGCACCGCAGCCAGGCCGAGCCCGAGCACGCCGCCGATCACCACCAGCAGGATCGACTCGGCCAGCACCATCCCCAGCACGCTGGCGCTGGTAAAGCCGATGGTCTTGAGCACCGCGAGTTCGGAGGTGCGTTCGCGCACCGCCTGGGCCATGGTGTTGCCGGTCAGCAGCAGCAGGGTGAAGAACACCGCGCCCATGATCGAGCCCACGATCAGGCCGATGTCGGCCATCTGGTTGAGCTGGGCGGCCATCGCCGCCTGCTCGTTCATGGTCTTGGTCTCGTTGGGCGAGTTGACCGACAGCGCGTCGATCGCCTTGGCCGCGGCGTCGCTGCGGTTCACGTCGGACACGCGGCTGATGTACCAGCCTACGGTGTCGTCCACGTAGGGCGTGGCTTCCTCGAAGTAGTCGTAGTGCATCAGGATCAGCGCGTCGGTGAAGCCGGCGCTGCGGCCTTCCTTGCCGCGCAACACGCCGACGATCTCGAACGACCAGTTCAGGGTGCCGTCGCTGTTGGGGAAGATCGTCGACTGCAGCGGGATGCGCTGGCCGACCTCCCAGCCGAAGCGGGTCATCATCTGCTGGCCGACCAGGATGCCGTCGCGGGTGCGCTTCCACGCGTCGAGCTGCGCGGGCTCGACGTCCACCTCGGGATACAGGTCGAGGTAGTTCGACGCCACCGCGAAGGTGAACAGCTGGTTGCGCGGGTTCTGGTAGGCGCCACCGAACCAGTTGGCCCAGGTCACGTCCTGGATGTTGTCGATCCGGCGGATCCGCGATTCCAGCGAGATCGGCAGGCTCTCCACGATCGACAGTCGCGAGGTGGTCTGCAACCGCTGCGCACCGTCGGCGCTCTGGCCCAGCTGCGCAAACGTGGTGCGGATGCCGTCGAGCATGCCGAACAGCAGGAACGCGGCCAGGATCGAGGCCAGGGTGAGGAAGGTGCGGGCCTTGCGCCGGAACAGCGCGGCCCAGATCAGGTGGAAGTATTTCATCGCGCGCCTCCCGGCCTCAGGCCGCGTGGGCCTGGCCGTCGACCAGGCTGCCCTTGTCCAGGTGCAGGGTGTGGCTGGCGTACTCGGCAGCCTTCGGGTCGTGGGTGACCATCACGATGGTCTTGCCGTGCTCGCGGTTGAGCGTCTGCAGCAGGCCGAGGATGTCTTCGGCCGACTGCCGGTCGAGGTCGCCCGTGGGCTCGTCGCAGATCAGCAGCTTCGGGTCGGACACGATCGCGCGCGCGATCGCCACGCGCTGCTGCTGCCCGCCGGAGAGCTCGGTGGGCTTGTGGCTGACCCGGTCCGACAGGCCGACCAGCTGCAGCGCGATCTGCGCGTTGCGCTTGCGCTGCGCGCCGCCGAGCTTGGTCAGCAGCAGCGGCAGCTCGACGTTCTTCTGCGCGGTCAGGGCCGGCATCAGGTTGTAGAACTGGAACACGTAGCCCACGTTCTGGCTGCGCCAGTGCGAGAGCCGGCCGCCGCCGAGCTGGTCGATGCGCTGGCCGTCGACCTCGATGCTGCCGCCGGTGGGCGAGTCGAGCCCGCCGATCAGGTTGAGCAGGGTGGTCTTGCCCGAGCCGGACGGCCCCATCAGCGCGACGAAGTCGCCCTGCGCGATGTCCAGGTCGATGCCGTGCAGCACCTCGACCTTTTCCGGGCCGCGCTGGTAGGTCTTGGTCAGGTTGCGGATCGATACCAGGGATGCCATGGCTTGCCTCGCTGTGGTGTCGTGGCCGGGAGCGTCCCGGTGGCGGTGTCGTTGCCCTGCGGGGTGGTTCGGTGCAGGGCGCGGGTTGTCACTGTGGGTGGGATCGAAGATTGGCGTTCGCCACGGGCATGCTCATGGCGCCTCCGTGGTGACGGTGGCGCCGTCGGCGAGTCCGGACGGCGGGGCGAGGACCACCGTTTCGCCGGGCGCCAGGCCCGAGGTGACCTCGCGCGCGTCGCCGATTGTGCCGCCGGCCTCGACTCCCCGGCGTTCGACCACGCTGCCGTCGCCGACCACGAACACCGCCGCGCCATCGCCCTGTCCGACCACCGCCGTGGCCGGCACGCGCACGCCGCGGCGCGGCGCCTCGTCCTCGGCCGGCGCCTGCTCCAGGAAGCTCACGGTCACGCCCATGTCCGGCACGATGCGCGCGTCCTTCTCCTTCAGCGCCACGCGCACCTTCACCGTGGCCTTGCCGCGGTCGGCGGTGGGGATGATCGCGATCACCTCGGCCGGGATCTTCCAGTCCGGATAGGCGTTGAGCGTGGCCTGCACCGGCATCTTCGGCTGCACCCGGCCGATGTAGGCCTCGCCGACGTCGACCTCGACTTCCAGCGAATCCATGTCGACGATGGTGCCGATGCCGGTGCGGGTGAAGCCGCCGCCGGCCGACAGCGGCGAGACGATCTCGCCCGGCTGCGCCGCCTTGGCGATGACCACGCCGGCGAACGGCGCGCGCACCACGGTGTTGTCCACGCCGATGTCGGAGATGCGCAGGCTGTCGGCCGCGACCTCGGCGTTGCGGCGCGCGGTCACCAGTTCGGCGCGCAGCGCGTCGCGCTGGGCCACGGCCTGGTCGTGCTGCGCCTTGGACACCAGCTGCTGGCCGACCAGGCGCGAGAGGCGCTGCGCATTGGCTTCCGCTTCGGTCAGGCGCGCCGAGATGCTCGCGGCCTGGCTGCGCGCCGCCGACAGCTGCGCCGCGCTGAGCGAGCGCTGGGCATCGGCATCGATCGGGTCCAGCCGCGCCATCACCTGGCCTTCCTCAACCTCCATGCCTTCCTCGATCAGCACCTCGCGCACGCGCCCGGTGATCTTGGCCGACACCGTGGCCATGCGCCGCGCCACCACGTAGCCCGAGGCATCGAGCACCGAGGCGGGCGCGGTGCTGGCCGACAGCGACACCGCGGTCGCGGTCTCCACCGGCACCGGCTTCTCGCGCGCGAACAGCCACCAGCCGGCCAGCGCCAGCAGAACCACCACCACCGCGGCGGCGAGCGCGATCCACAGCCCCTTGCGCGACGGCGGCGGGCCGGGCGAGCGGTCGATGCGGAGTTCGTTGAGCAGGTCTGCGTTGGTGTTCATGAGAGCACTGGACGGGGAACCGCGGCCATTGTGACCCAGCGGCCGCGTCGACGCGGCCCACGGCCACGCGCGACACGGTCAAGCGTAGCGGCGATGACGGCTGCAGGCCCCTGACAGCTGTCACCCGCTTGCGCTGACGCCCTCGCCTGCCGCGCACATGCCGCCATCGCCACGATGTCCCCGGGTCAACGCGTACGACGGAGCACGCCGCATGGAATCGACATCCGCGCCACTGGCGCAGCTGGCCGGGGTCGGCAAGCGCTACGGCGCGACCCGCGCGCTGGACGGCCTCGACCTTGCGCTGCATCCCGGCCAGGTCACCTCCCTGCTGGGCGCGAACGGTGCCGGCAAGAGCACCGCGGTCGGCCTGCTGCTGGGGCTGCTGGTGCCGGACGCCGGGCACGTGCGCGTGTTCGGCGAAGCGCCGCGCACGCCTGCAGTGCGCCGGCGCTGCGGCGTCATGCTGCAGTCGGCGGGCATTCCCGAGCGCCTGTGCGTGGGCGAAATGCTGGCGCTGGTGCGCGCCGGCTATCCGGCGCCGCGCAGCGTCGCCGACTGCGTCGCGCTCGCCGGCCTGGACGGACTGCTCGACCGCCGCTACGGCGCGCTGTCCGGTGGACAGCAGCGGCGGGTGCAGTTCGCGCTGGCGGTCTGCGGCCGGCCGCGCCTGCTGTGCCTCGACGAACCCACCACCGGGCTCGACCTCGATGCGCGCCAGCGGCTGTGGGCGGCGGTGCGCGAACTCGTCGCGGATGGCAGCGCGGTGCTGCTCACCACTCACTACCTGGAAGAGGCCGAGGCGCTGTCGGACCGGGTCGCGGTGCTCGCGGAGGGCCGCCTGGCCGCCGAGGGCGGCATCGACGCCATCCGCGCGCGCGTGGCGGTGCGCCGCATCCGCTGCGTGTCGTCGCTGCCGGCGGACACGGTCGCACGGTGGCTCGGCGTGCAGGCGGCCACGCGCGACGGCGACGCGCTGCGGATCCTCGCCGAACCGGCCGAACCGGTGGTGCGGTCCCTGCTGCAGCACGACCCCGCGCTGCGCGAGCTGGAGATCCAGCGCGCCGGCCTGGCCGATGCCTTCCTCGCGCTCACCCGCCCTGCCCCTGCCGAGGCCGCCTGATGGACACCGCGATCGATAGCCGCGCGCCATTGCGCGCCTACCTGCTCGAGGCCCGCTGCGAACTGCTGCGCATGTGGCGCGAGCCGGCGTACTGCATCCCGGTGGTCGCGTTCCCGGCGCTGTTCTACCTGCTGTTCGGCGTGCTGCTCAACCGCGGCAGCGCCGGCGCGGCGCAATACCTGCTCGCCAGCTACAGCGTATTCGGCGTGATCGGCGCGGCCATGTTCGGCTTCGGCGTGACCATCGCGATGGACCGCGAGCGCGGCTACCTGCGCCTGCGGCGCGCGCTGCCGACCCCGCCCGGCGCGCTGCTGCTCGCGCGCATGGCGATGGCGGTGCTGTTCGGGCTGGCGGTGTCGCTGCTGCTGGCGGCGCTCGCCGCGGGCCTGGCCGGCGTACGGCTGTCGCCATGGCAGTGGGCGGCACTGCTGGCGGTGAACGTGGCCGGCGTGGTGCCGTTCGCGGCCATCGGCCTGTGGGTCGGCAGCCTCGTGGGCGGCAACGCCGCGCCGGTGCTGCTCAACGCGCTGTACCTGCCGATGGCGTTCCTGTCCGGGCTGTGGCTGCCGCTGTCGATGCTGCCGGACTGGCTGGCGCGGCTGGCCCCGGTGTGGCCGGCCTACCATCTCGCCCAGCTTGCGCTGAAGGTGGTGGGACACGACGATGGCCATTGCGCCTGGCTGCATGTCGCGGTGCTGGCGGGCGTGACCGCGGTGTGCTTCGCCTTGGCGCAGCGGCGGCTGACGGCGGCGGAATGACGGCCATCGGGGAAACGGAGGAGATGGCATGAGTGCGGCACCCATGTTCGTGGCGCGTGGCAGCGGCCTGGGCCCGGCCGCACCCGAGCGCCGGATCCGGGTTGGCCGCGGCGCGGCCAGCGTGGCGGACGATGCGTATCGTCCGGCGCCCGCTCGACCCGCGCGGATCCGCGCGCTGCGTGCCGGGCGACACGCCGCGACCAGCCTTGCAGGCGTCCGTGGGCCGTGTCATGCCCGTCGCCGCACTTTGCATGCGCGGATCCCCGGGTGCGCTGCGCTTACCCGGGCGACGCAAGGCCGCATCGTTTGCAGCCCGGACAAGGCCGCAGGCCGCATCGCCGCCATATGGGCCTCGCACGCATGACCCGGCGTCCCGTGCCGCGCCGGCTGACGCCGCAGCCCGGTTCGCTTGCCGCGCTGGAGCAGCGCATGGGGCGCTCGCCGTGGACGGCGATGATCCACCTGGTGTGGTCGGTGTGGGTGTTCCTCACCCCCGCGTTCTCCGGCGGCGCCTACGGCTACAGCGCGCGCTGGGCCTGGCTCACGCTCGCGTCCTATCCGCTGTTCGTGTGGCTGTACGCGATGACGGTGGTGCTGTCGCCGCGCAAGGCCTACGCCTGTGCGCTGGCGATGGTGGCGCTGTGCTTCGCGCTGCTGCCGTGGTACCCGTCGGGCCTGAGCTATTTCGTGTTCGGCTGCGTGATGCTGCAGCCGCGCACCGGACGCTCGGTCCTGGCCTACCTGGTGGCGCTGGTGGTGCTCAACGCGCTGCTGCTGGGCTACGCGCTGCATATCGGCTACCCGTGGCAGGCGCTGGTGTGGATGCCCACCGTGACCGCGATCATCGGCGTGCTGGTGGTGCTGGAGCGCTTCGGCCGCGAGCGCGACGCGGCGCTGCGCCTGTCGCACGACGAGGTGCGGCGGCTGGCCGCGCTGGCCGAACGCGAACGCATCGGCCGCGACCTGCACGACCTGCTCGGGCACACGCTGTCGATGGTGGCGCTCAAGTCCGACCTCGCCGGCCGGCTGCTGGAGCGTGATCCCGCGGCCGCGCGCAGCGAGATCGGCGAGGTGAGCCGAGTCGCGCGCGAGGCGCTGTCGCAGGTGCGGCGCGCGGTGAGCGGGATCCGCGCGGCGGGGCTGGCCGCCGAGCTCGCCTCGGCCAAGCTGCTGCTGGAAACCGACGGCATCGCCTTCGACTACCGCTTCGACACCGGCTTCGCCGACAGCGCGCTGCCCGCGGGCGTGGAGATCGCGCTGGCGCTGGCCGTGCGCGAAGCCGCCACCAACATCCAGCGCCATGCCCGCGCCCAGCGCGCCGAGGTCAGCTTCGGCGTCGACGGCGGCGACGCGGTGCTGCGCATCGTCGACGACGGCCGCGGCGGCGCGATCGTGCCCGGCAACGGCCTGGCCGGCATGCGCGAACGGATCGAGGCCCTGCGCGGCCGCCTGCGCGTGGGCGCCGGCGAACGCGGCGGCACCGTGGTCGAGGCGCGCGTGCCGCTGGCGGCGAACGACGACGCGGCGCCGCCGGTCGGTTGAACGTCGCCGCGGTTCGCATCCCCGGATCCGGCATGCGGCCTTGTCCGGGCGACGCGGCAAGATTCGAACGGGCCGGCGTAGCCCGGGTAAGCGAAGCGCACCCGGGACCCATCGGGAGTTGAACATGGGCCATCCCTTCGCATCCGCAGCGCCCGGATGCGGCCTACGGCCTTATCCGGGCTACGCAGCTGGGCTCGAATGGGCCTCGTAGCCCGAGTAAGCGAAGCGCACCCGGGACTCCGCACGACGAGGCTGACCGACGCATCCTTCCTTTCGTGCCGTCCGCCCGCCCCGGCTCACGCGACCGACCTGCTACTTTGCCCGCATGCCCATGCCAATCCCCGCCCCCGCTCCGTGATCCGGATCCTGCTCGCCGAAGACCAGGCCATGCTGCGCGGCGCGCTGGCGGCGCTGCTGGAACTGGAAAGCGACATCACCGTTGCCGGCACCGCCGCCGACGGCGAAAGCGCGTGGCGCGAACTGCAGCGGCTCGAGCCCGACATCCTGGTCACCGACATCGAGATGCCCGGCCTGACCGGGCTCGAACTCGCCCAGCGCATCCAGCGCCATGGCCTGCCGGTGAAGGTGGTGATCGTCACCACCTTCGCCCGCGGCGGCTTCCTGCGCCGCGCGCTCGAGGCGGGCGTGTCGGGCTACCTGCTCAAGGATGCGCCCGCCGAGCAGCTCGCCGACGCGCTGCGCCAGGTACACCGCGGCGGCCGCGCGATCGATCCGCAGCTGGCGCTGGAAGCCTGGGGCGAAGCCGACCCGCTCAGCGACCGCGAACGCCAGGCCCTGCGCCTGGCCGGCGAAGGCCTCTCGGCCGGGCAGATCGCCGCGCGGCTCAACCTGTCCCACGGCACCGTGCGCAACTACCTGTCCGAGGCGATCGGGAAGCTCGGCGTCGGCAACCGCATCGAGGCCTACCGCCTGGCGCGCGAGAAGGGCTGGCTGTAGGACCGTCCCCGGTATCGCGAATCCCGGGTGCGCTGCGTTGACCCGGGCGACACGGGCACGGCGCGTAGCCCGGATAAGGCCGAAGGCCGCATCCGGGGCGCCACGCACCCGGACGCTAGTCGAGGGCGCACCCCGCCTGCCTGCCCCGGGTGCGCTGCGCTTACCCGGGCTACACGGGCACGGCGCGTCGCCCGGATAAGGCCGCAGGCCCCATCGGGGGCGCCACGATCCCGGACGCCGGTCGATGACCCGCCCCGCCTGCCTCCCCGGATGCGCTGCGCTTACCCGGGTGGCATGGACCTTTCGAACCGCGCCACGACGCCCGGATCAAGCCGCAGGCCGCACCCGTGGAGGTCGGCGAGCGGCACGATGCGCAATGGCACCGCCTACGGATGCGAACGCCGGCCGGTGACCCATCCCGCCGGCCCCGGGTGCGCTTCGCTTGCCCGGGCTACATCGGAGGCCCCGGGGCGTTCCGCTTGCCCGTTCCACGGGCGTAGGCTGCCGGTACCGCACCGCTCCGGAGACCGCCATGACCCGCGTCCCGACCCTGTTCCGCGTGATCGCGATCGCCGCGTTCGCCTGGAACCTCACCGGCATCGCGATGTTCGTCCTGCAGACCAGTCTCGACGCCGCCCAGATCGCCGCCCTGCCGCCGGCGCAGCAGGCGGTCTATGCGGCGATGCCGCCGTGGCTCGACGTGTTCTACGCCATTGCCGTATGCGGCGGCGCGCTGGGGTCGCTGGGACTGCTGCTGCGGCGTCGCTGGGCGGTGCCGCTGCTGGCGATCTCGCTGGCCGCGGTGCTGGTGCAGATGATCGCGCTCTACGCGCTCACTCCGGCCTGGGAAGCCTCCGGCGTGTCGGGCCTGCCGATGACCCTGCTGATCGTCGGCATCGCCGCGTTCCTGCTGTGGTACGCGCGCCTGGCCGCGGCCCGCGGCTGGCTGCGCTGACGGTGCTCAGCCGCCGCAGCGGGCCTTGAGCATCGCGTAGGCGGCGCGCAGGCCCAGGGCCTCGCCGCCGGCGGGGCGGCCGGCGCGGGCGCTGTCGTTCCAGGCGTACACGTCCAGGTGCGCCCACGGCACGCCGTCGGGCACGAAGCGCTCCAGGTACAGCGCCGCGGTCACCGCGCCGGCCATGCGCGAGCCGGCGTTGGCCAGGTCGGCGATGTGGCTGGTGAGGTAGCGCAGGTACGGGCGCCACAGCGGCATGCGCCACAGCGGGTCGCGTTCGCGCTCGCCGGCGGCCAGCCAGTCGCCGGCCAGGGCGTCGTCGTTGGCGAACAACGCCGGCAGGTCGGGGCCCAGCGCGATCCGCGCCGCGCCGGTCAGGGTGGCGAAATCCAGGATCAGGTCGGGCGCCAGTTCGCCGGCGTGCGCCAGCGCGTCGCACAGCACCAGGCGGCCTTCGGCGTCGGTGTTGTCGATCTCCACGCTCACGCCCTTGCGGGTGGCAATCACCTCGCCCGGGCGGAAGGCCTCGGGGCCGATCGCGTTCTCCACCGCCGGCACCAGCACGGTGAGCCGCAGCGGCAGCCGGCGCGCCATCACCAGTTCGGCCAGCGCCAGCGCATGCGCGGCGCCGCCCATGTCCTTCTTCATGTGGCGCATGCCGTCGGCCGGCTTGATGTCCAGGCCGCCGGTGTCGAAGCACACGCCCTTGCCCACCAGCACCAGGTGCGGGCCCTCGGCCGCGCCGGACCATTCGAACTTCAGCAGCCGCGGCGCGCGGTGCGAGGCGCGGCCGACGGCATGGATGGCGGGGAACCCCTGCGCCAGCAGCGCCTCGCCGACGATGCTCTGGAAGTGCGCACCGTGCGTGCGCGCGATCTCGCGCGCCGCCGCTTCGAGCTGCTCCGGCCCCATGTCCTCGGTCGGGGTGTTGACCAGGTCGCGCACGCGCACGCAGGCGGCGAGCACGTCACGCGCCTCGGCATCCAGCGCCGGCAGCGACAGCCGCGCCGGCGCGCGGCCGCCGGTCTTGTAGCGCGCGAAGCGGTACGCGCCCAGGCCCCAGCCCAGCTGCAGCGCGCGCGCGGCATCGCCCTGCACGGGCGCGGCCGGGCGCCAGTCGCCGGCCGGCAGCGCGGTGGGCGCGTGCGCGTAGCTGTAGGGGTCGAGCGGATCGCCGATGCCGAGCACCGCGCCGGCGACGCCATGCTCGCCCGGCAGCAGCACGCAGCTGCCCCCGCTGGCGTCGAACTGCTGCTGCGACAGCCAGGCGCGCACCGGGTCGGGCTGGGCCTGCAGCCAGTCGTCGTAGTGCGCGCGTTCGAGCAGGTGCAGCGGAAGGGCGTCGGGATCGGCGGGCGCGAAGCCCGCTGGCAGGTCGGCAGGTTCCATGCCGCTAGTGTGACGGAAGCGGCCCGGATTTTCTCGCGGCGGCGTCCGCGCGTGGCCTGCGCCCGGCCGATTTCGCGTATGCCAGTGACAGGGGATCACGGTAGATGTTGTCTTGAGCGAGATCGAGTTGCAGTGGGGTCCGTTGCACGCCCTCGACGCCGGTGCGCTTGCGGACTGGGGCGCGCTGGGCCAGGAGGCTCCGTGGGCGAGCCCGTTCGCGATGCCGGAATTCGTGCTGCCGGCGGCACGCTGGCTCGACGGCCCGGCGCCGACGGTGGTGCGGGTCTCGCGCGGCGCGCGCCTGATCGGCGTGGGCTGCTTCGTCGACGAAGGCCCGGACCTGTTCGCGCCGCTGCCGCGGGTGGGCGGCTTCCGCAGCGTGCACTCGTTCCGCTGCGGCATGCTGGTGCAGGCGGGCGAGGACGAGGCGGTCGCCGATGCGCTGCTGCGCTTCACCCGCGAACGTGCGCCTCGGCGGCGCCACGGGCTGTCGTTCGAGCGCCTGGCGATGTCCGACCCGCTGGCGCGCGCGCTCAAGCGCCGGGTGGCGCGCGAACACGGGCGCTGGCACGAACACGGGCGGTTCCAGCGCCCGGTGCTGCACCTGGACCGCGGCGACGTCGATGCGCGCATGCCTGCGTCCGTGCGCAAGGACCTGGAGCGGCGGCTGCGCCGGCTTCGCGAGCGCGGCGAAGTCGGGTTCCACCTGCTGCACGGCGCCGACGCGGACGCGTCCGCGATCGAGACCCACCTGCGCCTGGAGCACCACGGCTGGAAGCGCGAGGCCGGCACCTCGCTGCTGTCGAGCCAGCGCCACGCCGCGTTCTTCCGCGACCTGTGCACGCGATTCGCCGCGCGCGGCGCGATGGTCTTCAGCGAGGTCCGCGTCGATGGCGTGGCGGTCGCATCCACCAGCAACATGCGCGTGGGCGACACCCTGCACGCATTCAAGAGCGGCTTCGATCCGGCGTTCGCGCGCTACAGCCCGGGCCGGCTCAACGAATGGATGCTCATGCGCGCACTGCGCACGACATGGCCGCAGCTGCGCTGCTTCGACAGCATGTCCGGCGGCGACAGCCACATGGCCGCCCTGCTGCCCGATCGGGAACCGGTGGCGACCGGCGCGTTCTCGCTCTCCTGCCCCGCCCGCCTGGCACTCCACGCGGCCCGCGCGTGGCGGCCGCTGGCGTGGCGGCTGGCGGGCAGCTGAGCCAATTCGAGGCCCGACCCCGGATGCGGCCTGCGGCCTGATCCGGGCTACGGACGCGGCCTTGCGTCGCCCGGGTAAGCGCAGCGCACCCGGGGACCCGCGCATGAACAGCGCGGCGACCGGCATGACACAGCCCACGCAGGTGCGACGAGCACATACCCGGCCGTCCACCCCGGATGCGGCCTGCGGCCTTATCCGGGCTACGGACGCGGCCTTGCGTCGCCCGGGCAAGCACAGCGCACCCGGGGACCCGCACCCCACACCCCGCTACACTGTCGCCATGCGGTTCCCCGTACGCGCGATCACCCTCGACCTCGACGACACCCTGTGGCCGTTCGCGCCGATCGGCGCGCGCATCGAGCGCGTGCTCGACGACTGGATGCGCACCCACAGCCCGGCCACCGCGACGATGTTCCCGATCGAGGCGATGCGCGCGCTGCGCGAGCGGGTGTGGCGCGACCATCCGCACCTGGCCCACGATCTCAGCGCCCTGCGCCGGATGACGCTCGAGATCGCGCTGCGCGAGAGCGAGGGCGACATGACCCTGCTCGACGCGGCATACGAGGCCTTCTACGCCGAACGCAACCGGGTCGAGTTCTACCCCGACGCGCTCGATGCGCTTGAGCGCATCGCCGCGCAGGTGCCGGTGGTGGCGCTGAGCAACGGCAATGCCGACCTGGCGCGCTGCGGCATCGACCGGCACTTCGCCTTCCAGCTGCACGCGCGCGAGCACGGCGCGGCCAAGCCCGAGCCGAGCATCTTCCTCGCCGCGTGCGAGCGGCTGCGCTGCGAACCGAACGAGGTGCTGCACGTGGGCGACCACGTCGACGCCGACGTGCGCGGCGCCGCGCTGGCGGGCCTGCGCAGTTGCTGGATCAACCGCGTGCAGGCCACCTGGCCGCACGACGATGTCGCGCCGGACCTGCACTTCGACACCCTGGCCGCGCTGGCGGACTGGCTCGAGCGGCGCTGAGGCTCGGCGGCGCGGACCAGGCGCCTCGTACCTGAAACGTTCGCGTCCCGGGTGCGCTGCGCTTACCCGGGCTACAAACGCGCTGCGCGTAGCCCGGATAAGGCCGAAGGCCGCATCCGGGGATCGACATCCGGACGATGCCTCCGCAGGCCGTCGTGCGAGTGAGTGGCACAGCGTCCCGGGTGCGCTGCGCTTACCCGGGCTACCAACGCGGGGCGCGTAGCCCGGATAAGGCCAAAGGCCGCATCCGGGGACTTGGCATCCCGACGATGCATCCGCAGGCCGCGTCGCAAGTGGGTGGCGCAGCGTCCCGGGTGCGCTAGGCTTACCCGGGCTACAACGCTAGGCGCGTAGCCCGGATAAGGCCAAAGGCCGCATCCGGGGACTCGGCATCCCGACGATGCATCCGCAAGCCGCCGCGCGAGTAGGTGGCGCAGCGTCCCGGGTGCGCTGCGCTTACCCGGGCTACAACGCGCGGCGCGTAGCCCGGATAAGGCCGAAGGCCGCATCCGGGTAAACAAGGCGCGCGCGACACACAGCACAAGAACCCCCCGCACACGCCCGGAACGACGAGCCCTGGTCCAGCAAACGCACCTATTCGAGCAGCCGCGCCCAGCCCTCCATGCCTTCCACGCGCGCCAGCACCAGCTTCACGCACACCAGCAGCGGCACCGCCAGCAGCAGGCCGACGATGCCCCACAGCCAGCCGAACAGCATCAGCGCCAGGATCAGCACCAGCGGCGACAGCGCCATGCTGCGGCCGAGCACGATCGGGGTCACCACCTGGCCCTCGATCGTGTGCAGCACCAGGTACGCCGCCGCCGGCATCAGCGCCTGCAACGGCTCGTCGAAGGTGATGAAGCCCACCAGCAGCATCGCCAGCATGCCGATCAGCGGCCCCACGTACGGCGCGAAGTTGAGCAGCGCCACCATCGTGCCCCAGAGCAGCGCCTCGGGCAGCGGGATCTGCATCAGGTACAGCACGCACGCGAACAGCAGGCCGACCACGGCGTTGATCAGGGTGATCGTGAGCACGTAGCGCGAGACCTCGCGCTCCATCGACTGCAGGATCTCCACCGTGAACTTCTTCTGCTGCCGCCCCGGCAGCAGCGCGATCGCGTGCCGCTGCAGCTTCTCGCCGTAGACCATGAAGAAGAACGTCAGCAGCACCACCGCCAGCAGCGACGCCAGCAGGCGCGGGGTTTCGGTGAGCTTCTGGAACGGATCGACCACGGTGCGCACCAGCTGCGGCTGACGCCCGGTCTCGCCGCCGGCGGCGCGGGCGAAATTCTCGGCGGCCTGGTTGGCCTCGTGCATCGGCCGGGTCAGCTCGCGCAGCTTGGGCGCCAGCTGGCGCATCTCGCGCGGCGCCTCGCGCGCCCAGGCCATCGCCGAGGGCAGCATCTGATAGCCCAGCGCGCCGAACGCCGCGAGCCCGCCGCAGACCACCAGCAGGGCGGACAGGAAGCGCGGCACCCACAAGCGCCTGAGCAGGCGCAGCACCGGGCTGGCGACCAGCGAGAAGAACATCGCCAGCAGCACCGGCAGCAGCAACGCCTGCGCGGCCCACAGCGTGTAACCCACCGCGAGCGTCGCCAGCACCAGGGCCGCAGTCGAGGCGCGCGGCCGCAGCGGCGGCGGGGGCGCCTCGGGCAGGGACACGTCGGTGATGACGGGTGGCGCGTCGTGGGCCATGGCGGGCGCGTCGGAATCGGGACGCGATCATGGCATCGCGGAGGGACACGGCCCTGTGATGGCGGGGTGCCGGGCTGGAGCGGGCTCGCCCCTCCGCCCTCGGCCCCTTCTACCGCGGGCGGGAAGGACCATCAGGAGCGCGGCGCGCGGGGAGTGTGGCCCGAGGGCGGGATGGGGCAGGCAACGCGACAGCGGACCCGGCCCCATCCGCTTCCGGCACCTTCCCGGGACGGCAACCGAAAGGACTGGAGCTGCGCGGCGCTGGTGCTGCTGCCGCCTCTGTGGCGTGCGCGGGGCGCAATGCCCCGGAAGCGGCGAAGGCACAGCAAGGGCGCGGCCTCGAAGCGTCGGGTCGCCTGCGCCGAATGCCTTGGGCTCGCCCTGCCCGTGTCGCGGGCGAACCGGACTCCGCCCGCTCCATGCCGAAGTCGCGGCGAACAACAACGCGACCCTCTTTCCGGCCCGGTGCGCGATGACGCCCCCTCAGTGCGGGGAGGCCCCGATCAGCGCTCGGAAAGTTCCGTCGCGGCTTCCGCCGGTCGGGGCTCGCCGGTCCAGGGGGCTTCGGGGCGGCGGCGGGCGTCGGAGACGGTGCGCACCGGGGTGTCGGGCGTGAGTTCCACGTCGGGTGCGCCGGTGGCGACGGCCTCCACCGTCTCTTCGGCCTCGGCTGCAGCTTGGCCGGCATCGGCGGCGGCCACTTCAGCCGACTCGGCCGCCTGCTTGGCGCGGAAGGTGGCGATCAGGCCCGACAGGCTGGTGGCCAGCTGGATCCACCGGGTCGGCGAAACCGTGCCCATCTTCTTCAACGGGCGGGCACGTCCGAACAGGAAGCCGCCGGCCAGGCCGACGGCAAGGATGCGCGCCGGCGTCCAGCTCTCGCGCCAGACGGTCTTGAGCACGCGCCAGTTGGTCTGCGCCCGCAGCATCCGCGTTTCCACGCGGCGCTCGGCCATCACCACCTCGTCGCGCAAGCGTTCGAACCGCATCAGTTCGCTCCCGGGGGCACGCCCGCCGGCCGCACGTGGCTCGCGGCCGAGGCCTGCGCCGCGGACTTGGCCGCCTGCGCGGCCGCCGCCGCTGCCGCGGCTTCGGGCGAGATGTCCGGCGGCGGATCGTCGTCGTCGTCGTCGGCGCTGCCGTCCTCGTCGAACAGCCCGAGCCTGGTCAGCTGCCGCCGGGTGGCATGCATGCCGGTGTAGTCGAAGTAGCGCGACACGCGCCAGGCGGAGAACACCGCCGCCACCACGCTGACCGCGGCGGCGATCGCCAGCGAGGTGAGCCACGACATCCCGCCCCGCTGCATCAGCGCGATCAGGGTGCCGGTGATCAGCAGCCAGGCCGAGGCGCCGAACACGGTCGCCGCGCCGGCCCACGCCAGGCCGCGGCCGAAGGCGCTGCGGGCGAGCGCGAAGTCGGCCGCGATCAGGCGGCGCAGCGCGCGCCCGGTGCCGCGGCTGGCGTCGACCGCCTGCCTGCGCGCACTGTTGAGCGCACGCACGCTTTCATCCAGGCCGGGCGCCTTGTCGTCGCGCCCGGCGCCTGCGTTGGGGTGTCCCCCTTCCACGTCGCGGGATTACCGGTCGCCGCTGCGCGCAAGCTTGGCGATGATCCAGCCGGCGGCGAACGCGGCGCCGAACGAGGCGATCGGGCGCTCGCGGATCAGGTCGGCGGCGCTGTCGATCAGGTCGCGGCCCTTGTCCATCAGCTGGTCCATCTGCTCGCGCGCCGCGCCGCCGCCCTCTTCCAGCGCGGCGATGCCGGCCAGCGCCGAGTCGGCCAGGTCGGCCTTGACCGCCGAACGGCCCATGCGCAGTTCGTCGCCGGCCACGTGGGCGGCGTTCTTGATCGCGCTGCCGGCGTCGGTGGCGGCGTTCTTGAGGTGGGCACCGGCTTCGCCGAGGTTGGTCTTCATCGCGTCAGTCGAGTTGGGGCTCATCGTCATCTCCTGGAGAAGGGGCGCGGGGGCGCGGGACGTCCGGGGACGCCAGTCACTGCATGATCAGGTTTCCGACGCGTCCACCGCGTGAAATCCGCAGCACCAGCTGGTCCGGCGAGTCCGACAGGCTGTCGCGGAAGCCGGCCAGGTCGCGGAATTCGCCGGCATTGGCGCCGAAGATGAAGTCGCCCTCGCGCAGGCCGTTGCGGAAGGCGCGGCTGCCCGCGTCCACCCGTTCCACCAGCACGCCGCGCGCGTTGGGGTTCTGGCGGCGCACCGCCTCGGGGAGGTCGGCCAGGGTGGCGCCGGCCAGGCGCTCGTCGTAGCTGGCACCGTCGCGCGGCTGGGCGCGCAGGCGCGCGGTGACCTTCAGCGGCTTGCCGTCGCGCAGCACGTCGAGCGTCACCGGCGCGTCCAGCGGCTGCAGGCCCTGGAAGTTGCGCAGCGACACCGGGTCGTCCATGCGCTGGCCGTTGGCCGCGGTGATCACGTCGCCGGTGCGCAGCCCGGCCGCCGCGGCGCCGGATTCGGTGTGTACCCGGGTGACGACCACGCCGCGCGGCTCGTCCAGCTCCAGCGCGGTGGCCAGGCGCGCGTCCACCGCCTGGGTGTCGATGCCCAGGGTGCCGCGGCGCACCGTGCCGGTGCTGGCCAGCTGCTGCATGACGTTGCGCGCCAGCTCCACCGGGATCGCGAAGCCCAGCCCGATGTTGCCGGCGGCGCTGCCGCGCGGGTTGAAGCTGGCGGTATTGATGCCCACCAGCTCGCCGCGCAGGTTGACCAGCGCGCCGCCGGAGTTGCCCGGGTTGATCGAGGCATCGGTCTGGATGAAGTTCTGGTAGCCCACGCCGGGCACATTGCTGCGGCCCACCGCCGAGACGATGCCCGAGGTGACCGTCTGGCCCACGCCGAACGGGTTGCCCACCGCCACCACGAAATCGCCCACCGACAGCGCCGCGGCCGACAGCGGCAGCGCGGTCAGGCCGTCGGCGGCGATGCGCATCAGGGCCACGTCGGTATCGGGGTCGGAGCCGATGAACTCGGCCTCAAGCGTGCGGCCGTCGGACAGCGTCACCGACACCTCGTCGGCGTTCTCGATCACGTGGTGGTTGGTGAGCACGTAGCCGTTGCCGGCATCGACGATCACGCCCGAGCCCAGCGACCGCGCGATCCGCTCCTGGCTCAGCTCGGGGAACATGCGGCGGAAGAACGGATCGTTGCCGAACGGGCTCACCTGGCGCCGCTGCGCCGCCTGCACGCTGACCACCGACGGCGTGACCCGCTGCAGCATCGGCGCCAGCGAGGGCAGCGCCTGGCCGTCGACCGACATCGGCAGCGCGGCCACCGTGGGCACCGGCAGCGCCGCGGCCGGCTCGGCCGCCTGCGCGGGCGCCTGCACCGCATCGCGGATGGCGGTGGCGGCGAAGCCGCCGAACGCGGCGGCGGCGGCAAGGACGAGCAGGGTGGGCGCTGGACGCATGGCGGGGGTCTGGGCAGGCGGTGGAAGGAGGACCGGCAAGATGGGCGCCGCCCGCGCTCCCGGCAACCCCGGAACCGCGCATCGGCCACGCCGCAGTGCATCAAGACCGGCCCGTGGAAGTGTCGTCCCGGGCGCCCCGATCCAGCTGAACGGGGACTTTCCGGGCGCGGCGCGCGGCACGGCGCGACTTTCGTCGCGCGCACGCCGGATGGCTGTTGACTTCACTTGGAGGCGCGCGTAGCTTGGCTCGGCCCGCCACAAGATGTTGGGGTCAGCCCGCCGGAACAAGCCCAAGGCATGGGGTTTGGACGGTGCAGCGGCGGCCCGGGCATCCCAGGCGACAGGGGACGCGCAATTGGCCACACCGCGCAGCAGTACCGGCATCCCGCAACGTTCCGGCGGTCGCGCGCCCGCGTGACCGCCACCGATCCGTCGCCGTCCCCGGAGCCCCGGGCCGGCGGCATTGCCCCAATCGAATTCCACCCATAACAACAACAGGCCGTGGCACGCACCCTGGCCGGAGAGGAGATCGCAGACGCATGAGCACCGTCCGTCTGGAAGCAGTGAAGACGCCCGCCCAACGGGAGATCCCGATGCAGCCCGCCTCGCAGGACATCTGGGACAAGAAGTACCGCCTCAAGACCAAGCACGGCGAGCCGGTGGATGCCGACATCGACGGCACCTACCAGCGCGTGGCCCGGGCGCTGGCGGAGGCCGAGACCACGCCGGAGAAGCAGAAGTACTGGAACGAGCGCTTCCTCTGGGCGCTGCGCCGCGGGGCGATCCCCGCCGGCCGCATCACGTCCAACGCCGG
This sequence comes from Luteimonas rhizosphaericola, assembly GCF_029888045.1. GTDB lineage: Bacteria > Pseudomonadota > Gammaproteobacteria > Xanthomonadales > Xanthomonadaceae > Luteimonas > Luteimonas rhizosphaericola. The sequence goes on along the minus strand of NZ_JARXRN010000028.1, from coordinate 408,653 downwards.
CGCGCTCGAGCACAAGCCCGCCACCAGCACCATCAACTGCACCGTCAGCGGCACCATCACCGATTCGATGGACGGCATCCTGGACAAGGTCCACGAGGCCGGCCTGACGCTCAAGGCCGGCTGCGGCATCGGCTACGAGTTCTCGACGCTGCGCCCGCGCGGCGCGTTCGTCGCCGGCGCCGGCGCGTACACGTCGGGCCCGATGTCGTTCATGGATATCTACGACAAGATGTGCTTCACCGTCTCGTCGGCCGGCGGCCGCCGCGGCGCGCAGATGGGCACCTTCGACGTCAGCCACCCCGACGTGCGCGACTTCATCCGCGCCAAGCGCGAGGACGGGCGCCTGCGCCAGTTCAACCTCTCGCTGCTGATCACCGACGGCTTCATGGACGCGGTGGAGCACGACGCCGACTGGCCGCTGGTGTTCCCGATCAGCGACAAGGAAGCGTCCGACATCGACTTCACCGACGCCTCCACCGTCACCTGGCGCGACTGGCCGCACAGCGACGGCTACATCAGCCGCGACGACGGCATGGTGGCCTGCAAGGTCTACGGCCACATCAAGGCCCGGCACCTGTGGGACATGATCATGGTCTCGACGTACGACTACGCCGAGCCGGGGTTCATCCTGATCGACAAGGTCAACGAGATGAACAACAACTGGTGGTGCGAGACCATCCGCGCCACCAACCCCTGCGGCGAGCAGCCGCTGCCGCCCTACGGCGCCTGCCTGCTGGGCTCGGTGAACCTGACCAAGTTCGTCCGCGACCCCTTCACCGACCAGGCGAGCTTCGACTGGGAGGAATACAAGGAAGTGGTGCGCGTGTTCACCCGCATGCTCGACAACGTGGTCGAGGTGAACGGCCTGCCGCTCAAGCAGCAGCAGGACGAGATCATGCGCAAGCGCCGCCACGGCATGGGCTTCCTGGGCCTGGGCAGCACGGTGACGATGCTGAAGATGAAGTACGGCGGCCAGGACAGCTGCGAGTTCACCAGCCGCATCGCCCGCGAGATGGCGGTGGCCGGCTGGGAAACCGGCCTGTCGCTGGCGCAGGAGAAGGGCCCGGCCCCGATCATGGACGAGCAGTTCGAGGTCACCGCCGCGATGCTGCGCAAGCGCCCGGAGATGGCGAAGGACGGCTGGCGCGTGGGCCAGAAGATCGAGGGCAAGGTGCTGCACGCGCGCTACAGCCGCTACATGCAGAAGATCGCCGAAGTGGCGCCCGAACTGGTGGAGCAGCTGGCCGAGACCGGCGCGCGCTTCACCCACCACAGCTCGATCGCGCCCACCGGCACCATCTCGCTGAGCCTGGCCAACAACGCCTCCAACGGCATCGAGCCCAGCTTCGCCCACCACTACAGCCGCAACGTGATCCGCGAGGGCAAGAAGTCCAAGGAAAAGGTCGACGTGTGGAGCTACGAGCTGCTGGCCTACCGCGAACTGGTGAACCCGAAGGCGATGCCGTTCGCGGAAGACCCCGACGCCCAGCTGCCGGACTACTTCATCTCCGCCGACGACATCACCCCGAAGGAGCACGTCGACGTGCAGGCCGCCGCGCAGGTGTGGGTGGACTCGTCCATCTCCAAGACCGCGAACGTCCCCACCGACTACCCCTACGAGGACTTCAAGGACATCTACCGCTACGCCTACCAGCAGGGCCTGAAGGGCTGCACCACGTTCCGCTTCAACCCGGCCGCCTTCCAGGGCGTGCTGGTGAAGGAAACGGACCTGGCCAACACCACCTACCGCTTCGAGCTGGACGACGGCAGCACCATCGAGGTCAAGGGCAACGAACAGATCGAGTACGACGGCGAGACCCACACCGCCGCCAACCTGTTCGATGCGCTCAAAGAGGGCTACTACGGAAAGTTCTGACACCGGGCCACGGCAGGCAGGTCCCACGGAAGGCACGCCCGCCCCGCCACCGCCCACGCGACACCCCTTGCAGTGCTCCCTCCCCCGCGTCGCGGGTGGAGGGCCGGGGTGGGGGCCTCCCCCCTTCGCGGTATTGCTTGCGTAGCGCGCGCTTCGCGCTACATATTTCGCTCCACGGGCCCTTGCCCGTACCCCGATCACCGAAAAAAAGCAAACTGACGAGGACACACCCATGAGCAACGGCAACGGGGTCGCACAGACCCTGACCCACGCCGCCGAAACCGTCGCCGAGACGGCCAAGGAGATCGGCAAGACCGTGGTGGAGAAGGCCAGCACCGCCGCCGCCACCGCGAAGCAGACCGCCGCCAAGGCCGCCACCACGGCGAGCAAGGCCCGCAAGGCCGTGAGCAAGCGCGTGGCCGCGGCCAAGAAGTCCCTGGCCAGCACCAGCGCCGCCGGCAAGCGCGAAGTGGCCGCCCTGAAGGCCAAGAGCGGCAAGCCGGCCGCGAAGAAGGCGTCGGCGAAGAAGGCCGCCAAGAAGGCGCCGGCGAAGAAGGCGGCGGGCAAGAAGGCCGCAGCCAAGAAGGCGCCGGCGAAGAAGGCGACCGCCAAGAAGGCCCCGGCCCGCAAGGCGCCCGCGAAGAAGGCGGCGACCAGGAAGGCAGCGGTAAAGAAGACCACGAAGCAGGCCAGCAAGAAGGCCGCGGCGAAGAAGGCTCCGGCGAAGAAGGCCGCAGCCAGGAAGGCGCCGGCAAAGAAGGCGACCGCCAAAAAGGCGGCGAAGAAGAAGTAAGCCTTGACCCCTCCCCTCTCCCGCGCCTGCGGGAGGGGGGCCGGGGCCGCAAGCCCCCACCCCACCCCGTTCCCCCGCAGCACCAGGATCACGCAATGGCCGTCAAGATCGACAAGAAAATCACGGGTTATGCCGTCGTCACCTCCGAGGACAAGGAGAAGGCCGTCAAGGCCGCTTCCGTGCCGCGCGAGCAGGTGGAGGCCGAGCTGCCCAAGACCGCCGACGTGATCCAGATGCACGAGCGCATCGAGCGCCCCGAGGTGCTGATCGGCAGCACCTACAAGATCAAGTCGCCGCTGGTGGAGCACGCCATGTACGTGACCATCAACGACATCGTGCTCAACGCCGGCAACGAGCACGAGCACCGCCGCCCGTTCGAGATCTTCATCAACTCCAAGTCGATGGAGCATTTCCAGTGGATCGTCGCGCTCACCCGCATCATGAGCGCCGTGTTCCGCAAGGGCGGCGACGTCACCTTCCTGGTGGAAGAGATGAAGGCCGTGTTCGACCCCAAGGGCGGCTACTTCAAGGCCGGCGGCATGTACATGCCCAGCCTGGTGGCGGAACTGGGCAGCATCGTCGAAGACCACCTGAAGTCGATCGGCATGCTGCACGACCCGCAGATGAGCCCCGCGCAGAAGGCATTGATCGCCGAGAAGCGCCGCGCCTACGAACAGCAGTCAAAAAAAAACTCTGACGTAGACGCCACCCCCGAAGACCCCGGCTACCCCGAGCCCGTCGGCGACATCGAAGTCACCGGCGACGGCGCGAGTTTCCCGCCGTCCGCGAGCATGTGCCACAAGTGCAGCACGAAGGCGCTGGTGCTGATGGATGGGTGTGCGACCTGTTTGAATTGTGGGTATAGCAAGTGCGGGTGATGTAGTCCAAGGATCATCGGAGTAGGTCTAGCCACTTCTACATCCGAACTTTGGGGGACGGGGATGGCTAAAGGGAATCCACTTTCGGCTTTCGCGCTCGTACAGGAAGAGTACGAGAAGTCAGGCGACCCCATCCGCGGCCTTCGCCCGATCTTCGCGCCCCTCCTGGTTGAAAAGAAGGGTGAGCACTACCGTCCAGATCTGTTTGCCGAGGAGTTTTCAAAAACTTACGGCATTCAGATGTCCTCTTTTGTGGCTAGCGCACTCGCCGACCGACTTGTGGAGATCGGCCTCCTTGCAGACGGTCCGGCTCGACGAACGGAACGAGACTATGTCGTGGCGCAGTTTGAGTGGGCGCCCGAGATCGTTGGCGAAGAGGAAATTGACGAAGTCTTGGAGCTATTCTCCGAATGGGCAGGCACCAAGCTCGCCGGCATCGGAAAAATTCAAGAGAGCTCTCAACTCGCCGATGCATTTCTGGAGCGAGTGGCGCGCCCCGAATTTGTCTCGATCTTTGTAGATGAGGACACTGACAAGAAAAAAGGTCGCCTCCGCCGGCTGCTAGGGTTGAGGTCGCTGACACGGGATCTCCCAGACGACAAGTCCCTTGATTATCTCGTCTCCGAGTTCGTTCTCACGTGCGCGGAACGTGCGCCTGAAGTTTTTCTTGTGATAGCGAGAATCGCCCAAGGCGCCTTAATGGCTGACGCGGTCGCCGGCCTCGCTGCGCCTCCCAGCTCCGCGATGCCTGACCCGCCGCTCAGAGTAGTGCTAGACGGCCCATTGATCATGGATCTGCTAGACCTGAACACTCCTGAGCAGCGCGTTTACGCTACTGACCTGCTAGAAATGATTCGAGCTGCGGGCTTACGCGCGGCGGTCTTCGATCACTCGCTGGAAGAGGCGAGGCTAACGATTCGCAGCACCATTGGCGCGGTTAGACGCGGCGATGCTTATGGCCCCCTAGCTCAGCGCCTAAGCAAAGGAGAAACAGGGGTCAGAGTCGACTTTTCTCCGGACTGACGACAGGGGCTAGTGCGCAGTCCGTTCCATCAAGCTTGAGAAACATAGGGGACAGAAACATAGGGGACGGAGGGAATTAATCTCTTTAATTGCGTCCGTGCACTATGTATTCGCCTGAAGAGCACCGGCTCTTGCAACAATGCAATCAAGTACATTTTATCCGAGTGAGAACCGAGATCGATGGTCCGTTGGGAATTTGATCTTGGCGGGCGCCCCTGCGACCTTGTCGATAGGTCGAGCGCAACTATTGCTTTGGCAGGTGATGCCTTGCGCTTGTGTGCTCATCAAACACCACCATCTGCTCGCCAAGCGCTTGTAGGATCTTGTCTCTCATTCGCGATCGAGCAGCAGAACGCAGTTGGGTTGCTTGTGGCCACCGGAAGAGATTCGGCAGCAGCCGTGCTGGTACGGCCAATCCTGGAAGCTCTTTGCATATCGGCTTGGGCTCTTTACCGCGCTAGCGATGACCAGCTTTCCTCAGTGTTTTCTGGGCGCGTAGGTCTGCCCAGCGTCACTTCCCTACTATCGCAACTGGAAGCGGTTCCGAAATGTGGCTGGATCGGTTTCGAGCAGAAGTCCCTCAATGTTCGTGCGTTCCATGCCCTCGCTCATCCCTCAATGTTGCAACTATCGAGAAGGTACGCTCCAGACCCGCCAGCTGGTGCATTCACAGCCATCGAATGTAGGAGACTTCTATGGCTTGCAGATACGCTTATGGTGACCACTGCAGCGACTCATTCTGTGGCAGCGAACTCGAATGAGATCGAGGCATGGGCTGGTGAGCAGATGGCGCGCCTAATGCGAGATCAGGGTGTTGAGTGGGAAAGCTGGGGCAAGCTACCTCGATCTGACATGTCTTTCGGACTCGAGACGCCTATCGCTGCCAGCGCGTTCGACGCGGATTCCGCGCGAACGTCTCGCGATTCACCAAGCGCCATGTAGCCCGGTGCGGGAATTAATCCTCGCGTCGCGGGCCAATCGACGCCGACCTGGGTCCCGCTGATCCGTCCGAGAACGAGACGTCTGCATGGGGGAGAAACCTGTGACACGAATACTCATTCCGTCTTGTGGCCCATCGGTCTGGCGCCAACTGCTGGCCGATCCGGAAAAGCACTGGATACGGGGCGCATCGGCGTTCGAGACTGCGGTGTCTTGGGAGGCGGCCAGGCACTCCGAGCGCGGCATACCCGCGCCGATCGTGGCGCTGCTCGATACGCAGGAACAGCTGGCAAGCGCGACTGCCTTGATCGTACTACCGGAGCATAAGGTCAAGCTGGAAGGGCGTGGCAAAGCCTCGCAAAACGACGTCTGGGCACTGCTGAAAACGCCGGGCGGATACGTATCGATGTCCGTGGAAGGAAAGGCGGGTGAAACGTTCGGGGATCCGCTGTGGGACTGGCTGCGAAACGCCTCGCCCGGCAAGCTGGCGCGTCTGCAGCACCTGTGCAAAGTGCTCGGTGCGCAGCATCCTCCCGACCACGCACTTCGGTACCAGCTTTTCCATCGCACTGCGTCGGCGCTCATCGAGGCAGAACGCTTCGGAGCCGCGCACGCGGTGATGATCGTCCAGTCGTTCCGGTCGGATCCTGTATCGCTTACGGACTACATCGCTTTCGGCGCGGCTTTAGGGGCGACCGTGTCAGATGGACAGCTAGCGAAGGTTCCGCGCACGACGGGCCCAACCCTGTATCTTGGCTGGGTCACGTGCGAGCCGGCGACGGACCGCCAAGTCGCGTCAGTAGTTTAGACGATGGGCGATCGAATAATTGCCGGTGTGGACTTGGCATGGCTGGGTACGCGCAACCCGACGGCACTTGCGATTGGTCGGATTGCAGGGAACTCGGTGATTCTCCACTCGGTCTCCGGAGGCCACTACGGCATCGGCGCGGTCATTGAAGCCCTGAGCTGTGTTCCGAGCCTGCACGGGGTGGCGATTGACGCGCCGCTCGTTATCTCAAACGAGTTCGGAATGCGCACCTGCGAGCGAGAACTCGGGTGTGCCTATGGTGGCAGGAAGGCTTCATGCCATGCGTCAAGCTTGGCCAGATACCCTAACTCCGACGGCGTAATGCTCTCCAACTACCTCGAGCGACTCGGATTCAGGCACCTAGGCCCGACGGGCCAGCGTTGGCAGCTGGAGTGCTACCCGCATCCCGCGCTGATCGAGATCTTCGGATTGCGCGAGAGGCTGCCGTACAAGAAGGGGACAGTCGGCCAAAAGCGAGTCGGACAGATAGAACTCGGCAGGCTTATCTGCTCCCTGGCGACATCTAGCGTGCTGCCTCTCCATGTGCCCGATGACGTTAGAAGGCAGGTCGAGCCCGATCATATCCAGCGTTTGGTCGGGCGCGAGCTCAAGCGAAACGAGGATATGTTGGATGCGATCATCTGCATGTATATCGGTGCGCTCTACCAGGCTGGGCAGCGAGACCAAGTGTTTGGAAGTGTGGATGAGGGATACATCTATGTGCCCGCGTTTCGTGGATAGCTCCTTGGTGAGAAAACATAGGGGCGGAGGTAGTTAACCCATCCTCCCTTCCACTTCTTTTGCCCGGGCCGGCCTTCCCCTCGGCCGCACCGCTGCGCGGCGGTTGAGTGCCTTCTCGACCATCGCCTGGAAGCGCGGCTCGCCCAACGCCCGCTCCTGCGCCATGTAGGCGCGGATGCGGCTGGATTCATCGGGGAAACAGGGGTCAGAGTCGACTTTCGTAACTCCGCGCCAAAAGTCGACCCTGACCCTATCCCTCCGTGCCGACGAGCATGGCGGTCATCAATGACAAGGCGGGGCACCCTGTATGCGAGGCGTTGAGACGCAAGGCTTCGAAACGCCGCTGCTTTTTCTTGCAGTCGGCCTGATTATTGCTTCCTTTGGGGTGCGGGTTTACATGTTTGAAAAGTTGAGGCGGGACCACTCTGTGCGGGACCTTCTCGCCGATGCGTCTGCAATCGGATCAGACCTGTTGGCGCTTCGGCTTATTCGAAGGCGTCGCGCGCTTTCAGACAAGGCAAAGGGTCCGGTCTTCGCATTTGTCGCTACACAGCTTCTTGGAATATTGCTGCTGGTATCGGTGGTCGCACATGCACTTTGGCTTCGTCCATAGGGAACGAGGCCAGACTCGCATCATCTCTGTCTGATGATGCTTCGGCGCTCGCGAAGATTTTGGGGGCGGCACGTGTTTTCATGGATAAGGAAGCTCCTTGGAGCACCACTCAGGTCCGAAGTTCAGGACTTCGGGAAGGTGTGCTACATGGAAAAGTATTGGGAAGGCGCTGCCGTGTTTCCGGCGACGGGAACCGAGGTCGAGTACTTCGTGGATGCTGGCCCTGATGGCGTGACGGATGCCAACCGTCGCTCGCTCGCCACCATCGTTTCGAACTACGACGCACTGCTGGACCAGGCGCGAGCGGTAGTGGAGACGCTCGAACCTGACGATCGGCCTCGAGGTCTACTTCGACTTTCCTCTGTCGACATTCCTGGCGCGCCGCTGGAAGCTGCCAGTTGGGAGCTAGGATTCTGCGACGCGGATGAAAAGCTTTTCTCGGTTCTGTATTCGGGTCTCACAGCGACCGGACTCGTGGAGAAATCCTAGCGGCAGCATGACGCCTGCCCCCCCCTCGCGACCACCGTTAGGTGCAATCTGAAAAGAGAGTCAGGTGGACCAGTTACCCCGTGACGGCCATGACGTCATACACCACCACCCGCTCCCACAGGTGCTCGCAGTCGGCGACGAACTGCTTGTGGATGGGATGCACCTGGTACGCGTCCTGCCCGGCCACGTCGTCGAAGAACAGGAGCTCCGAGGCGCTGTAGCTGCCGTCGACGACGCCGCGCTGCTCGGTGTCCGCCGGCACGCCGATGTGGATGCCGCGCACGGTGTCGATGCCCGCCAGCGTGCGCAGTCCGGCGAGCAGTGCGGCCAGGTCCTCCTTCGAATCCGGATTCTTCAGCCAGAAGAACACGTGGTGCACGACCGGCGGGTACGCCGCCTTGCCGGCGGGCGTGGGCGCAGCCGCACGGGCGCCGGCGGCGGTCGCGCTGACGGCCAGGGCGGTGGCGGCGAGGAGGAGGTCTCGGCGGCTGCGATCGGTCATGGTCCGGGTCCTTCGGTGGATGGCCTGCGGGCCCCCGAGTATAGGGCGCTCACGCAAAGCCACGCTGGAACGCCACCCGCTCGGGCCGATGCAGGAGGAAGCCCTGGGCGTAGTCCACGCCGAGCTCGCGCAGCACCGACAGCACGCTCTCCTCCTCCACCCATTCCGCGAGTACCCGCAGCTGGCGCTCGTGGCCGATCCGGGTCACCGCATCGACGATGATGCGGCTCACCGGATCGCGCCCCAGGTCGCGTACGAAGCTGCCGTCGATCTTGATGCTGTCCACCGGCAGGTTCTTGAGGTAACCGAACGAGGACATGCCGGCGCCGAAATCGTCCAGCGCGATCCGGCATCCGGCCGCGCGCAGGCGCTCGATCACCTGGGCGACGCGCTTGAGGTCGCGCACCGCCACCGTTTCGGTGATCTCGAAGCACAGCCGCTGCGGCTGCAACCCGAACGTGGCCACCGCATCGAGGATGAAATCCGCCAGGCCATCGTCCTCGACGCTGGCACCGGACAGGTTGATCGAACAGCTGCGCAGCTGCGCGCCGCACGGATGCAGCCGCGAGAAGTTCGCCAGCGCGGTCCGGATCACCCAGCGGTCCACGGCCGGCATCAGCCCGTAGCGTTCGGCCGCGGCCACGAACGCCCCGGGCAGGATCACGCCACCCTCGGGGTCGCGCATGCGCAGCAGCAGCTCCACATGCATCCCCTCGTCCGTCGCCGGGTCCAGCGCCACCAGCTCCTGGTAATCGAGCAGCAGATGTCCCTGCTCCAGCGCCCCGCGCAGGCGGCTGGCCCACTCCATCTCGCCGATGCGGTGGGTGCTGGCGGCATCGTCGCGATACGTGCAGATGCGGTTGCGCCCGCTCTCCTTGGCCTGGTAGCACGCGCTGTCGGCCCAGGCCAGCAGGTCCTTGAGCGTGCTGCCCTTGGACTCGACCATGACCAGGCCGATGCTGGCGCTGAGCGTGTAGGTGCGTTCGTACCAGCGGAAGATGTGGCGCTCGATGGCGCGGCGGATGCGCTCGGCCAGCGCTTCTGCCTGCGCCTGGTCCACCCCGGGCGCCAGCACGCCGAACTCGTCGCCGCCCAGCCGGGCCAGGATGCTGCCGGGCGCCAGTTCCGCGCGCATCGCCCGCACCAGCTGCACCAGCAACTGGTCGCCCGCCGCGTGTCCGGACAGGTCATTGATCAGCTTGAACTGGTCCAGGTCGAAGTACAGCAGCGCGAACGGCACGGCCGCCACGGTCCCGTCATGACCGGCCAGCGCTTCGCGCAGCAGCCGCTCGAACTCGCGACGGTTGCACAGCCCGGTCAGCTCGTCGTGCGTGGCCTGGTAATGCAGGCGCTCGGTCATCGCGCGTTGCGCGCTGGTATCGGTGGCGACCATCAGCAGGTGCGGAACGCCTTCCACCTCCACCTGCGCCAGCGACGCGTTGATCCACAACGGGGCACTGCCTGCCGGCGCCAGCATCGCTTCCTGGCTGCGCCAGCCACTGCCGCCCGTCGCCATGGCGATGGCGTCCTCGCAGGCGCGCAGGCTGGCGAACAGCGCGCACAGGGGCAGCCCGACCACGTCGCCCAGCAACTCGCGGGAGGCCTGGTTGGCGTAGGTGATCCGGCTGCCATCGCCATTGGCCAGCAGCACCAGCGCCGGCAGCAGCTCGTTGAGGGTGCGGAAGCGCGCTTCGCTTTCCCCGAAGCGCACGCTCATCCGCCGCCCCAGTTCCACCGCGCGCTGCCGGGTGGTCATCTGCGACCACAGCAGCAGCGCCAGCAGCACGCTGATCGTGGTGCCGGCAACGAGGATTGCGCGCAGCGGCCCCCATTCGGCGGTGTCCCTGCGTGGCCACAGGCGCATCTCCCAGCGGCGGCCGCCGAAATCCATCTGGCGCACCTGCTGCGGGCGGGCCGGGTCCGGCTGCGCGGAGGCGAAGACCAGGTCCTGTCCCGGGGGCGCGTCCAGATCGCGGATCTGCACGTGCATGTCTTCCAGCACCCGGCCCTCCAGCGCCCGGGTGATCATCGGCTCCAGTCGCAGGCTCACCGCCAGCGCACCGATCTCGCGGGCACGGCGTTCGGCCACCGTCAGCGGAACCGTGCCGTGGGAATAGACCGGCAGGCGCACGGTGATGCCCAGCGCGCTGTCCGCCCCGTCGCGGAACTGCAGCAGCTCGAACGGTGCCGACGCGGTGGGCAGGTCGCGGTCGCGCGCCAGCTGCAGCGCCCGCAGGTTGGCCGGCTGCCGGCTGATGTCGAAACCGAGCAGGACCTGGTTGCCGTCCAGCGGCGCCACGAACTGGTAGCGATACGCGTCCGCCCCGGGACGGTCGCGGCTGGCCTGGCGCTGCGCGAACGCGGTGAGCACGTAGCCCTGTGCCAGCTCGTGCGGGCGCAGGTTCTGCTGGTAGTGGGCGAACTCCTCCTGGTTCATGCCCTTGCTGGACAGGAACACGGTCTGCATCGAGCGCAGCACCATCGCCGCCCCCTGCAGCGGCTGGCGCATGCGCGCCTGCGCCGCGTTCGCCAAGCCCTGCTGCAGCAGGTCGGCTCGCCGCTGCTGCCCCGCCCACTCGTGATGCGCGATCGCCGCCGTGGCCAGCAGGCCCAGCAGCAGCAGCGCCAATGCCCACAGCAGCGAGCTGGACGGCCATCCGCGTGCGCCGCCCTGGTCCGCTGCGGTCTCGCCATGCGCCTGTCCCGGTTCCCGTGCTGGCATGAGTGCGGCTCCATGACGAGAACGGAAATGGTGCTGCCCCTCGCCCGTTGCACGGTGGGAAGCGGCCAGGCGGGGACACGCGTCTTCCCGGCCGCCGCGGCCATCAATACATCTAACGGACGAGGAAGGGAACTCTTGACCCCGGCCCTTGCGGAGGCGGAGGCCACTGGGAGGCGAAAACGGGTCAGGGGGTGTTCTTGCCTCGTTTCGACGAAAGGACGGGGAGCTGATCTGCTTTGTGTGCTCGCTCCCGGAGCGCACGGGGCGCTTGTGCCGGTGCTCGGACAAGCCATAGGCTCGCCGAACGCGGGACAGGCGTCAGAGTTGAAAGTCCTGCCGGGCGACGGGCATCAGACCGGTGCGCGTACGGGAACGCCTTCTGCGGGACCGCGACAGGCAAGAGGAAAGGGAATGCAGGCGATCGCCGACCTTAGGGCGCTGCTGCGCCACATGCAGCCGACACTCGCTCCGGGCCGCTACGCGTTCGTCACCCTGCCCGCCGGATTCCCGCTCGACCCGGCCCATGTCGTCGCCTCCATCCGCGAACCCGAAGGCCTCTCGGTCGTCCTCCCGGAACAGGTTGCCGTGGAACTGGGCCTGCCGGTCGCGTTCACCGCGGCGTGGGTCACCCTCACCATCCACTCGGACCTGTCGGCCGTCGGCCTGACCGCCGCGTTCTCGCAGGCGCTGGCGCGGGCGGGGATCAGCTGCAACGTCGTGGCGGGCGTCTGCCACGACCACCTGTTCGTGCCGGTCGGGCAGGCGCAGGCCGCGCTCGATGCCCTGCGCGCATTGGCGCGCTCTGCAGGCGATTCGCCATGATGGTTGGACCAACACCGCGATTGCTCCTCAAGCACGCGGTGCCCATGTGCCGGGCCATGAGGGCTTCGGTCGATTCGACCGGCCGCCGCTGCCTGCCCAGCGCGATCGAATGCGGTCGGTCCCGCCAGGCGACAGCCGCGCATCCGTGCGAGGCTCGCGCCTGGCGGGCAGAACGCTGTGCTCAGAGCGGCAAGCCGTTGTACCGCACCGCGGCCGGCCGCAGCGCGAGCAGCGCCTGGGTGGCGGGAACGGGCGCACCGGCACGGAACTCGAACTCGGGCTCGTCGCGGATCGGCGCGAACATCAGGGTACCGTCGCCGGCGCGGAAGCCGATGAAGTACGTACGCAGCGCAGCGACGTGCACCGCCATCGGCTCGGCCGCGCCGGAGGCACGGATGGCATCGGCCAGCGCGCGGGTCAGCGCGGCGCTGCCGAATCCGGTCGCCTGCCAGCCCTTGCCGGCGTTCTCGACCGTGATGCCCGAGCGCGTCGCGCCGCCGACGTTCACCGGGAACACCACCTGCGGCAGCGGCCGGAGCAGCGCGGCCGGATCGCCGCCGGCGTAGGCGCGCAGTTCGTCCAGCTGCACCATGTACACCGGGATCGGTACGCCCAGCTTGGCATCGGCGGCTTCCCTGGGGGATTCGAAGCCCATCGCGCGGTAGTTCTCTTCCGTCACCAGCTGCGAGAGCGTGGAGAGGGACTTGCCGGCGACCTCCGTGGCCAGCCGGGTGTCCGCAACGGGTGGCTGCTGGCTCATGGTCTGCGCTCCGGCGTGTCCGATCGCGGCGCATGCCAGGAGCAGGATAAGCAGTTTCATGGCGCGCTCCTAGAGTCGGGTGACGTTGTAGTAGTCGTTCCAGTGCGTGTACCCCGCGCCGCTGACATAGGCGTCGTAGGTGATCACGCGCTGGTCTCCGACACCGGGCGCCCATGGATCGTTGATGGTCACGTAGTTCACGCCATCGATCGTGACGTAGCCGATCACGACCATCATGTGGCCGCCGCCCCCGTTCCAGTGCCAGCTGTACGCGAACGGCTTCTTGCGGCAATGGATCTCCTTGCGCACGTCGGCCCAGCTCAGTGGCGCGTCGGACGTGGTCTCGAAGCTGAAGCCGTACCTGTCGAACTCGGGCCAGCCACCGTTGACGCATGCGTTCGGGACCGGGCTGTTGCAGCAGTCACTGCGGCCGAACCGGTCGTTGGCCTGGGTGCACTGGTTGATGTTGGTGCCGAGGTGTTGCATCACCATCTGGGCGCTGGCGGCCCAGCACCACATTCCGGTCTCCTGCGCGCGCAGCGTGACCGGCTGCGAACCGATGACCGGCGGCCGGCAACACCCGGCGAGCAGCAATGGGAGAACCAACAGCAGCAGGATCCTTTTCATGTCGCCTCCGGCGCGAGCGCGGGCGCGACCCGAGCGACGCGCCCCGCATCCATCCCCTGCACTGGATCCAACGCGTGCATGGCCGGGCGGCGGACACCGCCCGTCGGCGACGACTCCGGGAGCCCCTTGCCCCCGTCGACGGCTCAGAACCTCAACCGCAGTCCCAGCCCGTAGCTGCGCGGCGCGTTGCCGCGTGCGCCATCGGCGCCGCGGTGGGTGATCCGGCGTTCGTCGAGCACGTTGTCGACGCGGGCATAGACCTCGGCGCCGGGCGACAGCGGATAAGCGGCGGCGAAGTCGACGGTGAACAGGCTCTGGGTGCGCTGGTAGGTGTTGTCCTCACCCGCGCGGCCGGCGGTGTTGGTGGTCCATGCGCCATCGGAGTAGCTGAGCGCGGCGTAGGCATTCCAGCCGGCGGCGCCCTCCACGCCCAGCTGCAGCTGGCCGATGTTCCTGGGCGTGTACTCGATCACGTCGCCGCGCAGCACGCCACCGGTATCGGAATCGCGGGTGTACTCGCCGTCGGTCCAGGTGTAGGCCAGGCGCAGCGGCACGCTGATCGCGCCGTTGTCGTACAGCGCGGCGAACAGGCCCAGTTCGAGGCCGTAGACCTCCTTGGCGCCGGTCTGCTCGGTGCCGTCGACGACGCCGCCGGAGCAGGGATTGGCCACCAGGCAGGTGCGCATCGCGTTCCTGTAGTCGGTGTGGAAGCCGATCGCGTCGACGCCGAAGCCGCCGTTGCGGTAGCGCACGCCGCCCTCGAAGTTGGTGCTTTCCTCGCCGCGCGTGCCCTGCGGCGAACCGTTGCCCGGGGGCGCGAAGCCCTGGTGCACGCCACCAAGCAGGGTCCAGTTGGCGTCGACGGCGTAGTTGGCGCCGAACCCCGCCGTGGTCTTGTCGATGCTGTTCCGGCTGCGCGCGGCGATCTGCTCCGGCGTGGCGTCGCCGGCGAGGTTGGCGCGGGTCCGGATGCGTTCGTGGCGCACGATCGGCAGCAGGCTCCAGCGGCCGAACTCGATGCGGTCGGCCGCCCAGGCCGACCATGCGTCGGCATCGCCGCGCTGCGGCGCGACGAAGTCGGTGCGCAGGTACACCAGGTCGCCGTCGATCTGCGCGTAGTAGCTGTTGGAGCGACCCTTGTCGACGTTCTTCGTGGTGTCTTCGTGGTAGCGCAGGCCGGTGGTCAGGGTGTGCTGCACGTCGCCGGTGGCGAAGCCGTGCTCGAGTTCCATCTTCAGTCCCTTCGACACGAACGCCTGGTGGTTGTGGCCGTAGCGCACGCCGTTGGGATGGGTGGTGTCGGTGGTGCCGTCGAGGATGCCCTGCAGCAGCGCCGCATCCGCGGCGCCACCATTGATGATGTCGGTGATGCCGCCGAGGTTCACGCCGTTGACCTGGTTGAGGCGGTCGTAATAGCGGTAGGTGTCGAGCAGGTAGGCGGTGGTGGTGAGCCAGGTGCGGTCGGTGAAGCCGATCTGGTGCTGCAGGCTGGCGCCCTTGCGGCCGCGGTCCATGCGCTCGAGTTCGCTCAGGCCGTAGCGGCGGTCGGGGTTGGCGCGGAAGTCGGCATCGGTGAGGCCGAGGTAGCTCACGCGCGCGGTTTCCTCGGCGTACTGCAGCTTCAGGTCGAGCTGCTGCGAATAGCGTGCGTCGGGCGCGCTGCTCCAGCGCAGCTTGCCGACATATTCGTCGATGTCGTGGCCGGCGCCGAGCTGCGAGCGGTCGATCTCGTGGAAGCCGTCGCCGCGGTTCTGGTAGGTCTCCAGCCCGAAGCCCCACTGCCCCGCCGTGGCACCGTAGTGCGCATGCAGCTTGCGGGTGTCGAACGACGCCAGTTCGGCCTTCAGCTGGCCCTGCGCGCTGTCGGGAATCGGCGTCGAGATCAGGTTGACCACGCCCGAGGTGGTGTGCGGCCCGTGCAGCAGGACCTCGGGCCCCTTCAGCACCTCGACGCTGGACATGCGGCCGATGTTGGGGAAGTAGTACGCCGAGGTGTTGGCATATGGCGCCATCGCGGCGGGCACGCCGTCCTCGAGGACCGAGATGCGGTCGCTGCGCCCGGACGACGAGGCCCGGATGCTGATGCGCGGGAACACGCCTTCGCCCGTCTCCTCGCGGGTATAGACGCCGGGCACGCTGCGCAGCACGTTGTTGACGTTGCTGCGTTCGAACTTGTCCAGCTCGCGTGGCGTGAGCACGTAGGCCGAGCCGGTGGAGCCCTGCGGATCCTCCGGATCGGCGATCACGCGCACGGCATCGAGTTCCTTGGCCCGGCCGGCATCGAGGTCCGCCCCGGGAGCGTTCTCGGCCCGCGCTGGCCCGCCGGTCAGAGCCAGGGCTGTGGCCAGGGACAGGGCGAGCCGGGTGGGACAGCCAGGAACAGCGCTACCGCGCATGCGGAACTCCGGAGTGAAGGTGGGCGTGAAGAAAACGTAAGTGTAATGATATTGATTCCCATTTGTGAAGATGCCGTGCAGGCCCATCGTCAATCGCGTCGGATTCGGAACGGTCCCAGTCACCTGCTCGCCAGCGACCTGGCCGGCGACGGGCCGGATCGGCGATGCGTGCGGCGGGCAAGGTCCGTGTTCTCGGAGCAGCGCGAGCGCGCGCCTGGCTGCTCCCCTCGTATCCGGCTCGGATGCGAACCGACCGGTTTAAATTGTCTTCCGCGCGAGGACATGACCGGATCGATGCAGACACCTTCCAGCGAGACCAGGATGCAGCTCAGTGACCTTCAGGCGTCGGCACTTCAATTGAATACGCTCTACGAGCAGCTCGAGGTCAAGCGCCACGGGCGCGTCTGGACCACCGAGGAGCTGGCGCTCGGCTTCATGGGCGACGTGGGTGACCTGGCGAAGCTGATCCAGGCCCGCGCCGGAATCCGCACGATCGACGACTGGCAGACGAAGCTCGGCCATGAACTCTCGGACTGCCTGTGGTCGATCCTGGTGCTCGCGCACAAATGCGGGATCGACCTGGAGGCCGAGTTCGCGAGGAATCTCCGCGAGCTGGGCGAATACGTGTCGAACGAGCTGGACCAGGGCCCGTAGCCGGCGGTTCCCTGCATCTCCCGGCCTGACCCGAGGCAAGCGCCCCGCTTAGCTCGAGGTGCCTAGCATTCCCGCGTCCGGCGGGCTGGAAACCTTGCATGCCTCGATTCCCTGCTCCCCTGTCTCGCCGGACCTGATCAGGCCGGCGCCGGCGCCGCATCTGCGTCGAGGTCGCGATCCAGCAGGCAGTCGATGAAGGCGCGCAGCGCGGGGCGCATGTGGCGGCGGTTGGCGTAGTAGAGGTACAGGCCGGGGACCGTCGGCGACCAGTCGGCGAGCACGCGCCTGAGCCGGCCGTCCTGCAGCGCCGCGGCCACGCCGTCGTCGTTGTAGGTGTAGAGGATGCCCAGGCCCGCGACGGCCGCGGCGGAGAGGATGCTCTGGTGGTTCGCGATCACCGGGCCTTCGCCGTAGAACTCGACGCGCTTGCCGCCCTTCACGAATTCCCAGCCGGCGATCCGGCCGCTGCCGGGGAAGCGGAAGTTGATGCAGGCGTGGCGGGCCAGGTCCGACGGCGTGGCCGGTTCGCCGTGTCGCGCGAGGTACTCCGGCGTCGCGACGGCCATCAGTTTCACGTCGGGCGTCAGCCGCACCGCGATCACGTCCTTCTCCAGTCGCCCGCCGACGCGGATGCCGGCGTCGAAGCCCTCGGCGGCGATGTCGCTCAGCCCGTCGCTGATCACGATGTCGAGCACCACGTCCGGATGCGCGTGGCCGAAACGCCCCAGCCGCGGCGCGATGATCGTCTCGGCCGCCATGCTGAAGGTGTTGATGCGCAGCGTGCCGGCGGTGCGCGCGTTCGAGCCGATGGCTTCGGCGACCGCGTCGTCCATGTCGCGGAGCATCGGCGCGATGCGCGCGTGCAGCCGCCGGCCTGCCTCGGTGGGCGACACGCTGCGCGTGGTGCGGTTGAGCAGGCGCACGCCCAGGCGCGCTTCGAGCTGCCGGATGACCTGGCTCAGGGCCGAGCGCGAGAGGCCCAGGTGGTCGGCGGCGCGGGCGAAGCTCGAGCGGTCGACGACCGCCGCGAACGCCTTGAGTTCAGCGAATTCCGAGCCGCGCATTGTGCACCGTTTTCTACATGGCCTGATTCGATCATAGGCGATTCACAGCACTGTGCGCGCGGCCCAGCATGGCGCCTCCACCCGACAGGAGCGCGCCATGCAGACCCCCGATCTCCCCGAACCGATTGCCGCCTACTTCGAGGCCGACCGCCAGGGCGGCGAGGCGGTGGCCCGCTGTTTCCACCAGGACGGCGTGGTGCTGGACGAGGGCCACACGCACCGCGGCGTGGCCGCGATCGCGGCCTGGAAGGCGGCGGCCTCGAAGCAGTACCGCTACACCGTCCGACCCCACGCCCTCACGCGGCACGGCGACGCGTACGTCGTGACCAGCTACGTGTCCGGCGACTTCCCGGGCAGCCCGGTCGACCTGCGCTACACCTTCACCCTGGCACGCGGCCGGATCGCCTCGCTGGAGATCGCACTATGAGCTTCGACCTCCAGCTGTCGGGCACGCGCGTGCTGGTCACGGGCGGCACGCGGGGCGTCGGCGCCGCGGTGTCCGGGCTGCTGGCCAGGCTGGGCGCGCGCGTCGTGGCGACGGCGCGATCCGTGCCCGTACAGCCCGTGGACGGCGTCCACTACCTCGCTGTCGACCTCGCCACGCCCGAGGGCGTCGAACGCGCGGTCGCCGAAACCCGGGCGCATGTCGGCGGGGTGGATGCGCTGGTCAACGTGGTCGGCGGATCGTCGGCGCCTGCAGGCGGCTTCGTGAAACTCGACGACGCGGAGTGGGCCAAGGCACTGGACCTCAACCTGATGGCCGCCGTGCGGACCGATCGCGCGGTCCTGCCGGAGATGCTCGCGCGCGGCGCAGGCGTCATCGTGCACGTGACCTCGATCCAGCATCGCCTGCCGCTGCACGATTCCACCATCGCCTACGCCGCGGCGAAGGCCGCGCTGTCGACCTACAGCAAGGCGCTGTCGAACGAGGTGACGCCGCAGGGCGTGCGCGTGCTGCGCGTCTCGCCAGGCTGGGTGGAGACCGAGGCGGCGACCGACTTCCTCGGCGCCATCGCCGCGAGCGCGAACACCGACCTCGCCGGCGCCCGGCAGAAGGTGATGGACGCGCTGGGCGGCATTCCGCTGGGGCGGCCGGCACTGCCCGCCGAGGTTGCCGACCTCATCGCGTTCCTCGTCTCTCCACGCGCCGCGGCGATGTCGGGCAGCGAGGTCACGATCGACGGCGGGACGGTGCCCACGGCCTGACGGGCCAGCGTGGGCGCTACACTGCGCGCCCACGCATTCCGCCCCCGAGGATCCCTGCATGCCCTTCACCACCACCGCCTCCGGCCTGCAGTTCGAAGACGCCGTCGTCGGCACCGGCGCCGAGGCCAGGCCCGGCCACAACGTGGTCGTGCATTACACCGGTTGGCTGTACGACAACGGCGTGCAGGGCGAGAAGTTCGATTCCAGCCGGGACCGCGCCGAACCCTTCGTCTTCGCGCTGGGCGACGGCATGGTGATCAAGGGTTGGGACGAGGGCGTGCAGGGCATGAAGGAAGGCGGCCGCCGCACCCTGATCATCCCGGCCAGCCTCGGCTACGGCGCACGCGGCGCCGGCGGCGTGATCCCGCCGAACGCCACGCTCAAGTTCGACGTGGAACTGCTGGGGGCCTGAGGCCGGCTTAGATACGGACCCGCGGCCGCGCCAGTCCCGACATGATCGGCAGGACGGCCCGGCTGCAGCGCCTTCGGTGCGCGCGGCCCCTCAGCGCACGATCTCGAACACCGCCGTCACGCGCTCGGTGACGTCGATCTTCGGCTGCAGGTAGCGGCCGGCGTCCACGCGCGATCCGGTGACCACGATGCTGTCGAGCGAGGTGGTGCCGTAGCCGTACGATTCCACCATGCCCGGGCTGTTGACGCTGTACACCGGGCCCAGGCGGCCACCAAACGCAGACGCCAGGCCGCTTGCCTTCTCCCGCGCATCGGCGACGGCGCGCGCGCGTGCCTCCTCGCGCAGGCGGGCCTGCCGGATGGACTCGAAGCGGATGTCGGCGATGCGGGTGAAACCCGCCGCCAGCGCCGCGTCCGTCCACGTGCCGAGGCGCTCGAGATCGTTTAGTCGCACTTCCACTTCGCGCGTCGCGATATGCATGACGGGCTGCTGACGGCGGCCGTCATCGTCGTAGTCCACGTCCTCCTGCAGCGAGAGATCCGAGGCGGAAAGCGCGTCCGGCTCCACGTCGAAGCGCGGTGCGGTGTCCAGCAGCGCATTCACCGCGCGGTCGACCACGCGCTTGGCCTCCCCCGCGTCTGCGGCGCGGTGCATCGCCACCATTGTCACGATTGCCGAATCAGGCTCCACGCTCACCTTGCCTTCGCCCTGCACCACCACGTGCGGCGCATCCGGCAGCGGCGTGCCCGCGACGGCGGCAGCGGACGACAGCGACAGCAGTGCGATGAAAATCCATGTACGCATCGGGCACCTTTCGGGTCTGGTCGGGGATCGGCGACGGGCGCGGGATGATCGTCCCTGTTCCGGATTGTGGAGCGGAACCCGGGGCGGCGTCGACCTGAACGTCTGCCTTGTCGCCCGCAGGCCCGGCCGCACCGGAGCTCGATGCGCGGTGCAGCCGACTCGCCGCAGGCGGAGCGTTCCCGCCGCGCGCCCTCCCCGCTGCGCTCAGATCCCAAGGAACGAGAATGGCTCGCTCGCCACGAACGCGGCGCTGGATTCGCCGCTGAAGGTGTTGCGCTGGTCGGGGCCGAGGTCGAGCTTGAGCACCCGGCCGGTCTCGGCGGAGAGGTCGAGCTTGCTGAGGTCGACCCAGAACGTGTTCGGCGTGAGCGCGGATTCGAAGAAGTACAGGCGGCGGCCGTGGTCGGCGACGGTGCGCCAGCGGGTGGAGGAAATGTTCGGCTGGTCGGGCGTGCTGATGCCGAACGGCACGGACACATTGCGGATCACGCTGAAGACGCTGGCCAGCGCGATCGTCGGATCGTCGCTCTTCGGGATCGCGTCGATGTAGAACGCGGCGCGCGCGAAGCGGTCGGCCGCGCGGTTGGTGCCCGGCAGCATCACCGTGCCGCCGATCTCGCGCCAGTATGCGTTGAGCGCCAGCTGCTGATCGAACGGCGGCGAGTTGGTCATCACCCGGTACTCGCGGCCGTGGTGGATCACCTGCCTGCCGTCGAGGTATTCGATGATCGCGCTGTCGCCGCTGGCATCGGACATCGACAGGTGCAGGGTGGCCAGCCGGTCCTGCCCGGGCACGTGGTCGGTGACCACGACGAACGGCTCCTGGCGCAGCGCCTCGACCGCCTCGGCCACGGTGGCGTAGTGGTCCAGCACGTACTGCGCCCACAGCGAGATTGCCAGCCCCGGCCTGTCCCGGCCCGGCTCGGGATACTCGGATTCGACCAGCCACAGCAGCTGCGCCGCGAGCCCGGCCTCGTTCATGCCGTCGGTGGTGGAGATGTCGTAGCCGGAGGCGACGATGCTGCCGTACTTCGAGGTCCACTCCGGGGTGCCGGGGCCGCCCTGCCCGCTGCGCCGCATGCCGCGCGGGAACACCCACAGGTTGGTCGCGATGTCCTCCTTCCAGTCCATCGAGCGCGCGGTGATCACCTCGCCGTTCGCGCCGAGGTAGACCAATCGCGTGCAGGCCGACGCGGGCGCGTGGAGGATGCCGGCCAGGGCGAGCAGCCCACCGGCCACGAGGGTGCAGGTCGATCCACGCATGTGCGGTCTCCAATCTGGAAGCGACAGCAGGGGATGTCCGGCAGGGCAGCCCGCACGCGTCGCGGGAGACTGCCGCGCCGCCGAGCATACGCCGCGGACGGCCGCACGCGCCGTGCCGGCCGTCCGATTCCTGTCGCTCTCCGGGCAGGCTTCCGCAGACGTCCGACGAGGGACGGCGGCTGGCGCAGAGGTCGGCAAGCGGCGGCTCACGTCCGGTTGATCGACACCCCGCCATCCACCCGCATCGCACTGCCGGTGACGAAACCGGCGGCATCCGAGGCGAGGAACAGCGCGGCCGCGGCGATCTCGTCGGGGTCGGCGATGCGCTTGAGTGCGTGCATCCGTTCGACGAACGCGCGCGATCCGGGGTCTTCGATGAAGTCGCGCGCCCCGGGCGTGTCCGTTCCGCCTGGCAGCAGCGCGTTGACGCGCACCCCGTGCTGGCCGCCCTCGACCGCGAGCACCTGGACCAGGCCGATCACGCCCGCCTTGGCGGCCGCGTAGGCGGCGGTGCCCGGCATGCCGGCGGTGTGCCCGACGAAGCTCGAGGTGAGGATGATCGAGCCGCGGCCGGCTTCCTGCATGACACGCATCTGTCGCCGCGCGCCGAGGAACACGGCGGTCAGGTTGGTGTCGATGGTGTCGCGCCAGTCGGCCAGCGACATCGCGCTGGCCGGGCCCATGGCACCAATGCCGCCGGCATTGTTGAAGCCGATGTCGAGGCCCCCGAAGCGTGCCAGCGCGATGTCGACGAGCGCATCGTTGTGCGGTTCGTCGCGCACGTCGCCGGCGCAGGCGACCGCCTCGCCGCCGGCGCGTTCGATCTCCTCGACCAGCTCTGCCAGGGCATCGGTGCGGCGACCGCTCACCACCAGCCGCGCACCCTCGCGCGCGAACCGGCGCGCCGCCGCGCGACCGATGCCTGAACTCGCGCCGGTGACGATCGCCGTTTTTCCGGCCAGTGCCTGTGCCGCCATGTCCATGTCTCCTGTGGGAAGCCCGCAGTCTGGGCAATGGCGGCGTGCACTGCTCGCCGGATTCGGCCATTGCATGCGGGCCGGCGCGTGATCCGGCGGTCGGCATCAGGCGCGAGCTGGTGGCGCGGAGCGCACAAGCCCGGATTGACACGCGGTACGGTTCTCGACTTCGGCGCGCGTGCGGCCCGGCGGTGGAGAGCGCGCCACGCCAATCCGGACGATGCCGGGAATTCATGCGTCCGGGTACGTGGTCCCGTCTTCGAGCTTGATCGTCACCGTGGTGCGCAGCATGCGCGGGTCGGATTCGCCGGCCGGGCTGTTGTGCAGGATCTCGGAGCGGTGCGCGAACCACTCGCCGTCGGGCTGCCGGCGGCTGTCGAACACCAGGCCGGCGTGCTTCGACCAGCCGATCAGCACGGCGTTGACGGTGATCAGGTCGTCGTAGGGGCCGGTGTAGGTAATTTCGGCGTGGTGGCCGGCCGGCAGCATCCCGCTGGTGAACTCGCCGCCCGCCTCTACCGGATGCGCCAGCGGCACACCGAACTCCATCTGCAGGTGCGGCATGTCGACCACGTTGTGCTTGAAGAACACCGGCCCGACCGCCTCGAGCCCGCGCTGCGCCAGGTAAGCCGACAGCTGCGCGAGGATGGCGGGGATCTCGTCGTCGAACGGCAGGGTGACGTCCTTCCTGAGCGCGACGTAGGGCGTGGCGGGGCGTTCGACGATGCAGGGCAGGCTGAGCATGGCTGGTCTCCGGTTCGACGGGCGCGGGGACGCGCCCTCGCTCGCTCGACGAATGCGGCGGCCGCGGATCGACGGATCTGCCCGAGGCCGCGCGCCCCTCCGCCGCGGCCCGCGACACGCGAGCGGTGCATGCCGGCGACCGGAGACGGGGAGACTCGCCGTCTACGCCGGCCGCGACCGCTGCCTTGGGCCGGAAAGCGGCCGACCGACCCCCGGGCCGCAGCGCCCCTTCACTGCCTGCTCCTGCGTCCGCGCCTAGCGTGAAGGGCCCTCCCCGATCCGGACATGCCATGGAAACCCCGCGCGACATTCCCGGCCAGATCCCGCATCCCGCCCGCGATCCGGTGCCCGACGCGCCGATCGATCCGGTGCCCGACACCCCCGTCGATCCCGTGCCCGACAGGCCCATCGACCCTGTGCCCGATACCCCGGTGGACCCGGTGCCGGACCGCCCGGTGGACCCCACCGCGCCGGCGCCGCTGCGCGAACCCGCCCGGGCCTGAGCGGCCTGCACTCCCTCCGCGCCGGCGCATCATCGCTCGCAGTCGTTGGCGGCCTCGTCGGGGAAATAGTCGTGCCAGCGCTTGCGGCTGCCGCGGCGGCGCTGGTGTTCGTTGAACGCGTCGATGCGCTGCTGCTGTTCGCTGCGCGGTTCGCGCCGCGCCAGGTGCGCGAAGGGGCCGGGAGTGAGCGGTGGTTCGGGCTGGTCTTCCATGGGCCGCATCATGCGGACAGCCGTCGCAGCGTTCGAGATCCCGCAGCGCGGGCCGCGTGCGGTCCGCCCGCGTATTGGCAACCGGCGCAGGATGATCCGCGGTGCCGCGGGCCGGGCGCGCAGGTAAAGTGCCTGCTGCGGTACGTGCATGCATCACCGACCCATCGAGGCTGTCACATGCATCCCCGCGCGCCGTCCAGACTGGACACGTCCAGGCAGGCATCGACATGAACTTCGAGACGATCAGCCACGCGGCAACCGGATTCGCGACGCGGATCTTGCGCGGACTCCACGCGCGAAGACCCGTCGGCCCATGCGCGTTGCGATGCAACGAGGGACCGCGCCGGCCACGCGCGGCACCGTGGGCACTGCTCGCACCGGCGTGCCTGGCGCTGGCCGCGCCGCTGTCGGCGCTCGGCGCCGAACCGGCGGCGCCGGCAAGCCGCGCCGAGGCGGTGGAAGTGATCCGCGAATTGCGGAAGATCGTCACGCCGCATGGCGTGGAACGCGAGGCGATGGTGCGCATCGGCGGCATCGACCAGGCCCTGAGCATCCGCGGCGCAGACCGGCGCAACCCGGTGCTGCTGCTCGTGCACGGTGGACCCGGCTTCCCCACCTCCGGCATCGCCTGGTGGGGCACGCGCGGGCTGGAGGAGTACTTCACCGTGGTGCACTGGGACCAGCGCGGCGCGGGGCGGACGCATCTGGCGAACGATCCGGACGCGGTCGCGCCCACGATGACGCCGGAGCGCTTCGTGGACGACGCCGAGGAAGTCGTCGCCTGGCTGCGCGAGGAATTCGACAAGGACAAGGTGTTCGTGCTCGGCACCTCGTGGGGCGGCTACGTGGGCCTGCAGTTCGCGCTGCGCCGCCCGGAGTGGCTGCACGCCTACATCGGCATGGGCCAGCCGGTGGACATCCCGGAAAGCGAGCGCCGCGGCTACGCGTACGCATTGGAGGCCGCGCGCAAGGCCGGCCACCGGCAGGCCATCGCCGACCTGGAATCGATCGCGCCGTATGCGCAATCCGGCGGCACGATTCCGCTGGCCGACATCGCGCTCGAGCGCAAGTGGTCCGACCACTTCGGGGGCGTGATGGCGTACCGCACCGGGCAGATCGACGGGATCGCCGTGCGCCTGTCGCCGGACTATTCCGACGAACAGGCCCGGCGCGCCTACGAAGGCAACGGCTATTCGCAGGACTTCCTGTTCAGCGGGATCGTGGCCATGGACATGAGCGACGTGCAGCGCCTGGAGTGCCCGCTGATCGTGCTGGGCGGGCGTCACGACCGCACCGTGAACTCCTACGTGGCGCACGAGTGGTTCGAGGCGGTGCAGGCCCCGTCCAAGCATTTCGAGTGGTTCGAGCATTCCGCGCACGAGATCATCGCCGAGGAGCCGGGCAAGCTGCTGCTGACGCTGGTGACGCATGCGCGCCCGATCGCCGAACGCAGCGGGGACGTGGCGCCAGCCCGCTGATGTCGCCACGCCGCGACGCCGGGCGTCATGGTGGCATGCGGCTGTCCGGTTCCGTTCCGCGGCTGCGTGACAAGCGTATCGGGCGAACGCAAGAGGTATCCATGGAAATCTCCGGACACGTCCGCAGCCGGGGCGACGACCACACCCTGACGATGCGCACGGGCGACGCGGCGCGCTCGCTGGCGGTGCCGGTCGGATCGTCGGGCCGCGGCAGCGCGGTCAACGGCGGCGAACTGCTGATGGCCGCGCTGGCTACCTGCTACTGCAACGACCTGTACCGCGAGGCCGAACGCCTGGGTATCGCGATCGACGGATGCGAGGTGGCGGCGACGGCGTCGTTCAACGGAATCGGCCTGGCGGCGGAACGCATCCGCTACGCGGCCCGCGTAGAGAGCTCCGCACCGCCGGAACAGGTGGAGCACCTGCTGTCGGAAACCGACCGCCTCGCCGAGATCCACAACACGCTGCGCGCCGGCTGCCCGGTCGAACGCGTGCCGTGGCGCGATCCGGCGCCGTAGCCCGGATAAGCGCAGCGCATCCGGGACCTCGCCGGATTCGAGGCCCGGCGGCGGCCGGCGCGGGCCAAGCGACCATCGACGATACCTCGCTCGGCCACGCATGACGTGGCGTGAACATCGGCGTTCGTACGGTGACGCCCGCAGCACCTCGCCCCCACTGGAGACGCCCTTGAAAACGCTTGCCCTCGTGCTCACCGTCGCGGCGCTGGCCGCGTGTTCCGATCGCCAGCCCGACACCGCCGCACCTGCAACCGACGCGCCCGCCAGCGGCGCCGCGGCCGACGCGAACGACCCATCGAGCGCCGAAGCCCCGGCTCCCATGCCCGGGGATGATCCGGAATCCGGCCCCGCCAGCGCGCAGGCGAGCATGGACACCGCTTACGTGCAGGACGATTACCTCGGCCGCTGGACCGGCGTGGAGGGCATGTACCTGGAGGTGGCCGCGAAGCCTGAGGGCGGCGTGACCCTCGACATGCAGTGGGATCTCGACAACCGCGGCACCTTCGACGGTTCGGTCACCGCCGAGGGCCTGCGCTTCATGCGCAACGGCGTGGCCGAAACCGCGGTGCCGAGCGATGGCGACGCCACCGGCCTCAAATACCTCGCCGGCAAGCAGAACTGCCTGACGGTCAAGCCGGGCGAGGGCTACTGCCGGGATTGAGTTGGCGGGGGGGGGTCCTGCGATCGCGGCATCGCCCGTCACAGGCTGCGCGAGTGCTCGCCGCTGCGGCAGGCACGCGCCAGGACGGTAACTGGGTGCCCCCGTAGCGAATCGGCCGGACCGTTCCCAACGGCCTGCGGGCCGGTGCACCGGTGGCGTATGCTCGCCCGACGGCCACGCCCACACCGCCCGCATGCCACCGGATCCCAGACTGCTGCGACGCCTGCTGCGGGCGCGCGACCGCATGGATGCGGCGTCGCACGAAGACTGGCCGGTGCGGCGCCTGGCCGAGGTGAGCGCGCTCTCGCCGGCTCATTTCGCACGCGCGTTCAAGCAGGCCTTCGGCCTGCCGCCGCATCGCTACCTGCTGACCCGCCGCATCGAACGCGCCTCGGCGATGCTGCGGGAGACCGACCTGCCGGTGTCGGACATCGCCTTCCGCACCGGCTGGAACAGCCTGGGCACGTTCGGCCGCGTGTTCCGCGAAGTTACCGGCATGCATCCGGGGCAGCTGCGGGTCGACGCGCGTGCGAACGTACAGGCGCCGGGCCTGGTGCCCGGCTGCGTGCTGGGCGCTGCGCACCGGCCGGCTCTCGATACCGCAGTTTCGGAGAAGCGGCGTCGACGCGCGGCAGGTAGAACGTCCGCAACCGAATCGGAGGAAATGGCGTGATGGAAGGCGTGGGCGTGATGGGGCTGTACGTGCGTGATCAGGACGAGGCGCTCTCGTTCTATGTGGACAAGCTCGGCTTCCGGGTGCACACCGACGTAAGCAACGGCGGATACCGCTGGCTGACGGTGCAGCATCCGCAGCAGGCTTCATTCCAGCTGGGCCTGTTCGTGCCGGGCCCGCTGGTGCACGACCCGGCGACGGCGCAGGCGGCCCACGCGCTGGTCGCCAAGGGCGCGATGCCGCCGCTGGTGCTGACGGTGGCCGATTGTCGCGCCGCGTACGCGCGTATGCGCGCGGCGGGGGTGGAGTTCACCCAGGAGCCGGTCGACCGGTTCGGCACCGTGGACGCGGGCTTCCGCGATCCGTCGGGCAACGGCTGGAAGATGATCCAGCAGCGGGGCGCGGCATGAGCGCCGGCCGCGTCATCCGCCAGCTGCACCGCTGGGTTTCGATGCTGTTCGTGCTGACGGTGGTCGCCAACTTCGCGGCGATGGCAGTCGGGCCGCCACCTCCGTGGATCACCTACGCGCCACTGCTGCCGCTGGCGCTGCTGTTGCCGTCGGGCCTGTACCTGTTCGTGTTGCCGTACCGTGCCCGGGGCACGCCGGAAGGGTCCGCGTAGCGTGGCATCGGCCGGAGACGCAATGACCTCAGTCCGCCTCGAGACCCAGGTGTCCCCGTTCGCGGACCTGCCCGATGCGCGCCGCGCGGAGCTGGCAGCGGCAGCGGCGCAGGCGTTCGACCGGTTCGAGATCGTGCGCCGGACGGCGTGGGCCACGCCGGACTGGTCCGTGCTCGGCCTGCACGGGGGCCGGCTGGCCGTCTTCTACAACGCGATCGTGCGGACGGTGCGCTTCGATGGTCGCGACGTGCGCGTGGCCGGCCTCAACAACCTGATCACGCTGCCCGGCTGGACGGGGCGCGGCCTGGCCTCGCGGCTGCTGCGCGAGACCACGCCGGCATGGTTCGACCGCTGGGATGCGCGGGTCGGACTGCTGCTGTGCGCCGATGCGCTGGTGCCGTTCTACGAACGGCTCTGCTGGCGCGCGGTGGCGTCGGAGGTCCGCTATGCGCAGCCCGGGCAGCCGCTGCAGCGATGGCCCGCGCGCTGCATGCTGCTGCATCCCAGCGGTGCGCAGGCGGCGCCGGATGTGATCGACCTCGGCGGCCTGCCCTGGTAGCCCACCGTCGCGAACGAGCTCGCGCTGTCTCTTCCGGATCCGACCCACGAAGGAGAGTTCCATGCCCCTGCACCGACACCCTGCGGCGCCGCACGATTTCGACTTCGTCTTCGGCGACTGGACGGTCAGGCACCGCCGGCTCCGCGAGCGACTGGCCGGCTGCACCGAGTGGATCGAGTTCGATGGCGAGATGTCCACGCACGCGGTCCTGGGCGGCTTCGGCAATCTCGAGGACAACCTGCTGCGCTTCCCGGAAGGCGAATTCCGCGCCGTCGCACTGCGCGCCTACGACCCGGGCCGCGACACGTGGTCGATCTGGTGGCTCGACGGACGCTTCCCGGATCGCATCGACGTGCCGGTGGTGGGTCGCTTCGACCAGGGCGTGGGCGCGTTCTTCGCCGCCGATGTCTTCGGCGGGGTGCCGATCACCGTGCGGTTCCTGTGGTCGCAGGTCGGCCCCGACCAGCTGCGCTGGGAGCAGGCGTTCTCCACCGACGACGGCGCGACCTGGGAAACCAACTGGACGATGGACTTCCACCGCGCCGGTGCGCCGCCTTCGCAGACGCGCGCGCAGCCAGGTTGAGCTCAGCACATCAGGCGACGCCGGCGCCGGGATGCCAAAGACCACGCGCCGGCGTCGCCTTCTGCACATGCGCGTGACTCCCGCCGGCGCAGGCTGAGGCGCAACCACCCCAGGAGCACCGCGATGGGCACGCCCCAGACCCCCGACAGCATGCGGAAATCGCAACAGGACAAGGCGCCGCCACCCAAGCGGGAAGACACGCACCCGGGCAAGCTGTCCAATCCCGGCGCGGGCGACAAGGCCGAGAAGCGGCAGGGTGGGCGGTGATGACGTGCGCGTCGGCAGCGCTGCCTGAACCTTCGCCCCAGTTCATTCAGCCGCGTCGTAAGCGCTGTTCAGTCCCTGGCTCGCAATTGCGGGGGCAAATCAATCCGGCGCCAACGCTGGATCACTCCCTGCACGCGCCGCTTACGAACGTTTAACGCCTTGCGCCTCGCAGTCACGCCTCGTGGACAGGGCCGTCTCCACACTCCGCCCCGTCCCGACCTTGACCATGGAGCACCAGACATGAAGATTTCCGCCACCCGACTTCCCCTCGCCATCGCCCTGTCGTCCGCGCTCGCGTTCGCCGTGGGCTGTGCCGCCGATCGCGACGCCGATGCCACGGCCGATGCCGACATGACCCCGCCTGCGGCCGAGGCCGACCAGACCGCCACCCCGCCGGTCGGCCCGACCACTGCCGAGCCCGCGATGGACGCCACCGCCGATGCCGGCATGGATGCGTCCGCCGGCCCCGGCGACGGCATGGATTCCGACCAGCCGGTCGACGACACCTGGATCACTACCAAGGTGAAGTCCTCGCTGCTCGCCGACTCCGAGGTATCGGGTCTCGACATCAACGTCGACACCCTCAACGGCACGGTGACGCTGCGCGGCGACGTCGAGAGCCAGGCGCAGATCGACGCCGCGACGCGGATCGCGCAGGGCATCGAGGGCGTGACCAACGTCGACGCCAGCGGCCTGACGGTGAACCCCGCCGAGTAAGGCAGGCGTGCGACGTGATACCGGAAGGCGGGCTTCGGCCCGCCTTTCGTTTATCCGGCCTCGCCCTCGGGGCGTACGCGCCGCGCATTGCCGCACTAACGCGCACATCAATCCCGTAGCCCGTAGCCCCGTAGCCCCGTAGCCCGGGTAAGCGCAGCGCACCCGGGGATGCAACACCACGCCCGTAAGCTACGATCCCAAGATATCGATCGAGCGCCGGAACAACGGCGTCGGCGCGACCAGCAATCGCAACGCATCCGGGATGCGGCCTGCAGCCTAGTCCGGTCGACACGCAAGACGTTGCAACCACGAAGCCCCGTAGCTCGGGTAAGCGCAGCGACCCGGGGCAGTCGATGCCGACCGACACGCAGGCGAGCCGGCGGTGGTGTCCGGCCTGGCGCCGGTTACGCCGCCAGTTCGCGCGCGGCGGCGGCGGGGCGGTCGACCAGCAGGACGAACGCGCCGAGCTGCGAGCCCATGCCGACCGCCAGGCTGCGGCCGGTGTCGGCGGCGAGCAGGCCCGGCGCGATGGACGTATCCGGCGGCAGCGCGCGGTAGCGGGATTCCTCGTCGGCGAGCACGTCGCGCACCAGGTAGCCCATCAGCACGTTGACCATCTCGCCCAGCGCATCGAGCGCGAGCGCGTCGTCGCACTGCTCCGGCGCGATGCGCAGCAGCGCGCACGCCAGCGCATGCGCGGCGGCCAGGTCGCAGGCCAGGCCAATGCCGAGCGGATGGTCGCCCTCCACGCGCACGTGCGCCACGCACGGCCAGGCGTCGAGTTCGTCCGGAGCCAGCACCTCGGCCGGCAGGCACTGGCTGCCGAGCATGCGCGGGAACAGCCGCGCGCACAGGTCGATCGCGCTCGTGGCCAGGTCGCCCACCGGATGGCTGGCGACCACGCTCTCGAGCGCGTGTCGCGCCTGCTCCTGGTCTGCGCGATGCAGGGCGAGTTCGGACTGCAGGCGCCTGGCGTCGATCACGCCCTGCTCCACCAGTACCTGGCCGAGCATCTTGCGCCCAGCCTTCTGCGCTTCGAGCAATGCATCGAGCCGGTCCTGGTCGAGCACGCCCATCTCCAGCGCGATGTCGCCGAAGCGGCGGTCCTCCACGCGCTGGCGCTGGTGGATGCGCTGGGCCTGCGCGGCGTCCAGCCAGCCCTTGCGCACGGCCAGTTCGCCGAGCAGGGGGTTGGATGCGCGCTGCGCGTCGATCGCGGCCAGCAGCTGCGGCGCGGTGATCACGCCGCGTTCCAGCAGGAACTGGCCCAGGAATTTCGCTGCCATCGTGTGCCCTCTAGGAAACGGTCGGTCGGGTCGCGCTCAGGCGAGCACCTGGTGGAGCACGCGTTCCATCGCCTCGGGGTCGATGGGCTTCTGCAGGTAGGAGCGCGCGCCCAGACGCAGGCAGTCGGCGATGTCGCCCTGCGCGCCGAGCGAGCTGAGGATCACCACCCTGGCTTGCGGATCGTGCTCGAGGATGCGCGCCAGC
The DNA here is from genome assembly GCF_029888045.1 of Luteimonas rhizosphaericola. Classification (GTDB taxonomy): domain Bacteria; phylum Pseudomonadota; class Gammaproteobacteria; order Xanthomonadales; family Xanthomonadaceae; genus Luteimonas; species Luteimonas rhizosphaericola. Next base: position 377,256 of record NZ_JARXRN010000028.1, on the reverse strand, counting down.
GCCTGGCGGCCGTCGCACTCGGGCATCACCAGGTCCAGCAGCACCAGGTCCGGGCGCAGCGCCTGGTACTGCGTCACGGCCTCGAGGCCGTTGCCGGCCTCGCCGACCACGTCGAATCCGGCTTCGCCGAGCTGGCCGGCGGCGAGCATGCGCAGCGCGCGTGAGTCGTCGCACAGCAGCACGGTGGGTCGTGCGGTCATCGCGGTCTCCTGATCGGGCGCCCAGTGGGCATGCCTGCGATAGCGGCCGCCATGACGGATGCTTGAGCGCGATCGTTGGTGCGCCGCAGCATGCGGGACCGGACACGATGGCGGTCCGAGAGCGCGCTGGCCACGCCTCGCGGCCTAGGTCCCAAGCCACGAGGCCCCGGCCTGCCCGGACACCGGTCGTGGTGAGCCCGCGCGCGCGGCGAGCGCGCGCACCCGCGGGAGTTCGGACGGATGCGGGTCCGTCACCGACGGCGGACGCGCAGACGCGCCAGCCTGTGTTCGCACGCGTCCGGTCCGGCGGGCCTCGCCGCGCGCATGGCCGCTCCGGGATCAGTGCACCGGTAGCGGCGGGCGTGCCGTCCGATGCCGCGGCAGGTCGATGGTGAAGATGCAGCCCTGGCCGGGCAGGTCGCGCACGCGCAACTGGCCCTGGTTCGCCTCCACGCTGCGTTTGGAGATGGACAGGCCCAGACCCACGCCGCTGCGGTCGGCGCCGAGCTGGGTGTACGGCGAGAACATGCGCCCGGCGGCGCCGACGGGCAGCCCGCCGCACTGGTCCCGGATCTCGATCAGGATGCGGTCGCCGGCCGCGCGCGCGGTCAGGGTGATCTCGGCGCCGGGCGGCGAATGCTTGAACGCGTTCTGCAGCAGGTTGCCGACGGCGGCCTGCATCAAGTCCCGATCGGCGAGGATGGCCAGCGTGGGCGCGATGTCGGGGACCACCATGCGCCCGCCCTGTTGCGCCGCGCCCAGCGAGGCGATGATGCGCGCCTCGTAGATGAATTCGGCCAGCGGCAGCAGCGTGCGATGCACCGCGGTGCCGGCGGTGGCGCGCACCTCGGCCAGCGATCGGTCGATCAGCTGTCCCAGGCCGGTGAGGGCGCGCTCGAGCACCTTGCCGGTGCCGCCGGAGACGCCGACCTTGCCCTGCTTGATGACCGACAGGGCCAGCGTCGCGGTGCACAGCTGGTTGCGCAACTCGTGGGCGAGCATGCCCAGCCGCAGGCTGGTCGAGCCCAGGTGGTCGGCCGCCACCGCGATGTCGTGCTGGTGGCCGTACTCGGTCACGGCGCAGGCGATGGCATCGTCCAGGCAGCGGTTGAGGATGCGGAACTCGTGCACGGTGACCGGCTCGTCGCGTTCGAATGCCAGGTCGGTGATCGCCTGGCAGAGATCGCCGTAGTCGTGCACGACCTCTTCCACCGTGAATCCGCCGCGCATGAGTTCGCGCCCGTGCAGGGTGGCCGATTCGCCCAGGGTGGGCAGCGCGGCCGCGTCCGGCGAGGGCGGGTGCGGGGCCCCGGGCATGTGCTCGGCGCGCATCGTGGCCACCAGCTGGTCGATGAACACCCGGATGCCGTGGGCATGGTCGCCACCGACGCTGGTCCGCGCGCCTGCCGCGCGCAGCAGGACCTTCGCGCGGCAGCGGTCGATCAGTTCGCCGCGATGGCGGGCGAGGAATTCATGCAGCATCGGCGGGGGCCTGGTGTGCCGGGTGCGGCATGCGGGGTGCCGCTGCTCGCGAACCGGGCGCGGTGGGGATCATGCGGGATCCTGCAGGTCGCGTCCCAGCCCGTTGTAGCGTTCGCGCCACGCACGGAGGGATCGCGCGGGATTGCGAGGCAGGCCGGTCGGCCGCGCCTGGAGCCCGGCGCGGATGTCGGACGCGATCAGCGCCATCAGCGGTGCGGCGGCCCGGTGCGAGCCGGGGTCGCGGGCGCTGCTGCGCAGGCGGTCCAGCAGCTGTTCGAGCGTGATGTCGCCGGCGCGGAGGACGTAGGCGTCGTCGGGCCCGGGCGCGCGGGAGACATCGCTCGGGGCAGCGTGGAAGGCGGTGGCGGGAGGGCGATCCGCGGACCGCTCATCCGGCGTGGCGCCCCGACCGGACGCGGCGGCATCGTGGACCGGGGGCAGGGGGCTCGGCCCGGGCGATCGGATGCGGGTCATGGGCGCTCTCCACAGCGCGGCAGGCAGGAGGCGTCCTGTCGAATACGCGGACATCGACCGTAACATCCGCGCCTGGACCCTCGCGTGAGGGGCGTGGGCCTTCCGACCGGCGGTCGTCGACGCGGCGGCTGCGCCCGCACGTCGGCTCCTCAACGCGACGCTTCGCTCTCGTGCCGAAGCCAGTTGCAGAATGCATCGACCGCTGGCGGCGCGTCCTCGCCGGGCGGGCGCACGAGCCAGAACGCGTAGGCGTTGTCGAGCGCGAGCCCGAAGGGCCTGGACAACCGGCCGCGCTGCAGGTCGTCCGCGACCAGCGGCCCGATGCCGAGTGCGACGCCGAGGCCCGCGATGGCGGCCTCCTGCGCGAGATGCATGCCGCCCAGCACCGGCCCCGCGGCGGCGCGCACGCGCGTGGCGCCGGCGGCATCGAGCCATGCGCGCCAGTCGGGGACCCCCGCACGGCCCTCGGCGCTTGCGTCGTGGACCAGCACGTGGTGCCGCAGGTCCGACGGCCTGGCCATCGGTCGCGACGGATCCCCGGCCATGCCGGGCGCGCAGACCGGGAACACCGGCGCGGGCAACAGCCGCTCGCTGCGCACGCCACGGCAGCCGCCACGACCGTAGCGGATCGCGACGTCGACGCCGTCGCGCCCGGGCACCGCATGCCCGTCGCCGGTCTCGATGCGCAACCGCACCCCGGGGTGGTCGCGATGGAACCGGTGCAGGCGCGGCGCGAGCCATTTCGCGGCGAACGACTCGACCGTGCTCACGCGCAGGTCGGCATTGCCGGCGTCCATCGCGCGATCGAGCGCGAGGTCGAGCTGGCCGAACAGCGCGTGCAGCGAGGTCGCCAGCGCCTCGCCCTCGCGGGTCAGCGCCACCGCGCGGTGCCCGCGCCGGAACAGCGGCACCCCGAGCCAGGCCTCCAGCCGCTTCACCTGGTGGCTGACCGCGGCCGGGGTGACGAACAGCTGCGCGGCTGCCGCCTGGAAACTCAGGCAGCGCGCGGCCGCTTCGAACGCACGCAGCGCATTGAGGGGGGCGGGATGGCGGGGCTTCACCGACGCACTCGGACCACGGGACCGCCGCATCGTATCAGGATACTTTTCCTAATCCGTGGACGAAAACATGTCGTTTGCCGCGACCGCGACCGGCACCGAGGATGGCGGCCTCCAATCCCGCACGGTGCACGCGATGCAACACGAACGGATCGAACGCGACATCCACCTGTTCGTCGGCGACGCGTACCAGTCGGTGGCCACCGCGTTCATCGACGGCGACGGCGTGCTGCTGGTCGACGCGCTCGCCAGCGCGGACGATGCGCGATGGCTGCGCCACGTGCTGTGCGACCAGATGGGCAAGACGGTGCGAGTGATCGCCGCGACGCATTTCATGAGCGACCACCTCGCCGCGCTGCCGTTGTTCCCGCAGGCGACGGTGATCGCGCACCGCAACCACCGCCATGCGTTCCTGTCCCAGAACCGGCGCGACGACGCGGTCTACCGCGACCCGGAGCTGGTGTTCGACTCCGCGCTGCGCATCCGCTGGGGCCGGCACGAGCTGCGGTTGCTGCACAATCCGGGCAAGACGATGGACCACCTCAGCGTGGACGTACCCAGCGCCGACCTGGTGTGCGCCGGCGACAATATCGTCGGCCGCATCGTCTACCTGTCCAGGGCGGATCCGGCCCAGGTCCGGACCGCGATCGGACGCATGCGGCAGTTCGGCCGCGGCACCGTGGTCGGCGGGCACATCGGCCGGTTCGGTGGCGAGGTGCTCGGGCACGCGCTGCACTACCTCGACCGGCTGGCGTCGGCGGTGGTGGCGATCCGCGTCGACGCACGCGATCCGGACGCACGCATCGCCGCGATCGCGATCGAGGACTGCCTGGCGCCGGGCGTGGTCCCGGTGGCGTTCGAACGCGAGTGGCACCAGCGCAACCTCGAGGCGATCGTGGCGCAGTCGGTATTCTCGCTCGACGCCGGGATCGCGATGCGGAGCGCGCGCGCATGAGCGTCGACGACGCGGCGCGCGCGCACCCGGGCCGCAGGCGGTTCCTGCGCGGATGCGCCGGACTCGCCGCCGGGTCGCTGGTGCCCGCCATCGGGACGATCGCGGCCGGCACGCGCGTCCGCCTGCGCATCCAGCGCCTGGCCTGGGCCGGCATCCGCCTGCAGCTGCCTGATGCGACCCTCTTCATCGACCCACTGATCGACCCGAACGTCTGGGGCGACGCGCTCCCCGATCGACGGGTGCCGGTCGGCGGTGCACCGGGCGCCCGCTATGTGCTGGTGACCCATGCCCATGGGGATCATTTCGATGCCCAGGCGGTGGCGGACGTACTCGGCAACGGGGGCACCCTGGTCCATCCGGCGGGCACGAATCCGCGTCCGCTCCCCGACGCCACGCGCGCGTGGTCCGCCGCGCACTGGGAGCCGCAGTTGCTCGGCGACTTCACTGCGACCGCGGTGCCGGCTGCGGACGGCTACGGCGACCCGCAGGTGTCGTGGGTCGTCTCGGCGGGCGGCCGACGCATCTTCCATGGCGGCGACACGCTGTGGCACGGCCACTGGTGGAAGATCGGGCGCCAGTACGGTCCGTTCGATGCCGCGTTCCTGCCGGTCAACGGCGCGCGCTTCGGTTTCCGCAAGCCGGTCAGCGGTCAACCCGGCGTGCTGACACCGGAACAGGCGGTCGCGGCCGCGACCATCCTCGGCGCGCGCGTGCTGGTGCCGATCCATTACGGTGTCTCGGGCATGGCCGAGTACGTCGAGGTCGACGCCCCGCTCGACCGCCTGCGCGCGGCGGCCGATCCGCATGCGCTCGCGATCCGCGTGCTGGCGCCGGGCGAGTGGATGGACTGGGAGGCCTGACCGCGCGACGGCGTCGCGCCCCTCAGCGTGACGCCGGGACGTGCCGCGAGGGGTTCTGCGATGCGGGTGCGCCCTGGTCGAAGCATGCGATCAGCAGATCGGTGAGCGCGCGCACCTTGCGCGTCGGCTGCGAGCCGGGCGGACGGATCACGTAGATGCCGGCCGGCGGCGGCGGGAACCGGGTCATCAGCGGCACCAGCGCGCCCGAGGCGACGTGTTCGTCGGTCAAGCCGTCGGGCAGCCAGCCCACGCCCAGCCCGGCCAGCGCGGCGGCGAGCAGCGCGGTGCCGTTGTCGGCCTTGAAGCGCCCGTTGGGGCGCACGCTCACCACGCGATCGCCATCGAGGAACTGCCAGGACTCGGTGCCCTGCATCAGTGCTTCGTGCGCGGCGAGTTCGTCCGGGGCCTCGGGCGCGCCGTGGGCGCGGATGTAGTCCGGGCTGGCGACGAGCTTGCCGTACAGCGGCCCGACGCGTCGCGCGATCAGGCTCGAATCCTCGAGGTAGCCTACGCGGATCGCGCAGTCGAACCCTTCGGCGACCAGGTCGACGAAGCGGTCGCTGTAGACGGTGTGCACGTGCAGCTGCGGATGGCGCTGCGCCAGGTCGGCCAGCACGGGCGCGAAATGGGTCGGGCCGAACGACAGCGGCGCGGAGATCCGCAGCCGCCCGCGCAGTTCGCCGGCGGGGGCCAGCGCATCGCGCGCGGCGTCGATCTCGGTGCATGCGCGCGCGGCATGTTCGCGGAACGCAAGCCCGGCCTCGGTCACCGCCGCGCCGCGCGTGGTGCGCGCGAGCAGCTGCACGCCGAGGTCGGCCTCCAAGCGGGCGAGCCGGCGGCTGACGATCGACTTCGGCACGCCCAGCCTGCGCGCGGCGGGCGAGATGCCGCCGGCGTCGGCCACGGCCACGAAGGTGCGCAGTTCCTCGATGTCCATGCGTGCGTTCTCTGCGGGCAGCGTGGCGAAGCGCCCGATGCGTTGCGCGCGTGCGGGCGCCGGGGGTTTGCGAAGCGCGTGCCGCGTTCCGCCGCGCGCGACACAGCTTGACACGCGACGGCCCTACCGGCACGCCGGAGCCGGTGACACAGTGTCCCGGCGCGCCGCGTTCCAGCCGGCATGCGCCTCCCTTCCCCCGATTGACCGCTGCCCGCACGGGCAACCAAGGAGCGACCCATGAAGATCCGCAACGGCCTCGACTCGCTGCTTCGCCCGGAGGATTCGGTCCTCGTGCTGATCGACCACCAGCCCTACCAGCTGGCGAACCTCAACAGCCACGACCCGCAGGCGGTGGTCAACAACACCACCGCGCTGGCGAAGACCGCGAAGGCCTTCGGCGTGCCTGCCATCCTGACCAGCGTGGTCGCCGCGCGCGGCGGACTGCTGTTCCCGCACATCACGGACGTGTTTCCCGGCCAGGAAGTCATCGACCGCACTTTCATCAACACCTGGGAAGATCGCAAGGTGGTCGACGCGGTGAAGGCGACCGGCCGCAAGCAACTGATCATCGCCGGCCTCTGGACCGAAATCTGCGTGGCGATGCCGGTGATCCAGGCGCTGGGCGAGGGCTGGGACGTGACCGTGGTGACCGATGCGTCGGGTGGCACCTCGGTCGAGGCGCACGAGGTGGCGATCCAGCGCATGCTCGCCGCCGGCGCCAACATGATGACCTGGCTGGCCGTGGCCTCGGAGTGGCAGCGCGACTGGGCCCGCACCGAACATGCCGCGGAACTGACCGAGGTGCTCAAGTACCACGCCGGCGGCAGCGGCATCGCCTACCTGTGGGAGCAGCAGCTGCTCAATACGCCGCTCGCGGCCAGCGCGGGCTGAAGGCGACAGGCCGCTTCCCGCGGCCTGCCACCCGGCGGGCGGCGGGCACCGTCCCGGGCGGGTGCGCGCCCGGCCCCGGCGCGCTGTCGATACCGGCCGCCTGCGCGGGCCACGTGGCTTCGCCGCGTGCAGAATGCTGGCGGACCGCCGGCCACCGGGCCAGGCCCCACCGCTCCGGTCGCCACTGTCACGCCCGCACGCCCCCGTCCGTCCTCCCGGCATGAGCCCGCACGACCAGATCTTCGAAACCCATCGCCCGCGCCTGCTGGCGCTCGCCTACCGCATGCTGGGCACGCGCGCCGATGCCGAGGACACGGTGCAGGACGCCTGGCTGCGCTGGCGCCAGGCCGATCCGGCCGACGTGCGCGATCCGACCGGCTGGCTGGTGGCCACCGTCACCCGTCTGGGCATCGACCGCCTGCGCCTGGCCAGCCATGCGCGCACCGACTACGTCGGCCCCTGGCTGCCCGAACCGCTCACCATCGACGACTCGCCCGGCCCCGCCGGCCGCGCGGAACTCGCCGAGCAGGTGTCGATCGCGTTCCTCGCGCTGCTCGAGCGCCTGGGCCCGGAAGAGCGCGCGGCGTTCCTGCTGCGCGAGGTGTTCGACTACGACTACGCCCACATCGCGGCGATGCTCGGCCACGGCGAGGCGAACTGCCGGCAGATGGTGCACCGCGCGCGCGAACGCGTGCAGGCCGGCCGCGCACGGTTTCCCGAGGTCGCGCCCGAGCGCCACCGCGCGCTGCTCGAACGCTTCCTGCACGCCTCGTCCAGCGGCGACCGCGACGCGATCATGGCCCTGCTGCACGCCGATGCGCGGCTGCGTTCGGACGGCGGCGGCAAGGCCATCGCCGCGCTGCGGCCGCTGGAAGGCGCCGACCGCATCGCGCGCCTGTACCGGGCGGTGGCGCGGCGCGCGCCGCACGGCACGCACTGGCGCCTCGGCCGGGTGAATGGCGAACTGGCGGGGCTGCGCTTCGTCGACGGGCGGCTGAAGTCGGTGACCACCATCGTCAGCGACGGCGAGCGGATCCTGGAAGTACTCAACCAGATGAATCCCGACAAGTTGCGGCTGCACTGAGCGCGCGGTGTCACGCGCGAAGGCGCTCGCCCGTCCTCCCGGTGAAGCGGCCATGGTGGCCGCGATCCCCGGAGTCTCCATGTCGCACTCTCCCCGCGTTCCCTACCCCAAGCTCGCGCCCAAGGCGTTCAAGGCCATGGTCGCGCTCGCCGAATCCCTGCAGGCGGGCGGCCTCGGCCCGCGCCTGTCGGGACTCGTCAAGCTGCGCGTGTCGCAGATCAACGGCTGCGCCTACTGCCTGGACATGCACGCGCGCGAATTGCGCGAGGCCGGCGAGGACCCGCGCAAGCTCGACACCCTGGCCGGGTGGCGCGAGAGCCGGCTGTTCGATGCGCGCGAGCGCGCGGCGCTGGGCTGGGCCGAATCGCTGACCCGGATCGAGGCGACCAACGCCGCAGACGCCGACTACGCGCCGCTGGTCGAGCACTTCGACCAGACCGGGATCGCCGAGCTGACCTTCCTGGTGGTGGAGATCAACGGCTGGAACCGCCTGGCCGTCGGCATGCGCACGCCGCTGCCCTGAGGGCGGCATCGGGAATCGTCGCGCCGGCGTTGGCGTTCCGGCGCGATGACCCCTGCAGGCCCGGATCAGCCGGCCGCGCCGTCGCGCCGGCTGGCGCGGAACCGCGCCGCCTTGTGGCGGTTGCCGCACACCGCCATGCTGCACCAGCGGCGCCGGTGCGACTTTGTGCGATCGAAGAACCACAGCACGCAGTCGGGATGCTCGCACTGGCGCACCAGGCTGAAATCCGCCTCCGCCAGCAGTTCCGCCACCGCCTCGGCCACCGGCAGGAGCAGGCGGGCGATGGCGTCGCCGCGCGCCGACCGGACCAGCACGAATCCGCTTGCGTCGTCGCGCTGCAGGCTCGACGTGGCGGGACAGGCATGCAGGTGCGCATTGAGGCCGGCGGGATCGCCGGCGCTGCCCTGCGTGCGCGCAACGATCAGCCGGCGCGCCTGCGCGCGCAGGTCGACGGCGCGCGCGAGCAGTTCCGTCTCGTCCACGCGGCCGGCGCCCGGGGCCGGGGCGATGCCCTGGCGCGCCAGCCAGCGCAGCACGTCGGCGCCCGAGGCCCAGGCGTCGATCTCCACGCCTTCCACGCGGGCCTGGGTGTTGAGCAGATCCATCGCCAGGTGGTCGCCCACGAACGGCGGGTCGGCCTGCGGCGGGGGTCCGGCGAGCTTCGGCATGAGTAACCTTCAAATCAACTATTGACAGGTTACCCCACCCGGGCCATCCTGCGCCACCTCCGAGTAACCTTTATTTGTCATTTTATACGGTTACTCGGGTGAACCCCCGTCCCATCCCGCCTGGAGAACCCCATGAAATCCATCGCCGCCCTGCTCCCCCTCCTGCTCGGCGTCGCGGCCACCGCGCATGCCTCGGACCGCCCCGAACCGGTCGACCACCGCCCGGTTCCGGTCCACCACCGCACGCTCGAGGTCCAGGGCGTGGACGTGTTCTACCGCGAGGCCGGATCGCCGCAGGCGCCCACCGTGCTGCTGCTGCACGGGTTCGCGGCCTCGTCGTACATGTTCCGCGACCTGATCCCGCAGCTCGCGCAGCGCTACCACGTCCTCGCGCCGGACCTGCCCGGCTTCGGCCAGACCACCGTGCGTCCCGACACCGGGTTCCGCTACACCTTCGACCGGCTGACCGACGTGGTCGACGCCTTCACCGCAGCCAAGGGCCTGGAGCGCTACGCGATCTACGTGTTCGACTACGGCGCGCCCGTGGGCTGGCGCCTGGCGGTGCGGCACCCGGAGCGCATCAGCGCGATCGTGAGCCAGAACGGCAACGCCTACGAGGAGGGACTGAGCGAGGGCTGGGCCGACATGCGCAAGGCCTGGGACGCGCCCACCGCGGAGAACCTCGCCGCGCTGCGCCGCTTCAATACGCCCGACATGATCCGCTGGCAGTACACCGAAGGCGCGCCGGACCCGTCGCTGATCGCGCCCGAGCCCTGGCAGCTGGCGGCGGCCGCGATCGAACGCATCGGCGTGGAACCGCAGGTCGAACTTCTCGCCGACTACGGCAGCAACGTGAGGCAGTACGCGCAGCTGCACGCCTACTTCCGCGAGCACCGGCCGCCGACGCTGGCGATCTGGGGCCGTAACGATCCCTTCTTCCTGCCGGCCGGCGCCGAGGCGTTCAAACGCGACAACCCCGAGGCGCAGGTGCGCTTCCTCGACACCGGCCACCTCGCGCTCGAGACCCACGGCGACGAGATCGCGCAGGCGATGCTGGCATTCCTGGACCGGTACCTGTAACGCCCCCTTCGCAGCAGCGGCGGCTGCGCGGTGGCGGCACCGCCGCTGATGCGGCCAGGACTGCGGCCGGATCAATCCTCGATCGGATCGGCGCGCGGTCCGAGCGCCGCCAGGCCCGCCCGCATCCGCGCCAGCAGTTCGGGCGGGTGACCCACCCAGTGCTCCACTTCGCCGACGATGCGCAGCGGATCGCGCGACCGGTAGGACTGCGTGGGGTTGCCGCGGAAGCGCGTGTCGGTGAGGTTGGGATCGTCCTCGAGGGGCCGGTGGGTTCGACGATGTAGATGCGGCCGCGCCCCTCGCCCACCGCGAGTTCCGCGCCCCACGTGGCCGCGTCCAGCGTGGCCGTCAGGTAGACGAAGCGCGACGTCCGCCGGGTGCCGAAGTTCGAGGTGCATCCGGGCACCAGCAGGTCGCCCGTGCGCAGGTCCGCGCGGGTGCCGTGGTAGTAGATCCGCTGATCGCGCGTGGTCATCGCATCGCTCGCCTGGCCTGCCGGTTCGACAGGGCGGCGATGCTGCAGGACGCGCAGGGTCTTGCCGCAAGCCCGGGCACGGACGATACTTTGGTCACGGGAAGCGCAGGGCGCTTCCTTTTTTTTCGCGCCCACGAAAAAACCCCGGACGTTTCCGCCCGGGGTTTTTCGTGTCACTGCAAGTGCGACGCGGACGTCGCGGCAGGCTTACTCGGCCTGCACTTCCTCGGCCTGCAGGCCCTTCTGGCCCTGCGCGACCTTGAACGACACCTGCTGTCCTTCCTGGAGCGACTTGAAGCCGCTGCCCTGGATGGAACGGAAGTGCACGAACAGGTCGGGACCGCTCTGCGGGGTGATGAAGCCGAAGCCCTTGGCGTCGTTGAACCACTTGACGGTGCCGGTCTGACGTTCAGACATGGTGTTACTCCTTGGATCAGTTGGGGACACACGGCCCGCGATGCGCGGTGCCGGGACTGTATCGAGCAAGGGGTAACGCGAGCGATGTAGCGGATCGTCTGGAGCGGCCGTCTTCGACCATGGCGCCTGTGATCTACCGCATCGGGCCACGATGTACCGTGATCCCGCTTTGAACAGTGCGCGCACCATACAGCACTTCCGGGCCCAGCGGGGAAACGGAGATGAACGCGGGTGGCCGTGCCGGGGGAGGCGCTTCCCCCCGCACGCCCTGCCGCGCCCACCTGCACCCGCCCCCGACGCCCCGCCGAAATCGGCCCGCATGCGGCCGCCCGAACGCGTGCACGCCACTGCGCGGCGACGACGAATGCGCAGTCCGTGCGCCGCGCTCAGGTCGCTGCCGGGAACACCAGCGACTGGTGTACCTGCGCCCCGGCCCAGGCGCCATCGCCGACGGCCAGCGAGACCGAGTGCGGCACGCGCGCAGCATCGCCGCAGGCGTAGACGCCGGGCACCGTGGTCTGCTTCGCCTCGTCGGTGCGGATCTGGACGCCCATCGGCGTGTCCATCAGCCCGCACCCGAGCTGCTGCGCGAGATCGCTCGCCGGTGCATTGCGCGGCGCGGCGAACAGGCCGGCGAAACGCAGCACGCGCCCGTCGGCCAGCACCGCATCGGCACGGCCGTCGAGCCTGGCGACGGGCGTGGCCTCGATCGCGACCCCGCGCTGGTGCAGTGACGCGCGCGCGTCTGCATCGAGGTCCAGTGCGCCATTGGCGAGCAGCGTCACCGTGCCCCATTCCGCCAGCAGCAGCGCCTGGTGCAGCGACAGGGGCCCGGTGGCGATCACGCCGATCGCGCCGCGGTCGAGCTCGTAGCCATGGCAGTACGGGCAGTGGAACACGCTCCGGCCCCAGCGTTCGGCCAGGCCCGGCAGCGCCGGCAGTGCGTCGGACACGCCGATCGCCAGCAGCAGGCGCCGCCCTTCATGCGAGGTGCCGCCGCCGGTCTCGACAGTAAAGGCGTCGCGTTCGCCGGAAGCCGAGACCACGACGTCGTCCACCCACGTCAGCGTGGAATAGCGCGCCAGCTGCGCACGTGCGGTGCGCGCGATCTCCGCGGGATCGGCGCCGTCGTGGGTGAGGAACCCGTGCGAGGTGGCCGCCGCGCGATTGCGCCGCTGGCCCGCGTCGATCACCAGCACCCGCCGCCGCGCGCGGAGCAGCTGCAGGGCCGCGGCCATGCCGGCATAGCTGCCACCGGCGACGATCGCGTCGTGGATCATGCTGCGCTCCGGCGCGCGCGTGCGCGATGCGCCTGGTGGCGCCGCGCGAACTCGGTGGCCAGCTGCGCCAGCGACACCGAGGCGAAGCGCTCCATCAGCAGCGCCTCGGCCTGTTCGAAGGCGTCGTCGAGCGCGGCGTTCACCACCTGCTCGACCAGGCACTCCGGGTGTTCGCTGCGGTGTCCGACGGCGAACAGCGCGGGCTCGCCCAGCGCCTGGTGCAGGTCGCGCAGGGTCACCGTGCCGAGGTCGGCGGCGATCGCCCAGCCGCCGGCGGGCCCGCGCCCTGCGCTCACCAGCCCGGCCTCGCGCAGCAGGCCCATCGTCCGCCGCACCACCACCGGATGCGTGCCCAGGCAGCGGCCGAGCGCCTCGGAGGTCATCGGGCCGCGGTGCTCGGCCATGTGCAGCAGCGCGTGGAGCACCGCGGAAAGTCGGCTGTCTCGCTTCATGTAACTAACGATGTTACAAATAGCGCTTCACGTCAAGCCGCAGGCCTCCATGCACGGTTTCGAAGACCCCGCCGCCGTCGCCCGCTACCGGGACACCACACTGGCCAAGGTGCCGGGTCTGGCAGCCCTGCACCGGATGAGCGCGGTGCTGCTGGCCGAGGCGGTGCCCGACGACGGGCAGGTGCTGGTGCTCGGCGCCGGCGGCGGCCTGGAGCTCGAGGCCTTCGCGTCCGCGCACCCCGGCTGGCGACTGACGGGCGTGGATCCGTCGGCGCCGATGCTGCAGCTCGCGGCGCGAACCATGGGCGCGCTCGCGCCGCGGGCCAGGCTCGTCGAAGGCACGATCGACGATGCGCCCACGGGTCCGTTTGACGGCGCCACCTGCCTGCTGACGCTGCATTTCCTCACCATCGAACAGCGCCTGCACACCCTGCGCGCACTGTGGCGGCGGCTGCGACCAGGCGCGCCGCTGGTGGTCGCGCACCACAGTTTCGATCCGCACGATCCCGACGCCACGCGCTGGCTGCGGCGCTCGGCTGCGTTCGCCTCGCCTTCCGGGCGACCGGGCAGCGACAGCGAGGCCTCGATCGCCGCCATGCGAGAACGCCTGCCGGCCGTGCCGCCCGACGAGGACGTGCGCCTGCTCGCAGCGGCGGGATTCGAGCGCGTCGAGCTGTTCTATGCCGGCTTCACGTTCCGCGGCTGGGTCGCGCTGCGACCGTAGCGGGAGCCCGCCGCCGCCGTCGTACTGGTCGCGAGCACGCGGGCGCCCGCTCACATCGGAGGTTCGATCACCTCGCCCAGGCGGTCGCTGGACACCATGTATCCCGCGTCCTCGACCTCTGCGCGCACCGCCAGCAGCTCGACTTCCAGCGCGGCCAGCTCGCCCGCCTCCGCCTCGGCCACCAGGTCGATGCAGCGGCCGTTGAACCAGTCCCAGAACTGGCGGAAGGTCTTGCCGTGCCAGTGGTCGTGGCGGATGCCCTGGTACAGTTCGCTCACCGCGATGATCAGTGCGTCGCGCATCCGATGCTCCGGTCGCGACGTCTGGCCGCGAGTCGCGGCAGACTATACGTGCGATTGGCCCCTGGAGCGCGCCTCGACCCGTCACGAAGCGAGTTCGTCGCGCGGGGCATCGGACGCGCGCGCAAGCGGGCCGCTGCACCTGCGCCCAGGCTGCGCCCGATCGAACACGTATCCGAAGGCGTCGATCTCCCCCTGGAATCGGGTCGCCACCATCTCGATCATCGCCGCGTCATAACTGCGCCGGTAGTCGAGGCGTGCATTGGATGAACTGTTCTCGTGGCCCACTGCGATGGCGATCTCCAGCGCGCGACCGACGGCGCCAAGATCCTCCGCCAGGTGTTCGAAGTGCCCGACGAAATCCATCTCGAGGCCACCATCGGGCGACGTGAAGTAGTCCAACTGGGGGCGCATCGAATGAAGGTGCCGGATCCAGCCCACCCCGTCCCGAGCCTGGTGGAGGAAATCGCGGAAGCTCTGCACCGTATCGATCTCCGGGCGCGGCCTTCGTTCCACCAGATAGCGGTAGAAGGACGCCATCCTGTCCCATGGATTGCGGACGAAGGCGAACCTGAAGTAATCCCGCAGGTCGGCTGGAGACTGACTTCCGCCCCGGCATCGTGCTTCGGCGTTGACGAGGAACTCGCCCAGAGTTTCGTGTTTCGTGCGGGCCAGCCACCTTATTTCGTTGCCCGGCAACTGGGTCAGTTGCCGCATGACGCTGGTCCCCGCGGTCTTCGGAACATGCACGAAGATGAAGCGGGACTGCGTATTGATCACCATCGCGAGGCTCCGGATGAACACTGCGGAAGTCTTCGGGACCGCCATGCAGAGGTTGACGGAACGGGGGACAAGGCTACCGACCGGACGGACCGTTCATCGTGGGGCTATCGAGCCGTGGCCCCTCCGGTGCCTCGGGCACACGCGCCTGCCAGATCACCTTCACCAGCGATGTCTCGCCCATGTCGGTGTAGAGCGCGCGGAGCGGGACGCGTTCGACGCGCCACTCCATGCGGCGCCGCTGCCAGGGCGCATGCGTCCACTCTTGCGCGTGCGGCTGGCCGTGCGTGGCCGTGAGGTCGCGGGCGATGGCCTCGAACACCTGCATGCCGACGGCCCGCGCCGGCCTGTCGTCCAGGGTGGCATCGACCTGCACCAGGCCGTCGTGTCCGAAGTAGAACGCGGCCGTCGCCGGACGACCCGCGAGCTCGATGCCCTCCAGGCGCAGGCCTTCGAACGCGCCATCTGCGAGCACTGCAGGCTCTCCGGGAACCTGCGCCTGCGGGAACCGCTGTCGCACCTGCTCCTGCGTCATCCCGTGGCGCAGCCCCTGCCACGGCGCGATCGCATCGGCACGACCCGCGCCCAGGCACAACAACAGCAGCAGGATCACGCGTACGAGCGGCGTCATGCGGGGTTCCGTACCGATGGCGTCATGCCGGAAAGTGACTGTACCGGATCACGCGCGCGCCTCGCGTTGCGGCTAGAGGCGTCGACCGGCCGCGCACGCCTCGATCAGCTGCATGAGCCGGCGCGCCTGCGTCGCATCCTGCTTCGCGCTCACCACCCAACACGTCAGCTGCTTGCGATAGCCCGGCGGGCAGGCCTCGAAGTAGCGCCAGGCCGCCGGCACCTGCCTGAAGGTGTGGAGCTGGCCGGCGGAGAACACGACCTCGCCACGTTCGTACGAAGCCCGTCTCGACCGGGCCTCAGTCCGCTGCGCGAACGCGGCCAGGCCCGCGGGCGTCATGCGCCCCGCGGCCTGCAGCGTCTCGACCTTCGCGATGTTGACCGCGCTCCAGTGCGAGCCGGGCCTGCGTGGAGTGAAGCGGATCCGGTAGCGGTGAGCGTCCACCCGGTGGCGCACGCCATCGATCCAGCCAACGCACAGCGCCTCGTCCACCGCCTGCGGCCATGTCAGCCCGGGCGCGCCGGTGCCGGCCTTCATGAATCCGACGATGAGCTCCGAGGCGGTGTCCGCGTTGGCGCGCAACCAGCGCGCGAGCGCCCCGGCGTCTTCGAAATAGATCGGCGCTGCAGTCATGGCCGGTATCGTAGCGCCCCCCACCGGCATGCGGGCAGCCGCCGCGGCCGCGGTGGAATTCCAACCGGCGTGTGACAGGCGGCAATGGCGCGCGGCAGGCGATGCACGGCGGCAGCGCGGCACGCAGACCGGGCGGCTACCGGGCGGCGCTCCCATCCCGTATCGTCTGCCGTTCGCACGGGGGATGCACGCAATGCCGGCTTCACTGATCCGCAGCTTCGGCCGATCGCGGCTCCGAGTCGCGCGGGCGCTGCTCGCGCTCGCCAGGCGCATGTCCGGCGGCGACGGCGATGCGCTCATGCCTGCCCTGTTCGACGCGCAGCCGCTGCGCGCGGACACCCTGGTGCGCGCCTACGCGAACGGCCTGTTCCCGATGGCGGACGAGGCATCGGGTCGCGTCCACTGGTTCGATCCACCGGTTCGCGGCGTGCTGCCGATCGACGGCGTGCAGCCGGGCAAGGAAACCCGGCGCGTGGCGCGGCAGAAGCGGTTTCGCGTCACGCTCGACACGGCGTTCGACCAGGTCATCGGCCACTGCGCGGGCAACGCGCGTCGCCAGCAGGGCAGCTGGATCACCGACGAGGTGGCCGGGGCGTATCGCGCGCTGCACCGCATGGGCGCCGCGCACAGCATCGAAGTGTGGCAGGGGGATGCGCTGGTGGGCGGACTGTATGGCGTGGCGATCGGCGGCTACTTCGCCGGCGAGAGCCAGTTCCACCTGGTGAACAACGCCGGTGCGGTCGGCTTCGCGCACCTGTGCGCCAGCCTGCGCGCGAGCGGCTTCCTGCTGCACGACGTGCAGTTCTTGAAGCCGCACCTGGCGAAGATGGGCGCATTCGAACTGCCCCGCGCGGAGTTCCGTCACAGGCTCGCGGAGGCGATCGCGCGACCGGCACGCCTGGCGCTGTCGCCCGACGTGGACTGAAACGCGGGAGGGCGGGCCGGCCGTGTCGGGAGCCCTCTCGCGCGTGCTGCGCGGCTTGCGCAAGTGCGGCGTCCGCGCGTTGATCGTCAGCCGGTCGCGCGCCCGCACTGGGTCGGCGCCGCGGGCGGCGGCAGTGGCAGGGCCGGTAGCTCGCCGGCCAACTCCTCGTCGTCGAGTCGCGTGCGGGCGTGTTCACTGAGCATGCGCAGCTCGGAGGCCACGTCGTTCGCCAGCCAGCGCACCGATTCGTCGGGGTGCCGGCGCAGGCGCTCGGCCAGCGCGACGTGGCGCTGGTTGCCCGTGGCGCGCAGGGCGAGCAGCGCGTCGAGCACCACGCCGTTGTCGGGGTCGCGCAGCAGCGGGGCGGCCAGCTCTGCGGCGGCGACATGGCGCATGCGCGCCAGCGCGGTCAGCGCCTGCTGGCGCTCGGCGGGCGTGGCCGCGTGCAGCCCGGTAGCGGCTTCGGCCGCGTGCAGTTCGATCAGGGTATTGTCGCCGCGCAGCGAGGCGACCTGCGCCACCACGCGCCTGAACTCGGGATCGCGCTGGTCGAGGTAGAGCGCCTGCAGCGCATGGTCGGGCAGCACGTCGGCATTGGACGCGAGGTCGAACACGCCGCGGCTGGCGACGGCGACGCCGTCGCGGCCGGGATGCTCATCGAGGAAATCCTCGAGCTTGGCGCGCATGTCGCGACGATCGTTCCAGGCCAGGGTGAGCAGGTCCTTGAGCAGCTGGTCGGTGTCGGGCGAGGCTTCGGTCGCGATGCCCGGAGCGGCCATCGGCCCGCCAGCGCCTGCCTGCGCGCGGCCGGCGGAGAATGCCGGCGGCACGAATGCCGCCGGCGGTTGGGCATGCGGAGTGGAGGGCCGCGCGCCGCCTTGTGTGGTCGCGACGCCTGCCTCCGGCACCGTGCTGCATCCGCGGGCGTCCCTGTCCGCCAGATGCGTTCCGGCTGCGCCGATGCCGATGCCCAGTGCCAGCATCAACAGCAGCGATACACGGTGCATGCCCATGGTGTCGCGCCTCCGCTCAGAGGTTGCCGAAACCGATCGCACCGTTGCAGTGCATCCACTCGCTCAGGCCGTTGCCGCCGCCGCAGGACCCGTTCTGGTAGACGCCGGTGTTGTAGGTCTGGGCTTCGGCCTGGCGGACGCTGCCGTTGACGCTCAGGTAGTCCACCTGCACGTCGCGGTTGCCGCCGTCGTTGGTGAACTCCACCAGCGACCCGCCCGACGCGGAGGTCGTCGCGGTGTAGTTCGCCATGCTGGTGGTGAGCGTCCAGCTGGCGATGGTGGCGTTGTTGACCTTGAGCGAGATGGTCTCGCCGCCGGCGGTGCCGCGCGCGCGGACCACGATGGTCTTGCTGCCGCCGCCGGGAGGCGGGTTGCTGCCGCCACCGGAGCTGATGGTGATGTCGCTGCTGCCCTGGCTCTGGTAGCCCTCGGTCGCGAACACCATGTAGTCGTGGTTGCCCAGGTTCAGGCCGCGGCTGGCCCAGTAGTTGAAGTGGTTGGCCACGGTGATGGTGCCGGAGATGTTGCCGAACCCCTTCTTCGGATTGCGCACGCTGAAGTACTGGTAGAACGTGCTGTTGTTGCCTTCGATCGAGGGCGCGTTCTGGCGCAGGCAGCGGCGCACGTTGTAGGTGGCGCCGTCGCTCTGGAAGCTGCCGTAGTCCACGCCACCGGCGCAGCTGGCCGGGTTGTAGGAACCGTAGCTCTCGATCACGTAGTACTCGATCAGCGGGCTGCGGGTCCATCCGTACAGGGCCAGGTACGAGTTCTGGCTGTTGTTGACGCCGTAGTAGCCGGAGTAGTTCACCACCCGCGGCCCGCCGGGGTTCCAGCCCTTGCCGCCGACCCAGTTGTTGGTGTTGCTGGTCCACTGCGAGCTGTAGCGCCCGCCTGGATGCAGGGTCATCGAGGCGCTGCCCGAGTCCTTCCAGAACGAGTAGTAGTAGCCGTCGTGCGTGCCGGTGGAATTGCTGGTCAGCGTCTGTGCCTGCACGGCGCCGGCCAGCAGGCCGGTGGCGCCGAGGAGCAGGACGGCAGCCGACATGCCGCGGCGTCTGGACTTCATCATCATCGTGGTTCTCCAAAGGGTGTGCGCCCGGGCGGCCGCGGATGCGCCGCGCGCCGTGGGGCGATGGATGGACGTGCATGGATGATGGAGACCCTGCGGATGCAGGGCCGGGGGGCGATGCCGCGCCGCTGTCGCGGGGGTCGCGCCGGCCGGATCCGGGCCTGCGCGATGACATGGCGCCACGCCGGGGCGTGGGATCGAATGCTTCAACACGACAGCCCCTCCCTGGGTACTGCGGGTGCTCGAGCGTCACCTTCATTCACG
Organism: Luteimonas rhizosphaericola; assembly: GCF_029888045.1. Lineage (GTDB taxonomy): Bacteria > Pseudomonadota > Gammaproteobacteria > Xanthomonadales > Xanthomonadaceae > Luteimonas > Luteimonas rhizosphaericola. The sequence goes on along the minus strand of NZ_JARXRN010000028.1, from coordinate 358,082 downwards.
CCCGATGGTAGCGCTACCACCGGACGCGGCCAGTAATAACACCCGATGGCGGGCCGAAAGGGGACGGGGTTCGCGTTTCGCGATGCCGAAAGCAAGATGAATAAGCCGGGTGCAACTATTTGGTTTCAAACGATTTTTAATAGTCCAGCGCTGTCATGACCAAGGCGCCGCCGCGCGGGCCCGCGGGCCCACGCAGGTGCGGGCGTCGGGCGCGTCCGGACTCGGCGACCCGCTCTCGGTGCGCGCTCACCGCGCCGCATGGGCGGTCGATGGCCGCCGCACGTATTCGTCGTGCCTTCGCATCCCGTGCCATCTGGAGAGACGCCCGCATGCCTCCGATCCTGACCGTGTTCGAACGCTCCCCCGACCGTGGCCGCGGCCTGGCGCGCGACATGCGCGTGCGCTGGGCGCTGGAAGAGGCGGGGCAGCGCTACGAGGTGCGCACGGTGTCGTTCGAGGCGATGAAGCAGGCGCCGCATCGCGCGCGCAATCCGTTCGGGCAGATTCCGAGCTTCGAGGACGGCGATCTGGTGCTGTTCGAATCCGGCGCGATCGTGCTGCATCTCGCGCGGCGCCACGCGGGCCTGCTCCCGGTCGAATCCGTCGCCAGGGAACGCGCGGTCATGTGGATGTTCGCCGCGCTCAACACCGTCGAGCCGCCGATCGTCGAGCGCGAGGCGGCCGGCTACAGCGAGCGCGACAGACCCTGGCAGGCCGAGCACCTGGCGATGCTGGACGCACGCGTGCGCGTGCGTCTGGACGAGCTGTCGCGACACCTCGTCGGCCGCGACTGGCTGGAGCGCGATTTCAGCGCCGGCGATCTGCTGATGGTGAGCGTGCTGCAGCGGCTGGGGGGCACGGGCCTGCTGGACCACACGCCGGCCCTGCTCGACTACATCGCGCGCGGGACGGCCCGGCCGGCATACCGGCGGGCATTCGATGCGCAACGTGCGCAGTTCGAGCGCGCGACCGTGCCCTGACGGCGCATCGGGCGGCCGCGCGCAGCTCACGCTTCGGCACGCGCGCCGCTTCCGCAGGCGCAGCTACCATGGGGCCTTCATCGGCATGGGAGCGGACGATGCGTGGAGCGATGGCGTGCCTGCTGGCACTGGGGCTGCTTGGCATGGTCCACGGCGCGCGCGCGGATGCGGATGCGCAGGCGCCGTCGCAGGTACGCATCGTCGAGGACGACGGCGGCTACCGCCTGCTCGTCGACGGCGAGCCCTACCTCGTGCGCGGCGCCGGGTCGGCCAGCGGCGACCTCGAGCAGCTGGCCGCACGCGGCGGCAACTCGGTCCGCACCTGGAGCACCGGCACCGACGTCGCCGGCGTGCGCGCCATGCTCGACCGCGCGCATCGCAACGGGCTGACCGTGGCCATGGGCCTGGCCGTGGGGAAGGAGCGCCACGGCTTCGACTACGACGACGCGGAAGCGGTCGCCGAACAGCTGAAAGAACTGCGCGAACAGGTGCGCCTGTACCGCGACCATCCCGCGGTGCTGATGTGGCTGGTCGGCAACGAACTCAACCTCGAACACCGCAACCCGAAGGTGTGGGACGCGGTGGAGCAGATCACGCGCATGATCCACGCCGAGGACCCGAACCATCCGGTGATGACGCCGCTGGCCGGGTTCGACCGCGCGCTGATCGACACCCTCAAGGCGCGCGCGCCCTCGCTGGACCTGATCGGCATCCAGCTCTATGGCGACCTCGAGGCGCTGCCGCGCAAGCTGCGCGAGGCCGACTGGACCGGCCCCTACATCGTCACCGAGTGGGGCCCGACCGGGCACTGGGAAAGCCCCCTCACCGCGTGGGGCGCGCCGGTGGAGGACGATGCCTCGCGCAAGGCGGCGCTCTTCCAGCAGCGCTACCGCGACGTGATCGCCGCCGACACGCGGCAGGGCCTGGGCTCGTACGTATTCCTGTGGGGCCACAAGCAGGAGCGCACGCCGACCTGGTACGGGTTGTTCCTGCGCACCGGCGAATCCACGCCCGCGGTGGATGCGATGCAGCAGCTGTGGACCGGGCAGTGGCCGGACAACCGCGCACCGTCGATCGCGTCCGCGACCATCGACGGACGCGGCGCCACCGACAGCGTGGTGCTCGCCGCAGGCAGCGGGCACGAGGCGACGGCGGACGCGCGCGACCCCGAAGGCGATCCGCTGCAGTGGCGCTGGTACGCGCTGGAGGAAAGCACCGCGACCAGCATCGGCGGCGATCCCGAGGCGGTGCCGGCCGAGGTGGAGCTGCACGCCAGCGTCGACGGCGACGGCCGCCTGCGCTTTACCGCGCCCGCGCAGCCCGGGCACTACCGCCTGTTCGTCGAGGTCCGCGACGGCCGCGGCCACGCCGCCTATGCCAACGTGCCCTTCCGCGTGGACGCCCCGGCGCGCTGAAGCAGGCAGCAGCGGGCTTCGGCGGGATCGGTCGGGTCATGGACGGCGCGCCCGCGCACTGCGCAGGCCGACGCACGCGGGCCACCGGCCCTGTCCCACTAGCGATGGGCGGGATCGGGAACCTCGAAGATCGAGAACGCGACTTCCGGCCGCACCTCGGCGTAGAGCGCCTGGTCGATCATCCGGGACACGTCGTCCCAGACCGGCGAATCGTAGAGATGGCGGCAGCGGTCGGTGACATGCTGGAACTCGCCATGCGCGGTGTAGGCCTCGATCGGCGGCGTCAGCCCCCTGGGCACGACCACGAACGCGCCATCCCGGCATTCGAACAGCGAGTAGGACATCGATGCCTCCCTGCACCCTCGGCGGAAGCTGCACGGAGGCTTCGGGATCATGATGGGGCCGCGTCGCCATCGAGTGCATTCACACTCTACCCGTGCACGATGGCAGCGCGGTTAAACCGCGGGGCGCAGCTATTCAGCAAAGTGATGGCGGGGCGCAGGTCAGCGCAGATGTTGCCCCCGCGTTGGCCGTCCCGGCCGACCGGACTGCCACGCCCGGTCGTCGACCGGTCGCGTTGGGGATGGATGAAGGATTCGCGTACGAGTCGAATGTGTCCCCGCCTGCCGGACGCGATCACGGCGCGCTGAACCGGCGGATGGCAACGTGCGCCCACACCCCAGCGGAGCAACACCGATGGCCACGAGCAAACACGGCGGGTCCGGAGCGTCCGGGTCCAAGCGCGAACTCATCGCTCCCAACGGCGACAAGCGCTACATCCGGCGCGACGAGAAGGGCCGCATCAAGGAAAGCGACGATGTCGGACGCTCGCTCTCGCAGGACGTGCGCAAGTCGGCGAAAACCAAGGTCCCGCCCGGCCAGGGCGATCGCGGCGACCAGAAGCGCTGACGCGGCCCGCCAGCAGGCGTGCCCCCGCGGCGTCGACCGGCACAATACGGGCGTGACCCGCCTGGCACCCTATCGCCCGATCAGCTGCGACTTCCACGACGTTCTGGAAGCGACCGCCACCCGGCGCGCCTCGGCGACGATCGAGTACCTCACCCCGGCCGGGCGGCAGGCGCGCGCGTACGCACGGATCGCCGATATCGTCACCCGCCGCGACGGGGAGTATCTGATACTTGCCTCGGGCGAGGCGATCAGGCTGGATCGCGTGGTCTCGGTCGATGGGGTACGGCGCGGCGCTTTCCACGACTGATGCCGGCGCCGCGACGCGCCGTTTCGGCAGGTGCGCGTCCCGCACCACGTGATCAGGTTCGCAACCTGCGCTAACGTGGCGGCATGGGCGCCATCCATACGCTTCCCTTCCCCGATCCGCGCGCGACCGGCCTCGATCCGGCCGCGCTCGACGCGCTGCGCCGCGCGCGCGAACTGCTCGAGACGCCCGGCATCGCCGCCCAGCTGGCGAATGCGGTCGGCGCCCCACTCGAATACGTGGTGACGCGGCGCCTGCCCAAGGCGGTGACCCGGCTGATCAACGCGCTGGTGCGCAAGGCGCTGGAGCAGGCGCTGCGTGCCGCGATGGCCACGCTCGGTGGCGATGCGGCGTCCGCGCCGCGCACTCGGGCGCATACAGCGGCCGCGGCGGCGAGCGGTGCGGTCGGGGGCGCGTTCGGCCTTGCCGGGCTCGCGATCGAACTGCCGGTCACCACCACCCTCATCCTGCGTTCGATCGCGGAGATCGCGCGGGCGGAAGGCGAACCGCTGGACGATCGCGCGACCACGCTCGCCTGCTTCGAGGTGCTGACCATGGGCGGCCGCGCCGACAGCGACGATGGCGCCGAGTCGGGGTACTTCGCCGCGCGCGCGGTGCTCGCCCAGCAGGTGGCGGCGGCAGCGGAGTACGTGGCGGTGCACGGCCTGGTCGGCAAGGGCGGGCCGCTGATCGTGCAGTTGCTGGCGGCGGTGTCGGCGCGGTTCTCGGTCAACATCAGCCAGAAGCTGGCGCTGCAGGCGGTGCCGCTGGTGGGCGCCGCCACGGGCGCCGCGCTCAACACGCTGTTCATGCGCCACTTCCAGGCGATGGCGCGCGGCCATTTCACCGTGCGCCGGCTGGAGCGCGCCTACGGTGCGGACGCGATCCGCGCGGCCTACCGCGCGCTCGGCGAGTCGACCGAAGAAGCGACACCGCAGCCGGCGCGCGCCTGGCGCTGAATACCGCTCGATGGCGGGACGCGCAGATTGCCATAGGCGCATGGGCGCGCTGCGGTTATCTCGCGCCGGGCGACGACCCATGCGGGGCGCCGTGCCCGCGCCGGGACCGCCGGGCTTTCGCCGCCGCCAGGCTGCGGACGTCCCCGCATGCGGGGATCCATTTCCACCCACGCCGCCACCGACGGCGCAATGCGCTCACTCCAGCAGCGGCGGGCGGCCGTCGTACCATTCGCGCGCATTGACGATATGCATCTCCCGCTGGCCATCAGCGAGTTCGACGCCGACACCGAACACGCCCCAGCGCGCATACAGGTCGCCCTGCGGCGTGCCGCCATCGATGCGTAGGCGCGCCTGCAGGTCGATGCGGTCGTTGGACGCCTGCACCCGGTCGAACACCAGTTCCTCGCCGCGGATACGAACCTCGCCCTCGGCGCGCGCCTGTCCCGAATCGACCAGCCGGCCGATCCAGCGCGGGAACACTTCGCGCTCGGCGAACAGCCCCAGCAGCACGCTGACGTCGCGCATCTCGACCCGACCGCGCCCGGCGACCTCGAACGGCTCCCGCCAGGCCAGCGTGCCTTGCTCCAGCGCCACGCGCGCCCACCACGGTTCGCCGTCCCGGCCATCGTCGAGGCGCACGCCGTCGAGCTGAAGCTCCAGCGCATCGAGCGCGTAACGGCGCGGTCCCTGTCGTTCCATCCGCGACAGGCGGCTGTCGAGCATCACGTCGCCCGACAGCCGGGACGGCCCCAGCGCCAGGCGTACGCCCTGCCCGCGCACCTGCATCCGCCCGGCGATCATCTCGCCCGCATTGTCCAGGCGCAGGTCGCCGCTGGCGGTGCCCTGCCCGCCCAGCAGCCGCGCGCTGTCGCCGGGCAGGTAGCGGTTGTAGCTGCGCAGGTCGGGCACCTCGGCGTCGTCGAAGCGCAGCCGCGCGTCGAGCCGCTCGTGGAACTCGGCGAGCCGTCCGGTCGAGCGCAGGTCCAGACGGAGGTTGCGGCCGTGCAGGTCGACGCGCGCGGGGGCCGATTCGGGTGCGAGTTCGAAGCGGTCGATGACCACGTCGATCCGCGTGCGTGCGCGCGCCGGGTCGTCGTCGCCCTCCATGCGCATGCGCGCGTGCGCCGATCCGCGGAACCGGCTGTCGAGCACGCGCGCGCGCAGCTGCGCGTCGCGCAGGTCGATCCGGCTGCCGGCGACGAGTTCGCCCCGGCGCAGCCGCAGCGCGGCATCGAGATCGGCGCGGCCGTCGAACTCCAGCCAGTCGACGTCGTCCAGGAACACGTCGATCCAGCGCAGCGGCACCGCCGGCCAGGTCGCATCGACGCGACCGGACACCGCACGCAGGGGGCGCAGCCAGTCGTCCGGCCCCAGACGGCGGTCCTGCACCTGCAGGTCTGCGCGCAGCCGCGGCGGGCGGTCCGCGCCGTCCGGCACGCGCGCGGCCACGGCAATGTGGTCGCGGGTGGTGCGAAGCGCGACCCCGAGCGCATGGCGCAATGCGCGTCCGTCGGCAACGCGCGAGAGCACCGGCGCCGACCAATCCAGGCGGCTGCCGGGCATCAGCACGCCGCGATGCAGGCTGAGGTCCGCGCGCAGATGACCGGCCGCGCCGGCCGCATTGATCGGCAGCGCATCGTCGTTGCGCGCGACCAGGTCCAGCCCCGGCGCCGGGCCGTCGACGCGCATCCGGGCGTCGAGCAGCACCAGCTTCTCCTCGCCCTGCGCCTGCGCGCGGATGTGCGCGGGCATCGACATCTCGAAGTCCATCGCGCCGTCTCGCAACAGCGTGACTCCGCCGACCGACAGCGTGGCGTCGGGCATGGCGAGCGTGGATCGTCCGACCTCCATCGCGCCGCCCTGCAGCGTCTTTTCGAATACGAAGCGCGCATCGCCGTGCCCGGTGACCCGCGCGTCGTAGAAATCCAGCCGCAGCAGGCTGGGCGTGGTGATCGCGTCGAACCGCAGGGTCCACGGTGCACGGCCGGGGCGGACGGTCGACGGCATGTCGGTGGCGGCGCGCGCCACGTACACCGATACGTCGCGCGCGCGGATACGTCCGAATGCGACCTCGCGCCACAGCAGCGGCAGCACCTTGATGCGCCCGTTCGCGACCGGGCTGGCGACCGTCCAGCGCGTGATCCGCGCGTGCCCGCCCATGACCACCTCCCGCGCATGGATATGCCCCGGATACAGGCTGACCGCCCACGCCCACGTCGCGTGGTAGCGCTCGGGTTTGCGGTTGACCACCGCCTCGCCCCAGGCGCTGTTGAGGAAGGCATTGGCGCCGACGAGGTACAGCAGGTACAGCGCGGCGAGCACGACGCCCGCGATGCGCAGGCCGCGGCGACGGGGGCGAAGTCGGGCGACGAGGGCGGGCGGCATCCGCACAGGGTGGACGAAGCGCAGTGAGGGTGGCCTGCACGCGGAGGCCGGCCTTGGCCGCGCACGCCGGTCCCAGGCGCCGGTCGTCGCGTCATCCTCATCGTGGCAAGGGCCCGACGCTCACCCGGGCGTGCCGGGACGGCGCTGTTCGACAGACACGTCCTCGGAAACGAAAGAAGCCCCGCGTCGCCGCGGGGCTTCCCTGGTTCGAAGCAGACTCGCTCGTCCCGCCCTGCCCTCCCCGCCTGGCGGGGAAAGGCACGAGGCGCGGAGCGCCGGGCGCGGATCAGAAATCCATGCCGCCCATGCCGCCCATGCCACCGCCGCCGCCGTGGGCGTGCGGCTCTTCCTTCTTCGGAAGCTCCGCCACCATCGCTTCGGTGGTGATCATCAGGCCGGCGATCGAGGCCGCGTTCTGCAGCGCCGAACGGGTGACCTTGGTCGGGTCCAGGATGCCGAACTCGATCATGTCGCCGAACTCGCCGTTGGCGGCGTTGTAGCCGTAGTTGCCCGAGCCGTCCTTGACCTTGTTCACGATCACGGAGGGCTCTTCGCCGGCGTTGGTCACGATCTCGCGCAGCGGCGCTTCCATCGCGCGCAGGGCGATCTGGATGCCGTGGGTCTGGTCTTCGTTGGCGCCCTTGAGCTCGCCGATCGCCTGCAGCGCGCGCACCAGCGCCACGCCGCCGCCCGGCACCACGCCTTCTTCCACCGCCGCACGCGTGGCGTGCAGGGCGTCTTCGACGCGCGCCTTCTTTTCCTTCATCTCGATCTCGGTCGAAGCGCCGACCTTGATCACCGCCACGCCGCCGGCCAGCTTGGCCACGCGCTCCTGCAGCTTCTCGCGGTCGTAGTCCGAGGAGGTCTCCTCGATCTGCGCCTTGATCTGCTTGATGCGGGCTTCGATGCCGGAGGTCTCGCCGGCGCCGTCGATGATGGTGGTGTTCTCCTTGGAGACCTGCACCTTCTTCGCGCGGCCGAGGTCGTTGATGGTCGCCTTCTCGAGCTGCAGGCCGACTTCCTCGGAGATCACGGTGCCGCCGGTCAGCACGGCCATGTCTTCCAGCATCGCCTTGCGACGGTCGCCGAAGCCCGGGGCCTTGACGGCGCACACCTTGACGATGCCGCGGATGGTGTTGACCACCAGGGTCGCCAGCGCTTCGCCCTCGACTTCCTCGGCGACGATCAGCAGCGGCTTGCCGGCCTTGGCCACGCCCTCGAGGACGGGCAGCAGGTCGCGCACATTGGAGATCTTCTTGTCGTGCAGCAGGATGAAGGGATCATCCAGCTCGGCCGACATCGACTGCTGGTTGTTGATGAAGTACGGCGACAGGTAGCCGCGGTCGAACTGCATGCCCTCGACCACGTCGAGTTCGTTGTCCAGGCCCGAGCCTTCCTCGACCGTGATCACGCCTTCCTTGCCGACCTTCTTCATCGCGTCGGCGATGATGTTGCCGATCGACTCGTCGGAGTTGGCGGAGATGGTGCCGACCTGGGCGATCGCCTTGTCGTCGGCGGTGGGCTTGGAGATGTTCTTCAGCTCCTGCACCGCGGCCTTGACGGCCTGGTCGATGCCGCGCTTGAGGTCCATCGGGTTCATGCCGGCGGCGACCGCCTTGGAACCCTCGCGGATCAGCGCCTGCGCCAGCACGGTGGCGGTGGTGGTGCCGTCGCCGGCGTTGTCGGAGGTCTTGGAGGCGACTTCCTTCACCATCTGCGCGCCCATGTTCTCGAACTTGTCGGCAAGCTCGATTTCCTTGGCGACGGACACGCCGTCCTTGGTGATGGTGGGGGCGCCGAAGCTCTTCTCGAGCACGACGTTGCGGCCCTTCGGGCCGAGGGTGGCCTTGACGGCATTGGCGAGCGTGTTGACGCCGCGCACCATCTTGGCGCGCGCATCCTCACCGAAACGGATTTCCTTGGCGGACATGGTTGCTGACTCCGGAATTTGGTTTGGGGATTGGGGTCGGAAAAAAGCTGGGCGGCGGGTTCAGGGCTTCGGGACAACCGGCGCATCGCGCTCCGGTCGATTCCCGCGCCGGCGTCGACGCCCGTCGCGGTCGGCGATCAGCCGAGGATCGCGAAGATGTCGTCTTCCTTCACCACCAGGTAGTCGGTGCCGTCGAGCTTGACCTCGGTGCCGCTGTACTTGCCGAACAGCACCTTGTCGCCGGCCTTGACCTTGGGGGCGCGCACGTTGCCGTTGTCGAGCACCTTGCCCTCGCCCACGGCGACGACTTCACCCTTGATGGGCTTCTCGGTGGCCGAGTCGGGGATCACGATCCCGCCGGCGGACATCTTTTCTTCTTCCATGCGCTTGATGACCACGCGGTCGTACAGCGGCTTGATGTTGCTCATGTTCAATCCTCGCAAGTGATTGATTGCACAGGTAAAGGGGCGGCGATGTTAGCACTCGCCCCAGGCGAGTGCCAGCAACGCTGGCGCGAAAATCCCGGACGGACCGGGAGGTGCGCGGAACATGGGGCGGCCCACATGGGCTTTCAAGGGCGGGTGAAGAAAATTCTTCGCGCCATGCTGCGGCCCCTCGCCAGGCGAAGAGGCAGGCGCCGCGCGTTGGACAGGCGGCCGCGCCGACATCCAGGCCTGCTGGCCCCGCTCCCCGCTCCCCGCGCGCCACTTCGCGACGCCCCTGGCCGGCCGGCGAACGTCGGGCCTGGCGGACCGACCCTGGAGCAGGCAGGGGACGTCGGCACGGCCGTCCTGTGGCGCGCGACGGCGTGGATGCCGAACCTGGGTGGGGGCGCCGGGGACGGGCGCCTCCGGAGGCGAATGTCCCCCGCCGCCGGCCAGCGGCCGGCGGCTCCTCCTTGATTTCGCCCCCGGAGACACCCGTCCCCGGCGGAGCAGGATCCCGCCGCCCGCATCAGGTACGCGCGCGCTAACTACCTGCCTTTGGCCGATTTCCCCGCGCTCCGCTCGCGGATCCGTCCGTCAGCCGAGCCGCGTTGGGGCCGGCGGGCTTTTGCGGCGAAATCAAGGAGGAGGCCTTCGCCGACAGGCGGAGGCCGGGGGACGTTCGCCGCGGAAGCCCGCCGGCCGCGGCGCGGCCCGTCAGATCGCCGCCTCGCACGGAGGTCGCAACTTCACCGATCGGGCGCACCAGAACAAACGACACGTCAACGACAGATGCCGAGCGCGAAGCCCCGCATCGCGCGACCACGCGTCGCACCCGCACCGAGTTCAGTGCCTCGGCAATGGAGCTCCGAGTGCATCGCCCTGGTATTCGACCCGCATGCAAAGCGACGAGCTGCCCCTAATCCCCCACCGGCAGCTCCAGCGTCTCCTTCACCTCTTCCATGACGATGTAGCTGCGGGAATCGCGCACGTGCGGCAGCGTGAGCAGGGTGCTGCCGAGCAGCTTGCGGTACGAGGCCATCTCCGAGATCCGCGCCTTGATCAGGTAGTCGAAGTGTCCCGACACCAGGTGGCACTCGAGCACGTTGGGGAGCTTCAGCGCCGCCCGCCGGAACTCCTCGAAGATGTCGCCGGACTTGTAGGCCAGGCTGATCTCCACGAACACCAGCAGCCCCGCCTTCACCGAGGCCGGCGCCAGGCGCGCGTGGTAGCCGGTGATCACCCTGTCGCGCTCGAGCCTGCGCACGCGCTCGGTGCAGGGCGTGGTCGACAGCCCCACGCGTTCGCCCAGCTCGGTGAAGGGGATACGTCCTTCCTGCTGAAGGATGCGCAGGATGCGGCGGTCGATGCGGTCGAGTTCGCGCGACTTCATGGTCCCTGTCCAGACCGGTTTATGCAGGAATATTACCTGCCAAACGCCTCGATATCAGGCGAATCGACTGGAATCGTCTTCCTATACTGGGGAATGCCACGGCCATCGCGGCGGCGCCCCGGAATCCCCCGAGCGCAGGCGCGAGGTTGCCTGCGGTGTTCGCGCGGCCTGCGGGCCAGCGGTACAGAGTGAGCGGACTTCCACCTTCCATCCACCGGCGTGGGGCGAGAGAACAGGCGATGCGCATCCTGATCCTGGGTTCCGGCGTGATCGGCGTGACCAGCGCGTGGGCGCTGCGGCGACAGGGCCACGAGGTGGTCGTGGTGGACCGTGCCGGGGGCCCGGCGCTGGAAACCAGCTTCGCCAATGCCGGCCAAGTCTCGCCCGGCTACGCCTCGCCCTGGCCCGCGCCCGGCATCCCGCTCAAGGCGGTGAAGTGGCTGCTTTCGCGCCACGCGCCGCTGGCGATCCGGCCCACGGGCGATCCCGCGCAGTACCGCTGGCTGTGGCGGATGCTGCGCAACTGCACCCACCACCGGTATGCGGTGAGCAAGGCGCGCATGGTGCGTCTGGCCGAATACAGCCGCGACCAGCTGGGCGAACTGCGCCGCGAGACCGGGATCGAGTACGAGCAGCGCACGCTCGGCACCACCCAGCTGTTCCGCACCCAGGCCCAGCTCGACGGCGCCGCGCGCGACATCGCCGTATTGCGCGAGTACGGGGTACCGCACGAACTGCTCGATCGCGACGGCATCGTCCGGGTCGAACCGGCGCTGGCGCAGATGCAGGGCAGCCTGGCCGGCGCCCTGCGCCTGCCCGGCGACGAGACCGGCGACTGCCATCTGTTCACCATCCGCCTCGCGGCGCGCGCGGCCGAGGCCGGCGTCGAATTCCGCTTCGGCCGACGCGTCGAGGCGCTGCTGGTGTCGGGCGACCGGCTGACCGGCGTGCGCATCGACGGCCGCACCGAGACCGCGGACGCCTACGTGCTGGCGCTGGGCAGCTGGTCGCCACGGCTGCTGGCGCCGGTCGGCATCGACCTGCCGGTATATCCGCTCAAGGGCTACTCGCTGACGATCCCGATCACGCGCCCGGAGCTGGCGCCGCACTCGACCGTGCTCGACGAGAGCTACAAGGTGGCGATCACCCGCTTCGACCAGCGCATCCGCGTGGGCGGCATGGCGGAAGTGTCGGGCTACGACCTGAGCCTGCCGCAGCGCCGGCGCGAGACCCTGGAAATGGTGGTGCGCAGCCTCTATCCCGACGGCGGCGACCTGGCGCGCGCCGAATTCTGGACCGGCCTGCGCCCGTCCACGCCCGACGGCCCGCCGGTGGTCGGCGCCACCCGTTACCGCAACCTGTGGCTCAACACCGGCCACGGCACCCTGGGCTGGACCATGGCCGCAGGCTCGGCGTCGTACCTGGCCGACCTGATCGACGGCCGCACCCCGGCAATCGATCCGGAGGGGCTGGACATCACCCGCTATGCCCGTCCCTGGCCGCGACCCACGGGCCTGCGCTGATGCGTCCCGCCCGCGCCACCATCGATCTCGACGCCCTGCGCCACAACCATCGCCATGCGCGCGCGCTCGGCGGCGGCCGCGCGCTGGCCGTGGTCAAGGCCGATGCCTACGGCCACGGCGCGGTCGCCTGCGCGCGCGCGCTGGAACCGGAGGTCGACGGTTTCGGCGTGGCCTGCATCGAGGAAGCGCTGGAGCTGCGCGAGGCCGGCATCCGCGCGCCCGTGCTGTTGCTGGAGGGCGTGTTCGACGCCGACGAGCTGGCGCTGGTCGAACGGCACGACCTGTGGACCGTGGTCGCCTCGCCCTGGCAGGTGGACCTGCTCGAGCGCCATCGCGCCGCGCGTCCCTGGACCGTCTGGCTCAAGCTCGATTCGGGCATGCACCGCCTCGGCCTGTCGCCGGACGAATACCTCCTGGCTTGGCGGCGCCTGCAGGCGCTGCCGTGGATCGATCGCCTGGTGGCGATGACCCACTTCTCGCGCGCCGACGAACTGTCCCACGCCAGCACGCGCGACCAGATCGCGGTGTTCGACGCCGCGCTATCGCAGCTGCCCGCCGACACTCCCGCCAGCCTGTCCAACTCGGCCGGGCTGATGGCGTGGCCCACCGCTCGGCGCGACTGGGTGCGCCCGGGGCTGATGCTCTACGGCTCGCACATGCTCGACGCCCCGCGCGCCGAAGCCGACACCCTGCGCGCGGTGATGACGCTCGAATCGAAGGTGATCGCAGTGCGCGAGCTGGCGGCGGGCGAACCGATCGGCTACGCCGGCACCTTCACCACCACCCGGCCCACGCGCGTGGGCGTGGTGGCCGCCGGCTATGCCGACGGCTACCCGCAGTACGCCACCTCGGGGACGCCGGTGATCATCGACGGCCGCGCGGGGGAGCTGATCGGACGCGTGTCGATGGACATGCTCACCGTCGACCTGACCGACCACCCGCAGGCGGGCCTGGGCAGCGCGGTCGAACTGTGGGGCCCGCGGCTGCCGGTGGCCGAGGTGGCCGCGCGTAGCGGCAACAGCCCCTACCGCCTGCTCACCGGCCTCAAGCGGGTACCGCGCCGCTACGTCGGCGCCTGATCGCGCCCGGCGCTAGAAGCGCCAGGCCGCCTGCAGCATCGTCTCGCCGTCGTTGGGCTGGTGCAGGCTGGCGTTGGAAATGTGCCGGGCCAGCAGCGAGAACCGGCCCCACTGCCAGCCGACGGTGCTGATGAACTGCGGCGAGCCCGACAGCGCATCGGTCTCCCCGCTCTGCACGCCCACGCCGAACCCGCCGACCAGGCCGCTGGGCCGTTCGTAGCGCAGGCCGCCATGGAACACGGTGACGTCGTCGCCGTTGTCGTAGTCCGAATCGCTGCGCCCGCGCACGTGCATCGCGCCCAGCTCCCAGTGCAGCATGCCGCCGCGGAACTCGCGCCAGGCCGGCAGCCAGGCCACCGAAACCACCGGCGTGTCCTCGTTGTCGCGGGTGAACGAGATGCCGGCGCCGACCTCCACCTGTTGCGCCGCGGCCCCGGCACTCAGGGCGCACAGCAGTGGCAGCGACAGCAGGGCGGGCAGGCGCGCGGCGCGCGGAATCGATCGCGGCATGGGGAAACCGGTGGAAGGGGGACCGCGGAAGGATACGGAAGGCCGCGACGGCGCGCATCGGCCGCGGCCGGCGCACGGCGGCACGCAGTGTTGCGGTGCGTACGATCGCGGCCCCGGCCGGCGCCGTGCGGCACGTCCCGCATGGGTGCGGTTCCTGCGCGCGGCCCCCTCGTGGCGCCGTCGGCTACCCTATCGCCCCCGCCTGCGTACCGCCCACCGTGACCGCAATCGCCTGCCTGTGCACCTGCCCCGACGCCGCCAGCGCGCGCCGCATCGCCGATGCGCTGGTCGAGGCGCGCCTGGCCGCGTGCGTGAACGTGCTTCCCGGCATCACCTCGGTCTACCGCTGGCAGGGCAAGGTGGAACAGGCCGACGAAGTGCTGCTGGTAGCCAAGACCGTGCGCGCGCGCCTCGACGCGTTGACGCGGCAGGTGCAGGCGCTGCATCCGTATGAACTTCCGGAAGTGGTGGCGGTCGAGATCAGCGGCGGCCTGCCGGCCTACCTGGACTGGATCGCCGCCGAAACCCGTACCGGAGCGAACGATTGAACCCGATCCCGGGCCGCGCCTGGCGCCTGCTCGCCCCGCTGGCGCTGCTGCTGGCGGCGCTGCCGGCGGCCGCTGTCGACCAGAGCGACTTGCTGCCCGTCGACCAGGCCTTCGCGCTGGAGGCGCGCGCCACGGCACGCGACCGGGTGGAGATCGAGTGGACCATCGCCGAGGGCTACTACCTCTACCGCCACCGCACCTCGGTGCGCGAGACCGGCGGCGGGTTCAAGTCCAATCCTCTGCAGCTGCCGGCCGGCAAGCGGCATGTGGACGAGTTCTTCGGCGAGGTCGAGACCTATCGGCAGCAGCTGGTGGCGGTGTTCACCGGCGCTCCCGCCGACGGCACCACGGCGCTCACGCTGGAAGTGAAATACCAGGGCTGCGCGGACCTGGGCATCTGCTATCCGCCGCAGACGCGGACCGTCCAGGTGCGCCTTCCCGCGGCCGACGCGGCCGCGGCGGGCGCCGGGTTGGCCCGCGACCCCGGCGGCGCCACTCCGCGCGACCCGGGCTTCGCGGCGCTGGGCCGCGCGCTGTCCGGAACGCCGGGCGCGGCGGCGACGCCGCTGACCGGCACCGATGCCGCCGGCCGCGCGCAGGCCCTGCCGCTGCCACCGGAGCAGGCGTTCGGGTTCGAGGCCATCGCCGACGGCGGCGACGGGCTGCTGCTGCGCTTCACCCCCGCGCCCGGCTACTACCTCTACCGCGACCGCAGCCGCTTCGAGGTCGCAGCGCCCGACGGCAGCCGCGCCGGTGCGCCGCGATGGCCGGACGGCGTCGCCCACCGCGACGAGCACTTCGGCGAGGTGGTGGTGTACTTCGACCAGGTCGACGTGCCGCTGCCGCTGCGCCGCGCCAGCGCCGACCCCGTCCGCGTGCGGCTGACCGCGACCTTCCAGGGCTGCCAGGACGAGGGCATCTGCTATCCGCCGATGACGCGGACGGTGGAGGTGGCGCTGCCAGCGGGAACGGCGGTGGCGGGCGACCCGACGGCAGCGGCAGCCGAGGCGGACCCGGCGGCCGGCATGTCCGCCGACGCCGATGCCTCCGCCGAAACCTCCACCGGTGCGGACGCAGGACGCGACGCCGGCCGCCTCGATGCGACCGACGCGGCCGACGCACCGCCTGCCGCGGGATCCGCTGCCGCGAACGCGCGCGAGGCGGCATTCGCACCCGACGCCTCCGCCGACAACGCCGACCGCACGCGTCCACCCGGCGTCGCCCTGCCGGCCGGCGGCGCGCTGGGCGCGCTGCTGCTGGCGCTGCTCGGCGGGCTGGTGCTGAACCTGATGCCCTGCGTGCTGCCGATCCTGTCGCTGAAGGTGCTGGGCCTGGCGCAGAGCGGCGAAAGCCGCGCCCACGCCCGCAGCCACGCGCTCTGGTACACGCTCGGCGTGCTGGTGGCGTTCGCCGCGATCGGCGCGCTGGTGTTGGCGCTGCGCGCCGGCGGGCAGGCGCTGGGCTGGGGCTTCCAGCTGCAGCAGCCGTGGTTCGTGGCGGCCCTGGTGTATGTGATGTTCGCGGTCGGGCTGAGCCTGTCGGGCGTGTTCACGCTGGGCGGCGGGCTCGGCAACCTCGGCCGGTCGCTGGCGTCGCGCACCGGGCCGGCGGGCGATTTCTTCACCGGCGTGCTGGCCTGCGTGGTCGCCAGCCCCTGCATCGCGCCGTTCATGGGCGGCGCGCTGGCGTTCGCCTTCACGGCCCCGCCGCTGCTGGCGCTGGCGGTGTTCCTGATGCTGGGCCTGGGCCTGGCGCTGCCGTTCCTGCTGGTCGGACTGGTGCCCGCGCTGGCCGACCGGCTGCCGCGGCCGGGTGCGTGGATGGAAACGCTCAAGCAGGTGCTGGCGTTCCCGATGTACCTGACCGCGATCTGGCTGCTGTGGGTGCTCGGCCAGCAGCGCGGCGTGGACGCGATGGCCCTGGTGGCGGTCGGGCTGGCGCTGTTCGCGCTGGGCCTGTGGTGGCACGAGCGGCGCCGCTGGACCGGCGGCATGGCCGGCCGCGCGCTGGCGCTGCTGCTGGTGGCCCTGGCCCTGTTCCCGGTGTGGAAGGTGCACACGCTGACCCCGCCCGCGCGGGCGATCGAGGCCGGCGACGCGCAGCGCGAGGCGTGGACCCCGGCGCGGCTGCAGGCGCTGCGCGACGAAGGCCGGGTGGTGTTCGTGAACATGACCGCGGACTGGTGCGTGACCTGCAAGGCCAACGAGCGCCGGGTCCTGTCGCAGCCCGCCTTCCGCGACGCGCTGCGGGCCGCCGATGCGACCTACCTGGTCGGCGACTACACCGATGCGGATCCCGCGATCGCCGCGTTCCTCGAGCGCCATCGCGCGGTCGGCGTGCCGCTGTACGTGGTCTATCCCGCCGGCGGTGGCGAGGGCGAGGTGCTGCCGGCGCTGCTGAGCGATGCGGTGGTGGTCTCGGCACTGCGGCGCGCGGCGCAATGAAGATCACCCCGCTGAAAGTGGTCCTGGCCGGCCTGGTGGCGGGAGGCCTGGGCCTGGTGGCCGGCATCCTCGCGACCGGCGGCGGCCCCCTGCTGGGCACCGACCTCGGCCAGCGCGTGCTCAACGATGCGCTGACCGCGAACGCGCCGCCGCTGCCCGATGGCGGCGCCGTCGCCCGCCGCGGCGAGGCGCTGCCGGCGGTCGCGGTGGACCGGCTCGACGGCGGCCAAGTCCGCCTGCCCGGCGATTACGCCGGCCGCCCGCTGCTGGTCAACGTCTGGGCCAGCTGGTGCGGGCCGTGCATCAAGGAGATGCCCGAACTCGACCGCTACGCCCGCGCCCAGGGCGAGGCCGGGGTGCAGGTGCTGGGCCTGGCCCTGGACGAACCGCAGGCGGTGCGCGCGTTCCTGGCCCGCATCCCGGTGCACTACCCGCAGGCGATCGACGTGCCCGGCCCGGCCGATGCCGGCGTGCGCCTGGGCAACCCCCAGGGCGTGCTGCCGTACTCGATCCTGGTCTCGGCCGACGGCCGCCTGCTCAAGCAGAAGATCGGCCCGTTCGAGCACGGCGAGATCGACCGCTGGGCCGCGCCCTGAGCGGTCAGTCCAAGCCGGCGAAGGGCTCGCGCCAGGCGTCGAATTCCTCCAGCTGCGCGTGCCAGCGTCGGATGTGCGCGAACGGTTCGAGCGGCAGCCGCGCCGCTTCCGCGAACGGCAGCGCCGAGGCGACGCGGAAGTCGGCGTAGGTCGGCGCATCGCCCACCAGCCAGCGGCGCCCGGCCAGCGCCTCGTCGAGGATCGCGGCGAACGTCCGGAAGTCCGCCTCCGCCGCCGCGGTCGCCGCGTGGTCCGGTGCCCGGTCGAGGTACCGCGGCACGATGATGTGCTCGAAATACAGCACGCCGCCGGCGCTGGTGAAGTGGTGCGCGCTCCAGCTCACCCACAGCATCACTTCCTCGCGTCGTGCCGGCGGCCAGAAGTCCGGATCGAAGCGCGCGGCCAGGCGCATCGCGATCGCGTCTGTCTCCCAGAGGGTCAGCGACGGCTCGACCAGGATCGGCACCCGGGTGTTGGGGTTGATCGGGCGGAAGGCCTCGCGTTCGCGGCCCATCGGGTCGGCGCGGACGTAGCGCAGCGGCGCCCGCAGGTGGCGCGCGACCGCCACCGCGACCCGGGGGTTGAGGTTGTGGGAGTAGTACAGGACGTCGGACGGCTGGGTCATGGTGGGAGATCGTCGGGAGTCGTTTGACGTCGAACCCGGGCGCCACGGATCGACATCGGGGCAAGCGCGGGTGCTGGCCGCCCTGTGAAAGCGCACCGCCCGCCGGCCCTGCGCCGGCTGCCGGGCCATCAGGCGGGCCCGCGAGGGCGTCGGACCGACGGCATCGCGCGAGCGGCCAAGGCCACCGGCCGGCCCTAGAGCCCCCGCTCCAACCGCGCTGAACTCCGCTCAACTTCGCCGAACTGGACACCATCCGGGGCTTGCGCCAGACTGCGCGCCAGTTTCCGCGGCAACCGACCCGATGGCCAAGCTGCTGCTCCTGCACGGCCCCAACCTCAACCTGCTCGGCACCCGCGAGCCGGAGGTCTACGGCCGCGACACCCTGGCCGGGATCGACGCCGGCCTGCAGGCCACCGCCACCGCCGCCGGCCATGCGCTCGAGTGCCTGCAGTCCAACGCCGAACACGTGCTGGTCGACCGCATCCAGGCCGCCCGCACCGACGGCACCGCGTTCATCCTGATCAACCCGGCCGCCTTCACCCATACCAGCGTGGCGATCCGCGACGCGCTGGCGGCGGTGGCGCTGCCGTTCATCGAGATCCACCTGTCGAACCCGCACGCGCGCGAGCCCTTCCGCCAGCACAGCTACCTCAGCGACAAGGCGCTGGGCGTGGTCTGCGGCTTCGGTGCGGACAGCTACCGCTACGCCCTGGACGCGGCGCTGCGCCGCCTGCCCGCGGACGCCTGACCCTTCCCTTTCCTTTCCGACGCGACACCGAGGCCAGCCATGGACTTGCGCAAGATCAAGAAGCTCATCGACCTGCTCGAGGAATCCAACCTCGCCGAACTGGAGATCAAGGAGGGCGAGGAGTCCGTGCGCCTGTCGCGCAACCCGACCGGCGGCCCGCAGATGGTCTACGCCCAGCCGGCCCCTGCGCCGGCGTCCCCGCGCGGCGGCGAGCCGGTGATGCCGATGCTCTCGCCGGTCGACAGCGCCACCGGCGGGCGCCCGGGCGGCGAGCCTGCGGCCAGCGGCCTGCCCGCCGGGCACGTGGTCACCTCGCCGATGGTCGGCACCTTCTATGCCTCGCCGGCGCCGGACAAGCCGGCCTTCGTCAGCGTCGGCCAGCAGGTCAAGGCGGGCGAGACGCTCGGCATCATCGAGGCGATGAAGATGTTCAACCCGATCGAGGCGGACGCCTCGGGCACCGTGCTCGCGATCGCGGTCGAGAGCGGCCAGCCGGTCGAGTTCGACCAGCCGCTGTTCGTGATCGGGTGAGCAGGGCTTGCGAGCGGCGCGAGCCGCGGGCCTGCGAAGGCCCGTCGCCGGCAGGCCGGTGGGCCGGGGGACGCAATCTGGCACCTTCCATGCCCGACAACGTAGCGAACGCCCGCGGGCCGGCAGGCCTATGGGCCGTGTGGTGAACGACTTGAGACCAGACCATGCTCGATAAAGTAGTGATCGCCAACCGCGGCGAAATCGCGCTGCGCATCCTGCGCGCGTGCCACGCGCTGGGCATCCGCACGGTTGCCGTGCATTCGACCGTCGACCGCAACCTCAAGCACGTGGCGATGGCCGACGAGTCGGTGTGCATCGGCCCGGCGCCGTCCAACCGCAGCTACCTCGACATGCCGGCGATCATCGCCGCGGCCGAGGTCACCGACGCGCAGGCGATCCATCCCGGCTACGGCTTCCTCAGCGAGAACGCCGACTTCGCCGAGCGCGTGGAGCAGTCGGGCTTCGTGTTCATCGGCCCGAAGGCCGAGACCATCCGCCTGATGGGCGACAAGGTCGAGGCGATCCGCGCTATGAAGGAGGCCGGCGTGCCCTGCGTGCCCGGCAGCGGCGGCCCGCTCGGCGACGACGTCGCCACCAACGTCAGGATCGCGGCCGAGATCGGCTATCCGGTGATCGTCAAGGCGGCCGGCGGCGGCGGCGGCCGCGGCATGCGCGTGGTCCATACCGAGGCCGCGCTCGCCAACGCCATCGCCACCACCAAGCAGGAAGCCAAGGCCGCGTTCGGCAACGACATGGTCTACATGGAGAAGTTCCTGGAGAACCCGCGCCACGTGGAAATCCAGGTGCTCGCCGACGGCCAGGGCAACGCGATCCACCTGGGCGAGCGCGACTGCTCGATGCAGCGCCGCCACCAGAAGGTGGTCGAGGAAGCGCCGGCGCCTGGCATCACGCCCGAACTGCGCGCGGAGATCGGCAAGGTGTGCGTGGAGGCGTGCATCCGCATCGGCTACCGCGGCGCCGGCACGTTCGAATTCCTGTTCGAGGACGGCCGCTTCTACTTCATCGAAATGAACACCCGCATCCAGGTCGAGCACCCGGTCACCGAGCTGGTCACCGGCATCGACCTGATCCGCGAGCAGCTCAAGATCGCCTCGGGCCAGAAGCTCTCGATCCGCCAGGAGGACGTGGTGCTGCGCGGCCACGCGGTGGAATGCCGCATCAATGCCGAGGATCCGGACACCTTCCTGCCCTCGCCCGGCCTGATCCAGCATTTCCATTCGCCCGGCGGCCCCGGCGTGCGCGTGGACTCGCACATCTACGAGGGCTACACCGTGCCGCCGAACTACGATTCGATGATCGGCAAGCTGATCGTGCACGGCGCCGACCGCGAACAGGCGATCGCACGCATGCGGGTGGCGCTGTCAGAGATGGTGGTCGACGGGATCAGGACCAACATCCCGCTGCAGCAGCGGATCATGGCCGACGCCGGCTTCCAGGCCGGCGGGCAGAACATCCACTATCTGGAAAAGCGCCTGGCCGAGCGCAAGGACAAGGCACTCTCGATCGGCTAGTCCGTCGGCAGCAGCCGCCCCGCGCCGCCCGCCGCGGGCGGTTCGCCGCGCAGGCCGTCCAAGGGCCGGTCCGCCGCATCGCGCTGTGTGCCGGGGATGGGGACGATGCCGTCGCTGGCCGCGGGATTGGTCACCACCACATACTCGCTCGAGCCGTCCGGCCAGACCACCCGCAGCGTGGTGCCGGGCGCCAGCGAGGCGAACGGCGCGCCGCTCTGGGCGCGGTAGGCGGCCGCCATCTGCGCCGCGCCCAGGTTGCGCATGTCCTCGCTGGCGTGCACGGTCACCGCCGCCACCTTCGACAGGTCCGCATAGGCCTCGTCGCCCGCGTCGAGCACGGTGAGCCCGATCGCGGCCACCGAATACACCGCGAACAGCAGCAGCCAGAACAGGCCGGCGAACCGGCGTCTCGTCATCTCGAACTTCATGGTGCTCCTCCGAAACGCTCCACCAGCGCATCCACCGCGGCGCTGACGTGGTCCACGCTCTGCCGCGGGATCGCGGCGTCGTACACGAATGCCTCGAACCCCTGGGAGGGGTCGCGCGAACAGATGCCGCCGTTGACGCAGTACGAGGTCATCAGCGTGCTCCCGGGCCCGCAGTCGGCGCCCATCCGGCACGCCGCCAGCTGCCAGACGACGGCCTGGTACTGTGGCGCGACGTCGCGGTCGAGCAGCGACAGCCAGTCCGGCACCTCGACCGCGGTGGACAGCGCTCCGAAAGCTGCGGGGTCGCCCGCGCTCGCGATCCGCTCGAGCAGCGCTCCGGGATAGTCGTCGGAGGTGGCGACCGGTTCGCCGCGCGCCAGCAGTTCCGCCTCCGCCGGCAGGCTGCCGCCCTGCGCCGCCTGCATCCGCAGCTGTCGCACGCGCGCCGGCGAGAACCCGTCGCCCGGGGTGAAGCGGCGGCAGCGCGTCGCCACCCGCGCGCGCGCGGCGTTCATCGCCTCCACGGCCGGGAAGCCCGCGGCCTCCAGGGTCGCGCTGTCGCGCGCGAATGCCGCCGGATCGGTGGCGTAGCCGGCGCAGTAGTCGACCACCCGGCTCATCAGCCACGCGGCTTCGGGATCGCCCTCGCGCAGCGCCGGCTGCAGCTGTTGCGCATACGCGAACAGGTCGTCGCCGGCTTCGAGTCCGCGCCGGAGCGGCGGCGCCAGGCGGACGGTTGCCGGCATGCCGTCGGGGCGGGCGTCGTCGCGCGACGCGGGTGGGGGCGTGACCGGGATCGCGTCGATCATCGTCGCCGCGGCCGGACGGCCAGGCGCGGAGGCCGCAGCGCCCGGCGCGGACGGCGCATCGGGCGCGCCATGCCCACCGCGCGACAGCCAGAGTCCGAGTGCCAGCATCAGGGCGACGGCGGCCAGCAGCACTACGCGCGGCTGCACATGGCCCGCTTCGATGCTACGCCACGCGTTGTCTTGGCCGACCTGCATCGACAGGCTCGCTCGAGGGAGGCACGGCGGCGGCTGGCGCCCGCCATGCGGGTGGAGCCGCGATTCTATCCGCTCGGGGCCGACGCGACGCGCTGCGCCGCACGGCCGCGCCGGGAACCCCGGCCGGGGCCCGACCCGCCCATACCCGGGCCGGGCCCTCACCGGTCCGCGCGAGCGCCGTGCGCATCGCCACATTGCGACATCGTCACATCATCGACCGCGACGAGCCGCGCCTGCGCCCATCGGGCCGGATCGTCTGAACGAGCGGCCTCCAGATGTCCGTCCGCCGGCCGCCGCGGCATCGGCCAGCCAGGGCCTGCGCTATCCTGAGCGCTCCCGACCATCCCCCGCCCGCGTGCTGTCGCTCCTGTCCCGCCTGCTGCTGTGCCTGTGCCTGCTGGTCGATACCGTCGCCCCGGCGATGGCGGCCACGCACCTGGCGCGCGCCAGCGCTCCCGCGAGCCAGACGCCCGCCACGCCCGCGACCGCCGCCATGCCGGCGATGCCCGCGGCGCATGGGGATTGCCACGACATCGATACGGAGGCCCGTGCCGCGCCCGCCGCGCCCGCCGCACCGGCCTCGCCGTCGCCCATGGACGGCGATTGCCTGGAACGCTGCCTCGAGCTGTGCCTGCAGCACGGCGTCGCGACCCTGCCCGCGGCCGCGCCCATGGCGCACCCGGCCGATGCCGCGCCAGTTGTGTCCGCCGACGCAACGCAGCTGGCCCACGCGCACGCCTTCCCCCCGCTGCGACCACCGATCGGCTGAGTCCCGCCGCGCCTGCGGCCAGGACGCTGCGCCACGCACGACGTGCGGCGCGTTCCGCCATTCCCGATCGACCGGGCGCGCGTTGCGCGCGCCCCACGGAGCATCGACATGATCCATCGCAGTCCGCGACTGCCCGCGCACGCGCCGGCCTCGCCGTCGCGTCGCCATTTCGTCCAGGGCCTGGTGCTGGGCGGCGCCGCGCTCGCCGCCGGCACCCTGCGCCTGCCCGCACAGGCGCGCGAGACCACCGCCGCGGTGCCTGGCACCGAACTGGCCGGCAGCGATTTCCGGCTCGACATCGGCCAGAGCCTGGTGAACTTCACCGGTCGCCCGCGCCAGGCGATCACCATCAACCACCGCCTGCCCGCGCCGGTGCTGCGCTGGCGCGAGGGCGACACCGTCACCCTGCGCGTGGCCAACCACCTGCCGCCCGGCGTGACCACCTCGATCCACTGGCACGGCATCCTGCTGCCGTCGAACATGGACGGCGTGCCGGGCATGAGCTTCGACGGCATCGCGCCGGGCGAGGCGTACCTGTACCGCTTCACCCTGAAGCAGTCGGGCACGTACTGGTACCACAGCCATTCGCTGCACCAGGAACAGGCGGGGCTGTACGGCGCGATCATCGTCGACCCGCGCGAGCCGCCGCCCTACCACTGGGACCGCGAGCACGTGGTGCTGCTGTCGGACTGGACCGACCTGGACCCGGCCGACCTGTTCGCGCGATTGAAGAAGGCGCCGCACCACGACAACTGGTACAAGCCCACGGTCGGCGACTTCCTCCGCGACGTGCGCCGCGACGGCCTCTCGGCCACCCTCGCCGACCGCCGCGCCTGGGGCCAGATGCGGATGACGCCGAGCGACCTGTCGGACGTCAACGCGCACACCTACACCTACCTGATGAACGGGGCGACGCCGTCGGGCAACTGGACCGGCGCGTTCCGCCCGGGCGAGAAGGTGCTGCTGCGCCTGGTCAACGCCTCGGCGATGACCCATTTCGACGTGCGCATTCCCGGGCTGAAGATGACCGTGGTGGCCGCCGACGGGCAGTACGTGCATCCGGTGAGCGTGGACGAGCTGCGCATGGGCGCGGCGGAAACCTTTGATGTGATCGTGGAGCCGTCGGGACAGGACGCCTACACCGTCTTCGCCCAGGACATGGGCCGCACCGGCTACGCGCGCGGCACGCTGGCCGTGCGCGCGGGGCTGGAAGCGCCAATACCGGCGCCCGACCCGCGCCCACGACTGACCATGGACGACATGGGCCACGGCGGGCATGGCGCGCACAACCCCGGCGGCAAGGCGCTGGAAGGCGGCTGCGGCGCGGCGATGATGGCCGAGGGCGGGTGCGGCGCGGCGATGCACGGGTCTGGCGCGGGAGCGCACGATGGCCACGGCGCCCATGCATCCGGGGCCGATGGCGCCGGCATGCAATCGCATCCGGCGAGCGAAGCCGGCAATCCGCTGGTCGACATGCAGACCATGGCGCCGACGCCGCGCCTGGACGATCCCGGCATCGGCCTGCGCGACAACGGCCGCCGGGTCCTCGCCTATGCCGACCTCAAGAGCGTGTTCGACGATCCCGACGGCCGCGAGCCCTCGCGCACGGTCGAGCTGCACCTGACCGGGCACATGGAGAAGTTCGCCTGGTCGTTCGACGGCATCCCGTTCGCCAGCGCCGAGCCGCTGCGCCTGAATTACGGCGAGCGCATGCGCATCGTGCTGGTCAACGACACGATGATGCAGCACCCGATCCACCTGCACGGCCTGTGGAGCGATCTGGAGGACGAGGCGGGCGGATTCATGGTGCGCAAGCACACCGTCGACATGCCGCCGGGCACGAAGCGCAGCTACCGCGTGCGCGCCGATGCGCTCGGCCGCTGGGCCTACCACTGCCACCTGCTCTACCACATGGACGCCGGGATGATGCGCGAAGTGCGCGTGGAGGAAGGCGCATGAGCCGGCATCCGCGCACACTGGCCCTGCTCCTGCTCGGGCTCGCACCGCTCGCCGCCGCCGCGCAGGAGGGTGGGCACCCGCAGCACGCCGCGCAGGTCGACCATGCCGGACACGACGCTCAGACCGGCCACGCCGATCATGGTCGGGCCGCTGATCGCAGCGGGCCCGTCGGCCATGCGGCCCATGCCGGGCACGCGCCGCACACACCGCCCGCCGCGCAGGACCACCCTGACGGCCACGGCGAGGCCACCCACGCCGCGCCGACGCAGGGCTGCACGCCCGCGCATGCGGCCATGGGTCACTGCACGCCGGGGCAGTCCGCAGAGGTGGACGCAGAGCCTCCCGTTGACGGCGATCCGCATCGCGGACACGGCGCTCCTTCCGCGTCAGACGCCGCCCTGCCGGATGCCTGCACGCCCGCACACGCCGCGATGGGCCACTGCACGCCCGCGGCCGACGTCGCGCCGCGCGAGCCGATCCCGCCGCTCACCGACGCCGACCGCGCCGCCGCGTTCCCCACGCTCGAGCACGCGCACATGGCGCACGGCGCGACGACCTGGCGCCGGCTCGACATCGACCACCTGGAAGCCTGGGACGATGGCGACGCGCGCGGACAGGCCTGGGAGGGCAAGGCCTCGTGGGGCGGCGACATCCATCGCGCCTGGCTGCGCAGCAGCGGCGAGCGCAGCGGGGGCCACCTCGAATCGGCGCAGGTCGAACTGCGCTACTCGCGCGCGGTCGCCCGCTGGTGGGACGTGGTGGCGGGCATCCGTCGCGACTGGGGCGAGGCGCCGTCGCGCACGCGACTGGGCGTCGGCGTGCAGGGCATCGCGCCGTACATGTTCGAAGTGTCCGCGATCGCCTACGCCGGCGAAGGCGGCGGCGTGTCCGCGGACCTGGAGGCCGAATACGACCTGCGCTTCACCAACCGGCTGGTGCTGCAGCCCGCGCTGGAAGTCGAACTGAACACGAAGGACGACCCGCAGCGCGGCATCGGTCGAGGCCTGTCGACGGTCGAAGCCGGCTTGCGCGTGCGCTACGAAGTCACGCGACGGTTCGCGCCGTACGTGGGCGTCGTGCACGAGCGCGCGTTCGGGCGCACCGCCGACCTGCACGCGGAAGACGGCGAAGCGGCGCGCGACACGCGCTGGGTCGCCGGGGTCAAGCTCTGGTTCTGAACACGGTCGAGGCGTGGCGCGCGTGCGGTCACGCCTCGACTTGCGCGCGCGGCGGCAGCGACCAGTCGATCGACGCCTGCCCGTGCCGCACCAGGTAGTCGTTGGCGGCGGAGAAATGCCCGCAGCCGAGGAAGCCGCGGTGCGCGGACAGCGGCGAGGGATGCGTCGTGCGCAGCACGCGGTGGCGACGCCCGTCCACGATCGCGCCCTTCTTCTGCGCGTACGCGCCCCACAGCAGGAACACCAGGCCTTCGCGCTCGCGGTTGAGCACGTCGACCACGTGATCGGTGAAGCCCTCCCAGCCGCGTCCCTGGTGGGCGCCGGCTCGCCCCTCCTCCACGGTGAGCACGGCGTTGAGCAGCAGCACGCCCTGCCGCGCCCACGGCACCAGCCAGCCGTGGTCGGGGCGCGGGAGCCCGAGGTCGCGCTGCAGTTCCTTGAACATGTTCTCCAGCGACGGCGGCACGGGCACGCCCGGGCGCACCGAGAAGCACAGTCCGTGCGCCTGGCCGGGGCCGTGGTAGGGATCCTGGCCGAGGATCACCACCTTGACCCGGTCGAACGGCGTCGCCTCGAACGCGGCGAAGATCTCCGGGCCTGGCGGATAGATGCGCGCGCCCGCGGCGCGGCGTTCGCGCAGGAACGCCGACAGCGCGCGCATGTCATCCCGGGCGAACCAGTCGCCCACGCGCGCCTTCCACGATGGTTCCAGCCGCACGTCCGGCGCGTTCATGCCTGCAGCGGATGGTCCGGCAGCCGCGACAGGCGCAGCTGGAACAGCGCCTTGGTCGCCAGCAGGCGTTCCTCGATCGGCTTGAGCACCAGGTCGTTTGCGCCCTGGCGCAGCAGCGCGGCCTGGTTGTCGCGGTTGTCGTCGCCGGTCATCACCAGCACCGGCAGCCGGCGCTTGCCGTAGCCCAGGCCGTTGCGGACCTTGTCGAGCACGTCGCGGCCGTCGAGCTCGCCCTTCAGGTACAGGTCGGTGAGCACCAGGTCGGCGCCGGGCGCGGCGTCGGTGCCGGCGTAGGCCTCGAGGTAGGCGATCGCGTCCTCGGCGTTGGTGACATGGGTGACGCGCATCTGGTGCGCCTCGAGCATGCGCCGGATCGCCACCGCCACCGTGCGGCTGTCCTCGATATACAGCACGTGCGCGTCGGCGATCGGCTGCGGCTGCACGTAGCCACGGATGAACGCGGCCAGCGCGTTGTGGCCCAGGCCCTTGTCGAAGTAGTCGGTGACGTCCTCGGTGAAGCGGCGATCCTCCAGGTGCGACTGCACGTCGCCGGAGATCACGATCACCGGCACGTAGCGCTGTCCGCCGGCCTCGCGCACCGCGCGCGCGACCTGCAGGCCGTCGCCGTCGGGCAGCACCAGCGCGGTGGTCACCAGGTCCACCGGCTCGGCCGCCAGCACCGCGCGCGCCTCGGCCAGGCTGCCGCCCTCGGCCACGCGCACGCCCGGCAGTTCCTTCTGCAGCACGGCGAGGATCAGCTTGCGCACCAGCTTGGAGCCGTCCACCACCAGCACGCACGGGGTCTCGGTGTCCAGGTGGCGCAGGTCGTGCGACATCATGTCGGCTCAGGTCTCCGTGGGGCGCGTCTGGCGCAGGAAGTGGCCGGTCACCAGGCCGGCGCCGAACCAGCCGAGCGCGGTCGCGCCGGCGAGTACGGTCAGGGTCCACGGCCCGTCGATGCCGCCGAGCGCGAACCGGCTGCCGTAGCTGGTCGCCAGTTCGGCCAGCGGACCGCGCAGCGCCGCCGCCGCCGCGGCGAGCAGCGCGACCGCCATCGCACCCGCGGCCAGCCCGTACCAGGCGCCGAGGTAGAGGAACGGGCGCCGGATGAAGCCGTCGGTGGCGCCGAGCAGCTGCAGCACGCCGATCTCCTCGCGCCGCGACTGGATGTCCAGGCGCACGGTGTTGCCGACCACCAGCAGCGCGCCGAGGCCGAACAGCGCGGCGAGCACCCAGGCCACGCGTCCGCCGAAGCGCAGCCAGGTGTCCAGGCGCTGGCGCCACTGCGCGTCGTGCTGCACCAGTTCGGCCTCCGGCAACTGCCGCAGCGAGTCGGCCACCATCAGTTCGTCGCCGGCCGGCAGCACCAGCAGCGCGTGCGGCAGCGGGTTGTCGTCGCCGACCGCGTCGATGATCCCGGCCAGCGCGTCGTCCTCCCGCAGCGAGGCCAGCCCCTGCTCGGGCGGCACGTGGATCACGTCGGCGACATTGCCGCGCGCGCTAAGTTCGCCGGCCAGCGCCGTGGCGCGCGCGGCGTCCACGTCCTGGCGCAGGAACACGCTGATCTCGCGCGAGCGTTCGACATTGCCGGCCAGACGCTCGAGGTTGCCGAGCACCAGCCACAGCCCCAGCGGCAGCGCCAGCGCCAGCGCCATGACCGCGACGGTGAGCAGCGCCGCCCAGGGTTTGCGGAAGACGCGGCCGAGGCTGGCGACCAGGCTGTAGAGGTGGTGGTCGACCCAGGTCCCGAGCGGGGACGGACGCGCGGCGCGGGGCTCATTCATCGGCCAGGTCCTCCGGCGCGATGTCGTCCACCAGGCTGCCGTGGTCGAGCACCAGCACGCGCTTGCGCATGCGCTTGACCAGGCCCAGGTCGTGGCTGGCGATCAGCACGCTGGTGCCGCGTTCGGGCAGCGAGGCGAACAGCGCCATGATCTCGGCCGACAGGGTGGGGTCGAGGTTGCCGGTGGGCTCGTCGGCCACCAGCAGCCGCGGTTCGCCCACCACCGCGCGGGCGATGCCCACGCGCTGCTGTTCGCCGGCCGACAGCTGCGTCGGCAGGGACTGCTCGCGGTCGCCCAGGCCGAGGCGCTCGAGCGCGCTGCGCACCCGCTTGCCGATCTCGCCGCGGCGCTGGCCACGCAGGATCAGCGGCAGCGCCACGTTGTCGAACACGCTGCGATCGGTGAGCAGGCGGTGGTCCTGGAACACCACGCCGACCTCGCGCCGGTGCAGCGCGACCCGGCGCCCGCGCACCTTGAGCAGGTTGCGCTCGTTGAACACCACCGCGCCGCGGCTGGGCCGCTCGGCGAGGTGGATCAGCTTGAGCAGCGTGCTCTTGCCGGCGCCCGAATGGCCGGTGAGGAACAGCATCTCGCCGCTGCCGACGGCGAAACTCACGTCCGCCAAAGCCACGCGCCCGCCGGCGTACTGCTTGCTGACGTTGTCGAAGCGCAGGACGGTCATGGCCGGAGTATCGCAGAACTCATCGGGGCCCAAGCGCACGCCGTGCCGGCTTTGCGGACGCGGTCAAACCCCGGCGTGCGCCGCGGACGCGCGGTGCACGCGGCGCGAACCGCGCGACGCCGGGGCGCGATGCCCCGGCGCAACCGCGCCGCGCTCAGTGCTGGCTGTGCGGCGCGCGCGTGACCAGCTTGCGCAGCCGCGCGCCGATGCGCGACAGCAGCGAGGGCTCGCCCGACGTGCGCGCAGGCGCGGACACCGGCGCGGCGCCGTCGCGGGATGCCCGCGGCGCCCGCGGGACCGACGACTTCCGCGGCTCGCGCGTGGCGCCTTCGCGACTGCCCTGCCCGCCGACCGCTTGCGCCGTCTCCTGCCCTGGCTCGGCCGCACCCTCGACGCGCTTGCCGCGCCGCCGGCGGCGCCGCTTGCGCGGCGGCCGCGATTCGTCCGGCATGGCCGCGGCCACCGCGCCTGCCGCGTCGATCACCGGCGCCGGTGCGGGCGCACCCTCGGCCGGCGCCGCATCGATCGGTGCGGTCGCCGCCTGGGCCTCGCCGTCCTCCGCGCGCGGCTTGCGCGCACGCCGCGGCCGTTCGCCAGCGCCGGCGCCGGACCCGGCGCCCGACCTCGGGCCGCCACGCCCCGCCCCGGGAGCCGGGCGACCGCCGCGGCCACCGCCGCGCTTGGCGTCCTCGGCGGCTTTCGCCTCGCGCACCTCGCGGTAGATCTCGCCGATGCTGTCGCCGTCGCCGTCGTCGTCCTGCGCCGCGGCGTCGCCGGCCAGGGCCAGGCGCGGCTGGCGCGGCAGCGGCACCAGCAGTTCCGCAGTCACCGGCTCGGACGGGATCTTCTGCTCGATGTAGGCCTCGATGTCCGGCAGCCCCATCGCGTAGCGCTCGCAGGCGAAGCTGATCGCGTCGCCCTCGGCGCCCAGGCGCGCGGTGCGGCCGATGCGGTGCACGTAGTCCTCGGCGTCGAACGGCAGATCGTAGTTGTAGACGTGGCTGACGCCGTCGATGTGCAGGCCGCGCGCGGCCACGTCGGTGGCCACCAGGATCTCGAGCTGGCCGGCCTGGAACTTCTTCAGCAGCGACTCGCGCTTCTTCTGCGGCACGTCGCCCGACAGCACGCCGACGCGGTAGCCGGCCTTCTCCAGCGATCGCGCCACGCGCTCGACGAAGGCCTTGGTGTTGACGAACACCATCGTGCGCGCGCCCTCGCTGCGCGAGAGCAGGCCCAGCAGCAGCGGCAGCTTCTCCTCGTCCGAGGGGTAGTACAGCTTCTGGCGCACCTTGGCCGCAGTGATGAACTCGGTCTCGACGACGATCTTCTCCGGCTCGTTCATGTGCTCGTAGGCGAGCTCCAGCACGCGGTGGCTGAGCGTGGCCGAGAACAGCAGGGTCTGGCGCTCGGTGCGGATCGGCATGCGCCGGAGCAGGAAGCGGATGTCCTTGATGAAGCCGAGGTCGAACATGCGGTCGGCCTCGTCCAGCACGCACACCTCGCAGGCATGCAGGGACACCACCTTGTGCTGCTTGACGTAGTCGATCAGCCGGCCCGGGGTAGCGATGATCACGTCGGCGCCGGCCTGCAGCAGGGCGCGCTGCTTGTCGTAGTCGACGCCGCCGTAGACCAGGGCGAACTTCAGCCCCAGCTCGGGCGCGAGCTTCATCGCGTCCTTGTGGATCTGGATCGCCAGCTCGCGGGTCGGGGCCAGGATCAGCGCGCGCGGATCCTCGGGCTTGCGCTCGGCCAGGGCGGGGCTGGACAGCAGCCGGTTGATCACCGTGACCAGGAAGGCCAGGGTCTTGCCGGTGCCGGTCTGGGCCTGGCCGGCGACGTCGCGCCCGGCCAGCGTGATCGGCAGGGTCAGCGCCTGGATCGGCGTGCAGCGGGTGAACCCGGCAGATTCCAGGCCGGCCAGCAGGGCCGGGTGCAGTTCGAAACTGGAGAAGGTGATGTCGGTAAGTGGCTTGTCGCTCATGTAGGGCTTCTTGTGTGCGGCCCCAGCGCGTGTCCCTGCGCCCCGAAGTGCCCCCCGGTCCGCTTGGGTCGCCGCGCCG
Organism: Luteimonas rhizosphaericola; assembly: GCF_029888045.1. Classification (GTDB taxonomy): domain Bacteria; phylum Pseudomonadota; class Gammaproteobacteria; order Xanthomonadales; family Xanthomonadaceae; genus Luteimonas; species Luteimonas rhizosphaericola. The sequence continues at coordinate 326,649 of NZ_JARXRN010000028.1, read as the reverse complement.
CGAGGCGCGTATCGCCGCGGTGCGGCGACCCAAACGGGCAGGGAAGTCCTTCAAGCGGCATGACACGCCCTGGAGCTTGCGTGGGCGGCGCCTGCATCGCAGACTGCCTTGGAACGGGGAGGGCGCCGGCTGGCGCGGACCCCGGGCTCGCGGACCATGGGCGCATGGGGTCGCCCGGGATTCCCGTCACGGGTGGCCCTTGAATCGGGCCGCGAATCGCCCAAGTTTACCATCCATCCCGGTGCGGCCGTCCTGGCCGGCCACCGCCCCCTTCCAGGAGCCTTCCGTGAGCGAACACGTCTTCCACGCCAGCGATGCCGATTTCGATGCCGCCGTGCTGCAGTCCAGCGAGCCGGTGCTGGTCGACTTCTGGGCGCCCTGGTGCGGGCCGTGCAAGATGATCGCCCCGGCCCTGGACGAACTGGCCGAGGACTACGCCGGCAAGGTGAAGGTCGCCAAGGTCAACGTCGACGAGAACCGCGCCACGGCGCTGAAGTACCACGTGCGCTCGATCCCGATGCTGCTGCTGTTCAAGGACGGCCAGGTCCAGGCGACCCAGATCGGCGCGGTCGGCAAGGCGCAGCTGGCGCAGATGATCGACAAGGCGCTCTGAGCGCCGCATGTCCGCGACTCGCGGTACCGCGCGCCCGCGCGCGGTACCGTTGCGATGCGAGGGCGCGATTCGCGGCCGCGCACCGGCCTGAACGGCCCGTCCCGCCCGCTTGCCGTCGCCCGCACGCGGTGTTAGTTTGGCTCCATCCGGCGTGGAACTCGGCGCCGCACCCCGTCTGAAAGACTCCCGTCAACACCTTCCGCCCGCTCCAGGGCGCTCGCAGCGAGCGAGGAATTCCCACTTGTCCGACAACACCCCCGACGACGGCGACACCGCCGCCAAGCGCGTGCGCAAGACTGCCACGCGTGCCCCCAGGAAGAGCGCCAAGACCGCCGACGCCGATGCGCCCAGGCTGTTCGATTCCGCCCCCGCCCCGTCCGAACCCCGCGCCGCGGAATCCCGGCCGGCGGCGTCCGAACCCGCCGCGCCCGCCGCACCGCGCACCCCCGATCCGGGCCAGTCCAGCCCGTCGCCCGGCGGCGGCGGCGGTGAAGCGCCGCAGGCGCAGGCCGAGGGCGGGCAGCCGCAGCGGCAGCCGCAGGACGGCCAGCGCAACAACCCCGGCCAACAGAACCAGGGCAACCAGAACGCGCAGGGCAACAACCGCCGCGACCGCTTCCGCAACCGCCGCGACCGCCAGCGCGACCGCTACCGCGAGGGCGGCCTGCCCCAGGACGATTCCGGCAACGGCGAGCAGGCCAGCCGCATGCCGCCGCCCAACATCCCCGAGGGCTTCCCGCAGTACTCGCTGGGCGACCTGAAGCGGATGCCGGCGCACAAGCTGTTCGACATCGCCGAACAGCTCAACATCCACGAGGGCGTGGCCCGCGCCCGCAAGCAGGACGTGATCTTTGCCCTGCTCAAGGTGCTCACGCGCACCCACGAGGGCGTGCAGGCCGACGGCGTGCTGGAGATCCTGCCCGACGGCTTCGGCTTCCTGCGCGGCGCCGAGGCCAGCTACCTGGCAGGCCCGGACGACACCTACATCTCGCCCAGCCAGATCCGCCGCTTCAACCTGCGCACCGGCGACCACCTGTCCGGACGCATCCGCTGGCCCAAGGACGGCGAGCGCTACTTCGCGCTGAACGTGGTGGACACCATCAACGGCGAGCCGCCCGAGGCCAGCAAGGGCAAGGTGCTGTTCGAGAACCTGACCCCGCTGTTCCCGCGCAGGCGCTTCAAGCTCGAGCGCGGCGACGGTTCGAGCGAAGACATCGCCGGCCGCATCCTCGACCTGATGGCGCCGCAGGGCAAGGGCCAGCGCGCCCTGATCGTCTCGCCGCCCAAGGCCGGCAAGACCATGCTGATGCAGCAGATCGCCACCGCGATCACCACCAACCATCCGGAAGTCTTCCTGATCGTGCTGCTGGTGGACGAGCGGCCCGAGGAAGTGACCGAGATGCAGCGCACCGTGCGCGGCGAAGTGGTCTCCTCGACCTTCGACGAACCGGCCGCGCGCCACGTTCAGGTCGCCGAGATGGTGATCGAGCGCGCCAAGCGCCTGGTCGAGCACAAGAAGGACGTGGTGATCCTGCTCGACTCGATCACCCGCCTGGCCCGCGCCTACAACAACGTCGTGCCCTCCAGCGGCAAGGTGCTCACCGGCGGCGTCGACGCCAACGCCCTGCACCGCCCCAAGCGCTTCTTCGGCGCGGCGCGCAACGTCGAGGAAGGCGGCTCGCTGACCATCATCGCCACCGCCCTGGTCGACACCGGCAGCGCGATGGACAAGGTGATCTACGAGGAGTTCAAGGGCACCGGCAACTCGGAAATCCACCTCGACCGCCGCATCACCGAGAAGCGCGTGTACCCGGCGATCGCGGTCAACCTCTCCGGCACCCGCCGCGAGGACCTGCTGATCGAGCCCGACCTGCTGCAGCGCATCTGGATCCTGCGCAAGCTGCTGCACCCGATGGACGAGATCGCGGCGATGGAATTCCTGCTCGACAAGATGAAGAGCACCAAGTCCAACGACGAGTTCTTCGCCTCGATGAGGCGCTGAACCGACGTCGCGATTGAACAGCCGAAGGCGCCGGGCAACCGGCGCCTTCCGTTTTTCGCGGGCCCGCGACACGCACTCCAGCCTCGACGCCCGGTTCACCCTGTCCGAACCGGCATGCCGATCGATTGCGACGACACCGCGATCGGGAACTCGACGGCGAACACCCCGTCCCCCGCACGCCGGAGCATGAGCACGCGTTGTGCGCGGATGCCGGACGGGGTGCGCGGCGCCGCGGACGTTTCGAGGGCGGATCGAGTCGCTAGCCCCCCAGGGGCGTGAGCAATTTACGGCTGGCGCCGGCCTGGTGGACTTCACCGGCGATCAGCGTATCCGGCGAGATGCTCGCGGCGTCCCCGGTCTCCCATGGCACCGGCGCGCGCGGGCCTGGCACATAGGTGTCCCATTGGCCGTAACCGACCTGCCTGCCCGCGTCACGCCGGTCTGCGATGAAGAAATCGACCGGGACCCGAAGGCTCCACGAGTCGTCGTCCTTCCACTCACCCGCGGTGGGGATGTTGAACTGCCACTCGCGCGCCCTGGCCAGCGCGGGCTTCGCGAGCATGTCGCGCATCTGCCGCATCTGCGTCTCGCTGCCGATCGTCCGCAGGTTGACCTGCTCGACGATCGCATCGGCCACGCGGCCCTGCCGGTCCACGCGCAGGACGAGGTACACGGTGCCCTGCGCGTTCACCTCCAGGGCGCGCATCGGATAGGACGGCGGCCTCATCTCCACGGCGCTGACGTACTCGTCGCGCAGGGCCCCGGCGACGCGCTCTTCCGGACTGAGGGCATCGCGCCCGAAATAGCCGTCGCGGATCCAAACCTCGTAGTTGCCGTCGTCCAGTCGTTTTGCCGCCACCCGAAGGCTCATGCGCGCATTGCCGCGGACGGGCTGGCCGTCGACCAGCACGGGCTCGAATTGCCACTGCGGCGCGACCCTGTCGACCAGTCCCGACACGCCTGCAGGCAATGCCTCGCGCTGGTCGATGGTCCAGCCGCTGACGCTGCCGTCCTGCTCGATGGTGACCCGACCGGTCACGAGCATGCTTCCCTCGACCTGCTTGCGGACGGCGCCCGGTCCTGCCGCGAACACGGCGCAGCTGGCGGCGAAAAGCAGCAGGCCCGCGAGCGGGATCCACATCCTCCGGATATGCATAACGCACCTCTTCCCTGGGTCGTGGGGCGATGCTAGCCGGGAACCGGGCGCGGGTGAAGTGCGGACCGCCGGGACGTGTGGGGCCCGATCAACCCCGGTCGCGCAGGAACCGCGCCATCGACACGCCGGCCTGGACCGGGACGTATTCGTGGGCGACATCGACGAAGCCGCGCATCACCGCGATCTCGCGGGGAGTGCGGTTGAGGGCGTCGCGTGCTTCGGGATCGGCACCGGCGCGCAGCAGCCGCTGGGTCAACCGCAGCAGGCCGTGCAGGGCCGCCAGGTGCAGGGGGCCAAAGCCGCGCGGATCGCGCGCATCCAGGCTGGCGCCCTCGTCTAGCAGGTGCTCGATCACGGCCAGCAGCACGTCCTCGTCGCAGGCCGAGCCGGGCTCGGCGCGCGCGCCAACCAGCAGCAGCAGCGGGGTCACGCCGCCCGCGGCAGGGGCGTCGACCTCGGCACCGGCCAGCAGCAGGGTGTCGAACAGCGCCACCAGACGGGTGCGGTCGCGTGCGGTGAAGCCGTACAGCGCGGCGCAATGCAGCGGCGTCAGGCCTTGGGCATCGGTGGCGTGCACGTTGGCGCCGGCGGTCATCAGCCGCGCGCAGAGTTCGGGCAGGCCGAGCGCAGCCGCCAGCATCAGCACGGTCACCTCGCCGGGCAGGCGCTGTTCGAGTTGCGCACCGGCCGCAAGCAGGCGGTCGACGATCTCGATCTGGCGCACGCTGACCGCGGCCGACAGCGGGGTGGCGCCGGTGTGGGCCACGTGCTGCGGCTGCGCGCCCCGGGCCAGCAGCAGGTCGACCACGGCCGGATGGCCGCCACCGCAGGCGCGCAGCAGCGCGGTGCAGCCCTGGCCGTCGACCGCTTCCACCGGCAGCCCGAGATCGATCAGGCGGCGCACCGCATCGGCATCGCCGGCCATCGCCGCGGCCGGCAGGTCGGCCGGCTGCAGCACGCGCCGCGGCAGGGGCCATCCGCGCCAGTCGAGCCAGTCGGCGAGGTCGCGGCGGCCGCTGGCGAGCGCGACACCGAGCGGGGTCTGGCCGTCCTGCGCGCGCATGTCGATGGTGGCGCCGTGGCGCACCAGGGTCTTGAGCACGTCCTCGCGCGCCAGCGCCGCGGCCAGGTGCAGCGCGGTCATGCCGCGAGCGTCGCGGGCGTCGGCATCGACTCCGATCGCGAGCAGGCGTTCGATCAGCCGGTCCCAGCCCAGGTGCACGGCGAGCGACAGCGGCGGATCGCCTGCGGGCGACGACGCGAACGGATCCGCGCCGGCCTCGAGCAGTTCGAGGGCGCACAGTTCGAGCGCGCGCCCGGCCTGGTCGCCGGCGACGCAGGCGGCCAGGAAGCGCGCGAGGCCGCCACCGCCCGCCGGCGACGCGCCGTGGCGCAGCAGCGCCTGCAGCGCGGGCACCGCGGCGGGACCGCGGGCGAGCAGCCGGAACAGCGCGGTGTCGCCGTCGGCATCGCGCGCTTCGACGTCGGCGCCCTGCCCGACCAGCCAGTCGATCCTGGCGATGGACGGCGCCGGCGTGTCGTCGAGCAGCAACGATGCGAGCTCGGCCGGCGTCACCAGCGCTGCGATGCGGTCCAGGTCGTCGAACCGTCCCGCATCCAGCCCCTCGCGCAGCAGTGCCAGCGGCGCGCGGTCTTCCGGCGCGGCCTCGCCACCCTCGGCCTGGACGCTGGGCGGCAGCGCGTAGGCGGGGTCGAGCAGCGCCACCAGGCGCCAGCGCCCGGCCGCAGCGGCGACGTCCACCGCGCGGCGGCCGGCGCCATCGGCGCTCCGGGGATCGAGCCCGAGTTCGATCAGGCGCGCGACCAGCGCCGACGACGGCGCCTCGGCCAGGCAGGCGAGCAGCAGCGCGTGGCGGCCCTCGTGGTCCACGGCGCGCGGATCGGCCTTGGCGGCGAGCAGCGCTTCGAACGTGGCCATGCGCGCGCCGCGCGCCGCCTCGAGCAGCGGCGTGGCGCCGGCAGCGTCGCGCGCCTGCACGTCGGCCCCGGCATCGAGCAGCGCCGCGACGATGTCGGCATGGCCCTGGAATGCGGCGACGTGCAGCGCGGTGCGGCCATCGCGATCGCGGGCGTCGACCTTCGCCTTGTGCCGCAGCAAAAGCTGCACGCCTGCCGGATCGTCCTCGTCGCCGGCGGCCGCGGCCACCAGTGCCGGGGTGCCCGACTCCACGCCCGGGCGCGCGCCGCGTTCGAGCAGGAAGCGCGCGAGCCGCCAGTTGCCGGCGGCGCAGGCGACGCCCAGGGGGGTGAGGCCGTCCGTGTTCTGTACGTCGAGCTCGGCCGAGGCGTCGCGCAGCAGCGCGGCCACGCCGGGATCGGAGCTGCGCGCGGCGTGGTGCAGCGGGGTGTTGCCGTCGCGGTCGGCGGCGCGCGGGTCCGCGCCATTGGCGAGCAGGGTCATCACCGCGTCGGGCCGTCCGTGCCAGCTGTCGCGGGTGGCGGCCAGCAGCGGCGTCAGCCCGGCGTGGGCGGCGTTGACGTCGACGCCGGCGGCGATCAGCGCGCGCAGCAGGCGCAGGTCCGGCAGCACCGCGGCCAGCACAGGCAGCGGACGCTGGTCGCGGTCTTGGTCCAGCGGCAGGGCGTGGGCATCGGCACCCGCGTCGAGCAGCGCCAGCGCCTGCTCCACCCGGCCACCGCGGGCCGCGGCGTAGAGCGCGCGGTCCAGGTCGCCTTCGAACGCCGGTGGATCGATCCGCGACGGCTCGCCGGCCATGTCGACCACCGGCAGCGCGAGCGCGGGCGGCGCGGGGAGCCGCTGCAGCAGCAGGTGCAGCCCCGGCCAGGCCAGGACGCTGGCGCCCGCCATCGCCCAGCGCGCGGCTGACGGCAGCAGGCCGGGCCAGGCGAGGACCACGATCGCACCCAGGATCGCCGCCACGCAGGCGGCTGCGGCCAGCCCGTGCCAGCCCGAGGCATCGCGGTCGCCCAGCGCGTTCCATTGCCGCGACAGCGCGCCGCCGTCGCGTTCGAGCGCGTGCCACAGCGGCCAGCTGCGCCACAGCGCGAGCACGCACAGCCCCGACGCGGCGCTGAGTGCCAGCACCGGACCGAGCCCGGCACCGTCCACGACCGCCGACAGCGGCCAGGCCACCAACGCGCCGACCAGCGTCGCGGCGACCGCCCACAGCGCCAGCAGCGCACGCGCATCGCGCAGCAGGGTGGGGCGATCGCTGTCGCGGCGCTGGCGCCAGCCGCGCACGGCGAGCGCCAGCGCGGGCTGGGCCAGCACGCCGGCCGCGATCGCGACCACGCCACCCAGCCCGGCGGCCAGGGTCAGCGCGACCGCGGACGCGGCGGCGACGAGGGCCTGTCGGCGGCTCGCCGGCGCCTCAGGCATCGGTGCCCCAGTCCTCGTGCATCGGATCCACGCCCGGGGTGGGCGGGAACTGCAGGTGGAATCCGCGCGCGGCGAGGTTCGCGCGCACCTCGTCCGGGTTCTCGCGCGCCAGCGTGCGGCCGGGCGTCAGCGCGACGTCGAGCACGAACTGCAGCGGACCGAGCTGCGTGCGCAGCGGTTCGGGCAGGCGCTCGAACGCGTCGCGCGCGGCGAGGTAGATATAGGTATCGGCCCGGCGCTGGCTCTTGTAGACGTAGGCGTGCATGTCCGCGCAGTGTCACAGATCGCGGAATTGTGCGGGAATTCGGCGCGCCGGGGAACGCGGGTGGCGTTCAGGCCCCGCGCCGGGGCGCGCGCATGACGCTCGGCAGATGTCGGCGTGGCGGCGGCTGGTAGGCTGTCGCGATTCCCGCTGACCACCTGTCCCGATGCGCCGACTGCTTCCGCTGTCCTGCCTGTTCTTCGCCGGCCTGCTCCACGCCCAGCCCGCGCAACCGCTGACGATGGAGCGGATCATGGCCGATCCGGACTGGATCGGGCCACCGGTCGAGCAGGCGTGGTGGTCGTGGGACGGGCAGCGCATCTTCTACCCGCTCAAGCGAGACGGCAGCCGGATCCGCGACCTGTACGTCCAGGACATCGCCGGCGGCCAGGCGCAGCGGCTCGACGGCGCCGCGCGGGCCGAGGCCGATGGCGCCGATCCCGTGCTCGATCCGCAGCGCACGCGCATGGCCTTCGTGCGCAACGGCGATGTATTCGTGCGCGACCTGCGCAATGGCGCGCTGACCCAGCTCACCCGCAGCGAGGCGGACGAGGCTTCGCCGCGCTGGAGCAGCGACGGCGCCTTGGTCTGGCGCAGCGGCCACGACTGGTTCCGCTGGAGCGCGCAGGGCGGCACCGTGGCCCACGCCGCCGCGCCCAAGGCCGAGGACGATCCGGCCAAGCCGCCCAAGCCCGACCTGCTGCGCGAGGACCAGCTGCGCCTGGTCGAGACCCTGCGCGAGGAACGCGACCGGCGCGAGGCCGCGCGCGAGCAGGAAGCCGACTGGCGCCGGGCCGATCCGACCCGCGCGCCTGCGCCGGTGTACCTGGGCAAGGACGTGGAGATCGCCGCCACCTCGCTCTCGCCCGACGGCCGCTGGCTGCTGGTCGCCACCGAACGCAAGCAGGACGAGCGCGGCCAGACGGGCAAGATGCCGAAGTACGTCACCGAATCGGGCTACGAGGAGTTCGAGGACGTGCGCACGCGCGTGGGCCGGAACCTGCCGCGGGCGCAGACCCTGTGGCTCGTCGACGTGCGCGAGGGCACCCCGCGCGAACTCGCCATCGACGCGCTGCCCGGCATCGCCGACGACCCGCTCGCCGCGCTGCGCAAGGCCGGCGGCAAGGACCCGCTCAAGGGTGCGCGCGCGGTGCGCGTGGAGGACGACGCCGATGGCATCCGCTGGAACGCGGACGGCTCGATCGCGGCGCTGATGCTGCATTCGGTCGACAACAAGGACCGCTGGCTGGTCACCGTCGACCCCGCCACGGCGCGCCTGCAGTCGCGCCACCGGCTGTCCGACGAGGCCTGGATCAACTGGGCCTACAACGAGTTCGGCTGGCTCCCGGACCAGCGGACGCTGTGGTTCATGTCCGAAGACAGCGGCTACGCCCACCTGTACACGCTCGACGCCGCGCGCGGCGGGCGGGCGCGTGCGCTCACCTCGGGCCGCTGGGAAGTCTCGCAGCCGGCGCTGTCGCCCGACGGCGCGCGCTTCCACTTCACCTGCAACCGCGCCCGGCCGGGCGACTACGAGCTGTGCACCGTGCCGGTGGACGGCGGCGAGGTACGCGAGCTGACCGCGCTCGGCGGCGTGGAGGGCTTCGCCGTGTCGCCCGATGCCCGTCGCATCGCGCTGCGCCATTCGTCGAGCTACGTGCCGCCGCAGCTGGCGGTGCTCGACGCCGACGGCGGCCAGCCGCGCACGCTCACCGACACCCGCAAGCCCGAATACCGCGAGTACGACTTCCTCCAGCCCGAATACGTGCAGGTGCCCTCGACGCACGGCGCCGGCACCATCTGGGGCAAGTACTACGGTCCGAAGACGATGGAGCCGGGGCGTACGTACCCGGTGGTGCTGTTCGTGCACGGGGCCGGCTACCTGCAGAACGTCAGCGACCGCTACCCGAACTATTTCCGCGAGCAGATGTTCCACAACCTGCTGGTGCAGCGCGGCTACATCGTGCTCGACCTCGATTTCCGCGCCTCGGAAGGCTACGGCCGCGACTGGCGCACGGCGATCTACCGGCGCATGGGCGAACCGGAACTGCAGGATTACCTGGACGGCATCGACTGGCTGGTCGCCAACCGCCAGGCCGACCGCGAACGCGTCGGCATCTACGGCGGCAGCTACGGCGGCTTCATGACCTTCATGGCCCTGTTCCGCGAACCGGGCAGGTTCAAGGCCGGTGCCGCGCTGCGCCCCGTCGCCGACTGGACCCAGTACAACCACGCCTACACCAGCAACATCCTCAACACGCCGGACATCGATCCGGAGGCCTACCGCCGCTCCTCGCCGATCGAGTTCGCCGACGGCCTGCAGGACCACCTGCTGATCGCGCACGGCATGATCGACGACAACGTGTTCTATCGCGATTCGGTGGTGCTCGCGCAGCGCCTGATCGAACTGCGCAAGGACAAGTGGGAACTGGCCAGCTATCCGCTCGAGCGCCACGCCTACCAGCAGTCCGACTCGTGGTACGACCAGTACCGTCGGATCCTGGAGCTGTTCGAGCGCACGCTGAAGTGAACCCCGCCGCCGGCGCGACCGAAGTGCTGCGGCCGGCACCGGGCAAGTGGCTGGCGATGGTCGCGATCAGCGCGGCGCTGGCGTGGATCGGCACGCGCATCCTCGGCACGCACCCGGTGGTGGGCTGGAGCTGCGTCGTCTTGTTCGGGATTTGCGGCGCGCTCGCGGTGCTGAATCTGTGGCCCGGCGCAAGCCGGCTGGTGCTGGACGCCGACGGCTTCGAGATCGTCTCGCTGTTCCGGCGCACGCGCGTGCGCTGGGCGGAGGTGGCGCGCGTCGGCACCGCACGCGTGGGCATGCATCGCGTCGTGGGTTTCGACTTCGTCGACGGCCACGCCGGCGGCGAGCGCCTGCGCCGCGTCAACCGCAACCTCAGCGGCTTCCAGGCGGCGCTGCCGGACACCTACGGCCGATCCGCGGCCAACCTCGCCGCACTCCTCGAAGCGCGGCTCGGCGCGCACCGGGAGGAGACACTCACACCCTCGTAACAGCGCGTTGCGCGTGCGGTGGCGTGCACGCACCGCGTTCCCGGGCGCGAACGCATTCGTCCGTCGTTGCCGCGAAGGCGGGAATCCATGGACGTTCTCCGCTCGACGACAGGCGCTTCCGGCACTCCGCCTTCGCGGGATGCCGCCGCGGGCAACCCGCTGTACGGCGCACTAGAATGGCGCCATGGACCGCTTCGACGACATCCGCAACTGGCTCACCGGCCTGCAGGACCGCATCTGCGCCGCGATCGAAACCGCCGACGGCGGCGCCCGTTTCGTCGAGGACGCGTGGCAGCGCGATCCGGGCGACACGTCCAGCCACCTGCGCGGCGGCGGCCGCACCCGCATCCTGCGCGACGGCGCGGTGTTCGAGCAGGCCGGGATCGGTTTTTCCGACGTCTCCGGCGACACCCTGCCGCCGTCGGCGACCGCCGCGCGCCCGGAGCTGGTGGGCGCGTCCTGGCAGGCGGTGGGCGTGTCGCTCGTGTTCCATCCGCGCAATCCGCACGTGCCGACCACGCACGCCAACGTGCGCCACTTCCGCGCGGTGCGCGATGGGGAGACGGTGGCCTGGTGGTTCGGCGGCGGCTTCGACCTGACCCCGTTCTATCCCGTCGACGAGGACGTGCGGCACTGGCACCGCACCGCGCGCGCCCTGTGCGGGCCTTTCGGCGGCGAGCAGCGCTACGCGGCGCACAAGCGCTGGTGCGACGAGTATTTCTTCCTGAAGCACCGTAACGAGACGCGCGGCATCGGCGGCCTGTTCTTCGACGACCTGCACGAGGATCTCGAGCAGGACTTCGGCTACCTGCGCGCGGTCGGCGACGGCTTCCTCGCCGCCTACCTGCCGATCGTCGAACGCCGCAAGGACACGCCGTACGGCGAGCGCGAGCGCGCGTTCCAGCTCTACCGCCGCGGCCGCTACGTCGAGTTCAACCTGGTCTACGACCGCGGCACCCATTTCGGGCTGCAGAGCGGCGGGCGCGCGGAATCGATCCTGATGAGCCTGCCGCCGCTGGTGCGCTGGGAATACGGCTACGCGCCCAAGCCCGGCAGCGCCGAGGCGCGCCTGCACGACTACCTGGTGCCGCGCGACTGGCTGGCGGGCACCTGAGCATGGCGATGGACCGCGACACCGCGCAGCTGCAGGCCAACCTCGACGCGATCCGCGCGCGCATCGGCGCCGCCTGCCGGTCGGCGGGGCGCGATCCGGGCGAGGTGCGGCTGCTGCCGGTGACCAAGACCGTCGGCGCCGACCGACTGCGCATCGCCCACGCGCTCGGGCTGCGCCAGTTCGGCGAGAACAAGGTGCAGGAGGCGCTGGGCAAGTCCGAAGCGCTCGCGGACCTGCCCGACCTGCGCTGGGTGCTGATCGGCCACCTGCAGACCAACAAGGCCAGGTACGCGGCGCGCTTCGCCGACGAGTTCCAGGCGCTCGACAGCCTGCGCGTGGCGCAGGCACTCGACACCCAGCTGCAGTCGCGCGGACGCGCGATCGACGTGCTGGTGCAGGTCAACACCTCCGGCGAGGACACCAAGTTCGGCCTGGCGCCGGACGAGGTGCCCGCATTCGTGCGCCAGCTGCCCGCCTTCTCCAGCCTGCGCGTGCGCGGCCTGATGACGCTGGCCCTGTTCTCCGACGACGCCGCGCGCGTGCGGCCCTGCTTCGTCCGCCTGCGCGAACTGCGCGACCGGCTGCGCCAGGAGGCGCCGGACGGCATCGCGATGGACGACCTGTCGATGGGCATGTCCGGCGATTTCGAGCTGGCCATCGCCGAAGGCGCCACCACGGTGCGCGTGGGCACGGCGCTGTTCGGTCACCGCCCCACGCCGGATAGTGCGTACTGGCCGGATCCGTCCGGCGCCGCGGGCGCCACGCCGGACTGAGCGCCGTTGCCGGGCGGCGTTCCCCGCCCGACCCGGCAGGCTGCAATCGGCTACTCGACCGTGACCGCCTTGGCCAGGTTGCGCGGCTTGTCGACGTCGGTGCCGCGCGACAGGGCGGTGTGGTAGGCCAGCAGCTGCACCGGGATGGTGTGCACGATCGGGCTCAGCACCCCGACGTGGCGCGGGGTGCGGATCACGTGCACGCCCTCGGACGCCTCGAAGTTGCTGTCGGCATCGGTGAACACGAACAGCTCGCCGCCGCGCGCGCGCACTTCCTGCATGTTCGACTTCACCTTCTCCAGCAGCCCGTCCTTCGGCGCGATCACCACCACCGGCATGTCCGCATCCACCAGCGCCAGCGGACCGTGCTTGAGCTCGCCCGCGGGATAGGCCTCGGCGTGGATGTAGGAGATCTCCTTGAGCTTGAGCGCGCCCTCGAGCGCGATCGGATAGTGCACGCCGCGGCCCAGGAACAGCGCATGGTGCTTGGGCGCGAAGCGCTCGGCCCACAGCGCGATCTGCGGCTCCAGGTTGAGCGCGTGCTGGACGCTGCCGGGCAGGTGGCGCAGGTCTTCGATGTACGCCGCCTCGCGTTCGGCATCGAGCCGACCGTGCAGCTTGGCCAGGGTGGCGGCGAGCGCGAACAGGCCCACCAGCTGGGTGGTGAAGGCCTTGGTCGAGGCGACGCCGATCTCGGCGCCGGCGCGGGTGTAGAACACCAGCCGGCTGGCGCGGGGAATCGCGCTCTCGGGCACGTTGCAGATCGACAGCGTGCGGTCGTGACCGAGCGATTTCGCGTATTTCAGCGCTTCCATGGTGTCGAGCGTCTCGCCCGACTGGGAAATGGTGACCACCAGCTGCTTCGGGTTCGCCACCGCCTGGCGGTAGCGGTACTCGCTGGCGATCTCGACGCTGCACGGCAGCCCGCTGATCGCCTCGATCCAGTAGCGCGCCACCGAGCCGGCGTAGAAGCTGGTGCCGCACGCGAGGATCTGCACGCCTTCCACGCCGTCCAGCACCTGGGCGCCGTCGCGGCCGAACAGCGCCGGCTCGAACGCGTTGGCGTCGATGATCGCCTCGAGCGTATCGCCGATCGCGCGCGGCTGCTCGTGGATCTCCTTCTGCATGAAGTGCCGGTACGGGCCGAGCTCGAGCGAGGCCAGCGACACGTCGGACAGGTGCTCGTCGCGCTCGACCGGCGCATCGTCGGCACCGAACACGCGCACGCCCGCGCGCGTGATCTCGGCGGTGTCGCCCTCTTCCAGGAAGATGACCCGGCGCGTGGCCTGGACGATCGCCGAGACGTCGGAGGCGACGAAGTTCTCGCCCTCGCCCAGTCCCACCAGCAGCGGGCAGCCCATGCGCGCCACCACCATCCGGTGCGGTTCCTTGCGGCTCACCACCGCCAGCGCGTAGGCGCCGTGCAGCTCCTTGACCGCGCGCTGCAGCGCGGCCAGCAGGTCCAGCCCGTCCTTGAGGTAGTGGTGGATCAGGTGGGCGATCACCTCGGTATCGGTCTGCGACTCGAACGCGTAACCCAGCTGCTGCAGGCGTTCGCGCTGCTGCTCGTGGTTCTCGATGATGCCGTTGTGCACCAGGGCCACGCCGTGGCTGGCGTGCGGATGCGCATTGGCCTCGGTGACGCCGCCGTGGGTCGCCCAGCGGGTGTGTCCGATGCCGAGCGTGGCCTGGACGTTGTCGGCGCGGGCGGCGGCTTCCATCTCGGCCACGCGCCCGGTACGGCGCACGCGGCGCACCTCGCCGTCGCCGATCACGGCGATGCCGGCCGAGTCGTAGCCCCGGTATTCGAGCCGCTTCAGCCCGTCGATCAGGACCGGAACCACATCGCGATCCGCGATCGCGCCAACGATGCCGCACATTGTTTCGCTACTCCTCCGGGGGCCGCCAAGTGTACGGGAAAGACCTGTCCGGCCGGACACGGACAGTGTCCGCGCGGACACCCTGGACAGCCGACATTTCCTTTCGAATCAATCGAATAGGTGTTGGCATGACGATTGCGTGCAACCTTCCCGAGCCCGACGACATCCCAGACCTTGCCCATGGACCACACCGCCCGTATCCGCGACACCTCCGCCCAGGACCAGGTGCTGGCCAAGCCGCGCGGCCTGCGCCGGCTGCCGAAGGCCTGGTGGCTGGCCGGCGCCGGCGCGCTGGCGCTGCTGGCGCTGGCGGTGTGGGTGATCGGCGGCTGGACCGCGGGCACCAGCTCCTTCGACGCCTCGCGCATCCGCATCGCCCAGGTGACCCGCGGCGACCTGGTGCGCGACCTCTCGGCCGAGGGCCGGGTGATCACCGCCAACAGCCCCACGCTCTATGCGATCGCCGGCGGCACGGTGGCGCTGAAGGTGGTGGCCGGCGACGTCGTCAAGGACGGCCAGGAGCTGGCGGTGATCGACAGCCCCGAACTGCGCAGCAAGCTGGTGCAGGAGGAATCCACCCTGGCCAGCCTGCAGGGCGAGGCCAACCGCGCCATGCTCGACGCCCAGCTCACGCGTTCGGACGCGCAGAAGCTGCTCGACCAGGCCCAGATCGACCACACCGCCGCGCAGCGCGACGTCGAGCGCTACCAGCGCGCGTTCGAGGGCGGCGCGGTGTCGAAGAACGAGTACGACCGCGCGCTCGACGGGCTGAAGAAGGCCGACCTGGGCCTGGCGGCGGCGCGCAAGGATTTCTCGCTGCAGGGCCAGGGCGCCGGCATCGACGCACGCAACAAGCGGCTGCTGGCCGAGCGCCAGCAGTCGGTGGTGAACGAGCTGCGCCGCCAGGTCGAGGCGCTGACCCTGCGCGCGCCGTTCGACGGCCAGGTGGGCCAGGTGCAGATCGCCCAGGGCACCAACGTGGCGATCAACGCGCCGATCCTGAGCGTGATCGACCTGAGCGTGTTCGAGGTCGAGATCCGGGTGCCGGAAAGCTTCGCCCGCGACCTCGCCATCGGCGTGCCGGCGCAGATCACCAGCGGCGGCAACCGCTACGGGGCGCAGGTCTCGGCGGTCTCGCCCGAGGTGGTGAACGGCGAGGTCACCGCGCGGCTGCGCTTCGACGACGGCCAGCAGCCGCCGGGCCTGCGCCAGAACCAGCGCCTGTCGGCGCGGATCGTGCTCGACACGCGCGAGGACGTGCTGATGGTCGAGCGCGGCCCGTTCCTCGAACAGGACGGCGGCCGCGTCGCCTGGGTGGTCGAGGGCAGCAGCGCCGTGCGCCGCCCGATCCAGGCCGGCGCCAGCAGCCTCAATGCCGTGGAAATCGTGTCGGGCCTGCAGGAAGGCGAACGCATCGTCGTCTCCGGCACCGACCAGTTCGACAACGCGGACCGCGTCCGCCTCTCTGGACAATGACCATGAACCCGTTCGCCCATTTCCCCGCCCGCCCGCACTGGACCGCGCAGCAGCTGGCCGACGCCGTCCCCCTGCGCCTGCACCAGCTGTTCGCGTTCGACGCCCGCGACGGCGCCGACGAGCGCGCCGCCAATGCCGCGCGCCATCGCGCGCGCGATGCCCGCTACGTGCAGCGCTCGTCGCTGCCGCCCCGCTTCGGCGTGCACTGACCGGCGCCACCGCTTTTCCATCCTGGTCCGCCCCGGCGCCGCCCGACCCTCTCTCTCCGGTCGGCGCCCGCGGCCCCACCGCCGGCCCGGGATGGCATTCCTTCCGATCGCTCCAACCGCCAAGGATCCCACCATGCTCGACATGCGCCAGGTCACCAAGGTCTACCGCACCGAACTCGTCGAAACCCACGCCCTGCGTTCGCTCGACCTGCACGTGGCCGAAGGCGAGTTCGTCGCCGTCACTGGGCCGTCGGGGTCGGGCAAGACCACGTTCCTCAACATCGCCGGGCTGCTGGAAACCTTCACCGGCGGCGACTACCTGCTCGACGGCGTCGACGTGAAGGGACTGAACGACAACCAGCGCTCGCGCCTGCGCAACGAGAAGATCGGCTTCATCTTCCAGAGCTTCAACCTGATCCCCGACCTGAACCTGTTCGACAACGCCGACGTGCCGCTGCGCTACCGCGGCATGCCGGCCAACGAGCGCAAGATGCGGATCGAGCAGGCGCTGTCGCAGGTGGGCCTGGGCTCGCGCATGAAGCATTTCCCGGCCGAGCTGTCCGGCGGCCAGCAGCAGCGCGCCGCGATCGCGCGTGCCCTGGCCGGCAGCCCGCGCCTGCTGCTGGCGGACGAACCGACCGGCAACCTGGACTCGCAGATGGCGCGCAGCGTGATGGAGCTGCTGGAGGACATCAACTCGCGCGGCACCACCATCGTGATGGTGACCCACGACCCGGAACTGGCCGCGCGCGCGCAGCGCAACGTGCACATCGTCGACGGCATGGCCACCGACCTGACGGTCGATCCGGGCCTGGGCCGCGCCGCGCACGCGAAGCATCGCGACGCCGACGCGGCCGCGACCGCGTAGACCCGCCCGCGTCCGCACCGTCCATCCCCGCACCCGGCCGTCGCCACGCGCACCGGCCCGTCCACGGAGCCACTCCATGTTCGGCTACTACTTCCACCTCGCCCTGCGCAGCTTCCGCCGCAACCGGGTGCTGACCGCGCTGATGGTGCTGGCGATCGCGCTCGGCATCGGCGCGTGCATGACCACGCTGACGGTGTTCCGGGTGCTCTCGGGCGACCCGATCCCGCACAAGAGCGACCGGCTGTTCTATGTCCAGCTCGATCCGGAGGGCATGCAGGGCTACACCGCCGGCGAGGAGCCCTCGTTCCAGATGTCGCGCTTCGATTCGGAGGCCCTGCTGCGCGAAAAGCGCGGGCAGCGCCAGGCGATGATGACCGGTGGCGGCCTGTCGGTGACGCCCGAGCGCGCGGACACGCCGCCCTTCGTGTCCCAGGCCCGCTACACCAGCGCCGACTTCTTTCCCATGTTCGACACGCCCTTCCTGCACGGCAGCGGCTGGTCGGCACGCGAGGACGAGGCCCAGGCGCGGGTGACCGTGCTGACCCGCGAGATGGCGACCCGCCTGTTCGGCGAGGCCAACCCGGTCGGCCGCAGCGTGCGCCTGGACCAGGCCGACTTCACCGTGGTCGGCGTGCTCGACGAGTGGCAGCCCACGCCGCGCTTCTACGACATGGTGCTCGACCGCTACGGCGAGGACGATGCGATCTACATCCCGTTCTCGACCGCCATCGGCCTGGAAATGGGGCGCAACGGCAGCATGGACTGCTGGGGCGACACCCAGGGCGACAACACCGCGCTCAGCGCGCCATGCACCTGGATCCAGTACTGGGTCGAACTCGAATCCGCCGACAAGGCGGGCGACTACCTGAACTACCTGCGCAACTACTCCGAGCAGCAGCGCAGCGCCGGCCGCTTCGAGCGCCCCACCAACGTGCGCCTGCGCGACGTGATGGAGCTGCTGGAATTCAACCGCGTGGTGCCGAGCGACGTCGTGATGCAGCTGTGGCTGGGTTTCGGCTTCCTGATGGTGTGCCTGCTCAACACCGTGGGCCTGCTGCTGGCGAAGTTCCTGCGCCGCAGCAGCGAGATCGGCGTGCGCCGCGCGCTGGGCGCCTCGCGCGCCGAGATCTTCAAGCAGTGCCTGGTCGAGGCCGGCACGATCGGCCTGGCCGGCGGCGTGCTGGGCCTCGGGCTGTCGCTGCTCGGCCTGTGGGCGGTGCGGCAGCAGCCGACCGGCTACGCGGAACTGGCGCACCTGGACGTGGGCATGCTGCTGACCACGTTCGCGCTGGCGATCGTGGCCAGCCTGTTCGCAGGACTGCTGCCCGCCTGGCGCGCGATGCAGGTCACGCCCGCGATCCAGCTCAAGTCGCAGTAGCCGGGCGTCCGCTCCTTCCCTTCCATCGAATCCTGTCCGCCACCCGGCACGACGAACGCAGCATTCCCGGAGACCACCATGGAAATCCGCCCCATCCTCTCCACGCTCATGCGGCACAAGACCGCCGCCGCGCTGATCGTGCTTGAGATCGCGCTGACCTGCGCGATCATCTGCAACGCGCTGTTCATGATCGGCGAGCGCATCACCCAGGTGCGCGAGGTCAGCGGCCTGGCCGAGGACGAACTGGTCCGCATCCAGATCACCGGCATCGGCAACGATGCCGATGCCGAGGCGCAGACGCGCTCGGACCTGGCGCTGCTGCGCGGCCTGCCGGGCGTGACCGATGCGACCGTGATCAACCAGGTGCCGTTCGTGAACTCCTCCTGGAACAGCGGCATCCGCCTCGAGCAGGAGCAGCAGCAGTCCACCGCGAACGCGACGGTGTACATGGCCGAGGACCGGTTCGTGGAGACGCTCGGGCTGCGGATCGTGGCCGGGCGCGACTTCAACGCCGACGAATACCTCGAGTTCGAGGCGCTGCAGGCCCCCGAGGGCGAGCGCCCGCCGGGCATCCCCGGCGCGCTGGTGACCCGGTCGCTGGCCGAGCGCCTGTTCCCGGGCCAGGATGCGGTCGGCAAGACCTTCTACAGCTGGGGCGACGAGCCGATCCGCGTCGTCGGCGTGATCGAGCACCTGGTTCGGCCCAGCCTGCAGGGCGGCCCGGCGCAACGCGAATACACGATGGTGTTCCCGCTGCGCACCGCCTACAACGTCGGCGGCAACTACGTGATCCGGACCTCGCCCGAGCGCCGCGACGAGGTGCTGGCCGCGGCCTCCGAAGCGTTGCGCGGCAATGGCCCCACCCGGATCATCCTCGAGGACAACACCAAGACCGTCTCGGCGCTGCGCAGCGAGTTCTACCAGCAGCCGCGTTCGATGGCCTGGCTGCTCGGCATCGTGTGCGTGGCGCTGCTGCTGGTCACCGCGCTCGGGATCGTCGGCCTGGCCAGCTTCTGGGTGCAGCAGCGCACCAAGCAGATCGGCGTGCGCCGCGCACTGGGCGCGACCAAGGGCCAGATCCTGCGCTACTTCCAGACCGAGAACTTCCTGCTCGCCACCATCGGCATCGTGATCGGCATGCTGCTGGCCTACGGCATCAACCAGCTGCTGATGGGCAAGTACGAGCTGCCGCGACTGCCGCTGTACTACCTGCCCATCGGCGCGCTCGCGCTGTGGCTGCTGGGGCAGGTGGCGGTGTTCGGGCCGGCGCGGCGCGCGGCGTCGGTGCCGCCGGCGATCGCGACCCGCAGCGTCTGATGCCGCGGGTCGCCGGGGGATCGACGATGCGGATGCCGTCCTGCTGCGCACTCGCGATCGGACTCGGCCTGTGTGCGCCGGCGATCGCCGTCGATGACATCGATGCCACCGGCGCACGCGGTGAGCTGCACGCGACGATCGCGGCGCAGGACGCCGCGGTGTTCGATGCGTTCAACCGATGCGACGACCCCGCGCAGCTCGACCGCCACGCGTCGCATTTCGACGCCGCGGTGGAGTTCTACCACGACACCGGCGGCGTCACCTGGACGCGCGAGGACATGCTGGCCAACACCCGCCAGTACGCCTGCGGCCGGTTCACCCGCGAGCTGGTGCCGGGAAGCCTGCGGGTGTATCCGATCAAGGACTTCGGCGCGATCGCGCAGGGCCGGCACCACTTCTGCCAGGTGTCGAGCGGCGCGTGCGACGGGATCGCGGACTTCACCATGGTCTGGCGGCTGCAGGCCGACGGCCAGTGGCGCATCACCCGCGTGCTCAGCTACGGGCATCGCGCCGCCAGCGGATGAACCCTTTACGATAGCGGGCCACGCCCGCGCCAGGACCGCATGCCCACCCTCCTCGTCATCGACGACAACCCGGCCGTCGCCACCGCGCTCGAGCTGCTGTTCTCGCTGCACGAGATCCACGTGCTGCGCGCCGAAACCCCCGAGGCCGGGCTGGAACTCCTGCGTCGCGGTGGCGTGGACCTGGTGATCCAGGACATGAACTTCCGCGCCGACACCACCTCCGGCGACGAGGGCGTGGCGCTGTTCGGCGCGATCCGCGCCGAGCACCCGGACATGCCGGTGATCCTGCTCACCGCGTGGACGCGGCTGGAATCCGCGGTCGACCTGGTCAAGGCCGGGGCCGCCGACTACGTCGGCAAGCCCTGGGACGACCACAAGCTGCTGGCGACGGTGAACAACCTGCTGGAGCTGGCCGAAACCCGGCGCGAACTGGCCGCGCGCAGCGGCGGCGAGCGCCGCCGCCGCGAGGCGCTCGCGGAGCAGCACGACCTGCGCGGCCTGGTCTACGACGACGTCGCCAGCGAGACGGTGCTGGCGCTGGCGCTGCAGGTCGCGCGCTCGGAGCTGCCGGTGCTCATCACCGGCCCCAACGGGGCGGGCAAGGAGAAATACGCCGAGATCATCCACCACAACTCGGCGGTGAAGTCCGGCCCGTTCGTGGCGGTGAACTGCGGCGCGCTGCCGAGCGAGCTGATCGAGGCGGAACTGTTCGGCGCCGAGCCGGGCGCCTACACCGGCGCCGGCAACAAGGCCCGCACCGGCAAGTTCGAGGCCGCCGACGGCGGCACCTTGTTCCTCGACGAGATCGGCACCCTGGCGCCGGCCGGCCAGGTCAAGCTGCTGCGGGTGCTGGAGACCGGCCGCTTCCAGCGCTTGGGCGGCAACCAGGAGCGCAGCGTCAAGGTGCGCGTGGTCAGCGCGACCAATGCCGACCTGCCGGCGATGATTGCCGCCGGCCAGTTCCGCGAGGACCTGTACTACCGCCTCAACGGCATCGAGCTGCGGCTGCCGCCGCTGGCGCGCCGCCCGCGCGACATCCTGCCGCTGGCGCGCCATTTCCTGCCGCCCGGCAAGCGTTTCGCGGAAGGCGCGGAACGCGCGCTGCTGCGCCACCCCTGGCCGGGCAACGTGCGCGAACTGCGCAACGCGGTGCAGCGCGCGGCACTGCTGTCGGGCGAGCGCATCGAGGCCGAGGCGCTGGGGCTGCAGTCGCCAGCCTCCGCGACTCCGGCGCACGGGGCCGGCGACGAACCCGATCGCGCCGCGATCGAGGCTGCGCTCGCGCGCAGCGGCGGGATCGTCGCCCAGGCCGCCGCGGAGCTGGGCCTCTCGCGCCAGGCGCTGTACCGCAGGCTCGACCGCCTCGGCATCCCCCGCAGCTGATCGCCGGACCGATGCGCATCCTCCGTGTCCTGCCGCTGGCGGTCCGCATGGTGGTGCTGGTGCTGTGCGCAGTGGGCGGCACCGCCGCGCTGACCGCGCTGCTCTCGCTGTGGCTGCCGCCGTGGCAGGCCGCGATCGCGGCCGCGCTGGCGCTGGGCGCGACGATGGGCATCGTGGTCTGGCGCACCTTCGTGCCGCTGCGCGCGCTGTTCCGGGCGCTGGCCGGGACCGTGGCCGGCTATCGCGACGGGGATTTCAGCTTCGGCATCACCTGGGACCGCTACGGCGACCTGATCGAGCTGGTGGATGCGCACAACGCGCTCGGCCAGGCGCTGCGCGACCAGCGCCTGTCGCTGGTGCAGCGCGAGCTGCTGCTCGACACCATGGTGCAGAACACGCCCGTCGCCATGCTGCTGCTCGATCCCGCGCGGCGGGTGGTGCTGGGCAACCTCGCCGCGCGTCGCATGCTCGGCGACGGGCGGCGGCTGGAAGGCCACGCGCTGGACGAACTGCTGCAGCAGGCGCCGCCTGCCGTGGGCGAGGCCTTCGCGCGCGGCGGCGACGGCATGTTCACCGTCGGCGACGAGGACCAGGAGGACATCTACCACCTCGCCCGGCGCATGTTCCGGCTCAACGGCCGGCTGCACGAGCTGGTGCTGCTGCGGAAGATGACCGCCGAGCTGCGGCGGCAGGAAGTGCAGACCTGGAAGAAGGTGATCCGCGTGATCAGCCACGAGCTCAACAACTCGCTGGCGCCGATCGCCTCGCTGGCGCATTCGGGCGCGGAGCTGCTGCGCCGCGGCCAGTACGAGAAGCTGCCGATCGCGCTGGCCACGATCGAGGAACGCGCGCGGCACCTGGAAGGCTTCCTGCGCGACTACGCGCGCTTCGCCAAGCTGCCCGCCCCGCGCGGCGAGCCGACGTCGCTGCCGGCGTTCGTGGAGAAGCTGCGCACCCAGGTGGACTTCACGATCGAGGGCACGATCCCCGACGAGGTGGTGCGGTTCGATCCGGCGCAGATGGAGCAGGCGCTGCTGAACCTGCTCAAGAACGCGCACGAGTCCGGCACCGCGCCCGGCACGGTCGCGCTCGCGGCGCGGCGCATCGCCGACGGCTGGCGCATCGACGTGCTCGACCGCGGCAGCGGCATGAACGAATCGGTGCTGGCCAACGCGCTGCTGCCGTTCTACTCCACCAAGCGCAGCGGCACCGGCCTCGGCCTGGCGCTGGCGCGCGAGATCGCCGAGGCCCACGGGGGGCGCATCGCCCTGCTTAACCGCGACGGCGGCGGCCTGTGCGTGTCGATGGTGTTGCCGGGCCAGATGGGGTCCTGAGCCGCGGGCTGCGGCTACGGCCGCGTTGACGCTATGCCTTCTTCTGCGGCCGGGTCCAGCCTTCGATGACGGCCTGGCGCGCGCGCGCCACGGTGAGCTTGCCGGCGGGGGCCTCGTGGCTGATCACCGAACCCGCACCGATGGTCGCCTCCGCCCCCACGCTCACCGGCGCCACCAGCGCGGTGTTGGAGCCGATGAAGGCGCCGTCGCCGATCGTGGTCGTGGACTTGTTCACCCCGTCGTAGTTGCAGGTGATGGTGCCGGCGCCCACGTTGACCCTGGCACCGATCTGCGCGTCGCCGAGGTAGGTCAGGTGGTTGGCCTTGCTGCCCACGCCCAGCACCGCGTTCTTGGTCTCGACGAAGTTGCCGATGTGGACGCCGTCGGCGAGCACGGTGCCGGGGCGCAGGCGCGCGAACGGACCGATGGTGACCGCGCCTTCCGCGCGCGCACCCTCGAGGTCGCAGTGCGCGCGCACCTCGGTGCCCGGGCCCAGCACCACGTCCTTGAGGCGCGTGAACGGGCCGATGCGCACGCCGTCGCCCAGTTCCACCCGGCCCTCGAACACGACGTCGACGTCGATCTCCACGTCGCGGCCCACCACCACCTCGCCGCGGATGTCGATCCGCGCCGGGTCGGCCACGCGCGCGCCCTGCAGGCACAGCGCGCGTACCGCGCGCTGCTGGAACGCGCGCTCGAGCTGGGCCAGCTGCCAGGGATCGTTGGCGCCCTCGGTCTCGCGCGCGTCGTCCACGCGCACGATCTCGGCCGCGTTGAAGTCGGCCGCGGCCATGCCGGCGACGTCGGTCAGGTAGTACTCGCCCTGCGCGTTGTCGTTGGACAGGCGCGAGAGCCAGTCCTTGAGTGCGGTGGCATCGGCCACGATCACGCCGGTGTTCACCAGCCGCACGGCACGCTGCTCGTCGCTCGCGTCCTTTTCCTCGACCACCGCGGCCACGTGCCCCTGGGCGTCGCGCAGCACGCGGCCGTAGCCGGTGGGATCGTCGAGTTCGGCCACCAACAGCGCCAGCCGGCCGCCGGCCGCGAGCAGCCGCTGCAGCGTGTCGGCGGTGAACAGCGGCGCGTCACCGTACATCACCAGCACGCGCGCGTCGTCGGGCACGTCGGGCATGGCCTGCTGCACCGCATGGCCGGTGCCGAGCTGGCGCGCCTGTTCGGCCCACTGCAGGTCGGGCTGGTCGGCGAACGCGGCCCGCACCTGGTCGCCGCGGTGGCCGTAGACCACGTGGATGCCGGCCGGCTGCAGCGTGCGCGCAGTGGCGATCACATGCGCCAGCATCGGCCGCCCGGCGACCTTCTGCAGCACCTTGGGCAGGGACGATTTCATGCGCTTGCCCTCGCCGGCGGCGAGGATGACGACGTGCAGTGGCGTGCTCATGGGGCTTCCAGCGGGGCCAGAGCGCGATTCTAGGGCGGCGCGGGCGGGATGTCCGGCCCGGGAGCCCAGGGCCCTGCGCGCCACGACGACAGAATGGCTTGTTCACCCTGCGGCGGGTAACCTTGCCGCCGATGAACGCGCCCGCCCCCCGTCGCCCGCATCCGGAACGCCGCCCATGAGCCTGCGTCGGCAGGGCGGCCACTACCTGGTCATCGGCGCACTCCAGTACCTGGTGGACTGGGGCGTGACCGTGTGGCTCTCGCACCTGGGCATGCTGATCGAGCCGGCCAACATCACCGGGCGCGTGAGCGGCGCCCTGCTGGGCTACTGGCTCAACGGCAAGTTCACCTTCGCCGGCGAGGACACCACCATCGGCCGGGTCCAGTTCCAGCGCTTCGCGCTGATGTGGATGTGCACCACCGCGGCGAGCACCCTGGCGATGGGCCTGATCGACGATGTCCTGGGCCTGCGCTGGGCCTGGATGGCCAAGCCGGTGGTCGAGGTGGCGCTGGGCGCGGTCGGCTTCGTGCTCTCGCGGCACTGGATCTACAAGCGCTGAGTCCTCGCGGCGGCCCGGGCGGCCGCCGCCGCGCCTGGCTGCGTGCGCCGGTGCGCGAACGCGCCCCGTGCAGCGCTTCCCTCCCTCAGCGGGCCGCGCCCGGATGCTGCGTGGATGGGCGCAGACGCGTCAGCACGCGCTCCAGCGGCAGCGCCGGCACGGTGCCGCGATGGCCGGACACGGTGCGCGCGCGGAACAGCGAATTGATCACCGCCTCCTCGGTGGCCTCGACCACCGCGTCGAACAGCGGCGTCATCGCCTCGTTGGGCAGCACCGCGCGCGGCTGCGGGCGATCTTCGCCGGGAGTTCCGCGCACGCTGTCGGCGGTGGCAAACGCGATCACGTAGTCGCCCGATCCGTTGCTCATCGCCCCGCCCGTCCGCCCGATCCCGAGCAGCGCACGCGCGCCCAGGCGCCGCAGCAGGCGGGCGTCGAGCGGCGCATCGGTGGCGACCACGATCATGATGCTGCCGTCGCCGGTCGAGGGAGGCGCGTCGCGGCCGGGGGCCACCGCGGTGCGACGCGGACGGATGTCGTCCAGCGCCACGCCGTCGATCGTCAGCCGGCCGCCGTAGTTGCTCTGCACCAGCACGCCGACGGTGTAACCGCCTGACGAGGCATCGAGCCGGCGCGAACTGGTGCCGATGCCGCCCTTCCAGCCGAAGGCGACGGTGCCGGTGCCGGCGCCGATCGCGCCTTCCTCGACGTTGTCGACCGAAGCCGCCTCCAGCGCCTGCACCACGTGCGTGTCCCGCAGCGGCCGCGCGCGGATGTCGTTGAGATAGCCGTCGTTGGTCTCGCCCACCACCGGGTTGAGCGAGCGCACCTCCTCCATTCCCGTGCGGGCCAGTTGCCACGACACCAGCGCATCGGCCGCGCGCCACACCGCCAGGGTGCCGGTGAGCAGGATCGGGGTCTCGAGCTCGCCCAGTTCTTCGACCTGGGTGACGCCGAGCAGCTTGCCGTAGCCGTTGCCGACCACGATCGCCGCGGGCACGCGCTCGCGGTACAGGTCGCCGCCGTGCGGCAGGATCGCGGTGACGCCGGTGCGGACCGTTTCGCCCTCGACCACCGTGGCGTGGCCCACCGCGACGCCGGCCACGTCGACGATGGCGTTGCGGGGGCCGGTGGGCAGCACGCCGATGACGACGCCGGCCTCGCGCGCACGCGGGCGATTCGCCTCCGCCGCCGGCGACGCCGCGGACGGCGCCGGCGCGTCGGCGGCAACGGCGCTGCGGGCCGCCGACACGCCCGCGCATGCGCAGGCCATGACCAGGCCGAGCAGCAGCGCGTGGCGGTGCCGTCCCGGCCGTCGGGTCGCATCGTGGTGGATCATCGCCGGCTCCCGCAGTGTGCCCGGGTGCATTGTGGCGCACCGGCCAGGCCGGGTCCCTGACATGCGAACGCCGGCACTGGGCCGGCGTTGCGCGTACAACCGTCCGGTGACGCCGGTCAGTGCTTGAGGTTCTTGCGCAGGCGCTCGAGCGCCGACAGCTGGGCCATGACCTCGGCCATCTTCTGCTGCGCCTCGGCGATGTCCATCGCCTCGCCGCGGCCGGCCAGGACGCGCTCGGCCTCTTCCTTGGCCGCCTTCACCGCGGCCTCGTCGATGTCGTCGGCGCGGATCGCGGTGTCGGCCAGGATCGTCACCACCTGCGGCTGCACCTCGAGGATCCCGCCGCCGATGGCGAAGTCGAGCACGCTGCCGTCGGGCTGGGTCACCACGACCTTACCCGGCTTGAGCCGGGTGATCAGCGGCGCATGGCGCGGCGCGATGCCGAGTTCGCCCATCTCGCCGGTGGCCACGACCAGGGTCGCTTCGCCCTGGAAGATCTCGGCCTCGGCGCTGACGATGTCGCAGCGGATGGTGCTCATAACGCTTCTCTTCCGTTTCACCCGCTTCCGTCACGGGAGCGGGCAGGAGTGTGGGCGCGGGCGTGAAGCCCTACCCGGGTCCTCCCCCGAACGCGGGGGAGGGAACGCGACCGATCAGGCCTTCTCGGAGAGCTTCTTCGCCTTCTCGACCGCCTCGTCGATGGTGCCGACCATGTAGAACGCCTGCTCGGGCAGGTGGTCGAATTCGCCCTCGACGATGCCCTTGAAGCCGCGGATCGTCTCCTTCAGCGACACGTACTTGCCGGGCGAACCGGTGAACACCTCGGCGACGTGGAACGGCTGCGAGAAGAAGCGCTCGATCTTGCGCGCGCGGGCCACGGCCAGCTTGTCCTCTTCCGACAGCTCGTCCATGCCCAGGATCGCGATGATGTCCTTGAGCTCCTTGTACTTCTGCAGCGTCGCCTGCACCCGGCGCGCGGTGTCGTAGTGCTCGTGGCCGATCACGTTCGGGTCGAGCTGGCGGCTGGTGGAGTCGAGCGGGTCGACCGCCGGGTAGATGCCCAGCGAGGCGATGTTGCGCGACAGCACGACGGTGGCGTCGAGGTGGGCGAAGGTGGTCGCGGGCGACGGGTCGGTCAGGTCGTCCGCGGGCACGTACACGGCCTGGATCGAGGTGATCGAGCCGGTCTTGGTCGAGGTGATGCGCTCCTGCAGCACGCCCATTTCCTCGGCCAGCGTGGGCTGGTAGCCCACCGCCGACGGCATGCGGCCCAGCAGCGCCGAGACCTCGGTACCGGCCAGCGTGTAGCGGTAGATGTTGTCGACGAACAGCAGCACGTCGCGGCCTTCGTCGCGGAAGTACTCGGCCATGGTCAGGCCGGTCAGCGCGACGCGCAGGCGGTTGCCCGGCGGCTCGTTCATCTGGCCGTAGACCATCGCCACCTTCGACTTCTCCGGCTCGGTCACGTTGACCACGCCCGATTCCTGCATCTCGTGGTAGAAGTCGTTGCCCTCGCGGGTACGCTCGCCCACGCCGGCGAACACCGACAGGCCCGAGTGCTCGGTCGCGATGTTGTTGATCAGCTCCATCATGTTGACCGTCTTGCCCACGCCGGCGCCGCCGAACAGGCCGACCTTGCCGCCCTTGGCGAACGGGCACATCAGGTCGATGACCTTGATGCCGGTTTCCAGCAGTTCGGTGGTCGAGGACTGGTCCTCGTAAGAGGGCGCCGCGCGGTGGATTTCCCACGACACGTCGGACTTCACCGGGCCGGCCTCGTCGATCGGGCGGCCCAGCACGTCCATGATCCGGCCCAGCGTGCCCAGGCCCACCGGCACCGAGATCGCGCGGCCGGTGTTGTCGGCCAGCAGGTTGCGCTTGAGGCCGTCGGTGGAACCGAGCGCGATCGTGCGCACGACGCCGTCGCCGAGCTGCTGCTGCACCTCGAGCGTGATCTCGGTGTTCTGCACCTTCAGCGCGTCGTACACCTTCGGCACTTCGCTGCGCGGGAACTCCACGTCGACGACCGCGCCGATGATCTGAACGATCTTGCCCTGACTCATTGCTGCATTCCTCTAAGTGAATTCTGTGGTGGCGCGGTCAGACTGCCGCCGCGCCGCCGACGATCTCGGAGATTTCCTGGGTGATCGCCGCCTGACGTGCCTTGTTGTAGACCAGGTTGAGCGTGTCGATCAGCTTGGTGGCGTTGTCGCTGGCCGACTTCATCGCCACCATGCGCGCCGCGTGCTCCGAGGCCACGTTCTCCATCACCGCCTGGTACACCAGCGATTCGACGTAGCGCGTCAGCACGTGCTCGAGCACGCTCTCCGCGTCGGGCTCGTAGATGTAGTCCCAGTCGTGCTGGGCCACGGTCTCGTCGGACGCGGGCAGCGGCAGCAGCTGGTCGAACGCCGCGCGCTGGGTCATCGTGTTGACGAAGTCGTTGTAGACCAGGAAGACCTTGTCGACCTCGCCGGCGTTGTAGGCATCGAGCATGACCTTGATCACGCCCACCAGCTGCTCGACCTGGGGCTGGTCGCCCAGGTGGGTGACGCTGGCGCGCATGTGCAGCTTCAGGCGGCGGAAGAACACCGTCGCCTTCTGGCCGATGGTCACCACGTCGACCTCGACGCCCTTCTCCTGCCACTGCCGGATCTCGCCCAGCAGCTTGCGGAACAGGTTGTTGTTCAACCCGCCGGCCAGGCCGCGGTCGGACGAAACGATCACGTAGCCGACGCGCCGGATCTCCTTGCGCTCGACCAGGTACGGATGCTGGAACTCGGAATTCGCCTGCGCGAGGTGCCCGATCAGCTGCCGCATCGCGCGCGCGTACGGGCGCGAGGCCTTCATCCGCTCCTGCGCCTTGCGGATCTTCGAGGCCGAGACCATCTCCAGCGCGCGCGTCACCTTGCGGGTGTTCTGCACGCTCTTGATCTTGGTCTTGATTTCCCTGCCGCCTGCCATCTCGTCTTCCCGGTAGGGCGGGTCCAGGCCCGCCTCCTGCTGCGTGTCGGTGTCCGAAGGACGGGCGAGCGCCCGTCCAGGTTCGCTTTACCAGCTGCCCGTCTTCTTGAACTCCTCGATGCCGGCCTTGTAGGCGGCCTCGATCTCGTCGTTCCAGTTGCCGCTGCCGTTGATCTGGTCGATCAGGCCGCCCTGGGTGTTGGCGAAGTGCGCGTGCAGCGCTTCCTCGAACGCCAGGATCTTGACCACCGGCACGTCGTCCATGTAGCCCTTGTCCACGGCGTAGATCGACAGCGCCTGGTAGGCGATCGACATCGGCGCGTACTGCTTCTGCTTCATCAGCTCGGTCACGCGCTGGCCGCGCTCGAGCTGCTTGCGGGTGGCTTCGTCCAGGTCCGAGGCGAACTGCGCGAACGCCGCCAGTTCGCGGTACTGCGCCAGCGCGATGCGGATGCCGCCCGACAGCTTCTTGATGATCTTGGTCTGCGCCGCGCCGCCCACGCGCGACACCGAGATGCCGGCGTTCACGGCCGGGCGGATGCCGGCGTTGAACAGGTCGGTCTCGAGGAAGATCTGGCCGTCGGTGATCGAGATCACGTTGGTCGGCACGAACGCGGACACGTCGCCGGCCTGGGTCTCGATGATCGGCAGCGCGGTCAGCGAACCGGTCCTGCCCTTCACTTCGCCGTTGGTGAACTTCTCGACGTAGTCCTCGGACACGCGCGCGGCGCGCTCGAGCAGGCGGCTGTGCAGGTAGAACACGTCGCCCGGATAGGCTTCGCGGCCCGGCGGGCGCTTGAGCAGCAGCGAGATCTGGCGGTAGGCGACGGCCTGCTTGGACAGGTCGTCGTACACGATCAGCGCGTCTTCGCCGCGGTCCATGAAGTATTCGCCCATGGTGCAGCCCGAGTACGCGGAGATGTACTGCATCGCCGCCGACTCGGACGCCGTGGCCGCGACCACGATCGTGTGCGCCAGGGCGCCGTTCTCTTCCAGCTTGCGCACGATGTTGGCCACGGTCGAGGCCTTCTGGCCGATCGCGACGTACACGCACTTGATGCCGGTGCCCTTCTGGTTGATCACCGCGTCGATCGCCATCGCGGTCTTGCCGGTCTGGCGGTCGCCGATGACCAGCTCGCGCTGGCCACGGCCGATCGGGATCATCGCATCGACCGACTTGTAGCCCGTCTGCACCGGCTGGTCGACCGACTTGCGCCAGATCACGCCCGGCGCCACGCGCTCGACCGGCGCGCTCAGCTTCGCCTCGATCGGGCCCTTGCCGTCGATCGGCTCGCCCAGCGCGTTGACCACGCGGCCGAGCAGTTCGGGGCCGATCGGCACCGACAGGATCTGGCCGGTGGTCTTGGCGGTGTCGCCCTCGCGCAGGTGCTCGTAGTCGCCCAGGACCACGGCGCCGACCGAGTCGCGCTCCAGGTTCAGCGCCAGCGCATAGGTCGGCGTGCCGCCCTCGGCGGCGGGCAGTTCGATCATCTCGCCCTGCATGGCGTCGGCCAGGCCGTAGATGCGCACGATGCCGTCGGACACCGAGGTGACGGTGCCTTCGTTGCGCGACTCCGCGGCGAGCTTGACCTTGTCGATGCGGCTCTTGATCAGTTCGCTGATTTCGGAGGGGTTGAGCGTGGTGGTTGCCATTTGTCGTTTCCTGGTCGCATG
This sequence comes from Luteimonas rhizosphaericola, assembly GCF_029888045.1. Classification (GTDB taxonomy): domain Bacteria; phylum Pseudomonadota; class Gammaproteobacteria; order Xanthomonadales; family Xanthomonadaceae; genus Luteimonas; species Luteimonas rhizosphaericola. The sequence continues at coordinate 296,049 of NZ_JARXRN010000028.1, read as the reverse complement.
CCACGGTCGCGGCATTCGGATGTTCTAGTGGTGGTGCGTGGCCGGTGGCGCGTGGCCGCTGGCCGGGCTAAGCCTCATTGCCTTGCGCGTCCCGGACCCGCGACGGGCCCCGGCGCCTGTCCCGTCATCCCGCCAGCGCACCCTGCAGCCGCGCCAGCTTGCCGCGCAGCGAGCCGTCGATGACCACGTCGCCGGCGGCGATCACCGCGCCGCCGATCAGGGCCTCGTCGACCGCCGTCTCCAGCTCGACCTCGCGACCGAAGCGCTTGCGCAGCGCGGCCTTGATGGTGTCGAGCTCGGCGGCAGGCAGCGCGGTGGCCGAGGTCAGCTTCGCCTTGACCACCTGCTCGGCCTCGGCGCGCAGGTCCTCGTACAGGCCGGCGATCTCGGGCAGCAGCGCCAGCCGACGGTTGTCGGCCAGCAGCGCGAGGTAGTCGCGGAAGCCGGGCGAGGCGCCGTCGGGCGACAGCAGCTCGACCGCCTGCTCGCGCGCCAGCGCCGGGTGACCGAGCGCCAGCGCCGCCTGCGGATCGGCCGCCACGCGCGCGGCGAAACCGAGCGCCTGCGACCAGTCGGCGAACGCGCCGCCGTCCTTCGCGAGCATGAACGCGGCGCGCGCGTAGGGTCGGGCGAGGGTCAGTGCCTGGCTCATCGGATCAGGCCGCCTGGTCGGTCAGCTGGCCGGCGAGTTCGTCGAGCAGCGCCTTGTGGGCGTCGGCGTCGATCTCGCGGCGCAGCAGCTTCTCGGCGCCGGCCACGGCCAGCGTCGACACCTGCCGGCGCAGGTCCTCGCGGGCGCGGTTGGCGGACGCGGCGATCTCGGCCTCGACCAGCGCCTTCTGCCGCTGGCCCTCGGCGATCGCCTCGGCCTTGGCGGCGTCGACGATCTGGTTCGCGCGCTGGTGCGCCTGCTCGATGATCTCGTTGGCCTTGGCGCGCGCGGCCTTGAGTTCGTCGGCGACCCGCTCCTCGGCCTGCGCCAGGTTCTTCTGCGCATTGTCCGCGGCCGCAAGGCCCTCGGCGATCTTCTGCTGGCGTTCCTCGATCGCCTTCATGAGCGGCGGCCAGACGAACTTCCAGGTGAACCAGATCAGGATCGCGAACGCGAGGCCTTGACCCAGGAATGTGGCGTTGAATTGCATCGTGATGCTCCGCGATTGGCGCACGGGCGTGGGATCACGCCCGACCCGGGTCG
>NZ_JARXRN010000028.1:163923-294848 GCF_029888045.1 Luteimonas rhizosphaericola | reverse complement strand
ACGGCGCGCGACCGACAGCCCAGGTCAGGCTGCCTGCAGGGCGCTCAGCAGCGGGTTGGCGAACGCGAAGAACAGCGCGATCGCGAGGCCGATGATGAACGCGGCGTCGATCAGGCCGGCGAGCAGGAACATGCGGCCCGACAGCATCGGCACCAGTTCCGGCTGGCGCGCGGCGCTCTCGAGGAACTTCGAGCCCATGATGCCGATGCCGATGCAGGCGCCGAGCGCGCCGAGGCCGATGATGATGCCGATCGCGAGCGCGGTGTTGCCCTGGACGGCGGCGATGAGAGCGGTGAGTTCCATGGTGACTTCCTCGGTGGATCTACAGGGTGAAGGGAAAAACGACTTCGGGTGGCGCGGCCGGGGCCGCGATCAATGCGCTTCGGACGACATCGAGAAATAGACGACCGACAGGATCATGAAGATGAAGGCCTGGAGGGTGATCACCAGGATGTGGAAGATCGACCAAGCCGCGCCCGCCAGCACCGCGCCCACGAAGGCCAGCGCGCCGCCGGCCTTGGCGCCCAGCGCGGCTTCCATCATCAGGTTGCCGCCGGCGGCGCCGAGCAGCGCGATCAGCAGGAACACCAGCTCGCCGGCGTACATGTTGCCGAACAGTCGCATCGCCAGGCTGACCGGCTTGGACAGGTACTCGATGACGTTGAGCGCCAGGTTGAACGGCGCCAGCACGACCTTCATCACGCCGTGGCCGTGGAACGGCGCGCTCAGCAGCTCCTTGCCGAAGCCGCCCACGCCCTTGGCCGCGATGGCGAATCCGAACATGAGCAGCAGCACCGCCAGCGCCATGGCCGAGGTGATGTTGAGGTCGGTGGTGGGCACGGCGCGGAAGTATTCCTGGCCGGCGGCGGCCGCCGCGCCCGGGAAGAAATCGACCGGGATCATCTTCAGCGCGTTCATCGCGAACACCCAAACGAAGATGGTGAGCGCGATTGGCGCGACGAAGCTGCGGTTGCCGTGGAAGACGTCCTTCACCTGGGTGTCGATGAAGCTGACCACGATCTCGATGAAGGCCTGGAACTTCGAGGGCACGCCGGCGGTCGCACGACGTCCCACCAGCCAGAAGGTGCCGATGGTCAGCACGCCCAGCAGTACCGACACGAGCAGGCTGTCGACGTTGACGGTCCAGAACGCGCCGTCGCCGATCGACACCTGCCAGTGCTTGAGGTGATGGGTGACGTATTCGCTGGGGCTGTCGCCGGCAGCGCGGAGGAAATCACGGATCATCGAAGCAACCAGGGCAAGCCGATCATGGAGACCAGGAAGGCCGTCAGGGCCCCTCCCAGCACGAATTCCGCAGGCAGACCGGCGCCATGCATCGCCAGGACGAGCCCGGCACCGATCACCAGCCACTTGAGCACGGTTCCCACCAGCAGACGCGCGAACATGCGTCCTGCGGGAGCCACCGGCGAACGCCCCGCGGTGCGCCAGCCGAACATCGCGAACCCCGCCGCGATGACCGTCGCACCCGCCAGGAAGGCCGCCGCGGGTCGCCCCCCGGCCGCCAGCGCCAGCACTCCCGCGCCGGTCAGTCCGACCGCGGCCTGGACCATCGGCATCCGCAGGGCGGCGCGACGGGTCGGATCGGGTCGAGGTGTACCTGGCTCGGGCTGCTGCAAAGCCTGAAAAGTATAGCAGCGGGGCAATTTGGGGAGCAACCTTGTGCAGTGCAGCATGGCTCGGCCCTGCGACCCATGCGCTCCCGTCCGCCTGGCGGCGAAGCGACGGCCACCCATGGCGGCGTGCCTGCCGCGGTCGACGCTTCGCGCGACGCGGCCGGCCGCGGACCGCTGCCGGCCACCGGCCCGGCATTCAACGGCCGGAGCGACGATGAGGCGACTGGTGTCGGGACCGCGTCCTGTATCCGCGTGAGCCCACGGCTCGGACCGGCGTGCGCTCCGCGTGACGTTTGAGATCCGATCACGGCATCGCCGTGTCCAATGCCACGCCAAGCAGGCGGTGTACCACGGCATCGCGGCCGCATCGCTGCGGCGTCGGGACGCAACGGACGACGCCACCCGCAGCACATCGCGCGTGCGCGCAACGTGCACGCGTGCGCGAGGCGTAGCGCATGTCGAATCGCGCAGCAGTCGTGTCGACGGCGCGGAATGCGCTGCGCGTCACGGTGCGCAGGCTTCACGGCAGTTGCACCGCGCAACCCGGAGCATGGCTCGCCACACACTGCGCCACCCCCACGACTTTCGTTCTGCAGGAGCACTCCGTGACCCATCGTTCCACGATCGCCGCCGCCATCGCAGCGGCGCTGACACTGTCCGTCCCCTTCGCCGCGCAAGCGCAGGATTTCGCCGAGGAGGCGCGTTTCGAACTGCGCCTGTCGGCGTTCAATCCCGAGGCCAACATCGGCATCCGCGGCGACGGCATCGCCACCAATGGCGAGGAAACCGAATCCTTCGGCGCCGCGGGCGATATCGATGTCGACGGTCGCTGGCGCCCGCGCGGCGAGTTCGTCTTCAACATGACGCCGCGGCAGTCGCTGCGCGCGAACTATTACGACTACCGCCGCGACGAGTCGTGGACCTTCGACGGCGACTGGGTGGACCCGGGCGCGATCTTCGACGAGGTCGAGATCCCGGGCGAGCCGGTCGAGGTGCCCAGCGTGGACCTCGATGGCCGGCTGAGCTTCGAACTGGCGAGCGTGAACTACGACTTCGCCGTGATCGACACCCCGCGCTTCGAGTGGGGCCTGGGCCTGGGCGTCACCCACGCCAAGCTGGAGGCCAACGCCACCGGCCGCTCCACAGGCACCGACGAGCTGGATCCGGAGTGGGAGCAGGTGCGCTGGAAGCGCGACGGCACCTCGCCCAACCTGCACAGCCGGCTGACCTGGACGCCGGCGCCGCGCTGGCGGGTGGAAGTGCAGGGCCAGTACCTGGACACCCGCTGGGGCGATTTCATCGACGAGCGCGGCCATTTCGAGCGCGGCGGCCTGCTGGTGGAGTACCTGCTGACCGAGCGCATCGCCCTGCACGCCGGCTACGACTGGTTCCGCCTGAAGCTGAGCGACGACTACCGCGGCTCGTTCGAGGCGCCGGCCGAATCGGACATCGGCACGGTCGACGTCAGCGGCCGGGTCACCGGACAGTTCAAGGTGCACGGCCCGATGGCCGGCATCACGTTCAGGTTCTAGAACGCGGTCGCCCGATCGGGAAATGGCGCCGGGAACCTTCCGGCGCCATGGCGGTCCATCTTCCCGTGGGCCGGTGCCGTATCCTCGTCGACCTCAGCATCCGCCCACTTGCGAAGCCCCGGCAGCCCCGGGGCTTCGTTCTGTCCGGCGCCTGCCAGCGGCCGCGCGCGCCGGCTACTTCTTCTTCGGCAGGTAGAGATCGGTGATGGTGCCGTCGAACACTTCGGCGGCCATGCCCACCGATTCGCTGAGCGTGGGATGCGGATGGATGGTGTGGCCGATGTCGGCGACCTCGCAGCCCATCTCGATCGCCAGCGCCGCCTCGGCGATCAGTTCGCCCGCGTGCACGCCGACGATGCCGGCGCCGATGATCCGGTGCGTGGCCTCGTCGAACACCAGCTTGGTGAAGCCTTCGGTGCGCGACAGGCCGATGGCGCGGCCCGAGGCTGCCCACGGGAACTTGCCCACGCCCACCTTCAGCCCCTTGGCCCTGGCTTCGGTCTCGGTCACGCCGACCCAGGCGATCTCCGGATCGGTGTAGGCCACCGACGGGATCACCCGCGCCACCCACTCCTTCTTCTCGCCCGCCGCCACTTCCGCGGCCAGCTTGCCCTCGTGCGTGGCCTTGTGCGCCAGCATCGGCTGGCCGATGACGTCGCCGATCGCGAAGATGTGCGGCACGTTGGTGCGCATCTGCGCGTCGACCTCGATGAAGCCGCGCTCGGTCACGCGCACGCCGGCCTTGTCGGCATCGATCTTCTTTCCGTTCGGCGAGCGGCCCACCGCCACCAGCACGCGATCGAACAGCTTGCCTTCGGGGATGTTCTCGCCCTCGAAATCGACCTCGATGCCCTTCTTGCCGGCCCTGGCCTCGACCACCTTGGTCTTCAGGTGGGTGGAGACGCCGCCCTTCTTCAGCCGGTCCGCCAGCGGCTTGACCAGGTCCTTGTCGGCGCCGGGCATCAGCTGATCGGCGAGCTCGACCACGGTCACCTCGCTGCCCAGGCCGCGGTACACGGTGGCCATCTCCAGCCCGATGATGCCGCCGCCGACGACCAGCAGTCTCGAAGGCACGTCGGCCAGCTCGAGCGCGTCGGTCGAATCCATCACCCGCGGGTCGTCCCACGGGAAGCCGGGCAGCTTGAGCGCCTGCGAACCGGCGGCGATGATGCACTGCTCGAAGCGCAGAAGTTGGGTCTTGCCGTCGTCGCCGGCGACCTCCAGTTCGTTGGCCGACACGAAGCGGCCGGTGCCCTGCACCACCCGCACCTTGCGCTGCTTGGCCATGCCGGCCAGGCCCTTGGTCAGCTGGCCGACCACCTTTTCCTTGTACGTCCGCAGCTTGTCGAGCGCGATCTTCGGCTTGCCGAAGTCGACGCCGTATTCGCTCGCGTGGCTGGCCTGTTCGATCACGTCGGCCGCATGCAGCAGCGCCTTGGACGGGATGCAGCCCACGTTGAGGCAGACGCCACCGAGCGCGGCGTAGCGCTCCACCAGGACGGTATCCAGGCCCAGGTCCGCCGCGCGGAACGCGGCGGTGTAGCCGCCGGGGCCGGCGCCGAGCACGAGCACGCGGCATTCGACATCGGCCTGGCGGCCGCTGGGGCCCGCCGCCTGCAGCGGTTCGGGTTCGGCCGGCGCGCGCGGCGACGGCGCGACCGGCGGCTTGCTGCCAGGCGCGACCTTCTGTCCCGACGAAGGCGCGGACGATTCGGCAGACACGGATGCCTCGCCGGTTTCGATCACCGCCACCACCGCGCCTTCCGAGAGCGTGTCGCCCACCTTGACCCGCAGTTCGGCGATCACGCCGGCGGCCGTGGACGGCACCTCCATCGTCGCCTTGTCCGATTCCAGCGTGACGAGGCCCTGGTCCCTGGCCACCGTGTCGCCGACCGCGACCAGCACCTCGATCACCGGCACGTCGCTGTAGCCGCCGATGTCGGGCACCGTCGCCTCGACCCGGCCGCCCGAGCCCGCGGACGCGGCGCCCGCGGCCGGCTGCGGGGACGGCGCGGGCCTGTCGGCGGCGGGCGCGTCGCGCGGGGGCGCAGGGGACGACGCGGGCGGCGCCGCCGGCTTGCCGGCATCGGCCGAGGCTGCACCGCCTTCGGCCTCGAGCACCACCACCACCGCGCCTTCGGACAGCGTGTCGCCGACCTTGACCTTCAGTTCCTTCACCACGCCCGCGGCGGACGCGGGTACTTCCATCGTCGCCTTGTCCGACTCCAGCGTGACCAGGCCCTGGTCCTTGGCGACCGTGTCGCCGACCGCGACCAGCACCTCGATCACCGGCACGTCCTCGTAGCCGCCGATGTCGGGGACCTTCACTTCAATGGTGTTCGCCATGCTTGGCCTCGCTAGATGATGTGGATCGCCATCGCTGGCGTGACTCGGGCGGCGGGGCGAAAGGCCCGGGCGGCGGCGCCTGCGCGCCCGCGGCGCGCGGGACCCGCCGCGGTGCGTCCTACAGCAGCACCCGGCGCATGTCCGCCAGCAACTGCGCGAGGTAGGCGGTGAAGCGTGCGGCGGCGGCGCCGTCGATCACGCGGTGGTCGTAGCTCAGCGACAGCGGCAGCACCAGGCGCGGCACGAACTGCTTGCCGTCCCACACCGGCTTCATCGACGACTTCGACACGCCCAGGATCGCGACTTCCGGCGCGTTGACGATCGGCGTGAAGCTGGTGCCGCCGATGCCGCCGAGCGAGCTGATCGAGAAGCAGCCGCCCGACATCTCGGCCGGGCCCAGCTTGCCGTCGCGGGCCTTCTTCGCCAGCTCGCCCATCTCCTGCGCGATCTGCAGCACGCCCTTCCTGTCGACGTCGCGCACCACCGGCACCACGAGGCCGTTGGGCGTGTCGGCGGCGAAGCCGATGTGGAAGTACTTCTTGAGCGTGAGCGTCTCGCCGGCGGCGTCGAGCGAGGCGTTGAAGTCGGGATACTTCGCCAGCGCATTGGCGCTTGCCTTGATCAGGAAGGCGAGCATGGTCAGCTTGACGCCGGACTTGCTCTTCTCCTCTTCCTTGTTGAGCTGCACCCGCAGCGCTTCGAGATCCGTGATGTCGGCGTCGTCGTGCTGGGTGACGTGCGGGATCATCGCCCAGTTGCGCGCCAGGTTCGCGCCGGAGATCTTCTTGATCCGCGACAGCGGCTTCTCCTCGACCTCGCCGAACTTGGAGAAGTCGACCTTCGGCCACGGCAGCAGGTTGAGGCCGCTGCCGCCACCACCGCCGGCGGCGGCCGGCGCGGCGGTCGCGCCCGACAGCACGCCCTTGACGAACTTCTGCACGTCTTCCTTCGTGATCCGGCCGCCCTTCTCGGTGCCGGTCACCTGCGCCAAGTCCACGCCCAGTTCGCGCGCGAACAGCCGCACCGCCGGGCTCGCGTAGGGCACCTTGCCGGGAATGAGCGCCTCGGCCTCGAACCGCACCGGCGGCGCGCCCTGCGGCGGCGCCTTGCCCGCCTGGGCGTCGATCGAGGCCTGGGCGAGGCGGTCGGGCTTCGATCCGGTCGCCACCGGCTCCACCGCCGGATCGGGTTCCTTCGCCTTGTCGGGAGCGGGCGCGGCCGGCGCAGGTTTGGCCTCCGCCGCCGGCTTCGGATCCGCGGCCGGGGCAGACTCCGACGCGGCCTCGATCACCGCGACCACGCCGCCTTCCGACAGCGTGTCGCCGACCTTGACCTTCAGTTCCTTGACCACGCCCCCGAATTCGGCCGGCACTTCCATCGTCGCCTTGTCCGATTCGAGCGTGACCAGCCCCTGGTCCTTCTCGACCCTGTCGCCGACCGCCACCAGCACCTCGATCACGGGGACATCGTCGTATCCGCCGATATCGGGGACGCGGGACTCTTTCAGGTCGGCCATACGGCCCTCTCCAGCGGCAAGGGGATTCCTATTGTGTCCGCATGTCCCCCGCTCGCCAACCGTGGCGGACGCGCGGGCGTCCGTACGCGCCCGGTGGACGTCGGAAGCGCCCACACGCCGTCGTCAGCGGCGGCGGCAACGGACGGTATGCGCGGAAACAGGACGGCCTTGCTCCGCCGACGCACACATGCGCGGGTCCGCGCATGGTTGCGGATGAAACCTCGATCCGGTGCCGCCCGCCGCCGGATGCGTGTCTTCACATCGTTCGGGCCCGACGCCGTCAATGCGGAGTGATCCATCGCCGCAGCGCGCGCGGTTCGGGCCCCGAGGCTGAAGGCCTTCGTCACGTCGACCGCGCCTGCCATCACCGCGATGAACACCGGCCGCATGCGTGTCCCCAGTTCAGCGCGTGACATCGGGTCGGTTCATTCGCGCATCGCTAGGTTGTGCCCGCCCCCCAAGGGGCATCGCCCACCTCAACGGCGAAAGCAGCACCACAACCATATGAGGAGTCCCCCATGAAGTCCTTGCGTTCCATTGCCCTCACCACCGCCATCGCTTCCTTCATCGCCGCCCCGGCCGCGTTCGCGCAGGACGGCGGCGACACCGCGTCCGGCAAGCGCTTTTCGGTCGTCGGCAGCGCCACGATCCTGCAGCCCGACTCCGACCCGCTGCCCGGCGCGCGCATCGACGCCGACGGCGACGTCGCCCCGACCCTGAGCGCCACCTACCACGTCACCGACAACATCGGCGTGGAACTCTGGGGCGCGGCCGACAAGTTCAACCACCGCGTGCGCGGCGATGGCGGCAAGATCGGTACCGTCGACTCGCAGCCGATCGCGCTGAGCGGCCAGTACCACTTCGGTGATGCGGACCAGACATTCCGTCCGTTCGTGGGCCTGGGTTACCACCAGACCAACATCAGCGACGAGGACATCGCCACCGCCGACGGCTCGCACGTGGGCCTGACCTCGCCCAAGGGCGCGATCGGCACGGTGGGCGTGGACATGAACATCAACCCGACCTGGTTCGCGCGCGCCGACGCGCGCTACCTGCACGGCGACGCCGATGCGAAGCTCGCCGGTCAGACCGTCGAGCGGGACGTGCGCTACAACCCGTGGACGGTCGGCATCGGCCTGGGCGCGCGCTTCTGACGCGCCTGACCGCGCAGGCCTGACTGGCTGCGCGGATGTCTGCGGCAACGGGCCCTGTTCGGGCCCGTTGTCGTATCCGGCTCACGTTGCGCCGATCAGCGGCGCCGCAGCATGCCCAGCCGCCGCAGACGGCCGCGCAGCGTCCACGCGAAGCCGAGGTGGTAGCCCAGCAGCAGTCCGCCCATCGCCCACAGGCTGGCCGGATCCGCCAGCCACGGCCAGGGCACGGGCGCCGGCACGCCCTCGACCGCGCGATGCCAGGCCTGCCACGCCGCCAGCGCGACCCGCGCGGCGACCAGCATGAGCAGCGCCCCGGTCAGGCCCGCATGCGCGGTGTAGTGCAGGCGCCCGTCGCCGGCCTCCAGCCGCGCCAGCCGCAGCCCGAGCCCGCCCAGCGCCACGCCGGCCAGCAGCCCGCTCGCCACGTGCAGCGCGGCGCCGTCGATCCAGACCGTGGCCATCGCGCCGACCGCGAGCAGCATCAGCGCCGAGCCCAGCAGCGCCCAGGCATTGAACGACACCATCAGCGGCTGCGCACGCCGCCGCGCCCGCCCGGTGCGCCAACGCATCCACAGGCCGACCGGCCACAGCACCAGCAGCAGGGCCAGCAGCAGCAACAGCACGAACGGCAGCAGCAGCAGGGGCATCGGAGGTCAGGGTGGCGGGGTCTGCGCGGCGTCGTCCGGGCGTTGACCGCCGACGATGCGCTCGCGGCGGATCAGGTACAGGCCGCTGGCGATGATGATCGCCGCGCCCAGCCAGGTGGCGCCATCGGGCAGCGCCTGCCACACCACCAGGTCGAGCAGCACCACCCACACCAGCGCGGCGTATTCCAGCGGCGCGATCTGGCTGGCCTCGCCGAGGCGGAACGCGTGGGTCAGCGCGACCTGCCCGAGCGCGCCGGTGACGCCGATGGCCGCGATCACCGGCCAGTGGACGCGCTGCACCGGATGCCAGTCAAACGCCGCCACCGCGCCCGCGAACGCGCCCAGCAGCACCAGGAACCAGAACACCATCGCCTCGGGGCTGTCGCGCAGCGCCAGCTTGCGCACGGTGATCGCGGCGATCGCGTAGCTCAGCGCCGCCAACACCACCGCCAGCCCGGCCACGGTCGCCACGCCCTCGCCGGTCGGGCGCAGCACCACCAGCACGCCGAGCAGGCCGACCCCGATCGCCGCCCAGCGCCGCGGCCCCACCTTTTCGCCCAGGAACGGCACCGCCAGCGCGGTCACCATCAGCGGCGCGACGAACACGATCGTGTAGGCGGTCGACAGTGGCATCCGCGCCAGGCCGTAGACGAAACCGACCATCATCCCGACGCCCAGCAGCCCGCGCAGCAGGTGCAGCCGCCAGTGCACGCGCAGCAGGGTGCCGGCGCGCCCGCGCCACGCGATCCACGCCAGCACCAGCGGCAGCGCCGACAGGCTGCGCAGCGTGGCGACCTGGAACGGCGGGTAGTCGGTGGAGATCCACTTCATGCCCGCGTCCATGCCGGCGAACAGAAGACCAGCGGCCAGCATCCAGGCCGCCGCGGCGCCGGGGCGCGGTTCGATCGCCGCGCTCACGGGCGCGGACGCGGGCATACGGCCCGACCCCGGACGGGACCTCGCGCAGACCCGATCACGACCGACGCCGACGACGCACCGACACCGGCGCGGGGACGGGCGCTGACGATCATGGGAGCGGCAGGGATGGACATGGCAGGCATCGGCCCTCGACGGGATGCGCATGATGCCGCATCCGTGGCCGGCGCCCGGCGCGCCCTGCCCTGCGCGATGCCATGCGCCGCCACCGGCAACCGCTGCCGTCGTGCCCGGCGCCACGGTGCGGACCGGGGTACGCAAGTTGCGGCGTCATTCCCCGACGGGCTGGCGCGGATGCGGCACCCGCGCCCGGACCTCAGCCGCTTTCCAGCACGCGCCCGACGCCGCTGGCGTCGATCTCCGTCACGGCGCGCGCCAGCGCCGCGGCGTCGGTCCCGCGTACGAAACCGATGCGGAAGTGCACCTCGCCGCCGGGGGTGCGCGAGGAGTGGATCGATTCCAGGCTCACGCCATGGCGCTCGAACACGTGCAGCAGGGTGCACAGCGAACCGGCGCGGTCCTCGGGCAGGTGCACGCTGGTGTAGCGCGGCCCCACCAGGTCGGCCAGCAGGTAGCCCACGCGTTCGTAGGCGTAGTTGCCGTCGGCCAGCGCCTGCGGCCCGAAGGCCTCGCGGCTGCGCAGGAAGCGCTCGCGGAAGCGCGTGCGCGCCGCGTCGTCGCCGGCGCGCACCAGGTCGCGCAGTTCGGTCAATTGCGCCAGCAGGCGGTCGAGCACCTCGGCCGAATGCGTGTTGCCGAACTGGATCTCCTCGTAGATCGCCGGATTGAGCGAGAGGATGCGCGCGGCGATTGCCGCATCGAGTTCGAACGAGGCGGAGCGGAAGGGCATGATCGCGCCCAGCCCGCCGAGCCGGCCGGCGTACTCGTCCAGCACCCCAGCCTGGGCCAGGTGCGAGGCGTGCACCATCGCCTGCACCAGGGCCATCATCTGGTCGTGGCGCTCGGCGCTGGCGTGCACGCATTCGGCTTCCAGCGCCTCCAGCAGGGACTGCACCCACGGCCGCCAGCGGTCCAGCCGCGCCTCGCACACCACCACCACGCGGCCCTTCATGGTCGGCGCCTTGGGCGGGGCGGTCATCGGATGCAGGCCGACCACCTCGGCGCGCGAGCGCAGCATCGCTTCCACCGCGCCCTGCTTGATCGAGGTCACGTCCAGCCACAGGCGCCCGGCCTCGCGTCCCGCCGACCGGCGCACGTAGTCGTCGATGAGCGCGGCGGTAACGCGGATGGGGGTGGCGAACAGCAGCACGTCGGCCTGGTCGAGCAGCGCATCTGGCGCGTCGCTGTTCGCGTCGCCGGGGTCGTGCCCGAGCACGCGCAGGCCCATGCGACGGGCGAAGAAGGCCTGCAGCCAGCGCCCGTAGGTGCCCGCGCTGCCGACGATGCCGATGGTGGGGGATGGATGCACGCGCGGACGACAGGCGCGCCGGAAGCGGCGCCGCGACACGGTACGGGCTCGCTGCCGGCCGCGCATCCGTTGCGTGCGCAACCATGGAGTACCCTTGTGCGCGACGCCCGCGCCGGGATGTCCGCGCCAGCAGCGCCGCGCACGACCGACCCGCGTGGGCGGACGCTGCGACGGGCCGCGCCTCCGCGCAGACCGCTCGCGCCGGCCCTCCCGCCACCGACACCGGACCGCCATGCCTTCCTTCGACATCGTTTCCGAAGTGGATACCCACGAACTGATCAACGCCGTGGACCAGGCCAACCGCGAGCTGTCGACGCGCTTCGACTTCAAGGGCGTGGACGCGAGCTTCGTGCGCGAGGACGCGGTGATCACGCAGTCGGCGCCGAGCGAGTTCCAGCTGCAGCAGATGACCGACATCCTGCGCGCGCGCCTGATCGCGCGGAAGATCGACGCGCGCTGCCTGGAGTTCGGCGACATCGACACCAACGTCGCCGGCGCACGTCAGAAGGTCACGGTGCGCCAGGGCATCGAGCGCGACCTGGCGAAGAAGATCCAGGGCAAGCTCAAGGACGCGAAGATCAAGGTCGACAGCCAGATCAACGGCGACAAGCTGCGCGTGACCGGCAAGAAGCGCGACGACCTGCAGGCCGCGATCGCGCTGCTGCGCGGCGAGGACTTCGGCCTGCCGCTGCAGTTCGACAACTTCCGTGACTGACGCCCCCCTCGATCCCGCGCAGGTCGAGGCGCGGGTCCGGCGCTGGCTGGACCGCGCGGTGATCGGCCTGAACCTGTGCCCGTTCGCCAAGGCGGTCGTGGCGAAGGGCCAGGTGCGGATCGTGGTCAGCGACGCCAGCACCGAGCGCGCCCTGCTCGAACAGCTGGGCGAGGAACTCGCGCTGCTGCGCGACACCGCGGCCGACCTGGTGGACACCACCCTGCTGGTGCATCCGCAGGTGCTGGGCGACTTCCTCGACTACAACGACTTCCTGGGCGATGCCGACGCACTGGTGGAGGCGATGGAGCTGGACGGCGTGCTGCAGGTGGCCAGCTTCCACCCGGACTACCGCTTCGCCGACACGCCCGGCGACGATCCGGCCAACCTCACCAACCGCGCGCCCTATCCGATCCTGCACCTGCTGCGCGAGGACAGCGTGGATCGCGCGGTGGCCGCCTATCCCGACCCCGACGCGATCATCGAGCGCAACATCGCCACCGTGCGCGCGCTCGGCTTCGACGGCTGGCAGGCGCTGCTGGACGACGGCGACGCCGGCCGGCCCGGGCGCGCGGACGCGCCCTAGCCGCGCGCTGCGCGTGGCCGCCCCGCGCGCGCAGCCACGCACGCCGCGCCGCTCCCGTTCGCGCCGCGCCATGCGATGCGATCGATCCGGACGCCTTGCTCAGGAATCGCGCGTGTCCGGACCCACGCAGGCCTCGAGCAGCCGCTGCGCCTCGCCCAGCGACTCGACGATGCGGTGGCGCAGCGCGCGCACCGCCTCGTCCGGGGCCACCAGGTCGGGCACCTGCACCAGGGTCATGCCCGCGGCCAGCGCGGCGCGCACGCCGGTGGGCGAATCCTCCAGCACCAGGCAGCGCGCCGGCGCGACCCCGAGCCGCGCCGCCGCCAGCAGGTAGACGTCGGGCGCGGGCTTGGGATGGGCGACATCGCTGCTGGTGCAGATCGCATGGAAGCGCTCCAGCAGGCCGGCGCGCCGCAGCTTGCGCAGCGCCAGCGGGCGCCGGGTGGAGGTGGCGACCGCGCGCGGGATGCCGGCGGCCTGCAGCCAGTCGAGCAGGTCGAGCAGGCCCGGCCGATGCGGCACGCCGGCGTCCACCACCTCGGTGTACAGCGCGCCGGCGTGGTCCAGCAGGGCGTCGGCCGCGACCTCGCCCAGGCGGTCGGCGAGCATGGCGCGGCAGGCGGCATCGCCCGTGCCCACCATCTCCAGCCACAGGCCGGCGGGCAGGTCGTGGCCGGCCTCGGCCGCGGCGCGGGTCATGCAGTCGGTGATCGCGCGCTCGCTGTCGAGCATCAGCCCGTCCATGTCGAACACGACCGCATCCGGCCGCCACGGCAGCGGCGCGACCGCGCTCATGGCGCGGCACCTTCGAACAGCCGCGACAGGTCGCCGGCGTCGAGCGCGCGCCAGCGGCCTTCGGGCAGGTCGCCCAGCGTGAGGCCTCCCACCTGCGCACGGTGCAGCGCGACCACGTGGTTGCCCACCGCCGCGAACATGCGCCGCGCCTGGTGGTAGCGGCCTTCGGTCAGCACCAGCCGCGCGCGGGTGGCCTCCAGCGGCACCAGCGTCGCCGGCTTCAGCGGCGTGCGCTCCGAGTCCAGCAGCAGCGTGCCGCTGGCGAACAGCGCCGCCTCGTCTCCGCGCAGCAGCTGCGCCAGCGTCGCTTCGTACACCTTGGGCAGGTTGGATTTCGGCGCGATGATCCGGTGCAGCAGCTGGCCGTCGTCGGTCAGCAGCAGCAGTCCGCTGGTGTCGCGGTCCAGGCGGCCGACGGTGGACAGCTGCGGGTCGCGTTGGCGGAAGCGCGGCGGCAGCAGGTCGTAGACCAGCCGGCCGGGATCCCGGGTCGAACAGGTGGTGCCGACCGGCTTGTGCAGCATCAGCACCAGGCCGGGCGGCGGGTCGAGCGGCTCACCGTCGATGCGCACCACCGCATGCGCGACGCGATCATCGGCGTACAGCACGTCGCCGTCGGGATCGGTGATGCGGCCCTCGCGGAACAGCGCCTGCACCTGCCGGCGGCTGCCGTAGCCGAGGTTGGCGATGTGGCGCACCAGCTTGGCCACCGGCGCGGCGGACGGATCGCTCATCGGCCGCGCACCGCCTCGACCACCTTGAACCCGCCCTGCTGGGCGACCAGGCGTGCGCTGGCGAACCGCGCGTCGAACATCTCCTCGTACGGCAGCTGGCGGTTGGCCACCAGCCACAGCGCGCCGCCGGGCCGCAGCGCGTTGGCGGCCGCGGCGATGAACGCGCGCCCGAGGTCGGGCCGCGGCTCGCCGCGCAGGGCGTGGAACGGGGGGTTGGTGACGATGAAGTCGTAGCGCGCGGGCAACCCCGCCGTGACGTCGAGCCACCGGAATTCCAGCGCCACCCGCGCGGCATGCGCCTGCAGGTTGGCGCGGGCGCAGTCGAGCGCGCGCTGCTCGGCTTCCACCACGTCCAGCGCGGTGACCGCCGGGCAGCGCGCGAGCACCTCGCTGGACAGGAAGCCCCAGCCCGCGCCGAGGTCGGCGCCGTGGCCGGACAGCGTCGGCAACAGGTGCGCGGCCAGCAGGGCGGAGGCCGGGTCGATCCGGTCCCACGCGAACACGCCCGGGCGGCTGGTCCAGCGCCCGTCCAGGATCGGCCGAGGCGCGTCCAGCGCCCGCCACCGCTGCGCGAGCGCCGCATCCGCATGCGTCGCCTCGGCCCAGAACACGCGGCACTTGTGCTTGCTGAGCACGCTCGCCGGTCCCAGCAGGGCCTCGAAGTCGGCCTGGCCGGAGCGCGCGCCGGCGTCGTTGGGCATCGACGCCACCACCGTGCCGCCCGGCGCGGTCCGCGCCACGGCCTCGGCCAGCAGCGCCCGCGCCTCGTCGCGCTGGCGCGGCGGCAGCACCAGCACCAGGGGCGCCGTGTCCTCGCCCTGCGCCTGAACCGTGAAACCGGCGCGCTGGAGCGAGTCGTGCTCGGGCCGGAACGACTGTTCGCACACCAGTCCGGCGCGCGGCGCATGCGCATGCAGCGCCGCGCCCTCGCGCGCGCGCAGGAACAGCGCGCCCGCGTCCGGCCAGGCCAGGCGCCGGTCGGCGAACGGCAGCATCAGCGCATCGAGGGCGGGATCGGACATGGCGGCGGGCGGACGACGGGCCGCAGATTCTACCGGGGGCGCGACGCCGCTTCCGCCCGCAACGCGCTGCGCACGCCGCCTTGACCCTGCGGGAACATCCCGCCCGGCACGCTGTCGATGAGGGAGCACCCCAACCAGAGGAGCATTCCATGCGCGCACTGTTCGTCGGCGGACTCATCGACAACAGCGAACTCGACCTCGACGGCAAGGAACCGCCGCGCCACTATCCACCCGAGACCGGCAGCGGCCAGTCGCGCTACCGGCTGCATGCCGTCGGCCGCGGCAACGGCGGCGTGGCGTGCGCGATCTACGGCGCGCCCGATTCCGACCCCGACGAAGTGCTGCGCATCAGCGATGAACGCGGCTACCCGCGTCGCTTCGATACCGAACTCCAGCGCGTGGACTGACGCGCCCCTCCGGGCCGCGCTACGCCCGGGGCGTGGCGCGGCCACCTTCCGTAGCTCCAGTGATGTCGACGGCGATGACGCCGAGGCGACATCGTCGCCGGTGCGCCGCGCGGGACGGCGGTGGATCGAGCAGGCAGCCCGGGCCCAGCGCAATCCTGCGTGCGTCGTCGCACCTCCCATCGTCCACGGTCCAACGCGTCGTCGGATTCTCCCGATGGAGACGCGGTCCTGATCGCGCCGCCCGTCACGCCAATGCGATCAACGACCGATTCGCCCCCGGGCGCCAGCGGCGAGCGCTGACGCGTCGCCGGCGCGTGCCCTTCACGCCACAGCCGTCGGCCTCGCGTCCCGCGCCAGCCAGCGCGCGGCCGTGGGTAGCCAGGACAGCAGCAGGCAGCCGCCGGCGACCAGGCCCCACTGCGCGCCGGCCGGCCCGAAGGCCTCGCGCACCAGCATCCACCACTGCGGGCCGTACAGCGCCAGGGCGCCGATGCCGACGGCGCCCATCAGTCCCAGCAGGGTCTGCAGCAGGCCGCGCTCGAGGCCGGCGTCGGGCAGCGACTGCGACGCCGGCGCCGCGGCCGCCGCGCGCGCGACGGCGGCCGCGAACCCGGGCGGCGGCCCGGAGCCGATGGGCGTGCGCAGCGCGCGCGCGAGCAGGGCATCGCGCCGGTCGCCGGCGCCCGCGAGCATGCGCTCCTGCGCCAGCCAGTCGCGCTCCGACGGCGCGCGGGGATCGGGAGGTGAGGTGTTCATGCGGCGAAGACTCCCAGGCTCGGTTCCAGCAGGCCGCGCAGCTGCTTGCGGCTGCGGAACAGGTGGCTCTTGATCGTACCTTCGGCGAGTCCGGTGATCCGTGAGATCTCGCCGATCGGCAGTTCCTCCAGGTGATACAGCGTGAGCAGCGTGCGCTGCAGCGGCGGCAGCCGCTCGATGGCCGCGTGCAGCAGCGCCACCGCCTCCTCGTCGGACGTCGCCGATTCCAGGTCGAAACCGTCGTCGACCCGGTCGAGCAGCGACAGCCCGTCCCCCTCCCCGGCCACCTCGGCGATCGGAATCCGCTTCTTCTCCAGGTGCCGCTTGGCCACCGAATAGGCCACCTGCGCGATCCACGACTTCAGCGCGCTCTCGCCGCGGTACTGGTGCAGCGCCTGGTGCACCCGCAGGAACGCCTCCTGGCACAGCTCGCGGGTGTCGTCGGGATGGCGCACCATGCGGTCGATCACATGCCAGCACAGGCCCTGGTACTCGCGCACCAGCCGCTCGAACGCGCCCGGCGCGCCGTCGAGCACGGCCGCGACCAGGGCACGGTCGGCCTGCAGGGGGTCCGGGGCGGTGGCGGCGGCGGTCATTGCGGACAGGGATACGCCCGGGGCGCGGGCGGTTGCAAGGGCGGATGGTGGGGACAGCGGCGGCCGGGCGTGCCGGTCGATCCGGCGAACCGGCCACGTTTCCGGCCGGGGGATCGCCTGCGCGCATGCCGCCACACGGCGCAGCGGCACGGGGCCTGCCGGGCGAGGCGGCGACCGGCGACGGCGCGCGCGGCACCGGCCGGCGCCGCGTACGTCCGGGCGGGCGGGCGCACTGCAACCGCCGGCGCATGCCCGGTATCTCCTGTCCCGAACCCGCTGTTCCCGACCACATCACCGGACTGCCGCCATGAATCTCGAAGTCTTCATCCCCATCACCCTGTTCATCTGCGTCTACCTGGCGATCAAGGCCGTGGTCGATGCCCGTGCCCGCAAGCAGATGCTGCAGTCCAACGGCTCCGAGGACATGCTGCGCACCTTGATCGAAGGCGAGGAGACCCGGCGCCGCCAGGCATCGCTGCGCTGGGGCGTGATCCTGGTCGCGCTGGCGCTCGGCTTCGGCCTGGTCGAAGCATTCGACTGGACCGAGGCTTCGCCCGGCCTGTTCGCGATCCTGCTGGCGGCCACGGGCCTGGGCAACCTCGCCGCCTACTACATCGCCCGCCGCGCGAAGTAGCCGGCGCCCGGTCCGGCCTCCGCCCGCGCGGGGGCCGGGCTGCGACTTTGGTCGGAATCGGGCGGCTCCAGCCGCCAACCTACCCCCGCGTACGGCACCTGCACGGCAATTCCGCGATACTTCGCGGCCACCCGCACGCGAGTCGCCCGGCCCGATGAAGGATGCATTCAGCTACGAACAACTGATCGCCTCCGGCGAAGGCACCCTGTTCGATCCCGGCAGCGGCCGGCTGCCGCTGCCGCCGATGCTGATGTTCGACCGCATCACCCACATCGACGACGACGGCGGCGCCCACGGGTTGGGCCGGGTCGAGGCCGAGCTCGACATCCGCCCGGACCTCTGGTTCTTCCAGTGCCACTTCCAGGGCGACCCGGTGATGCCCGGCTGCCTGGGCCTGGACGCGATGTGGCAGCTGGTCGGATTCCACCTCACCTGGCAGCGCCTGCCCGGCCGCGGCCGCGCGCTTGGCGCCGGCGAGGTGAAGTTCACCGGCGAGGTCGGCCCCGACGCGAAGCTGGTGCGCTACGAGATCGACATCAAGCGCCTGATCAAGCGCCGGCTGATCATGGCCATCGCCGATGCGCGCATGTACTGCGACGGCACCGAGATCTACACCGCCAGCGATCTGCGCGTGGGCCTGTTCCAGCGCAGCGAAGCGCAGGAGGGCGGTGCGGCATGAGCCTGAATTCCGGCGGGCGTCGCGTGGTGGTCACCGGCATGGGCATCGTCTCGTGCATCGGCAACGACCTGGAGACCGTGACCGGCGCCCTGCGCGACAGCCGGCCCGGCATCCGCGCCGATCCGGTCTACGCGGAGATGGGGCTACGCAGCCAGGTCTCGGGCGTGCCGCAGCTCGACCTCGAAGCCCTGATCGACCGCAAGCTGCGCCGCTTCATGGGCGACGCGGCGGCCTATGCCTTTGTTGCGCTGCGCGACGCGATCGCGCAGTCGGGCCTGGACGAGGCGCAGGTGTCCAACCCGCGCACCGGCCTGATCATGGGCTCGGGCGGCGGCTCGCCGACCAACCAGATCGAATCGGCCGACACCCTGCGCACGCGCGGCATCCGGCGCGTGGGGCCGTACCAGGTCACGCGCACGATGAGCTCGACGGTTTCGGCGTGCCTGGCCACCGCGTTCGGCGTGAAGGGCCTCAACTATTCGATCGCCTCGGCCTGCGCGACCTCGGCACACTGCATCGGCGTGGCCGCGCAGCAGATCCAGGCCGGGCTGCAGGACGTGGTGTTCGCCGGCGGCGGCGAGGAAGTCAGCTGGGGCATGGCCATGCTGTTCGACGGCATGGGCGCGCTGTCGAGCAAGTACAATGACACCCCGGAACGCGCCTCGCGCGCCTACGACGCCGACCGCGACGGATTCGTGATCGCCGGCGGCGGCGGCGCCCTGGTGCTCGAGAGCCTGGAGCACGCGCAGGCGCGCGGCGCGACCATCCTCGGCGAACTGGTCGGCTTCGGCGCCAGCTCCGACGGCGTGGACATGGTGGCGCCGTCCGGCGACGGCGCGATCGCGTGCATGCGCATGGCGATCGAAGGCCTCGACGGCGGCATCGACTACATCAACACCCACGGCACCTCGACCCCGGTCGGCGACGTCAGCGAACTGCGCGCGATGCGCGCGGTGTTCGGCGAGGCGATGCCACCGTTCTCCTCGACCAAGTCGCTCACCGGCCACTCACTCGGCGCGACCAGCGTGCACGAGGCGATCTTCTGCCTGCTGATGCTGCAGCGCGGCTTCATCGCCGGCTCGGCGAACGTGGACACCGTCGATCCCGAAGCGGAGGGCCTGCCGCTCGCCCGCGAGAGCCGCGAGGCCGACCTGCGCACCGTGCTGTCGAACAGCTTCGGCTTCGGCGGCACCAACGCCAGCCTGGTGCTGCGGCGCTGGGAGGGCTGAGGCGCGCGCGGCGGGTTCGGCGGGATCCGTGATGCCGCGTGCGTGCAGGCGGGCTGAGTCGTTTGTCCGTCGCCCGGATATGGCCACAAGCCACATCCGGGAATTGCCGGCATGCCGGCGACGCGGGCCTTGAGCCGCGAGCCCCAAGCCACAGGCCACATGCCGGGTGCGCTGCGCTGAACCGCGAGATGCATGGTGATTGCCCCCGGGTGCGCTTCGCTTACCCGGGCTACGCAGTCCCACCTCGTTCGCCATCGCATAGCCCGGATAAGGCCGAAGGCCGCATCCGGGGATCGCGGTCGCACAGGTCGCATTCGCCTCGTTCCGAGTGCGTTTCGCTCTGGCGGGCGGCTCATGCCGCCTGCCCCCCCGGGTGCGCTTCGCTTACCCGGGCTACGCATGCCTGCTCGCGTAGCCCGGATAAGGCCAACGGCCGCATCCGGGGATCGCAGCCTCGTCACTCACGCGTCGGGCCGCAACGGTCACGCAGGCCCAGTCGGGCTGCGCTTACCTGGACGGTGTGACGCGAAATGCGCAGGCGACGGGGTGGGCCACGCGGATCATCGCGATCAGGGCTGCGCCACCACCACGATCCGCACGCCGCCCGCGTCCACCGTCTGCCCCGCGCGGATCTTGCAGGTGCGGCGCATTTCGACCTCGCCATCGACCTGCACCGCCCCGCTCGAGACCAGCGCCTTGCCGGCGCCGCCGCTGTCGACCAGTCCGCACAGCTTGAGCAGCTGGTGCAGCTCGACGAAGTCGCCCTCCAGCGTGAATGCGATCGGCTGCACCGCACTCACCCCTGCAGTTCGCGCAGCGTCGCCGACGGCGGCGCGTCGAGCACCTTGCGGGTCGCGAACAGCCCCGCCAGCAGGGTCATGGCGACGCCGACGGCGCTGCCCACGACCGCCAGGGTCCAGTTCTGCCGCCACGGCAGGTCGAACACCTGGGTCGCGATCACGCCAGCCAGCACCGAGGCCGCGATCGCCGCCACCAGCCCGGCGAGCAGCCCGATCGCCGCGAACTCCGACACCTGCGCCATGCGCAGCTGACGGCGGCTGCCGCCGAGCGCGCGCATCACCCCGCCTTCCAGCAGGCGCTCGTCCTGGCTGGCGCTCACCGCCGCCAGCAGCACCAGCACGCCCGCCAGCAGCGAGAACCAGAACACCACCTGGACCACGGTCGAGACCTGGTCAGCGGTCGAGCGCACCTGCGCCAGCACCGCGTCGACGTCGATCACCGACAGGTTCGGGAACGCCTGCACCAGCTCGGCGGTGAAGCGGTTGCGCTCCGGCGGCACCTGCACCGCGGTGATGTGGCTGGCCGGATAGCCGTCGAGCGCGCCGGGCGAGGCCACGACGAAGAAGTTGGGCTGGAAGCTTTCCCACTCCACGCTGCGCAGGCTGGTGATCGGGGCCTCGAAGCGCTGGCCGGCGATGTCGAACGCGATCCGGTCGCCGAGCTTCCAGCCCAGGTCCGCGGCGAAGCCTTCTTCCACCGACAGCTCCGGCGAGGCCGGCGTGCCGGTCCAGAACGTCCCGGCGGTGACCTGGTTGTCGTCGCGCAGGGCATCGGCCATCGACAGGTTGAACTCGCGCTCCGCGCGCCGCTGCGCCTGCCGGTCCTGGTCGGCGTCGCCGCTGCGGCCTTCGTAGTCGGCGCCGCTGACCGGCGCGCCGTTGCGCTCGACCAGGCGCGCGCGGACCATCGGGAACAGCACCGGTTCGGCCACGCCCTGCGCGGCGATGAACTCGCGCACCGGGCCGATCTGGTCGGACTGCACGTTGATGATGAAGCGGTTGGGCGCGTTCTCGGCCAGCGACATCTGCCAGCGGTCGAGCAGGTCGGTGCGCACGAAGGTCAGCAGCAGCAGCGCCATCAGCCCCAGACCCAGCGCGCTGACCTGGGCGATCGAGGTGCCGGCGCGACGGCTGACGTTCGCCAGCCCGTAGCGCAGCGCGCCGCGCAGGCGCGTGCGCAGCCGGCGCACGGCCACGATCAGCGCCCAGGCGATCAGCGCCAGCACCGCGAGAGTCGCGGCGATGCCGACCAGCATCGACAGCGCCAGGGTGGCCGATCCGGCCTGCCACCACAGCAGCGCGGCCAGGCCGCCGAGGCCGGCGAGCGCGACCAGCCACGCCGACGGCTCGGCGCCATCGAGGTCGCGGCGCAGCACCCGCAGCGCCGGCACGCGGCGCAGCGCCAGCACCGGCGGTGCGCCGAAGGCCAGCAGCACCACCAGCCCGACGCCATAGCCGCGCAGCGCCGGCCACAGGCTCGCCGGCGGAATGTCGACCTTCAGCGCCTGCGCCAGCCAGCCGGCCACCGACCACTGCAGCGCGAACGCGATTGCGACGCCCACCGTGCAGGCGATCAGCCCCAGCAGCAGCAGTTCGCCGACATGGATGCCCACCAGGGTGCGCTGCTGCGCGCCGAGGCAGCGCATCACCGCCACGCCCGAAAGGTGCCGCTCGCTGTGCCGGCGCGCGGCCATCGCCACCGCGACCGCGGCCAGCACCACCGAGACCAGCGCGGCCAGTCCGAGGAACCGGCCGGCGCGGTCCAGCGCCGACCGTACTTCGGGACGCGCGTCGGTGATGGTCTCGATCCGCTGCCCGCGGCCGAGGTTGTCGCGCGCGGCGGCGGCGAAGCGTTCGACCGCGGCCGCGTCGCCCGCCACCACCAGCCGGTAGCGGATGCGGCTGCCTTCCTGCACCAGCCCGGTCGCCGGCAGGTCGGCGAGGTTGAGGAAGGCCTTGGGAGCGACGTTGAAGTAGTCGATCGACGCGTCCGGCTCCTGCACCACCAGCGCGGCGAGGCGGAAGCTGCGGGTGCCGATGCCGACCTCGTCGCCGATGCGCGCGCCCAGCGTGTCGGCGCCGGCGCGGCTGAGCCACAGCGTGCCGGGCTCCGGGATCGCGCCCGCGTCGCGTTCGACGCCGTCGGCGCCGGCGATGCGGAAACTGCCGCGCAGCGGGAAGCCGTCGCCCAGCGCGCGCAGGTCGCCCAGCTGCAGGCGCGCGTCGCCGCCCTCGCCGACCCGGATCATGCTGTCGAGTTCGACCGTCTGCGTGCGCTGCAGTCCGGGCGCCGATGCCGCCTCCAGCACCGCGCCTTCGATCGGCGCGTCGCCGCGCACCAGCGCGTCGCCGCCGAGCAGGCGGTTGGCCTCCATCGCCAGCGCGCGCTCGGCGCGGTCGGTGACGAAGCCGACCGAGGACACCGCCACCACCGCCAGCACCAGGGCGCCGGCGAGGATGCGGATGTCGCCGGCCTTGAGGTCGCGGCGCAGCTGGCGCCAGGCGAGGGCGAGCGTCCTCATGCGCGGCTCACCGGCGCTCGTCCGCGACCAGGCGCCCGCTGTCCAGCCGCAGGGTGCGGTGGCAGCGCGCGGCGAGGTGGTCGTCGTGGGTCACCAGGACCAGGGTGGTGCCGGCCTCGGCGTTCATGGCGAACAGCAGTTCGATGATCGCCTGCCCGGTGCTGGTGTCGAGGTTGCCGGTCGGCTCGTCGGCGAACAGCAGCGACGGCCGGGTCACGAACGCGCGCGCCAGCGCCACGCGCTGCTGCTCGCCGCCCGAAAGCTGCTTCGGATAGTGGCCCAGGCGCTCGCCCAGCCCGACCTTGCGCAGCATCTCGCGCGCCGGCGCCTCGGCGTCGGCATCGCCGCGCAGCTCCAGCGGCAGCATGACGTTCTCCAGCGCGGTCAGCGAGGGCAGCAACTGGAAGTTCTGGAACACGAAGCCGACCCGGTCGCCGCGCACGCGGGCGCGGCCGTCCTCGTCGAGGGTGGAGATCCGATCGCCGCCGAGCGTCACCGTACCGGCGCTGGGCGTATCCAGTCCGGCCAGCAGCGACAGCAGCGTGCTCTTGCCCGAGCCCGACGCGCCGACGACCGCGACCACTTCGCCGGCGGCGATGTCGAAGCCCACGCCGTCGAGGATCACCAGTTCGCCCGAGGGCAGCATCACCCGCTTGCCCAGGCCCTGGACCTGCAGCGCAGCGGCGGTGGATGGAGTGGAGGGGGCGGGACGGGGGGCAGCGGCAAGCGGCGCGGGGGCGTCGGCCATGTTCATTCCGGATTGGTTATCGTGGACCGCAGGCGCCACCGGTGCGCGAGACGGACGAGGAGTACAGATGAAAGCTGGTTATGCGGCCTGCCGGCGCGGGATGCAATGGGCCATCGGTTTGGTCGCGCTGCTGGCGCTGCTGCCGGCGTTCGCCAAGACCCCCGCGGCCGCCACGGCCGCTCCTGCGCAGCGCACGGTGCTGGTGATGGGCGATTCGCTGTCGGCGGGCTACGGCATGGCCGCGCCGGAAGGCTGGGTGTCGCTGCTCGGCGAGCGGCTGGTGCGCGAGAAGCCCGGCTGGCGCGTGGTCAACGCGAGCATCAGCGGCGAGACCACGGCCGGCGGCTCGTCGCGGATCGTCGACGAGGTGCTGCGCCATCGCCCGGGCGTGGTGGTGATCGCGCTGGGCGCCAACGACGGCCTGCGTGGCCTGCCGCTGGCCGAGGCGCGCCGCAACCTGGCGCGGATGATCGGCGCCTCGCAGCATGTGGGCGCGAAGGTGCTGCTGGTCGGCATGCGCATGCCGCCCAACCTCGGCCCGGACTACACCGCCGGCTTCGAACGCAACTACCGCGATCTGGCGAAGCTGTTCGACACCGCGCTGTTGCCGTTCCTGCTCGAGCCCATCGCGCTCGACCGGGGCGCCTTCCAGGACGACAACCTGCATCCGACCGTCGCCGCGCAGCCGAAGCTGCTCGACCACGTGTGGCCGGCGCTGGAGCCGCTGCTGGACTGAAGTCTGAGCCGAGGCGGCGGTCGGGTCGGGCCGCGACGCGACGCGCCGCCGAACGGATCAACGCGCCTGCATCGCCTCGGGTGCGTGCGCGGGCGCGGGGCAGGCAAGCGCTTCGTGTTCGGCCGAACGCCGCGCCGGCGTCGCCTCCAGCTTCGCCACCCCCGCCTGCAGCCAGTCGCGCGCGGCGCGGGTATCGAGGAGGTCCGCGGATGCCGCACCGATGCGGTCGGCATCGCCGTCGCGCAGCGCGTCCAGCAGCCGCCCCAGCGCCCGGCCCGATTCGCCCTGCCACAGCGGGTTGCGGACCGCGCCCGCCGGCTCCGGCGCGCGACCGCTGCGGGCACCCGCGTCGGCCTCGCCGGCGCCTTCGCGTGCGGGCGCCTGCGCAGACTCTGCGGGCCGGCGATCGCGCAGCAGTGCGCGCGCGGCCTGCTCCTGGCGCGCGATCTCGGCGTCCAGGCTCGGGATCATCGCGCTGGCCATGCCGTGGCGCTGCACCGATTCGTGCAGCGCCGCCGGCGCCTCGCGCCACAGCCGCACGGTGGCGGTCACGTCGAAGGCGGTGAACGGGGAATCGGGTCGGTAGGTGGTCGCGGCCCCCGTGATCGCGCCGGTGGTGGCGCCGATGGCCGCGCCTGCCGCCGGCGCGCGCCCCGTGCCGGCGGCGATCGGCTCCCCGGCCGCATCGAAGGCGACCTGCATCCGGGCGCCCACCGCGTGCAGCGCTCCACGCGCGGCCTCGCCGCGACGCGCGATGTCCGCGTGCGCGGCCTGGCCGAGCGCGTCGCCGATCATTTCGAACGTGGCGGCCGATTGCCGCCCGCGCTCCACCGCGTCTGCCGCGGCGGCTTTGCCGTGCGCGCGCGACTGCGCGGCCCGCGCCTCAAGCATCGCGGCCATGCCGTCGGCCTGGGCTTCGAGGCGGTCGGCGGTCGCGCCCGAATGGGCGCCGGCGGCCCAGCCCACCACCCGCGTGAGCGAGGCCGCCGCCTGCTCGCGCCGCGCGTCCATCCAGGCTTCGGCCTGGACTGCCAGCGCTTCCGCCCCGGCCTGCGCCCGGCGCCAGTGGCCCGCGACGTCGCCCAGCGACTGCGCGCCCCACTGCGCGGTGATCCCGGCGAGGCGGTAGCCTCGTTCGCTGATGTCGCCCGCCTGCGCCCACGCCTCCGATGCGCGCGCTCCGGTCCAGTCCAGCCCGCCATCGGCAATCCGCCCGCCGCTCGCCACGAGTTCGCCCGCGGAACGGCCCAGTTCGGCGCCACGGGCGGTGGACGCGGCCACCTGCAGCAGCGGCCCGGCCAGGCGATGGAGCTCGGCCATCGAGGCCGCTTCCTCGCGCCGCACCAGGGCGCGGTCGTGCTCGGTCATTGCCACCAGCGGCGGCCTGCGATCGCCGGCCGCCGGCGGCAGGTCGCGGATCAGGGCGGCGGCATCGGGCCGCGCGAGCCGGTCCAGGAATGCGTGCACCGTGGGATGCGCGTTCTCGGGCAGGTGCGCGGCCATCGCCTGCTCGAGCGTCTCGCGCGCCTGCGGCAGTTCACGCAGCAGCGAGGCCGTATCCGCCAGCAGCCCCGCCAGCCGCCGGCGATCGCGTTCCCCCAGGCCGGCGAGATCGCGCTGGACGCCGTCGTTGAGCACCTCGCCCCGTACCTGCCACGCGGTGACCGTCTGCGCGGTGTCGTACAGCGGCAGGCCGCCCTGCTCGGCGGCGAAGCGGCGCGCGGTCTCCGGATGCAGTCCGGCGGCGTTGTGGGTCGTCGCACGCATGCCGGTGACGGCCGATGCCGCGGACGCCATGCCGCCGCCGAGACTGTGACCGGTGATGTCGAAGTCGAGGCCGCTTCTCCGCAAGAAGACTCCCAGATTCATCGCGCGGTCGTAGTAGTCCGTCTTGAGCCCAACGGACTGAGGGAAGTTGTTGGCCAGAAAGTCTTCGGCCGCCGTCTCCCGCGAAGCTCCGTCCGGTCCGATGACTTCCCCGGCGGAGCCCTTGAACACCAGGGTCGGCTTGAAACCGGGCCCGAGGATCGTTGGATCCGGAATGTAGATCTCTGCGCGAAAACCTGACTCGTCGGGTTTCAGCATCGAGCGAAGTTGCTCATCCGACACCCCGACATCAGGTATGAGCTTCCTGAGGGCCGCAAGGTCGCCGCTGGCGCGGATCCAGCCCGCAGGGGCCTCCCCGCTGTTTCGGGCCGCTTCGTAACTGTCCTGCGCGATCAACGCCATCTGGCGGGCGTGATACAGCTCCGAGAGCGCCTCCGCGGACGAAGATGCAATGGCGTCGCCTGAGACTTTGAGCTCATCAAGCAACGCGGTCCGTTCGTTAGGTTTCATATCGACATCCTTGTCGTAAGCCATCAGAGCATCGGGATCCGCGCTTCTTCATGGGGAAAACCCAGCCGCTCCCGCATCAAGCGATATTGCTCGGGCATTGGAGGACGTTCATGTCCTTGCGACGAAAGCCATTGCTGGCATTTGCGCTGCCAACTTGGATCGACGGGGTTTCCTGGATGCCAGAAGATCGCCTCGATGGCATGCGAGTCGGGACGTTTCACCGGCTTGCTGTAAGCGTAGTCCAAGGTCGGATCTGCGCCGTGCTCCAGCAGCCAGTGCGACATCATAAAACCGCCCATCGACGCATAGGTCGCAAGGATCGTCGAAGCTGGCGACGCTTCGATATTGACATCCGCCCCCCGCTCCACCAGCAGCTGCACGTTGCGCCACTGGTTCTGCTTGATGAAGGCGTGGAACAGCAGGGCTTCGTCGTTGCCGTTGCGGGTGTCGGGATCGCCGCCGTGCTCGAGCAGCAGGCGCAGGTACTCCGGGTCCTCGTTCTCCGCGGCCCAGACCATGGTGTTGGCGTGGTAGCGCTCGCCGCGCGTGCTGGGCGAGCGCTTCTTGGCATTCGGATCCGCGCCGGCCTCGAGCATGGCGCGCAGCCCGGCCGGGCTCTTCGCGTAGATCGGCCAGGCCAGCAGCGGCATGCCGCCGTCGTGGCCGCCGAAGACCGTGTCCGGATCGATGCCTTCGTCCTGCATCAGCCGCCGCACTTCGGCCGCGTCGCCCTGTTCGGCGGCGATCGCCAGCGCCTGCGCGCGCGGATCGGGGAAGGCGCGCTCGAGGGCGGCCTGGTGTCGCGAGCGCGGTTCGGCCGACGACAGCACCGCGTCGCAGGCCGTCAGCCAGAGCGTGCAGAGGCCCAGCAGCCAGAAGGTGCGCCAGAGGCTGGCCGTCCCCTTCGCAAGCGCTGCGCGCCTTGCCCGGGCGCCGGTGTCCCTCACTCCATCCATGGTGTGCCCTGTGTCGGGTGACGACCGCCCTAGCGTAGCCCAATCGCCGGCGGCCGTGTCCCGTCGGCCCAGCGCCCACGCCGCTCGCGGCTCATCCGTGCGCCGGCGGGCGCAGCCGCCTCACGCGCGTCCGGCCGCGCGGGTCGGCACCGGACTCAGCGCGATCCGGCGCCCATGAGCAGCGGATACGGATTGACCGGCGTTCCGGTCCACCACTGCCGTTCGGGGGTCAGCGCGAATATCGCGAAGTGCAGGTGCGGGGCGGTCGGATCCGCATTGCCGGTGCTGCCGACGTAGCCGATCACCTCGCCGCGCCGGACCGCCTGGCCCTCGGCAAGCCCCGGCGCGTAGGACTGCAGGTGCGCGTAGTAGTAGCACCAGGCTCCGCTCGGCTCGAACTGGTAGATGGTCAGGCCGCCGCGGTCGCTGTCGAACAGCTTCTCGATGCGGCCGTCGGCCACGGCGAGCACGGGCGTACCGGCAGGCGCCATAATGTCCAGCGCCTCGTGCATGCGCTCGTCGCCGCGCGCATCGCCGAAGGTGTCGGACAGTTGCGCCGGCGCGATCCCCTGCACCGGCACGAGCAGGCCGGTCGGCGCCGGCGCCCGGGTCCCGGACGGACGGCCGGGGGGCGGAGCGACGGAGGCGGTCGGCGCTGCCGTACGCGTTTGCGCCGCCCCCGTCATGCCCGGCGTCTCCGCACCCTCGGGCACGGCTGCGGTCGCAGGCACGGGCTGCACCGTGTCCGAGCCCGGGGCGGGCACGGGCGCTTCGGGCGCGGTCACCGCAGCCGTCGGCCGCTCGCTCCACAACGGCCCTGCCTGCCCACGCCACGCCCACCACGCGAGGTTCGCCGCCAGCAGGGCGAGCACCAGCGCCAGCAGCCAGCGCATCGCGGTCACTCCTGCAGCTGGGCGGGCGTGCCGGCCTGGACCGCGGCGGCCACCGCGCGCGCGCTCCAGTTGGTCAGACGGATGCAGCCGTAGGACTCGGCCTTGCCGACCTTCTCCGGATCGGGCGTGCCGTGGATGCCGTAGTGCTCCTTGGACAGGTCGATCCAGACCGTGCCGACCGGGCTGTTCGGCCCCGGCGGCAGGGTGGCCTTGGACTGCGACTTGTCGGCATCCCAGAACAGCTCCGGGTTGTAGTGGTAGGTCGGATCGGTTGCGACGGTGTTGATCTTCCATTCGCCGATCGGCAGCGGGTCGTGCTCGCTGCCGGTGGAGGCCGGGAACTGTGCATAGACCTTGCCTTCGCCGTCCTGAAGGCGCAGCACCGAATCGCTCCTGTCCACGACCACGGTGGCCGCGGGCGCCAGTTCGGGCAGGCCGGCGACGTTGGGCACCACCAGTTCGGTCCCGGCCTTCAGCGCCTTGCCCGGATTCAGCCGCGCGATCAGCGCCGGCGAGGCCTGGAACTTCTCGGCGACCGCCTCTTCGACCGACTCGAAGCCGAGCGACTCCAGTTCCGCCTTGGCCATCGTGTCGTCGGGAATCTCCCGGAACGGGCCGGCGACATCCTCGGCGGTGAGGGCATAGGTGACCAGCGCGGGGGCGTCGTCCTCGCCGAGCGCCTTCCAGGTGGCCTCGTCGAGTTCGCCGCTGGGCTCGAGGTCGTGCGCGCGCTGGAACCCGGCGATCGCGCGCGTGGTGTTGCTGCCGGCGCCGCCGTCGATCTCGCCGGGCGAGAAGCGCGCCCGTTCCAGCAGCACCTGCGCCCGCAGCAGCGCGCCAGGCGCATCGCCAGTGGCGGCATTGACCTTCTCGGGCGTGAGCGGGGCACCGTCGGCCGCTGCCGCGGACAGCGGGGCGAGCGCCAGGCACAGGGCATACAGATGGGTCAGTCGGATCACAGCAGGTCCTCGCGGGGCGTCGGGCCGCATGATCGCCGCGCCCCTCGCCTGCGGCGCGTGAACGCCGGCGTCGCCCCCCGGTCGCGGCGGGCGATCGTTCTGGACCGTTAAGCCCCGCGGGCGCAGACTGGCGCTGCACTCACGGAGCCCTGCCATGATCCGCACCGCACGCCTCCTGCTGGTCCTGCTGGTCCTGCTCGCGACCGCCACCGCCGGCGCCAAGACCCGCAACGTCACCGACCCCGACGCCCCCCGCAGCCTGCCGGACGAAGGTCCGGTCGCGGTGCAGTGGAGCGACCCGGCGGAATTCACCGACCTGAAGTTCAGCGGCAACCGCTGGCGCGCCGCCCAGGGCGACTGGGTCCGCCAGCTGGCCGAACACCTGCGCGACACCGCCACCAGGCGACTGCCCGAGGGCGAGCGGATGGAGGTGACCATCACCGACATCGGCCGAGCCGGCCGCTACGAGCCCTGGCACGGCATTCAGATGCAGGACGTGCGCATCCTGCGCGACCACTACCCGCCGTCGATGAAGCTGGAGTTCCACCACTACGGCGCCGACGGCAGCGTGCTGGCCGAAGGCAGCCGGGAGCTGCGCGACACCGGCTATCTGATGGGCGGCAGCAATGTCGGCGGCCGCGAGAATCTCTACTACGAAAAGCGCATGATCGACGAGTGGGTGCGCGACGAGTTGCGGCGCACGTCGGTGGCCAGCAACTGATCCGCCAGGCCGCCGGCGGACAACTGCAATCTCTTCCGAAAGCCCCGGCCAGCGGGGCTTTCGCGTTCCTGGCCGTGGCGCGGGAGTCGGCGGACCCGGGCGCCCCGGAGGGCAGTTCCCCCGGGCAGACCGAATACATCGTCGCGCGGCGACACGGGGCGCAGCGCGCCGGCCATGCACGGCGCCGTTGGTATGCTCCCGCCATGACGGTGTATGTCGACGATGCGGTCACCCTCTGGCGCGGCCGGCGCTGGGCGCACCTGATGGCCGATTCGCTCGACGAGCTGCACGCCTTCGCCGCGCGCCTGGGACTGCCGCGGCACGCGTTCCAGGACAAGACCAGCGGCGCGCACTACGACGTCAACGCGGAGCTGCGCGAGTACGCGATCGCGCTCGGCGCGGTGGCGATCTCGCGCCACCGCGACCGCGCCCTGGTGCGCGCGGTGATCGCGCGGGCCAAGGCGCAGGGGCGACGCGAAGCGCCCTGACCCGGCGCGCACCGCTTGCGGGACGGATATCCTTGCGGCCATGCCGCGCACCGTCCAGGTCACCCGCTACGTCACCCCGCTGCGCGAAGGCGGCTCGATGCCGGCCGTGGTCGAAGCCGACGACGACGGGATGTACGTGCTCAAGTTCCGCGGCGCCGGCCAGGGGCCGCGCGCGCTGGTGGCCGAATGGATCGTCGGCGAACTCGGCCGCGCGCTCGGGCTCGAGGTGCCGGAGATCGTGTTCGCCGAGCTCGACCCGCTGCTGGCCCGCACCGAGGGCGATCCGGAGATCCAGGCACTGATCCGCGCCAGCGACGGCCTCAACCTCGCGCTCGACTACCTGCCCGGGGCGGCCAACTTCGACCCGCTGGCGTGGGAACCCGATCCGGCGCTGGCCTCGCGCATCGTCTGGTTCGACACGCTGTGCAGCAATGTCGACCGCACTGCGCGCAATCCCAACCTGATGCTGTGGCACGGACGCCTGACCCTGATCGACCACGGCGCGGCGCTGTACTTCCACCACGGATGGGACGGCGATCCGGCGCGCGCCGACGCGCCGTTCCCGCTGATCCGCGACCACGTGCTGCTGGCCGCGGCCGACCGCATCGGACAGGCGGACTCGGAACTCGCGCCGCGGCTCACACCGGAGGCGATCGCCGCCATCGTCACTGCCGTGCCCGACGCCTGGCTGCAGGGACCGGACGCGTTCGCAGATGCCGACGGCCAGCGCCGTGCCTACGTCGCGTACCTGGTGCGCCGCCTGCGGCAGCGCGAGGCCTGGCTCGCGGGGATCGCCGATGCACGCGCCTGAGTTCTACGACTACGCCGTGCTGCGGCTGGTGCCGCGGGTCGAGCGCGGCGAGTTCATCAACGTGGGCATCCTGCTCTCGTGCGCGGCGCGCAAGCACCTGGACGTGCGCATCGAACTCGACGAGGCCCGGGCGCTCGCGCTCGATCCCACGCTCGACCTGGTGCTGGTGCGGCGCCTGCTGGGCGCGGTCGAAGCGGTGTGCCGCGGCGGCGCGGACGCCGGGCCGATCGGGCTGCTGCCGCCGCGGGCGCGCTTCCACTGGCTGACCGCGCAGCGCAGCGCGATCCTGCAGACCTCGCCGGTGCACGGCGGCAAGTGCGCCGACCTCGACGCGACCATGCAGCACCTGCTCCGGCGCATGGTCCGCGTGCCCGGGCGCGACTGAGGCGTCGGCTACACTAGCGCCGGTTTCCCGCCCCCGCGCCGCCATGACCGAATCGCCGCCCGACCGCCTGTCCAACGATCCACGCAGCCCGCACTACGATGCGCAGGCGCTCGAACGCGGGATCGGCATCCGCTTCAAGGGCGTGGAACGGCGCGACGTGGAGGAATACTGCATCAGCGAAGGCTGGATACGCGTCGCCGCCGGCAAGGCGCTCGACCGCCGCGGCCAGCCGCTGACGATCAAGCTCAAGGGCGACGTGGACGCCTGGTTCAGGCTGCCCGGCGCCGACTGACGCCTCCCCGCCAGAGGACCCGCCATGTCCGGTTTCGACCTCACGCCACCCAGCGAAGACCAGCGCGCCCGCCTGGAAGCCACGCTCGACGATGCCGAACGCCGCGTGCTGCTCGCGCACGGCACCGAGGCGCCGTTCTGCGGCGTGTTCCTGGACAACAAGCGCGAGGGCGTCTACACCTGCCGCCTCTGTGGCCTGCCGCTGTTCCGCTCGTCGGCCAAGTTCGATTCCGGCACCGGCTGGCCCAGCTTCTTCGCGCCCTTCGCGCCCGAGCACATCCGCTACGTGCGCGACACCAGCCACGGCATGGTCCGCACCGAAGAGGTGTGCGCGCGCTGCGGCAGCCACCTCGGCCACGTGTTCCCGGACGGCCCGGCGCCCACCGGCGAACGCCATTGCCTGAACTCGGTCTCGCTGGCGTTCACCGCGCGCGGCGAATCCCTGCCCGACCCGCTCGCACGCGGCGGCGCCGAAGCCGGCGTGGCCGACTGATCTCGCCCCACTTCCGAGGATCCGCGCCGATGCAATACCTGCTGCTGGTGTACACCGACGAATCGCTGATCGAGGCCCTGCCCGAGGGCGACTACGACCGCCGCATGCGCCACTGCCTGGAACATGCGGACGAGCTGAAGGCCAGCGGCACCCTGCTCGGCTTCCAGCAGCTGGAGCCGGCGAAGGGCGCGAAATCGGTGCGCCGCCGCGGCGGCAAGGTGAGTGTGGTCGACGGTCCGTTCGCCGAAACCAAGGAGATGCTGGCCGGCTTCAACCTGGTCGAGGCCGACAGCATGGAAGACGCGCTGCGCCTGGCCCAGCAGCTGCCCTGGGCCGATACCGGCTGCATCGAGGTGCGCGAGGTGCGCAACGTCGACGCGGTGCGGCAACGCGTGGGCGCGCGTCCGGCCGCGGCCTGATCGCCGCCGCGCGCCTCAGGCGCGCGCATCGACCGCCAGCGTCCGCGAAGGCGGCGCTTCGGCCACGCGGTTGCGTCCGGCCAGCTTGGCCGCGTACAGCGCCCGGTCCGCGCCCGCGAGCAGCCGCGACGGCGTGCGCGCGGGACCCGGCGGCAGCACATGCACGCCGATGCTCACCGTGACCCAGGGCGCCACCACCGAGACCGGGTGCGCCATCGCCGCTTCCTCCACGCGCCGCCGCAGCCGTTCGGCGATCGCCAGTGCCGCGGCGACATCGCGCCCGGGCAGCAGCAGCGCCAGCTCGTCGCCGCCGTAACGTGCCGCCAGGCCATCGTCCCCGGTCGCGGTGCCTGCGCACAGGCGCGCCAGCCGGCGCAGGCATTCATCGCCGTGCAGGTGGCCGAGCGCGTCGTTGAGCTGCTTGAAGCAGTCGGCATCGATCAGCAGAAACGCCAGAGGCCCCTGGCCGTCGGCGCAGGCGTCGGCCAGGCGCTCGTCGAGGCAGCGACGGTTGGCCAGCCCGGTGAGGCCGTCGACGAGCGAGAGCTCGCGCAGCTTGCGGTTGGCGGCTTCGAGTTCGGCCACCACGCGCGCGAGGTGGATCGCGCCGGCGACCTGGTGGGCGATCGCGTCGAACACCGCGCAGGTCTGCGCGGTGAAGAACTCGTCACCGGTGCTCTCGATGTTGAGCACGCCGTGCAGGCGCCCGCGGTGGCGGATCGGCACCACGTACTCCGAGCGCACGGTGGGGTTGCCCATCACGTAGTCGGGATCGGCGGCCACGTCGGCGATCAGCTGCGGCTTGCCGGTGCGCGCGCAGCGCCCGGCGATGCCCATCGACACGTCCCAGATCGCCATGTCGATCTCGGCCAGCGGGATATCGCCCGCCCACACCTCCTTGACGAAGCGGGTGCCGCCGTCGTCGAGCAGGATGATGCTGGCGATCGGCACGGGAAGCCGGCGCACGACGCAGTCGCCGCTGCAGCACCTCGTCCAGGCCGTCCGCCTGCAGCGCCTCGCGCGAGACCTGCGCCAGCACTTCCGACAGCCGCACGTCGCTGGCGATCGGCAACGCGCCCGGCGCGTGCGCGCCCGGGTCCGTCGCTCTTCGGTCGCCATCGCGCATCAGCCGCCTCCCGCGATGGCCAGTGTAGCGTCGTGTTCCGCCCCGACCGCCAACGCGGTCACGGAAGCGGCGCCTATTGGCCGCGGGCGCCGCCGAGGTGGTCGGACAGGAACGCGAGCAGTTCGGTGTAGTAGCGGCGGCGGTGCTCCGGCTTGCGGAAGCCGTGGCCCTCGCTGTCGATGTACAACGTGCGCACCGGCACGCCGGCCTTTTCCAGCGCGCGCTGCATCTGGCGCGTCTGGGACGCGGGGGCGATGTCGTCCGCGCCGCCTGCCGCGAGCAGCACCGGCGCCTTGATGCGATCGGCGAGGTTGGCCGGCGAGCGCTCGGCCAGCGTCGCGCGTTCGCCCATCCAGTCGTCCACCCAGTAGCGCATCGATGTCAGCGTCCGCGCGCGGTCGGCGTGCAACGCTGGCAGGTCGTAGACGCCGACGTAGCCGACGGCGCATCGGTACAGGTCGGGCTCCTTCGCCACGCCCATCAGCGCGGCATAGCCGCCGTAGCTGGCGCCGGCAATGCAGATCCGGGCGGGATCGGCGATCCGCTGCTCGATCGCCCAGCGCGTGGCGTCGGTCAGGTCGTCCTGCATCGTCCCGCCCCACTGGCGCGCGCCGAGGCTGCGGAACGCGCGACCATAGTTGTCTGAACCCCGGAAATTGACCCGCAGCACCGCATAGCCGGCCGCCGCGAGCAGTTGGCTCTCCTCGTCGAACGCCCAGGTGTCGAACACTCCGAACGGCCCGCCGTGGACGAGCACGACCAGCGGTAATGGGGCATCGCCAGCCGTGCGCGGACGCGTGAGATACCCATGCAGCGCGAGCCCGTCGCGCGCGCGCAGGGACACCCGCTTGGTCGGCGCCATCGCGGCAGGGTCGAACCAGAGCATCTTCGCCGAGACGCTGTTCGCGGCCTTCGCGACCGTGTCGAAGAGCATGTACTGCCCTGCCTCGCGATCATTCCAGACATGGACGAGCGCGAGACGGCCGTCGCGGGTGGTGGACGTGATCTTCAGCCCCAGCCCCGGGAACGCCTTCTCCAGCATCCGGTAACGCCGGGCGATCGCCGACGCCTCGTCGAAGAAGCGGAGCTTCACGCCATCGTCCATGTAGCGCGCGCCGACCGGCGTGCGCCCGTCGACATCGAACACGATCGCGATCGGGTCGACCACCGGATCGCGCAGCAGCGGTCGTCGCGACAGGTCGCGCATGTCCCACGCCTCGATCTCGTCCGGCCCCTGGTCGCGGGTGATCCTAACGTAAGCGGTCGTGCCATCGGCGGCCATTCCAAGCGGCCAGGCGCTGAACCCGCTCCTCTGCTCCTCGTTCACCACGCGCCAGGGCGACTCAGCGTCGGTGCGGTAATACACCAGGTTGTAGTTGCGCACGTCCCTGCCGGAGGCGAAACGCACCTCGCCGGACGGATCGATCGTGAACGTGGCCTCGCGCACGGGCGCCACGGTGATGCCGCGGCGTCGTCCGCTGCGCAGGTTGATCATCTCCGCATGGGTCTTGGGCAGGGTGCCGTGCGGCGTGGACCCGGGCATCCACGTGGAGATCATCACCTCGTCCGGGTTCTCGATCATCGGGTCGATCACGTCGGCTTCTTCGACGATGGTCGAGCTGCCCGCGCGCTGCACCAGGCCATGGTCGTCCTCCACGCCGAACAGGCGCCTGATCCGCTTGCTGCCGAGCTCGAGCACGTGCAGTTCGCCGGTGAAACGCAGGACGTCTTCCGATCCCAGCGTCTGCGCCATCGACAGCACCACGCGCGAATCGTCGGCCCACCAGAAATCCCGGACGGCCGAGTCGCGCACGCCCATGCCGCCGGCGACCACCTTGTTGCCGGCCTCCCGGTCCAGCACCACAAGCACGGTGCGGTCCTCCATCGGCACCGTGGCCGCGAAATGCCGGCCGTCGGGCGAGATCTTGATCTCGTCGTAACTGGCGTCGCGGACGTACGGCCCCAGATCGATCTGCGCACGTGCCGGCAGCCATGGCGCCGCGAGCATCACTGCCAGCGCCAGGGCCACTCGCCCTGCCGGCGCCCTGCATCCTGCGTTCATGCGTCTTTTTCCCCTGCCGCCCCCGCGGCTTCCCCGTCCGCATCCTAGCGCGCGCCTCGCCGGGCGCACCAGCGGCATGAATGCGGCGCGCCGCGCAGGTACTACCATCGCGCCATGCGTCCCGTCCCTGTTGAGCCCGCACCCGGCCGTCGCCGCTTCCTGCACGCCGTCGGCGCGTCCACGCTGGCGCTGGCGATGCCGCCGCTGCTGGGTGCCTGCGCGTCCGGCCCGCGCGCGGCCGCCGCGCCGGCGCCGGCGCCACGCTTCGCGCCGCCGGCGCCCCTGGTCCCGATCCGCGCCAGCGCCGACCGGATCATCGCCGTCGACGTCTGCACCCGACCGTTCCGCGCGCAGGGCCCGCGGATCGAGGCCGAGCGCATGGATGGCCACACCATCGTCCACTGCTACGGCCACGGCGGCGCCGGCTGGTCGCTGTCCTGGGGTTCCGCGGAAGAGGCGCTGCGGCTGGTGCGCGAGACCGGCGCGCGCGAGCTGGCGGTGGTCGGCTGCGGCGCCATCGGCCTGACCACGGCCCTGCTGGCGCAGCGCAGCGGGCTGCAGGTGCGCATCTACGCGCGCGAACGGCTGCCGCAGGTGCCCTCGGCGTTCGCCACCGGGGTGTGGTCGCCGGCCTCGCGCATCGCTTCGGCCGACCACGCCGCGCCCGCGTTCGAGACCCAGTGGGAACGCATGGCGCGCGCGTCGTTCCGCACGTTCCAGACCCTGCTGGGACTGCCGGGCGAACCGGTCGGCTGGCACGATTTCTACTGGCTGTCCGACGGGCCGGGCGCGCGCCGCGCGAACGCCGGCGACGAGCGCGAGCCGCGCTACGCCATGCTCGAAGGGCGGCTGCTGGGCGACATCACCCCGGCCGCCGAACGCCTGGCGCCCGGCGCGCATCCGTTCCGCGCCGTGTCGGTGCGCCGCGCGGCGCAGCCGGTGTTCAACCTGCACGCCTATTCCCGCCTGCTGCTGGCCGACTTCCTCCAACTCGGCGGCGCGATCGAGACCCGCACCTTCCACGCGCCACGCGAGTTCACGACGCTGCGCGAGACCACCGTGGTCAACGCCACCGGCCATGGCGCCGGCGCCCTGCTGGGCGATGCCTCGGTGGTGCCGGTGCGCGGGCAGACCGCGCGCCTGGTGCCGCAGCCGGGCGTGGACTACGGGCTGGGCTACGGCGGGCGCAACCTGTTCGTGGTGCCGCGCACGGACGGCATCCTGGTGCAGGCGCAGCAGGCCTCCGACTACGACAATGCCGACACCACGCCCGACCGCGCGCTGTCGGTGGCTGCGGTGGAGCGGCTGGCGGAGGTGTTCGCATGATCGGGCGCGCCGCATGCGTCGCCACGCTCCTGCTGGCGGCCGCGGGCGCAGCGTCCGCAGACGGGCCGGTGGCGACGGTGCGGGTGGCGTTCGACCGCGAAGGCGTCACGTCCACGCAGGCCGACGGCCCGGCCGACACCGCCACCGGGCGCGCCGTGACCGCGGACGATCCGGTACGCGTGGCTTCGATCTCCAAGCTGGTGGTGGCGATCGCGGTGCTGCGGCTGGTCGAGGCCGGCACTCTGGACCTCGATGCCGACATCTCCGAACAGCTCGGCTGGACCCTGCGCCACCGGGACTGGCCGGAGGTGCCCATCACCCTGCGCCTGCTGCTCTCGCACCGCTCGTCGCTCACCGACGGCGCCGGCTACTGGCAGGTGCCGCTCGGCGAACCCCTGGCGCCGCTGTTGGACGATCCGCGCGCCTGGGACGCCGCGCATGCGCCCGGCACCTTCTTCCGCTACGCCAACCTGAACTTCCCGCTGGTGGCGCAGGTGATGGAGCGCGCCACCGGCGAGCGCTTCGACCGCCTGATGGCGCGCCTGGTGCTGGCGCCGCTCGGCATCGATGGCTGCTACAACTGGGCCAGCTGCGACGCGGCGACGGCTGCGCGCGCCGTGGTGCTGTACGACGCGGCGCGCACGCCGGTACGCGACGACCATCGCGGCGGTCCCGCGCCGTGCCCGGTGGTCGTCGCGGACGGTGCGCCGTGCGACCTCGACCGCTGGCGCGCCGGCGAGAACGGCGCGCTGTTCTCGCCGCAGGGCGGGTTGCGCATCTCCGCCCACGACCTGGCGAAGATCGGCCGGCTGCTGCTGAACGAAGGCAGCGTCGACGGTGTGCGCCTGCTCTCGCCCGCGTCCGTGCGCCTGCTGCTGGCGCCGGCGTGGACCCGCGCGCCCGGCAACGGCCTCGGCCACGAGGAGGACGCCGGCGACGGGCAGGCACTCGCCTTCTTCTGCCGCTACGGCCTGGCGACCCAGACCCTCGCCACCCCGCAACCGAGGTGCGGGGACGATCCGTTCGGCGACGGCGTCGCGCGCGTGGGCCACGGCGGCGACGCCTACGGGCTCAAATCCGGCCTGTGGATCGATCCCGCCTCCGGCACCGGGGTGACGTACTTCGCGACCGGCGTGGACGCGGCCGATCGCGGCGCGCGCTCGGCGTTCACCGCGGTCGAGGAGCGGCTGGCTGCGGGAGGCGACCGAACATCCCGCTGACGCGGCGCCGACCTCGCGTTGACGTCGCGGCCGGAACAATCGGCCCGGTCCGCGTCACGGAGCCCTGCATGTCGCACGCCACGTCCGTCCCCGATGAAGCCGCGCGCCAGCGCGCGCTCGAGCGCTACCGCATCCTCGACAGCCTGCCGGAGCAGGCCTACGAGGACATCGTCCGCCTGGCGTCCACCCTGTGCGACACGCCGGTCGCGCTGGTGAGCCTGATCGACCACGACCGGCAGTGGTTCAAGGCCCGCACCGGCTATTCCGAACCCGAGACCAGCCGCAGCGTCGCCGTGTGCGATCACGCCATCCGCACCCCCGATCGGCTGATGGAGATTCCCGACCTGCGCGCCGATCCGCGCTTCGCGTCGAACCCGCAGGTCAACGGCGCCACCGGCGACGCCCGCTTCTACGCCGGCATGCCGCTGGTCACGCCCGAGGGCGCGGCGATCGGCACCGTGTGCGTGCTCGACGACCGGCCGCGCGCGCTCGACGGCGAGCAGCGCGCGGCGCTGCAGTCGCTCGCACGCCTGACCATGACCCTGCTCGAGGCGCGCGTGCGCGAACGCGCGCTGGCGCACGAGGCGTTCGTGGCGACTGTTGCACCGTCTCCCGAACCCGCCGCCTCGCCGCACTACCGGCTGGCCCTGCTGGAGCTGCAGGACCACGCCGGCACGGTGGCGCGCCACGGCGAGCGTCGCACCGAGAAGCTGCTCGAGCAGATCGACCGCGAACTCGAACAGGCGCTGGCCGGCCACGGCGGCGACAGCGCCAATCGCAGCAGCGGCAGCGCCGAGTACGTCCTGGTCCTGCAGGAGCCGGGCGCGGACGCCGTGCTGGCGCGAGTGCGCGCGGTGCTCCATGCCCAGGCGGCCGCACACGGTCTGGCGTTCCTGGTCGGCACCGCGGAAGGCGAAGCCTCCGAGCCGCCGTCGGCCGTGTTCATGCGCGCCGACGCCGACCTGCTGGCACGCCGGGCGCCCGCGCCTGGGCTGCACTGAGCCGGCCGGCGGACGCCGCCCTCTTCGCTGCCCACGACTCCATCGGGGAGCCCGTGGACGCAACCAGCCGGATCGCGCGACCGCCGCGTCCGTGCCCGACGGGAGGCGACCACGCCGCACGCGATGACCGCGCAGTGCAGTGCGACCGCCGCCGGCGCCTGGCGGATGCATGCCCCTCGCCATCGCGGCATGCTCCAGGGCCACGCCAGCCCGCGGGGTCGCATGTCCACAGGGTCCACTACCACGCACCAGCGCGCCGACCGGCACTGGGCCCGCCTCGCCCTGGCGGGGCTGTCCGCGTTCGTGCTCGCGGCCTGCGCGCTGCACCTGCGGCGCGGCGACCTGGATCCGGTCGCCCATCCGATGAGCCTGTACCTGATCGGCGACTGGGGCGCCGCGCTGCAGGCGGCGTACGTCGCCCTGGGGCTGGCGATGGTCGGGCTGGGCTGGGGGCTGTATCGCAGCCTGGCCGCACCCGCGCGCAGCGCCGCCCCCCTGGTGCTGTTCGCGCTGGCTGCGGCCTCGCTCTCGACCACCGCCTATGCCTGGATGGACCTGCCCGGCGTGGATGCCAGCCTGGAGGGGCTGGTGCACGGCATCAGCGCGCAGGCCGCGTTCCTGTTCGCCACCACCGCCCTGGTGCTGCAGGCGCTGCGGTTGCGTCACGACCCGGCCTGGCGGCGCGACGCCCGCTGGCTGCTGCCGTGGGCGCTGGCCTGCTTCGCCGCGATCTGGGTACTGGCGCTCGGGCGGGACCTGCCGCGCGGGCTGGCGCAGAAGACGGTGATCGCGATGATCGTCGGCTCGCTGGGCACTGTCGCCCTGCTGCTGCGGGGGCGGGGCGAACGCCGATAGACGGCCCGCGGCGCGACCATGTGCCGGACGTTCGCGGGCGCCCGGCGCCAGGCCTGCCCGCAGACCCGCCGCCGAGACCCGGCGGAACCTGAACTTCGCGCGATGCAAGCGCAGTTCTGTGCGTTTGGTCACCGAACTGCCGCGTAAAACTGCTGTGATTCAGGCAATTCAGCTTGCAGTTAGGCGCACGCGCCCAAAAATTTCCGCCAAGGGGATCCAAACGCAACTCGGTGCGAAAGCCGGCCACGGGCGGGCGGAGACAGGCTGTCTCCGGCGTCTGGCCAGCCCGGTGCCGTCCCGCCTTCCCGTTCCGGCAGACCTCCATGACCGCGTCGTCCCCCCCCTTCCTCCGGAACGGATTCCGACCCCTGGCAACCCTGGTTGCCGCGCTGATCCTCTCCGCCTGTGGCGCCCAGCTGCCGCTGTCCGGGGCCGACCTCGAGCAGGCCGCCGACGCGGCCGCCACCGCCACGCCATCCGCCGCCGCCCCGCGCACCACCGCCGCCGCGGCGACCAAGGCGGTGACCGTGCAGAACCCGATCCTCTTCGTGACCCAGATCCCGACCGAAGGCGATCCCTTCGGCAGCCGCGTGTCCTCGTTCGCCAACCACTTCCCCGACATCGGCGACGTGCCGCGCGGCGGCGACCTGATGATCCGCTACCCGGACGGCACCCTGCGCAACCTGACCCGCGAAGCCGGCTACGGCATGGACGGCCTGCAGGGCGACCGCGCGATCGCCGTGCGCGAGCCGACCGTGCACTGGAGCGGCACCCGGGCGGTCTTCAGCATGGTGGTCGGCGCCCCGC
The DNA here is from genome assembly GCF_029888045.1 of Luteimonas rhizosphaericola. Taxonomy (GTDB): domain Bacteria; phylum Pseudomonadota; class Gammaproteobacteria; order Xanthomonadales; family Xanthomonadaceae; genus Luteimonas; species Luteimonas rhizosphaericola. The sequence continues at coordinate 253,548 of NZ_JARXRN010000028.1, read as the reverse complement.
CCCGCCAGCACGCCAGCATCAACGTGAAGTGGCAGCTGTACGAGGTGACCGGCCTGGCCCGCGGCCAGACCGCGCGCATCACCAAGGTCGCCAACCAGCCCACCGGGTACAACAACGTCTCGCCGCTGTACGCCAGCGACGACCGCATCCTGTTCACCTCCGACCGCCCGCGCAACGGCCAGGCGCACCTGTACCCGCAGCTGGACGAGTACGAGAGCACGCCGACGATCACCGGCATCTTCAGCCTGGATCCGGCCACCGGCGCGCTGCGGATCCTCAACCACGCCCCCAGCGGCGCGTTCTCGCCCACGATCGACAGCTACGGCCGGGTGGTCTTCACCCGCTGGGACCACCTGCAGCGCGATCAGCAGAACCTGTCGAACTTCGGACCGGTGAACTACGCCAGCGAGGCGTCCAACGCGGCGCGGGTGTCCGGCACCACCGAGACCTTCCCCGAATCGCGCACCGGCATGTCCAGCCCGTACGGCGAGGTCAACGGCTTCACCTACAACCTGTTCACGCCCTGGCAGATGAACCAGGACGGCACCGACGAGCTCAGCCTCAACCACATCGGCCGCCACGAGCTGTCGTTCAACTACGTGCCGCGCTCGTTCCGCGGCGACGCGTCGCTGGCCGACACCATCAACACGTCGCTGTTCGCCAACCGCACCGAGATCGACATCGACTCGGGCCTGTTCCACCTGCGCGAGGACCCCCGCAGCCCGGGCACGTTCTACGCCATCCACGCCAACGAGTTCGCCGAGGGCACTTCGGGGCGGATCGTGAAGGTGACCGGCGCGCCGAACCTCACCGCCGACCAGATGCTGATCACGGTGGCCTCGGCCAGCGGCGGGCGCTACCGCAACCCGCTGCCGCTGGCCTCCGGCCAGATGGTGGCCAGCTACACCCCCAGCTCGACGTTCCAGCGCGGCATCGACCTGCGCCTGCGCCAGCTGGGCACCGACGCCAGCGGCCGCCTCGTCGCCGGCGACCTGCTGACCGGCAGCGGCATCAGCAAGTCGGTCTCGTGGTGGACGCCGGGCACGCAGCAGTCCTACAGCGGGCTGCTGTGGGAACTCGAGGCGGTGGAGGTGGTGGCGCGCAACGCCCCGCCCGCGCCGACCCTGGCCATCACCGCGCCCGAGCGCAGCGTGCTGACCGAGGAGGCGGTGAGCGAAGCCAGCCTGCGCGAATGGATGAAGGCGCGCGACCTGGCGCTGATCGTGGTGCGCAACCAGACCAGCCGCGACCGCGCCGACCGCCAGCAGCCGTTCAACCTGCGCGTGCCCGGCGGCGTGCGCACCACCGGCAGCAGCGGCCGGGTGTACGACATCGCCCACTTCCAGATCCTGCAGGGCAACCAGGTGCGCGCCTATACCGACTTCAAGGCGGGCCGGCGGGTGATCGCGCAGCCGATGTCGGCCACCGGCAATCCGGCCTACACGGCCGGCCCGGCCGGCAGCGTGGCGATCGCCAGCGACGGCTCCTCGGCCGCCTTCGTGCCGGCCAGCCGGGCGCTGACCTGGCAGACCACCGACGCCGCCGGCGAGCCGATCGTGCGCGAGCGCGTCTGGGTGACGATGCAGCCGGGCGAGATCCGCACCTGCACCGGCTGCCACGGCGAGAACGTGCGCAACCAGGCCGGCACCGCGGCGTCGCAGGCCAAGCCCGAAGCGCTGCGCCAGCTGCTGCGGCACTGGAAGCAGACCCAAGGCGGTGGCGGCTCACGGCGGCGCAGCAACGGCTCGGGTCCGCTGCTGCCTGGCGGCTGAGCGGGCGGCCCGCGCGCGGCGCGTCCGACGTGCCGCGCGTCTACCCGCCGGCCGTTCCCGGGGAATCGGCGCGCTCGCCGTAGCTGAGCCACAGGCTGGCGCGCTGCGCCTCGGAGAACACCTGCGCCTGCAGGCCCGCGTCGAGCGCAGACAGCACGCAGTACTCGACGGTGTCCAGGCCGCGCGGCTTGACGTGCGCGATCCGCAGCTGGCCGAGCCGGGGGCCGACCTCGTCCACCAGCGCGCGCCACTCGCCCGCGCTGAGCGGCGGCCCCACCAGTTCGTCGACCAGCAGCAGTTCGCGCGCGGGCTGCGCCTGCACCGCATCAGCGATGGCGCGCCAGTAGGCGAGCGTGTTGGCCAGCGTGGTGCGGCCGGTGACCCGTGCATGCAGGCGGGACCCGGATTCCCGTCGCAGCGCGATGTGGACGTCGTCCTGCATTGGCACGCCTCCCGCCGTCCGCGGCGAAGGGTGGAGGGCGTCGGCGGCATCCGTGCACCGTCCTGCGGACGGTCCGACGGATGCCAGGCCCCGACGCCGGCGACCACCGGCCCGCGAACGTCTCCCGCGCCGATCCTACTTCGAACGACGCGGAAAGGGCCGTGAACGGGACACCGGCCGCGCCGGCGCGCCTGCGGTCACGCCCGGATCACTCCGCCTGATCCACGCTGCCGCTCCCCCCGTCACCGTCGGAGACCCGCCATGTCGTTCCTGAAACTCTTCGCCGCCGGCGCGCTCGGCTACGTCGCCTATCGGGCGTGGCAGCGCCACCAGCTCGACCGCGGACACGCGTCGATCGCCGACGACCGGCAGCGCACCGCGCCGCATGGCGATCCGGTGCTGGTGGGCGAATCGCTCGACGTCTCGCCGGCCACGCGCACGGCCTCGCATTCGAGCCGCAGCTTCGGCGAGCCCTGATCTTCCCCTGGACACCCAGCAATTCCCGGAGCCGCCATGCGCCTGCTCGTCGTGCTGACCGCCCTGGCCATGCCGCTCGTGGCCTGGCTGTCGAACACCGGGGCCTTCGGGCCGGACAACGGGACCGTCTCCGACCGCTACCCGACGCTGCTGGTGGCTGCCGGGTATGCGTTCTCGATCTGGGGCCTGATCTTCCTGCTCGACCTCGCCTACGCCGGCTGGCAGGCCACCGGCGCGCGCCGGCGTGATCCGACCCTTGCACGCGTGGCGCCATGGGCGGCGGCAGGCTTCGTCCTGACCACGGTCTGGATGCCGCTGTTCTCCAACGAATGGTTCGTGGCGTGCCTGCTGGTGATCTTCGGCGCCATGGCCTGCCTGGTGCGCTGCGCGTTGCTGCTGTCGCGCGATGCCGCCCCGGCCACGGGTCAGCGCCTGTGGGCCTGGCTGCCGCTGTCGCTGCACGCCGGCTGGCTGACGCTGGCGGCCTTCCTCAACCTGGCGCAGGTGATCGTGGCCTACGGCTGGCTGCCGGCCGACGACCAGTTGCCCTGGAGCCTGGCCCTGTTCGCGGTCGCCGCGATCGTGCTGCTGGCGCTCAATCACCGGATGCGCGGCAACCTCGCCTACGTGGCGGCCGCGCTGTGGGCCCTGGCGGCGGTGTACGTGAAGCAGTCGGGCCACGATCTTCCGGGTGCCGACACCGCCGCGTGGTTGGCGGTCGCGATCGCCGTGGCGCTGGCGGTGCAGACGGTGTTCCTGCTGCGCACCGCACGGCGACCGTCCATGCCGACGCGAGCGGGTTCGACGATCGACTCCCGCTGATCCGCGCGGCACGGGCTGCGCCGCGGCCGTGCGCGGCGGCGTCGCGCTCCGTCGCGGAAATCCCATCGCGTCGCCGTGCGTGCGCGTGGGTGCGTGACTGCGGCGCCGCGCGGGAACACTACGAAGATCTCACGCTCGACCAGGCGCGGGACCCAAGCCTGCCTGGATCGCCGCATCCCGCTCGAGCCGTGCCTGCAGTGCCTCGCGCAGCGCATGACCTGCGGGCGGGCGCAGGCCGAATTCGTCGCGCAGCACCTGCAGCACGGCGTCCGCGTCGTCCAGCCCGCGGCGTTCGCTGGGCTGGCCCAGGCGGTGGATGGCGAAACTGCCGTTGCGCAGGGCCTTGCGCTGCCCCGGCGCCGTGCGGGCGACGCGCAGTTCACCGAGGAAGGGCGAGCCCGGATGGGTGGAGACGTACCAGCTGCCCATCTCCAGGTCGATGTCGAGCTGGCGCTGCAGGTCGAAGGTGTAGAGGTCGCGCCAGGCGTCGCGCACCTGTGCCTGCAGCAGGTAGCCGGCGTCGCGTTCGCGCACCCGGTACGGCTCGTGCGGGGTCGCCTGCGCGGCCGAAATGTCGAGCCGCAGCGGCGCGGTCGGGACCATGCCGCCGAAGCCGACGTCGGCGATCCAGGACGCGCCGTCGATCGCCACGTGCAGCAGCAGGTGGGTCCGCGCCAGCGGCGCCTCGCCCTCGATCACCCGCGCGGCCAGCGCATGGGCATCGAACCCCAGGTGCTGGAGCAGCGCCAGGAACAGCCGGTTGAGCTCGAAGCAGTAGCCGCCGCGGCCGTCGTGCAGCAGCTTGCGCTCCAGTGCCGGCAGGTCCACCGGCACCGGCCGGCGCAGCAGGGTGTCGATGGTCTCGAACGCGAAGCTGGACGTGTGCGCCAGCTGCAGCGCGCGCAGCGTCTGCAGCGTGGGCGGCGGCGGTGCGTCGAATCCGAGGCGGGCGAGGTAGCGGGCGGGATCCTGCAGCGAGTCGGGCATGGCGGGCGAAGACGTCGGGAGGGAACGCCATGCTCCTTCCTCGACCTTGGTCGAGGTCAAGCCTGCGCAAGGACCTCGTTCCGCGGGGCGGCGCCCGGGCTCAGCCCCTCAGGGCCCGCACTGCCACTGGCCCTCGAAGGTCCGGCTGGCGCCATCGGCGCGCAGGTAGGTGAGCGTGGCCCGCCGCGGCGGGGATTCGCCGCCGCCGCTGGCCTCACCGGTCAGCGCGATGCGCACGGTCTTGCCCTGGCCGCTGAAGGTCGGGTCCTCGAGCATGCCGTCGAAGCCGCCCGGCGCGCGCACCGGCTCCACGTAGCCGGCGACCTTGACCACGCCCTGCGCCGGCTCGTCCGAGGCGACCACGCCCATGGCGAGCAGCAGGGGCGCCTGTCCGCCGTCCGCAACGAAACTGCAGGCCAGTTCGCCACCGAGCGCGGCCTGCTCGATGTCCGCCGCGCCCAGCGGGTCGAGCCGGATGTCGGACCCGTCGCCGCCGATGGTTCCGTGCGCGCCAGTCGCCGGTGGGCTGCCGGGGGCGGTCGCCTGCCCGGTGGGCGCGTCACCCTCGGGCGCCGGCGCCGGGCCCGCCTGCGCATCCTGCGGCGGCGCGGCTGTGTCGGCGGCGGCTTCCGGTGCGGCCGCCGGTTGCGCGGCGTCCGGCGTGGGCGAACATCCGGCCAGCAGCGCACCTGCGAGCAGCAGGCCGACCGCGGGCAGCGCACGGGGTCGCGCACGGCGTGCCGGCAGGTCCGGCGCGCCGCGGTCAACGGCAGCGCCGCCGCGGGCGGCAGTCAGGGGGACGAGGCGGTTCGCGGGCAGGTGGGGCATGTACGGTCTTCCGGGTGGAGATGCGCCGCACGCTGGCATCGCGGAAGTGAAGCGTCCGCGAACGCTCCAGGCATCGACGACGCGTTGCAGCACCGACCCGCGCGCATGCGCGGGCGCTGTCCGCCGTCGCGCCCGGCGTGAAGCGGCCTCCCGGCGCTCGCGTGCACGGGCCCGCGCGCCTGGCATGTCCGCACCCGGCCTTCATCGCACGTAACACCCCGTATGTTCCACTGCCGTCGCAGGCGGGTGGCGCGATCCAGGAGGGTTCGCGGGCAGCACAGGGCGTGCGATCCGGCGACCCGCCCGCGTTTCCACGCCCGGGCCCTGCCGAGGAGTAGACCCCATGGACCACGATGCGGTCGCACGCCGCGGCTTCAGCGACCCCCACGATGCCGCGGCGGGCGCGGAGCCGCACGGCCTGGTCGAGCGCTTCCACGCCGTGCGCCGGCAGACGCTGGCGCTGGCCGCGCCGCTGTCGGCCGAGGATGCCGCGGTCCAGAGCATGCCCGACGCCAGTCCAGTGAAATGGCACCTGGCGCATACCACCTGGTTCTTCGACCGCTTCGTGCTGCAGCCACTGGCCGGCGCGCGCTCGCCGCATCCGGAGTGGGACGCGCTGTTCAACAGCTACTACGAGAGCGTCGGCCCCCGGCATCCGCGTCCGCAGCGCGGCCTGCTCACGCGCCCGTCGCTGGACGAGGTACTCGGCTACCGCGCCGCGATCGACGCGCGCCTGGGCGACGCGCTCGCGCGCGGCACGTTCGATCGCGACGGCCTGCGCATCGTCGAGCTGGGCCTGCAGCACGAACAGCAGCACCAGGAACTGATCCTCACCGATCTCAAGCATGCGTTCTCGCTCAACCCGCTGCTGCCGGCCTACCATGTGCACGCGCCGCCGCGGTCGCTGGCCGGGCCGCTGGAGTGGATCGGGTTCGACGAGGCGGTGGTCGAAATCGGCGCACCCGTGTGGCCGGCGCACGACGCGTTCGCGTTCGACCTGGAAAGCCCGCGCCACCGGGTGCTGACGGGGGCGTTCGCGCTCGCCTCGCGGCCGGTGACCGCCGGCGAGTACCGCCAGTTCATCGCCGACGGCGGCTACCGCACGCACGCGCACTGGCTGTCGGAAGGCTGGGCCTGGGTCCAGGCCGGGCAGCGGGCGCGGCCGCTCCACTGGATCGACGACGCGCACCACTTCACCCTCGCCGGCGCGCAGCCGATCGATCCCGACGCGCCCGTGGTGCACCTGAGCTACTACGAGGCCGATGCCTACGCGCGCTGGGCCGGCGCGCGCCTGCCGACCGAGTTCGAGTGGGAGCGCGCCGCCGCCGGCCAGCCGGTGCGCGGCAACTTCGCCGATGCCGGCCACCTGCATCCGCGCGGCAGCGACGGCACCGGCCTGCGCCAGCTGTTCGGCGATGTCTGGGAGTGGACGTCCAGCGCCTACGGCGCCTATCCCGGCTTCCGCCCCATGCCCGGCGCGCTGGGCGAATACAACGGCAAGTTCATGTGCAGCCAGCAGGTGCTGCGTGGCGGCAGCTGCGCCACACCGGCCAGCCATGTGCGTGCCACCTACCGCAACTTCTTTCCGCCCTCCGCGCAGTGGCAGTTCGCCGGCCTGCGCCTGGCCAAGGACCCCGCATGACTCCGGCTTCCGGCTCCTGTTCCGCCCAGCATCCGCCCGCAGACGGCTGGACCGTGCTCGACCTCGCCCCGCCCGCGGCGGACCTGCGCGCCGACGCGCGTGCCGGCCTGCGCGCGAATCCGAAGCGGCTGTCGTCGAAATACTTCTACGACGCGCGCGGCTCGCGCCTGTTCGAAGCCATCACCCGGCAGCCGGAGTACTACCTCACGCGCGTGGAGACCGCGCTGCTGGAGGCGGTGGCGCCGCGGATCGCGCAGCGCGTGGGGCCGAACGTGCACGTGGTGGAACTGGGCACCGGCAGCGGCATCAAGACCCGCCAGCTGCTGGACGCGCTCGACGATCCAGTGGCCTACACGTCGGTGGAGATTTCGATGGCGGCGCTGCTCGACAGCACGCGCGCGGTCGCCGACCAGTTCCCGCACCTGCAGCTGCTGCCGGTGTGCGCCGACTTCACCCGCCCGGTGCCCCTGCCGCCGGCGCAGCGCGCGGCGCGGCGCACGCTGGTGTTCTTCCCCGGCTCCACGCTCGGCAACTTCGACGACGACGACGCGCTCGAACTGCTGCGCTCGATCCGCGAGACGATGGGGCCGGATGGCCTGGCCCTGCTCGGCTTCGACCTGGTCAAGCCGGTCGAGCGCCTGGAGGCGGCGTACAACGACGCCGCCGGGGTCACCGCCGAGTTCACGCTCAACCTGCTCGCGCGCCTGAACCGCGAGGCCGAGGGCCGCTTCGACCTCAACCGGTTCGCGCACCACGCGGCCTATTCGGTCGAACGCGAGCGCATCGAGACCGCGATCGTGAGCCGGGAGGCGCAGACGGTGCAGGTGGCCGGCGAGGCCATCGACTTCGCGGCCGGCGAGCGCATCGAAGTGGAGATCAGCCGCAAGTACACCGGGGCCAGCATCCGCACGATCGCCGCGCAGGCGGGCCTGGCGGTCGACGAGACCTGGACCGACGATGCGCGCGACTTCGCGCTGGTGCTGCTGCGCGCCGCCGACGGCGCCAGCTGAGTCTCGGGGCGCCTCGGTCGTTACGCACGCGGTATGCACCTGCTAGCGCATGACCTCCAGCGGAATCAGCGCCAGCCACACCAGCGCCAGCGCGACCCACAGCCAGCGCCAGGCGCCCATGCCCTGCCAGGCGCGCCGCCAGGGGCCGGGGCCGTCGTCCCGATCGTCGCCGCGCCGGCTCACCGTCGCCGCCTGCGCAGGGCCGAGCGCGCCGCGTCGCTGACGCGCAGGCCGTAGAGGTAGACGCCGGTGAAGCTGAGCGCGGTCATCGCGGCGCCAAACAGGAACCACAGCAGGCGCACCGGCCAACCGCCGAAGCTTCCGAAATGCAGCGGATCGGCCATCTCCGCGATGCGCTGGTGCACGCCCATCTCGCGTCCATCGCGCTGGTCGATGAGGGTGCCGGTGCGCAGGTCGAAGCCGGCGGCGTTGGCGCGGTCGCGCACCAGCCAGGCCTCGGCCTGGCCGTCGAGCAGCAGGCCCTGCCCGCCTTCGGTGGGCTGTGCGCCGCGCACTTCGAGCGCCGGCCAGCGCGCGCGCAGCGCATCGACTGCGCGGTCGATCGCCTGAGGATCGGCCGCGGCCGGCCCATCGCCCTCCGGTAGCGCGATCCGCGCCGGCACCGGCGCCTTGCCGCCGAGCGATTCCACCAGGTACCAGCCGCCGGTCAGGGCGATCAGGGCGATGAACCACAGGCTCCACACGCCCAGCAGCCGGTGCAAATCGCCCCACAGCCGGCGCGGCCGATCCGCCCGCGGCCAGCTGAAGAAACCGCGCCACCAGCGCTTGTAGATGTACAGGCTGCTCACCAGCGTCACCAGCAGCGGCAGCGACAGCGCCGCCACCAGCGGCACGCCGTACTTCACCGGGATCATCAGGTGCCGGTGCGTGTTGCGCAGGAAGCGGTGGGCGGTGAACCAGTGGGTGTCGCCGGTCACCACGCCGCGATAGGGATCGACCCACACGAAGCGGCGGCTGCCGTCGGGCAGGCGCATCTGCGCCATCGCGGCGAAGCGCGAGGCGTGCGGCGCGCTCAGGCCTTCGAGCGTCCAGTCCGGATGCGCCGACTGCGCGGCGGCGACCATCGTGCCCCAGCTCGCCCGCTCGGGGCCCGGCGTCACCCGCACCTCTTCGTGCAGCAGCCAGTCGATCTCGTGCGCGAACACCGCCAGCGTGCCGGTCAGGCACACGAAGCCCATGAACAGGCACAGCTTCAGGCCGACCCAGCTGTGCAGGTCGAACCACAGCCGCCGCCCGGGGCTGCGTGCAACCGGGGCGGCGGTGGCCTGTGTGGGCGCGTGCACGGCGGCGCTCAGAAGCTGCGCGACGCCTGCAGGTAGAGCCGCCGCGGCTCACCCGGGAAGTGGCCGCTGCGCTCGATGAAGCCGCTGGCCGCGTACACCTTGTCGAACAGGTTCTTGACGTTGGCCTGGAACTTCCAGTCGCGCCAGGCCGTCTGCCAGCTCAGGTCGAAAATGGTGTACGGCTTGACCCGTTGGCCGTCGAGGCTGATGCGGTCGTCGGTGTAGTCGAGCCCGAAGCCGACCGCGGACGACAGCTGCGGCAGGTCGTAGCGCGTCCACAGCCCGAGCTTGTTGCGCGGCGCGTTGGCGAAGCGGTCGCCGGAGGAATTGGTGATGCCGTTGCTGCCGGCATCGATCACGCGCGCATCGTTGTAGGCATAGGCCACGTTGAGCACCCAGCGGTCGGTTAGGTCGGCCAGCACGTCGATCTCCAGCCCCTCGCTGCGCACCAGCCCGAGCGCGCCGAGCTGGTTCACGCCGTCGACCACCTCGCCGGTGGCCTGCACGATGTTGCTGCGTTCGATCCGGTAGAGCGCGGTGTTGAGCGTCACGCCGCCACCGAGCAGGGTCTTCAGGCCCACTTCCCACTGCCGGCTCTGCTCGGGGTCGAACGGGCCGCCGGCGGCGGGATCCTGGCTGCCGGTGGCCTGCGGCACGAACCCGCTGGCTACGCTCGCATAGGCATTGAGCCCCTCGCGCAGCACGAACGTGCTGCCCAGGCGCCAACTGAGGTCGTGGCCGTCGACGCGGCTGCCGGATACGCGATCCTCGTCCTCGAAACCGTCCCAGCGCAGGCCGGCCAGCAGATGCCAGCGCGGCGTGAGCGTCACCTCGTCCTGCACGTAGCCGCCGTAGCGGATCCCGCGGGTGCGGGTGCCGCGCCAAGGCAGCGCGTCGAGGCCGTAGTCGTAGTGCGAGGTCAGCCCGTACACCGGATCGAACAGGCCGATGCCGGGCACCAGGCCGGGATTGGACGCCAGGTCGATGCTGTTGGCGGTCTGCGCGGTGAAATCCGAGTCGCCACGGTAGTAGTCGGCGCCGAACAGCAGCTTGTGCGCGAGGGCGCCGGTCGCGAAGCGCCAGACCGCGTTGCCGTTCACCGCCACCGCCTCGTTGTCGCGGATCTGGTTGCGAAGCTGGCGCGTCATCCATTCGCGCACGCCGTCGCCGTCGCGGTCCACCAGCCCCATCGGCTCGTGGTAGATCTGGTGCTCGGTGTTCTCGAACCAGCGCGCGGCGAAGTCCAGGTCCCACGCCTCCGATGGCGAGACGCGGTACTGCGCCAGCAGCACGCGCGCGTCCATGTCGAGGAAGTCGGTGGCCTCGTTGTGGTTCCAGCGGCGGTCGGTGAGCAGCACGCCGTCGTCGTTCGCGGGCACGCCGCGCAGGCGGTTGCCGCCGAGGGTCTGGGTGATGTCGGTGGCCTGCAGCACCAGCTCGCCGCTGCGGCCGATGTCGATCGCGATCGAGGCATCGCCGATCAGGCTCTGGCTGTCGGCGTTCCAGCGCACGCCTTCCTCGCCGTCGCCGTACACGCCCACCCGATAGCGCACGCTGCCCGAGGCGTTCGCCGGGCCGGTGGCCTCGACCGAGCCGGCCGCGAAGTCGAAGTTGCCCAGCTGGACTTCCGCCCGCCGCTGCGCCAGCGCCTGCGGCTTGCGGGTGACGTAGTTGATCACCCCGCCGGCATCGCCCCCGCCGTACAGCGCGCCTGCCGGGCCCTTGAGCACCTCGACCCGCTCGATGTTGAACAGCTGCGGCACCGAAAAGCCGGCGTAGGGATCGCCGCGCAGGCCGTCGTAGAGCACGTTCTCCTGGCGGAAGCCGCGCAGGGTGACGCCGGCGTAGCTGAAATAGCTGATGCCGCTGATGCTGCGGTACAGGTCGGTCACCTGGCGCGCGGCCTGGTCGTCGATCAGGTCCCGCGTGAGCACCTGCACCGACTGCGGCACCAGCGCCAGCGGCGTGTCGGTGCGGGTGGCGACGGCGGCGTCATCGGCCTGGTAGAGGGTCTGCGCCCGGCCCACCACCCGGATCGAGTCCAGGTCGGTCACGGCCGAGGCCGCCGCCGGGTCGGGGGCAACTTCTTGCGCCCGGACAGCGGGGAGTGCCATCGCCAGCCCGGCGGCCAGCGCCGAAGCTCGAAACCACGTCACGCACATGCCAACCCTTCCTCTGAATGCGAATTGTTCGTATTCAGTTTAACGAGTTCTCGACAGGAGCGCCATGGCGGACCCGTCAGGGAAACGACGAACGCGCTCACGCGCCCCATCGGCAGATCGTCGTCTGCACCCGGTGGTCCTTCCGCGGGTCTCAGGCGGGACGGGGCGCGGACCCTGCGCCATGGATCGGCAACGAAGCGCGCAGCCGCGCGCCGGGCTTCGCATGTGCCCGTGCGCCTCTGCAGCTGTGGACGGATCGCCGCCCCGCCCACATGCGCGCTCCGGCGGTCGGCGGCCGGAACCTCCCCTACTCGAGGATCGGCCGCCCGAGGTAGTAGCCCTGCCCGTACGGCACGCCCAGCTGCTGCAGCGTCGCCAGTTCCTCGGCCGTCTCGATGCCTTCGGCCACCAGGGCCGCATCGGTGCCGCCGGCGAACGTGCACAGGGCCGCCACCAGCGCCTGCACCCGCGGCCGGCGGTCGACGCCGCGCACCAGGCTCAGGTCGAGCTTGATGATGTCCGGCGCCAGCGTGAGCACGTGGCGCAGGCTGCAGAAGCCGGCGCCGGCATCGTCGATGGCGATGCGCACGCCGCGCTCCTGGTAGGCCAGCAGACGCTGCGCCAGGCCGGCGTAATCCTCGACCGGCGTGTGTTCGGTGATCTCCAGCACGAGGCGACGCGGGTCCACCGCTTCGAGCGCCTGCGCCAGCGCATCGCCGCACGCGGTGCCGGGCGAGACGTTGACCGCGAGATAGACATCGCCGGGCAGCGTCTCGAGTCCCGCCAGCGCGGCATGCACCGCGGCCAGTTCGAGTTCCTCGCTGCGGCCGGCGCGCGCCGCCTGCGCGAACCAGGCGTCGGTGGACCCCCCGTGCCGCTCGGGAAAACGCGCCAGCGCCTCCCAGCCGACGATGGTGCGGTCGGCCAGGCGCATCACCGGCTGCCTTGCGATCCGCAGTGCGCGGGTGGCGAGTACCTCGTCGAGCCGCGATGACAGCGCGTCCGGCGAATCTGGTCCGGCCGGCGCCGCGTCCTCCGCCCGGTCGCCCTGCCGGCACGCCTGCATCGCGTCTTCGGTCGCGCGATGCAGGCTCGCCCCGGCCAACGTGGCCAGATGCTCGATGGTGGTCGCCTCGGCCGCGCCGAACGCCGCGGGCGTTTTCGAAACGATCTTAAGCACGCCCACGTCCTGGTCGCGGTAGCGCAGCGGCACCACCACCATCGCGCGCAGGCCCACGCGGCGGCAGGCGGCGATGTTCACGCGCTCGTCCTGCTCGCTGTCCACGCAGTGCAGGGTGGCTCCACGCTCCATGCACAGCCCCGACAGGCTGCCGGCCACCGGGATCCGCAGCCCCACCTGCTCGCGTGCCATGCCCGACGCGGACCAGTACACCATGGCGTCGCCGTCGCGGATCTCGAGCACGGCGCCATCGGCGCCGGTCAGGTCCTGCGCGCGCGCGGTGACCGCGGCCAGCACGTCGACCGGGTCGGGTCCGGAGGCGGCGATCTCCGCCTGCGCCTCGACTACCCGCGTGAGCAGCGCCAGCGTCTGCTCGGTGGACAGCTCGTCGCGTCCGGCCACCGGCAATTCCCGGCGATGCCGGGCATCGAGCAATGAACGCCTCGCAGCACTCCTGTGCGGCATCTCTCCCCCTCCTCCAGCCGACCGCGAACAGCCAGCCCCGGACCCGGGAAATTCCCACCCATGGAGCGTCAAGTCAAGGCGCGGCGCGGCGCGTACACACAGGTGCGACGGGCCGGGCGTATGCTCGATCCGAGCGGTCTTCTCGCGGCGGATCCACGCCGTGCCGCCCGCCCCGTCCGCTGGCCTGACGCGCAGGTTGCCCCATGGCACACGTGCATGGACGCGGACGCTCCGGGCGCGCGCAAGCCGGACCCGGCAACCGGATGGAGGTGCCCGATGCTCCCCGCCCCGACCTGCACGCATGCCCTGTGCGTCGCCCTGCTCTGGGCCACCGCCCTGCCGGCAGCCGCCGCGTCCGATGCCACGCCACCCGCCGCCGTTGCGGAGAACGCCCCGCTGACGGCAGAACAATCCGACCCGCGGCGGATAGGGTGGATGCGCGGCGTCCCGCCCCCGCCGGACAAACGCATCACCCAGCCCGACAGCGTCTACTTCAGCTTCCCGAAGCTGCGCTGGTCGGTCTGCCATCTCCGCCAGCTGCTCCCGACCATCGGGATCAGTCGCGGCCTCGGCGCCCCGGTGCCGCTGGCGTACGCGGACGACGCGGAACGGGAACGGCTGCAGCAGGGGATCGACGCACTGACCTTCGAGCCGCTGGACGGGCGCCCGCCGATGACCTGGGCGCAGTCGCTGGCGGCGAACTACACCGACGGCATCCTGGTGCTGCATCGCGACCGCGTGGTCTACGAGCGCTACTCCGGCTGCCTGGCCGAGGACGGCGTGCATGCCGCCATGTCGATGACCAAGTCGCTCACCGGCCTGCTGGCGCAGATCCTGGTGACCGAAGGCGCGCTGGACGAGCACGCGAGGGTGGTCGACATCGTGCCCGAGGCCGCCGGGGGCGCCTACGCCACCGCCACCGTCCGCCAGGTGCTCGACATGACCACGGGCGTCCGCTACTCCGAGGACTACGCCGACCCGGACGCCGACATCTGGAAATATTCCGCCGCCGCCAGCCCGCTGCCCAAGCCCGCGGGCTACGAAGGTCCCGAAGGCTATTTCGAGTATCTCGCCCAGGTGCAGCCCGAGGGCCGCCACGGCGAGGCCTTCCACTACAAGACGGTCGACGCCGACATGGCCGGATGGCTCGTCGCGCGCGCGTCGGGCCGCCCGGTGAACGAACTGGCGTCGGAGCGGCTGTGGCGGCCGATGGGCGCCGAGCAGGATGCCTCCATGACCGTCGACGGCATCGGCACGCCGTTCGCCGGCGGCGGGCTGAGCGCCGGCCTGCGCGACATGGGCCGGCTCGGGCTGCTGATGCTCGACGAGGGGGTGATCGACGGCAGGCGCCTGTTCCCCGCCGGGGTGGTGCGCCGCATCCGCGCCGGCGGCGACCCGGCCCGGTTCGGCACCGCCTATCCGGCGCTGGTGGGCGGCAGCTACACCAGCCTGTGGTGGGTGTATCCGGGCGAACACGAGGTGATCGCCGCGCGCGGCGTGCACGGGCAGACGATCTACGTCGACTTCACCGCGCAGATGGTGATCGTGCGCTTCGCCTCGTTCCCCAAACCGCAGAACACGCTGATCGACCCGACCAGCCTGCCGGCGTTCCAGGCGCTGGCGTCGTACCTGCGGGAACGCTAGGCGCGGGAGGCAATCCGGTGCAGCCCTGCGACGCGCGCGACGGGGCTTCGTGCCGGTGCACCCCGCGCGGCGGCAGCGGTTCGAGACGCCGCCATCCGACGCGCCAACGGCCCGGCATCCCGGTCAGGGATTCGGTTCCGCCACCGTGCACGCGTACTGGAAGACGAGCTGTCCATCCTGCGGCAGTCCGGGAATGCTCACGCCCGCGCCCTGGAGATCGCCCACCGTCGCGGACGCGGGGCACTGCGCGCCACCGCTGGCGGTGCAGGCCACCGCACCCGCGGCCGGACACTCCAGCCCCGCCACCACCGGGTCGGTGACGATCGCACCATCGGCGGGGAATGGGCCCGCGTTCGAGACGGTGACGGTGTACTCGACCGCCTGCCCGGCCACGGCGGTCGTCGGCGCGACGACCTTCTGCAGCGACACGTCCACCGCCAGCGTCAGGTCCAGCACGTGGTCCTCGACCTCGCCGTCGGCTGCCTCGCCGGTGGGCGACTGCAGTTCGGCCGGATCGCTGGCGTAGCGCAGCCGAACGTAGCTGCGCCCGGGCGACACGTCCGCGGGAACCGTCCACGACAGCGCCGCCGTCCCGCCACTGCACGGCGCCTGGGCGCGCTCGTCCGTGTCGAAGAGGCCGTCGCGGTCGAAGTCGATCCAGCCGGCAACCGTGCCGGTGCCCACGCAGGCGATGCCGCGATCGATCGACTGCGCCGCCTGGGTGATGGCGAGGACGTCGCCCGACGGCCAGGCGTCCTCTTCCGCCGGACCGGCGCTGCCGCTGGCGTCGTCGCCGTCGGCCTCCACGCCCGTCGACGCGCCGGGCTCTCCATCCGGCCCGGTGCTGCCGAGAAAACCACTGTCGGGCGGCGCAAGCTGGCCGAGCTGGAAACCGGGCGTGTTGATGTTGCTGGCGCCGGCGCCGGCGACCAGTCCGTCGGGCTCCGCGACCAGGCCGCGCAGCAGGTGCGCAGCGTCGCCGTATCCCGCGGGCGCATCGCCGAAGTCGGCGGCAGGCGCCAGCAGGCCGATGGCGATGGCGGTGTTGCCGCCGCCGAGGATCTCGAACGCCATCGAGATCGATTCGCCCGGCCCGTACGCGGCCTCGTCGAAGGTGAGGAAGGTGACGCCGGCCGGGCTGGTGGTGCCGCTCTGTTCGCCACCGGGGTTGCCGAACCGGATCGACTGCAGCCCGCCGCCCACGTCGTCCTTGCGCGCGTCGTAGCGGTTGCCGTTGCCGGCGTTCACCTCGACCACGTTCCAGGTACCCGCCGCGGTTCCTTCCAGATACTCGGTGGTGGTATTCATCGATTCGGCGTCGGCCATCACCAGGCCGGGAATGCGATAGGGCTGCCCGCCCAGCGTGGCCTGGCACTCGACGGTGAAGCCGTGCGTCCCGCTGCGGCCCATGATGCCGGCGATGAGCTGGTTGGCGCCGCCGGTGCCGCCGATGTTGTACATGTCGTCCAGCGCGTCGCCGGTCCAGTCGCCGGGGCGATAGCTTTCGATCGTCCCGCTGACCGATGACAGGCTGCATTCGAGCACCAGGTCCTGGGTGCCGGTGACCGGAATGGTGGCCGACGTGCTGGCGCCGTTCGCGAGCGGGACGCCGCTGGTGCCGCTGGTGCCGCCGCCCCAGGTCAGCCACAGGATCTCGTTGCGGTACTGGCCGCTGCCGCCGGTGGCGTAGGCGGCGGCGTGCGCCTGCGGCACGGGCGCGGCGATCAGGCCGGAGGCCAGCAGCGCGCCCAAGGCGATGCGGAAGGTCGGGATCTTCATCAGTAGCTGCCCACGAAATTGACGAACCAGCCCTTGTGGTCGTAATCGAACTCGGTCAGGTCGTCGCTGAAATCGGTGAAGTTGTAGCCCGCGCCGATGCGGAAGTTGCGGCCGATGTCGCGGTCGATGCCGGCCATCCAGCCCTGTCGGGTGCCGCCGTCGTCCACGTCCAGCCAGCGGTACTCGGCCATCGCATGCCAGCGGTACAGCAGCTCGTAGCGGACCTGCCCGGCGGCGAAGGTGGTCGCCGAGTCGAACCAGGCGCCGCTGCCGCGGCCGAAGCGCGCCTCGCCCTCGCGGCGCGCGAGCTTGCCCGCGAATTCCCAGCGCTGGTCGTGGCGGTACACGCCTTCCAGCGACAGCACCTGCGTCCTCTGGTCGTACTGCGCGCCGCCCATCTGGCCCAGTGTCGCCAGATCGTAGAGGTAGGTATAGCGACCGAACAGGCCCCAGCGCGTGCTGTTCCAGGGACGGAAGGCGAAGCCGAAGTTGCCTTCGATGAACTTCGCGCTGGCGGCCGGGTCGAGGTCGTCCTGGGTGTCGGCGTAGTTGAAGCGGCCGGCAATGCGCCAGCTCTCGTTGAGCGTGTGGGTCAGGCGATGGGTGCTGACCCACTGGGTGACGCGCTCGGCGCCGGTGTCCTCGCGCCACTCCAGCTTGCTCTGCCAGCTGGTGTCGTTGGAGGTGCGGCCGCCGGCGACGCTGATCGCGCGGCGGTCGACTTCGCCGCCGCTGGCATTGGTCAGCTCCCCGTCGCTCAGGGTGAAACCGACGTTCCAGCCCTGGGCCGGGTAGAAATCCAGGCCGAAGGTGTGCGCCAGCCCGCTCTCGCGGCGGTTCTTCAGGAACTGGCTCTCGTTGAACACGTTGACCTGATTCGACAGCCGCCAGCGCTGGCCCAGCGTCCAGCCGTTGCGCGCGTTGGGGTTGAACAGCGGGTCGTAGTCGCTGCGGTCGGTCGAGTACGTGTAGCTGCCGTAGAAGCTCTGCTGCGCCGAACGCCGCCACTCGCCGTTGACCTGCGCCGCGTCGCCGCGGTCACCGGTGGTGAGTTCGCCGCCGAGGGTGGAGAGATTGGCGAAGTTGTAGCGGCCGCCGAGGGTGAAGGCGTCGTTGTCGGCATAGGCGCCGCTGTCGTCGTCCAGGGTCAGCTGCGCGGTGCCGTACACATCCAGCGCGGTGCCGAAGCGGCGGGTGTAGCGCGCGGCGCCGAGCAGGCCGGCGGCATCGAGCGTGCCGCGCGCCTCCTCGACCCGGCGCAACTCGAACGCGAGCGCGTCCACATCGCCGATCCGCCATTCGGCCCGGGCCTGCGCCTGGGTCAGCACGTCACCGGCACGTTCGGCGCGGCTGTAGCGTGCGTACACGCCCAGGTTCGGGGTGAACTCGCCCAGCACCTCGGCGCCGTATTCCTCGACCTCGGCGCCGGTATCGAAGCGCGAGATCGAGTAGCCGGCATCGACCTGGCGCCACCACGCGCCCGCGCTCCACGGCTGCTGGCTCCAGCCCAGTTCCTGGAAGTTGGCGCGCGCCTCGACCGCGGTGGCCTCGCCTTCGCGCGGACCGGCCGGGTTGAGGCGGGTGAAGCTCAGGCCGCCGTTGTCGGAGAAGAACACCGGCGCGCTGGTGGATTCGGTGCGCGCGTGCTCGAGCTTCAGGTAGGTGCCCTTGCCGGCCTGCAGGGTGACGTCGGCCGAGGTCAGGGTGTAGTCCTCGCCGGCGCGGTTCTCGTCGACGTGGGTCAGGCCGACGCCTATGTGGTCGCCGAACCAGTGCTTGCCGCGCACGCCCGCGGCCACGTCGTCGGCGTCGAAGTCGCTGGGCACCCACTCGTAATCGACGATCAGGCGTTGCTCGAAGCCGTCGAGCGGCGCGTCGCGGGTCAGCGTCGGCAGGTTCTGCTGGGTGATCTGCGCCAGCGGGCGGGTCAGCAGCACGCGGCCCTGCAGCTCGTCGATCTCGTAGTCGGCGCCGCGCAGCAGGTCGACGCGCTGTTCGACGCGGCCGGTGGTGCGATCGCGCACCTCCAGCACCACGCGATCGGAGCCGGGCAGCACGTCGGTGTGCCGCAGGTAGTACAGGCTGCCGCCGGTGCCGATGAACTGGCTGTGGCCGGGCGCGGTCTGCGCCTCGGAGGCGAATGCGCGCAGCTGCGTCACCGGGTCGCCCCAGGCGTTGGCCATGCCCGAGCGCCAGTTCAGCGCGGCGCCGTACAGCGCACGCGAGTACTGGCTGTACTCGGTGCCGGTGAAGCCGGTGGCGAAGTTGCCCCACAGTGCTTCGTTCTTGTCCCAGTCCGCGCGCAGGTAGAAGCGGCCCATGGTGTCGACGTCGCGCCACACGCGGGAATCGTCGCCGTAGGTCGGGTAGTACAGGTCGGGATCCAGGCGCCGGAACACGTCCTGCGGATCGGCCGAGGTGAAGCCGTCGAACAGGTCCTCCAGCGGACGGTTCTGGGTGTCGGCCTGGGCGGTGACGAGATATTTGCCGCCGAGCTTGGCCTTGCCGTAGAACGCCAGGCGGCCGTCGCTGAGGATGTCGTCCTCGCGGCCGGCCATTGCCAGCGACTGGCCGGGCCCGCTGGCGTCGTTCTGGTAGACGGTGACGTCGGCCATGGCCACGCCGAAGAAGTAGCGGCCGCTGACGTCGACGTCGAGCGCATGCGTGATCGGCGCGGCGCCGTCCTGGCCATCGAGGCCGATCTCGAACCGGTGCTGGCCGACGGGCACGAGGTATTCGGCGACGAACTTGCGCTCAAGATCGACCGGATACGACTCGCCATTGATGCGCAGCGAACGGCCTTCCGGCAGGTTGCGACCCTGCACGCGCACGCGCGAGCCGTAGATCGGGATGTTCTGCTGGCGCAGGCCGTTGCCGGAGAATGCGTCCTCGATCAGCTGCTGGGTCAGCGCCTGGTCGCCGCTCAGCGCGGTGCCGAGCGAACGTTCCACGCTCTCGCGCACCTGTCCGCGGGCGCGCTCGACCTCGTCCGGACGCACCAGTTGCAGCTTGCGCGGCGAGGTCTCGTCGAAGTTGCTTTCGCGATCGTAGGCGCGAAGCACGTAGACCAGTTCGTCGCCGGCGCGCAGGCGCAGGTCCGCCGGGAGTTCGCCGTTCCACTCGCTCTGCACGGCAGCCTCGACCGGGAGGTCCAGGCTCGCCACCGGCGACACGAGGTCGCCATCGTTACCGCGGTAGATCCGCAGTTCGTAGCGGTCGACGAAGGCGGTGTAGTTGCTGCGCACGAACAGGCGCACCGGCTCGACGATCCGCCCCGCTTCGAAGGCGACCATCGACGGTGCGGTGATGCTGAGCTCCGGCACCCCCAGGTCGGGATCCTCGGTGGCCCAGATCGCGCCGCCGCCCGGCAACTGCACCGAGAACGTGCCGCGCGCCACCGCGCGGCCCGGCTGGTCGAGCGCGACGGACACGCGGCGGTCCGGCTGCAATGCGGCCGAGGACGACTGTGCGCCGGTACCGGTGGTCACCGGCTGGTCGTAGCTGCGCGTGCGCACGCGAAACACCAGCTCGCCGGCGTCGCTGCTGCAGCCTTCATCGCTGCATTCGATCGCGGCCTTCGCCGGCTCGGCCTGTTGCGCCGAGGCGCTGGCGCTCGTGCCGGCGAGGATGCCGAGCAGTGCCGTGTCGAGCAGTTTCATCTTCATGGTCCGGATCCCCCTTACCTGCGTTCCGTGCCGACGGGGGCCGCCGGATCGCTGCTTGCCTCGACCCGCACCTGCGCGCGGACCTCCGGACTCAACCGCTGCGCGAGCGCCTGCTGCACCGCGCTGGCGCGTCGCAGTCCGAGCGCGGCGTTGTAGGCGTGCGAGCCGCGGACGTCGGTGTGTCCGACGATCGCCACCACGCCGCCGCCAAGCTGCTCGAGCCGCCGTGCGACCGCGTCGAGCAGCTCTTCGAACTCGGGCCGGATCCGCGATTGGTCGGTGTCGAACAGCACCGTGCCCAGCAGCGCGCCACCGGCGTCCACGCCCGCGACCAGGCTGTGCGGGTCCTCGACGCGGGTGCGCAGGACCACGCTCAGCCCGGCCTGTGCCTCGGCGGCCACCCGCGCCTGCAGCGCGTCGCGCACCGCGGCCGCGCGGGCGAAGGCCAGATCCTCGCTGTCGCCGTCGGCGGTGATCACCACCTCGCCGCCGCGATGGCGCTCGACCTGCTCCGCCATCCGCGCGATCGCCGGCAGGTAGGCCGCGCGCACCTCGGCGCTGCCGGGGGCGAAGATCACCTCACCCAGTTCCAGTTCCACCCGACGCTCGCCGCCCGGCAGCACCTGCACCGGCAGCTGCACGCCGAAATCGAAGCGCACCGGCAGGCCGGGCGTCACGCGCCGCACCAGCGGATTGGCGGTGGTGAACGGCGTGCCCGGCGGCAGCGTGGCCGGATCGACCTTGAGGATGAAGTTGCGGCCATGGCCCCAGTCGCCGCCATGCACGTCGGCCAGGTGGTAGCGGCCGTACTGGTCGGTCTCGATCAGCACGCCCTCCACCGATGCGATGCGCACGCCGGGAATGCCGCGCTCGTCGATGCCCGCATTGGAGACGACGTAGGCCACGTCGAATCCGCCTTCCACCGCGGACACCACGCGCTCGACCGTCGGCTCGGCCGCGGTCAGTCCCTTCGCCGCCTCGCCGCTGCGTTCGAGTATGGTGCTGCCGGCGGCGTCCATGCGCAGGGTCACGCCCTGGGCGCTGGTCAGCACGAAATCGCCGGTGAACTCTGCCGAGCGCAGGCGCTGGCGGATCACCACCTGGCGCGCCTCCACCGGATCGGCTTCGGACTGGCGCGCCGCGATCGCGCCCAGGTCGATGCCATGTAGCAGCGGCGCGCTGGCGTCGGCAACCGGCTGCGGGCCATCGCCACGGTCGATCGTGGTCGAACCGGCGACGTAGGCCGCGGGCGCGAAACCACCCTGCACGCGCACGTCGCCCAGGTCCGCGCGATCCTGCCAGCCGTCGCCGTCGCGGTCGTCGAAGACCGTGCCGAACACCAGGCTGTCGTCGAGCAGCGGATCGGCGTCGAGCGCGACCTGCGCGGTCGCGACGTTCGAGATCGGCGTATCCGCCCCGTCGACCGCAACGGCCTCGTTGACATGCGTGCCGGCACGCACGCCGGCGCCGACGCGCAACAGGTAGACGATCGTCGCCTGTCCGCCGGCGTCGATGTCGAGCCCGCCGATGCGCAGCGGATGCCGCCCATCCAAGGTGAAGGCGCCGTCGCGGTCGGTCACCGCCATCGAACCCTCGACGTAGCTGAAGCCGTCGGGCGGGGTGTCGACGAGGGTGGCGCCGGTGACGTTCACCGGACCGATGTTCTCGACCGCCAGGGTGTAGCGGACCAGGTGGCCGATCGCGACGTTGCGCACGGCCACGCTCTTGACGATGCGCAGCAGCGCGTCGTCGGCCAGCTCGTGGCTGGTTTCGCAGACGGTGCATTCGGGCTCGACGTCGGTGGATTCGCCGACCACCACGTTCCCGACGCTGCCGCTGGCGTCCGCCGTGACCGTCGCCGGGTAGGTGAAGGCGTAGTCGCCCGGCACGGTGCCGGTGGGCAGCGTGCAGACCACGGTGGCGCCCTGCGCGGCGCAGCCCGCGGGCAGCGCGCCCAGCGCGAGTCCGGGCCCCGGTGTGTCGACCAGTCGCACGTCCGCGCGCGTGGCGGAGTTCTCGACCGTCGCCGTCAGGGTGTACTCGATGACGTCGCCGACGCCGACTTCCTGGTCCTCGCCGGGCGTCGCCTGCTTGGCGATGACGATCCGCGGTTCGACCAAGGGATGCCGGGTCTCGCAACTGCCGCAGGTCGGCGGCTGGCCATCGGTGCCGGTACCGCCGCTGGCGGCGACCACGTTGCTCACGATGACCGTGGCATCGGCATCCACCGTTGCCGTGTAGGTCAGCGCGTACGTGCCCGGGAGCGTGCCCGCAGGCAGCATGCAGGTCAGCGTGCCGGTACAGGCGAACGCGCCCGCGTCGGTCACTTCACCGAAGCTCAAGCCCTCGCCCAGCGTGTCGACCAGGGTCAGCACCTCGAGCGTTGCCGAGCGTTCGATCGTGGCTTCCAGGGTGTAGGTGATGAGATCGCCCGCACGCACCGGCGTGTCGCTGCCCGGATCGGAAGACTTGGCGACGGTGACCACGGGCCCGATCACTTCGTGTTCGGTCGTGCACGTGGTGCACTCCGGATCCGGGTCACCGCCCGGCGGGTTGCTTGCCGTCACCACGTTGCCCAGCGTGCCGGTGGCATCGGCATCCACCGTCGCGGTGTAGGTCAGCGCGTAGGTGCCCGGCACGGTTCCGGCCGGCAGCGCGCAGGTCAGCGACCCGGTACACGCGAACGCGCCCGCATCGGTCACTTCACCGAAGCCCAGGCCCTCGCCGAGGGTGTCGACCAGCGTCAGCACCTGGGTCGTGGCCGAGTCCGCGATCGTCACCGTCAGCGTGTAGGCCAGGGTGTCGCCGGGGGAGACCTCGCTGCCCGACGCTGGATCGGACGACTTCTCCACCGTGATCGAGGTGGGTTCGACGACGTGCTCGGTGGTGCACGTGGTGCATTCGGGATCGGGATCGGAGCCACCGGGCGGATTGCTCGCGGTGACCACGTTGCGCAGCGTGCCGCTGGCGTCGGCATCCACGGTGGCGGTGTAGCTCAGCGCATAGCTGCCCGGCACCGTGCCCGCGGGCAGGGTGCAGGTCAGCGCGCCCGTGCAGACAAATGCGCCGGCGTCCGTCACTTCGCCAAAGCCGAGGCCCTCGCCCAGTGCATCGACCAGCGTCAGCACTTCGGTCGTGGCCGAGGTGGCGACGGTCACGGTCAGCGTGTAGGTCAGCGTGTCGCCCGGCGACACCTCGGTGCCCGGTGCCGGATCGGATGACTTCACGACCGTGATCGTGGTCGGCTCGACGGGGTGCTCGGTGGAGCAGGTCGTGCATTCGGGATCGGGATCGCCACCCGGCGGCGTCGAGGGCACGACCACGTTGCCGATCGTTCCGGTCGCGCCGGCATCCACCGTCGCCTCGTAAGTGAACATGTGCGTGCCCACCGCGGCGCCGGACGCCAGCACGCAGGTCACCACCTGGCCGACGGCCGAGCAGCCGGCCGGCAGCGCGCCGGACAGCGTCAGCCCGTCGCCCAGCGTGTCGGTGAGCGTGATCGCTTCGGTCGTGTCGGCGTTCACCACCGTCACGCTCAGCGTGTACGCGAGGGTGTCGCCGGGGGCGACCGTCGTCCCCGATGCAGGCATGGAGGTCTTGGCCAACGCCGTCACCGGGGTCAGCGGATGTTCGGTCGTGCACGTCGTGCAGTCGGGATCCGGATCTCCGCCCGGCGGCGTCGAGGGCACCACCACGTTGCCGACCGTTCCGGTCGCATCGCCGTCCACCGTCGCCGCGTAGTCGAACGTATGGGTGCCGACCGCGGCGCCCGCCGCGAGCACGCAGGTCACCACCTGTCCACTCGCCGAACAACCCGCCGGCAGTGCGCCCGAGAGCGTCAGGCCGGCGCCCAGCGTATCGGTCAGCGTGATCGCCTCGGTGGTGGCCGCATTGGCCACGGTCACCGTCAGGGTGTAGGCGATCGTCTGTCCGGCGGCGACCGCCGCGCCACTGGCCGGATTCGAGGTCTTGGCCACCGCCGTCGCCGGCGTCAGCGGATGCCGGGTCTCGCATGTGGTGCAGTCGGGATCCGGATCGCCGCCCGGCGGCGTCGAGGGAACGACGACGTTGCCGACCGATCCTGCGGCATCGGCGTCCACCGTGGCCGAGTACCCGAAGTCGTGCGAACCCACGGCGGCACCCGCGGCCAGCACGCAGGTCACCACCTGTCCGTTGGCCGAGCAGCCGGCCGGCAACGCGCCGGACAGCGTCAGGCCAGTGCCGAGGGTATCGGTGAGCGTGATCGCTTCGGTGGTGGCCGCGTTGGCCACGATCACCGTCAGTGTGTAGTCGAGCACCTGGCCCGGCGCGACGGAGGTGCCCGGGGCCGGATCCGAGGTCTTGGCGACCGTCGTGGACGGCACCAGCGGGTGCTCGGTGTCGCACGTGGCGCAGTCCGGATCCGGATCACCGCCTGGCGGCGTGGTCGCCACCACCACGTTGCCGACCGCGCCGGTCGCATCGGCGTCCACGGTCGCCGCGTAATCGAACGTGTGCGTGCCGACGGCGGCGCTCGCGGCCAGCACGCAGGAGACCACCTGGCCGCTGGCCGAGCAGCCGGCGGGCAGCGTGCCCGACAGCGTCAGGCCGGCGCCCAGCGTGTCGGTAAGGGTGATCGCCTCGGTGGTGGCCGCATTGGCCACGGTCACCGTCAGCGTGTAGCCGATCGTGTCTCCCGCGCCGACGGCGGTGCCGGAGGCCGGGTTCGACTCTTTCACGACCGACGTCGCCGGACCGAGCGGCGTGAGTTCCTCGCAATCGTTGCCGGCGGCCGCGCAGTCGATCGCATCGTTGGGAAAGGTCACCGCATTGGCGATGGCGGTCAGGCCGGCGGGCAACGGCGTGTCGACGGTCGCGCGGAACGCGAGCGTCGCGCTGCCGCCATTGCCCGGGATGTTGATGGCCGAGGTGATCCCGCACGCGGCGCCTGCGGCAGTACCGGCGCAGGTGAAGGCGTCGCCGCCGGCATGGGTGGTGCCCACCGGCACGGTCTCGGCCACGTCGGCCGGCGTGCCGGGGTACAGCGTCGCCGCGGCGCCGCCGGCGTTGCTGATCTCGATGTGCCAGGTCAGCGTGTCGCCCGCCGCCACCGCGCTGCCGTCCACGTACGGCGCGCCGTTGACCTCCGCCAGCGTCTTGACCACCGCCAGCTCGGGTTCGGCCGGCACGGGGAACGCGCACGACGCCAGGTCGCGCGAGCCGCCGGCGGACGTCGGCACCGCGCTGGCGAGTTCCCCCGTGACCGGATCGTAGGCGTGGTAGGCACTGCCGCCGCCGCCCTGGTTGTTGGCCAGGTAGAGCGTGCCGTCGTCGGCGAATGCGACGCCCGCGAAGTCGAAGTTGGGGACCACGCCGCCGATCAGCGGGCGGGTCTGGCGGGTGGCCGCCAGCGTGTCGAAATCGACCCGGTACAGGTCACGGCCGACCAGCAGCCAGCCATCGCCATTGGCGTCGAAGGCCAGATCGCCCGAGGTGTTCGTGCCCTGCGGCGCGAAATCGTAGGTGAGGTTGCCGAGGTTGGCGACGGCATAGCCGAACGCGCCGCTCGGTGTGACCCGCCACACCTGCGGGCTGGCGCCGCCGGTCATCAGATAGCCCACGCCATCGGGCGCCATGCCGCCGCGCGGGAAGTTGCCGGTGACCCCCGTGGCGGCCGCATACCAGCCACCGTTGTCGGCGTCGTAGGCCCACAGCGCCGCGCCGGTGTCGGTGTGGAACAGCAGGCGGTCGCGCGCCGCGTCGATCATCAGCGCGTTGACGTCGCCGCCCACCGACGGCAGCGCGAGTTCGGGCACGGCCGCGTCGCTGCCCGCACCGGGCTCGTAGCGCGCGATCGCGACGCCGTTGACGATGCTGTAGATCGCGTTGGAGCTCGCGCTGCCGCCTGGCGCGGCGCAGAAGCTGTATTCGGCGGCGCTGGAAATCGTGACGGTCGCGCTGTCGGTGTTGTCGGCAGGGTTGCCGTCTTCGGTGCCCGGCGGCGCGGCCACCGTGGCGACGTTGGTCACCTGGGCCGATTGCGCGTGCAGCGGCGCGCCCCACAGCCCCGCTGCCCCCGCGAACACCGCCAGCACGACGCCCGCGACCGTCGCCCGGGCCTGCCCCAATCCGATTGATGACACCTGCAACCCCCTGGAAACGTCCGCGACGCGCTGCGCACGTGTGCGCGGCCGCCGCCCACCACCGTGCGCGTGACAACCAGGGGCGATGCACTCCGTTGCCGGAGGCCGCCGTGCGGCAGTGCGCTGGAATCCCCTGATCCGTGCTCCGGGCGCGCGTCGGCGAGTCGACTCACGACGGCCCCGACCGGAGTGCGCGCACTGTAGGAACGCGCCCGCAGTGCATCAATCGCGTTTCGCTCACGCACACTCACCGGGCGTGAGTTACTTGCCGCGCGTTTTCGGGGATCATCCCGGGCGACCCCACAGGAAACCGAATCCCATGGCATCGAGCAGGTTCACGCACTGGCTGCAGGTGCCGCGCATCGCCGATCCGGTCGATCGCCGCAACGCACCGATGCTGCAGCTGGTCCTGCTCGCGCTCGGCACCCTGCCTCCGGCACTGTGGCTCTACCGGATCTTCGGCACCCAGATCCCGTGGCGCGCGGGCGAGACCGTGAGTCTTTCAGCCAGCCTGCTGATCAGCGCCATCGCGCTGTGGTCGGTGGTGCTGATCCGGCGCGGGCGCTTCCAGTGGGCGATCCGCCAGCTGATGGTGCTGGTGGCGGTGATCCTGGTGGCCTCGTACGCGCTCAGCGGCCTGGGCGCGCACATCTTCGAGATGCCGGTGCAGGTGATGTGGCTGTTCATCGCCGGCATGATGATCGGGCGCAAGGCGCTGTGGGCCATGTATGGCGCGATCGCGCTCGCCCTGCTGCTGGGCGCGACCCACGACACGGTCAAGGGAATCGAGGAAGCGCGCCATACCTTCGGCGATGCGGTGATCCGCTGCGTGATGTTCCTGCTGATCGCGCTGGTGATCGACCGCAGCGTCGCCGCGCTGCGCGAAAGCCTGAAAGAGGCGCTGGCGCATGGCGAGGAACTCGAACGCGCCAACCTCCAGTTGCGCGATGAGATCGGCGCCCGCGAGCGCGCGCAGGCGCTGCTGCTGCATGCGCAGAAGATGGAGGCGGTGGGACGCATGGCCAGCGGGCTGGCGCACGACTTCGGCCACCTGCTCACCCTGGTCAACGGCCACGCCTACAACGCGCTGCATGCCGGTTCGGACGCAGAGCGGCACGAGGCGCTGGATGGCGTGCGCGCGGCCGCCACCCGCGCCACCGCGCACGTCCGCAAGCTGATGCACTTCTCGCGCCGGGATCCCGCCCTGGCCGAGACCTTCGACGCCGCCGAGGTGATCGCCGGCATCGGTCCGATGCTGCGCCAGACGCTGGGCGCACGCATCCGGCTGGACCTGCAGCTGCCGACCACGCCCGTGCCGGTGCGCTTCGATCGTGAGCAGCTGGTGCTGGTGTTGCTGAACCTGGCGGCCAATGCCGCCGATGCGCTGCCTGATGGCGGGCAGGTCACGGTGTCGCTGCGGACGGCGGCGAACGGCGCGGTGGAGATCGTCGTCGTCGACGACGGGCCCGGCGTGCCCGAAGCACTGCGCGAGCGGATCTTCGAACCGTTCTTCACCACCAAACCCGAAGACCGCGGCACCGGCCTGGGCCTGGCGGTCGCGCGCGACCTGGTCGAAGCGGCCGGCGGCCGGCTGACGCTCGGGCCTGCCGATGCCGGGGCGGCGTTCCTGCTGCACCTGCCGCCGGCCGCGCAGCCGGCGGGCCAGGCTCCTGCCGCAGACGACGCGGACGACGACGAGACGGCTGCGCTCGCGACCCGCTAGCGCTCCAGCACGTAGCCCAGGCCCCGCACCGCCTTCAGCGGGAGGGGTTCGCCCGCGGCCTCTTCGCATTTGCGCCGCAGTCGATACACCAGCATCTCCAGCCGATGCGGATCGAAGCCGTCGATGTCCCCGGTCAGCTCACGGATCAGCGTCTCGCGCGTGACCGGCTGGTTGGGCCGCGCGGCCAGTACACCCATGATCTGGCGCTCGGCGTGGTTGAGCCCCACCGAGGCGCCCGAGGGTGTGCGCAGCGACCAGCCCTGGCGATCGAGATGCCATCCGCCATCGGCAGCGTCCGCGGTGGCGTCGATGCCCGCGATGCGCCGATGCACGTTGCGCACCGTCTGCACCACTTCCTCCATTTCGAGCGGCTTGACCAGGTACGCGTCCACGCCCGCCTTCAGCCCGCGCAGGCGATCGGCACCGCGGCCGTGGCCGGTGCACAGCACGATGCCGAGATGGGGCGACAGCTGCCGCAGGTGGCGGGCGATGTCCACGCCGTCGTCATCGGGCAGCCCGATGTCGAGCAGGACCATGTCGAACGGCGCGCCGGCCCAGAGGCGGTAGAACTGCAGCGCGGTCTCGACGCCCACCGCATCGAAGCCGGCCCGGCACAGCGCGGGCACCAGCAGCTTCTCGCGCAGCTCCGCGTCGTCTTCGACCACCGCGATCCGCCGCCCGCCGGCGGGCATGTCCGGATGGCCCGGCATCAGGCCGCCTGCGCAGTGGCGCGATGTGTGCGTTGGACACGCCCGCTGACTCGTCCCATCCACCATCCCTTGCCGTGGCTCGGCAGCGTCCGCCGAGCCGTCGCGGCCATCATACCCATGCCCCGCAGCCCGCAAACCTCTCGCTGGCCCGAGGCAGGGCGCGAGCGGGCTTCACCTTCGCCCGCCCGCGGGGGCGTCACCTGCGCATCGGGGAAGGGTTCGCCCCGGTGTCGGCCGGGCCGTCGCTGCGCGGATGCCGCGCCAGCTGGCCATTGGCCCACAGCAGTTCGACCGCACGCATCTGGCCGCCTTCGCGGTCGAAGCGGACGCGGCGCGCGGGATCGCCTTCGACGAAGAACAGCGCATCGTCCAGCGGGCGCAGCTGCAGCGGCGGGCGGCGGCCCTGGCGCAGCTGCAGCCCGGTGTCGACGGCCTCCACGCGCACCGCGCCATAGTCGCCCGCGTAGGCAGCCAGGCGCTCGGGCGGCACCGCGACGGCGGTCGCGTCCAGTGCCTCCAGCGCCCAGCGCGCGTCGTCGCCCGCACCCTGCGCGACCAGCGCCTGCAGCGCCAGGCGCGTGGCGGCGTCCAGTGCACCCGCGCTCTCGATGGAGACATCGGGCTGGACACCGCGGCCTTCCCAGTTGTCGCCGGTGATGGGATTGACCGGCGAGCCGTTGGCGACGAACACGCTGAAGCCTTCGCCCACCAGATACGGCCGCCCCGGGTTGGCGGCACCGGCCGTGACCTCGCCCACCACCGTCGCGCGGCCGGCCTGCTGCAGGGTGTAGGCGAAGGCCTCGGCCGCCGAGCCGGTGCGGCCACTGACCAGCACGTACAGCGGCAGCGCAGGGCGCGGCGACGCGTAGGCCTGCACCGGGGCCTCGGAGTCGGTGCCGCCGCGCGAATGGAAGGTGTTGTAGATGTCGCGCCCCGGCGCCACGAACGCGCTGGCCAGGTAGCCGACCATCGCCGGCGAGCCGCCGCCGTTGTCGCGCAGGTCGATCACCAGCGCGTCCACGTGCGCCAGCAGCTGCAGCGCGGCATCGATGGCGCGGCGCGCGGGCGCATCGGCCTGGTCGGGCTCGATATCGGCGAACAGGCGCAGGTCGAGGTAGCCGACATTGCCCGGCAAGACCTGCACCTGGCGAATGCCGAAGTTGCCGCGCGCCGCGTCGAACGGCGGGCGCGGCCTGGGCGCGGCGCCCTCGCCTTCCTGCCAGCGCACGTTGAAGTGACCGTCGTGCGGCTTCAGCGCGCTGGTGAGCGCCGATGCGAGTTCCTGCGGGTGGGTGATTGCATCGAACTCGCCACGCGCGGCGGCGCTGCGCAGCCCGGCGGCGATCGACGCGGCCCGCGCCGGATCGAAATACTCGCGTTCGATGGTGTCGGCCACCTGCGCACTCACGGCACGCGGTTCGGCGGCCAGGACGACGGCGGGCAGCCACAGGAGGGCGGCGAAACACAGCAGGACACGTCGCATCGGGGTTCCCGGAGCAAAGACTGGTCTGAGCAGGGATGCACGGGGCGCGGGGAACGTCGCAGCGACGAGTCCCCATACCGATTCACGCGCCGACGAACGGCACGTTCGCGCCCCTCCCCGCCGGCAAGCAAGCCTTTGCGGACAGGCCTCCGGGTTGCCTCCCACCTTTATCTGAGGCGCCGCAAGCCCCGACCGCCCGTCGCCCGGCCATTCAGACTGATCGCGATCAGCCGCCCGGTCGACCTTTCGGTGGTTTCCACGATGTACAACGTGCCACCGCCCGAGATGGCCAGCTTGCCCGGCACGGGGTACGACCAGACCAGTCGTTTGGTTCTCAGGCTGAGCGCATGAACCGCGCGGTCGGTGCTTACAAAGACGAGGTTGGCGGTCACCACCACGTTGTGTTGAAAAGCCACGTCCTCGGGGCCCGGGACCCAGGACCACAGTACCTGCCCGGTCGCCTCGTCGATCGCATCGAACGACTTCGGGGTGTTGGATCCGGCGTAGATCACGCCTTTCGCTCGCGCCGGCTGGGTCGCGTAGGTCCGGGAGCTGCGCCAGCGTATGCGATTCCGTGCGAGTGAAAAATTGACGAGGTGTCGCGCCTCGAAGCTGTTGTAGGCGCCACCGCTGAGCGCCGTGACACTGTCCGCATAGCCCACCACGGGCGCGCCGTTGTACGTGCCGGCGGCACCCGGGCTCTGGGGGTCGGGAATCACCCCGATGGGCGCACCACTTAAGGCGTCGAACGCGTGCAGGTTCGAGCCGTCGTACTGGAAGACGCGGCCGTCATGAACCGCCGGCGTCGACATGTCGACCCCCCATCTGGTCGGGCTGGTCCACGCGAGGTCGCCCCCCACCGCATCGAAGGCGTAGACCTGATCGTTCATATAGCCGCTGGCCACGAAGACACGTCCGCCCTCCACCGTCGGCGCCAGCAGCCGCGGCCATTGCGAATAGAAACTGTTCTGGATGATCGGGGTTCCATCCTCCACCCCGAAACCCCAGAGGAACGTTTGCTCATGCCCCGTGGTGGTGACATAGACAGCACCGTTCTTCACCGCAGGTGGATTCAGCGCCGGGTAGTTCTGGAACACCTGCTCCCACACCAACGCACCGTCGGCCTCACGCAGCACGCGGATGGCCGGGTTGCCGTGGTACTCCTCGTCGGAGATCGCGACCAGCCCGGGCGCGGTGGCCACGGCATTGATTCCGCCGAGCACGCTGCCATCCTCGGGGCGCTCCCAGGTCCAGATCTCCCGGAAGCGACCGGGATGGAAGCTCGCCGGCACGTAGCCGGTGTGCCGGGCATCGCGCTGGAAGGTTTCCCACTCGCCCAATGCGCTTTCGTCAGGGACTGCATTCGCCGGCGCCGAAACACCAGCCGGTTGCCGCAGTACGGGCGGTGGTGACTGCGCGGCGCTGACCGGCCCCTTGCGATAAGCCGGAGCCGGCTGCGGCGCCACCTGCACATCGCCCTGAGACGGTCCGTCGGGCGCGACCCGCAGCGGCCCGGACACCACCATCCACGCACCGATCGACAGCGCCGCCAGCCAGGCGACGACGATGTGCCAGAACTTCATGCTTCCTTCTCCCTGGAACAGCAGCCGCAAATGTCCCGCGCCCACGGATGGGCCCCCAGGGCCGGCGCCCGTCACCCCTGCCGCGCCCTGGGCGGATAGTAGCGCCTCCGGACCGGCGCGCAATGTGCTGAGCGGCCATCGAATGACGCGCTCCTCCGCGGGCGCCCTGGCAGCGGCGCGCCCTGTCAGACGCGCACCATCAGCCGGCCCATTTCAATCAGTACGGGCGGGATTGCGCGCTCCCCGCACCCCTACCCCGCCAGCGCCGTCTCGATCTCCTCCAGCCGCCGCCCGCGCGTTTCGATGCCGTGGCGCAGCAGCATCCAGCCCGACAGCGCCATCGGCAGCGCGATCAGCAGCGCCGACCAGGCGAAGTGGTCGAAGAAGCCGACCACGCCCAGCCCGGCGCCGAGGATCCCGCCGGCCTTCGAACTGGCCGCGACCACGCCCGAGCCGGTGCCGCGCAGGCGCACCGGGTAGATCTCGGCCGCGTACGGGATCAGCATCGCGATCACCCCGCTCACGCTCACCAGCAGCGCCACCGTCGCCGCCACCACCGCCGTCGGGGCGCGTACCTCGGCAAAACCCATGGTCGCGAAGGCGAGCAGCGACAGCGTGGTGGCCGCGATGAACAGCACCAGCGCGCGCACGCTGCTCCAGCGGTGGTAGAGCCAGATCACCACGGCGATGCCCGGCAGCGCCAGCAACGCAGAACGCGCCAGCACCGCGCTCGCGCCCGCGGCGTCCACGCCCAGTTCCACCAGGTTGGTCGGCAGCCACAGCAGGAAGCCGAAGTTCGCCAACCCCCACGCCACGCCGCACACCAGCAGGCCGGAGGTGATCGGCCGGTGGCGCCCGTGCATCAGCGCGCGCAGGCCGCTGACCGGATGCGATTCCTCGATCACCGGCGCGCCGGGATGCGCGGCATCGTCCACCTCCACCGCGTCGCGCCGCTGGCCCGCGAACCGCCGCAGCACCGCGCGCGCCGCATCATCCAGGCCGGCGTTGGACAGGAACCGCGGCGATTCGGGAATCCAGCGGTTGAGCACGATGATCACCGCGCCGGTGGGCAGCCCCAGCAGCCACAGCACGCGCCAGCTGAACATCGGTTCCAGCCACGCCGCCGCGCCCGCGGCCAGCAGGTAGCCGGCCGAGGTGCCGATGCCGCCCAGCGCCACCAGCAGCCAGCCGCGGTGCGCGGCCGGCACGGTCTCGGCCATCAGGGTGAAGGTGATCGGGAGCAGGCCGCCGGCGGACGCGCCCATCAGGAAGCACATCGCCAGGTTCCACTCGAAGGTCGGCATCGCGCCGCAGATCGCGGTGCCCATGAACATCAACGCCGAGAGCAGGATCGCCGCGCGCCGGCCGGCGATGTCGGCGATGCGGCCCCACACGATCGAGCCCACGGTGGTGCCGGTGAGCGCGAACAGCGCCAGCAGGCTCGCGCGCGAGGTGCCGATGTCGTATTCGGCGCGCATGCCGGGCATCACGAAGCCGAGCGTGGCCGGCTTCATCACGTCCACCGCCAGCGCCACGATCAGCACGATCACGAGCGTGGCGTGGGCACGGTTGAGCGGAACGCCATCGGCGACATGGAAATGCAGGTGCGCGCCCGGCGCCGCGGCGGCGCCACCGGGCAGCCGCGGCAGCATCCCGAAGGCCGACAGCGCCAGCCCGACGGGGATCGCCGCCATGCCCAGCCACATCTCCGTGGTCATCGGCATGCCCACCATCTGCCAGTGCGTGTGCTGCCCCATCATGAACATCGGCGCGTGCGCGAACACCCCGCCCACCAGCAGCGCGCAGCCGAACCAGAACACGAGGGGGTGGCGGAAGGACAGGCCGTTGGTCATGCGGGATGCGCCGGGGGCAAAGCGGCGAAGTGTGCGGCAACGCGGGGCCATTTGCATCGCGCGCCATCCCCACCGCCGGCCAGGCCGGTCGCGGCCGCTCACCGCCCTGCTCGGCGCGCGCGAACACGCCATGGGCGCCTGGATCCGCGCCGCCGCCGCCGACGGCCGCCTGCGCACGCCCGACCCCGCCTTCGCCACCCAGCAGCTCGAATCGCTGATCAAGGGCGCCGCGTTCTGGCCGCAGGTGGCGATGGGCCAGCCGCCGCTGGACGAGGCGAAGGAGGTGGCGGTGGCGGAGTCGGCGGTGGAGATGTTCCTCGGCTACTACGGCTGAGGCGCAGCCGGCGATCATTCGGACGCTGCTCCGACGCGGCACCGGACTCCCTGCCCGGCGCCGGTGTCCGGACATCCGCCTCCAACATGCGCACTACCGGACGGCCACCGCCTTGAAGAAGGTGTAGCAGAACGCACCGTCGCGCTCCGCGCTGCGATGCAGCGCCGCGATGCCTGCATCGAAGCGCGACGGCTCGATCATCCGCGCCTGCAGCGCGGCATCGCGCGCCGCCGCCACCATCGCCGCGAACGTGCGCCGGGTGAAGGCGTCGGCGAGCGCCGGGGTCGCTCCGTCTGCGTGCACGCAGCGTGGCGCCGTGCGCACCCGGTCGAATCCCGCCTGCTGCAACAGTCCGGTCAGGCGACGGCCGATCATCGGGTCGCCGCCGGCGCGACGCTGCAGCTCGACCAGGCACGCGATGGCATCGCGCGCCGCGGCATCGTCCGGGTGGAAGAACGCGGATCCGTGGTCGCCTTCGATGACGGTGATCGTGCCGCCCGGTCGCAGCAGGCGCCGGAGTGCAGCCAGCGCCCGCAGCGGATCGGCCAGGTGCTCGAGGACGAAGCACACGAACACATGGTCGAAACTGCCTTCGGCCATCGGCAGGTCGTGGATGTCCCCCTGCATCACGCGGACGTTCGCGCAGCCCGCAGCTTCCAGGCGTCGTCGCGTTTCGGCGACCGAGTCGGGCGACACGTCCACCGCCACGAAGCGGGCCCCGGGGCTGTTGCGCGCCAGCACCACGGTCTGCGCGCCCACGCCGCATCCCGCCTCCAGCACCAGGCTGCCCGCCGGATAGGCGGTGTCCGCATGCAGCAACGCTTCCAGCGCACCGGCCTGGTCGCGCAGGCGGATGCTCTCGGCCGCGTCGTAGCCATGCACGTAGGGCTGCGGGGCGACGCTCATGGCGATGCCACCTGCGGCAGGCGTTCGACGTAGACGATGTTGACGATGCGTCCGTCCTCGACTTCGTAGACGGTCAGTTCGTCGACCGTCTCGCCGGACGCCAGGCCGGTGACCCGGTCGTGCACCGCCACCTTGTCGCCGACGGCGATCAGCTGGACCACGTCGACGCGCAGGTCGGGGTTCTGCGCGAACGAGCGTTCGTAGACGCGGCGGTTGTGGGCCAGGCCCTCCGAGGCGAGCTCTCCCGGGAACCGGTACTTGCGGATCTGCGGGTGGTAGAGCGCGAGGAATTCCTCCAGCGCGTTGCGGCTGGCGGCATCGGCGTAGGCGCGGACCACCGCTTCGGGTGGGGGTGCGGGTGCGGCTGGCGTCGCCGCGGTGCAGGTGGCCGACAGCGCCAGCGCAGCGAGGCACGACAAGTCAGGTTTCATGAGCGGCTCCGATCGGTTGGGGCCCGTCGACCGGATGGCGACGGGGGCCCAAGCATCGCGACGCCAGCCGCGCGCGGTCTTGAACGAAATTGCGGCGCGTCGCGCTCAGGCGGTCGCGGTCGCGTACGCGCCCGGCGAGATGCCGTACTTGCGCACGAAGACGCGGGTCATGTGGCTCTGGTCGGCGAAGCCGCTGGCCAGCGCGACCTCGGACAGCGGCTGGCCGCCGGCGATCAGGCGCCGGGCCAGGTCGATCCGGCGCTGCACCAGGTAGGCATGCGGCGTGAGTCCGGTGGCCTGCGCGAACGCCCGCAGCAGCCGGAACCGGTCCAGGCCGCTGGCTTGCGACAAGGCCGCAAGCGTCACCGGCGAGGCCGGATCGTCGTCGATCAGCGCCTTCGCCCGCGCCAGCGCATGGGGCACCCCGGGCGTGCGGGTGCGCCGGCCTCCGTCGCGCAGCGCCGCCAGCAGTTCGAGCAGCCGTCCTTCCGATGCCAGCGGCGCGACCGGATCGTCCGAGGTCATGGCCGCGAACAGCCTGCCGAACGCGGCCGCCATGCGGACATCGCCAACGACGGGACGCTCGAACTCGTAGGTGCCCGCCGCTCCCAGCGTACGCGCCGCCTCGGCCACGCAGGCCACGTCGAGATACAGCATCCGCCAGGACCGCCCCGCCTGCTCGATGGGCGTGCCGTCGTGCACCTCGCCGGGATTGACGGTGATCACGTCACCGCGTGCGGCCTCAACCTGGCCACGGCCGCTGCGCGATGTCTGCGCGCCGCGGTCGATCACGCCGATCCCGAACTGCTCGTGGGTGTGGCGCGCGAACGCCTGCGCGGACTCGGCAAGCACCGGGAGCACCCCGGGCGCGTGGCTGCGGATGATGGTGAACCGGCCCCGGGCCATGGCGTCGCGAAGTGAATGCGTCCGCTCGCATCGTGGGCCGCGGTGGAGTCCGCCGCAAGTGCGGGGATGCGCAGGCCGCCGCGGTTCGCACCGCGGCCGCGATCAGAAATCCGCGTCCAGCACGATCCGGTATCGGGCCTTGCCGGCGCGCAGGTGGTCCAGCGCGTCGTTGACCCGGCGCATCGGGAAGTGCTCGGTCTGCGGCGCCACGCCGTGGCGGGCGGCGAAGCCGAGCATCGTGTCGATCGCGCCGCGCGAGCCGGTGGGCGAACCCGACAGCGCCTTCTGCCCCGAGATCAGCGAGAACGCCGGCACCGCGATCGGCTCCAGCGGCACGCCCACCACGTGCAGCCGCCCCTTGCGCGCCAGCGCCGCGACCAGGCCGGGCCAGTCCAGCGTCGCGTTCACCGTGTCGATGATCAGGTCGAAGCTGCCGGCCAGCTGCTTCAGCGCCGCGGCATCGCCGGTGGTGACCACGCGGTGCGCGCCGAACGCGCGCGCCTCCTCTTCCTTCGAGGCGCTGGTGGTGAACGCGGTGACCTCGCAGCCCCAGGCGCGGCAGAACTTCAGCGCCATGTGGCCCAGCCCGCCGATGCCGACCACGCCGACCCGCGCGGTGGGCGCGATGCCCAGCTCGCGCAGCGGCGCGAACACGGTGATGCCGCCGCACAGCAGCGGGCCGGACTCGGCCGCTTCCAGGTCTTCGGGCAGCGGCGCCACCCACACCCAGTGCGCGCGCACCTTCTCGGCGAAGGCGCCATGCCGCCCGGCGATGGTCGCCTGCACCTCGGGGCACAGGTGCTGGTCGCCGGCCAGGCAGGCGGCGCAGTGCAGGCAACTGCGCGCGTTCCAGCCCAGGCCCACGCGCTGGCCCAGCGCCACGCCCCGGGCGTGTTCGCCCAGCCCCGTCACCCGCCCCACCGCCTCGTGGCCGGGCACGAACGGATAGGCGGTGAAGCCCCACTCGTTGTCCAGCATCGACAGGTCGGAATGACAGAGGCCGCAGTGCTCGACCGTGATCTCGACCTCGTCGGCGCCCAGCGGGCCGGGGTCGTACTCGAAGGGTTCCAGCGGGGCGCCCGCTTTGGGGGCGGCCCAGGCGCGGTAGGAGGTGGTCATCGTGGGATCCTCGGGTGGGACGAGTCGGCACAATACGCCGCCGGCGTGTCGCCGGTAACGACGGCCCCCGGCGCCGATATTGCACCTCGCATGTCGGCTGCGACGAAGATCCGGTTCGATCGAAGCGAAGCTGGCCCCATGTCGCTGCCATTGGGCCAGGCTGTCGGCGTCGACTGCACCTCCGCCCTCCCCCTTTGAGAAACGCCTCCATGCAATCTCGCCTGCACCCCTGCGCTGCAGCTCCATCGACCCGCGCCAGGCCTGCGGGCCGGTGGCGCCCGCACGCCGCGCTGGCCGTGGCGCTGGCCACCGCCGCCGTGGCGTTGCCTTCCGGCCCGGGATACGCATCCGGCCAGCCGGTGCAGGTCCTGCAGGCGCCCGCCGTCCCGGCCCCGGTCGACCAGGCGTTTGCGGGCAACATCGAACTGGACGTGCAGGCCACCGATGTGGCGCGCAGGCTCTTTACGGTGCGCGTGCGCATGCCGGTCCAGCAGGCCGGTGCGCTCACGCTGCTGTATCCGCGCTGGGACACCGGCAGCCATGGACCGAGCCTGACCGTCACCGACCTCGCCGGCCTCGTCGTTTCGGCCGACGGCCAGCCCCTGGCCTGGCAGCGGCATCCGCTGGAGCCGCATGCCTTCCGCGTGGACGTGCCCGCCGGCGCGCGGACGATCGAGGCGCGCTACCAGATCATCGGCGATGCCAACGTCCTGGCCAGGGACGTGGTCGTCGTCCCCTGGCATCGGCTGGTGCTGTATCCGGCCGGCTGGTACGCCCGCAACCTGGTGGTGACGCCGCAGCTCACCCTGCCGGCAGGGCTGGCGCCGGTGTCGTCGCTGCAGGTCGCGGCCACCGGGGATGCCAGCGTCCGCTTCGCCCCGGTCACGCTGGAAACCCTGCTCGATTCGCCCGTGTACGGCGCGCGCCATGCCAGGCGCATCGCCCTCGACTTTCCCGGGGACGCCCCGGTCGCACTCAACCTGATCGCCGGGAGCGACGATGTGCTGGACGTGCCCGCCGAGCCGCTGGCCGCCCTTCAGCGCATGGGCGCGCAGGCGGCGTCCGTGTTCGGTGCACCTCCCTTCGATCGCTACGAATTCCTGGCCCGGCTCGAGAACGATGCGGCCACCGGCGGCATCGAGCACCGGCGATCCGGCGAGATCTCGCTGCCCTCGCACTACTTCAGCGCATGGGACAGCCAGATCATCGGGCGCGACATCATCGCGCACGAGCTCGTCCACGCCTGGAACGGCCTCTACCGCGTGCCCGCCGACCAGTGGGCGCCCACGCCCAACACGCCGCAGGGCACCAGCCTGCTGTGGATGTACGAAGGCCAGACCGAATTCTGGGGACGCGTGTTGGCCGCGCGCGCCGGGCTGCGCAGCCATCAGGAAACGCTCGACCAGCTGGCGCTGGACGCGGCCGAAGTGGCCAACCGCCCGGGTCGCGCCTGGCGCAACCTGGCCGACGACGTGCGCTACCCGGCCTTCATGCTCCGCCAGGCCGTCCCGTGGCGCGACTGGCAGCGGCGCAAGGATTACTACGTCGAAGGCGTGATGCTGTGGCTGGCCGTCGATGCCACGCTGCGCGAGCGCAGCGCGGGCCGGAAGGGACTGGATGATTTCGCCCGCCACTTCTTCGCGGGCGCCAGCGATGGGGCGCCGGCCCGCACCTATACGTTCGAGGCGATATGCGAAGCGTTGGAAGCCACCGTTCCGCACGACTGGGCCGGCGAACTGTCCGCATGGGTACAGGGCCACCAGGAGGTCGACACGACCGCGGGCCTGCGACGCCATGGCTGGCAACTGGTGTACAGCGACACACCGACACAGGCCTTCCTCCAGCAGCAGGAGGAGTCCGGTGTCACCGACCTGTCCTACTCGCTGGGGCTCGCGGTCAGCGACAACGGCCTCGTCCGCGCGGTCGCGTGGCAGGGGCCGGCCTTCGAGGCTGGCCTGGCCCCGCGCGACAGGGTCGTGGCCGTGCAGGGCGCGCCCTTCGACAGTGCGGCATTGGTGGAAGCGGTACGCAACGCGGCGCAATCGCCGGTGCGGCTGACCATCGAGCACGACGGCGAGCGCGTGGAGCAAACCATCGCGTACCGCGGCACCCTGCGCTATCCCCGCCTGGCGCGGGTCGAGGGCACGACGGACACGCTGACGTCGCTGTTGCAACCGCGGTAGGCACGGTCCGATGGCGGCGAGTGAGATGCGAGAACGCGGCGCGCGCGTGGTCTGCCGGAAGGCAAGCCTCCCGCCGCGTCGTGCAGGCCAATTCCCTCCGTACCCTTTGATGGTCCGGTCGCGCCGGGCACCACGACGCCCGATGGCGACGTCATGGAATCCGACCGGCCGGTTCCTTTCCGGCAGCGCGCGAACCGTTGCGAATCGCGCTGGCAACATCGTGCGTCCGGCCCGTCCAGGCGATGCGGCTCAGTCGGTCGAGGCGCCCTGCAGCGGCATGCGCAGCGCGTAGAAGTCGACCAGCCGGTCGACCACGCGCGGGTCGCGGTTGGCCAGGCCGATGATCACCACGCCCAGCCCGGGATAGATGCGCAGGTCGCCGTTCATGCCGGGCGCGCCGCCACCGTGGCCGAACACGCGCTGGCCGTCGTGTTCGCGCACCTGGAAGCCGTAGCCGTACCACGGGGTCTGCCCGCGGGTGGCCTCGGC
Source organism: Luteimonas rhizosphaericola (assembly GCF_029888045.1). Lineage (GTDB taxonomy): Bacteria > Pseudomonadota > Gammaproteobacteria > Xanthomonadales > Xanthomonadaceae > Luteimonas > Luteimonas rhizosphaericola. The sequence continues at coordinate 213,527 of NZ_JARXRN010000028.1, read as the reverse complement.
CAGCAGTCCCGGCGACAGCAGCGTGCCGTCCTGCAGCGCGTGCGCGAACTTCAGCAGGTCTCCGGCCGTGCTGTAGCCGCCGCCGGCGGCCGTGCCGCGCCAGGGCAGCGTGTCGGCGGCATCCACCAGCGTGCCGTCGCGGCGGGTGTAGGCCACCGCGCGCCCGGGCACATCCACGGCCTCGGGCAGCGAACCGCTGTCGCGCATCCGCGCCGGCCCGTACACGTGCGCGTCGACGTAGTCGTAGTACGACTGCCCGCTCGCGCGCTCGATGATCGCGCCCAGCAGCACGAAGCCGTAGTTCGAATAGCGCTGTTCCGCGCCGGGCGCGTGGTCGGTCCCCCGCGCGCCGTACAGGCGCAGGTAGTCGTCGTGCGAGCGGAGCGACAGGCGCTGCGCGTCGAAGTCGGGACCGAAGATGTCGCCGGTGCCGCCGCTGTGGGTGAGCAGCTGGCGGATCGTGGCCGCGCCGACCTCCGCGTTCGGATAACCCGGCAGCGCCTCGCCCACGGTGTCGTCGAGCGACAGCCTGCCCTGCTGCACCAGCTGCAGCACGGCCACTGCGGTGATCATCTTGTTCATCGAGCCCAGGCGGAACTTCGTGTCCAGCGAGACGGGCGTGTTCGCGGCGCGATCGGCCAGCCCCCAGCCGCGTTGCAGCAGCACCTCGTCGCCCCTGGCCACCAGCAGCACGCCGGAGAACGCGTCGCTCGCCGCCTGCGCATCGGCGCGCGCGACCAGCGCATCGAGCGCATCGCGCTGCGACAGACGCGCGACGCGCAGGTCGGCCGGCGGGTCGATGGCCTGCACCGCGACGCGCGCGTGGCCGGCCGGCGTGATCGTCGCGATGGCGCGCGCGACGGTATCGCCGTCGCGCTCGCGCAGCAGCGCGTGCGCCTCGCCCGGCGGCGCCGGCTCGCGCCGGAGCAGCACGAAGCCGCCAGTGTCGCCGCGGAAGCCCAGTTGGCGGTCGATGTCCATCTCCGGGTTCCAGCGCCTGGCGTAGGCCTCGAGCGACGCGCGATCGCCGGCGTTGAACGCGGCCAGCCAGGCGTCGGTGGCCTGGCGGGCCGGGCTGGTGGCGGCCTCGGGGGAATCGGGATCGACGGACGCGGGCGGCTGGCCGGCCTGCGCGGAGCGTTCGGGCGCGGCGGCGGTGGCGGGCGGCGCCGCGGGCGCGTGGGCGCTCACCAAGGCGGACAGGCAGGCGGCGAGCAGGAGCAGGCGGGAGCGGGTCATGGCGTGGATCCGGAATGGAGTCGCCCATCGGGATGCGGCCGGGGTTTGAGCGGTTGCAGTCAGGGCGACGAAAGAGGTCTCGGCGGCCGTGGCAGCACCGGACCGACACCCCAAGCCGCCAGCAGGACGGTTCTACCCCGCCGCCGACCCTGGGCGGGCAGCACCTTGATCGACACCCTATCCTTCAGGCATCCGGCGCCCTTATGGCCCGGACCCGAGACCCGGTAGAGAAGTCGACTCTGACCCCTGTGTTGCTGCCCGGAGCAGGCATCGCCGCGAACAGGTGCCCAAGTGCAATGCGCCACTCGCGCGTGTTGCCTGGGGCATCCATTCGGGCGATGCTGCGCGCCACTCAAGGGGAGGTGCAGTGCAATGAGGGGAATGAAGGCGTTGTCCGTGGTCGCGATCGCTCTGGGCCTGGCCGCCTGCGCGAGCGGGGGCGGAAGTCCGTCCGAGCCCGCCAAGCGTGGACGCGAGGTCAAGTCGATCGATGGATCCTTCAGTGGCGAGGTGGTGGGCGAGCCCGCGCCGGGTGCGAAGTTCGCCGAACTCAGGATCGGCATGAGCAGCGGCCAGGTGCAGGAGGTCATGGACCGCGTCCCGGACCGCCAGCACACCTACGAGTCGGGCAAGCGCTGGATCCCGTTCTACTACGGCAACGACGCGCGCCGCATGCAGGTGCTCTACCGCGGCGAGGGCTGCCTGATCTTCACCGACGGCAACATCTGGGGCGGCGCGGGTGGCGACCTGGTCCAGATCGAACACGACCCGAGCGGAGCGTGCTACCAGCCGTGACGCGGCGCGGCGCCTGACGCGTCAGCGCACGCAGCCGACATTCGACGGCACAGCCGCCAAGGGTGCGGGGCGGGACAAAACCGCCCCCGCATCGATGCAAAGCGATGCCGCCGCGAACGGCGTCGACCTCACCGTCGGCGCATCCACGACGCGTACGCCACGTAGCCGATGGCCACCGCAGCCGTGAGCACGGCCGGCACCAGCAGCGCGCGCTCGGCAATCGCGTCGAACAGGAGCGCGCCCGCAAGCCCGCCCGCGAAGAATCCGAAGATGATCAAGGCGCACAGCGCGATGCGCTTGCGGTCCGCCGGCGCACCACGCAGCAGGTGGCCGATGCCGATGCCCAGGTCCGTGAACATGCCGGAGACGTGGGTGGTGCGAACGACGGCACCGCTGTAGGTGGAGGCCATCGCGTTCTGCAGCCCGCAGGCGAACGCCGCCATGAGCGTGGCGAGTGCGGCCGATCGCGACAGCACGATCACGGCGCCGAACAGCATCGCCGACTCCAACGCCAGCGCCACGCCGTAGTGGCGGCCGAGCACCAGCGAGTCCCCCTGCACGATCATGCCGCTCAGCACCGCCCCGCCCAGGAAGGCCGCCAGCACGCTGGCGAAGTGCGCGGCACGGGAGAGATCCGCATCCGCCAGCGCGGCGCTCAGCAGGGTGGTGTTGCCGGTCAGGTGCGTCAGCGCCTGGTGATCCAGGCCCAGGATGCCGACCACGTTGACGATCCCGGCGATGAAGGCCATCGCCCACGCGCCGCCCCAGACCCACGGCGGCAGCCGGGAGATCACGCCGCGGCTCCCGGCGCGATTCCAGCCGGCGTCGGGCACGCGTGCGAGCGCGAGCGTGCCGCCGCGCTCCCGGAGCGACGCCTGCACGCCCCCGCGGCGAGGCCGACGCGCCGGCCGGCGTAGGCCGGCGGCTTCGATGGGCCATGGCCGTCTCGTCGTCTCACCGCCGGAATTGTAATCGCCAAGGTCGCGGGCTACGCAGATCGGGGAGGGCGGGCGCGGAGAAAGTCGAGTCTGACCCCTGTTTCGCATTCTCAAACGCCTAGATTGCTCGCAACACCACTTCCCGTGGAGAATGAAGCCATACCCCTAATGTCCATAGAGTCAGAATAATGGTAGGCGCCAAGAGGCTTATTAGGATCTTCCTCGCATCCCCTGGAGATCTCGCAGAAGAGAGGAAACTAGCGCGAAGCGTTGTTGAGGAAGTCAACTCACTAGTCGGCGATGTCTACGAATGCCGCGTCGAACTAGTCGGCTGGGAAGACACTGTCTCAGTCTTCGGCAGACCTCAGGCGACAATCAATCGGGATCTAGAAAGATGTGACTTCTTCATCGGCATGATATGGAAGCGGTGGGGCACCCCGCCGGACACTGAAGGACATTACTCATCTGGATTCGAGGAGGAATTTAGAAGGTCGGTCGAACGGAGGACATCTACCGGCTCGCCCGAAATAAGCCTCTTCTTCAAAGAGGTAAGCCCAGAAATCCTGGCCGACCCAGGACCCGAGCTTAGGAAAGTCCTGGACTTCAAATCAGAGCTCATCGGTGGAAAGTCTGTTCTATTTGAACAGTTTTCCTCAACTTCTGACTTCGAACGTCGAATTCGCAGATGTGTGTTCAAGTATTTGGAATCTACGCGCCAAGAACTTGCCGACCCCGGAAAAAGCGACCAATCGTCATCGGATATCACATCGTCCGATGATTCAAGACCTTTGCTCCTCTCAGCGGAAGGCACCTCATTCCTTCGAGACTTGGTTGGCCGAACCGAAGATCACTCAATAGACTCGGTCGACATAGCGAGATTTCGACTTCTATCCAGCATTTCCGGCCTCCATGGAAACGATGAGTCGCTCTTAGGCACGCACGACGCCAATCTGATGTTTCTTCATAGAGACAGACTATCGCTTGGTACAGATGAGATAATTGGTTTGATAAGTTGCGGCCTGGCCAACATCGCTTCTGAGAATGTGCCTCTTTGGCATTGGATATCTCCAAATATCTCTAAGCTGTGGCGACTCACGCTGACCGGGCCTTCCCCTCAGAAAGCTGGCGCGCTCCGCGCAATGCTCTTAGTCGGGGAGAAATTACCGGATACACCAAACTTAGAGCGAAGCCTCATTCTCCGCGAGTGGCTCTCCGAAGAACGAGAGATACTCGAACGCGTGGCGGCGCTAGAGTATCTCGTCGAGCATGGTGAAACACAGGATCTCCCGATAATTAGACTTGAAATCGAGAGCAACCATAGCCAAACCTCTCGCGTCGCTTTGGACTCCTATATAAGGACATCACTGAAATCGAGCAGAAATGATGCGTTGGACGCGATTTGCGAACTCCAGCCTAGCGCTGTCTCCGATCAAATTCTGAATGATATTTTTTCAGTCGGTCACGACCTCAACACGGCGACACTGCAACTTGCACTTCAGGCCAAGCACTCAAACACTCGTTTGCTAGCGGCACAAGAGCTGATCAAACGGGATGAGTTCCCCACTGAGCTTGCAGAGGCCTACCTCAATGATGACGATCGTAAAGTAAGGCTCGTAGTCATCGATCTTCTTTCAAGCCGCGGACAAATTTTCTCCGAAGCGAGAGCGCGCGCGCTACTTGTGGAGAAGAAGACGGGCCTGCTGTTAGGCCAAGAGGATGATTCACTTTGGAGGAAACACCGCCGACAAACGCTTATTGCTAGTGAGAGCAATGCGTTAGCTGCATTACGCGAGCAGGAGTCGATCTTTGAGATTGATATCCTCCTCGCTCAAGCCGCGAAGGCAAGAGCGAGAGGCAAGGCGACACTGAGGGGATTGATTGAGAACCAGTTTTATGATCACTTCGATCGAAAACTCGAATCAATGGAACGATCTGGATTCCCAGCTGACACCCTCACTCAGACGCGTGCACTGCGCGATTTCTTGACCGATCGATTCACTCGGGCGGCCCTCAATCTATTAGGAGAAATTGGCGACGCCTCAGATCTTCCCACAGTTCGGCTGATATTGAGTCGAGGGAAATTACCGTATTCTGCTAGCGACACGGAACTACTTAGAAAGCACGGAGAATGGAAAGACATCGAACTCCTGATATCGTCAGAGTCTCGGCGTCAGTCACCCTTCTTGACCATCGACATACATCAGGAAGATCGATTACACCTTGCCGAAACGCTAGTCGCCCTAGGTAAGCATAGGTTACGCGAGCTACTGGAAATGCCTATGCCTGGATACTTGCTTGCCGATGTGATCGTTTGTTCTCCTGAAGTCGCATTCTCAGAACTCAGCTCCAAGACTATCCTGACTTTATTCGATCACGAGTCAGAGACTGTAAGAAGGTTTGGCGCAATAAAGTTTGCTAAATCAAACTCGAAGAGAGTGGTCCGAAAAATGCTGAACGCATACACCGCAGGCCAGACATATTTTTATAACGTTTCACACTGGCTTGACTTTTCCTGCTCTCTGCCCGCGCCTCAAGGCAAGAAAGCGCTAGGCCGACTGCTAAAAGAGCGGAGACAGAGTAACTAGATCCGGGCTGCAACTCATTAATCTCAACAGGCAAAGGGTGGCTCGAGAGCCGCCTTTGCTTTATCTAAAACCCGCGACTTCAAACCCCCAACGGATTCGGCTTCTCCTGATCCAGCTTGTACAGCTTGATCGCCCGGGCCGCATCCTTCGCCGTCATCTTGCCGTCCTTCGCCAGCGCGTCGATCGCGGCATGCGCGATGTAATACCTATCGACTTCGAAGTGCCGCCGCAGGTTGGCGCGGGTGTCGCTGCGGCCGAAGCCGTCGGTGCCCAGCACGGTGTAGGTGCGGGGGATGAAGGCGCGGATCTGGTCGGTGAAGTTGCGCACGTAGTCGGTGGCGGCGATCACCGGGCCGGCGGGGCGGGACTCGATGCACTCGGTGACATAGGCCTTGCGCGGCTTGTCCTCGGGGTGCAGGCGGTTCCAGCGCTCGGCGTCGTAGCCGTCGCGGCGCAGTTCGGTGAAGCTGGGGCAGCTCCACACGTCCGCCACCACGCCGAAGTCCTTGTCCAGCAGCTCGGCCGCGGCGATGGCTTCGCGCAAGATCGTGCCGCTGCCCATCAGCTGCACGCGCAGCTCGCCCTTCTTGGCCTTGCCGGCGTCCTTGAGCAGGTACATGCCCTTGATGACGCCGTCGGCCGCGCCCTCGGGCAGCGCCGGGTGGCTGTAGTTCTCGTTCATCAGGGTCAGGTAGTAGTACTCGTCCACCTGCTCCTCGATCATGCGCTTCATGCCGTGCTGCAGGATCACCGCCACCTCGCCCGCGAAGGTGGGGTCGTAGCTGCGGCAGTTGGGGATCGCGCCGGACAGCAGGTGGCTGTGGCCGTCCTCGTGCTGCAGGCCCTCGCCGTTGAGCGTGGTGCGGCCGGCGGTGCCGCCGAGCAGGAAGCCGCGCGCGCGCATGTCGGCCGCCTGCCAGGCGGCGTCGCCCACGCGCTGGAAGCCGAACATCGAGTAGTAGATGTAGAACGGCAGCAGCTGCAGGTTGTTGGTGGAGTAGCTGGTGGCCGCGGCCATCCACGAGGCGAACGCGCCGGCCTCGGTGATGCCTTCCTGCAGCACCTGGCCGGTGGTGTCCTCGCGGTAGTACATCAGCTGGTCGCGGTCCACCGGCTTGTACTTCTGTCCGGCCGGGGCGTAGATGCCGATCTGACGGAACAGGCCTTCCATGCCGAAGGTGCGCGCCTCGTCGCAGACGATCGGCACCGCGCGCGGGCCCACCTGCTTGTCGCGCAGGATGATGTTGAGCGACTGCACGAAGGCCATGGTGGTGGACATCTCGCGCTCGCCGGTGTCCTTCATCAGGCGCTCGAACACCTCGAGCTTCGGGGCCACCAGCGACTCGTCGGCCTTGCGCCGGCGCTGCGGCAGGAAGCCGCCGAGCGACTTGCGGCGCTCGAGCAGGTACTGCACTTCCTCGGACTTCTCGCCCGGGTGGTAGAAGGGGATGTTGCCGTCCTTGAGCTGCTCGTCGTCGACCGGGATCTTGAAGCGGTCGCGGAACGCGCGCACCGCGGCGTCGTCGAGCTTCTTGGTGTTGTGGGTGGGGTTGAGCGCCTCGCCCGCGCTGCCCAGGCCGTAACCCTTCACCGTCTTGGCCAGGATCACCGTGGGCTGGCCCTTGGTCTGCATGGCGTTGGTGTAGGCCGCGTACACCTTGTGCGGATCGTGGCCGCCGCGGTTGAGTCGCCAGATGTCGTCGTCGGACAGGTTGGCCACCATGGCCGCGGTTTCTTCGTACTTGCCGAAGAAGTTCTCGCGCGTGTAGGCGCCGCCGAAGGCCTTGCAGTTCTGGTACTCGCCGTCGACGGTCTCCATCATCAGCTTGCGCAGCATGCCCTGGTGGTCCTTGGCCAGCAGCGGGTCCCAGTAGCTGCCCCAGATGGTCTTGACCACGTTCCAGCCGGCGCCGCGGAACTGGCTCTCCAGCTCCTGGATGATCTTGCCGTTGCCGCGCACCGGGCCGTCCAGGCGCTGCAGGTTGCAGTTGACCACGAACACCAGGTTGTCCAGGCCCTCGCGCCCGGCGATCGACAGCGCGCCCAGGCTTTCGGGCTCGTCGGTCTCGCCGTCGCCGAGGAAGCACCACACCTTGCGGTCGGACTTCGGGCTAAGGCCGCGCGACTCGAGGTACTTCCAGTTGCGCGCCTGGTAGATGGCGGCGATCGGCCCGAGGCCCATCGACACCGTGGGCACCTGCCAGAAATCGGGCATCAGCCACGGGTGCGGGTAGGACGAGATGCCGCGGCCGTCGACTTCCATGCGGAAGTGGTCGATCTGCGATTCGCTGATGCGGCCTTCCAGGAACGCGCGGGCGTAGATGCCGGGCGAGCTGTGGCCCTGGGTGGCGATGAGGTCGCCCGGGTGGTCGCCGTCGGGGCCGCGGAAGAAGTGGTTGAAGCCCACGTCGTACAGGGTGGCGCTGGAGGCGAAGCTGGCGATGTGGCCGCCCAGGTCACCGGGCTTGCGGTTGGCGCGCACCACCATGGCCATCGCGTTCCAGCGGATGATCGAGCGGATCTTCCACTCCAGCGTCTGGTCGCCGGGCATCTTCGGCTCGAGGTGGGCCGGGATGGTGTTGATGTATTCGGTGGTGGGGGCGAACGGAAGGTGGGCGCCGGCGCGGCGGGTCAGCTCCACCATGTCCTGCAGCAGGTGGTGCGCGCGCTCGGGGCCGCTGTGGTCGATGACCGCCTTGAGCGATTCGATCCACTCCCGGGTCTCGGTGGGATCGGGGTCGTTCTGCAGCACGTCGTTCAACCAGTTCATCGCTTGCTCCGCCGCGGCCCGCTGGCCACGCCTAGTCGTGGGGAAGTTGGACCCCCGATTCTAGCAGCCGGCCCGGCGCCGCCCGGGCGCGCCGCGGGCCGCGGGCGAAGGCCGTGACGACCATGCGCCGGCGCACTGCACGGGCTCCGCGCGGACTATGATCGCGGCCACGGGCATCCGCAGGAGACCCCGGGCATGGACCGCGACCCACCCCGCTCCCCCCGGCTGCGCTGGCACCGCAGCCTGCGCACGCGCATGGCGCTGTGGTCGGGCCTGCTCAACGCGGTGCTGGTGCTGGCCACCACGCTGGCGTTCTACCTCGGCGCGCGGATGCTGGTGGTGCACAACGCGCGCGTGGAGGCGCAGGCGCTCACCCGTCAGGGAGCGCTGAACCTGGAGGCGATCCTGGACTCGGTGCAGGTCAGCGGCCGCACCCTGGCCGCGGGCGCGACCGGCGTCGGCGCGCAGCCGCTGCACCTGCGCTCGCTGCTGCTGGCCAGCCTGGCGGGCGACCCGGACATCGCCGGGGCGATGATCATCGTCGAGCCCGGCCGGCTGGCGCCGGACGATCCCGGGTTCACCTGGTACATCCGCCGCGACGGCCAGCGCCTGGTGGAGCGCTCGGTGCAGGACCTGGGCTACGACTACCGCGCCATGCCCTGGTACGTGCGCACGATCGAGGCGCCGCGGCCGTGGTGGTCCGAGCCCTATGCCAATGCCGCCACCGCGGGCGCGGACTTCACCACCTACAACCTGCCGCTGCGCCTGCCCGGCGATGGCGCGCTGGTGCCCGCGCTGGGCATGGTGAGCCTGGACGTGCCGGTCTCGCGCCTGCTCGAGGGCCTGCTGCAGGGCGTGCCGGCCGAGGCCGGGCTGCAGCCGATGCTGTTCTCGCCCGGCGGGCTGGCGGTGGTGCATCCCGACGCCGGCCTGCGCATGCGCCAGCGGCTGCCGGTGCTGGTCGAACACGGCGGCCGCGCCGACCTGGCGCCGCTGGCGCAGGCGCACGCCAGCGGGCAGGCGGTGGAGTTCGAGCATCACGACCCGGCCAGCGGCGAGTCCTTCCTCACCCAGGCCGCGCCGGTGGGCGACAGCGGCTGGACCTTCGCCACCTCGGCCTCGGAGAGCTTCATCCTGCGCCAGCTGCGCGAGGTGGCGCAGTGGGTGGCGCTGATCGGCCTGCTGGCGCTGCTGCCGGCGCTGGTGCTGGTGCGCCGCTACACCGGGCGGCTGCTGCAGCCGATCGAGGACCTGACCGACTCGGCCCGGCACTTCGCCAATGGCGAGTTCGACTACCCGCTGCCGCACATCGGCCGCCGCGACGAGGTCGGGGTGATGGCGCGGGCGTACAACAGCGCGCGCGGTTCGATCCAGCGCCAGCTGCGCGAGATCGAGGCGATGGCCGGCGCGCGGCAGAAGCTGGAGAGCGAGCTGGGCATCGCGCGCGAGATCCAGGAGTCGATGCTGCCGCATCCGCGTGTGGTCGAGCACGCCGGCATGGCCGTGGACCTGTGCGCGGTGCTGGAGCCGGCCAAGGCGGTGGGCGGGGATTTCTACCAGTTCGCCGAACTCGACGACGGCGCGGTGTGGTTCGCCATTGGCGACGTCTCCGACAAGGGCGTGCCGGCGGCGCTGTTCATGGCCCGCACCGCGACGGTGCTGGAGGGGCAGGCGCGGCGGCACGCCTCGCCCGCGGCGATCCTGGCCGCGGCCTCCGGCCGGCTGGTGGAAGGCAACGAGACCTGCATGTTCGCCACCGTGCTGTGCGGGCGGCTGGAGGTGGCGACCGGCCGCTGCCTGCTGGCCAGCGCCGGCCACGATCCGCCGGCGCTGGTGCACGCCGACGGCCGGGTCGAAACCCTGGCGCTGGAGGCCGGGCCGCCGCTGGGCTTCGAGGTGTTCGACCGCTACGTGGTGCGCGAGGCCTGGCTGCCCGCAGACGCCACCCTGGTGGCCTGGACCGACGGCATCACCGAGGCCTTCGACGCCGACGATGCCGGCTACGGCGACACGCGGCTGCGGCAGGCGCTGCGGCCCGGCGAGGGCGCGGACGCGACCTGCCGGCGCCTGCTGCGCGATGTGCAACACTTCGTGGCGGGGGCGGCGCAGTCCGACGACATCACCGTGCTGGCGATCCGGCGCACGCACGCCGTCGCGGCCGCCACCACGGTGGACGACGCGGTGGCCGTGGCGACAGGGGGATGAGGGCCGTGCACAAGACCATCGCCAGTCCGGCGCACATCGGCGAACTCGCCGACGCGGTCGAGACCACGCTGGCCGAGGCCGGCATCGACCGCGCCTGCATCCACGATGCGCGGCTGATCGTGGAGGAGCTGGCCTGCAACGCCCTGGTCCACGGCAGCGCCGACGAGGACGCGCACCTGCGGCTGCGGCTGCAGCTGGACGCCGCCCAGCTGGTGCTGGAACTGGACGACAACGGCCCGGCGTTCGACCCCACCGCCGCGCCCGCGCCGGACCTGGACGCGTCGATCGACCAGCGCCCCATCGGCGGCCTGGGCCTGCACCTGGTGCGCGAGCTGGCGCACAGCCTCGACTACCGGCGCCACGAGGGCCGCAACCTCGTGCGCGTCACCCTGCGGCTCGACCCCGCGACCGGCTGACAAGGAACCCGCGCATGTCCACCCTTTCCCTCCGCATCGACCCGGCGCGCAACGACGTGCAGACCGTGGCGGTCGGCGGCCGGCTCGACACCCATACCCACACCGAGCTCGACCAGGCGCTGGGGCCGGTGCTCGAGGCCGAATCGCTGCGCTCGCTGGTCCTGGACCTGCACGACCTGCAGTACATCAGCAGCGCCGGGGTGCGCTCGATCTTCCGTGCGCGCAAGGCGCTGTCGGCGCGCGGCGGGCGGGTGCTGGTGGTCAACCCGCAGCCGCAGATCCAGAAGGTGTTCGACCTGGTCAAGGCGGTGCCGCTGCACGAGATCTTCGCCTCCGCCGCGGAGGCCGATGCCTACCTCGACGCCATGCAGCGCAAGGTGCTCGAGGGCGACGACGCCGACTGACCGGCCGCCCGCGTCTTCGCGGTCTTCGCGCCGCCTGCACATCGCCGCGGGCAATCTGCCCCGTTTTCCGCCCGGGCCCCAGGCCCGGCGCCACCCACCCGCGGCGCTTGCCCTCCGGGATTGCGTCGGCAATGATCGCCGCCACAGGGGAGTGAGGCGCCGGGGTCGGCGTCCCGGGTCCCGTGTGTCCGCCCGGCCCCAGTCCCCGCTCGATGTCCCTGTCCTCCGCCTATCCGCAACCGCTGTCGAACTGGCGCCTGCCCGCACTCGGGCTGGTGATCGTGGTGATCGTGGTCACCCCGTTCCTGCTGCTGCGCCAGGCCGCGGTGGACATCGACGCGGCCTGGCAGATGGTGGTGCACACCCACGAGACCGAGGCCACGGTGCATTCGCTGGCCGCGGACATGCGCAACATGGAGTCCGGCGCGCTGTCGCTGGCCGCGGGCGTGGACAACGCGATGCTGCGTGACCGCGTCGCCGACAGCCGCGAACGCATCGTCCCCACCCTGCAGAAGCTGCAGCGGCTGACGAGCGACAACCCGGACCAGCAGGTGCGCATCGCCGAGCTGCAGACCAACCTGCTGCTGCGCAAGGCGCACGCCGACCGCATCATCGGGGCCGGCGCCAGCGACGTCAGCGCGATCGACATCGACGCGATGGTGGCGCGCTACCCGATCCATGGGCTGATCCGCCAGATCGTCGACGAGGAACAGCGCCTGCTGGCAGAGCGCCAGGCGCGGGCCGAACAGATGGAGTCCCGTGCCCGCCTCGCCACCTGGGTCGCGATGGCCGGGCAGCTGCTGCTGCTCGGCGGCGTGCTGGTGTATTCGGCCCGGCAGCTGGCGTTCCGGCTGCGCGCCGAGAACGACGCCCAGCGCGCCAGCGCACGCTCGAGCGTGGTGCTGGACACGGTGCGCGAGCCGATCGTGCTGGTGGACGCCGACCAGCGCGTGGTGATGCACAACGCCGCCTTCGCCGAGATGTACGGCGTGCAGGCCGATGCGCGCGGCACCCCGCTGGCCGAACTGGGCGACGGCGCCTGGAACGACGAGCGCACCCTGCGCCGCCTGGCCGACGTGCTCACGCGCGGCCGCGAGCTGTGGGACCACGAGCAGGTGCAGACCACCGCCGACGGCGTCGAGCGCACCATGGTGATCAACGCCCGCCGCATGCCGCTGCCCGACAGCGACGAGAACGTGGCCCTGCTGACCGTCAGCGACATCAGCGTGCAGAAGGCCAGCGACCGCCAGATCCGCGAACTCAACCGCCAGCTCGAGGGCAAGGTGGAGCAGGTCTCGGACGTCAACCGCGAGCTGGAGGCCTTCAGCTACTCGGTCTCGCACGACCTGCGCGCGCCGCTGCGCCACATCGCCGGCTTCGGCGACAAGCTCGGCCGCCACCTGGGCGAGAGCCTGGACGAGAAGTCGCAGCACTACTTGGACGTGATGGTGTCCTCGGCCAAGCGCATGTCGGCGCTGATCGACGACCTGCTGGTGTATTCGCGCCTGGGCCGCAGCGCGTTGCGGATGCAGACGGTGGACATGCAGTCGCTGGCGGCCGAGACCCGCGCCATGCTCGACGCCAACACCGCCAGCGAGACGCCCGGGCACCGGATCGAATGGCGCATCGCGCCGCTGCCGGTGGTGGTGGGCGACGAGAACATGCTGCGCCAGGTATGGCTGAACCTGCTCGGCAACGCGGTCAAGTACAGCCGCGGCAGCGAGCCGGCGCGGATCGAGATCGGCTACCGCCGCGGCGACGATGGTTCGCACCAGTTCGAGGTGCGCGACAACGGCGCCGGCTTCGACATGCAGTACGCGGGCAAGCTGTTCGGCGTGTTCCAGCGCCTGCACGCGGCCAGCGAGTTCCCCGGCACCGGCATCGGCCTGGCCAGCGTGCGCCGCGTGCTCACGCGCCACGGCGGCCGCATCTGGGCCGAGTCCGAACTGGGCCAGGGCGCCACCTTCCATTTCACCCTTCCTGCCGCGGGCGAAACGCCCGCCTCCAACGAGACCACCCCATGAGCGAACTGCGCACCATCCTGCTGGCCGAGGACAGCCCCCACGACGCGGAGATGGCCATCGATGCGCTGCGCGAGGCGCACCTGGCGAACCCGATCGTGCACGTGGAGGACGGCGTCGACGCGCTGGACTACCTGCTTCGCCGCGGCAAGTGGTCCGAGCGGCCCGACGAGGACGTGGCCGTGCTGCTGCTCGACATCAAGATGCCGCGCATGGACGGCCTTGAAGTGCTGACCGAGCTGCGCAAGGACGACCGCTTCAAGTCGCTGCCGATCGTGGTGCTGTCGTCCTCGCGCGAGGAGAGCGACCTGGCGCGCAGCTGGGACCTGGGCGTGAACGCCTACGTGGTCAAGCCGGTGGACGTGGACCAGTTCTTCGACGCGGTGCGCACGCTCGGCCGGTTCTGGGCGGTGCTCAACGAGCCGCCGAAGAAGGGCTGACGCCGATGGCGGGAGGGTCGCCGTCCGGGTCCGGACGGGACGACGGGGACTGGCGCGTGCTGCTGGTCGACGATTCGCGCGACGACGCCGAGCTGGCCGAGTACGCCCTGCGCAAGGGCGGGCTGGCGGTGCAATGCCGGCGCGTCGACACCGGCGCCGCTCTGGCCGACGCGCTCGAGGCCTTCGCGCCGCACGCGGTGGTGTCGGACGTCAACCTGCCCGGCTTCTCGGGCGCCGAGGCGCTGGCGCTGGTGCGCGCGCACGACCCCTCGCTTCCGTTCGTGTTCCTCACCGGCGGCCTGGCGCCCGACGACGATCCGCCGCCCGCGGATGGGCTGGTCCTCAAGGACGACCTGGACGCCTTGCCGGACGTGCTGCGCCCGCTGCTCGGCGCCGCAACCCCGCGCGATTCGCAGCCCTAGCCGAGCCGTCGCGTACCCGGATAACGGGCCTACCGCGTAGCCCGGATAAGGCCAAAGGCCGCATCCGGGAGAACGGATGTCCGCATCGCCCACCCGCGCCATGGAAACCGCCCATCCCGGATGCGCTTCGCTTATCCGGGCTACGCGCGTCACCCGGGTCGCCCGGACAAGGCCGAAGGCCGCATCGGGGACCGGCATGCCGGCCGCGCGGATCGATGCATCGTCCGCAGAAGGCCACAGGCGGAGCCGCGAAAAAGCGCACCTCGGTGTCATCCCCCCCCGCGTAGCCCGGATAAGGCCGAAGGCCGCATCCGGGAGAACGGGTGTCCGCATCGCCCACCCGCGCCATGGAGGCCGCCCATCCCGGATGCGCTTCGCTTATCCGGGCTACGCGCGCCGCCCGCGTAGCCCGGATAAGGCCGGAGGCCGCATCGGGGACCGGCATGCCGGCCGCGCGGATCGATGCATCGTCCGCAGAAGGCCACAGGCGGATCCGCGAAGAACGCACCTCGGTGTCATCCTCCACCCCCCGCGTAGCCCGGATAAGGCCGAAGGCCGCATCCGGGGACCACGGATGTCAGATTCGTCCACACGCGCCATGGAGACCGCCCATCCCGGATGCGCTTCGCTTATCCGGGCTACGCGCGCCGCCCGCGTAGCCCGGATAAGGCCGGAGGCCGCATCCGGGAAGGCCACGATGCCTGCCCGCCCCCGCATATACCGCAAACGCGCCGTCGCGGCCCCGCGATCGGCCTGTCCGGCCTACGGATCGCGTTCTCCCGCAGCGGCCGGCAGGTCCACCTCGCCACCCCAGTCCTGCGGGAGCGCCCCGAGGCGAACATGGCGATGGAAGCTCGAATGCGGCCATTCGGCCACGCGGGATACCAGACCGTGTCTGAGCGGGTTGGCATGCACGTAATCGACATGCGCGGCCAGGTCGTCCGCGTCGCGGATGGTGTGTTCCCAGAAGCGCGACTGCCATGGCCTCGCGGCCGGTCCGATGCCGCGGGTGAACCCCTTCTTGATCTCGCGCCACAGGCCGGAATAGTCGCCGGCCCCGTCGCGCATGGTGATCACTGCATGGAGGTGGTCGGGCAGGACCACGACCGCCACGATATGGTGGGCGATGCGTCCTCGCGCCTTGCGCCAAGAGGCGCCCAACAGGTCGATGTGGCGCACGAGCAGGTCGCTGCGCCGGTCGCGCAGGGTGACGGTGAAGAAGAACGTCCCGTCGGGAACGCGATTGCGGCGATAGCGCACCATGCGCCTACGTTCGCAGGTGCGCTTGCACAGGGGCATCGCCCTGCGCCGGGACGGTTGGTAGGGGTTACGCCCGCGCGCGGGTCGGGACTCGCCCCGGATGCGCTTCGCTTATCCGGGCTACGCGCACCGGGACCCGGAGATACGTAGCCCGGATAAGGCCGCAGGCCGCATCCGGGGAGCCCCGATGACGGGCGGTGCTGTGTCGTCGATCGCAACGGGAGCTTTCCCCCGGATGCGCTTCGCTTATCCAGGCTACGCAGCTACGCTGCGGGACGCGTCGCCCGGATAAGGCCAAAGGCCGCATCCGGGACCCGTAGCGATGGGCGGCGCGGGTCAGGCTTCGCGTTCGGACTGCATCTGCTTGCGGATCTGGGCCTCGACCGCGGCGATCGCGGTCATGTTGATCACCCGGCGCGGGGTGGAGGTCTGGGTGAGCACGTGCGCGGGCTTGCTCACGCCCATCAGGATCGGGCCCAGGGCCACGCCGTCGGTCATCATCCGGATCAGGTTGTAGGTGATGTTGGCCGCGTCCAGGTTCGGCATCACGAACAGGTTCGCGCGGCCCTCCAGCGTGGTGTTGGGGAAGATGCGGCGACGCAGGCCGTCGTCCCACGCGGTGTCGCCCTGCATCTCGCCGTCCACTTCGAGCTTGGGCGCGCGGCGCAGCAGGATCTGCCGCACCTCGCGCATCTTGCGCGCGCTGGCATCGTCGTGGCTGCCGAAGTTCGAGTGCGACATCAGCGCGATCTTCGGCTCGATCCCGAACAGCTTGAGCCGGTAGGCGGCCTGGATGGTGCTCTCGGCGATCTGCTCGGGGGTGGGATCGGGCTGCACGTGGGTGTCGACGAAGAACCACAGGCCGCGGTCGTTGACCACGCCGGTCATCGCCGAGGTGCTCTGCACGCCCGGGTCGAGCGGGAACACGCTGCGGATGTAGCCGAGCTTCTTGTGGAAGCGGCCGACCAGGCCGGTGATCATCGCGTCGGCCTCGCCGCGGTCGACCATGATCGCGGCGATCAGGGTGGTGCGCGAGCGCAGCATGGCCTTGGCCGCGTCCGGCGTCACGCCGCGGCGCTCGGTGAGCGCGTGGTAGTGGCGCCAGTAGTCGTTGTAGCGCGGGTCGTCGTCGACGTTGGTGAGCTCGAAGTCCTCGCCCGCGCGCAGGCGCAGGCCCAGGCGCCGGATGCGCATGTCGATCACGTCCGGGCGCCCGATCAGGATCGGGAACGCCAGCCCCTCGTCGACCACGGTCTGCACCGCGCGCAGCACGGTTTCCTCCTCTCCCTCGGCGTAGACCACCCGCTGGCGGTCGCCGCGGGCGCGGTCGTACACCGGCTTCATCACCAGCCCGGTGCGGTAGATGAACTGGCCGAGCTTTTCGCGATACGCCGGCATGTCGGTGATCGGACGCGTGGCGACGCCCGATTCCATCGCCGCCTTGGCCACGCACGGCGCCAGCTGCATCAGCAGGCGCGGGTCGAACGGGCGCGGAATGAGATAGTCCGGGCCGAAGCTCGGGATCTCCTCGCCGTAGGCCGCGCCCAGGTCGCTGGCCTCGCTCTTGGCCAGGGCCGCGATCGCGTGCACGCAGGCGAGCTTCATCGCCTCGTTGATGCCGGTCGCACCCACGTCGAGCGCGCCGCGGAAGATGTACGGGAAGCAGAGCGCGTTGTTGACCTGGTTGGGGTAGTCCGAGCGGCCGGTGGCGATGATGCAGTCCGGGCGCACGGCCTTGGCCGCTTCGGGCAGGATCTCCGGATACGGGTTGGCCAGCGCCAGGATGATCGGCGTCGGCGCCATGGTGGCGACCATCTCGGGCGTCAGGATGCCGCCGGCCGACAGGCCCAGGAACACGTCCGCGCCGGCCACGATCTGCGCCAGCTCGCGGTGGTCGGTGTCGCGCGCGTAGCGGCGCTTGGCCTCGTCCAGGTCGGTGCGGCCGCTGTGGATCACGCCGCCGCGGTCGAAGGCGACGATGTGCTCGGGCTTCAGCCCCAGCGCCACCAGCATGTCCAGGCAGGCGATGCCGGCCGCGCCGGCGCCGGTGGTGGCGAGCCGGACGTCCCCGATCCGCTTGCCCGCGATCTCCAGCGCGTTGACCACGGCGGCGGCGACGATGATCGCGGTGCCGTGCTGGTCGTCGTGAAACACCGGGATGTTCAGCCGCTCGCGCAGCTTGCGCTCGACGATGAAGCACTCCGGCGCCTTGATGTCCTCGAGGTTGATGCCGCCGAACGTCGGCTCCAGGCTGGCGATGATGTCGACGAGTTTGTCGGGGTCCTTCTCGTCGACTTCGATGTCGAACACGTCGATGCCGGCGAACTTCTGGAACAGCACGCCCTTGCCTTCCATGACCGGCTTGCCGGCCAGCGGGCCGATGTCGCCCAGGCCCAGCACCGCGGTACCGTTCGAGATCACCGCCACCAGGTTGCCCCGCGCGGTGTAGTCGCTGGCCTTGGTCGGATCGGCGGCGATCTCCTCGCAGGCGTAGGCCACGCCGGGCGAGTACGCCAGCGCCAGGTCGCGCTGGGTGAGCATCGGCTTGGTCGCGACGACCTTGATCTTGCCGCGCGGCGCCATGCGGTGGTAGTCGAGCGCAGCCTGGCGGAATTCGTCGGCGGTTTCGCTGTTGTCCGGCAACTTGTCTGACATCGGGGTTCGGCCGTGTGCGGAACGGGGATTCTAGCCGCTCGTCCCGGAACGGGCCGGCGTGCGCCACAACCCGCACCGCTGCGCGGTGCGCGCGCGTATCGCCCATGCGCCGGCAGCGCCCACCCGGACGCGGCGATGCGGCGATGCGACAAAGTGGCTGGTCAAATTCCGCGGCGCGCCCCGCGCCGCGCCGCGTCAGCCCTCGCCGCCGTTCGACAGCCGGTCCAGCCGGATGCGGTTGGCGAACAGCGAGAACGCGAGCAGGCCCGCCAGGCCGTTGGCGCGCGCCACCCAGTCCGGCAACCAGCGCGGCGCGTCGAGCACGCCGGCCTCGAACAGCGGCTCGAAGCGCTGCACGTCGTCGAGCGTCATCTTCCCGGCAAACAGCCGCCGGCACTGGCGCAGCCGGCCCTCGCGCAGCGAATGGCGGAAGAAGGTGTGCACCTCCACCAGGCCGCGCAGGTACACCGTGTCCTTGGCGAACGCCGCGCCGCCGGCGGTCGGCACGCCGCGGAACACGCGCTGGGCGGAGGCGAAGCTTTCGGCATCGGACTGCCCGGCGTGGCGGAACCAGGCGAACACCTCCAGGAAGTCCGCGCCGCCCAGCGCCATCGCGATCGCCTCGGTGCGCAGGCTCACGCGCTTCATGCGCTCGATGTCGATGCTGCCGGTGATCTGCTCGGCCAGCACCGCCAGCCCTTCCTGGGTGGCCGTGACCCGCGGCGAGGACAGCGCCAGGCTCGGCAGCACCGGCTGCAGGCGGCCGTTGAGCGCGGTCAGCGAGTGCACCAGCGCCTCGTGGTGCAGCAGCTGCTGGCGATCGTAGTCGCTGAACGCGGCGCCGTCGCGCAAGCGGATGCGGTAGGCGCCCGCGGCGGCCTTGGCGATCATGTCCGGGTCCAGCTCGACCGCGATCACTCGCTCGCCGAAGAACGCGTCCAGGTCGTTCTGCAACTGCAGCCGCAACGCGGTGGCCGACACGCCCACCTGCTCCTGCGGCGCGAGCAGTTCGCGGTCGAGCTCGTCGGCGATGCCGATGAAGTGGCGCGCCGCGTCGCGGCTGGTGGTGCCGCCGCCGGGCAGTGGATCGTCCGGGTGTCCGTACAGCGCGACCGACAGCGCGCCCGCCTGCGCGGTGCCCAGCGCCTCGAGCAGGCGCGCGGCCAGGTCCCAGTGCCGGCAGGACTCGACCAGGTAGGCGCCGAGCGGGTGGTCGGGATCCGCGGCGTCGGCGACCGCGGCCAGTTCGCGCCGGGCATCCCCGAAGTCGTGCCGCGGATAGCGCACCTCGGGCATGCGCGCCTGCCCGCGCGCATGCGCGGCCAGGAAGTCGCGCTGCACCGCGGCCGGCCAGCTCGCCAGCGACAGCACCCGCAGGCCGCGCGCTGCGGCGACCATGCGCGCATCGAGCGCGGCGTGATGGGCGATGGCGTCGGGCATCGCGGCGCGTTCCGGCCCGTCAGCCGCGGCGACCGCTGCCGCCGCCGGACGGTCGGGTGGATGGCCGGCCGCCGGAGCCGCGCGCGCCCGGGCCGGGGCGCTTGCCCGACCCGCCCTTCGCATCGGCCTGCTGGGCTACGCGCGCGGCCAGCCGGTCGGCGGCGGCGGCCACTTCGTCCCGCAGCTTGAAATAGTTGGCCACGCGCCCGGCGTCCAGCCGGCCGGCCTCGACCGCTGCGCGCACCGCGCAGCCCGGCTCGTTCCGGTGCGCGCAGTCGCGGAAGCGGCACTGCGCGGCCAGCGCCTCGATGTCGCCGAAACCACCCTCGGCCAGGGTCTCCTCGCCGGTGGGCTTGAGCTCGCGCATGCCCGGGGTGTCGATCAGGCAGGCGCCGGAGGGCAGCGCGATCAGCGCGCGGAAGGTGGTGGTGTGGCGCCCGCGCGCGTCGTGTTCGCGCACCTCGGCGGTCTTCATCCGCTCGATGCCCAGCAGCGAGTTGGTCAGGGTCGACTTGCCCGCGCCCGAGCTGCCGACCAGCACCGCGGTCGCGCCCGGCGGCAGGAAGCGGTCCAGCGCGGCGACGCTGGCCGGGTCGCGCGCATTGACCGCGACCACGGCAACGCCGGTCGCGGCGGGGCCGGACCGCGCCGGACCCGTCGTCGCGGCATCGCGCGGCGGCTCCTGCGCCTGGTCGGCCGCCTCGGGCGTATCGGGCGCGCCCGCCGCGTTCGCAGCTCTGGGCGCCTCCGCCGGCAGGTCGATCGCCGCCAGCGCCGCGCGCGCCGCGGCCACGTCCGTGCCGGGGCGGTCGGCCTTGGTCAGCACCACCACCGGGGTCACGCCGTCGGCCTGCACCAGCAGCAGGTAGCGTTCGATCCGGCGCGGGTTGAAGTCGCCGTCCAGCCCGCACACGATCAGCACCGTGTCGATGTTCGCGGCGATCAGCTGCTGGCGGTAGTGCTCGCCCGCGGCGCCGCGCTTGATCGCACTGCGCCGCGGCAGCAGGGCGACGATCCGCTTGCCGTCCTCCACCAGCACCCAGTCGCCCACCACCGCGCGGTCCTCGGGCGCGACCTTGCCGCGCTTGTAGCCCGGCGGCCGCTGCCACTCGGGCGGCGACTCCACGGTGAACGAACGGTCGGTTGCATCGGCAACCACGTAGCCCGAGCGGTGCTGCTCCACCACCCGCGCCGGACGCGCCTGCGGATGCGCCGCCATGGCGTCGGCCCAGGGCCCCGGCGCAGGCGCGCCGACCCAAGGCCAGCCGATCGCGCGCAGCGCGTTGGCGGCGGGAATCAAGCGCGTGCGGGCGGGGTCTGCATGCGGCGATTCTAGGGCCTGCCGCGGCACACGCCCGTGCCGTGGGTGTCTGCGGCCGGCCGGAGGCGTGCACGGCGGGCGCGACGGCACCCCCGAACGCGGGCCAACGCACGGCTGCACACCGGCGTGCGACCGCGCGGCACAGGCGTATGATCCGGAGTTTCGCGGCCTCCCGCCGCCCCGCCGCCGCTCCGATGTCCCTGCCCAGCCTGCCCGTCCGCGAACGCCTGTCCGAAGTGCGCTACGAGATCCGCGGCGAACTCGCCCGGCGCGCCCGCGAGCTGGAGACCCAGGGCCGCACGCTGATCAAGCTCAACATCGGCAACCCCGGCGCGTTCGGCTTCCGCGCGCCCGAGCACCTGCAGCGCGCGATCGCCGACCACATCCACCGCACCGATCCCTACACCCACCAGCAGGGCCTGCCGGAGGCGCGCGAGGCGATCGCCGCGCACCACGTCGCGCGCGGCACGCCACACGCCTCGCCCGAGCGCGTGTTCGTCGGCAACGGCGTGAGCGAGCTGATCGACATCTCGCTGCGCGCGCTGCTCAACCCCGGCGACGAGGTGCTGGTGCCCTCGCCCGACTATCCGCTGTGGTCGGCCGCGACCATCCTCAACGACGGCCGCCCGGTGTTCTACCAGTGCCGCGAGGGCAACGGCTTCCTGCCCGACCCGGTGGAGCTCGAGGCTCTGGTGTCGGCGCGCACGCGCGCCATCGTGCTGATCAACCCGAACAACCCCACCGGCGCCAACTACCCGCGCGAGCTGCTCGAACGCATCGTCGCGATCGCCGCCCGCCACAACCTGCTGCTGCTGTGCGACGAGATCTACGACAGCATCCTCTACGACGGCCACGGCTTCGTGCCGGTGGCGCCGATCGCCGGCGACGCGCCGTGCCTGTCGTTCGGCGGCCTGTCCAAGGTGCACCGCGCCTGCGGCTGGCGCGTGGGCTGGGCGGTGCTGTCGGGCGACCCGAAGCGCAGCGCCGAATTCCGCCACGCCATGGACCTGCTCGGCGCGCTGCGCCTGTGCGCCAACGTGCCGGGCCAGTTCGCGATCGAGGCCGCGCTGACCGGCGCCGACACCATCACCCCGCTGTGCCGGCCCGGCGGCCGCCTGTACGAGGCGCGCCGCGCCGTGATCGAGGCCTGCGCGGCCAGCCCGCACCTCGAACTGGCCTCGCCGGCCGGCGCCCTGTACGCGTTCCCCGGCGTGGTCGGCGACGCGGCCGAGGGCTTCGACGACCACGGCTTCGCGCTGGAGATGCTGGAAACCGAGGACGTGCTGATCGTGCCCGGCGCCAGCTTCAACGTGCCCTACCGCAACCATTTCCGGGTGACCCTGCTGCCGCAGCCGGACGTGGTGCGCGAGGTGTTCGCGCGCATCGACCGCGTGCTCGACCGTCGCGCGCAGGCCCACGCCAAGGTGGTGCCGATGAAGAAGAAGGCGCGGCCCGCGGCGTGAGGCCGGTGCGCTACCTCGCCCTCGGCGACAGCTACACGATCGGCGAAGGCATCGACGCCGACGGCCGCTGGCCGGTGCAGCTGGCGCGCGCGCTGCGCGCGGGCGGCGTGGCGCTCGACGATCCCGACATCATCGCCGCCACCGGCTGGACCACCGACGAACTGTCCGCCGCGATCGACGTGGCGCAGCCGCCGGCCGGGTTCGCCCTGGTCTCGCTGCTGGTGGGCGTCAACAACCAGTACCGCGGGCGCGACGTGGCGGAGTACGGCGCGCAGTTCGAGGCGCTGCTGGCGCGCGCGACGGCGCTGGCCGGGGATCGTCCCGGGCGGGTGCTGGTGCTGTCGATCCCGGACTGGGGCGTGACCCCGTTCGCGATCGCGTCCGGCCGCGACCGGGACCGGATCGCGCGCGAACTCGACGCCTTCAACGCCGCGGCGCAGACCGCCTGCGCGGCGCACGGCATCGCCTTCGTCGACATCACCGCCGCCAGCCGCGCGCACGGCGCCGAGCCGGCGATGCTGGCCGACGACGGACTGCACCCGTCCGCGACGATGTACGCGCAGTGGACGCGGCTGGCGCTGCCGGTCGCGCGTCGGTTACTGTCGCCGCCATGAACGTACCCGCCCCGCGGCCCATGGACGCCGCCGCCGCGCAGGGCATCGCCCGCGCCTTCCTGCCCGAGCGCACGCTCGGCAACCGCTACGACTACTACTACACGCTGACCAAGCTGCGCACCGACCCGCTGTATCCCGGCGTGCTCGATGCGCTGCGCGGGGTGGACGCGCCGCTGCTGGACCTGGGCTGCGGCCTGGGCCTGCTGGCGCACGCGATGCGCCGCGACGGCCAGCGCACCGGCTACGTCGGCGTGGACATCGACGCGCCCAAGATCGAACGCGCGCGCCGCATCGCCGCGCGTGCGGCGCTGGACGACGTGCGCTTCGACGTGGTCGACCTGGCCGCGGGCTACCCGCCGCATTCTGGCAGCGTGGCGATCCTCGACGTGCTGCAGTTCCTGACCCGCGAGCAGCAGGCCACGCTGCTCGACGCGGCGACCGCGATGCTCGCGCCCGGCGCCGTGCTGGTGATGCGCGCCGCGCTCGACGACGGCAGCGCGCGCATCCGCCGCACCCGCGCCGGCGACCGCTTCGCCGCGCTGACCGGCTGGATGCCGGACCGGCCGAAGCACTATCCGGCGGTCGAGGAACTGCGCGCCCGGCTCGACGCCGCCGGCCTCGCGGCCGACATCCGCCCCTGGTTCGGCAACACGCCGTTCAACAACTGGCTGGTGGTGGCGCGACGGACGTGAGGGCAGGGGTCAGAGTCGACTTTCGCCTCGCAAGTCGGGAGGCGTAAGCAACTCGGCCGAAAGTCGACTCTGACCCCGGTTTGTTTAGCCGCTACTCCGGCAACGCCGCGCGATAGCCCAGCGCCTCGAGCCGGCCCAGCACCGCCGCGATCATCTCCACGCTGCGTCCGTGCGGCGCGCCCTCGTGCAGCAGCACGATCGCGCCCGGCGCCAGATCGCGCTCGATCCGCGCCACCACGCGCGCGACGTCGCGCTCGACCGCGTCGAAACCACGCGCGCTCCAGCCCACGCGCGCCAGCCTGGCGTCGCGCAGCGGCGCGGACACGAACGGATTGGCGTGCCCGACCACGGCCCGGAACCAGCGCGGCGCGGACCCGGTGATGTTCCGCAGTTCGTGCTGGGCGCCTTCGATCTCGGCGCGCATGCGCCGCGGGCCAAGCGCCCAGAATCGCGCCTGCGGATGGGTCGCGCTGTGGTTGGCGATGCCGTGGCCGCGGCGCGCGATCTCGCGCACCAGGTCGGGCCGCGCCCGGGCGCGCTCGCCGACCAGGAAGAAGGTGGCCCTGGCGTCGTGGGCGTCGAGCAGGTCGAGGATCGCCGCCGTCTGGTCCGACGGACCGTCGTCGATGGTCAGCCAGACGTCCCTGTCGGCGATGGGCAGCCGCGAGAGCACCGGTCCGTACAGCGCCGCGTTCGGCGCCAGCACGCCCCACCAGGCGACCGCGTGCGTGGCCAGCATCGCCGGCAGCCCGACCGGCCAGCCCCAGCGCCACCACAGCCACGCCACCGCCGCCTGCGAGAGCAGCAGCAGCGGTAGCCAGGCGCGGGGATGGCGGGGTGGGCGATGGGAGGCGTGCATCGGCACGATGATGCCATCGCCGCCGGCGCGGCCGCCCGCGCACCAGTGCGTTCCGGGCCGTCCACAGGCCGCCTGGGGGCGATCGCGCTACCATGGTGGGCCCCGTTTCACGCAGGATTCCCCCATGTCCCTCGACCCCGCCGTGCGCGCCCGCATCGACGCGCTGCTGCAGTCCAACCGCGCCGTGCTGTTCATGAAGGGCGCGCCGGCTGCGCCGCAGTGCGGGTTCTCGGCCAAGGCGGTGTCGGCGCTCGACGCGCTGGGCGCCGACTATGCCCACGTCGACGTGCTGACCGACCCCGCGATCCGCGAAGGCATCAAGGTCTACGGTGACTGGCCGACCATCCCGCAGCTGTACATCGACGGCGAGCTGGTCGGCGGCAGCGACATCATCGGCCAGATGGTCAACAGCGGCGAGCTGCATGCCGCGCTGGGCCTGCCCGCGCCCGACCGCACTCCGCCGTCGATCACCATCACGCCCGCGGCACTGAAGATGATCCGCCAGGCGATCGACGATGCCGGCGGCGAGGTCGCGCTGCAGGTGGAAGTCGACCGCGCGTTCCGTACCCGCCTCAACCTGGGCCCGGCCGACGCCGATGCGATCGCGGTCGACATCGACGGCGTGCGGGTGCAGTTCGACGTCGCCGGCGCGCGCCGCGCCGACGGCCTGACCATCGACTTCGCCGACGACATGCGCGGCAAGGGCCTGGTGATCGACAACCCCAACGCGCCCGGCCCGGTGGGTGCGCTGACGCCGGCCGAAGCCAATGCCAAGGTGCGCACCGGCGAGGTGATGCTGGTCGACGTGCGCCCGCCCGAGGAGCGCGCGATCGCCTCGGTGCCGGTGGCCTACCGCACCTTCGACGAGGGCCGCGGCGCGATCGAGGCGCTGCCGAAGGACACCGCGATCGCGTTCCTGTGCCACGGCGGCGGCCGCAGCGGCCGCGCCGCGGAGGAATTCCGCGCGCTGGGCTTCCGCAACGTGTTCAACGTCGAGGGCGGCATCTCGGCGTGGTCGGACACGGTGGACGCGTCGATTCCACGCTACTGATCTCAGTAACCTCAAGCGCGGGCGGGCCGGCGGGAGTGACGCCGGCGCGGCCCCGGGCACCGCGGGATCGCGGCGGCGGCGCGCGGCGTGCAGCGGAGATGCGTCTGGGATAGGATCGTGCCAGCAGCCAATTCCGACTGCTGGTTTTCCAACGCTCTGGGAGAATTCGCCATGAAGTCGATCCTTCTGATGGCATTGATTCTGTGCTGCGGGTCCCTTTTCGCCAACGAACCGGCTGCACGCGGCGAAGACGGAACGACCGACGCCGAGAAGAAGGTGCACTGCGAGCGCAAGAAGAGTCTCGGAAGCAATAAGGTTGAGCGCGTCTGCATGACGGAGTCCGAGAGGATCGCCGCCCAGGACGCCGCCCAAGCCGATCTGCAACGACTGGGGCGTTGCAGCGGGAATGATGTTGTCTGCCGCGGTGACCTGCCCCGAACCAATTGATCCCGGATAATTGATGCGGCCCGCTGCCTTCTTCAGCCTGGGGGAGGCGAGCGGCCCTTCCGGAGGGTGTGCGTACGCGCTGGCTCAGAAGCCGCCGCCGGCGTCGAGCCAGGCCTGTTCGTCCGCGGTGTTCTCGCGTCCCAAGGCGCGGTTGCGGTGCGGGAAGCGGCCGAAGCGTTCGATCACTTCGAGGTGCGCGCGCGCGTACTGCAGGTACTGCGCGTCGCCCAGCGCCTCGAACAGCGCCACCGCGCGCTGCTGGTCCGCCAGCGCCTCGGAATGCTCGAATGGCATGTGCATGAAGGCGCGCAGGTCCGCGTCAACCTCGCGGTCGAGGCCGGCGTCGAGCGCGCGCCCCGCGTAGTGCAGCGCCAGCGGATCGGTGGCGAACGCGTGGCCGCTGCCGCGGAACACGTTGCGCGGAATCTGGTCGAGCAGGATCAGCAGCGCCAGCGCGCCGTCGGCGCTGTCCATCCATGCATCGCATTCGCGCCGCGCCGCGGCCAGGTGCAGCCCGGTGAAGCGCTCGCCGCACTGGGCATCGAACGCATCGCCGCCGTTGAACCAGCGCTCGTAGCCGGACGTGCGCCAGAATTCGATGACCTGGCGGATCTCGTGTGCGTTGTCCATGCGGCGATGATAGCGCCGCCGCGCGTTCGTGGTCGGCGGGTGTGCCGCGTCGGGTCCGTGGACCCCGGGTGCGCTTCGCTTACCCGGGCTACGGGGAATGCGCGCAATGCGGGATCCCTCCATGCCGACCCGTCGCGTAGCCCGGATAAGGCCGCAGGCCGCATCCGGGGATGAGCAGGCCGGGATTGCCTCGCCCGTGGATCCGGGCGATCGGAAGATCGCGGCGGTCGTGTTTTCGCGGAGTCCCGGGTGCGCTTCGCTTACCCGGGCTACGGGAATGCTCGCGATGCGGGATCCCGCCGTGCCGGCGCATCGCGTCACCCGGATAAGGCCGCAGGCCGCATCCGGGAACTCGGCGGGAGACGCGCGTCGTGCGTGCCGCGGGGCGGCTATTCGTCGAACCGCAGGTGCCGGACCGACTTGCCGTGGCGGCGGATCAGGCGCAGCGCCTCGATCCCGATCTGGATGTGGCGCTCCACGAACTCCGCGCTCACCCGCGCATCGGAGATGTCGGTCTTCACCCCTTCCGGGATCATCGGCTGGTCGCTCACCAGCAGCAGCGCGCCCGAGGGAATGCGGTTGGCGAAGCCGGCGGCGAACAGGGTCGCGGTTTCCATGTCGATCGCCATGCAGCGCATCGCCCGCAGCCGCTTCTTGAAGGCGTCGTCGTGCTCCCAGACCCGGCGGTTGGTGGTGAACACGGTGCCGGTCCAGTAGTCGTGGCCGAGGTCGCGGATCATGGTCGAGACCGCGCGCTGCAGCGCGAAGGCCGGCAGCGCGGGCACTTCCGGCAGCAGGTAGTCGTTGGAGGTGCCCTCGCCGCGGATCGCCGCGATCGGCAGCACCAGGTCGCCGAGCTGGTTCTTGCGCTTGAGCCCGCCGCACTTGCCTAGGAACAGCACCGCCTTGGGCCCGATCGCCGACAGCAGGTCCATCATGGTCGCCGCGTTCGGGCTGCCCATGCCGAAGTTGATCATGGTGATGCCGTCGGCGGTGGCGCTGGGCATCGGCCGGTCGGTGCCGACCACTTCGGCGCCGGTGAGCCGGGCGAAATGCCCCAGGTAGCCGCCGAAGTTGGTCAGCAGGATGTGTTCGCCGAAGGCCTCGAGCGCCACGCCGGTGTAGCGCGGCAGCCAGTTGGCGACGATCTCGTGCTTGTCCTTCATGCGCGCCTCCGCTTTTGCGGCATTCTGTCACGCACCATGACCTTTGGCGGCTGGCGCATCGCGCACCAGCGGCTACCGTCAGCCGATTCTCCCGGGGACCCACACGCATGCTTCGACCCTTGACCGCCGCGCTGTGCGCGGCCCTGCTTGCCGGCTGCGCCAGTACCGGCGGCGGCGACACGCCGCCGCCCGCCGCCGAGGCGCGCCCCGGCTCCGGCCAGGAGCCCTATGCCAGCACCTACCGCGCGATCGCCGCGCCGCCGGTGCTGATCACCGGCGCCACCGTACTCACCGGCGACGGCCGCCGGCTGGAGGGGGCGGACGTGCTGATGCAGGACGGCCGCATCGCCGCGGTCGGCAGCGGGCTGACCGCCGGCAGCGACGTGGTGCGCGTGGACGGTCGCGGCAAGTGGGTCACGCCCGGCCTGATCGACGTGCACTCGCACCTGGGCGTGTATCCCAGTCCCGGCGCCAGCGCGCACAGCGACGGCAACGAGGCCACCGCGCCGGTCACCGCCCAGGTCTGGGCCGAGCATTCGGTGTGGCCGCAGGACCCGGGCTTCGGCGCCGCGCTCGCCGGTGGCGTGACCGCGCTGCAGATCCTTCCGGGTTCGGCCAACCTGGTCGGCGGGCGCGGGGTGACGCTCAAGAACGTCGCCGCCACCACCGCGCAGGGCATGAAGTTCCCCGGCGCGCCGCACGGGCTGAAGATGGCCTGCGGCGAGAACCCCAAGCGCGTGTACGGCCAGAAGGGCGGTCCCTCCACGCGCATGGGCAACGTCGCCGGCTACCGCGCCGCGTTCATCGACGCGCAGGACTACGCGAAGAAGCGCGAGAAGGACGGCTCGGGCAAGCGCGACCTCAAGCTCGACACGCTCGCCGGCGCCATGGCCGGCGACATCCTGGTGCACATCCACTGCTACCGCGCCGACGAGATGGCGCAGATGCTCGACCTGGCGAAGGAGTTCGACTTCAAGGTCGCCGCCTTCCACCACGGCGTGGAGGCCTACAAGCTGGCCGACCGGCTCGCCGCCGACGGCGTCTGCGGCGCGCTGTGGGCCGACTGGTGGGGCTTCAAGATGGAGGCCTTCGACGGCATCCAGGAGAACATCGCGATCGTCGACCGCGCGCCGAACGGCTGCGCGATCGTGCATTCGGACTCGGACGAGGGCATCCAGCGCCTCAACCAGGAAGCGGCCAAGGTGATGGCCAACGCACGCCGGGTGGGGATCGAGATCGCGCCCGAGCGCGCGATCCGCTGGATCACCCAGAACGCGGCGAAGTCGCTGGGCGTGCTCGACGTCACCGGCACCCTGGAGGCCGGCAAGATGGCCGACGTGGTGCTGTGGAACGGCAATCCGTTCACCGTCTACGCGCATGCCGAGCAGGTGTACATCGACGGCGCGCGCCTGTACGACCGCGCCGACCCGAGGCTGCGGCCGACCACGGACTTCATGCTCGGCCAGCCGACCGCCGCGGCCGGAGGTGCCCGATGAGCCGTCGTCTCGCCGTGCTGGCCACGACCCTCGCGGCCGCGCTCTGCGCCGCGCCCGCGTTCGCGCAGGACGTGCTGATCCGCAACGCCACCGTCCACACCGCATCCGAGCGCGGCACCCTGCAGGCGCACGACGTGCTGGTGCGCGGCGGCCGCATCGCCGCGATCGGCAGCGGGCTGTCCGCGGCCGGCGTGGCCGAGGTGGATGCCGGCGGACGCCCGCTCACGCCGGCGCTGTTCGGCGGCATCACCGGGATCGGCATCGAGGAGGTCTCGGGCGAAGCCTCGACCCGGGACGCCTCGCTGGCGCTGGGCGAGAACGCCAAGGACATCACCGTCCGCCCCGAGTTCGACGTGACCCTGGCCTACAACCCGGAGTCGATCCTGCTGCCGGTGGCGCGGGTGGAGGGCATCGGCTTCACCCTGCTCAGCGCCGGCACGGTGTCGGGCGGTTCGATCATCGGCGGCCAGGGCGCGGTGGTGCGCCTGGACGGCAGCCCGGACCCGGCAGGTCCGAAGGTGCTGTTCGTGGCGCTCGGCGCGGGCGCGTCGAACCTCAGCGGGTCCTCGCGCGCGGGCCAGTGGATGCTGCTCGACCAGCTGGTCGACGAGGCGCGCGGACGCCTGCCGGCGGATTCGAACTTCGCCCTGCTCACGCCCGCCGGCCGAACGACGCTCAAGCGCTACCTCGACGGCGGCGGCCGGGTCGTGGTGGAGATCGACCGTGCCGCGGACATCCGCCAGCTGCTGCGCTGGTCGCGCGCGCACGGCGTGCGCATCGCCATCGCCGGCGGCGCCGAGGCCTGGAAGCTGGGCCGCGAACTCGCCGCCGCCGACGTGCCGGTGTTCATCGACCCGCTGGTGAACCTGCCGGGCAACTTCGACCGCCTGGGCGCCACGCTCGAGAACGCCGCGCGCCTGCATGCGGCCGGCGTGCGGGTGGGCTTCACCCAGTCGGGCGATGCCTCGCACAACGCGCGCAAGGTGCGGCAGCTGGCGGGCAACGCGGTCGCCAACGGGCTGCCGTGGGAGGCCGGGCTGGCGGGCCTGACGCGGGTGCCGGCGCAGGCCTTCGGGCTCGGCGACCGGCTCGGCACGATCGCGGTCGGCCAGACCGCGGACCTGGCGCTGTGGACCGGCGATCCGCTGGATGTCGCCCATGTGGCCGAGCAGGTCTGGCTGGGCGGGCGCGCGATCCCGATGCGTTCGCGCCAGACCGAGTTGCGCGACCGCTACCTGCGCGCGGCGCCGGCGCCCGAGGCCGGCGCCCTGCCGCGCGCCTATCCCGCGCGGGTCGAATAAGGTCCGCCCCGGCGGCGTCGCCCGCTGGCGGGCGGCGAAGCTGGACGGGACGGCCGCCCCCGGGCGGCCGTCGTCGCATCGGGGCCCGGCGCGGGAACTGCGCAGAGGGGCGATGGGAGCCACCGTGAGGAAACCGGGCACCTGCGCATCCGCGGCTGCCGCGGCCGCGGTCTCTGCGCGACAATGGCGGGCGACAGTCGGGCGCGATGGCCCGCGACGGAAGGAGGCCCAGCGCATGCGTATCGGACTGGTGGTCGATTCGACCTGCGACCTGCCGGTCGCGTACCTGCGCGAGCACCAGGTCGAGATCCTGCCGATCTCGGTGCGCATCGGCGACCAGCTGCGGGTCGACTACCGCGACGAGGCCGACACCCTGGCCTTCCTGCACTCGCACATCGCCGAGCGCGGCGCCAACGCCGAGACCATCCCGTTCACCGTGGAGCAGATCCGCGACCTGTTCCTGCAGCGGCTGGTGGTCGACTACGACCACGTGTTCTGCATGACGGTGACGAAGACGCGCAGCCAGATCCGCGACCACGCGCAGCAGGCCAGCTACGCGATCCTCAACGAGTACAAGCCGATCCGCGCCGCCGCGGGACATGCCACGCCGTTCGCGATGCGCCTGGTCGATACGCAGAACCTGTTCTCGGCCCAGGGCGTGCTGCCGGTGGAGGCGGTGCGGCTGCGCGCGGCCGGCGACGGCCCCGGCCGCATCCGCGCGCGCCTGGAACACCTGGCGCTGCACACCTACGGCTACCTGGTGCCGCGCGACCTGTACTACATCCGCAACCGCGCCCGCCACAAGGGCGACCGCAGCGTGAGCCTGCTCAGCGCCGCGCTGGGCACTGCGCTCGACATCAAGCCGGTACTGCGCGGCTGGCGCGGCGACACCGGCCCGGTGGCGAAGATCAAGGGCTTCGATCCGGCCGTACGCGCCCTGTTCGAATTCGCCGCGCGGCGCGTGGCAACCGGCCTGCTCACGCCCACGCTGTGCCTGTGCTACGGCGGCGAACTCGACGAGATGCGCGCGATGCCGGGCTACGAGGCGCTGCGCGCGGCCTGCGCCGATCGCGGCATCGAGGTGTTCGAGACCGTGATGAGCCTGACCGGCATGGTCAACGTGGGCAAGGGCGCGGTGTGCGTCGGCTTCGCCGCGGACGCGCACGAGTTCGGCTGACCGCCACGCGGCCTCGACGCGCCCGGCTGCTAGCCTGAGGCCTGACCCGCACCGAAGAGACGCGATGGCCACCCGCTACCACATCCGCCTGCCCGACCCGGCCGCCCTGCGCGGCGCCGGCGACTTCGCCTTCCGCTCGCAGGGCGCCGAGGGCTTCGCCGAGGAACTGCAGGCCGCGCTGCGCACCGACGCCCTGTTCCAGCGCTGGCGCGCCAGCCAGGAGGATCCGGACGCGGTCGATCCCGCGCTCGGCGCGGTCGACCCAGCCGCCACGGTGACGGGAGAACCGCACGACCTGCACGTCGACCTGGTCGCCAGCACCTCGCTGCCCGGCAACCTGCTGCGCCAGCGCATGCGCCTGCTCGCCGGCAGCGCGTGGGAGCTGCGCGACGTGCGCGCCGGCTGAGTCCCTTGCCCACGCCCGCCCTGCTCGCCTGGAGCGGCGGCAAGGACGCCGCGTGGAGCCTGCACGTGCTGCGCCAGCGCGGCGAATTCGACGTGGTGGGCCTGTTGAGCACGATCACGAACGAGGACGGCCGCAGTTCGATGCAGGGCGTGCGCCGCGAGGTGCTGCGCGCGCAGGCCGGGGCGACCGGACTGCCGCTGCTGGAGGTCGACCTGCCCGCGTCCTGCACGAACAAGGCCTACGAGGCGGCGATGACGGAAGCGCTCGCGGGCGCGGCCATGCGCTGGCCGGACCTGCGCACGGTCGCGTTCGGCGACCTGTTCCTGGCCGACATCCGCGCGTGGCGCGAGCAGCAACTGGCGCGCATCGGCTGGCGGGTCGCCACGCCGCTGTTCGGTCGCGAGACCGCCGCGCTGGCGCGGGAGATGATCGACGGCGGACTGCACGCGTCGCTGTGCTGCGTGGACACCCGGCAGCTCGATGCCGCCTTTGCCGGACGCGCGTTCGACGCCGCGCTGCTGGCCGACCTGCCGGCGGGCGTGGATGCCTGCGGCGAGAACGGCGAGTTCCATACCTGCGTGCACGCCGGGCCGATGTTCGCATCGCCGCTTGCGCTGGTGCGTGCGGCGACGTCGCTGGACGACGGGCGCTTCGCGCGCACCGACTTCGCCCTGGCCGATGCCGGCCCGGGCGCGCCTCAGTCCAGCGTGTAGCCCACCCGGAAGCCGCCCCAGTGGCGGCCGTCGACGAACACCGGCACCGACAGGTCGAACATGATCTGCCCGGTGTCGCGGCGATAGACCTGCAGCCGGTACGGATCGGTGTGCGCGCCGACGCTGCGGCCGACGCGGTCGGCGAAGATGCGCTTGGTGCGGTTGCCGACCAGGTCGCGCGCCGGATCGCCGGTGAGCGGCTGGCAGAAGCGGTCGTTGTGGGTGGGCACGTAGCCGTCGGGGTTGGCGCTGATCGCGAACACGATCCACGGATGCGCCGCCAGCACCGCCTCCTGCAGCGGCGGCAGCAGTTCGTCGCACAGGGCGTCGAACGCGGTTTCGTACTTGGCCGGCTCGATGCCCTCGATCCGCGCGTAGTCGCGCGAGAACAGCGCATCGGCGTCGATCCAGCGCTGGCGCAGGGCATCGGCGAAGGTGGCACCGATCGCGGTCGACGCCTCGCGCGCCAGGTCCAGCACGCGCGCGTGGCGCGGTTCGCGCAGCGGATCGGGCGGCAGCCGGAACAGGCCGACGCAGTCGTGCAGCGCGCCGGCGCCGGTGCCCAGCGCCTCGCTGCGTTCGGCGACCTTGGCCGCGTGCTGCAGGTTGCTGCGTCCCAGTTCGGCCACCTGGCCCACGGCGCGGTCGATGTCGGCGATCGCTTCGCCCTGGCGGGCGACGCCGGTGGCCACGGTGTCGATCGCGGCGCTGGCGCGGGCGAGCAGGCCGCCGATCCCGCCGAGCACGTCCTCGGTGCGGCGCGCGGTCGCGGCGCCTTCGCCCAGCGCCTCCGCGTTCTCGCCGATGATCCGGCGCACGTGGCGCGCGGCGTCCGCGGCGCGCTCGGCCAGACGCCGGATCTCGGTCGCGACCACCGCGAATCCGCGGCCGGCGGGGCCTGCATGCGCGGCTTCGATGCTGGCGTTGATCGAGAGGATATTGGTCTGGAACGCGACCTGGTCGATGACCTCGATCACGTCGTTGGCGCGTGCCGCGCTCTGCTGCACCGCGGCCATCGCCTCTGCCAGGGCATGCGCCGCGGCGGCGCCCTCGCGCGCGCTGTCGTCGGCGCTGGCGGCCACCGCGGTCACCGCGCGCAGGTCGGCGCCGATGCCGTCGAGCCCTTCGAGCAGTCCGCGCGCGGAGGCGACGACCGATTCCAGCGCATCGACCTGGGCTTGCGACTGGCGCACCAGTTCGTCGTTTTCGGCCACCACGTGCGGCACCTCGGCGGCGACCTGCAGCGACAGCGCCACCGCCTGGCGGATGGCCTCGGCGAGGTTGCCGAAGCCGGCCGCCAGGCGGCGGGTCTCGGGGCGCGCGGCCTCCGAGGGATCGAGCAGCAGATCGAGCTCGCACGCCGCCAGGCGGTCGCCCACGCGCGCCAGCAGCTGGGCGGCGACGCCTTCGTCGGCGGCCGCGACCGGCGTCGCCGCGGCGGCGACCGGCGCGGCGGGCAGCAGCGGAACCACCGACGCGGCCGCGGCGCGTTCGCGCCACAGCGCGGCGCTGTGCGGATCGGGCAGCGACAGCAGCCAGCCGCCGCCGTCGCGGTCGTACTGGTAGCACACGCGGCGCGCCGGATCGGGGCCGGGCGCCACCCACACGCCCTCCTCGCCACCGAGGTCGTCCGGCGACAGGCCCCACACGCAATCGCAACCCAGCGCCTGCGGGTCGGCCCCGGTCAGGTCGAGCAGGTCGATCGCGGCGCGGTTGAGCGCCTGCACCCGGCCGTCGCCGTCCAGCCGGATCAGCGCGACGGGAGCATCGGGCAGCGCCGGCAGGCGGGTCGTGGCGGGATCGTCGAAGGCGGGCATGTCCGCTCCCGGGAGGAGTCCCTGCCTATAACGGCTGCGGAGCCGCGAAACTGAGCCGCGTTCCCCGCGCGGAAGACGATGCGTCCGGGGCACGGGCCGGTCGGCAGGCCGCCGGACGGCCAGGGAACCCGCGGCGGCTCGCGTCTCCGCCGTCAGGGGACCTGCCGTATCCGCCAGGACGGCAGCGCCGCGACGGCCGCAGCGGCACCCCGGGACGGAGGCGGCCCGTCGAGCGGGGTCCGCCGTCCCCGAGGGCTCAGGCCTGCAGCGCCCGCGCGTGATGGGCCAGGTGGTCGCCGATGAAGCTGGCCATGAAGTAGTAGCTGTGGTCGTAGCCCGGCTGCAGGCGCAGGGTCAGCGGATGCCCGGCCTCGGCGCAGGCTGCCCGCAGCAGGTCGGGCCTTAGCTGGGTGTCGAGGAATTCGTCGCCCTCGCCCTGGTCGACCAGCAGCGGCAGGCGCTCGCTGGCGCCGGCGAGCAGTGCGCAGGCATCCCACTCGCGCCAGGCCGCGCGGTCTTCGCCGAGGTAGGCGGTGAACGCCTTCTCGCCCCACGGCACCTGCGACGGCGCCACGATCGGCGCGAACGCGGACACGCTGCGGTAGCGCCCCGGGTTGCGCAGCGCCAGCACCAGCGCGCCGTGGCCGCCCATCGAATGGCCGCTGATCGCGCGCCGGTCGTCGACCGGGAACTGCGCTTCGACCAGCGTCGGCAGTTCTTCCACCACGTAGTCGTGCATGCGGTAATGCGTCGCCCACGGCGCCTGCGTGGCGTTGAGGTAGAAGCCCGCGCCCTTGCCGAGGTCGTAGCCGTCGGCATCGGGCACGTGCTCGCCGCGCGGACTGGTGTCCGGGGCGACGACGACCACGCCGTGCTCGGCCGCGTAGCGCTGGGCGCCGGCCTTGGTGATGAAGTTCTGCTCGGTGCAGGTCAGCCCGGACAGCCAGTACAGCACCGGCATGCGCGCGCCGGGCGCGGCCGCCTGCGGCGGCAGGTACACGCCGAAGCGCATCGTGCAACCCAGCGCGCGCGATGCGTGTTCGTAAACGTCCTGCCAGCCGCCGAAACAGGCGCGGTGTTCGATGCGTTCGAGCATCATGGTCTCTCCCGTGTTTCCGTCTCCCGCCAGGGAGGAGGTGGCGCGACGCGCCGGATGAGGCTGCAAAGGAGCGTGAGGGGGTCGGCGGACGCGGACGCTGCGGGGGCGCAACGGCCGATCACCGGGGTGTCGCCGCCCCCTCGACCCGACCCCTCTCCCCGGGGGAGAGGGGCGCGAGCGTCAGTAGTGCACGACGGACCGGATCGACTTGCCCTCGTGCATCAGGTCGAACGCCTCGTTGATGCCGTCCAGCGGCATGGTGTGGGTCACGAACGGAGCGAGTTCGATCTCGCCGCGCATCGCGTCCTCGACCATGCCCGGCAGCTGCGAGCGGCCCTTCACCCCGCCGAACGCGGTGCCCATCCACTTGCGCCCGGTCACCAGCTGGAACGGACGCGTGCTGATCTCCTGCCCGGCGCCGGCCACGCCGATGATCACGCTCTGGCCCCAGCCGCGGTGCGCGCATTCGAGCGCCGCGCGCATCACCTGCACGTTGCCGATGCATTCGAACGAGTGGTCCACGCCCCAGCCGGTCATCTCCACGATCACCTGCTGGATCGGCTGGTCGAAGTCCTTCGGGTTGACGCAGTCGGTGGCGCCGAAGCGCTTCGCCATCTCGAACTTCGAGGGATTGGTGTCGATGGCGATGATGCGTCCCGCCTTCGCCTGGCGCGCGCCCTGGATCACCGCCAGGCCGATTCCGCCCAGGCCGAACACCGCCACGCTGTCGCCTTCCTGCACCTTGGCGGTGTTGTGCACCGCGCCGATGCCGGTGGTCACGCCGCAGCCGAGCAGGCACACGTGCTCGGGATTGGCCTCGGGGTTCACCTTCGCCAGCGACACTTCGGCCACCACGGTGTACTCGCTGAAGGTCGAGCAGCCCATGTAGTGGTACAGCGGCTGGCCCTCGTACGAGAAGCGCGAGGTGCCGTCGGGCATCACGCCCTTGCCCTGGGTGGCGCGCACGGCGGTGCACAGGTTGGTCTTGCCGCTGGTGCAGAACAGGCACTGCCCGCACTCGGCGGTATACAGCGGGATCACGTGGTCACCGGGCGCCACGCTGGTCACGCCCTCGCCCACCTCGACCACGATGCCGGCGCCCTCGTGCCCGAGCACGACCGGGAACAGGCCTTCGGGATCCTCGCCCGACAGCGTGAACGCGTCGGTGTGGCAGACGCCGGTGTGGGTGATCCGCACCAGCACCTCGCCGGCCTTCGGCGGAGCAACGTCGATCTCGACGATCTTCAGCGGTTCGCCTGCGGCGAAGGCGACGGCGGCACGGGATTTCATGGGATACGACTCCTGCAATGGATGCCGGCGCCAGCGCCGGCAGGGATTTCATCTCAGATACGAGCGCACCAGCGCGGTCATCTCGTCCACCCGCGCCTTGCGGCTGGCGGCGTCGGCCGCGGGTTCGCCGAACTGCTCGCGCAGGTGCGCCTCGAGCACCTCGCTCATCAGCCCGTTGACCGCGCCGCGGATCGCCGCGATCTGCTGCAGCACGGGCGCGCAGTCGGCACCGGCCCCGAGCGCGCGCTCCACGCCCTCGCACTGGCCGCGGATGCGGCGGATGCGGGCGAGGACCTTCTTCTTTTCCTCGGGCGAATGCGGCACGACGGGCACCGGCTCGATAGTGGGGGGCAGTATATCCGAGGCGGCATGGCGGTGCTGCGCTAGCATCGGCCCCGCCGGCGCCCGACCCCGCCGGCCTGGAGCCACCATGCGGAGGCTGTTCTGCGTCCTGGGCCTGTGGCTGTGCGCGATGGCCGCCGCTGCGGCGCTGCCCGCGGACGAGCGCGCCCCACCGGTGCCGCTGGACCACCTGCCCGCACTGCGCGGTGGCTACTTTCCGCTGGTGGACGCGGCCAGCGGGCGCACCCACCACGTCTACGTGCGCCTGCCCGCGGGCTACGAGGAGGCGCCGGAGGCATCGTGGCCGGTGGTCTACCTGCTCGACGGCGACAGCCTGTTTCCCCTGCTGGCGCCCACCCACCTGTTCCTGACCTACGACGAGGGCCTGCCCGAGGCCATCGTGGTCGGGATCGCCTACGGCGATTTCGATCCGTCGATCAACCGGCGCGACCACGATTTCACCGCCGTGGGTCCCGACAGCGCACCGGACCAGGGCGGTGCGGAGGCCTATCACAGGTTCCTGCGCGCGCAGGTGCTGCCGCAGGTAGAAAGCCGCTACCGCGCCGATCCTGCGCGGCGCGTGCTGGTCGGGCAGTCGCGTGGCGGCTACTTCGTGCTGTGGTCGGCGCTGCGCGACCCGGATCTGTTCCAGGGCCGGATCGCCAGCAACCCGGTGTTCGCGCCGGCGCGCGAGCAGCTGTTCGATGCGCCGGCGGCGCACCGGCGCGACGACCTGGCGGTCGTGGTAGTCAGTGGCGCGCGCGACACCGCGCCGCGGGTGCAGGGCGCGGCGGAGTGGACGGCCGCCTGGACCGGCCGCGCCGATGCCCCCTGGGACGTGGACCTGGTCGTGCTCCCCGAAGGCACCCACGCCGCGAGCATCGGCGAGGGCTACCGGCGGGCGATGCTGCAGCTGTTCGGCCAAGCGCCCGTGCCGGTGCGATAGGTCTTCGATCACGCGGGTGGCCGGCACCGTGCGCGGGTGCCGGTTGCCGGTGCCGCCGGATGCGCGGCCTCAGCCGGTGTTCTGGATGCCCGCCGAGATCCCGTTGACGGTCGACACCAGCGCGCGCAGCAGGTCCTCGTCCTCGCGGCCGCCGGCGCGCCAGCGCTGCAGCAGTTCGACCTGCAGCAGGCTGAGCGGATCGACGTACGGGTTGCGCAGCCGGATCGACAGCCGCAGCCGGTAGTCGTCGGCGAGGATGCGGTCGCGCTGCTTGAGCAGCAGGATCGCGTCGCAGGTGCGCAGGAACTCCTCGGCGATGCCGGGGTGGAA
Source organism: Luteimonas rhizosphaericola (assembly GCF_029888045.1). Taxonomy (GTDB): domain Bacteria; phylum Pseudomonadota; class Gammaproteobacteria; order Xanthomonadales; family Xanthomonadaceae; genus Luteimonas; species Luteimonas rhizosphaericola. The sequence continues at coordinate 174,777 of NZ_JARXRN010000028.1, read as the reverse complement.
GGTCTCGTGCAGCGGGCCGGCGAGCTTCGAATAGCGCTCGAAGATGGCGAGGTCGGACTTGGCCAGCAGCATCTCGACGTCGTCGAGCATCGCGGCGAAGAACGGCCAGTCGCGCGCCATCTCCGACATCGCGTCCTGGCCGTAGCGCTGCACGCCCTGGCACAGCGCGTGGCCGATGCCGTACCAGCCGGTGAGGCCGGAGCGGTTCTGCGACCAGGCGAACACCCACGGGATCGCGCGCAGGTTGTCGATGCCGCCGTCGCGCCGGCGCGAGGGACGCGAGCCGATCTGCAGGCGTTCGATCACGTCCACCGGGGTGGCGGCGCGGAAGTAGTCGGGGAAATCCGGGTGCTCGTGCACCAGCGCGCGGTAGTGCGCGCGCGAGGCGTCGGCCAGGGCCTTGGCCATCTCGCGCCAGGCGTCCTCGCGCGGATCGCGCGGGCGCGGGCGCAGGGTCGCGCGCAGCACCGCGCCGGTGGTCTGCTCCAGGTTGCGCAGCGCCAGCGCTCGGATGCCGTACTTGCGGTGGATCACCTCGCCCTGCTCGGTGACGCGCATCGAGCCGTTCACCGAGCCGCGCGGCGCGGCGATGATCGCGCGCTCGGTCTTGCCGCCGCCGCGGCTGACCGAACCGCCGCGGCCGTGGAAGAACATGATCCGCACGCCGAACTCGTTGGCCAGCGCGGTCAGCTCCACCTGGGTGCGCTGCAGCGCCCAGCGCGAGGCGAACAGGCCGCCGTCCTTGGCGCTGTCGGAATAGCCGAGCATCACCGTCTGCTCGTCGCCGCGCGCGGACAGGTGGCGGCGATAGGCGGGATCGGCGAACAGCGAGCGCATCACGTCGGGCGCGGCCTTGAGGTCGTCGACGGTTTCGAACAGCGGCGAGACGTCCAGCGGCACGCCGTCGCCCTCGACGCAGCCGGCCACGCGCGCCAGCGCCAGCACCGCCAGCGCATCGGCCGCGCTGCGGCTCATGCTGATGATGTACAGGCCGATCGCGTCCACGCCGTGGCTGGCGCGCAGGTCCAGCACGGTGCGGAAGACCGCGAGCGTCGAAGCCAGCACATCGCCGGGCGCAGACGGCGCGGACGGCGGCTTGTCCAGCAGCGCCTGCAGGCGCGCGGTGCGGTCGTCGGCCTCGCGCGCGGCCCAGCCGTCGTCGCCCAGCAGGTCGCCGAGCGCGGTGTCGTGCACCGCCGAGTCCTGGCGCAGGTCGAGCGCGGCGAGGTGGAAGCCGAAGGTGCGCGCGCGCCACAGCACCCGCTGCAGCGCGAAGCGCCCGGCATGCTCGCCGCGGTGGCGGGCGAGGCTGGCGTCGATCAGCTCCAGGTCGGAAATGAATTCGCGTGCGCCGGCATAGCCGCGTGCATCGCCCTCGGCGGTCAGCGCCAGGCGTGCCTTCATCATGTCGATCAGGCGCCGGTACGGCATGTCCGCCAGGCGCGGCCGCAGCCGGCGCGCGGCCTGCGGCAGCTGCGCGATGTAGGCATCGGTGCGCGCGACGACCGCCGCGTCCACCTCCACCCGGCCCAGCGACTGGGTGAGCATGTTGCCGAGCGCGCGCAGGTCGGCGCGGTACTGGGCGATCGCCTGCGCCCGCTGCGCGTCGAGCGCGGCGCGGATGGTGTCGGCGTTGACGTTGGGGTTGCCGTCCATGTCGCCGCCGACCCAGGTGCCGAAGCGCAGCACCTGCGGCAGCGTGATGCGGCGGCCGTACACGGCTTCGACCGCCTCCGCGAAGGCCTCGTAGTACACCGGCACCACGCGGTAGAGCATGTTGGCCAGGTAGTAGCCGACGTGCTCGACCTCGTCGGCCACGGTCGGCTTCTCGGCCGGCGTGTCGCTGGTCTGCCAGCCGGCGGTGAGCGACAGGCGGATGCGCTCCAGGTCCGCGCGACGTTCGACCGGCGTGCGCGTGCGGTCGATGTCGTCGACCAGGCGGCCGACGATGTCGCGCTCCTTCTCCAGCATCACCCGGCGCACGGCTTCGGTCGGATGCGCGGTGAACACCGGCTCGACCCACAGCCGCGGCAGCGTGGCCTGCAGTTCCTCGAAGGTGACGCCGTCCTCGCGCAGCCCGCGCAGCACCGCCTCGAACCCGCCGGGCTGCGGCAGCTCGCTGCTGCGCTCGTACTCGCGCCGGCGGCGGATGCGGTGCACCCGCTCGGCCAGGTTGATCGCACCGAAATAGGTGGAGAACGCGCGCACCACCACCTCGGCGTCGGCCAGCGGCACGCGCGCCATCTCCTCGGCCAGCGCGTCGACCGGCAGGCCCTGCTCGCGCCGCGCGATCGCGGCGCGGCGGATGCCTTCGACCTCCTCCAGCAATGCCGGCGAACCCTGCTCGGCGAGCACTTCGCCGACCAGGGCGCCGAGGCGGCGCACGTCGTCGCGCAGCAGGGTGTCGGTGTCGGCGAATTCGAGCTGGTCGCGCAGCGGACCGTCTGGGATATTCATCCGCCAGAGGCTAGCGTGTTTCGTGACGCAGCGCAGCATCCGTTGCCGGCGCAACCGTCGCCGGTGGCCGCGCGCCGCCCCTTGGCTCAGTACGCGAACTCGCGGAAGACGCGGTCGATGTCGCCGTGCCATTCGCCGTGGTACAGCGCCAGCTTGCGCTCGGCCGGGGTCTGCCCGGCCTGGACCACTTCCAGCAGCGGCGTGAGGAATTCGCGCTCGTCCTCGCCGCCGGCGTTGCGTCGCGCGCGGCGCGCCAGCCCCGCGGCGGCGATCTCCAGCGCCTGGCGCGCGAGGTCGCGCACCGTGCCGCCGCGGAACGGAAGCTTCAGCGCCTGCGCCGGCACGCCGTCGCGCAGCGCGTGGCGCTCGGCCATCGTGAAATCCTTGACCAGGTCCCAGGCGGCGTCGAGCGCGGCATCGTCGTACAGCAGGCCGACCCAGAACGCCGGCAGCGCGCACAGCCGGTTCCACGGCCCGCCGTCGGCGCCGCGCATCTCCAGGTACTTCTTCAGCCGCACCTCGGGGAACGCGGTGGTCATGTGGTCGTTCCAGTCGCGGAGGGTCGGCAGCGCGCCGGGCAGCACGTCCAGGCGCCCCGCGAGGAAGTCGCGGAACGACTTGCCGGCGGCGTCGATGTACTCGCCGTCTCGATAGGAGAAGTACATCGGCACGTCGAGCAGGTAGTCGACGTAGCGCTCGAAGCCGAAGCCCTCCTCGAACACGAAGTCGAGCATGCCGGTGCGGTCGGGATCGGTGTCGGTCCAGATGTGCGAGCGGTAGCTCAGGTAGCCGTTGGGCCTGCCCTCGGTGAAGGGCGAATCGGCGAACAGCGCGGTGGCCACCGGCTGCAGCGCCAGCGAGACACGGAACTTCTTCACCATGTCCGCCTCGTCGGCGTAGTCCAGGTTGACCTGCACCGTGCAGGTGCGGGTCATCATGTCCAGGCCGAGACCGCCCACCTTCGGCATGTAGTCGCGCATGATCCGGTAGCGGCCCTTGGGCATCCACGGCATGTCCTCGCGCCGCCACTTGGGCTGGAAGCCCATGCCCAGGAAGCCCAGGCGCAGCTCGTCCGCCACCGCCTTGACCTCGCGCAGGTGGCTGCCGACCTCGCGGCAGGTCTCGTGGATGTCGACCAGCGGCGCGCCCGACAGCTCCAGCTGTCCCGCCGGCTCGAGCGTGACCGACGCACCGTCCTTGAGCAGCGCGATGGTGCGCCCGTGTTCCTGCACCGCCTCCCAGCCGAAGCGCGTCAACCCGGTGAGCAGGGCCTCGATCCCGCGCTCGCCGTCGAACGGCGGCGGGCGCAGGTCGTCGAGACGGAAACCGAACTTCTCGTGCTCGGTGCCGATGCGCCAGGCCTCGCGCGGCTTGTTGCCGGACGCGAGCACCTCCACCAGCTGGTCGCGGTGGGTGACGGGGGACTCGCCGGCGTGGCTCGGACTCGACATGGGACGCTCGAAGGGGACGGGCGCGTCGCACGCAGGCACGGCGGTCGCGAGGCGGCACTATAGAACGTCGCCCCGGCGCACGGCATTCCGGTGCTGGAACGCAGGCGCGGCACCGGTGCGGCGTCCGCCCCCTCAGCCGGACGGACGCGGCGCCACATGCGCCCGGCGCCCCGCGCGGCGCGCGCCGGCCGTGAACAGCACGGCCACGAGGCCGGAGGCGACCCCGGCGATCGTCGCCAGCGCCCAGCCATGGAGGTCGAGCGGACGCAGGTGCACCCAGGCAGCCAGCGCCGGCACCTGCACCAGCAGCAGCAGCGAAGCCGGCGCGGCGAACGCGATGACGCGCGCGGCGCGCGACCGCAGCGCCGACAGCGTCGCGGCGACCGTGGTGCCGGCCAGCACCAGCGTCGCCAGCGCCAGCGTGCGCGCACGCTCCGCGTCGTCCGCCCCGGCCGCATAGGCCAGCAGCACCGCCGCGGTCATCGCCAGCCCGGTGGCCACGATCGCGGTCCACGCGCGGCGGCCGAAGAACGTCGCGCGCCGGTCGCGATCCACCGGCGCCATGCGCCCGGACGGGGGCGGATCCTGGAACGCGAGCAGCGCGGTCGGATGGATCAGCAGTTCGAGCCAGACGATGTGGATCGGCAGGTACAGCAGCGGCCCGCCGGCCATCGGCACGATCGCGGCCGTCAGCACCAGCGGCAGGTGCACCATCAGCAGGTAGGCGAAGCTGGACTGCAGGTTGCGGAACAGCTGGCGGCCCTCGGCGATGGCGCCGACGATGGTCCTGAAGTTGTCGTCGAGCAGCACGATCGCGGCGAGCTCGCGGCTGCTCTGCGAACCGCTGCCGCCCATCGCGATGCCGACGTCGGCCGCCTGCAGCGCCGGCGCGTCGTTGACCCCGTCGCCGGTCACCGCGACGATCTCGCCGTGCCGCTGCAGGCGCTGCACCAGTTCCAGCTTCTGCGCCGGGACCGCACGCGCCACCACGTCGACGCCGTCCAGCGCGTCGTCCGCATCCGCCAGCGCGGCCATCGTGGCGACCACCGGCCGGCCGTCGCCGAGCCCGGCCTCGGCGGCGATGGCGCGCGCGGTGCCGGGATGGTCGCCGGTCACCATCAGCACACGGATGCCGGCATCGCGGCAGGCACGCACCGCCTCGCGCACGCCCGCGCGCAGCGGGTCTGCGAACGCCAGCAGGCCGCGGAATACGAAACCCGCGTCCGGCTCCACGTCGGGCGCGGACGGCGACGCCAGCTCGCGCGCGGCGAACGCGATGACCTTGTGCCCGGCATCGGCGTGGGCGTGCACCCGCTCGCGCCACTGCGCGCGCATCGCCTCCGGCATCGCGCACAGCCCGAGCACGGTTTCCGGCGCGCCCTTGGTGACGGCCAGCGCCGGGGCTCCCGGCTGCTGCCAGATCGCGGTCTCGCGGCGCCGCGCCTCGGTGAACGGGAACACCCGGCGCCGTTGCGCCAGCCCGTCCGCGCCGGCAGGTGCCAGCGCCAGGATCGCGGCATCGAGCGGATCGCCGCTGTCGGCACGGCAGGCCAGCGCCGCCAGGCCGAGCAACGCCGCGTCCGACGTCCCTAGCGCCGGGTCGGAGTGCGCCAGCGCCAGCCGGCCTTCGGTCATGGTGCCGGTCTTGTCCGAACAGATGCAGGTGACGCGGCCGATGTTCTCCACCGCCACCGCGCGCCGCACCAGCGCCTGCCGTCGCGCCAGCCGGTAGACCCCGGCGCCGAGGAAGAAGGTGAACACCACCGGGAACTCCTCAGGCAGCGCCGCGACCGCGAGCGTGACCGCGCTCAGCAGCGCATCGACCAGGCCGTGGCCCTGCGACAGCCGGATCGCGGCCAGCAGGGCGCAGATCGCGAGCGCGGCGATCAGCAGCGTGCGCACGAGGCGGGCGATCGCCTGCTGCAGCGGCGTGCGCGCGTGCGTGCCCTGGACCGCCAGGCGCACGATCCCGCCGTAGAGCGTCTCGCCGCCGGTGTATGCGATGCGGATGCGCAGCTGCCCGGTCAGCAGGCGGGTGCCGGCCGCGACCCAGTGCGCCGGATCCGCCGGATCCGCGTCGACCGACCAGGGACGCTTGGACACCGGCAGCGATTCCCCGCTCAGCATCGCCTCGTCGAGCTGCACGTGGTCCACGGCCTGCACCAGTCCGTCCGCCGGCACCGCCTCGCCGGCGTGCACCTCGACCAGGTCACCCGGCACCAGCTCGCCCGCCGGCAGCGGGCGCCACCGGCCGTCGCGCAGCACCTGCGCGGAGGTCGCCAGGCGGCCCGCCAGGCCACGGGTCGAGGCCTGCGTGCGCCGGTGCAGGTAGGCGTCCATGCCCAGCAGCGGGACCAGGGCGACCAGCAGGATGATGGCCTCGACCCGGTCGCCGAGCCACGCGAACAGGGCCGCCGTGCCGAGCAGGAACCACAGCATCGGGTCGCGCAGGGTGTCGCGCAGCAGCCGCCACAAGGTGGGCGGCGGCGCCTCGACGATGTCGTTGCGGCCGTGGCGCGCACGGCGCACCTCGGCGTCCGCGGTCGACAGCCCGTTTCCGGTGCCCAGCAGGCCGGCGAGGCGTTCGTCCGGAATTCTCGCGTGCATGGGCGATCTCCCAGGCCGCACCGCGGTCGGCGCGTGGCGGTCGCGGCCCGCTGCGGCCCGCCATTCTCGCCGGAAAACCCGCCCGCCCTCGCGGGGCGACGGCGGGCCTCACGCAGGGCGTTGCTGGAGGGGCGGCGCGTGCACCCGCTTCAGGACCTGCCGGCGCAGCGCCAGGCGAAGGCGCGCAGCCGGAGGGCGACCGCCACGGGTGCCACCGTGGTGGCGATGGCCAGGGGCGAGGCCCGTGCCTCAGTGCGGCCTGGTCAGCCGCCCAGCTCCAGCCAGCCCGCCACCACCGCGCGCAGCTCGTCCACCCCGGCCTTCGTCTCGCCGGAGAACGCCTGCACGCCGACGCTGTCGCCCCACAGGGCCGACAGCTGTTTGCGCACCGCCTGCACGGTATTGCCGGCGGCGCCGCGCGAGAGCTTGTCGGCCTTGGTCAGCAGCGCATGCGCCGGCAACCCGCGGCGCATGGCGTAGCCGAGCATCTGCAGGTCGTAGTCCTTGAGCGGGTGGCGGATGTCCATCACCACCACCAGCCCGCGCAGGGCGAAGCGGTCCTGGAACCACTGGTCGATGAAGGCCTGCCAGTGTTCGCGCAGCGCCAGCGGCACCTTGGCGTAACCGTAGCCCGGCAGGTCGACCAGGTAATTGCCCTCGTGCGGCGGCAGCGCGAAGTACACCAGCTGCTGGGTCCGGCCCGGGGTCTTGGACACCCGCGCCAGCGCGTTCTGCTGGCACATCGCGTTGAGCGCGCTGGACTTGCCGGCGTTGGAACGGCCGGCGAAGGCGACCTCGGCGCCGCCGTCGGGCGGCAGTTGCTTCGGGGTGTGGGCGGCCAGCAGGTAGCTGGCGCGCGCGAACGGGTTCGACATCGGGGTCCACGGGCTCGGGGCGGCGCCTAGCTTCTCACGGGCGCGCGCCGACGCGGTTTGACCGTCCACGTGGCCGGCGCTGATAATCCCGGGCCTTGCGGCCGCGTGGGAACCCGGCCGCGTTCCCGATTTCCGGAGCCCAGCCAATGCGCCACGCTCGCGCCTACGGTTTCGCCGGTCTCGTCGCCCTCGTGGCCGGCGCCGTCGCGTTCGCCCAGTCCACCGTCGAACCGCTGCCGGAGAACCCGCCGGTGGAGGTCGCGCCGCTGGACGCCAGCGCGCTGGCTGCCTTGGACAAGACCCAGGCCGGCGACGCCGAGCGCGGCGCCACCCTGGCCGGCACCTGCGCCGCCTGCCACGGCCTGGACGGCAACCCGCCCGATGGCCTTGTCTATCCGCGCATCGCCGGGCAGAGCGAGCGCTACATCGCCCACCAGCTGGCGCTGTTCAAGAGCGGCGAGCGCAACACCGGCCAGGCCGCGGTGATGATGCCGTTCGCCAGCCCGCTGTCGGCGCAGGACATGCGCGACCTGGGCGCGTTCTTCGCCACCAAGACCGCCGCCGCCGGCATCGCCGACGATGCCGTGGTCGCCGAGGGTCCCTACCAGGGCCTGAAGTTCTACGAGATCGGCGAGAAGCTCTACCGCGCCGGCGACGCCGAGCGCGGCATCCCGGCGTGCATGGCCTGCCACGGCCCCTCCGGCGCCGGCAACCCGGGCCCGGCCTATCCGGCCGTCGCCGGGCAGGAAGCGGGCTACGTCGACCGTCGCCTGCAGGAATACCGCGCCGGCACCACCAGCCAGCAGGACCGGCACCTGTTCGACATCATGGCCCAGATCGCCGCCCCGCTGAGCGACCAGGAAATCCAGGCCCTGGCCAGCTACCTGCAGGGCCTGCACGAGCGTCCCGACGCCGCCACCCTGGCCGCGATCGAGGCCGCGGGTCCGGTGGCGCCGGCCGCCGCGCCGGCCCCGGCGACCGCCCCGGCCGCGCCCGCGGCGCCGGCCGACGCGCCCGCCGAGGCCGCGCCCCAGGCGGACGCGCAGGGCTCCTGAGTCCCGCGCCCGCCCGCAGCGCGATCGTGACGTTCCGCCGCCTGAGCCTGCTGGGGCTACTGGCCCTGCTGCTGCCCGTGGCCGCGGCCGCCCAGGCGCCGGTGGCCGGCAGCGACTATGTCGTGATCGAGGGCGGCCAGCGCTGGACGCCCGAACCGGGCACGGTCGAGGTGGTCGAGGTCTTCGCCTACGCCTGCGGCCACTGCGACCGCTTCCAGTCGATGCTCGCCGCATGGGCGCGCACCGCCGGCGACGACGTCCGCGTGCACTACCTGCCGGCCGCCTACGATCCCGGCAACGCCTACGCCCGCGCGTATTTCGCGCTCGAGGCGCTCGGGCGGGTGGCCGAACTGCACCCGCGGCTGTTCGACGCGATCCACCGCGAGGGCAGCCTGCCCGCCCGCGGCGCCTCGGTGGCCGAGGTGGCCACCTTCCTCGCCGGCGAGGGCCTGGACCGGAGCGCCGTCACCGCGGCGATGTCCGCGCCGGCGACTGACGAAAAAATGAATGCCGCGCGCGAGTTCGCGATGCGCAGCGGGCTGCAGGGCACGCCGACCCTCATCATCAACGGCAAGTACCGGGTCCAGGGCTGCTCGCTGGGCGACAGCCTGCGGATCGCCGAAGGCCTGATCGCGATGGAACGCGCAGTTCCGCGTTGAGGTCCGCGGCCCTCACGGCCGGCACGGTACGCTTGCCCCCCAACGCTCCAGGAACCCGCCGATGAACCTTCGTGCCGCCTCCCGCCTCGTCCTGATGCCCGCCGCGCTGGCGCTGCTGCTGGCCGCCTGCCAGCCGTCGACGCCCGAGGAGGCGGCCGCCGCGCCGCCGGCCGCCGAAGCGCCCGCTGCCGACGCCCCGGCCGAGGCGATCGCCGACGAACCGGCGCTGGACCCCGCCGCCGCGGCAGCTGCAGGCCAGGCCGATGCCAGCGCCGACGCCGCGGCCCAAGGCGCGCCGGCCGGCGAGACCCCGCCGCCCGCGCCGGCGTCCACGCCGTCCGCGGTCACCTTCGCCACCGAGGGCGAACACTACGACCTGATCCCGGGCGGCCAGCCATTCGAGCCGCTCGACGGCAAGATCGAGGTGGTCGAGGTGTTCAACTACGTGTGCCCGGCCTGCGCCATGTTCCAGCCGCTGGTGAACACCTGGAAGGCGCGGCTGCCGGCCGACGTGCGCTTCACCTACGTGCCCGCGCCCTTCGGCGGCAACTGGGATCCCTACGTGCGCGCGTACTACGCGGCCGAGGCGATGGGCATCGCCGACAAGGCCCACGACGGCATCTTCCAGGCGATCCACGTCGACCGCAGCCTCAAGGGCGAGCGCGGCGCCGACTCGGCGCAGGACATCGCCCGGGCCTACGCGAAGTTCGGCGCCGACCCGGCGCAGTTCGCCAGCACCATGGCCAGCTTCACGGTGAACGCGAAGTTCGGCCGCGCCAAGCAGTACATCGCCCAGCAGCGCGCGAACTCGACCCCGACGATGATCGTCAACGGCCGCTACCGCATCAAGGCGCGCAACTTCGAGACCATGCTGGAGAACACCGACCGGGTCATCGCGCAGGTGCGCGCCGGCGGCTGAGGCCCCTCCTGCATGTCGACGCAACACCTGCGGTTGCTCAGCGCCAACATCCAGGCAGGCTCGAGCACCCGGCGCTACAGCGACTACGCCACGCGCAGCTGGTCGCACGTGCTGCCCACGGGCGGCAAGCGCACCTCACTCGACGCGATCGCCCAGCTCGCCGGGCAGCACGACATCGTCGGCCTGCAGGAGAGCGACCCGGGCAGCTGGCGCTCGGGCTTCACCAACCAGACCCACTACCTGGCCGAGCGCGCCGGCTTCGACTACTGGAGCCACCAGCCCAACCGCCGCATGGGCGCGGTGGCCTCCAGCGCCAACGGCCTGCTCAGCCGGCTCGAGCCGGTGGAGGTGGCCGACCACGCGCTGCCCGGGCGGATCTCGGGGCGCGGCGTGCTGCTCGGGCATTTCGGCAACGGGCCGGAAGGCCTCACGGTCGCCGTCGCGCACCTGTCGCTCGGCGCGCAGTCGCGCCGCATGCAGCTCGACTTCATCGCCGAGCTGCTGCAGGACTTCCCCAACGCGGTGCTGATGGGCGACTTCAACTGCGTGGTCGACTGCCCGGAGATGGGCAATCTGTTCCGGCGCACGCGGCTGCAGCCACCGGCCTGCGCGGTGCATACCTTCCCGGCCTGGAAACCGATGCGCGCGATCGACCACATCCTGGTCAGCGATAGCCTGCGCTGCGAAGGCCTGCGCGCGGTGCCGGCGGCATTCTCCGACCACCTCGCGCTGTCGCTGAACCTGGAAGTGCCGGAGTCGGCGCTGCAGCGCTGAACAGGGGTCAGAGTCGACTTTTCCGCCCAGGGCAATCGGCCGCCCGGAGATCGGAAG
>NZ_JARXRN010000028.1:102366-163904 GCF_029888045.1 Luteimonas rhizosphaericola | reverse complement strand
GGCGGCCGTCCGCCTCGCCGCCGCGCCCATCGCGCGCGGTCAGAACCCGAAGCCCACCCGCGCGTACCAGAAGCGTCCCGGCAGATCGTAGGTCGAGGCGTCGTAGCCGTTGAGCGAGCAGCTCAAGCAGATCGGCGGGTCCTTGCCGAAGACGTTGTTGACGCCGAGCGTGATGCGGAAGTCCTTCATCCACGCATCGGTGGCCCAGGCCAGCTGCGCGTCGTGGTAGGTGGTCGATCCCAGCGCATTGGTGTCGTTGGCGCTGTCGTCGCAGATGTCGAACCCGTTGGCGCCGCCGCACGATTCGGTCAGCCGGTCGATGTAGCGCGCGCTCCAGGCGGCCGACCAGCCGCCGCGGCTCCACTGCGCCGACAGCGTCGAGGTGCGCTCGGGGATCGCGCTGTTGTTGATCTCCACCCCCGGCGCGCGCGGCTCGGGCTGGCCGGCTTCGTTGACCAGCTCGTACTTCGTGACCCAGGTGGTCTTCCAGTCGAACGCCAGCACGCCCCAGGCCTGTTCCGGCAGGCGCCAGCCGACGTCGAAGTCCCAGCCGTCGGTGCGGATGGTGCCGACGTTGCCGAGGATGTTGTCGAAGCGCACGATCTGGCCACGCGCGTTGCGCTCGTAGAAGCCGCACGAGACCGGGTCGCGCCCGAACACGCAGCGGTTGAGGATGGTCTGCGCGTCCAGCGCCTGGATCGCGCCGTCGATGGTGTGCTTATAGAAGGTCACGCCGAGGTCGAGCCGGTCCGACCATGCCGCCTGGTCGGCGAACGACGGGCTCCAGACCGCGCCCAGCATCAGGCTGCGGCTGGTCTCAGGCTCCAGCGCCTCGTTGCCCGAGGTGACCACCGAGATCTGCGGATTGGCCTGCTCGTAGTCCGGCGGCACGCCGTCGGCGACGCACTCGGGCGTGGTGGCGGCGGCGTTGTTGCAGGGATCGACCAGGGTGGCGTCGAAGCGGCTCAGGGTGCCGTACAGCTCGCCGATCGAGGGCGCGCGGAAGCCTTCGGCGAACGAGCCGCGGAGCAGGAATTCGTCGGCCACCTGCCAGCGCAGGCCGATCTTGCCGGTGTTGGTGCTGCCGAAGTTCGAGTAGTCCGACCAGCGTCCGGCCAGGCTCAGGTCGAGCGACTTGCCGAACCAGCCCTCGCGCATCAGCGGCACCAGGAATTCGGCATAGGCCTCGCGCACGTCGTATTCGCCCTGCGTCGGGCCGGAGGGCACGCCGTTGTACTCGCCGGCGACCGTCAGTGCGTCGGGCCGGTATTCGCCCTCGTATTCGCGGTACTCGACGCCGGCGGCGAACGACACCGGTCCGGCCCAGCCCTCGAACAGCTCGCCGGTCAGGTTGGCCGAGGCCAGGCTGAGCGTGTTGCGGCTCTGGTCGCGCACCACCGGCTGGATCCAGGCCAGCATGTCCGGCGTGATCGTGCTCGGGCCGCCGAACACGTTCAGCGGCACGCAGCCGCTGATCGCCGCGCACGCGGACGGATCGCCGAGCGCCTCGTTGATGCGGCGGATGTTGTAGCTGCCGGTATTGGTCTGCTCGGCCTTGCTCTCACTGCGCACCACGTTGATGTCCCAGCTCCACGGCCGGTCGGCGACGTCGAACACGCCGTTGAGGCCGCCCGAGGCGTACCAGGTCTCCACGTCCTGTTCGAAGCGGCGCGGCCCGCCCTCGACCGGCCGGCGGCCGAGCAGGAACAGGTTGGGCGCGTCGCCGGCCGTGGTCAGGTCGAAGCCGAACGGGTTGTAGGGATTGAGCGCCGAGATCACCAGCGTGCGTTCGGCGTAGTCGTTGTAGACGCCGGCGTCGGTGCCGAGGAAGAACGGTTCGGGCGCGGCCTGGTTGGCGGAGTTGCGTTCGTTGTAGAGCAGGCGCACGAAGCCGCCGAAGGTCGGGGTGAAGTCGAACTGCACCTGGCCGAACACCGACTTGCGCTCCGAGGGCGTGAGCAGCAGGTTGTAGGGCGCGAAGTTGAAGCGGTCGGCGGTGCCGAAGCAGTGGAAATCGTCGGCGCGGACCACGCCGGTCGGATTGCCATCCGCGTCTCGGCACGGAGTCTGTCCAGGCAGGTACGTCGGATCGGTCGCGCCGGTATTCGGCGTGATGTCGTACACCGTGCCCGTGTTCGGATCCTGGAACACGAACCGCCCGGTCGGCGTGGCCGAGCTGCCGTTCGCCAGCCCGGTGCCCGGCACCGGCACGCTGGCCGGGCCGTATTCGAGCGAGGAGATCTCCTTCTGCTCGAAGTACGAGGCGCCGACGAACCAGCGCGCGCGGTCGCTGCTGCCGCCCCAGCCCAGGTCCGCGCCCCAGGTATCGCCGCCGGAGAGATCGGTGTAGTCGCCGTAGTGCAGCTGCACGCTGGCGCCGTCGACATCCTTGCGGGTGATGATGTTGACCACGCCGGCGATCGCGTCCGAGCCGTAGATGGACGAGGCGCCGTCCTCCAGCACCTCGATGCGCTCGATGATCGACAGCGGGATGGTGTTGAGGTCGACCGACGAGCCCACGCCCGAGGCCGAGGACTCGTTCACCCAGCGGATGCCGTCGACCAGCACCAGCACGCGCTTGGCGCCGAGGTGGCGCAGGTCGACCGTGGCCGCGCCCGCGCCGACGCCGCCGCCGTCCGGCGGGAAGCCGAAGTTGCCGGACGAGTTGAACTTGGTGTTGAGCGCGGCGCCGCTGGCGGTGAGGTTCTGCACCACTTCGGCGACCGAGGTGAAGCCGCTGCGGTCGATGTCCTCGCGGCTCAGCACCTGCACCGGCACCTGGGTCTCCAGGTCGGCGCGGCGGATGCGCGAGCCGGTGACCTGGACCGTGTCGAGGGTGCGGGCTTCAGGATCGGGGGGCGGCGGGGCCTCCTGGGCCAGGACCGCGACCGGAAGCACGAGCAGCGGAAGGGCGCGGCGCACGGCGCCGGCCAGACGATGGGTACGGGGCGACATCGATCTCTCCTTGAAAAAGCGGCAGCGGCCAGGCCGCGGAACCGCACGCCCCCTCGTGCGACGTCCCGTTTGTAAACAAACCGTCAAACCCCGCAAGCGCGGGTGCGCCGGTTGCGGCCACCGGTCACGTTTTGCCGGCCAAACCGCGGAATCCGTTCAGCGATCCTTGACATCCCGTGCGTCCGCGGCCGGCGCGGGCGGCGCGGCGCGCTTGGGCATAATGAAACGATGCCCACCCAACCCAACCTGTTCGAGCCGCCCGGCGGCGACGGCCCCTCCCCCGGCGAAACCGCCGGCGCGCCGAACTTGGCGCCTGCGCGCGTGGCCGCGCTGCGCAGCGGGCGGCCGTGGTGGGCGAAGCTGGCCGGCTGGGTGCTCCAGCCCTGGATCGGGCTGAAGATCGAGCCGCAATCGCCGCCGGACCTGGTCGACCCGCGCCCGGTCTGCTACGTGCTCGAGGACTACGGCCTGTCCAACGCGCTGATCCTCGACCGCGCCTGCCGCGAGACCGGCATGCCCGCGCCGCTGCGCCCGCTGCCCGGGGACCCGCTGGGCCGCAAGCGCGCCTACGTGGCGCTGTCGCGGCGCAACGCCGGCGGCACCCTGGCGCTGGCGACGGGCCAGGCGCCGCCGAAGAAGACCCATTCCGAATCGCTGGCGCGGCTGCTCGAGGCGCATCGCCTGGATCCCGCGCTGGACGTGCAGCTGGTGCCGGTGTCGATCTTCGTCGGCCGCTCCCCGGACAAGGCCTCGGGCTGGTTCTCGGTGCTGTTCTCGGAGAACTGGGCGATCGTCGGCCGCTTCCGGCGGCTGCTGGCGATCCTGCTCAACGGCCGCGACACCCTGGTGCAGTTCGCCGCGCCGGTGAGCATCCGCAGCCTGCTGGCCGAGGACCTGCCGCCCGAGCGCACGGTGCGCAAGCTCTCGCGCGTGCTGCGCACCCACTTCAACCGCCTGCGCGAGGCGATCATCGGCCCCGACCTGTCGACCCGGCGCCTGCTGGTGGACAAGGTGCTGGCCTCGCAGCCGGTGAAGGACGCGATCGCCGACCAGGCCCGGCGCGACAGCAGTTCGCCCGAGGACGCGTGGAAGAAGGCGCACGCGATGGCGTACGAGATCGCGGCCGACTATTCGCACCCGGTGGTGCGCTCGGCCTCGTTCCTGCTGACCTCGGTGTGGAACCGGATCTACCGCGGCGTGCTGGTGCACCACCTCGATTCGCTCAAGGCGGTGGCGCCCGGCAACGAGGTGGTCTACGTGCCCAGCCACCGCAGCCACATGGACTACCTGCTGCTGAGCTACCTGCTCTACACCAAGGGCATCGTGCCGCCGCACATCGTCGCCGGCATCAACCTCAACCTGCCGGTGATCGGCCCGCTGCTGCGCCGCGGCGGCGCGTTCTTCATCCGCCGCTCGATCCGCGGCTCGGCGCTGTACTCGGCAGTGCTGGCCGAGTACGTGGCGCAGCTGATCGCCGGCGGCTATTCGATCGAATACTTCGTCGAGGGCGGGCGCTCGCGCACCGGCCGGCTGCTGCAGCCCAAGGGCGGCATGATCGCGATGACCCTGCGCGCCTACCTGCGGCAGCCCTCGCGCCCGGTGCTGTTCCAGCCGGTCTACATCGGCTACGAGAAGCTGATGGAGGGCAACAGCTACCTGGACGAACTGTCGGGCAAGCCGAAGGAGAAGGAATCGATCTGGTCGCTGCTGTGGGGCATCCCGAAGGTGCTGCGGCAGAACTACGGCCAGGTGGTGGTGAACTTCGGCGAGCCGATCCCGCTGGGCGAGCTGCTGGCCGAACACGCCACCGCCTGGAACGGCCAGCCGCTGGACGACGAGGACAAGCCCGAGTGGCTCTCGCGCACCGTGGACGTCGCGGCCGAACGCATCCAGGTCAACATCAACCGCGCCGCCGACGTGAACCCGATCAACCTGCTGGCGCTGGCGCTGCTGTCCACGCCCAAGCACGCGATGGGCGAAGGCGACCTGCTGGCGCAGATCGAGCTGTCGAAGACGCTGCTGGCCGAGGTGCCCTACTCCGACCGCGTCACCGTCACGCCGCACAGTCCGCGCGAGATCGTGGCCCACGGCGAGGAGATCGGCGTGCTGCGCCGGGTGTCGCATCCGCTGGGCGACGTGTTCAGCGTGGGCGACGACGACGCGGTGCTGCTGAGCTATTTCCGCAACAACGTGCTGCACCTGTTCACCGCCTCGGCCTGGATCGCGTGCTGCTTCCAGCACAACCGGCGCATGTCGCGCGAGACCCTGATGCGCATCGGCCGCGCGGTGTACCCGTTCCTGCAGGGCGAGCTGTTCCTGCCCTGGGACGGCGACGGCTTTGCCGCACGCATCGACCGCACCATCGACGTGTTCGTGCGCGAAGGACTGCTCGAGCGCGCCGGCGAGGACGACGGCGGCGTGCTGGCGCGCAACGCCGGCCAGTCCGACGAGGTGTTCCGCCTGCGCGCGCTGGGCCATCCGCTGCAGCAGGCGTTCGAGCGTTACTACATCGCGATCTCGGTGCTGGCCAAGAACGGCCCGGGCACGCTCGGCGCCGGCGAGCTCGAAAGCCTGTGCCAGCTGGCCGCGCAGCGGCTGAGCCTGCTGTATGCGCCGGCGGCGCCGGAGTTCTTCGACAAGAGCCTGTTCCGCGGCTTCATCCAGAAGCTGCGCGAGCTGGAACTGGTCAAGCTCGACCAGAACAGCAAGCTGGTGTTCGACCAGCGGCTCGAATCGTGGGCGAAGGACGCGAAGGTGATCCTGGGCCGCGAACTGCGGCACACGATCGAGAAGGTGAGCCCGGAAGCGGTGCGCCCGGACGAGGCCCCGCCCCCGGCGGGATGAGCGCGCCCACGCCGGCGCGCGCTACGCTGTCGGCCCGCGCACGCAAGGACGGTTGATGTCGGCGACGACCCTGGGCACGGCACCCGCCGAGGCAGCGTCCGCGGACGCCTGGTGGGCGATCCCGCAGCTGGCGGCGCGCCTGCTGTGGCGCCACTGGCCGGCGCTGCTGTGCCTGTTCTTCGCCCAGCGCGTGGCCTACGACCTGCTGCAGCAGGCGTCCATCCGCCTGGCCGAAACCTCGCTGCTGCTCTCGTATGCCGCGATCGCGGTGCTGATCGTCACCCAGCTGGTGGGCGTGATCGGCATGTTCCTGGTGCTGCGGCCGTCGCTGCCCACCCAGGCCGCCGGCCTGGGCGTGCCGGAGGTGCGTCCGCAGCACCCGTGGCTGGGCGCGCTCGCCGTGGCGTTGCTGCCGTTCTTCGCCTACTACGCCAGCTGGGGCCTGCTGGACGGGATCAAGCGCGATTTCATCCTCAGCTACCTGAGCGGGGTCTCGTTCGAACACCGCGAAAGCCTGTCGTCGATCCTGCGGGTCAGGGGCATCTGGATCGCGCTGGCGGTGGCCTGGGCGGTGCGCGCCGTCGCCAGGCGCCGCGCGGCCGCCACCGGCCACGGCGTGTGGGCGCTGGTGGCGACCGTGTGCGAGGCCTACTGGGTATTCGTCGGCGTGTCGGCGATCGCGGGCTGGATGTCGCAGGCGCGGACGTGGTGGCAGGCGCGCGCGATCTACGTCGCCGTTTCCGAGTGGTGGGCGAACCCGTTCGTCGGCCTGGTCTCGCTGGAACAGGCCAAACGCGTGGCCATGCCGGTGTGGGACGTGGTCTCCACCCTGGCCGGCGCGGCCGCGATGCCGCTGGTGTGGCTGGCGATCACCGCGATCGTGTACGGCCTGGACCTGCGCCGGCGCCACCGGATGGGCGACGCCGACCGCCATGCCGACACCCTGGCCACGCGGTTCCAGGGCCTGCACGTGGCCTGGCGCCGGCTCGCGACCAAGGCCAGTGCGGGCTGGACCAGCAAGGGCGTGCCGGTGGTGAACAGCCTGCGCCTGGTGCTGCGCGCAGGCCTGCCGGCGCTGCTGACCCTGGTGCTGGGCTGGCAGCTGCTGGCCTCGTTCGATGCCTGGGCCTGGCGCTGGGCGACGCGCGCCCTGGGTCCGCGCGAATGGCAGGAGTGGCAGGTGATCGCCCAGCCTCTGCTGGTGCTGGTGAACGGACCGCTGTCGCTGCGGCCGGCGCTGCTCACCGAAGTGCTGCGGATCGTGCTGCTGGCCGCGACCTTCGATCGCGCCGTCGCCCGCCTGCCGCGCGCCGACGTCGGCTAGCGCGTTCCGCCGCCCGACCCGCGCCGTCTCCGCCGGCGGGCGCCGCGTGCACGGCAATCGCCCCTACTCCACGGCGCCGGCATCGCGCAGATCGAAGCGCAGGTAGGTGCCCGCCGGCGTGGTGGTGAACGGCGGGAACGCGATCTCGCCGCGCAGGGCCGCGGTGGGCACCGCGCGCGGCACCTGGTAGAGGTGGTGGAAGCGGAAGGGTTCGCCGGGCCGCGCGGCTTCGCGTTCGAAGTCGGCATTGGTGCGCGAACCGCAGCGCGTCCCCAGCCGCTGCCGGGTGCGGTCGAGGCTGGCGTGCGGCATCGCGCCGGCGTTCCAGGTGCGCCCCTGCGCGTCGCTCAGGCGGCCCTTGCAGCGGTCCAGCAGGTCGGGGGTGGCCGCGCGCCCGGGCACCACGTCGTAGCTCACCACCAGCAGCGACGAGGCATCGTGCGGATAGCCCGCGAAGGCTTCGGGCACGTCGTCCACCCGCTCCACGGCGGCCACGCGCCAGCGCGCGCCTTCGTACTCGCCCCACTGGCCCGCGGCGACGTCGCGCGGGTGGCGCGGCTCGCGCCGGTCCTGGAATTCGTGCACGGCGTCGCGATAGGGCAGCCAGAACGCCAGCGCGCCGAGCACGAGCGCGCCGGCGAGCCAGAAGCGGTTGCGCCGCCACCAGCCGGTGGGGCCGTCGCCGGCATCGTGGGGGGACGCTGTGCGGGGCAGCGACACGGTTCAGGGCACCAGGTCGATCAGCGGCTGCGCGTCCCGGCGCAGGGCCTGGAGCGCGGCGGCGTCGAGGCCGGGATCGATCTCGACCAGATGGTCCATGTCGCCGGGCTTCGACAGGCCCCAGAAGAACAGCAGGCGCGCGTCCGCCAGCGCATCCTGCGGCACATCGAAGAAATACGCGCCCCGGCCCTCCAGGCCGGTGGCCAGCTGCACGTTGGCGAAGTTGAGGTTGCCCACCCGCGGCCGGTCGCCGCTGGCGGCGACGAAGGTGCGCCCGTCCGCGGCGCGCAGCCACGCGCTGACGTAGCCGGGCTCGCGCGTGGGCTCGACATCCACCAGCACCGACAGCCACACCCCGTCCGCACGCGCCTCCACCGGCGCGCCGTCGACACCCGGCCCGGGCGTCCGGTAGGCCTGCGCCAGCCTGAGCCGCTTCGCGCGCACGGCGAAGTTGCGCGCCTCCACCCGTTCGCCGATGGCGCCGGGCAGCACGAACGGGGCCAGCTTGTCGTCGAACGAGGGCGCGTGTCCGCGCAGCCAGACGATCGCTGCGATCACCACCACGCTCGCCGCCACCAGCCCCCAGCGCACCGGCAGGTGGCGCGCTGTCGCGGGCGTCGCCGCCATCTATCCGGCCTCCGGCGGCGTGCCCGCCGCGAGCACGATCCTGGCCAGCGGCGCGTCCTGCTTCCAGCCGGCATCGCCGTCGCCCTGCAGATAGCCGCGCGCGACGAAGCGTCGCGCGTATACGCCCCAGGCAGCCGGCGTGCGCACGGACTCGGCGGCGTCGAATTCCCAGGCCATGTCCACCAGCACCGGCACGCCGGGCTGCAGCTGTACGGTCAGCGTGTGGTCGTCGGCCCGCCGCAGCGGCTGCGCCTTGCGCTCGTTCGAGCGCCCGTCGGGCAGCCATACCACGTCCTGGGCGAACAGCGCGGACGCCGCGAACGCGGCATCGGTGCGGTTCTCGACCCGCAGGCGCAGCATCAGCACCCGCTGCCCCGCCTTCGGATACGCGCCCGGAGGAGCGTCGGCGATCCAGGCGCGCAGCGGGGTGATGGCGAATGCGCCGGTGTCGACCGTCTGCCCCGCCGCCAGCACCGGATAGCGGGCGCCGGGCAGGCCGTCGGCGCGACGGAAGCCGCCCGACGCGGCGACACCCGCAAGGACCAGCAGCACCAGCAGCAGGGCCAGCCGTCCCCAGCGGTGGCGCAGGATCGCGAGCCACTGCTGGCGGTCGGTCGGGGGCGCGCGCAGGGGGCGTTCCGTCGCCGGGGGCTGCATCAGGCGTCCAGGTCGGGGATCAGGGCGCTTTCGAGCCGCGCGATCGCATCCTTGAGCAGCAGCTTGCGCTTCTTCAGCCGCTTGATCGTCAGTTCGTCGCTGGAGATGTGCGCCTGCAGGGTCTCGATCGCGGTGTCGAGGTCGCGGTGTTCCTGCCTGAGCTCGGCCAGGTTCCGGGCGATGTCGGCGGGGTCGGCGGGCTGCATCGCGGCCACTTTACACGCCCGGCGTGGCGCGTACGCATGCGCGGCGGCACAATGCCGGGGCGCGAAGGGGGCAACGCGCACAGGGGCGAGAGGACACCCTGGCCACGCATCGCGGCGGGCCCGGCCGCCATGGATGGAGCTATGCAGATGGGACACACGCAAGGGCGCCACGCGGCGCGCGCGCTGGCACTGGCGGCGCTGGTCGTCGCGGGCGCAGCGACGGCGCAGGACCGCTTCGACGGCTACCTGTGCTGCAACATGCGCAGTGACGGCAGCTGGATCAGTGACAGCAACTACGCCGAGAACGGCAAGCGGGTCATCCCGGCCGGCACGCCGGTGTCGGTCACCGGCTACGGGCGCTACCGCACCAAGGTGGAGATCGACGGCAAGCGCCAGGCGATCGGCAACGACTACAGCCGCGACCTGGACGACGCCGCCTTCGCGCGCCGCTACGTCGTGACCGAAGACCCGGCGGCGAAGATCGCCACCTGGCCGGCCAAGGTGCAGGCCGCGGTGAAGCAGTCCAAGGTCACGCCGGGCATGACCCGCGAACAGGTGCTCACCTCGCTGGGCTACCCGATCAGCAGCGAGAACCCGGACCTGGAATCGGCGCTGTGGCGCTACTGGCTCGACAGCTTCAGCGAGTTCCAGCTGCACTTCGACGCGCAGGGCAGGCTGGCCTCGATCACCACCGACCCGACGGTGCAGAACCGCGTCTGGGTGCCCTGAGCGCGAACCGCGAAGACATGATGCATGTCGCCGGCCACGTGCCGGCGCCATGCCCGGCGGCGCTCACGCCGCCATGTCCAGCACGATGCGGCCCTCGATCTCGCCGCGCTCCATGCGCGCGAACACGTCGTTGATGCGGTCCAGGCGGTCCGTGGCCACGGTGGCGCGGACCTTGCCGGCCGCGGCGAATTCCAGCGATTCCTGCAGGTCGAGCCGCGTGCCGACGATCGAGCCGCGCACGGTGATGCCGTTCAGCACCATGCCGAAGATGTCCAGCGGGAAATCCCCCGGCGGCAGCCCGACCAGCGACATCGTCCCGCCCCGGCGCAGCATGCCCACGCCCTGCGCGAACGCCTGGCGCGACACCGCGGTCACCAGCACGCCGTGGGCGCCGCCGATCTCCCGCTGCAGGAACGCTGCCGGATCGGCATTGCGGGCGTTCACCGTGACCGTGGCGCCGAGCCGCTCGGCCAACCGCAGCTTGGCGTCGTCCACGTCGACCGCGGCCACGTTCAGGCCCATCGCCCTGGCGTACTGCACCGCCATGTGCCCGAGCCCGCCGATGCCGGAGATCGCCACCCATTGGCCCGGCCGGGTGTCGGTGACCTTCAGCCCCTTGTAGACGGTCACCCCGGCGCACAGCACCGGCGCCACCTCGACGAAGTCCAGCCCCGCGGGCAGGTGCCCGACGTACCCGGCATTGGCCAGCACGTACTGCGCGAAGCTGCCGTCGACCGAGTAGCCGGTGTTCTGCTGCGACCCGCACAGGGTCTCCCACCCGCCCAGGCAGTGGGTGCACACGCCGCAGGCCGAATGCAGCCACGGCACGCCGATGCGGTCGCCCTCCTTCACGTGCGCGACATGTTCGCCGACCGCGACCACGTGGCCGACGCCCTCGTGGCCGGGGATGAACGGCGGGTTCGGTTTCACCGGCCAGTCGCCGCGGGCGGCGTGCAGGTCGGTGTGGCAGACGCCGCAGGCGGCGACCTGCATCAGCACCTGCCCCGGACCGGGTCGCGGCACGGCGACTTCCTCGATCGCGAGCGGCTGGTCGAACGCGCGCACCACGGCGGCTTTCATGGTCCGGTCCACGGCGGGCTCCAGGGCGTGAAGGGAGCGCCAGTGTCGGTGTGCCCCGGCCCGAACGCGTTGATTCGGATCAAGAAACGCCGGCCGCGCACCGCCGGAGGCCGCCGCGCCGGCGCCGGGGGCGACGGCACCGGTAAAATCGCCGCATGAGTACCGTCCTCCCGCTGCCGATGCCGACCCTGCGCCACGCCGACCGCCGCGGCGCCCACGAGGCCGCCCGGCTGGGCAAGCGCCTGCGCCACCAGGTCGGCAAGGCGATCGCGGACTTCGGCATGATCGAGGACGGCGACCGGGTGATGGTGTGCCTGTCCGGCGGCAAGGACAGCTACACGATGCTCGACATCCTGCTGCAGCTGCAGAAGAAGGCGCCGGTGTCGTTCTCGCTGATCGCGGTCAACCTCGACCAGAAGCAGCCGGACTTCCCCGAGCACGTGTTGCCCGAGTACCTGCGCGCGCTCGGCGTGGACTTCCACATCATCGAGCAGGACACGTATTCGGTGGTCAGCCGGGTGGTGCCCGAAGGCAAGACCATGTGCTCGCTGTGCTCGCGCCTGCGCCGCGGCGCGCTGTACAGCTGGGCGGCGGAGAACGGCATCACCAAGATCGCGCTCGGCCACCACCGCGACGACCTGGTCGCCACGTTCTTCCTCAACCTGTTCTTCCACGCCAAGCTCAGCGGCATGCCGCCCAAGCTGCTCTCCGACGACGGCCGCCACGTGGTGATCCGGCCGCTGGCCTACGTGCGCGAGGACGACATCGCCGCCTACGCCGACGCGAAGGCATTCCCGATCATTCCCTGCAACCTGTGCGGCTCGCAGGAGAACCTGCAGCGCAAGCAGGTGCAGAAGATGATGGCGCAGTGGGAACGCGAAACACCCGGGCGGATCGAGACCATCGCCCGCGCGCTGGGCGACATCCGCCCCTCGCAGCTGAGCGATCCGGCCCTGTTCGACTTCCTCTCGCTGGGCCACCGCGACGGCGCCGCACGGGCCGACGCGCACGCCTGGCTCGCCGGCGATCCCCGGGCGCCCGACCGCAGCGACGGCTGACGCCGTGCGCCGCTTCCATTCCCCGCTCCGGCGCGCGCCGGGCCCGTGCCCTGCGGCTTCGCACGGCCTGCGACGACGCTGATCCACGCTGCCGCACCTCCCGCGGCAGCCCTCCGCACCACGCGGTCCCTCCCCTCGAATTCGCGGATCTCCATGTTCTTCAGAAACCTCACGCTGTTCCGTTTCCCGACCACCCTCGACCTGTCCACCCTGGAAAGCCTGCTCGCCGAGCACCCGCTCAAGCCGGTGGGCGCGCTCGAACTGTCCTCGCGCGGCTTCGTCTCGCCCTTCGGGCGCGAGGGCGAGGCGTTCTCGCACCGCATCGGCGAGGCGGTGTGGCTGACCGTCGGCGGCGAGGACCGCCTGCTGCCGTCCTCGGTGGTCAACGACATGCTCGCCAAGCGCCTGGCCGAGGTGGAGGAGAAGCAGGGCCGCCGCCCCGGCAGCCGCATGCGCAAGCAGATGAAGGACGACCTGGTGCACGAGCTGCTGCCGCGCGCCTTCGTGCGGCCCTCGCGCACCGACGCGCTGCTCGACCTCGCCCACGGCGTGTGCGTAGTCGACACCTCCAGCCGCAAGGCCGGCGAGGCGGTGGTCTCGGAGATCCGCAACGCGCTGGGCAGCTTCCCCGCCTTGCCGCTGAATGCGGAAGTCGCGCCGCGCAACGTGCTGACCGGCTGGATCGCCGGCGATCCGCTGCCCGAGGGCCTGTCGCTGGGCGAGGAATGCGAACTCAAGGATCCGGCCGAGCACGGCGCGGTGGTCAAGTGCCAGCGCCAGGAACTGCAGAGCGACGAGATCACCAAGCACCTCGATTCGGGCAAGCAGGTCACGCGCCTGGCGCTGACGCTGGACGACCACGTCTCGTTCGTGCTCGGCGAGGACCTGGTGGTGCGCAAGTTCAAGCTGCTCGACGGCGCGGTGGACCAGCTCGAGTCGACCGAGCGCGACGACGTGCGTGCCGAGCTCGACGCGCGCTTCGCGCTGATGGCGGCGGAGTTCTCGCGCCTGTTCACGGTACTCGAAGGCGCGCTGAAGCTGTCGCGGGCCGACGCATAGGCATGCGCCGGAAGCGGCCCGCGTCGCGTCGCCGCGCGCGCGGAAGGCTCGCCTCGCGCGCAGGCGGCGGACGCGCGGCGATGCATGAGCGCGCGCCACGTGTGCGCGCCCTGCGCGAACGCGGGTAGCATTCGCACATGCGTTCGCTGTTCCGTCTCTCCCCGCCCCCGACCCGCGCCCCCGCGCGCCTGCAGCGCGACAGCATCGCCTTCGTGCTGTCCGACGGGCGCCGCATCGATGTGCTGCGCGTGCGCGATCCGCGCGCCAAGCGCCTGCGCCTGAGCGTGGGCGAACGCGGTCCGCGCCTGACCCTGCCGCCGCGCGCCAGCCTGGTGGCGGGAGAACGTTTCCTGCTCGAACACCGCGACTGGCTGACCGCGCAGCTCGCGCCGCACGCCGACGACGTGCTCGCCCCGGTGCCCGGGCAGCCGGGCGCGCTGCCGCTGCGCGGCGAACGCCTGACGCTGCGCTGGGCTGCGGGACGCATCGCCCGCGCGACGCGCGACGGCGACGCGGTGGTGGTGGAACTGCCGCCACGCGCCGGTGGCGCCGCCGCCGGGCGCGCCCTGCGCGACTTCCTCGAGGCCGAAGCGCGCGCCGACATCGGCCGCTGGCTGCCGGCCTACCTGTCCGGCCTGCCGCGTCCGCCGGCGCGCATCCGGCTGCGCGTGCTGTCCTCGCAGTGGGGCTCGCTGGCGCCCGACGGCACCCTGACCCTGGACCTGGCGCTGGTGCTCGGGCGTCCGTCCGCGTTCCGCTACGTGCTGGTGCACGAGCTCTGCCATTTGCTGCACGCCGACCACTCGCGCGCGTTCTGGCGCGAGGTGGAGGCGCGCTGCCCGGCCTGGCGCGAGGAACGCGACTACTTCCGGCTCGAGGGCCGCCGGCTGAAGGCCGCGCTGCACGTGCTGCTGGGCTGACCGCGCGCGGCCACGGCCGCCCGCGACCAGGATCCCGTGGCGCGCCGTGGCCGCCCGCACCCGCCCTCCGCGTTAACCCTCTGGACCCGTGACGCCTGCCCCAGGGCGTCGGAGGGGTGAGATGACGCCTGTTCCCCATCGTGGTGTGCGCCTGTGCGCGGCCGGCCTCGTGGCCTTCGCGCTGCTGGCCGCCTGCCAGCGCGCCGGCAATCCGATCGCCGAGGCCGCGATCGAACGCGCCGCGCGGGGCACCGTCGATGGCGGCGGCGGCGACGCGCCCGCGACGGTGCCGGCGCGCGACGCGCTGGCGCTGCCGGCGCAGTTCCCGGGCGACGTCTACCTGCCGCGTGGGTATCGCGTGAACAGCGTGATGGACCTGCCCGATGCGAGCGTGCTCAGCCTGAGCGCGCCAGGCCACCTGGATGCGCTGTTCGCCGACGCGCGCGAGTCGATGCGCGCCCAGGGCTGGACCCAGACCCTCTCGGCGAGGCAGTCCGCGGACGCGGCGATGCTCGCCTTCGAGAAGGCCGGCGACGGCGCCGCGCGCAGCGCGACGCTCTCGTTCAACCGCAACCACGGCGATGCCCGCGTGATCGTGGGCGTGCAGTTGCGCCGACAGCTCCAGTAGCCGCGAGCGGACGGCGTCGCGTGTCCGCACGGCGCCGTGCCATCGATTGCCAGCGACTCGTGGTCAGGGCCGGCGAGGCGCCCGCCCTTCAGTCGCGCCAGGCGAGGAATCCTCCGATCGCCGCGGCCACCGCCGCCGGCTGCTCCATGTGCAGGTGGTGCCCGCCGGGCAGCACCACCATCGTGCCGTCCGGCAACAGCGCGGCGTGCTCGCTGCGGCGTGGTTCGGGCAGGTAGGGCTGCGGCGGGTCGGCGTAGATCACCCGCGTCGGGCAGGCGATGCCGGCGATCAGCGCCCGCACCTGGTCTTCGGACGGGCGCAGCATGGTCGGCAGGGTCAGGCGCGGATCGCTGCTCCACTCCCAGCCGGCGCGCGCGTCGTCGACCAGCACCTCGCGCACGCCGCGCTCCACCAGCAGGCGCGCGGAAGCCTCGTCCACCGCGCCGGTGCGCGCCAGGGTGCGCGCCCGCACCGGCGTATCGAGATCGGTGAACACGCGCAGGCGCTTGCCGGCGAGCGCACGCCCGGCCGCCACTGCGTCGCGCAGGCGCGGGACGGTGTTGGCGGCGCTGTCGGGCAGCGCGCCCAGCGCCTCGATCGCCACCAGCCGCTCGATCCGGTCCGGACAGGCCGCCGCGATCAGGCTGGCGATGCCGGCGCCCATCGAATGCCCGAGCAGGGCGAAGCGCTCCCAGCCCAGCGCGTCGGCCGCGTCGAGCACGCTGTGCACCGCGCCGGCGAACGAGTAGTCCGCGCCCGGCGGCAGGTGCGCGCTGCGCCCGTGCCCGGGCAGGTCGATCGCGACCAGTTCGATCCCGTCCAGGTGCGCGGCCAGCGGCACGAAGCTGGCGGCGTTGTCGAGCCAGCCGTGCAGGGCCAGCACCCGCGGCCGGCCGGCCTCGCCCCAATGCAGGCCGTGCAGGCGGCCGAGGGCGACGTCGAGCGTGATCTCGCGCATCAGGCGCCGGCGTCCCAGGCCGCCAGTTCGCGCCGCACCAGCGCCGCGAGCGCATCGGCGTGCGCGGGCGCATCGTTGAGGCAGGGGATGTAGCGGAGCGCCTCGCCGCCGGCTTCGTGGAAGATCTCGGCGTTCTCCATCGCGATCTCCTCGAGCGTCTCCAGGCAGTCGGCGGCGAAGCCCGGGCACACCACGTCCACGGTGCGCACCCCGGCCCCGGCGAGCTCGCGCAGGGTGTCGTCGGTGGCCGGCCCGAGCCAGCGTTCGCGCCCGAAGCGCGACTGGTAGGCCACCAGGAACCCGTCCGGCTGCAGCGACAGCGCGCGCGCCAGCGCGGCGACGCTGGCCTCGCACTGCGCCTGGTACGGATCGCCGCCATCGACCAGCCGCTGCGGCAGGCCGTGGAAGGAGAACAGCAGCCGCTCGGCACGTCCGTTGGCCTGCCAGTGCGCGCGGATCGAGCCGGCCACGGCCTCCACCCAGCCAGGATCGGTGGCGTAGTCCTCGATCACGCGCAGGTCCAGGCCGCCGCGCGTGCGCTGCGCCAGCGCGGCGACCGTGCCGGTGGTGGTGGACGAATACTGCGGGTACAGCGGCAGCACCAGCACCCGGCGCACGCCGGCGGCCTCCAGTTCGCGCAGCCGCGCGGTCTGGGCCGGCTGGCCGTAGCGCATCGCGTGCAGCACCGCGACCTCCGGCAGGCGCGGCTGCAGCGCCGCGGCCAGACCGCGGGTGTGCGCCGCCAGCGGCGAGCCGCCCTCCATCCAGATGCCGGCGTACTTCTTCGCCACCCGCGGCGAGCGCAGCGGCAGGATCACCCCGTACAGCAGCGGCCACCAGAACAGCTTCGGGATCTGCACCACGAACGGGTCGGACAGGAATTCGCCGAGGTAGCGCCGCACCGCATCCGGCGTGGGCGCATCGGGCGTGCCGAGGTTGACCACCAGCACGGCGGTATCGGGGGTGGAAGCGGGCGCGGTCGTCGTCATCGGCATAGGATGGCAGGGCGCGCGACGCGGCGCACGGCAGTCCCGGCGACGCTGCGATCCGCCGGCATAACTCATCCGCGATTCATTGCCCCGTCACTAGCCTGAGCCGTCGCCGCGACGCGCGGTGTCCTGCCACAGCCGGAGTCCACGATGCCCCGTTCCCGCCCCACCGCTGCGCCGCGCCAGGCGCTGATCGCCGTGCTGCTCGCCGTCTCGCTCGCCGCCGGCACCGCGGTCGCGGGTCCGGAAGAGGACGCCCGCGCCGGCAACGCGCTGCGGGTGCTCAACGAGGTACAGGCGATTCCCGAATCGGCGATCCCGGACAAGCTGCTGGACGAGGCGCGCGCGATCGTGGTCATCCCCGACACGCTCAAAGTGGGCCTGGTGCTCGGCGGTCGCCGCGGGCATGGCCTGCTGTCGGTGAAGTCGGCCGACGGCACCTGGTCCAACCCGAGCTTCGTCAAGCTCACCGGCGGCAGCATCGGCTTCCAGGCCGGGGTGCAGTCGGCCGACGTGGTGCTGGTGTTCCGCAACGACCGCAGCCTGGAATCGATCGTCAACGGCAAGGTCACCCTGGGCGCCGATGCGGGCGTGGCCGCCGGCCCGGTGGGCCGCAACGCCGCGGCCGCCACCGACGGCCAGCTCAAGGCCGAGATCTGGTCGTGGTCTCGCGCGCGCGGGCTGTTCGCCGGGGTCGCGCTCGACGGCGCGGTGCTGCAGATCGACAACGAGGCCAACCAGGCGGTCTACGGCGCCAACACCACGCCGCGCATGGTGCTGGAGGGGCGCGCGCCGCAGGCGCCGTCCAGCGCCGTGGTCGCCTTCCGCGACCAGCTGGAGGAGGCCACCGCGGCGGCCCGCGTCGCGCGGGGCACCGGTGGAGCCGCCGTACCGGTATCGTCCACCGTGCCTGCGACGCCGGCGGCGGACCCCGCCGCGACCACGACCACCGCGCCCCTGTCCCCGCCGCCGGCCACCGAGCCGGTGCCGCAGCCGTTCGAGCCGGTGCAGGACAACCCCGCCACCGTCGAGCCGCTGCCGGAAACGCCCTGAACGTCGCCGCGCGGCGCGCGGCCCGCCATTGCGCGGGCCCGGGGCCCGGACCTGTGGCACGGTCGCGCCGGAGCGGGTGGAGTATCCTGAGGGCTTCCTCACCGTTCGCGGGAACATGCAATGGGTAGTTTCAGCATCTGGCATTGGCTGATCGTGCTGGTCGTGGTGCTGCTGGTGTTCGGCACCAAGCGCCTGCGCGGCGCCGGCCGCGACCTGGGCGAGGCGGTCAAGGGTTTCAAGAAGGGCATCGCCGACGAGGACAAGCCGGCCGGCGAGCTCGACCACCAGTCGACCACGCCGACGCAGGACCGCGACGGCACCGTGTCGGGCAAGCCCCGACAGGACGACACCGTCTCGCGCTGAGGCCGCGGATCCGCGGCCGCCGCCATGTTCGACATCGGCTTCACCGAACTGCTGCTGATCGCGGTGGTCGCACTGGTCGTGCTCGGCCCCGAGCGCCTGCCCAAGGCGGCGCGCTTCGCCGGCCTGTGGGTGCGCCGCGCGCGCGCGCAATGGTTCTCGGTGAAGTCCGAGCTCGAGCGCGAACTGGCGGCGGAGGAACTCAAGCGCAGCCTGCACGATGCGAAGCAGGCCGCGGCGCGGCTGCAGGACACGATGCGCGAGACCGAGGACGAGGTGCAGGCCAAGGTGCGCGCCGCCGAGGCCGAAGCCCGCCGCGAGATCGAAAACATGCGCCGGCAGGCGAGCGGTGCGCCGGCCACCGGGGCCGCCGTGCCTGCCGCGGCGACGGATGCGCCCGAGCCCCGGCCACGTCGCTTCGACGCGCCGCCGTCCATCGGCACGGACACCGAGACCGATCCTGCATCCGCGCCGGCCGAAGGCCCGGGCGGCGATGCGCCGCCGCCTGCGCCCGTCGACGCGGCGCGCGAGGACGGGAACGCGGCGCCCACCGCCCCGCCCGCGCCCGCCGAGCCTCCACACCCTCACCAGCCCGGCCTGACCGGCCTGGCCCCCGCTACCGACACGGATTCCGACGATGGCCGTCGACGCTGACACCGACGACGGCGCCAGCAGCCTGATCGAGCATCTGGTCGAGCTGCGCAGCCGGCTGCTGCGCGCGATCGTCGGCCTGGCGATCGCGCTGTTCGCGCTGCTGCCGTTCGCCAACCGGCTGTACGGCTGGTTCGCGCAGCCGCTGCTGGACAAGCTGCCCGAGGGCGCGCAGCTGATCGCGGTGGAGGTCGCCTCGCCGTTCTTCGCGCCGCTGAAGCTGGCGCTGTTCGCCGCGGTGCTGGTGACCATGCCCTGGCTGCTCTACCAGGCCTGGGCGTTCGTCGCGCCGGGCCTGTACAAGCGCGAGAAGCGCCTGGCGCTGCCGCTGCTGGTGTCGGCGGTGGGGCTGTTCTACGCCGGCTGCGCGTTCGCGTTCTTCCTGGTGCTGCCGGCGGTGTTCGGCTTCCTCACCGCGATCACGCCCGACGGCGTGGCGATGATGACCGACATCAACGCCTACCTGAACTTCGTGCTGGTGATCTTCCTCGCCTTCGGCATCAGTTTCGAGCTGCCGGTGGCGCTGGTGATCCTGGTGCTGATGGGCTGGGTGACCCCGTCGCAGCTGCGCGAATGGCGCGGCTACGCGGTGGTGGGGATGTTCGTGCTGTCGGCGGTCATCACCCCGCCCGACGTGGTCTCGCAGCTGATGCTGGCGATCCCGATGTGCCTGCTGTACGAAGCCGGCATCCTCGCCGCGCGCATGGTCGCGCCGAAGGCGGACGCGGATGCCGAAGCCGAGGCCCGCGACGGCCCATGAGCGCGCCGCCGCGGCTGCCCGCGGCGCCCGCCGCCTTCCCGCGCCGCTGCGCGGCGTGGTCGCTGGACATGATGCTGCCGCTGCTGGCGGCGCTGGCGCTGTGCGCGGGCCGGATGGCCGACGGCGTGGCGCGCGCGTCGGCCGCGTTCGATGCGCTGGTGCGCTCGATGGCGCAGGCGATGGTCGACCTGCTGGGAGCGGGCGCCACGCCGCTCGATCTCGCCCGGCGCTGGCTGGACGATCCGGCGCAGCGCACGGTCACCACCGCACTGTCCGACGCGATCGTCGCCACCGTGTTCCCCCCGCTGCTGCTGGCCGCGCTGCTGGCCCTGGCCTGGTTCGTGGCGTTCGAGGCCTCGCCGTGGCAGGCCACGCCCGGCAAGCGCGCACTCGGCCTGCGCGTGACAGGCACCGGCGGCCGGCGCATCGGCATCGCGCGTGCCGCCCTGCGCCACCTTGCCGGCGCGCTGTCGTGGATCACGCTCAATCTCGGCCACCTGCTGGCGCTGCTGCCGCCGCGACGCCAGGCCCTGCACGACCGCGTCGCAGGCACGCAGGTGACGCAGGCGCCGGGCATCGGCGGACGGCTGCCGGCATGGGCGATCGCGTGGCTGTGCCTGCAGGCCGTCCTGGCGATCGCGATGACCGGCTGGCTCTTCCTCGCCGCGCACACCGCGATGCAGCGGGCCTTCGACGCCCTGCTGTAGGCGCGTCTCCGCGTCGCATTCCTTCCCCGCTCGCGGGGGTGAGGGCCACCTGCTGGCGCGGCACTGCCGCGCGGGTCGACAGAACGCCTGTGCGCTGTAACGGGCCGAACGGATGCCGAAGGCGGAGGGGGCACGCCGGCGCCCGGAAGCCTGGATTCCGCCCTGGCCTCGCCTTATGCGCAGGGAGGATCGACGCGAACGCAGCTGCCCTCTTCTGCTTCGCGGGTCCGCGCCGCGCGCAGCGGCGACGCGCGTTCCGGTCGCTTCAGCTCACAGTTCGACCTGGTTGCCCGGCAGCGGCGGCGGCACCACCGGCTCGGCGCAGACGTCGCGCCACATGTGGTACATCACGCCGAACATCACCACGTACATCAGCAGGATCATGCCCAGGTACACCGGCGCGACCAGCGCGATCGCCAGCGCCGGGTGCACCAGGCCGCCGATCAGCGCCAGCAGCCCGCCGACCAGCAGCACCACCAGCGTCAGCGCGAACAGGGCGACGATCGACAGGATCGCCAGCACCACGATCGGCAGCAGGTTCTTCAGTGAGCCGGTGAGGCCGTCGCCGATCGCCGCCAGCACGCCGCGTCCGCCCAGCGCCACCTGGCCGAAGCCGATCGCATAGGCCCCGCCGAGGAACAGCCCGAAC
Source organism: Luteimonas rhizosphaericola (assembly GCF_029888045.1). Taxonomy (GTDB): domain Bacteria; phylum Pseudomonadota; class Gammaproteobacteria; order Xanthomonadales; family Xanthomonadaceae; genus Luteimonas; species Luteimonas rhizosphaericola. The sequence continues at coordinate 142,970 of NZ_JARXRN010000028.1, read as the reverse complement.
AGCAGGCCCAGCGCCATCACCATGCCCAGGCCCGAGGGCGGCGCGGGGATGTCGTCGGGCTGCACCGGCTTGCCGCCGGCTTCCATGCTCAGCTGCATCAGCTGCATGTACCACTCCGGCAAGCCCTGCCCGAAGGTGCCGATCAGGGTGCCGAACACGGCCAGGTACAGCGCCGTCATCAGCAGCCCGAAGCCGATCAGGCGGCCGGCGCCGTGGCCGGCGCGGAAGGTGTCGAACACGGCGGTCGGCGTCGCGGGCCGGCCGTGCTCGGCCGCGTCGATCACCCGCAGCGCGCCGCCGATCAGCAGCGGGAACACCACCAGCGACACCAGCGTGGTCAGGCCGATCACGGTCAGCAGGGTGTCCGGACTCCCGCCCAGCGCCGACTGCGCGCCCATCTGCACGATGCTCGGCACCAGCGCCACGGCCGCGACCAGCGCGATCGCCCCGATCACCGCCCTGGGGTTGTGGCGCCCGAGGTTGACCGCCCGTGCCAGCCAGGACCAGCCCGCGCCCGGCCCCATCGTCCGCGTCGACATGACGTACTACCGATCTTCTGAAGTGGCCGCGCCACGATGGCGACATGCTACTGCATCGCATGCGCGCCCTTGCGCTGCGGTCGCCACGCGAGCCCGCACGCGCCGGTCATTCGGTCGGCGGCAGCACCGTCAGCACTTCCTCCACCGTGGTCACGCCCTGGGCGACCTTCTCGGCGCCGGCCATGCGCAGGGTGCGCAGGCCTTCGCCGACCGCGGCGCGGGTGAAGGTGGCCAGTTCCATGTCCGGGCGGATCAGCGCGCGCAGCAGCGGGGTCACCGGCATCAGTTCGTAGATGCCCACGCGGCCGAGGTAGCCGGTATTGCGGCATTCCAGGCAGCCGACCGGTCCGTTGGCGGTGGTCGGCACCGGCGGTGCGTGCGGCCCGGGCAGCAGCGCGTGCCAGGCTTCGACGGTGAGCTTCTTCGGCGCCTTGCAGTGCGGGCACAGGGTGCGCACCAGGCGCTGGGCGAGGATGCCGTTGAGGGTGGAGGCGATCAGGTAGTGCGGCAGGCCGAGGTCGAGCAGGCGCGTGATCGCCGACGGCGCATCGTTGGTGTGCAGGGTCGAGAGCACCAGGTGGCCGGTGAGCGAGGCCTGCACCGCCATCTGCGCGGTGTCCAGGTCGCGGATCTCGCCGATCATGATGATGTCCGGGTCCTGGCGCAGCAGCGTGCGCACGCCCTGGGCGAAGGTCAGGTCGATCTGGTGGTGGACCTGCATCTGGTTGAGCTCGACCGCGATCATCTCGATCGGGTCCTCCACCGTGCACACGTTGACGTCGCTGGTGGCCAGGCGCTTGAGCGTCGAGTACAGCGTGGTGGTCTTGCCCGAACCGGTGGGGCCGGTGACCAGCACGATGCCGTGCGGACGGTTGGTGAGCTCGTGCCAGGTGTCGGCCTCGTCCGGGTCGAAGCCGAGCTGCTCGATCGACTTGAACGCGGTATCCGGGTCGAAGATGCGCATCACGCACTTCTCGCCGAACGCGGTGGGCATGGTCGACAGGCGCATCTCGACCTCGCGCCCGCCGGGTGAGCGGGTCTTGATGCGGCCGTCCTGCGGACGCCGGCGCTCGGCCAGGTCCATGCGCCCGAGCACCTTGATGCGCGAGACCACCGCGGTCATCACCGGCGGCGGCATCTCGAACACCTTGTGCAGCACGCCGTCGATGCGGAACCGCACCCGTCCCACGTCGCGCCGCGGCTCGAGGTGGATGTCGGAGGCGCGCTGCTCGTAGGCGTACTGAAGCAGCCAGTCGACGATGTTGACGATGTGGTGGTCGTCGGCGTTGACGTCGCCGGCGCGGCCGAGTTCGACCAGCTGCTCGAAGCTCGGCGCCTGCGAGGTCTTCTCGCCGCCGCCGTCGGCCTGGGCGCCCCGCACCGAGCGGGTGACGCCGAAGAACTCCATCGTGTAGCGGTGCAGGTCGAGCGGGTTGCTGACCACCAGCTCGATCTCGCGCCGCAGCAGGCGCTGGATGTCCGGCAGCCAGTCCAGCGCCATCGGCTCGCTGGTGGCGATGCGTGCGCGGTCGCCGCTGACCTCCACCGGCAGGATGCGGTGGCGGCGTGCGTACGCGTGCGAGACCAGCTCGGTGACCTCGGCGACCTTGATCTTCGTCGGATCGATGCGCAGGTACGCGCGGCCGCTGGCGCCGGCGAGCCATTCGGTGAGCGCTTCGAGCCCGAGCTCGCTGCCGGGACGCTGCGCCGAGGGCAGCTTGAGGTTGGCCAGCAGCACCAGCGGATGCACGGCATCCAGGCCGCGCACATGGCGGGCGCTGGCGCGCGCGTGTTCGGCGTCCTTCGGCGCGAGCAGGCCATCGGCCAGCAACGCCGCGATCACCGGCTCCAGCGCCAGCCTGCCCGGCGGCAGGCGCGCGGGGGTGGGCACGGAACGCATGGCGAGCGGGTCGTTCAAGGGCGGGCTCCGGTGCCGGCGCGGCCGGTCGCCGCGAGGTCCGCCGCTATACTAGCGCGCCCGCGAAAACCGCCGACTCCGACGCGCCGCCGATGACCGGACCCACGTTCCAGGAACTGATCACCCGCCTCAACAGCTACTGGGCGGCGCAGGGCTGTGTGCTGATCCAGCCGCTGGACCTGGAGGTCGGGGCCGGCACCTTCCATCCGGCGACCTTCCTGCGCGCGCTCGGCCCCGAGCCGTGGAACGCCGCGTACGTGCAGCCCAGCCGCCGCCCCACCGACGGCCGTTACGGCGAGAACCCCAACCGCCTGCAGCATTACTACCAATACCAGGTGGTGATGAAGCCGAACCCAGACAACATCGTCGAGCTGTACTTCGGTTCGCTGAAGGAACTGGGCATTGACCCGCAGCGCCACGACCTGCGCCTGGTCGAGGACAACTGGGAATCGCCCACGCTCGGCGCCTGGGGGCTGGGCTGGGAAGTCTGGCTCAATGGCATGGAGGTCACCCAGTTCACCTACTTCCAGCAAGCCGGCGGGCTGGAATGCCGCCCGGTGCTGGGCGAGATCACCTACGGCCTGGAGCGGCTGTGCATGTACCTGCAGGCCTGCGACAACGTCTACGACCTGGTCTGGACGCGCGGACCGCAGGGCGTGGTGACCTATGGCGACGTGTTCCTGCAGAACGAACGCGAGCAGAGCGCGTACAACTTCGAACATGCCAATGTCGATGTGCTCTTCAAGCGCTTCACCGAGTGCGAAGAGGAAGCCATGAAGCTGGTCGAAGCCGGCCTGCCGTTGCCGGCGTACGACCAGGTGTGCAAGGCCAGCCACAGCTTCAACCTGCTCGATGCGCGCCGCGCGATCTCGGTCACCGAGCGCCAGCGCTACATCCTGCGCGTGCGCAGGCTGGCCCAGGCGGTGGCGCAGGCCTACCACGCGCAGCGCGAGAAGCTCGGCTTCCCCGGCCTGAAGCAGGCATCGGCACCGTTGCAGGCCGCGTCGTGATCCTGATCGGCATGTACGACTCGTCGTACACGCGCCGGGTGGCGATCGCCATGGCGCTGTACGACCTCGCGTTCGAGCACCGCGCCTGGTCGGTCGGGCGCGACTTCGACCGCATCCGCGAATACAACCCGCTCGGCCGCGCGCCGACGCTGGTGCTCGACGACGGCGAGGTGCTGACCGAGTCTTCGATGATGCTCGACTACCTCGACGACACCGTCGGCCCCGACCGCGCGCTGATGCCCGCCACCGGCCGCGCACGGCGCGATGCGCAGCGCCTGGTCGCGCTGGCCACCGGCGCGATCGACAAGGCGATCCTGATCGCGCTCGAACGTGTCTTTCGTCCTGTCGAGCAGCACAGCCAGGCCTGGCTCACGCGCTGCCGGGTGCAGGTGGAGGGCGCGCTCGGCGAACTGGAGCAGGCCTGCGCCGCGCGCGGCGACGCGCCCTGGCTGGTCGGCGAGGCGATGACCCACGCCGACATCGCGGTGGCCTGCTACACCACCCATCTGCGCGAGGCGATCCCGCTCGACCTCGCGCCGTGGCCGGCGCTGCGCGCGCACGTGGACCGCTGCGAGGCGATGGACGTGTTCCGCAGCCACTACAGCCCGTTTTCCGCCCCGACCCCGCAGGCCGCCTCCGCATGAGCACCGTCCCGATGCCCCCGCTGCTGATCGAACTGGGCACCGAGGAGCTGCCGGTACAGGCGCTGCCGGGCCTGGCGCAGGCGCTGTTCGACGGCGTGCTGTCGGCGCTGGAGCGGCGCGGGATCGCGGTCGAGCGAGGCGACGCGACGCCGCTGTACACGCCGCGCCGGCTCGCGGTGCGGCTGCCGGGCGTGGCGGCCGAACAGCCGCAGCAGGCCTCGGAAACGTTCGGGCCGTACGTCAACATCGCGCTCGACGCCGATGGCCAGCCGACGAAGGCGCTGCAGGGCTTTGCCGCCAAGGCGGGCGTGGAGTGGACCGCGCTCGAGCGCGCCAGCGACGCCAAGGGCGAGCGCTTCGTGCACCGTTCGGTGCGCGCCGGCGCGAAGACCGCGGCCCTGCTGCCGGAGATCCTGCACGAGGCGATCGCGGCCATGCCGATCCCCCGGCCGATGCGCTGGGGCGACCACGACTACGCCTTCGCGCGTCCGGTGCAGTGGCTGGTGATGCTGCTGGGTGGCGACGTGGTCGACGGCACGGTGTTCGGGGTGCGCGCCGACCGCATGAGCCGCGGCCACCGCTTCCTGCACGACAAGCAGGTCTGGATCGCCACGCCCGACGATTACGTCGACGCGTTGCGCGGGGCGAAGGTGCTGGTGGATCCGGAGGAACGCCGCGCGCGCATCGTCGCGCAGGTGGAGGCGGCCGCCGGGGCGGCCGGCGGCACCGCGCGCATCGAGGACGACAACCTGCGCCAGGTGGTGTGCCTGGTGGAGTGGCCGAAAGCGGTGTCGTGCACGTTCGAGGACGAGTACCTGGCCGTGCCGCAGGAAGCGCTGGTGGCGACGATGGAGGCCAACCAGAAGTTCTTCCCGGTGCTCGACGGCGCGGGACGGCTGACCGCGCGCTTCATCGGCATCGCCAACGTCGAGCCGGCCGACGACAGCCTGATCCGCAGCGGCTACGAGCGCGTGATCCGCCCGCGCTTCGCCGACGCGCGCTTCTTCTTCGTCGAGGACATGAAGCAGGGCCTGGCGTCGATGAACGCCGGGCTCGCGAGCGTGACCTACCAGGCCAAGCTGGGCACGGTCGCCGACAAGGTCGCGCGCGTGGCCGCGCTGGCCGAGGCGATCGCGCCGCAGGTCGGCGTGGACGCGGCGCTGGCGAAGCGCGCCGCATCGCTGTCGAAGGCCGACCTGCAGTCGCGGCTGGTGAACGAGTTCCCGGAACTGCAGGGCATCGCCGGCCGCCACTACGCGATGCAGGACGCGGCGCTGTCGGACCTGACGCACGCCGACCGCGAGGCGGTGGCGAACGCGATCGACGAGGCCTGGCAGCCGCGCTTCGCCGCCGACGACATCGCGCTGTCCCCGCTGGGCAAGGTATTGGCGATCGCCGAGCGCTTGGACACGCTGGCCGGCGGCTTCGCCGCGGGCCTGAAGCCGACCGGCAACAAGGATCCGTTCGCGCTGCGGCGCAATGCGCTGGGACTGGCACGGACGGTGATCGAGAGTGGGCTGGATCTGGATATCCGGAAGCTGATCGACCAGGCAGTCACGCTGCTTCCGGATGGCGTCCAGCCACACGCCGATCGCAACACCGAAACGCTACGAACGGATCTGTACGAGTTTCTCGTGGACCGCTTGCGGAACTACTACGCGGACAAGGGTGCACCATCCCAACATCTGGATGCGGTTGCTTCCAAGCTGTCGTCTCATGCGGATGTGTCTCTCTACGACCTCGACCGCCGCATCGACGCCATCGGTACCTTCGCCAGCCTGCCCGAGGCCGACGCCCTGGCGGCGGCGAACAAGCGCATCCTGAACCTGCTGAAGAAGGCCGAGGGCGATCTTCCGGCGAGCGTCGATCCCACGCTGCTGCGCGAGCCCGCCGAACGCGCGCTGGCCGAAGCGGTGGAAGCGGTCTACGCCGAGACCGGCGCATCGCTCGCGCGCGGCGACTACGTCGACGTGCTCTCGCACCTGGCGCGGCTGCGACCGCAGGTGGACGCGTTCTTCGATGCGGTGATGGTCAACGTCGAGGACGACGCTCTGCGCCGCAACCGTCTCGCGCTGCTCAGGCGCCTCGCCGACCGGCTGGGCAGCGTGGCCGCGATCGAGCATCTGTCGGGCTGAGTCCGCCTCCGGAAGACACACAGCGGCACCCGACTCATCGCGCGCCGCGTCTCCTGCGGCACCCGCAGCGGGACGTCGCACCCGACCGGCCCCGCCGGGCGCGCGTCCGGCGATGCCCGGACGACGGTCGCCAGCGTCGCGGAGCCGCCTGGCGGACGCAAGGTGGACCGTATCCCTGTTCGATCGCGCCACGCGCGCGCCCCTGCGTCGCCTGCGCAGCGGTACATCCGTTAATCGCGTCTTGACCGGCCTCCGGTATCCTTCGTCGATGCGCCTCCCCCACCGCATCTCCCTCGCCGCGCTGTGCCTGTTCGCGGCCGGCGCGGTGCAGGCGGTCGAGGTCGGTCCCACCACCATCCTCGGCCTCGACGAGGAAATGACCGAGAACGTGCGCGTGTCGCTGTCGCTGGTGGACGCGGCCGGGCAGGACGTGAGCTGGCGCCGCATGGGCTACCTGGTGCGCGCGGCCGAGGACGAGGCACGCGAGGCGCTGGAACCGTTCGGCTTCTACTCGCCCGACATCGAGGTCGAGCGCACCCGCGACAACGGCAGCGTCTCGGTGACCGTCCGCGTGGACCCGGGCGAGCCGGTGCGGGTGCGCAACAGCGACATCGCGATCATCGGCGAGGGCGGCCAGGACCGCTACCTCGAGACCGACATCGACGCCTTCATCCCCTCGGCCGGCGCGATCTTCAACCACGCCGACTACGAGGCCAGCAAGATCCGCATCAGCCGCCGCCTGACCGAGCGCGGCTATTTCGACGCGGACTTCTCGTCGCGCCGGGTGGAGGTGACGCGCGCCGAGCAGGCCGTGGACATCGAGCTGGTCTGGACCAGCGGCGACCGCTACGACATGGGCCCCACCACGTTCGAGCAGGAGCGCAGGATCGTGCGCGACGACCTGCTGCACAACCTCGTCTACTGGGAGGAAGGCGAGTACTACCACCAGGGCCGCCTCGACCGCCTGCGCACCTCGCTCACGCGCCTGGACTACTTCGGCGACATCGAGATCACGCCCGAACCGGACAAGGCCATCGACAAGCGCGTACCGGTGACCGTGCGCCTCACGCCGGCCAAGCGCAGCATCTACACCGCGGGCCTGAGCTACGGCACCGACAGCGGCGCCGGCGTGCGGCTGGGCGTGGAGCGCCGCTACGTCAATCTGCGCGGCCACAAGGCGCTGGCGCAGCTGGACTACGCGCAGAAGCGCAAGACGTTGACGCTGCAGTACCGCATCCCCGCCTTCGCCTGGCGCGACGGCTGGTACACCATCAGCGCCCAGGCCTACGACGAGCAGACCGACTACATCGACACCCGCAGGATCGAACTCGTGGCCAGCCGCAGCGGCCAGTTCAACGACCACATCAACCTGGTGGCCTCGATCCACGCCCTGCGCGAGCGCTGGCTGTACCAGGTGGCCGACGACGGCGGGGGCGCGCTGGCCGAACCGGCCTACCGCTATGCCACGTTCACCTATCCCTCGGTCCGCGCCGAATACGTGAACGTCGACGACCGCATCTTCCCGCGCAGCGGCGTGGGCGGCTCGCTCACCCTGCGCAGCGGCGCCGAAGGCGTCGGCTCGGACGCCAACTTCGCCCAGCTGCACGCACGCGCCAGCACCTTCAAGGGCATCGGCGAGAACAGCCGGCTGATCATCCGCGGCGAGGCCGGCTACACCTGGACCGATTCGCTGGTGGACCTGCCGCCGAGCCTGCGCTTCTACGCCGGCGGCGACCGCAGCATCCGCGGCTACGAGTGGCGCGAGGTGGGCCCGCGCATCGAGACCGACGAGGGACGCTACGCGATCGGCGCGCGCAACGTGGTCACCGCCAGCGTCGAGTTCGAGCACTACTTCCTCGGCCCGTGGGGCGCGGCGGTGTTCGTCGACAGCGGCAGCGCCTTCGACGGCACCGCGCCCGACTGGCGCACCGGCGTGGGCATCGGTGCGCGCTGGCGCTCGCCGGTGGGCCCGGTGAAGATCGACATCGGTCGCGGGCTGGACCAGCCCGACTCCCCGTTCACGCTCGGCCTGAGCATCGGCGCGGAGTTCTGAGATGGCCTTCCGCCGCGCGCGCCTGCCCGCCGACCTGACGCCCGAGGAGCGCGAGCAGCGCATCGCCGAACTGCGCGAGCGTCGCCGGCGGCGCCTGCGCGTGCTGGCGATCCGCAGCGCGCTGGGCACCGCGGCGCTGGTGGTGGTGGCTGCGGCGACGCTGTACTGGCTGCTGGCGACCTTCGGCGGCCGCGACTTCCTGCTCGCGCGCATCGCCGGCGCGTTGCCGGAGGGCACCCGCCTCACCTGGGCGCGGGCGGAAGGGCCCGCCTCGGGCCCGCTGGTGCTGCACGACGTGCGCTACGTGCAGCGTTCCTGCCCCGATGTCGATGGCGAGCCGGTGGCCTACGGCGATTGCGAGACGCCGAGCGTGCTCACCTTCAGCGCGCGCCGGGTGATGATCGACCCCGAGATCACGCCGCTGGTCGGCCGCCGCCTGCGCCTGGACGCGATGGAGGTGGACGCCGCCACGCTCGACCTGCCGGCCAGCGCCGACGAGCCCTTCGAGATGCCGACCTGGCCCGAGGTGCTGCCGCAGATCAACCTGCCGCTGTCGCTCGAATCGGACACCATCCGCGTCGACGGCCTGCGCGTGACCCGCGCCGGTGCGCCGCTGATCGACATCGCGTCCATCCGCGGCGGCATCGACGCACGCCAGGGCGAACTTCGGCTGGCCGCGCTGGTGGTCGACAGTGATCGCGGCCGCTTCACCGCCGACGGCGTGTATGCGCCGGACGACCACTATCGCACCGACCTCACCGCCAGCGCCCTGCTGCCCGCGCCCTTCCCGCGCCCGCGGCCGCGCATCGGCGCGGTCGCGCGCGGCGATCTGGACGCGATGGACGTCGCCATCGTCGGCCACGTGCCCGATCCGCTGCGCGCGCATCTCACCCTGCGCGGCAAGCGCTGGACGCTGCGCGCGGAATCGGACGCGCTCGACCCCGGCCTGCTCGTGGGCAGCGGCGAGCCGGGCACGCCGATCGCGTTCTCGCTGGGCGCCGCCGGCACCGGCGGCGCGGCGGACCTGCAGGGCAGCTTCCGCCAGGGCACGCTGGAGGCGGTGCTGCAGCCCTCGAAGGTCAGGCTCGAGGACCAGGTGCTGTCGCTGCAGCCGCTGGTGGTGGACGTGTTCGACGGTCGCATCCGCGCCAGCGGACAGGGCGATTTCCGCGAGCCGCGCGACGCGCGCTTCCAGTTCGCGATCAATGCGCGCGGGCTGCGGTTCGGCGGCACCACGGAGATGGCCGATCCCGAGCCGGCCGATCCCGCGCCCACGATCGGCGTCGATGCCGACTTCGGCATCGCCGGCCGCAGCCGCGACTGGACCGCCACCGGCAAGGCGACGCTGGAACGCGACGCGCTGCAGGCGGCGGTCGACTTCACCGGCCGCGGCAACCTCGAACGCCTGCGACTGCAGACGCTGCGCGCGACCATGCCCTCGGGCACGCTCGACGCCACCGGCGAGGTCGCCTGGGCGCCGTCGCTGGGCTGGACCGTCGACGCGACCCTGGCCGGCTTCGACCCCGGCTACTTCGCTCCGGGCTGGGATGGCGCGGTGGATGGCGCGCTCGCCAGCACCGGCACCACGCGCGATGACGGCGGGCTCGAGATCACCGTCGACGCCGAGTCGCTGGGCGGCACGCTGCGGCGGCGGCGCCTCGGCGGCCAGGGCCGGCTCGCCATCCACGGCCCCGCCCCCGGCAGTCCCCGCACCGACTACGAGGGCGAGGTCGCGCTCAGCCTCGGCGACAGCCGGCTGGAGGCGGAGGGGTTCGTGCGCGAGACGCTCGAACTCGACGCCCGGTTCGCGCCGCTCGACCTCGCCGACCTGCTGCCCGATGCGGCCGGCGTGCTGCGCGGCACGCTGCAGGCGCGCGGCCCGCGCAACGCGCCGGACCTGGAGGCCGACCTCAGCGGCAGCGGCCTGCGCTGGGACGACTACGCTGCGCAGTCGCTTCGGGCTGAGGGGCGCATGCCCTGGTCGCGCGCGAACGGCAGCCTGGTGCTGGAGGGCAGCGGCGTGCAGGCGGGGCTGGCGCTGGACAGCGTGCGCATCGATGCACGCGGCGCGGTCGAGGACCTGCAGCTGCAGGCGCAGGCGCGCGCCGAGGCGCTCGGCGCGGTCTCGCTGGCCGGCACGGCGCAGCGGCGCGGGACGCGGTGGAGCGGCGCGCTGGGAGCGTTCGAACTGCAGCCCGTGCGCGGCGCGACCTGGCGCCTGCAGGCGCCGGCGCAGTACACGGTCGACGGCGCGGACTGGACGCTCGCGCGCAGCTGCTTCACCGCCTCCGACGGCGGTTCGCTGTGCGCCGACGCGCAGTGGCCGCGAACTGGATTGCGGATCGACGGCAGCGGCCTGCCGCTGGCGCTGGCCACGCCCTACCTGCCCGAGCGCGAGGGTGGCCGGCCGTGGGTACTGCGCGGCGAGATCGACCTCGACGGCTCCCTGCGCCCGGCCGGGCGTGCCTGGCAGGGCGCGCTGTCGGTGCGCTCGGCCGAAGGCGGGCTGCGCAACAGCGAGCGCGCGCGCAACGACCTGCTCGCCTACCGCGACCTGCGGCTGGACGCGGAATTCGATCCCGCCCGCATCGAGGCCACCCTGGCCACCGTGTTCAACGACGATGGCCAGGTGCGCGCGCGCATCGCCACCGGCTGGGACGCGACCTCGGCCTTGGACGGCGAGATCGTCGCCGATACGGACGAACTGACCTGGGTGGAACTGTTCTCGCCCGACATCGTCGAGCCCACCGGCCGGCTGAGCGTGAACATCGACCTCGGCGGCACCCGTGGCCAGCCGGCCCTGGGCGGCCAGGCCCGGTTGACGGAATTCAGTACCGAGGTGCCGTCGCTGGGCATCGTGCTCGAACAGGGCGACGTGAGCCTGGTGGCGCAGCCCGACGGCGCCGCGCGGATCGATGGTCGCGTGCGCTCGGGCGAGGGCGAACTCGGGATCGACGGCAGCCTGGACTGGCGCAATACCGGCGCGCCGCTGCTGCTGCGCGTGTCGGGGCGGAACGTGCTGCTCTCCGACACGCGCGACCTGCGGATCGTGGCCGATCCGGACATCGAGGTGCGCTACGCGGCGAGCCAGCCGCTGTCCGTCTCCGGGACGGTGACCGTGCCCAGCGCGATGCTCGACCTCGAACGCCTCGACCAGGGCGTCTCGGTCTCGCCGGACGTGGTGGTGCTCGACCCGGTCGATCCGGAAGCGAACGCCGCCTCCCCGCTGCTGCTGGACCTGACCCTGGCGATGGGCGAGGACGTGCGCCTGCGCGGCTTCGGCCTGGATGGGACGCTGGGCGGGCGCATGCGCGTACGCGCCCAGCCGGGACGCGAGATGACCGGCAGCGGCACGCTCGAGGTCGGTGGCCAGTACAGCGCCTACGGCCAGGAACTGCAGGTCACGCGCGGGCGGCTGACGTTCAACGGACCGATCTCCGATCCGCTGCTCGACATCCGCGCCGAGCGCGAGATCGAGGCCCAGGACATCACCGCCGGCATCAGCGTCACCGGCCGCGCCTCCGCGCCCGAGGCGCAGGTGTACACCGATCCGGCGACCGACGATTCGCAGGCGCTGTCCTACCTCGCGCTCGGCCGGCCGCTGTCGAACCTGTCGAGCGCGGAAGGGCGCCAGCTCGACGCCGCCTCTGCCGCGCTCACCGCAGGCGGCAGCATGCTGGCCGGCCAGCTCGGCGCACGCATCGGCCTGGACAACGCGGGCGTGTCGGAATCGCGCGCGCTCGGCGGCAGCGTGCTCGGTTTCGGCAAGCAGCTCTCGCCGCGGCTGTACGTGGGCTTCGGCGTGTCGCTGCTGGGCACCGGCCAGGTGCTGACGCTGAAGTACCTGCTGCGCAAGGGCTTCGACGTCGAGATCGAATCGAGCACGCTGGAAACCCGCGGCTCGATCAACTACCGCCACGAGCGCGACTGAGCCGCGCCATCGCGCCCACGGTCGCATGCGCGACGTCCGGACATGCGCGCGGCGCCGCCCCGGAAGGCGGCGCCGCGTGCGTCGTGACGCGATGGATCAGGCGACCGAGCGCTTCTGTCCGCCGTGCCTGCCTTCGTCGATCTCCTCGACCAGCTTGGCGCAGAACGCCGGCAGGTCGTCCGGTGTGCGGCTGGTGATCAGGCCCTGGTCGACCACCACTTCCTCGTCGACCCACTTCGCGCCCGCGTTCTCCAGGTCCTTGCGGATGTTGGGCACCGAGGTCACGGTGCGGCCCTTGAGTACCTCGGCGTTCGCCAGCACCCACGGGCCGTGGCAGATTGCGGCCACCGGCTTGCCGGCCTTGAAGAATTCGCGGGTGAACGCGAGCGCCTGATCGTCCACGCGCAGCGCGTCCGGGTTGAACAGGCCACCGGGGATCACCAGCGCGTCGTACTTGCCGGCGTCGGCCTCGGACAGCTTGATGTCGACCGCCACCTGCTCGCCCTTGTCGAAATGCTTGAAACCCTGGACCTGGCCGGTCTTGGGCGAGACCACGTCGACCTCGGCCTCGTGCTGCTTGAGCGCCTTCATCGGTTCCAGCAGTTCGGACTGCTCGAATCCGTCGGCGGCGAGGATGGCGACGCGCTTGCCTGCGAGCTGACTCATGTGCGTACTCCGTTGGGGGATGGAGCCCGACATGCTGGACCTCGGCCTGCCCACAGCGCGCGAAGGCGGCGTGCATGCGGAGTCAACAAGACCCGCAGACGCGGGCATTGCGGCCGCCCGCGGCGTTCATCATCCTGTCCGCATCGAGGAGCCCGCCGCATGCCTGCCCCGTCGCGCTGGACCATCCCCGCCCGCAGCCTCGCCGCCTTCGCGCTGGCGGTGGTTGCGATTCCAGCCGTGAGCCTGTCGGGCGCATGGCTGTCGGAGGCGGCCGGTCTGCCCCGTGCCGGCATGCTGCGGCTGGCGGTGGACCTGGGCTGGGTGGCCGTGGCCGGCAGCGTCGGCGCCTTTGCCGGGGTCCGGACCGCCGCCATCGCGAAGCGCGCGCACGTCTGTGCGATCTTCGCCCTCTACCTGTCCATCGCTGCGTACGCGGTGGCCACGATGGGGACCGACTTCCCCCGCTGGTTCACGGCCGGGCTGCTGGCCTCGCTGCCGCTGCAGGTCTTGCTGGGATGGTGGCTGGCCGCGGGACACGATCGCCGACAGGCGGCCCGCGCCGGGCGGGCCGCCTGGGCACGCGGACCAGCAGGCGTCAGAACCGCCAGCCCACGCGCGCGTAGTAGAACCCGCCGTTGAAGCCGTAGGGCGAGTGCACCGGATACGCCGCGCCCGCCACGCCGCCCCATGGATTGTCGTCGGGCGTCTCGTCGAACAGGTTCTGCGCGCCGACGTTCACGTACACGCCGTTGGCGAACTTCCAGCCGACCTCGGCATCGACGATCACCGCGCTGTCCTCGTCGATCGGAAGGCCACCGTCCTCCGCGCTGATCACGCCGCTGTCGAGGTGGTCCTCGAACCACGATCCGTAGTAGCTCACCCGCAGGTTGGCGTGGAACACCTGGCGCTGGTGGAGGATGCTGAAGTATCCCTTGGTGGTGGGCAGCGATTCCTCGATCTTGTACACGCGGGCCTCGTCGATGAAGTCCGCGTCGTAGCGGTCGACCTCGGTGCGGTTCCAGTTGGCGGCCAGCGAATACGTGGTCTCGGCGCCGAACAGCTCGCTGCGGTAGCTGGTGACGACATCCACGCCGGTGGTGGTGGTGTCGAACGCATTGCCGAAGTAGGTCACCTCGCTGAGCGACGCCGCTTCGGGCGCGCCCGATTCGACCAGCTGCTCGCGCTCCTCGTCGGTGAGGGCGAAATAGCGGCTCAGGGCGATGCGGTCTTCGGTGCGGATCCGGTAGGCGTCGGCGGTGAACAGCCACGGCCCGCTGTCGAAGACCATGCCCAGCGAGAGGTTGGTCGATTCCTCCGGCGTCAGCGGGCGCGCGCCCTTGAGCTCGGCGATGATGTTGGTCGGCGGCAGGGTGGCGACATCGCGCAGTTCGGTACCGACGAACGCGGTGGTGATCTGGCTCACGTTCGCCTGGCCCGGCGTCGGCGCGCGAAAGCCGGTGCTGGCGGCGGCGCGCAGGGCGAAGGCGTCGGTGACGTCGTAGCGCGCGGTGAGCTTGCCGTTGGTGGTGGTGCCGAAATCCTCGAAGTCCTCGTACCGCAGCGCGGCGGCGAGCAGGAAGCGCTCGGTGAACATCGCCTCGAGGTCGGCGTACGCGGCCCAGTTGCTCCGGCTCCAGGTACCGGCGGTGCGCGGGCTGAAGCCGTTGAAGCCGTTGGAGCCGATGGCGAAGCCCTGTTCGGTCAGCGGGCCGATGGCGGTGGATGGCCCATCGCCCGGGCGCGTCTCGAACTCCTCCTCGCGCCATTCCAGACCAGCCGCCAGGCGCATGGGTTCGCTGGTGAACCCGGTGGCGATGTCCTTGCCGATGTCGAAGTTGACCCCGGTTTCGGTCTGCACGTTGCCGCCCGGACGGAAGAAGTAGCCCGGTGGCTGGTCCGGACCGAGCGAAGCGTTGACCGTGTTGTACATGTAGAAGTCGATCTCGTTGCGGCCGTAGGTCGCGCTCGCGTCCCACGACCAGCCGTCGCCCCACATGCCGCGCAGGCCGCCGGTCACCGACATGTCCTCGAGCTCGCCGCCGAAACGTGGCGTGAACCCGCCGGGAAACATCGACAGGAACGAAAAGCAGTCGCCCGGCAGCGCCGCCACCGCACCGCTCACGGTCGCGTACGGCAGCAGGTCGCCGTCGGCGTCGCGCAGCGCGATCGTCGGGCAGGCCGCGCCACTGGGCGATCCGACCAGCAACGTCTGCCCGCCGTCGTTGGTGTAGACGCCGGTGCGGCCGGTCGGGCTGCGGTAATAGAAGCCGCCGTCGATCTCGCGCTGGGCGTAGTTCCCGAACAGGTAGGCCTCGACGCTCTCGCCGGTGATGCCGAGGTTGGCGACGAACTTGGCGTCTTCCTTCACTTCCGGCGAGCCCCACACCTGCGCCGGCACGGGCACGCCGGGATAGCCCGCGGCGATCGCCTCGGCGGCATCGTCGCGCTGCACGCTGCGCGAGGTCGGATCGGCCTGCCGCCATTCCGCGGTGAAGGTGGCGAAGCCGTTCGCCGTGAGCGGCATGCCGACCTGCGCGGTGTAGACCTGCGAGAACCCGTCGCCTTCGTAGTACTCGCCCGCGAAGGCCTCGACCGCGCCGCCGCTGTCGAGACGCTTGAGGCTGAAGTTGAGCACGCCGGCGATCGCGTCCGAGCCGTATTGCGCCGCGGCGCCGTCGCGCAGCACTTCCACCTGCTCCAGCGCCATCGAGGGGAAGACCGAGATGTCGGGCCCCTGCGAGCCGTCCGACAGGCCGTGCCCCAGGAAGGTGATCACCGCCGCGCGGTGGAAGCGCTTGCCGTTGACCAGTACCAGGGTGTTGTCGGGCGGCAGCCCGCGCAGGTTGGCGGGGCGCACCAGGCTGGCGGCATCGTCGATCGGGATGGTGCTGACGTTGAACGAGGGCACCACCACACGCAGCTGGTCGAGCGCATCGGTCGCCCCCTGGTTGCGGAATTCCTCGCCGCCGATGATGTCGATGGGGACCGCGGACGAAGACACCGTGCGCGGCTTGTTGCGCGAGCCCAGGACGGAGACGGTGTCCAGGGTGGTGGCCTCGCTGCCGGCGTCGTCATCCGGTGGCGGCGGCGTCTGCGCGTATGCGGCACCGCCCGCGGCCAGGACGGCGAACACCAGCGCCGAACGGACGGCGGTGGCGAGGACGGACTTCGGGTAACGCGACGGCGTGCACTCTCCTGCAGGCTTCATGGGCAGCATCCTTGAACGTGGGTGGCGCCCCGGCCCCCCCACGCCCGGGACGGGAGGCCACGACGGCCTCGGCCCAAGCATTAACGAGATTGCAACAATCCTGTGCGCCGCCGGTCACGCTTTCACCGGACGCCCGTACGCGATTCCGTCTGGTGCGACGCGGCGCCCGGGTGACCGCCTCCGTGGGGACGTCCGGGCGACGCGCTACGCGCCCGTCTGGGTCGGTGCCGCCAGGCGCTTCTGCACGTCCTCGCGCAGCTGCACCAGTTCGGCCTCGGCCTGGCGCCGCTGCTGCATGCCTTCCCGGTGGATCTCCCGCACTTCCTCGACCGTCTGGATCAACTGCTCGTGGACGTGGCGCAGCGTGGCGACGTCGATCACGGCGCGCTGGTTCGCCTTGGCGGTCTCGACCGAGGTCTGGCGCATGAGGTCGGCGTTGCGGCGCATGATCTCGTTGGTGGCGTCGTCGATCGCGTTCGACAGCTCGACCGCCTGCTTCTGCTCCTGCAGCGAGAGCTGGATCGCGAACTGGCGCTTCCACGACGGGATGGTGATGCTGCGCACCGCGTTGAACTTCTCGATCAGCTGGATCGCGTTGGCCTGGATGAGCCGGATCATCGGCAGCGACTGGTCGGCCGCGTGCTGCATCACGGTCAGGTCGCCCACGCGCTTGTCGAGCAGTCGGATGGCGTTCTCGATCTCCGAGCGGCGCGTGCGCGAACCGGGATCGTCCAGGCCCGCCAGCGCCTGCTGCTCTCCGGCCAGTTCCGCCAGCCGCACCTTCCCGGCCGCAACGTGCAGCGCCAGGGCGCGACGCTCCTCGAGCACGATCTCGTACATGCGATCGAACTCGCCCACGCGCTGTCCCTGCGTGCCCTGCTGCACGGCCACATCCTGCAGCAGCTGCTCGATCTGGCGATTGGTGTCGCTGAACTTCTGCACCAGTTCGCCTTTCGACGCCTTCAGGCGGTCGATCAGGCCGCCGATCACCGGCACCCGGGACCGCGCCGAGATCCCCTCCAGGTTGAGCGAACGCGCGATACGCACCACCTCGCCCAGCTTGTCGCCGGCGGCATCGAGGTCGCGGTTGCGCACCTGGTCGAGCAGCTGGCTGGAGAATGCGGCGGTCTTGCCCGCGGCCTCGCGGCCGAAGACGTGCAGGTTGCCGGGCGTGATGTCGCGCAGCGCGCGCCCGACCTCGGCGATGGCGCCGCGGTCGGCCTCGGCCAACCCGAGCGCCGTGAGCGTCGGCCCGTCGAGCACCGTCTGGGCGGGCACCAGTGGGCTGTCGTCGTGGTGGTCGTGACTCATGCGGCTACTCCGTTGCGTGCTGCGTGTCGGGGTCGAGTGTACCGGCCATCGCCGCCACTTCGGCTTCGATGTCGGCCTGGGCGCGCGCGGCGATCGCGGCCTGGCGGCTGCCGGCCGCTGCCGCCCCGCCCAGCGCGTCCTGGCGCCAGGTCGGAACCAGGACGTCGCGGATGCGCTGGTGCCGGGCCAGCAGCCCGAGCAGTTGCTCGCGCACCAGCGACGCCTGCGTGAGGCCGAGCGACCACGCCTGACGCACGGTCGCGAGCTGCGCGAGGCGCTGCTCCAGGCGTTCGCGGGGCGACACGACCGGGCCGCGGGCGAGGCCATCCTGCGGATTCGCATCGAGCCAGTCGCGGGCCTGGCCGATGCGCAGGTCGATACGTTCGATCGCGTGCCGCAGCGCGTCCGTCACCGCGTCGAGTTCGGCGGCGTCGCGCGCCAGCGATCCGGCGGCATCGCCCGCCCGCAGCAGCAGCACGCCCACCTGCTCGCGCAGCTGCGCGGCGTCGGCCTCGGCGCGCACGTCGCGCCCCCACAGCCGGCCCAGCAGGCCGGCGCCGCGCCGGGCGGCGCGGGCGCCGTCGCCCTGGATCGCCCTGCGCAGCTGGTCCAGCTGCGCGACCAGGGCGGCGGCCGCATCGGGATGCAGGGCCGCCAACAGCCGCGCGTCGAGCCCCTCGTCCAGCGCATCGGCGCCGTAGGCGACGATCGCCATCGCGTCGTCCAGGTCAACCGGCGGCCGCGCACCGGTCATGACTGCGACGGCTTGTCGTCCGCGCGGAAGCGCAGCTGGCGCAGCAGTTCCTCCAGCTCGATCTCCTGCGCGCTCTTGACGCGCGCGCGCTTGCCCGCCGCCGCGGCGGGCGCGGGCGCGGGCGCTTCCGCCAATCGCGCCTGCACCAGGCCGAGCACCTGCACCAGCGTGGCGTTCAGCTGCGCCTGACGCTCGTGTCCCTGTGCCAGCTGCGAGAACACCGGCTCGAATGCGCCACGCAGGGCGTCGGGCAGCGACTGCAGCCACGGCATGCCATTGCCTTGGTCGCGGTGCGTCGCCGCATTCTCCTGCAGCGAAGCGAGCAGGCGTTCCCATGGCACCTCCGGCGGGGCCTGCACGGGCGGCGCCGTGCGCAGCGATTCCAGCCCCCCGGCGATGTCGGCAAGTTGCGCGACCACGCGCGCGCCGGTGTCGGCATCCTCGCCGCCCATCGCCTTGTTGCGCAGGAAGTCGCGCTTGATCTGCGCCCAGCGGGTGGCCTGCGCCTCGTCCATGGTGCCGCGCAGCTCGGCCAGCTTGAGCAGGTTCTCTTCGGCGCCGGTGGTCAGCAGCTGCGCCTCGCCCAGGTAGTGGTCGTCGATCAGCTGCTGCAGCTCGGCGGCGTTCATCACCGGCGAGATCTTCTCGGCCAGCTTGTTCATGTTGCGATAGCTGCCCTGCAGCCGGAACGGCGGCTCGGTACGGTAGCGGTCGGCCTGCGCGGCGCTCGCGATGTACTGCTGGTTGACCCGGTACACCACGTCGCGCACCTGCGCCAGGCGCTGCAGCGTGGCCACGATCTCGTTGATCTCCGCGCCGCTGTAGGCATGGCTCAGCGCATTGGTGGACACGTCCTTTCCCGCCGCCTTGTCGACCAGCAGATACAGGTCGGCCAGGTCGCGCGTGGCCAGCGGCGCCAGCACAGGACTGGAAGTGAGGCTGTTCTCGATGTAGCTGAGCTTGAACGCCTCCTCCATGCCGCCCAGCACATCGCCGAGGTTGTAGATGTCGGCGCGGTTGGCGAGCATGTCCGGGATGCGGAACACCTCGCCCGATTCGGTGTACGGGTTGCCGGCCATGACCACGCAGAACTTCTTGCCACGCATGTCGTAGGTGCGGGTACGGCCCTTCCACACGCCCTCGATGCGGCGGGTGCCATCGCACAGCGAAATGAACTTCTGCAGGAACTCCGGATGCGTGTGCTGGATGTCGTCGACATACAGCATGGTGTTGTTGCCCATCTCCAGCGCGAGGTTGAGCTTCTCGAGTTCCTGTCGCGAGGTGGCGTCGGGCGCCTGCGCCGGATCCAGCGAGCGCACCTCGTGGCCCAGCGCCGGGCCGTTGATCTTCATGAAGACCAAGCCCAGGCGGCTGGCGACGTACTCCATCAGCGTCGTCTTGCCGTAGCCGGGCGGCGAAATCATCATCAGCAGGCCCATCAGGTCGCTGCGCTTGCCCTCGCCGGCAGTGCCCATCTGCTTGGCGAGGTTGTCGCCGATCACCGCCAGGTAGACCTCGTTGATCAGGCGGTTGCGCACGAACGAGCTCAGCGGCCGGGCGCGGAACTCGGACAGGCGCAGCGCGTCGCGCTCGCGCGCGGCGATGCGGTGGCGCAGCGTCTGGTAGCGCTCGAAGCCGGGAACGAACCCACTGCGATGCTCGCGGAAGCGGGCCAGGAAGTCGTCGATCGCCAGGGCCATCGCACCGCCATCGATCCGCGGATGCTCGCCAAGCAGTCCCTCGACGCGCGCGACCAGGGTCGCCTCGACGATACGGTGCCGCAGTCCGCGCGCGGCCAGCCGCAGCGCGATCGCCTCGGGCACGTAGCCGGCCAGTGCCGCGTGCCGCGGATCGCGCACCATCGCGTTCAGCCAATGCGCCAGCAGCGACCACTGCGCGGCCGGCGACGGCGCCTGCTGCAGCGAGCGCTCGAGCCCGTCGGCCATGCCGGCCGCCTGCAGCTGCGCGTCGAGCGCGGCCAGCAGGTCGCGCGCGTAGTGGCTGAAGCCGAAGGTCGGATCGCCTCCGCGCAGTTCGTCGTACAGATAGTCCGCGGCGACGGGCGCGAGGCCGGCGTCGAACGGCCGTCCGTCCTCGGCCGCGAAGTCGGACAGGGCCGACGACATGTCGGCGCGCAGCGCGTCGATGCCCTCCGCGGTGCCGAACAGCGTCTGCACCGCGGCGGCGCCCACGGCGCGGCCGGGCCAGGCCTGCGCGTCCGCGCGTTGCTGGTGCCGGGCCCAGAACATCAGCGCGAGCGCGCGCGCGCGCGGCGCATGCACGAGCGGTCCGGCGCCCCGGTACAGTGGCGCCAGCGCCTGCAGCAGCCGGGCGGCGTCGTGGTCGTGGATGCCCTTCTCGTAGCCTTCGCGGTAGCGCGGCGAGGCGAAGGCGCGCACCAGTCGCTCGAGTTCGACGGGATCGGCCAGCGCGTGTTCGAGCGCGGCCATGTCGAGTCCGTCGCGGCCGTGCACCGCCGCGTCCAGGATCAGGCCGGCCAGGTACTCGCCGCGATACAGCGCGGGCGACTCGGAATCCAGCGACACCTGCCACCAGTCGCGCAGCGCATCGAGTTCCGGGTCGTGGATGGCCTCGAAATAGTCGGTGCCGGTCAGGTGCACCGCCAGGCCCTCTCCGCGCGGCAGGATGGTCAGGTCCAGCGGCTGGGCGTTGACGCTGAAGCGGTGACGCGGGCCCAGGCGGATGATGTGGCCGCCCTCCTCGAACAGGTCGCTGCGGTCGCGCAGGCTGCGCACGGCCTGGTCGCGCACGCCCTTCAGCCGCGCCTCGATTTCGTCGGCCTTGACGCTGTCGCGGTACTCGCGCAGGCGCCCGGCCAGTTCGCGCAGCTTGAGGATCAGCGGGTCGCCGGCGAAGAAGGCGTTGAGCTCGTCCAGCGTGGTGAAGCGCTCGGTGCGCCGGGCCAGGCCGTCCAGAATGCGCGCGGCGGCGTCGAACACCGACTGCGCCTTGCGCTGGCGCTCGTCGAGCAGCGCCTGGCGATGGGCTTCGAAGGTGTCGAGCAGTTCCTCGCGCTTGGCCAGGATGTCGGACAGGAACTGTTCGTGTTCGCCGAACTGGCTCTCGAGTTCCTCGAGCTGCACCATCAGCCGAGACAGCTGCTCGTCGGCGCGCTCGGGATCGGTGGCCAGGCCCAGGGCGCTGGCGACCGACTGCCCGAACAGCGCGAACTGGGCGCCGAACTGGGCCACGGCCTCGGCCGAGCCCAGGCTGCGCCGCTTCTGCTCGGCGCGGGCGCGGGCCTGGTTGAGGCGCGCGTACAGCGTGGAGATCGCCTCGACCACGCGCGTGCGCTGCGCGGCATCGTCGACCCTGAGGCTGGCCATCAGCTCGGAGAGCATGTCCAGTTCGGCCGACATCGCCTGCATCCCGGCCAGCTGCTCGGCCAGCGCACGCGCGGTGTCGGCCTGCTGCGCGGCGGCGTCGAGCTGCTGCAGGCGCGCATGCAGCGGCGCCAGCGCCTTGTCGCCGCCCAGGAACGCGCCGGTCGCCACGCCGACGCGCTCGTGGGCCTCCTGCAGGGCCTGGCCCATCGCGTCGATCGCGGCGGTGTCGATGTAACGGTAGTCGCGGATGGTGAGCAGGTGGCCGCGCTGGCGGGAGATCTCGCCCAGCGCTTCGACGAACTCGCCGATATCGGTCCAGTTCTCCGGCTGCAGCCGGCCGAGCAGCGTGCGATGGGCCGCCGTGGCGTCGCGGATCGCCGTGTCGGACTGGCGGCGGATGTCCTCGACCTTCTCGTACTCGTCCAGCACCGACTCGCCAGTGGCGCTGATCTCGTGCAGAAGCGCCGCCACGCCCTCGCAGTTCGCGTCGTCGATCCAGTGGTGCGCGTCGAACATGCGGCGGGTGGCGTGCACCAGCATCTGGTAGCGCTGCGCCGAGACCTGCGGCTCTTCGATGCCGCGGCCGAGCGCATACAGCTCGGAGATGCCACGGACCAGGGCGGCGTTGCCGATCCGACCCATGAAGCCCTGCCCCGCCGGCGCGCGCGCGGCGAACTCGTCGCTGGCGAACGGCGTCTGCCAGACCTGCATCGGATGGATGCGGGTGGCGCCGTCGCCCTCGGCATGGAACAGCACCATGCGCCCGTCCTGGAGGAAGGCGTAACCGTGGCCGAACAGCGGGTTCTGCAGTTCGCGGCGGATGGTGTTGTAGACGAACAGCGCGGACCGGCCGGCTTCGCGTTCGTAGAACACGTACAGCACGTCCTCGCCGTTGGGCGAGCGCAGGCTGCGCTTGTACTGCATGCCCTGCATGGCCGCGTCGAAGGCCTTGTGCTCGCCGCTCTGCAGGTAGTAGCCGCCGGGGAAGATGATGCCGTGGTCCTCGGGCAGCTGCACGCAGGCCTGGACGATGGCGTCGTTGCGCACCACCGTGCCGGTGATGGTGTTGTAGATCAGCCCGCGCCACTGCTGCTCGCGGTACGGGAGCACCTTGAGCAGCACCAGCGAGCCGACGCGGGCGTAGTCGATGGCGGCATCGTCCAGCGACTGGGTGCTGTCCTCCACCGGCTCGTTGTACACGCCCTGGCCGGTGCCGGTGTTGTTCTCCACCTTGATCGTCAGGTCGCCGCCGGTGGTCTCGACGAACAGGGTGTCGAGGATGTTCAGGTGCGGGTGGCGGCCGGCGACCATCAGGTCGCGGGTCGCGCGCGTCCATTCGAAATCGAACGGCGGCGGCAACGCGATGTCCCGCTCGCCACGCGAGTCGATCCACTCCAGTGCGCCGTCGTTGCCGATCGCCCAGCGGAACACGCGTACGTCGCTGCTGCGCTCGCCGATCTGGAACGCGGCCAGCAGCTTGCCGTCGCGCTTGATGAGCTGCAGCAGCCGGGCGTGGCGGTAGTAGGCGTAGAGTTCGGTGAAATCGTGGACGAAACCCGGTTGGGAGAGGAACGTCCCCTCGGGATCGACGGGTGCGACGTCGTAGCCGTCCGGGCCCTCGCTCAGCCGGTACAGGCCGAATACGTCCTCGACCCGGGTCGTGGTCTTCAGGCCGAGGAAGACGTTGTAGCCGAACAGCAGGAGGTCGTCGCCGACCTGGACCACGTCGCGACCGATGCAGTTGTGCTCGGTGCGCACGCGGAACCGGCCCGCGACCTCGAGCCGGCTGTCGCCGAACTCCTGCAAGCGGCGCGCGTTGAGTGCGTCGGCCGCCGCGCGCAGCCGCGCGCCCTGGTCGACCAGCCGGCGCCGCAGAACCTCGTAGGCCCCGCCCTGGGCGACGGCCTGGTCGACGGTGGCGCTGCCGTCGTCGTCGGGGGCCATGTTGTCCTGCTTGGGCTCGGTCATCGCCGCTCGTCATCCTGGGTGGCGTTCCGCCCTTCGCCCGTTGGCGGGGGGGGCCGGGGTGCGAGGCGCGCCCGAAGGGCGTCGCCCGCGCTCGCCCCATCCCTTCCCGCGGGCGGTGAGGAACGGGGCGTAGGCTTCAGTTCGCGCCGGCGTTCTCGGCCGGCTTCGGCAGGCCGCGGTCGAGGCCGACGCCCAGGTACTTCTGCATCAGTTCCTGCACCACCGGACTCTTGTCGGCCAGGCCCTCGATCGACTTGCCCAGCGAGATCGCGCGCACCAGGCTGTCGAACATCCCGCCGTCGCCGCCGACCATGTCGATGTCGGCGTTGCGCAGCGCGGTGGCGATGACTTCGGCGTTTTCCTTCGAGATCTCCTTGCCCGCCTCGATCGAGGCCAGCGCCTGCTTGAGGCTCGTGTCCAGCGCCATCCGGTACTCCTCGTGGCTGCGGGCGCCCTCACTGAGTGCATCCAGGGCCTGGAACTTGAGGGTGAGGCCCTCGGCCTCCGCCGACAGCTTCCTGCCGACCACGGTCGCCTCCGCCAGGCCGATGGACTCGACCGCGGTGGCGCGTGCACGACCCATCTGTTCCTCGCCCTGCGCCTTGGCGGCCAGCTGCTCGGCCAGCACCTTGGCTTCGGCGGCACCCTGCTTGAGGTTGGCGTCGGCCATCACGTCGACCACCCGCGCTTCGGCCATGCCCACCTTCTCGATCGCCACCGCGCCGGCCTCCCTGACCTGTGCATCCGCCAGGCCGGGGGCGGCGCGCTCGGCGCGGACGCCCTCTGCCAGCGCCTTCTTGGCTTCGGCCTGGCGGCTGGCCGCTTCGAGCTCCGCCTGCGCCAGGGTGGTGATCTCGACCGCCCGGTGCCGGGCCGCGGTCTCGTCCGCCTCGGCCTTCTTGACCGCCTCCAGCAGCGCCTGCTGCGCCTTCGCCTCGGCATCGAGGATGGCGATCTGTTTCAGCCGCTCGGCCTCGGATACCTCGCGCACTTCCTTGATGCGCTCCTCTTCCTGGGCCACGGTCTTGTCGATCGCGATGCGTTCGCGGGTGATGTTGGCGACGTCCATCTTGCCCTGCTCGACCACCTTGTCGCGCTCCACGCCCTGCAGCTGCACCTCGCGGTCGGTCGTGACCTGTTCCAGCTGGCGGGCGCGGGCCACGCGCTCGGCCTCGATCGCCACCGCGCGCTGGCGATTCTGCTCGGCCACTTCCACCTCGCGCATCCGGTTCTGGTCGCGGATGTCGATCAGCTGCTGGGCTTCGATGCGCGCGGCCTCGGCCAGCTGCCGCTGCTCTTCCTGCACGCGCAGGGTCTCGGCGGTCTCGCGCGCCTGGATGGTCTCGATCTCGCGCTTCTGGCGCGCCTCGGCCTCCGCCTGCTGGCGCTCGAGCGACAGCGTGGCCTCGCGCGTCTCGACATTCTTCTTGGTGATCGCCAGGCGCTCGTTCTGCTCGAGCTCGTTGGTCACCACGTTCTGCGACGCGGTGAGCTCGGTGATCTTGCGGATGCCCTCGGCATCGAGGATGTTGTGCGGGTCGAGCACGTGCTTGGGCGTCTGCTCGAGGTAGTCGATCGCGACGTCCTCGAGCACGTAGCCGTTGAGGTCGTTGCCGATGACCTTGATGATCTCGTCGCGGAACTCCTGCCGCTTCTCGAACAGCTCGGTGAACTCGAACTTCTTGCCCACCGTCTTCAGCGCCTCGGAGAACTTGGCGTTGAACAGTTCGTCCACGGCATGCTTGTCCGACGCGCGGTCGGCGCCCAGCGCCTTGGCCACGCGCAGCACGTCGGCCTGGGTCTCGTTGACGCGCAGGTAGAAGGCCACGGCGATGTCGGCGCGCATGTTGTCGCGACAGATCAATCCTTCCTTGCCGCGGCGGTCGATCTGCAGCGTGATCAGGCTGATCTTCATCAGCTCGGCGCGATACAGCACCGGAATGATCAACGCACCGGTGAAATGCACCTTGGGCTGGGAACTCATGTCGTTCACGATCAGCGCGGTGCCCTGGTCCACCTTCTTGTAGAAGGACTTGAACACGATCACCAGCACGATCAACGCGACGGCGAGGCCGATCGCGCCGATCAGGAAGGGTCCCAGCAGTGCGAGTTCCATCGGGTCAGCTCCTGTCGAAAATGCGTGTGGGGTTGCGGTCAGGGAAGGGGGAGGTCGCGCTCGGGCATCACGCGCCAGGTGTTCGCTTGCGCGTCGTGCTCGACCAGCACCACGCGGTCGCCGCGTCCGATCGGATGCGGGCCCGCGCTTCGCACCTGAAGCACCAGGCCCGCGCCGCCGTCGTCGAGATCGGCCATGCCCTGGTGCGCATCCACGGTCGGCGTCCGGACGACCGCGACCCGGCCGGCGATCGATGCCTGCGGCCTGGGCTGCATCCGCAGCACGAAACGCCGCAGCGGGCGCAGCACCATTGCGGTGAGCAGGATCGCCGGAACCGGAGAGAACAGGAGCACCAGCGTGCCGATGCCGTAGCGCAGCAGGTCGGGCAGTGCCGACAGCGCGAACAGGTGGGTGAAGTAGGTCAGCGCCCAGGCGAAGAACGCCAGCACGCCCAGGACCATCAGCGTGGGCAGGCCATCGAGGCCGAGCCGCGACAGCATGCCGCCCGCGTCCCCGTCGCCGAGGTCGATGTCGAGTGCGTCCAGCCCCACCATGCCGATCGCCGCCACCAGCCAGAACAGCGCGAGCCCGCCGAGCACGATGCTCCAGGCAAGCGTGGGATAGCCCAGGCTGGTGGTCAGAAATAGCGTCACGTCCCCGATCCCTCTCGTGCCGATGCGATGGTGCCGCACGGCGTCCCTTCCGCCGGCACCGCGTGCATGGGCAGCGCAGGCCGGGACATCCATGATGCCAGTTTCCGGCGCCACCCGGACCTTTGACGGGCGGCGGCGACCGATGTGACCGGATAGGTCGGGAGCGGGGCGAGCGGTGCGCACGCGAGCGGGCGCATCGACACCGGCTGGGGAGCGCGAGCGCTTTTCCCGGGGCGGCGCGCGGCGGCGGAGCGCGCGCCGGTGGGTCGGAACGCTAGCCGCGCCTCGGCAGCGCGGCGAGGATCGCCCACAGGCCGCCGATGCCGGCGACCCAGGAGGACAGGGGCACGCCGACCAGCGCAGGCCCGCCGGCCTCGAGCGCGTACAGCACCGCGGCGGCGATCAGCAGCCCCACGCCGAGGATCGCGGCGACGATCCGGCGCTGCATGGCCTTGAGCGTCTGCGTGATCTCGACGATGTCGCGCGAGCGCATGCGCAGTTCGTGCCGGCCCTCGACCTGCTGCTGCAGCCAGGCGTGCAGCAGGCGCGGCATCTCCGGCGCGCGGGTGACCATCTCGGGCATGCGCTTGCGGAACTCGGCCGCCAGCCGCTGCGGACTGTAGCGCTCGACCAGGATGCGTTCGAGCACCGGCCGCGCGACCGCCCAGATGTCGATCTTCGGATCGAGCAGGCGGCCGATGCCCTCGATGGTGAGCAGCGTCTTCTGCATCAGGATCAGCTGCGGCTGCAGGGTCAGCTCGTAGCGCTGCGCGGTGCGGAACAGCTTGCCCAGCACCTCGCCCAGCGAGATCTCCGACAGCGGCCGGGTGAAATACGGCTCGCACACCGCGCGCGCCGCGGCCTCGAGCTCGTCGATGCGGATGGTCGCGGGCATCCAGCCGGCCTGCACGTGCAGTTCGGCCACCCGCCGGTAATCCTTGTTGAAGATCGCCATGAAGTTCTCGGCGAGGTAGTACTGGTCCTCGCTGGAGAGCTGGCCCATGATCCCGAAATCCAGGGCGATGAAGCGCGGGTTCTCGCGCCGTTCCGGGTCGACCCAGATGTTGCCGGCATGCGCGTCGGCGTGGAAGAAGTTGTCGCGGAACACCTGGGTGTAGAACACGCGCACGCCCTTGGCGGCCAGGGCGCTGCGGTCGATGCCCGCGGCGTCGAGCGCGGCGATGTCGTCGCTGTTGATGCCGCGCACGCGCTCGAGCGTGAGCACGCGCTGCGCGGTGTGGGTCCAGATCGGCTCGGGCACGTAGAGGTCGGCCGAATCGAGCCAGTTTCGCCGCAGCACCGAGGCGTTGGCGCCTTCGCGCTGCAGGTCGAGTTCGGCCGCCAGCGTGTTCTCGATCTCGGCCACGATCTCGCGCGGGCGGATCTTGTCGGCGTTGGGATGGGTGCGGTCGACCAGCGCGGCGAGGCTGCGCAGCAGCGAGATGTCGCCGGCGATCTGTTTCTCGATCGAAGGCCGCAGCACCTTCACCACCACTTCGCGCGGCGCCGCGGCGTCGACCGCATGCAGGGTGGCGGCATGCACCTGCGCGATCGAGGCCGAGGCCAGCGGCACGGTCTCGAACGCGGCGTACAGCGTGGCCACCGGCGCGCCGAGTTCGGATTCGACGATCGCGCGCGCGGCGTCGCCGTCGAACGGAGCCACCTGGTCCTGCAGCAATGCGAGCTCGTCGACCAGGTCGGGCGG
The DNA here is from genome assembly GCF_029888045.1 of Luteimonas rhizosphaericola. Lineage (GTDB taxonomy): Bacteria > Pseudomonadota > Gammaproteobacteria > Xanthomonadales > Xanthomonadaceae > Luteimonas > Luteimonas rhizosphaericola. Next base: position 115,012 of record NZ_JARXRN010000028.1, on the reverse strand, counting down.
CAGCAGGTCGCGACGGGTGGAGAGGATCTGGCCGAACTTGACGAAGATCGGACCGAGTTCCTGCAGCGCCAGCCGCAGTCGCGCGCCGCGTGGCTGGGCCGCGATCGCCGCCTGCGCACGCGGTACGAATGGCCGCATCAGCTTCAGCCAGCGCTCGGCGGGCGTCTGGTCGAGCAGGTCGTCCAGGCGATAGCGCAGCAGCACGCGGCCGATGCGCGCGGCGCGACGCACGCTGCTCAAGCCGCAGCCCCGGACCGACCGCCCAGGCGCGCGACGCGCGCGGCGATGCGGTCGACATCCTCGCGCAGTACGTCGACGTCGTCGAGGAAGGCATCGAGCTCGGCGCGCGCGACCACGTCGCGCGATTCCTCGGTCACGTACTCGGCCGCGCTCTGCGCCAGGTTGCGACCGAGCGTGCGCGCCTGTCCCAGCGCGCCGGCGAAGGCGTTGGCCAGCTGCACGCCGACCACCTCTCCGAACACCGACACGAACGGCTGCTGCCAGTCCGGATCGAAGCGCTCGGCCAGCCGCTGCAGCTGGCGCGCGAGTTCGGCGTCGCCCGACACCCGCACCCGGCCGACCGGCGCGACGTCGTCCCGGCGCAGGAACGGCAGCTGCCCGAGCATGCCGGCGAGGGTGGTGCTGACCGCGAGGTCGGGTTCGGCGCCGGCATCGGCCGGCCCGACCACGAGCCGGTCGCCCGACACCTGCAGCGACAGGGCCAGCGGGGGCGAGGTCACGGTCAGCGTGATGCGTCGGCCGTCGAGCCGGCCCAGCGCGTCGCGGGTGTCGGGATCCAGCGCGAGCGCGCGGTTGAGCGCCGCCTCCAGCGCGCGGCCGGCGATCGGCTTGATCGCATCGAATGGCGAGGGCGGGAAGATGGCCATGCGGCATTGTAGCGGCAGCCCCGGGTGCCGCGCGGGCGAGAGGCTGGCATGAAAAAGGGCCCGCCGATCGGCGGGCCCTGGTGCGGTTCGCGCGATGCGCGCGGCGCGCTAGACGCGCTTGCCGCGCAGCAGCGACACGATCGCCAGGATCACGAACACCACGAACAGGATCCAGGCGATGTTGGTGGCCGCACCGGCGACGCCGCTGAAACCGAGGACGGCGGCGATGAGCGCGATGACGAAGAAGATGACGGCGTATCTGAGCATGGAACGTCTCCTGGGCGGCGGCCATGGGGCCGCGAGGGATTGGGGGCGCAGGGGAACGCTACGCGGGCCCGGGTCGCGGCCGGGTGAGCGCGGGGTGATCGGGTCGTGAAAAGCGGCGGCCATTGGCGAGCGACCCGCGACCCGGGATGTCGACGTCCGCCGCGGCGGGGCTGCAGACGGCACCAGAGCCGGCGATCCGGTCGCGCCTACGCACTGGTCACCAGCGGACGCGCGCCCGCCACCGCAGCTGACGCCCGCGTCGACCTGTGAAGAGGCGCGAGGCCGCTCCGGGCGCTCGCGTCGCCAGCGCCATCACGCGCTCGCCGGACCGCCGGCTGCGACGACGGAGGCAGGCGCCGTCGCGCGCAACGGACGCGGCGCACCGAAGGCCGGGCTCAGTCCCGCTGCAGCGAGTCCCGCAGGCGCCGCAGTCCTTCGGCAATGGACACCCGCGGCACGTAGCCGAAGTCGCGCGTCGCCGGGGCCATCGAGTACCAGTGCGTCGTGCTCAGCTGTTCGGCCAGGAAGCGCGTCATCGGCGGCTCGCCGCGCAGCCGCAGCAGCGGCCACAGCGTCTCACACGCCGCGCCGATCGCGTAGGCCAGTCCGAACGGAATGCTGCCGCGCACCTGCGGCGCACCCGCCGCGGCCAGCAGCGCGTTGACGATGTCGCGCGTCGGCATCGGCTCGCCGTTGCTGATGAAATACGCGCGGCCCGCGCAGGCGGCGTCCGGGACCAGATGGTCGAACGCGTCGAAATGCGCCTGTGCGGCGTTGTCGATGTAGGTGGTGTCGATCAGGTTGTCGCCGCCGCCCACGAAGCGCAGCCGTCCGGCCTTCGCGCGTTCGACCAGACGCGGCAGGATCTGCTGGTCGCCCGGCCCCCAGATCAGCCGCGGGCGCAGGGCGATGGTGGCCAGCCGGGAGCCGTCCGCCAGCGCGGTCCCGTTCGCGGCCAGCACCTCGCGCTCGGCGATCTGCTTGGTGGTGGCATAGGGCGCCTTGAAGCCTTCGCCGTAGGGCACCTCGTCGGCCGTGCCGCCTGCCACCGGATGGGTCTTGCGATGGGTCACGCTGGGCGTGGACGTGTAGACCAGCCGCCCGATGCGATGCGCGACGCAGGCCGCCAGCACGTTGCGCGTACCGACCACGTTCGCCTGGTGGTAGCTCTCGTAGCTGCCCCAGGCGCCGGCCTTCGCGGCATTGTGGAACACCGCCTCCGCGTCCTCCAAGGCGGTGCGCACGGCCCCGGCATCGGCCAGGTCGCCGCGCAGCTGGCGCACGCCCAGCGCATCGAGCGCCGGATAGTGGCCGCGATTGAAGCTGGACACCTCGTGGCCGCGCTCGACCAGGCTGCGGCACAGCGCCTGCCCGAGGAAGCCACCGCCGCCGGTGACGAGGATCTTCATGCAGGCCTCCTGGCCGCGACCCAGCGCGCGAGCGTCTCGCGGCCGATCTTGGCGTTGTGGCGGATGTCGACGGGAAAACCGGGATGGAACGCGATCCGTTCGATGCGCGCGGTGTGCGGCAGTCGCGCGCCGATCGAGCGCAGCTCGCGGGCGATGCGCCCGCGCTCGCGGCGCGCGGTGCCCGGCATGGTTTCGACGCACAGCACAGGCTGCTGCGCGCCGGGCGCGCCGATGCCCACCAGCGCGGTCCGCCGCACGTCGGGGTGCACGTTGAACACCGGTTCGACCTGCTCGGTGTACAGCGGGCCGTCGACTGTTTCGACGCGATGCGATTTGCGTCCGCAGAACCAGAGGCGTCCGTCCTGGTCGAAATATCCCACATCGCCCATGCGGTGCACGATGCGCTCGCGGCCATCGGCAAGGCACTCGCGGATCTTCGCCAGCCGGGTCTGCGCCTCGCGGTTGAAATAGCTGTCGGTGGCGGTTGGCCCGGCCACGGTGATCTCGCCCACCTCACCGGGCGCGACCAGCAGCACATCCGACCAGTCCTCGATCGCCGCGTCGTCGATGCGGATGATGCGCACCTCGTTCGGTGCCACCGCGCGGCCGACACAGGTGCCGGCGCCCTGCTCGGTGCGCTCGCGCAGCGCCAGCAGCTCGCGGCCCTCGACCACCGCCACCGGCAGGCACTCGGTGGCGCCGTACGGGGTCCAGAAGCGCGCATCGGCGGGCAGCAGTTCCAGCATCCGCGCCACCACCGCGGGCGGCACCGGCGCGCCGGCCGAGGTCACGCGCCGCACCGTCGGCAAACGCGCGCCGTGGTCGGCCAGCACCCGCATCAACGCCGGCGAGCCGAACAGCTGGTCGACGCCGAAGCGCGCGATCGCCGCGTGCAGCTTCGCCGGATCGGCATCGGCCGGGCGCGTGGGATCCATGTCCGGAATGATCGAGGTCAGCCCCAGCGCGGGATCGAACAGCGCGAACGGCGGGAACGTGGGGAAGTCGATGCCGCCGGCCTCGATGCCGAACGCCGCCCGCAGCAGGTCGATCTGCGCGACGAAGTGGCGGTGGCGGTAGACCACGCCCTTGGGCACGCCGGTCGAGCCGCTGGTGAACAGGATCGCGGCGAGGTCGTCGGGCCGGGTGTCGCTCAGTTGCGGTCCGGCGCCCGCGCCTTCCCGCTCGACAGCCGCCAGCGTCGCATCGGCCAGCCACGCGCGTGTCCCGGTGGTGATGCGCATCCGCGCCGAACGCGCCCAGCCCAGCACCACGCGCGCCAGCTGCGCCAGCGGGATGCCGATGAACGCCTCGGGCTGCGCCTCGTCCAGGCACTGGCGCAGCGCGCGCCGGTCGATGCCGGGATCCACCAGCACCGGTACCGCGCCGGCCTTGAACAGGGCGAACATCAGCAGGAAGAACTCCGGCGTGGGCCGCACCATGAGCACCGTGCGCGTCCCGCGCGCAATCCCGCGCCGCGCCAGGCCCGCGGCGATCGCGTCGCTGCGCGCATCCAGTTCGCCGTAGGTGAGCCGAACGGCATAGTCGCCGCGCGGGCCCGGGCAGCGGATGGCCACGCGCGAAGGCGCTTCGGCTGCCAGGCGCGGCAACGCCGCGGCGATGTTGCAGGGAGCGATCATCGCCGGATTATCGCCGACCCTCCGCGGGGTCGCGCGCATGGACGCCGCCGTTGCGGTGGCCGACAATCGCCCGCCGCGCGCCCGCCCCCGGCCTGGAGGACAGATGGACCCACGTTTCAGCGAACGCCTGCGTGCCGGCAGCGAGCCGGCCTGGTCGCGCGCGGTGCGGCACCGGTTCGTGCAGGAGCTCTGCAGCGGCCGGATCGCCGATGCGGACATGGCGCGCTACCTGGTGCAGGACCACCGCTTCATCGACGCCTTCGTGACCCTGGTCGGCGCCGCCGTCGCCAGCGCCGACAGCTTCGCGGCGCGGCTGCGGCTGGGCCGCTTCCTGGGCATGGTCTGCAGCGAGGAGAACGACTACTTCCTGCGCGCGTTCGCAGCCCTCGGCATCGACGAAGCCACCCAGGCGGCGGCGCCCGACGCCGCGCCCACCGCCGGCTTCAAGGCCCTGATGCGCGAGGCGGCGGCGACGCGCTCGTACGCGGCGGTGCTGGCCGTGCTCAACGTGGCCGAAGGGCTGTACCTGGACTGGGCCGGGCGCGCGCCACGGCCGCTGCCGGACAACTTCGTGCACGCCGAGTGGATCACCCTGCACGACAACCCGTTCTTCCGCGAGTTCGTCGCCTTCCTGCGCGAGGAGCTCGACCGCGTCGGCCCATCCGAAGAAGTGCTGGCGCGCGGCTTCTTCGAACGCGCGGTGGCGCTGGAGCTGGCGTTCTTCGATGCCGTGTATGCGGAAGGGGACAGCTGATGTCCCTGCTCGAACGGCTCAAGGCCGCCGCCCGCGACGACTGGACCGGCTACGTCGACCACGCCTTCGTGCGCGGCCTGGGCGACGGCACCCTGCCCGCTTCCGCGTTCCGCCAGTACCTGGTGCAGGACTACCTGTTCCTGATCCAGTTCGCGCGGGCGCACGCGCTGGCCGCGGGCAAGGCGCGCACGCTGGCCGACATGCGCGCGGCCAAGGAGGGGCTGGCCGCGATCGTGGACGTGGAGATGCAGCTGCACCTTCGCCTGTGCGAGCGCTGGGGGCTGACGGCCGCCGAAGTGGAAGCCACGCCGGAGCATGCGGCCACCGTGGCCTATACCCGCTGGGTGCTGGACATCGGCATGTCGGGCGACCTGCTCGACCTGCAGGTGGCGCTGACACCCTGCACCCTGGGCTACGCCGAGATCGGGCGCCGGCTCGCGCCCGAAGGGGCCGGGGCGCTCGATGCCGCGCACCCCTACCGCGAGTGGATCGGCGAGTACGCGGGCGAGGCCTTCCAGTCCGTGGCGGCCGGCGCGCATGCCTGGCTGGACGATCTCGACCGGCGCTACGGCAGCCCCGCCCGGTTCCCCGAGCTGGTGGCGATCTTCGCCAAGGCGGCGCGGCTGGAAGCCGGCTTCTGGCAGATGGGGCTCGACGCCGCCTGAGCGCTTGCGCGGCGCCACGGACGGCTGGAAGAATCCGCATCCCAGTCCGCCGGTCCGCCCCGATGCCCCACCCCTGCCTGAGCTGCGGCGCCTGCTGTACGCAGTACCGGGTGGCGTTCCACTGGATGGAGTCGGACGAGGCCACCGAGGGCGGCGTTCCCGCCGCCATGACCGAACGCCTGGACGCGCATCGGCTGTGCATGCGCGGCACCTACAGCGCGCCCGTCCACTGCGTGGCCCTGGATGCACGGATCGGCGAGTACTCGCGCTGCACCATCCACCCGCGCAGGCCGTCGGTGTGCCGCGACGTGGACGCTTCCTGGGAGTACGGCTCGCCCAGCGCACAGTGCGACAAGGCGCGGCTGGCACATGGCCTGCCGCTGCTGACCGCGGCCGACTGGCGCTGGCGCGACGGTGCCGACAACGACGACCAGCCCGACGACAACGGCAACAGCCCGCCCACGCCCCGGCTGCCGCCGGTAGCCGCCTAGCCGCTCCCCGTCCGCGATGCCGGACGCGTCGGCGCCACGCGCCGGCGCTGCGGCGGGCCCCGCGCCGCCGCTACCGCAGCGGGTGCGCGTCGAGGAAGGCGCGGATCGCCGGCACCAGCACCTCGTGCCGGTCTTCGAGCACGTAGTGACCGGCATCTTCGAACGCATGCACCTCGGCCTGCGGCCACGCGGCGCGGAAGCGGCCCAGGAAGTCGCGGTCGAACACGAAGTCCTTCAGGCCCCAGCCGAGGAAGGCGGGCCGGTCGGCGTAGGTGGCGAGGCGCTCACCGGCGGCTGCCACCAGCGGCCAGGCGCGGTCGCCCTCGCCCAGCGGGATGTCCTGCATGAAGCGCACGGTGGCGATGCGGTTGCGCCAGCTGTCATAGGGCGCCACGTAGGCGCGGCGCACGTCGCGCGGCATCCGCCGCTCCACGCCCAGGCGCGAGGCGCCCGCGGAGAAGGCGTTGAGGCCGCGGATCACCAGCTCGCCCACGTGGTAGTCGCGCCCCAGCGCGATCTGCCACGGCATCGGCTTGCCGGCAGGCATCGGGAACGCGGCGGTGTTGAGCACCACCAGGCGCCGCACCCGCTCCGGCGCGGCAAGCGCCCAGCCGAACCCAATCATGCCGCCCCAGTCGTGCACCGCCAGGCTCAGCGGGCCGTCGATGCCCAGGTGCGCGAGCAGCGCGCCGACGTCGTCGACCCGCGACTGCAGGGTGTAGTCGTAGCGCGGCAGGGCGTCGCCGGCATCGTCGGGCTTGTCCGACAGCCCCATGCCAATGTGGTCGGGCACGATCACGCGGTAGCGGTCGCGCAGGCCGTGGACCAGATGGCGCCAGTAGTAGCTCCACGAGGGGTTGCCGTGCAGCGCCAGCACCACCTCGCCCTCGCGGGGACCTTCGTCCAGATAGTGCATCCGCGTCCCGGGACGGACCTCGAATCGATGGCTGGCGAAGTCGTAATCGGGGTAGGCCACGTGAACTGGACAGGTTCGTGAAGACGCCCATTGTAGCGATGGCGCGGCATGCAGACGGTTTGCTCATCTTCCTGAACCGCCCGAGGCGGCAACCCGCGTACGGGCCGGTATCCTTTCCGCCATCAATGCCGCCTACGCCCCGGGCACCACGTCCATTCCCTCCATCGGCGGGGCACGGGCGCGTCTGCGCGCCGCCACCGCCGAAGTGCACGGACAGGTCGACGGGCTGTTCCCGCAGGGGCTGGATTCGGTCGACGCCTACCGCCGCTACCTCCTGGGCATGCACCGTTTCGCCGCCGACTACGAATGCGCGATCGACGCCGTGCCGCGTCACTCGGCCTGGCTCGCCCGCGACCTCACCACCCTCTCGCTGCTGCCGCTCGCGGCCGAGGGCGAGCGCCGGCAGGCGGCGGGCCACGCCACCCGCCTGGGCTGGCGCTACGTGATGGCCGGCAGCAGCATGGGCGCGCGCGCGCTGCTGCGCGACGCCCGCAGGCTCGGCTTCGACCGCGACCTGGGCGCGCACTTCCTCGACCGCCACGCCACCGGCGACGACTGGCAGCGGGTGCAGGCCCAGCTCGAAGCGCTGGATGTCGGCGACGCGCTGCACATGCGCCAGGCCGAGGACGGCGCGCGTGCCGCGTTCGCGCTGGTGCGCGCCTGCTTCGAGCGCAGTTTCGACCGCATTCCCGTCGTACACGGAAAGGAGTCGCGATGATGACCCCCGAACTCGAGCGCGCGCTGCAGGTCTGCGCCAACGAGCCGATCCACCTGTCGGGTGCGATCCAGCCGCACGGGTATCTCGTCAGCTGCCGGCTGCCGGACTGGTCGATCCACCACGTCTCGGCCAACATCGAGGCGCTCACCGCGGTGGCGCCGGAAGACATGCTGCGCCATTCGCTGCGCGAGTTCATCACCGACGACGTGATCCAGACCATCGCCGAGGCGGTCGATTTCAGCGAACCCGGCGCGCCGGCGCAGCGCGCCGCCGTGGCCAACATCGGCCCGCTCGCGACGCTGTGCGAAGTGGGTGTGCACGTGGCCGACGGCCTGGTGCACATCGAGATCGAGCCGCAGGCGCGGGGCGCCGGCGAACGGTCGCCGACGGTGGTGGCGCAGGCGATGATCGCGCGCGTGGCCCAAGGCGGCGCCGACGCCACCTTCCACCAGCGCGTGGCCGAGCAGGTGCGCCTGCTCACCGGCTACGACCGGGTGATGGTCTACCGCTTCCTGCACGACGACTCGGGCGAGGTGGTGGCCGAATCGCGCGACTCGGCGATGCCGCCCTACCTGGGCTTGCGCTATCCGGCGTCCGACATCCCGCCGCAGGCGCGCCGCCTGTACCTGCACAACCGCATCCGCGTGATTCCCGACGCGCGCTACGCGCCGGTGCCGATTCTGCCCGACCGCAACGTGCGCGGCGAACCGCTCGACCTAGGGCAGCTGTCGCTGCGCAGCGTCTCGCCGGTGCACCTGGAATACCTGGCGAACATGGGCGTGGCCGCGTCGATGTCGATCTCGATCGTCGCCGGCGGCCGCCTGTGGGGCCTGATCGCCTGCCACCATCGCGGGGTGCGCCACCTCACGCCGGGCGTGCGCGCGGCGGCCGACCTGTTCGGCCTGTTCGTGTCGATGCGCGTGGCCGCGCGGGAACAGCAGGAGGCCGCGCGTACCGAGGAAGAGGCGCGCGGGGTCCGCGACACCCTCGCGGTGCGCCTGGCCCACGCCAGCGACCCGCGCCTGGCGCTGGCCAGCGAGCTCGACCTGCTGCTGCGTGCGCTGCGCGCCGACGGCGTGGCCCTGCTGCAGTCCGGGCGCTGGCACAGCGCCGGCCGCACGCCGCCGGCCGAACGCATCCCCGACCTGCTCGGCTGGCTGGCGCGCGTGTCCGGCCCGGGCGCCCCCGCGTGCACCGACCGCGCGGACGACTGGAGTCCGTCGCCGGAAGCGGCCGACGGCATCGCCGGCGTGCTGGCGCTGGCGCTCGATCCGGCGCGCGACGAGTGGCTGCTGTATTTCCGCTGCGAGCAGATCGAGGACGTGCGCTGGGCCGGCCGCCCGGACGAACCGTTCGTGCTCGACGACGACGGCACCCGGATCGGACCGCGCAAGAGTTTCGGTGCCTGGCACGAGACCGTGCGCGGCAGCAGCGAACCCTGGAGTGATGCCGACCTGCGCGCGGCCGCGCGCATGGGTCTGGTGCTGCGCGAATACTGTCGCCGCGCGGGGGGCCCGGCGACCGAGGTCGGCGACCTGCGCGGTCGCCGCAGCCGCCTGGACGTGCGCCAGCATCGCGACCGGCTGGTCCAGCTGTCGGAACTGCTCGACGGCCTGGTGCACGTCAGCCCGGCGGAAACCGCGCTGCTGGCCGAACGCATCGCCCGGCTCGAGGACGACCTGCAGTCGCTGATCACGTCGGCGAGCGTCGCCGCGGAGTAGCCGGGGCAGCGTCGCACGGCCGCGCGGGCGACGCCTCAGCCGCTGGCGAAGCGACGCTGGCTGCATGCTGCGATTCCGGCCTGGCCCGGGCTTCGCCGCCGCGTCCCCGCCACGTGTCCTGGAGCTGCCGCGCGTCGCATGCAGCCGCGGGCGGATGGAACGCGCCGGACCCGCAACGCGGGCTGGCGTCTATGCGTCGACGCTCCGGCCCGCGTCCGGCCCGGCGATGCCGGCATGCACTTCGCAGGGCCACGTCGCGTCGCCGAGCGCGGCCGCGATGGGTGCGAAGGGCGCCTCGCGGAACCCGTCGCCAGGCCGCAGCCAGACCACGTGGCGCCCGGCATCGGCGTGCTCGCGCACGCGCGCGGCGCAGGCGGCCGGATCGTCGGGCGCGGCCTCGCGGGTGGCGTCCTTGCGCGCCAGCGCCAGCACCGGCGCCGCGACCGCGCCGTCCACCAGCAGCACGTCGGCCAGGTTCATCGCCCGCAAGGCGGCGAGCGTGAGCTGCCCCGGATCGCCCGGCCCGGTGCCGACCAGGCTGGCGCGCCCCCCGGCGGGGACCGCCCCGGCGTCGTCCAGCATCGCCACGAACGCGCGCTCCGCGTCCGCCTCGCGTCCGGCGCGCAACAGCGCCAACACCGGGCCGTCGATCACCGCGTCGAACCAGCGTCGCCGGTGGCCGAGCTCGGGCAGGCGCGTGCGGATCGCGCCGCGGTGGCGCGCGAACAGGCCGGCGAGCGCCCCCAGCGCGGGATCGAGTTCGGTCTCCAGGCGCTCGCGCAGCCGCCGCGCCAGCATCGGCGCCGCGCCTCCGGAGGAGATCGCCAGCTGCAGCGGCGCGCGATCGATCACCGCCGGCACCTGGAACGTCGACAGCGCGGCATCGTCGACCACGTTGGCGAAGCGGTGCCGCGCCCCCGCCTCCGCGGCCAGCGCGGCATTGAACGCCCCGTCGTCGGTAGCCACCACCGTCAGCCAGGCGCCGTCGATCCAGGCCGGATCGAAGTCGCCCGCCAGGCGCTCCAGCCGTCCCGCGTCGATCCATCCGGCCAACGCCGGATGCACCTCGTGCGCGTGCAGGCGCACCCGGGCCCCGGCGTGCAGCAGCGCCTCGACCTTGCGCAGCGCCACCTCGCCGCCGCCGACGACCAGCACCTCGCGCCCGGCGAGGTCGGCGAACAGGGGATACAGCGGCATCGGCGATCCTCCTTGGCAAACCGCATCGGCTGCGATTATGTTGCAGGGCAACATAACGCCACTCCCCACATCCCGCCAGCCAGCCCGCCGCCAGGCATGCCCCGCATCCTCCTCATCAGCGACACGGCCAAGCCGATCGGCGAGCTGCGGGCGGCGCTGGTCGACGCCGGGCACGAGGTGCTGGACGTCGTGGACGGAGTGTCCACCCTGCTCAAGGTGGTGGAGGCGCACCGGCCGGACGTGGTGATCCTGGACGTCGATTCGCCCTCGCGCGACGCGCTGGAACAGCTGGCCATGCTGCACCGCCACGCGCCGCGCCCGGTGGTGATGTTCTCGGCCAACGGCGACGAGCAGCTGATCCGCGCCGCGGTCGGCGCCGGTGTGGCCGCCTACGTGGTCGACGGACTGGCGCCGGCACGGCTGCGGCCGATCATCCAGGTGGCGCTGGCGCGCTTCGAACAGGAAGCGCAGCTGCGCCAGCAGCTCGAAGGCGTGCAGCAGCAGCTGCAGGACCGCAAGCAGATCGAACAGGCCAAGGGCCTGCTGATGGAGAAACGCGGCATGAGCGAACGCGATGCCTACGCGGCGCTGCGCCAGCAGGCGATGCGGCAGAACCTCAAGCTGGCGGACGTGGCGCGCCGCATCCTGTCGATGGCGGACCTGCTGGGATGACGCACATCGCCGGACCGCTTCGCCCCCTGCGCATCGGCTTCATGCCGCTGGTGGACTGCGCGCCGCTGCTGGTGGCGACGCGGATGGGGTTCGACCGCGCGCACGGCCTGCAGCTGGACCTGCGGCGGCAGGGCTCGTGGGCGGCGGTGCGCGACAAGCTGCTGTCGGGCGAGCTCGATGCCGCGCACGCGCTGGCCGGCATGGTCTACGGCATCGATACCGGCATCGGCGGGCCGCAGGCGCCCATGGCGGTGCTGATGGCACTCAACCACAACGGCCAGGCGATCGTGCTCGCGCCGGCGGCGGCGCAGCGGCTGCGTGCCGGCGCGACGCTGCGCGAGGCGCTGGACGTGCCGGCGCGGCGACCGCAGCTGGCGCAGACCTTTCCCACCGGTACCCACGCGATGTGGCTGTACTACTGGCTGGCGGCGCAGGGGGTCGACCCGCTGCACGACGTCCAGGCGCTGACGCTGCCGCCGCCGGAGATGCCCGCCGCGTTGGCGCGCGGCGACCTGCAGGGCTACTGCGCCGGGGAGCCCTGGGCGGCGCAGGCCGAGGCGCTCGGCGCCGGCGCGCGGGTGATCCGCAGCGGCGAGATCTGGCCCGGGCATCCGGAAAAGGTGCTCGCCTGCCGGCGCGCGTTCGCGGCGCTGGAACCGGAGGTCGCGACCGCGCTCACCGCGGCGGTGCTCGAGGCCTGCCGCTGGCTGGACGCGGACCCCGACCATCGTGCCCGCGCCGCGCGTTGGCTGGCCGACGACGGCGCGATCGATCTGCCCGCGGACAGCCTGCGCGACTGCCTGCTGCCGCCCGACATCGTCCCCGCTTCCGCCCGCCTGCGCTTCCACGGCGATGGCGAGGTGAACTTTCCGTGGCTGTCGGACGGGCGCTGGTTCCTGCACCAGTTCCGCCGCTGGGGCTGGCTGGACGCGGACGCGACCGGCGACGACGCCCGGGTGGCGGAGATCCACCGCCTCGACAGCTACCGGCTGGCGGCGTTGCAGGTCGGCGTGCCGCTCCCGCGCGGCGAGACGCGCACCAGCGTGCTGTTCGACGGGATGCGCTGGGAATAGCGCTCCGCGGTCGTAGGCATGCGATCGCGCGAGCACATGCTTGCGACCGGTCCCAGGTTCTCCCCGGCGTGGACGAGCGGCGACTGCGGTCGCGACAGGCAACGCGATCGCGGCAATGATGGTCGCCAATGGAGCGCAGGACGCGCCTTCGGGCGGGCCGAAGGGGTCCGGGCGAGGGT
>NZ_JARXRN010000028.1:0-102296 GCF_029888045.1 Luteimonas rhizosphaericola | reverse complement strand
ACCCCCGCCCGGACCCCTCCGGCTGCGCGCTCGGAATGGCCCGGTCCTCGGTAAGCCAAAGTGCGCGGCGGCCCGGCGTTACCCGCGGTGGATGCACAACCAGCGAGTCTCGTAAATCACTATTTAGGTGCATCTGCTGCACCATTTCGGTGAAAGCGAACCCGGAGTGCGTTTCAGCAGCGATCGGCGCGGTGGCGGCTACGCACGCCTCGAGCGGGCTCGCGTGGCGGCGATGTGACGCCCAAGCCTTTGATCCGCGGGGGCTTCCGGACGGCGCCGCGATGGCCCGGCGCGTGGTGCGTGTCCTGGCCCCGCAGGCACGCGCGGTTGGCACGCGTGTTGCGATGCAATATCCGTCGGGCGCAACGACGCGTCCGTACCACCAGATTCCGACCCGAGGCCAACGGCGGCCCAGGGTCGCCGACAACGGCGTCTCTCCGGCTTCCACCGGAGGACGCCGTTTTTCGTTTCCACCGGCCGAAGTCGTGGCGCCCCCGGCGTCCGGCGGCGGCCCCTCCTCGGAGCGCGCCGATGAACCGATCCTTCTGGCAGGCCGGGCACACGCCCACGCTGTTGGCCGCCTTCCTCTACTTCGACCTCAGCTTCATGGTCTGGTACCTGCTCGGGCCGATGCAGGTGCAGATCGCCGAAGCGCTGGCGCTCGACACCCAGCAGCGGGCGCTGATGGTGGCGGTGCCGATCCTGTGCGGCGCGGTGCTGCGGCTGTTCCTGGGCCTGCTGGCCGACCGCATCGGCGCCAGGCGCACCGGCCTGCTGGCGCAGGCGCTGGTGATCGGCGCCCTGCTGGTGGCGTGGCGGCTGGGCGTGCACAGCTTCGGCCAGGTGCTGCTGCTGGGCCTGATGCTGGGCGTGGCCGGGGCCTCGTTCGCGGTGGCGCTGCCGCTGGCCTCGCGCTGGTACCCGCCCGAGCACCAGGGCACCGCGCTGGGCATCGCCGGCGCGGGCAATTCGGGCACCGTGCTGGCGGCGCTGTTCGCGCCCGCGCTGGCGGCGGCATTCGGGTTCCGCGACGTGTTCGGGCTGGCCTGCCTGCCGCTGCTGGTGGTGCTGGTGGTGTTCGCGCTGTGCGCGAAGGACGCGCCGGTGCCGGTGGCGCGCAAGCAGCTGCGCGACTACGCCACGGTGCTGGTCGGCAACCGCGACTCGTGGTGGTTCATGCTGTTCTACGCCATCACCTTCGGCGGCTTCGCCGGCTTCGCCAGCGCGCTGCCGGGCTACTTCCACGACCAGTTCGGGTTCGAGCCGAAGCTCGCCGGCTGGGCGACCGCGGCCTGCGTGCTGGCCGGGTCGATCATGCGGCCCATCGGCGGCGTGATCGCCGATCGCATCGGCGGCACCCGCACGCTGCAGATGGTGTACGTGGCGGTGACGGCGCTGGTGGCCGCCGCGGCGCTGGGCATCGGCGGTGCGGTGGCGACGGTGGCGCTGTTCGTCGTGACCCTGCTGTGCCTGGGCGCGGGGAACGGCGCGGTGTTCCAGCTGGTGCCGCAGCGCTTCGGCGCCGAGATCGGGCTGATGACCGGGCTGATCGGCATGGCCGGCGGCATCGGCGGCTTCCTGCTCGCAGCCGGGCTGGGCGTGGTCAAGCAGCAGCTGGGGTCGTATGCGCCCGGTCTGTGGCTGTTCTCGGCGATCGCGCTGGGCGCGTCGCTGTGCCTGGTCGGGGTGAAGCAGCGCTGGCGCCTGCGCTGGGCCACGGCCGGCGCGGCGAGGGTCTGAGCATGCCGCTGCACATTGCCGTCGATCCACTGGACGGGCCGCAGATCGCCGCCCTGCTGCAGGCGCACCTGGACGAGATGCACCGCATCTCGCCGCCCGAGAGCGTGCACGCGCTCGACCTGTCGCGCCTGCGCGCGCCGGACATCACCTTCTGGAGCGCGTGGGAGGGCGATGCGTTGCTCGGTTGCGCCGCGCTGCGCGAACTCGATGCGGGTCACGGCGAGGTGAAGTCGATGCGCACGACGCCGGCGGCGCGACGGCGCGGCGTGGCGGCTGCGCTGCTCACGCAGGTGATGGACGAGGCCACGCGGCGCGGCTATCGCCGCCTGAGCCTGGAAACCGGCACCCAGCCGGAGTTCGCGCCGGCGCGTGCGCTCTACGCGCGCTTCGGCTTCGAACCCTGCGGCCCCTTCGGCGACTACCGCCTCGATCCCTGCAGCACCTTCATGACCCGCGCCATCGACGGCGCGCACGACGAGGCCACGCGATGAAACAGCCACGACTGGTGGTGGTGGGCAACGGCATGGCGGGCATCCGCACGCTCGAGGAACTGCTCAAGCTGGTGCCGGGCATGTACGAGATCACCGTGTTCGGCGCCGAGCCCCACCCGAACTACAACCGCATCCTGCTCTCGCCGGTGCTGGCCGGCGAGCAGGACTTCGACGAGATCGTGCTCAATCCGCTGTCGTGGTACGCCGAACACGGCATCGCCCTGCACCTGGGCAAGGAGGTCACGCGCATCGACCGCGTGCACCGCAGGGTGATCGCCGCCGACGGCACCGCGGCGGAGTACGACCGCCTGCTGCTGGCGACCGGCTCGGTGCCCTTCATCCTGCCCGTCCCCGGGAAGGACCTGAAAGGCGTCATCGGCTACCGCGACATCCACGACACCCGCACCATGATCGACACCGCGAAGGTGAAGCGGCACGCGGTGGTGATCGGCGGCGGCCTGCTGGGCCTGGAAGCGGCGAACGGGCTGATGCTGCGCGGCATGGACGTGACCGTGGTGCACCTGGCCGGCTGGCTGCTCGAACGCCAGCTCGATCCGGTGGCCGGCGCGCTGCTGGAGAAATCCCTGTCCGAGCGCGGACTGAAGTTCCGGCTCGACACCTCGACCAGCGAACTGCTCGGCAACGATGCCGGCGAAGTCGCCGCCGTGCGCTTCTCCGACGGCAGCGAAATTCCCGCCGACCTCGTGGTGATGGCCGCCGGCATCCGGCCCAACACCGCACTCGCGCAGGCCGCGGGCATCCACTGCAACCGCGGGATCGTGGTCAACGATTCGCTGCAGACGTTCGACCCGCGCGTGTACGCCGTCGGCGAATGCGCCGCGCATCGCGGCATCGCCTACGGCCTGGTCGCGCCGCTGTTCGAACAGGCCAAGGTCTGCGCGAACCACCTGGCCACGTTCGGCATCGGCATCTACAAGGGCTCGGCGGTGTCGACCAAGCTTAAGGTGACCGGCATCGACCTGTTCTCTGCCGGCGAGTTCATGGGTGGCGAAGGCACCGAGGAAATCGTGCTGAGCGACCCGGCAGGCGGGCTGTACAAGAAGCTGGTGATCCGGGACGACCGGCTGGTGGGCGCCTGCCTGTACGGCGACACCGGCGACGGCGCCTGGTACTTCCGGCAGATCAAGGATGCGGTGAACATCGGCGAGCGCCGCGACACGCTCGCCTTCGGCGAGACCGCGCTGGGCGACAGCGGCACCGGCGGCCAGGACCGCGCCGCGAGCATGGGCGATGCCGACGAGGTCTGCGGCTGCAACGGCGTATGCAAGGGCACGATCGTCAAGGCGGTGCGCGAGCAAGGCCTGTTCACCGTGGACGAGGTGAAAAAGCACACCAAGGCAGCGAGCTCCTGCGGCTCGTGCACCGGCCTGGTCGAGCAGATCCTGATGAACTGCCTGGGCTCGAACTTCCAGGAGACGCCCAAGACCAAGGCGGTGTGCGGCTGCACCGACCGCACCCATGGCGAGGTGCGCCAGGCGATCCGCGAGCACCACCTGGTCAGCCACGCCCAGGCCTACGCCTTCATGGAATGGCGCACGCCCAACGGCTGCGCCACCTGCCGGCCGGCGCTCAACTACTACATGCTCTCGACCTGGCCGCGCGAGGCGGTCGACGATCCGCAGAGCCGCTTCATCAACGAGCGCGCGCACGCCAACATCCAGAAGGACGGCACCTTCTCGGTGATCCCGCAGATGAAGGGCGGCGTGACCAACGCGTCCGAACTGCGCCGCATCGCCGACGTCGCCGACAAGTACGCAGTGCCGATGGTCAAGGTCACCGGCGGCCAGCGCATCGACCTGCTGGGGGTGAAGAAGGAAGACCTCGTGGGCGTGTGGAAGGACCTCGGCATGAAGTCCGGCCACGCCTACGGCAAGTCCATCCGCACGGTGAAGACCTGCGTGGGCAGCGAGTTCTGCCGCTTCGGCACCCAGAACAGCACCCAGATGGGCATCGACCTGGAAACGATGCTGGCCAACATGTGGAGCCCGCACAAGGTCAAGCTGGCGGTGTCGGGCTGCCCCCGCAACTGCGCCGAATCAGGCATCAAGGACATCGGCATCATCGCGGTGGATTCGGGCTGGGAACTCCACGTCGGCGGCAACGGCGGGATCAGGACCGAGGTCGCGCGCTTCCTGTGCAAGGTGAAGACCGCGGAGGAAGTGAAGGAGTACACCGGCGCGTTCCTGCAGCTCTACCGCGAGGAGGCCTACTACCTCGACCGCACCGTGCACTACATCGAGCGCGTCGGCCTGGACTACGTGAAGCGGAAGGTGGTCGAGGACGCGGCCAACCGCCATGCGCTGTTCGAGCGTCTGCTGTTCGCGCTCGAAGGCCTGCCCGATCCCTGGGCGGCACGCATCGCCGGCAGCACGCCGCGCGAATACACGCCGCTGAAACTCGCGCGGCCCATCGCCGCCGTGCTGGAGGACTGAACATGGCCGGCATCGAAGCCTGGGTGCGCGTGTGTGCGCTCGACGAGATCCCGGTGCTGGGCGCGCGCGTCCTGCGCTGCGGCGAAGGCGAGGACATCGCGCTGTTCCGCCCCGCGGCCGATCGCGTGTTCGCGCTCGCCGACCGCTGCCCGCACAAGGGCGGGCCGCTGTCGCAGGGCATCGTCAGCGGCGACAGCGTGACCTGCCCGCTGCACGGCTGGAACATCGCGCTCGACAGCGGCCAGGCCTGTGCGCCGGACGTGGGCTGCGCGCGGCGCTACGCGGTGCAGGTCCGCGACGGGACGGTGTGGCTGTCGCTGTCCTCGATGGCGGCGTCCGACGCCGCGACCGACGCGGAGGCGCTCGCCTGATGGATGGCGCCGGCGCCACGGGCATGCCGGTCGAACACCGCAGCACGCGGTCGACCTGCTGCTACTGCGGCGTCGGCTGCGGCGTGGTGATCCACAGCGAACGCGACGCACGGGGACGCGAGTCGATCACCGCCGTCGAGGGCGATCCGGACCATCCCGCCAACGCCGGCCGCCTGTGCAGCAAGGGGCTGGCGCTGGCCGACAGCGCACGCAGCCTGCACGGCCGCGTGCTGCGGCCCGAGCTGCGCACGCACCGCGACCAGCCGCGCCGCCCGGTCGACTGGGGCCTGGCGCTGGACACCGTGGCCGACCGCCTGTCGCGCATCGTCGAGCGACACGGTCCGGACGCGGTCGCGTTCTACCTTTCCGGCCAGCTGCTCACCGAGGACTACTACGTCTTCAACAAGCTGGCCAAGGGCCTGCTGCGCACCAACAACATCGACACCAACTCGCGCCTGTGCATGTCCAGCGCGGTGACCGGCTACAGGCTCGCCTTCGGCGCCGATGGCCCGCCGACCTGCTACGACGATCTCGACCACGCGAAGACGGTGCTGTTCGCCGGCAGCAATGCCGCATACGCGCACCCGGTGCTGTTCCGGCGGCTGGAGGACGCGAAGGCTCGCGATCCCGGCGTGCGCTGGATCGTGGTCGACCCGCGCCGCACCGACACCGCGGCCATGGCCGACCTGCACCTGGCGATCCAGCCCGGCACCGACGTGGCGCTGCTCAACGGCATGCTCCACCACTTGGTCTGGGAAGGGCTGCTCGACCAGGACTTCATCGACGCGCACACCACCGGCTTCGCCGGACTCAAGGCATTGCTGCGCGACTACACGCCGCGCATGTCGGCCGAGATCTGCGGCGTGCCGGCGCAGGATCTGGTCACCGCCGCCGAATGGTTCGGCCGCAGCCCGGCCGCGCTGTCGCTGTACTGCATGGGCCTGAACCAGTCCGCGCACGGGACCGACAAGAACCTGGCGCTGATCCACCTGCACCTGGCCACGCGCCAGCTCGGCCGCCCCGGCGCCGGTCCGTTCTCGCTCACCGGCCAGCCGAATGCGATGGGCGGGCGCGAGGTCGGCGGCATGGCGACGATGCTGGCCGCGCACCGCGAGATCGGCGATGCGGCGCATCGTGCCGAGGTCGAAACACTGTGGCGCCTCGCCCCGGGCACGCTGTCGCCGACGCCGGGCCTGGCGGCGGTGGACCTGTTCGAGGCACTGCACGGCGGCAAGGTCAAGGCGGTCTGGATCGCCTGCACCAACCCGGCGCATTCGATGCCGGACATCGGCCGCGTGCGCGAGGCGCTGCAGCGCGCCGAGTACGTGATCGTGCAGGAGGCGTTCGCCGGCACCGACACCGTGCCGTTCGCCGACGCGCTGCTGCCGGCCGCCACCTGGGGCGAGAAGGATGGCACGGTGACGAACTCCGAGCGCCGCATCTCGCGCGTGCGCGCCGCGGTGGCGCCACCCGGCCAGGCCAGGCCGGACTGGTGGATCGCGCGCGAGGTCGCGCGCCGGATCGAGGCGCGCCTGGCCACGCCCGGCGCGGCGCCGCTGTTCGAGGCCGACGCGCCGGAACCGATCTTCGACGAGCATCGCGCACTGACCGTCGGCCGCGACCTCGACATCGGTGGGCTCGACTACGCGCGGCTGGAACGCGACGGTCCGCAGCAGTGGCCGTTCCGTGCGGGGCATGCGACCGGCGAGGCGCGTCGTTACGCCGACGGCCTGTTCGCCACGCCCGACGCACGCGCGCGCTTCCACGTCACGCCCTACAAGCCGGTGGCCGAACAGACCTCGGCACGCTTCCCGCTGCGCCTGCTCACTGGACGGCTGCGCGACCAGTGGCACGGCATGTCGCGCACCGGCCGCGTGCCGCAGCTGTTCGCGCACAGCCCGGAGCCCGGCCTTCGCATGCATCCGGACGACGCGGCGCGACGCGGCCTCGCGGCCGGCACGCTGGTGCGCATCGCCAGCAAGCGCGGCGAGCTGGTGCTGCCGCTGGAGCTGTCCGACGAGGTCGGCTCGGGCACCGTGTTCGCGGCGATGCACTGGAGCGGGCAGCACCTGTCCAGCGGCGGCATCAACGAGGTCAGCCTGCCGTCCGTCGACGCGCGCTCG
Organism: Luteimonas rhizosphaericola; assembly: GCF_029888045.1. Classification (GTDB taxonomy): domain Bacteria; phylum Pseudomonadota; class Gammaproteobacteria; order Xanthomonadales; family Xanthomonadaceae; genus Luteimonas; species Luteimonas rhizosphaericola. The sequence goes on along the minus strand of NZ_JARXRN010000028.1, from coordinate 95,118 downwards.
CGCCAGCCCGAACTCAAGCACGCGGCGGTGCGCGTCGAGCGCGCCGAATTCGGCTGGCACCTGCTGGCCGCGCGCCGCGGCGATGCGCTGGCGCTGCACGCAGCCGTCCAACCGCTGCTGCGCGACTGCGGCTACGCCGCGCTGTCGCTGCAGCCCGACAGCGCCGCCGACGCGTCCGACGGCCAGGCCTGGGTGGTGCTGCGCGCTGCCGCCGACGCGCCGCCACCCGCGGCTTGGCGGTCGACCCTGGAATCGGCGCTCGCGCTCGCTCCCGGCCCCGACATCCTCGAGTATCGCGACGCGCGCCGCGGCCTGCTCAAGCGCGTGGCCTGGCGCAGTGCGCACGCCGCGGACTTCATCGACGGGCTGCTCTGGGCCGACACGCAGCCCGGCGGCGATGCACTGCTGCGCGCCGCGCTCGCCGGCGGCCCGTGGCAGGGCCCGCGGCTGGCCGCATTCTCGGCATCCGCGGTCCTCGCGCGCGATCCGGTGGTCTGCGTGTGCCGCCAGGTCACCGAATCGGCGATCCGCGCCGCCGTGCACGGCGGCGCCGACGTGCCTGCGCTCAAGACGCAGCTCGGCTGCGGCACGGTCTGCGGATCGTGCCTGCCGCAACTCGCACGCCTGGCGCGCGAATCCACCCACGCGTGACGTCCCATCCACCCGGAGGCTTCGATGACCACGCCCGCCAGCAATGATCCGTTCGCCTCGCGACGCATTCCGGCCGACGTCGTGCTGCTCTCCGCCGGGCCGGGCGACCTCGAACTGCTCACCCTCAAGGCGGTGCGCGCCCTGGGTGCGGCGGAAGTATTGCTGCTCGACGAACTGGTGGATCCGGGCATCGTCGAACTGGCGCCGAACGCGCGCGTGGTACGCGTGGGCAAGCGCGGCGGCTGCCGCTCCACGCCGCAGGCCTTCATCTGCCGGCTGATGCGCCGCTACGCGCTGCAGGGCCTGCGCGTGGTGCGGGTGAAGGGCGGCGACGCGCTGCTGTTCGGACGCGCCGGCGAGGAGATCGCCTTCCTGCGCGCCGCCGGCGTGCCGGTGACGATCGTCAACGGCGTCAGCGCCGCCTTCGCCGCCGCCGCCGCCCTCGGCGTCTCGCTCACCCACCGCGACCACTGCCACGGGCTGACCTGCGTCACCGCCCACACCGCCGACCACGGCGAGCCCGACTGGGCCGCGCTGTGCGCCACCGGCACCACGCTCGCGATCTACATGGGCATGCAGCGGGTCGACCGGATGGCGCGATCGCTGCTGCGCCACCTGCCGGCGGTCACGCCGGCGGCCGTCGTCCTCGCGGCGAGCCAACCCGGCGAGCAACGGCTGCTCACCACCCTGCAGGCCCTTTCCGCCGACGCCGCGGGCCTGGCGGGCGGTGCGCCGGGGGTGATCCTCGTCGGGCCTGCATTGGGCGAGGCAAGGTCAGCGACGCCGCCCGTCCACCAGTCGGCCGCCGCGGCCCGCCTTGCGTGACGCCCGAATTGCCGCCATCGGGCGGCGCAGGTCAGGCCCCGAGATGCTCGCGGCGGATCTCGGCAATCCTGATGGCCACTTCGCTGTCCACGCCGTCGGCCTCGGCGCGGTCGAGTACGTTGGCCAGCACCCGCTTCTCGTCCTCGTCGAGCCGGTGGTCGGACAGTGCCTTGGCCAGCAGCGATTCGAGCTCGGCCAGGTCCAGGCGGCCGTCATTGCTGAACACGGGCGTCGCGGCCAGCGCGAGCTGCAGGTGTGGCGGAAGACGTTCGGGCATTGCAGGCATCCTTGTGCAGTGGGACTGGCGGAGGCGAACTTAGCACGCGCCCTGCGGGAGGCGCCGGGATTCGGGAAGCGCGGGCACTCGGGGGCCGCTACGGTATCGGGGCGCCTTCCCGCCACACGGACAGCCTGCCTGGCCCGCCCGCATTGACGGGTGGTGCTGAGCTCCGCGGTCGCCAGGGTCTACCATGCACGCCTGTCCGCCACCGCCCTCCGCCATGTCCGCACCCAGCCCCGCTCCGCCCTACCTCGACGACGACCAGATCGAACGCCTGTCCGACCTGCTCGAACAGCGCGCGGTGCCGTTCAAGGGCTTCAACCTCGAGGCGCTGGACGGGTTCCTGTCGGCGCTGGTGGTCTCGCCCTCGGCGGTCGCGCAGGCCGAGTGGGAACCGGTGGTCTGGGGCGGCAAGCCGCCGCGATGGGACAGCCAGGACGAGGCCACGCAGGTCCAGCAGCTGCTGGAGGCGCACTGGAACATGTGCACCGCGCGCGTGCGCCACGACGAGGACAGCCTGCCCGACCACCTGGCGCCGCTGATGTGGCTGCCCGAGGATCCCGAGCTCACCGGCGAGGACGCGCTGCACGAGGAGGAACTGGACGTCGGTCGCGACTGGGCGCTTGGTTTTTTCGAGGGCGTGGCGCTGCGCGAGACCGAGTGGGACCGCTGGCTGGACGAGAACGACTGGATGGACGAACTGTTCGACCAGCTCGACCGGCTCGCCAGCGGCGAGGCCGTCAATCCCGACGACCCCACCGCGCCGGCGACGCCCGTGGACTACCGGGAGCGCCTGGCGATCGTGGCCGGCGTGCCGGGCATGCTGTCCGACCTCAACCACCACCGCGTCGACGCCCTGACCCCGCGCACCCCGATCCAGCGCGACGCCGGCCCCGGCCGCAACGACCCCTGCCCCTGCGGCAGCGGCAAGAAGCACAAGAAGTGCTGCGGGGCGCATTGACGCCGCCCCACACACGACAAGGGCCGGACAGGCCGGCCCTTGCGATGCATCAGCGGCGCGGCGTGGCTACCAGACCACCTCGGCCATCGAGCAGTTCAGGCCGGAGCCGATCCCCAGCAGGGCGACGCGATCGCCCTTCTTCAGCCGCCCCATCTCGCGCAGCTTGCTGAGCACGATCGGCACCGAAGCCGGGCCGATGTTGCCGTGCTCGCCGAAGATGGTCATGACCTTCTTCGGATCGATGCCGATGGCCTTGGTGAAGGCGGCGGTGTGCACCTTGCTGACCTGGTGGATCACGAACTGGTCGAGCTCTTCCACCACCCAGCCCAGCGCCTGCTTGGCCGCGCCGAAGGTCTTCTGCGAGAGCTTGATGCCCTCGATCAGCAGCATCCGGGTATCGGTGACCATGCCGTCGAGGTTGCCGCGGCACAGCTTGTTCCACTCGGTGGCGGCGCGGGTGACGCCGCCGCGGTAGCGCGGCGCGCCGGGCGCGAGTTCGGCCCGCGCCAGCACCATGGCCGCGGCCCCGGAGCCCAGGGTGAGCGTGGCCAGTTCGTTGCGGAACTGCTCCTCGGTGGCATCGGCGCTGGTCAGGCGCTCGAGGGTCTTCTCGTAGGCCAGGTCGGCGGTCTCGCCGTCGACGATCAGGGCGTAGTCGATCTCGCCGCGCTCGATCATGCGGCTGGCGATATCCATGCCGTTGATGAAGGCCAGGCAGGCGTTGGCGACGTCGAAGTTCTGGCAGGTGTCGGGCAGGCCGAGGTTGCCGGACACGATGCTGGCCGTGGACGGCTCGAGGTAGTCGCGGCTGACCGAGGTGTTGACCAGCAGGCCGACCTTGTCCGGGTCGATGCCGGCATCGGCCAGCGCCTTGACGCCGGCGAGCGTCGCCACCTCGGACGCCTGCACGCCTTCTTCCCACAGGTAGCGCGAGTGGATGCCGGCGATGTCGCCGAGCACGTCGGTCTTGATCCCGAGCCGGTCCAGGGTCGGCTTCAGGCGGGCGTTGATCTCCGCCGAGGACAGCCGGCGCGGGGCGTCGATATGGGCCAGGCCCGCGATGGCGACATGTTGGAAGAGCATGGGCGTGGCGCCGGTATCGGATACGGAGCCGTATAGGGTACCGCCTCCGGGACCGGGCCGCATGCGGACCTGAACCGCGGGCCGCGCGCGGGCTGGACGCGCCTCAGCCGCCGCAGCGCCAGGCGGCGAAGCGCTGGCTGCCGCCGGCCGGCTCGGCCAGGGGCGAGATGGTGTCGGCCTGCAGGCCGGGGGCCTCGTTGCGGGCCAGGGTCTCGAGCTCGTCGCGGACCTTGATCGGATTGCGCTCGATGAAGGCGATCGAGTGCTTCACCGAGACCTCCACCTCGCCCTGCTTCTGGCAGCCGGCGGGCGGCGTGGCGGCCACGCGCACCGCATTCGCCCCGGGGGCCATGTGCACCCAGGTGCAGGCCGACAGGGCCGCGAGCAGGGGAACGATCAGCAGTGTGCGCATCGGGAAATCCTCTGGAAGGGAGCGGAACGCGGCGCTCGGCATTGTGGGGGGCATCCGCGGCGCGCGGGGCCGGCCGAGGCCCGGTGGATACCGGCAGCGTTCAGCCTGCCGGCGGCGTGCGCGGGACGCGCGCGCATCGTCCACGGGGCCTGTGCGTCCCGCGCTAGCGGGACACGGGCTGGCCGTCGGCGTCGATCACCTGCACCTCGCCCAGGCCCAGCGCCCGTACCGGGGCCTCGGTCTGTTCGAGGTCGCCGACGACCACCCAGGTCAGCGCGCCGGGGCGCAGGGTGCGGGCCGCCTCGGCCACCTGCGCCGGGGTCATCGCCTCGACCCTGGCCTTGCGCTGGAACACGTAGTCGTCCGGCCGTCCGAAGCGGACGATGCCGCCGATCGTGCCCATCACCGACCAGGCCGTCTCGTAGGCGCCGGGCAGGCTCAGGGTCTGGATCGCCTTGACCCGCTCGACCTCGGCCTGCGTCGGCGGCCGCTCGCCGCTGGCGAACTCGGCCAGTTCGCGCTGGATCTCGGCGATCGACTCGCCGGTCTTGTCGATCTGCACCGGCGCCGACACCGTCCACTGCCGCTGGCCGAGCGCGCCGCCGAGCGAGCTGCGGGCGCCGTAGGACCAGTGCTTGTCCTCGCGCAGGTTCATGTTCAGGCGCGCGGTGAAGTCGCCGCCGACCACGCCGTTGGCCATCTCCAGGGCGATCGCGCCCGGGTCGGTGGTCGGCGGCGCCACCTGGGCGACGAAGATGTTGGCCTGCACCGCCCCCGGCTGGTCGATCAGGAACACGCGCGGCGTCTCCGGCAGCGGGACCTGCGGCACGGCGACCGCGGCCGGGGCTTCGCCCTCGCCGCTCCAGTCGCCGAAGTGGCGGTCGAGCGCGGGCACGATCTCCTCCAGCGTGGTGTCGCCGACCACGATCACGGTCGCGTTCTCCGGCCGCACCCAGCGGCGGTGGAAGGCCAGCAGGTCGTCCCGGTCGAGCGCCGCGATCGAGGCCTCGGTGCCGCTGCCCGGCGGGCCGTAGGGGTGCGTCTCCCCGTACAGGAGCGCCGGCAGCACGCGCATCGCCATGCCGGCCGGCTGCGCCTTCTGCTGGCGGATGCCGGCGATCCAGGTCGCACGGATGCGCTCGATCTCCGCCGGGTCGTAGTTGGGCCGCCGCAGCATGTTGGCGAACAGCGCCAGCGACGGATCCAGGTGCTCCTTCAGCGCCGACAGGTAGGCGTTGCCGCCGTCCTGCGCCGCGCCCGCGCCCAGGCTGGCGCCAAGCGCCTCGGCGCGATTGGCGAATTCCAGCGCGCCGATGCCGGCCGCGCCTTCGTCCAGCAGGTCCAGCGCGAAATCGGCGGTGCCGGCGCTGCCCTCGGGGTCGCTGCTGTGGCCGCCGTGGAACTCGTAGCTCAGCTGCACCACCGGAATTTCGTGGCGCTCGGCCAGGATCACCGTGCTGCCGTTGCGCAGGGTGGCGCGCTGCAGGGCGGGGAACTTCAGCTCGGGGAATTCGGTGGTGCGCGGCACGCCGAGGCTGCGGTCGACCGCGGCCGGCGTGGTGGTGTACTTCGGATCCGGATCGGGCAGCTCGAACGGTTCCGGCACCGCCGCCGGGTCCTCGGCCAGCGGCGTGCGCGCGCCCGGTTCGACCACGATCGTGTGGCTGCCGTCGCCCAGCCAGCGCGCGCCGGCCTGCGTCAGGTCGCGCGCGGTGGCGGATTCGACGTTGGCCAGCTGTTCGCGGAAGCAGCCCGGGTCGCCGGCGTACACGGCGCACTCGGCCAGCACGTCGGCCTTGCCGCCGAAGCCGCCGATGCGCTCGATGCCGCGGATGAAGCCGGCGCGGATCATGGTGCGGGCGCGTTCGAGCTCGTCCGCGGTGGGGCCCTCGGCGACCAGGCGCGCGATTTCCTCGTCGATGATCGCCTCCACCCGCTCCGGGTCGACGCCGTCCTTCACCGTGGCCACCAGATAGAAGTTCGAACCCAGCTGCGACGCGCCGGCCATGGTGCTGATGTTGTCCACCAGCTTCTCGCCGTGCACCAGGCGCGCGTCCAGGCGCGAGGATTTCGCCCCGCCCAGCACGTAGCCGAGCATCTGCAGGTGGTCGAGTTCGGCACTGCCGGCCTCGGGCACGTTCCAGACCCGGTAGATGCGCGGCTGCGGCACCTTGTCCTGCATCACCTCGCGGGTGGTCGCCGCGCGCTTGCCCACGTCCGTGCGCGGCTGGGCCATGGTCGGCCCGGCGGGAATGTGGCCGAAGTATTTCGCCACCTTCTCCTTCGCGGTGGCCACGTCGATGTCGCCGGCGAGCACCAGCACCGCGTTGTTTGGTCCGTACCAGGCGTGGAACCACTGCCTGACGTCGTCCAGCGAAGCGGCCTCGAGATCGTTCATCGAGCCGATGACGCTGTGCCCGTAGGGATGCGAGGCCGGGTACAGCGCGCGGGTGAGCTTTTCCCAGACCTGGCCGTAGGGCTGGTTCTCGCGCTGGCGCTTCTCGTTCTGGACCACGCCGCGCTGCTCGTCCAGCGCGGCCTGGTCGATCGCGCCGAGCAGGTGGCCCATGCGGTCGGATTCCATCCACAGCGCCATGTCCAGCGCGGTGGTGGGCACGTTCTGGAAGTAGTTGGTGCGGTCGGTGTTGGTGGTGCCGTTCTGGTCGGTCGCGCCCACGGCGCGGAACGGATCGAAGAACTCGCCGTCGTGGTGCTCGCTGCGCTGGAACATCAGGTGCTCGAACAGGTGCGCGAAGCCGCTGCGGCCGGCCGGCTCGTCCTTGCTGCCGACGTGGTACCAGATGTTCACCGCCACGATCGGCGCCTTGCGGTCGGTGTGCACCACCACGCGCAGGCCGTTGGGCAGGGTGAAGCTGTCGTGGGCGATGTCGACCGCCGGCGCATCCGCGGCCAGCAGCGGCGGCGCCAGCAGCGCGCCCGCGAGCGACAGGCCCAGGGCGAGCGAGCACAAAGCGCGGCGCGCGGGATGGAGTGGTGTCCGGACGATCGGCATGGAATGTCCTGCGTCGAATGAGCCCCGCATGGTAGCCGAGGGGTCCGGGACGCCCCCCGGGTCTAAAGTCCCGGACCGCGACGACACCGCGTGCACCGCCGGCGGTGGAGACTGCGCACATGCCCGTCCGCCACGCCCTCGTCACCGGCGCCAACCGCGGCCTCGGCCTGGAACTGGTCCGCCAGCTGCTGGCGGCCGGCGACCATGTGGTCGCCACCTGCCGCCGCCCGGGCAAGGCCACGGCGCTGAACACGCTCGCCGGCGAACATCCCGGCCGCCTGCACGTGCTGCCGCTGGACGTGGCCGATGCGAAGTCCCACGCCGAACTCGCACGCGAGCTGCCGCTCGTGCTCGGCGAGGGCGGCCGGCTCGACCTGCTGGTGAACAACGCCGGCGTGCTGCATTCGGGCGAGCGCTTCGGCAGCCTCACCGCGGCGAACTTCGAGGACAGTTTCCGCACCAATGCGACCGGCCCGCTGCTGCTGACCCAGGCGCTGGCGCCGCTGCTGGCCGACGGCGCGCGGGTGCTGAACCTGTCTTCGCAGCTGGGGTCGATCGCCGGCACCCGCCGCTTCGGCACCCCCAGCTACAACCTCAGCAAGGCCGCGCAGAACATGGCCACGATCCTGCTGGCGCACGCGCTGGCCGGGCGCGGGATCGTGGTGGTGGCGCTGCATCCGGGCTGGGTGCAGACCGACATGGGCGGCACCGGTGCCGACCTGCCGGCGACCGAGGCCGCCGCCGGCCTGCTGCGGGTGGCCGCGGGCCTGGGGCCCGAAGACGGCGGCCGCTTCCTCGACTGGCAGGGGCGCGCGCTCGACTGGTGAGCCGGGGACCGGCGCAGGCGACAATGCGCCGCCGATCCCCAGTGCCGCGCCCGTGTTCGACCTGCTGCTCTACCAGCCCGAGATCCCGCCCAACACCGGCAACGTGATCCGCCTGTGCGCCAACACCGGCGCGCGGCTGCATCTGGTCCGGCCGCTGGGCTTCGACCTCGACGATCGCCAGCTGCGGCGCGCCGGGCTGGACTACCACGAGTACGCGGCGCTGCAGGTGCACGATTCGCTCGACGATGCGCTGCGGGCGATCGCCTCGCCGCGGCTGTTCGCCCTCAGCACCCGCAATGCCGTGCGCTACGACCAGCCGCGGTTCGCGGCCGGCGATGCGTTCCTGTTCGGCCCCGAAACCCGTGGCCTGCCCGACGAGGTCCTCGCGCGTGTCGCCGACGACCATCGCCTGCGCCTGCCGATGCAGCCCGGCAACCGCAGCCTGAACCTGTCCAACGCGGTGGCGGTGGTGGCGTTCGAGGTCTGGCGCCAGCTCGGCTTCGCCGGCGGGGCCTGATTCCCCAGCTGCATCGCCGACATCGGCCGGCCCGCAGCGCGACCGGGCGCCGCGCCGGACCAGATCGATCCGGAAAAGTTCCTGAACCCGGCAGTTCAATATTCAGGCCCGGTTGCACGCGCTTGCCGAGAATGCGCGTGCCGCCTCGGGTGGAACCGTTTTCCCCGACGGTGACTCCCCTCCCTCTCCACCCGGGCGGCCCCTCACCTACAAGAAACCACAAGAGGCTGTTCCCCCGATGAAGCGCGTGTCCCTTTTTGGCCTGGCCGTTGCCGCCGCCCTGCCGTTCGCCGCCTCCGCCGCCGACGGCGTGTCCTACAACTATGTCGAGGCCGGCTACGCCGCCACCAACCTGAGCGACGGCCTGCCCGATGCCGACGGCGTCGGTGCCCGCGCCTCGATCGCGTTCCACCCCAATTTCCACGTCTTCGGCGACTACGCCAACCAGGAGTTCGACAACAGCGGCCTGGACTTCGACCAGTGGCGCGTCGGCCTGGGCTACAACCACGAGATCTCGCCGCGCGCCGACCTGCTCACCCGGGTGGCGTACGAGAAGGTCGATTTCGGCAATGCCGGCGACGCCGACGGCTGGAGCGTCGAGGCCGGGGCCCGCGGCGCGTTCACCAGCAACTTCGAGGGCTATGCCCTGGCCGGTTACGAGGATGGCGACCAGGTCGACGGCGACTTCTACGGCCGCCTCGGCGCCACGGTGAAGTTCAACCAGAACTGGGGCCTCAACGGCGACGTGAAGGTCAGCGACGGCGACACCGCCTGGTTCGTCGGCCCGCGCTTCACCTGGTAACGGCTGGAAACCGGCCCGATCGTCCCCATCTGATCCGAGCAAGACGCGACGTCGTCCCTCCCCTCTCTCCCGACGTCGCGACATGGCCCGGCCGGCAACGGCCGGGTTTTTTTTAAGCGGCAGGATCCGCGTCCACGCCCGGAGCCGCTTCGAACAGCGCCTGCGGGTATTCGGCCTTGCGCTCGCGCGCCATCAGCCGGGCCAGGCCCTCGGCCGGCGTGATGTCGCCGTGCAGCACCGCGCGCACGTTGCTCGAGATCGGCAGCTCCAGGCCATGGCGCTCGGCCAGGCGCATGACCTCGTCGGCGGTCTGCACCGATTCGACCACCTGGCCGATCTCGCGCACCGCCTCGGCCACGCTCTTGCCGCGGCCCAGGGCCAGTCCGAGGCGGCGGTTGCGCGACAGGTCGCCGGTGCAGGTCAGCACCAGGTCGCCGAGGCCGGCCAGGCCCATCAGGGTTTCCGGGCGGCCGCCGATCGCCGCGTTGAGCCGCAGCATCTCGTTCAGGCCGCGCGTGATCAGGCCGGTGCGGGCGTTGAGGCCGAGCTCCATGCCGTCGGCGACGCCGGTGGCGACCGCCAGCACGTTCTTCATCGCCCCGCCGAGTTCGGCACCGCGCATGTCGCTGCCGGTGTAGGCGCGGAATTCGGGACCGTGCAGCACGTCGGCCACCTGCTGCACGAAGGCCGCGTCGTCGCCCTGCACCGTCACCGCGGTCGGCAGGCCGAGGGTGACCTCCTTCGCGAACGACGGGCCGGTGACCACGGCCAGCGGCACGTCCTCGCCCAGCACCTCGGCGGCGACCTCGTGCAGGAAGCGCCCGGAGCCCGGTTCGAAGCCCTTGGCCGCCCAGGCCACGCCGGCCTGCGGCGGGCGCAGCGGCGCCAGCGCGCGCAGGGTGTCGCCGAAGGCGTGCGAGGGCACGACCACCAGCACCAGCCCGGCGCCGCGCACCGCGGTAGCCAGGTCGGTGGTGGCGCGCAGCGACGCCGGCAGCGGGATGCCGGGCAGGTAGCGCGGGTTCTCGTGGCGCTGGTCGATCGCCTCGACGACCGCGGCGTCACGGCCCCACAGCGTGGTGGGGAAACCGTGGCGCGCGATCAGCGACGCAAGCGCGGTGCCCCAGGAACCGGCACCGAGGACCGCGACCGTCACGGCCGGGGTCGTCATGGCTCAGGCGTTGCCGGCCGTCTCGCTGTTGGCCAGGTCGCCATTCCCGGCGCCCTGCGCCTGGCGCTGGCGCAGGCCTTCGGCGTACAGCGCGTCGAAGTTGATCGGCTGCAGCAGGAACGGGGCGAAGCCGCCGGCCTGGATCAGGTCGCCGATCAGCTGGCGCGCATACGGATACAGCACGTTCGGGCACTGGGTGCCGAGCAGCGCATCGGTCACGTTGGGTTCGAAGCCGGCCAGGCCGAACACGCCCGCCTGCTGCACTTCGACCATGTAGACGGAGTTGCCTTCGCCCTCGCCCGCGGTGCAGGTCAGGGTCACGCCCAGCACCACCTCGTACACGCTCTCGCCCAGACGCTGGACGCGCTGGTTGAGGTTCATGTTGATCTGCGGCGCGTTCTGCTCGTTGAAGACGTGCGGCGCCTTGGGCGACTCGAACGAGACGTCCTTGACGTAGATCTTCTCGACGCTGAACTGCGGGCCGCTGGGCTGCTGCGCGGGCACGGCGCCGCCGTTGGGGGCTTGCTCGGACATCCTGGGACTGCTCCGGTATCTGGTTCGGAAAGAGGGCGATTATCGCACTTCGGGCTCAGCCACGCCCCTTGGCCAGCGGCAGGTCGGCCTGCTGCCAGCCGCCGATGCCGCCGTCGAGCACGAACACGCGCTCGAACCCGGCCTTCTTCAGCCGCTTGGCCGCATCGCCCGCGGTGAAGCCGGTCTTGCACACCAGCACCACCGGCAGCGCCTTGGCCGCGGCGAGCTTCTTGTTCTCCGGATCGAACTGGCTCATCTGCACGTTCTTCGACCCGGGGATATGGCCCTTGTCGAAGTCGGCGATCGGGCGCAGGTCGACCACCAGCGCGTTGTCGCGGTTGACCAGCGCGGTGACCTCGGCCGGGCGCACGGTCTTGAACGGTCGGAACAGCCCGGCGATCTCGTTCAGGATGATGCCGCCCGTGAGGCCGACGAAGACCAGCGACAGCATCTGGTGGCGGCCTGCGAAGGCCAGCAGTTCCTGGAAGTCCACGGCGGATCGGGCTCGGAAGGGGACGGGATTGTCGCACAGCGCCCGGCGCCGGCGGCCTTTGCGCTCGCCGGCACGCGGTTGCGGCAGAGGCGGCGGCGGCTGCGGGCCGGCCGGCACAGGACGCCGAGGGTCGGACCCGTCGTGCGGCCGCCGGCGCGAGCAGGCGGCGCGCGGCGCGCTGGCCAGACAGCAGGTCCCCGACGACGCGGTCAACCGGCTGGCGCGGTCATTCCCCGGCCCAGAAATCCGGCAGGCCGCCGGTGATCCACCACGACTTCGCCTCGGCGTCGTAGCGCCATTGTTCGGTATAGCGCAGCGTGCGCTCGGCCATCGTGTGGCGGTTGATCACGCCGATCTCGATCTCGCGCATGGCCTCGGTCTCGCCGGGGCGCGAGGCCAGGTCGCGGTAGTGGGACACCTGCACCTGCCTGTAGCGCTCGAATTCGAGCTCGCTCATCGGGTGCGTCTCGCGCCAGGCCGGGTCCACCAGGCCCCAGGCGCCCTCGAAATCGCCCCAGCGGATGGCCGCCGACCAGCTGTACTGGGCGCGCTCGAGCGCCGACATCTGCTTGCCGGTGCTCGCGCAGCCCGCGAACAGACACGCCATCGCGCACGCCAGCCAGACCGCCCGCCACTGCCGCATCGTACCGCTCCCCGGAACCCGAGGCGCCATGCTAGCAGCCGCATCGGGCGCCGCGACGCGGCTTCAGTCGGGCTTGAGGATCGCGGCGTAGCGCGAGCGCGACTCCGTGGCGACGCCGCCATCGGGCAGCAGCACGTGCGCGGCCAGCGTGGCGCGGGCGCGGCCGCGCGCGCGCAGGGTGGCGAGGAAGGTGTCCCAGCTCCCGCCCTCGTCGAGCCAGGCTTCCGCCGTCAGGTCGTCGCGCAGCGGCGCGCGATAGCGCACCTCCGAATCGGCGACGTAGACCTCGGCGCGCAGTCCGGCCTGCTCGATCTTGAGCACCGTCAGGCCCCAGGCCGCGAGCGTCATCAGCGACACCAGGCTGCCGCCGAACGCGGTGCCCTTGTCGTTGACGTTCGCCGCCAGCGGCGCCTGCAGCCGCAGGCGGTCGTGGTGGCCACCGGTGACGCGCAGCTGCAGCGCGCGCGCCGGCGGCATCGCCAGCAGCTGCGCTTCCAGGTCGCGCAGGGCGGCGTCGGACGGATCGGTCATGCGTCTGGGGCCTCGTGCGGGATGCTTGCGGCGCGCGGGGCGCAGGGACCAAGCTGGCGCCATGTCCACACGCACCGCCACGCCGAAACTGCGCGCATGCTACGTGATCTCGCTGCGGCCGGTCGGCGGACACGCGTCGATGCGCCGCGCTGCCGCCGCGCACGGGGCGAAGGTGCTGGCGCTTTCGCCGTGGCGGATCGAACCGCGCCGCGATGCCGCCGCCCGCGCGGCGCTGCGCGAGGCATTGGCCGCCGACGTGGTGCTGTTCACCAGCCCGGCCGCGGTGCGCGCCGCCGCCGCCCTGCGCACGCTGCGGCCGCGCCGCGGGCAGCCGTGGCTGGCCACCGGCGCCGGCACCGCGGCCGCGTTGCGGCGCGTCGGCGTGGAGGACGTGTCCGCACCGGCGCGCATGGACAGCGAAGGCGTGCTGGCGCTGCCGGCGCTCGCCGACGTGCGCGGCCGCCGCATCGCCCTGGTCACCGCGCCGGGTGGTCGCAACCTGATCGCGCCGACATTGGTCGCGCGCGGCGCGCGCGTGCTGCGCGCCGACGTGTACGAACGCGTCCCGGTCGCGCCATCGCCACAGACGCTCGCACGCTTGGAGCGGCTGCGCGCGCCGACCTGCCTGGCGCTGGGCAGCGGCGAAGCGCTGCGCCGCGTGCTCGAGGCCCTGCCCGGGGCGCTGCAGGCGCGCCTGCGGCGCGTCCGCGTGGTCGCGGCCAGCGCGCGGCTGGCGCAGCAGGCGCGCGAGTCGGGCTTCGGCGACGTGGTGGTGGCGGCCGACGCGCGCCCGCGTTCGCTGCTGGCCGCGGCCGCCAATGGGCCCCCACCGCGTTCGCCTTCGGATAGCATGCGCAGCCCCCCGCGTCCGTCCCGTCGATGAGCACCCCCGCCACGCCTCCTGCCACGCGCCGCGCACGCGGCGCGACGTGGTTTGTCGTGCTGGTGCTGGCCGGGCTTGCGCTCGCCGCGGCCGTGTTCGCATGGCAGCGGCTGGAGGCGTCCCGCGCTGCCCAGGCGCAGGCGGCGGCCGCGGACCGGCAGCGGATCGACGCCCTCGAAGGACGGGTCGCGGCCCTGCGGCGCGACCAGCGCGCGCAGACCGCGCGGCTGCAGCAGGCCGAAGCCACCAACCGCCTGCTGCGCGAGGAACTGATCGGGCTCGGGCAGCGCGCGGCGCTGGTGGAGCAGAGCGTGCAGCGGCTGTCCGACCCCGAGCGCGACGCCGCGCGCGCCCTGCGCCTGGACGAGGTGGAACTGCTGCTCGCGCAGGGCCAGCAGCGGCTGCTGCTCGCCGGCGATGCCGACGGCGCCCGCCGTGCCTATGCGCTGGCAGCACAGGTGCTGGACGGAATCAGCGATCCGGCCTGGCTCGACCTGCGCCAGGCGCTGGCGCAGGAACGTGCCGCGCTCGACGCGCTGGGACCCGACCCCCGGGTCGTCGCCGCGGCGCGGATCGAGGCGTTCGCCGCGTCGCTGGCGGCCCTGCCCGCCGCATCGGGGCCGGGTCCCGTGGCCGCGCCGTGGTGGGAGCGCGCGCTGGCGGCGCTGGTGCGGGTGCGGCCGAGCGCCGAAGCGGGGGCGGTGGCGCCGGATGCACGTGCGGCGGGCCTGGCGGCCCTCCAGCTGGAGCTGTCGCTGGCGCGCGCGGCAGTCGAGCGGCGCGACGCGGCGGGCTGCCGCGCCGCCCTCGCCCGCGCCGAGGCCTGGCTGCCGCGGCTGTGGCCCGACTCCCCGGCCCGTGCCCGCCAGCTGCAGGCACTGCAGGCGCTGCGCACCCTGCCGCTGGACGTGGATCTGTCCGTGCTCGGCTCCACCCTGGCCCAGTTGCGCCGCCAGCGCGGCGCCGGCTGAGCGCCGGTTCAGGCCATCCACGCCGCCTCAACGCCCGGCGCGCGAGGCTGGGCGCTGCGTCACGCCGCCCACCTGCACGAGGAGTTCCGCGATGACCCTGTTCCGCAACCTGCTGTTGTGGCTGGTCCTGGCACTGGCCGGCGCGCTCGCCGCGCAATTGCTGCTGGCCCAGGACCCGGGCTACGTGCTGGTGCGCTGGCGCGGCTACGACTACACCACGACGGTCCTGGTGGCGATCGCGCTGCTGTTCGCGGCCGCATTCGCGCTGTGGCTGCTGTGGGCGCTGCTGTCGCTGCCGTTCCGGGCCTGGGGCCGGCACCGCGACACCCAGGCGCGCGCGCGCCTGGGCGAAGGCTACGACGCGCTGCACCAGGGCCAGTGGAGCCGCGCCGAGAAGCTGCTGGCGCAGGCGGCCGAAGACGAACGGGTGGAAGCGGCGGCCCGCATCGGCGCGGCCCAGGCCGCGCTTTCGCGCGGGGACGCGGCAGCCGCGCGCGCGCACCTGGATGGATTCGGCGACCGCCACCCGGCTTCGCGCGCGATCGCGGCGGCGGAACTCGCGCTGCACGACCAGCGCCCGACCGACGCGCTGGTCGCGCTCGACGCCCCTGCCGCGCAGCCGCTGCCGCCGCGCGGCCTGGCGCTGCGCGCCGAGGCGCTGGGCGGCAGCGGCCAGGCGGCGCAGGCCTGGGGCCTGCTCGGCCCGCTGCGCCAGCAGCACGCCTGGCCGGACGCGGTGCTGGCCGAGCGCGAACTGGCCTGGGCCGAGGCGTCGCTGCGCGAAGCGCCCGATGCCAACGCGCTGGCCGAGCGCTGGGACGCGCTGCCGCGCGCGCTCAAGGCCGAGCCGGGCGTGGTGTCGACCTATGCCACGCGCGCGGCCGGATTCGGCTGGGAGGACGCCGCCACCGGCAGCATCGAGCACGCACTCGATGCGCGCTGGGACGAGGGCCTGGCCACGCGCTACGGGCAGCTGCCGGTGGGCCGCGTCGACCATCGGCGCGCGCGTGCCGAAGCGTGGCTCAAGGCGCACCCCGCCAGCCCGGCGCTGTTGCTGACGCTGGCGCGGCTCGCGCACGCCGGCGGCGACTGGCCCCGCGCCGAGGACCACCTGCACCGTGCGCTCGCCCAGGGCGGCGGCGCGGATGTCTGGGAGGCGCTGGGCGACGGCTACGCGGCGGTGGGCGACGAGGCGCACGCCCGCCTGTGCTACGCCAATGCGCTCGCCGCCGCGCGCGGGGGCGCGATCACGCCGCTGCCGACGCGCAGCGTGCCTCCGCCCATCGTCGACGAGACGGCGTTCGAGGATCGCGACGCGCACGGCCTGCCGCGCCTGCGCGAATGACGCACGGCCGCGGACTCCGCTGGGGCCGATGGTGAGATAGTGCGGCGATGCCCGTCGCCGCCGACCTGCCCCTGCTGTCCCTGACCACCGCGCTGGGCGCGGGGCTCCTGATCGGGCTGATGTACGAGCGCCGCAAGGAGGACGACCCCGCCATCGTCGCGGGCCTGCGTACGCATACGCTGGCCGCGCTCGCGGGCGCCGTCGCGGCCTGGATCGGGTTGCCGGTGTTCGTTGCCGCGCTGCTGCTCACCGGCACGTTCGCCGCACTGAGCTACCTGCGCACCAGCCAGACCGACGCCGGGGTGACCGCCGAGGTCGCCCTGCTGTGCAGCGCACTGCTGGGCGGCCTGGCGATGCGCGAGCCGGGCGCCGCCGGCATGCTCGCGGTGCTGGTCGCGATTCTGATCCGAGCGAAGGCGCGGCTGCATCACTTCAGCCGCGAGGTAATCAGCGATCGCGAGATCGCCGACGGCCTGGTGCTGCTGGCGTTCGCGCTGATCGTGCTGCCGTTGCTGCCGGACGCGCCGGTCGGTCCGTACGGCGCGCTGAACCTGGCCACGGTGTGGACGCTGGTGGTGCTGGTGATGGCGGTCGGCGCGCTCGGGCATGTGGCGCTGCGCGTGATCGGCAGCCGCTGGGGCCTGCTGCTCTCGGGCTTCCTGTCCGGCTACGTGTCCTCGACCGCCGCCACTGCCGGCTTCGGCCAGCGCGCCCGGGCCGAACCGGCGCAGCTGGCCGCCGCGACCGGCGCCACGATGCTGGCCAACCTCGCCTCGCTCAGCCTGTTCGTGCCGGTGCTGCTCGCGGTGGCGCCCGCGCTGCTGCCGGTCGTCGCCATGCCGCTGCTCGCGGCGGGCGTGGTGCTCGTGGCCGGCGCGCTGCTGGGGGTGCGCCGCAACGGGCATAACGGCACGCCGCCTCCGACGGCGGAGACGCGCATGTTCCGCATCGGCCAGGCGATCGGGCTGGCGCTGCTGATCGCCGCGGTGCTGGTGGTCTCGCACGCCGCCGCGCACTGGCTTGGGCCGGGCGCGGCGCTGGCCACCGCCTTCCTCACCGCGCTGGCGGAGCTGCAGGCCGCGTCGGCCACGGTCGCGACGCTGTTCCGCGACGGCACCATCGACGCGCGCCAGGCGCAGTGGGCCGTGGTCGGCCTGGTGGCCGCCAGTTCGCTCGCCAAGTCGGTGGTCGCCTTCGCCAGCGGCGGGCGCGCGTACGGGATCCGCATCGCGATCGGGTTGCTGGCGGCGAGCGCGGCGGCCGCGGTGGCGGCGGCACTGCTGCCTACCGCGTTTCATTCGTAGTCGTAGGAAGTGGCCGCCGTCCCGCGTAGCCCGGACGAGCGCAGCGCATCGGGATTTCGCGAGCCTCCATCCGTCGACCCCCGAATGAATCCTCGACGCGTCGCACGGGCTTCCCCATTGCGCCTGGCATCGATCGACCACGCTGGCGTCGTCATGGCGAGCCCAGCGCTTTGGGAATTCGCGCGAAGCTCCGGATGCGCTGCGCTTGTCCGGACGACAGGGTCCAGGCGAGCGGCGCGCCTCAGCCTGCCTCGAGTTCGCCCCAGCGCGCATAGGCGGCATCGAGCTCGGCCTGCAGCTGCGCCAGCGCCTGGTTGGCGGCGGTGATGGCGGCGCCGTCCTGCTGGAAGAACGCCGGTTCGGCCATGGCCGCGGTGCGCGCGGCGATCTCGGTTTCGAGCTGTTCGATGCGGGTCGGCAGCTGCTCCAGCTCGCGCGCCTCGCGATAGCCGAGCTTGCGCTTTGTGGCGGGCGCAGGTGGAGGCGGCCCGCCAGTCGCCAGCGCCTCGGTGCGCGCCGCCGAAGCAGCGGCATTCGTCGCGGTCGCGGCAGGCGACCGTCGCTGCCGCACCCAGTCGGTGTAGCCGCCGACGTAGTCGCCCAGCCGTCCGTCGCCTTCCAGCACCAGGGTGCTGGTGACCACGTTGTCGAGGAAATCGCGATCGTGGCTGACCAGCAGCAGGGTGCCGGGATAGTCGGCGAGCAGTTCCTCGAGCAGTTCCAGCGTCTCCACGTCGAGGTCGTTGGTCGGTTCGTCCATCACCAGCAGGTTGGACGGCTGCGCGAACAGCTTGGCCAGCAGCAGGCGGTTGCGTTCGCCGCCCGACAGCCGCGTGATCGGCGCGCGCGCGCGTTCGGGCGAGAACAGGAAGTCCTGCAGGTAGCCGACCACGTGCTTGCGGCTGCCGTTGATCTCGATGAAATCCTGCCCTTCGGCGACGTTCTCCAGCGCGTTGCGGGTATCGTCCAGCTGGCTGCGGTGCTGGTCGAAGTAGGCGACCTGCAGGCCGGTGCCGAGCTTCACCTCGCCGCGATCGGGGGCCAGCTCGCCGAGCAGGATCTTCAGCAGCGTCGACTTGCCCGAGCCGTTGGGGCCGATCAACCCGATGCGGTCGCCGCGCAGCACGGAGAGCGACACGTCGTCGAGCAGCACGCGGCCGCCGTAACCATGGCTCACGTGCCGGGCCTCGATGACCCGCTTGCCGGAGTGGCGGGTGCCGGCCACTTCCATCTTCACGTTGCCCGACAGCTCGCGCCGCTGCGCGCGCTCGCGGCGCATCGCCTCGAGCGCGGTCACGCGCCCCTCGTTGCGGGTGCGGCGCGCCTTGATGCCCTGGCGGATCCAGACCTCCTCCTGCGCCAGCAGCTTGTCGAAGCGCGCGTTTTCCTGCGCCTCCGCGTGCAGGCGCTCCTCGCGGCGACGCAGGTAGTTGCCGTAGTCGCCCGGCCAGCTGGTGACGCGGCCGCGGTCGATCTCGACGATCCGCGTCGCCAGCGCGCGCAGGAAGCTGCGGTCGTGGGTCACGAACACGATGCTGCCGGCGAACGACTTCAGGAAACCCTCGAGCCAGGCGATGGCCTCGATGTCGAGGTGGTTGGTGGGCTCGTCGAGCAGCAGGATGTCGGGATTGCGCACCAGCGCCTGGCCCAGCAGCACGCGACGTTTCATCCCGCCCGAGAGCGCGGCGAAGTCGGCATCCTCGGGTAGCTCGAGCCGCTGGACGACCTGCTGCACGCGGCGGTCGAGGTCCCAGCCGTGCTGCGCCTCGATCTGCGCCTGGGCTTCGCCCATCGCCGCCATGTCGCCCTCGTGCAGCGCGTGGTGATAGCGCGCGAGGACGCGGCCGAGGTCGCCCAGGCCCTGCGCGACCACGTCGAACACCGTGCCCTGCGTGTCCTGCGGCACCTCCTGCGCCATGCGCGCGACGACCACGCCGCCCTGGACCCGGATCTCGCCGTCGTCCGGCCGCAGCTCGCCGGCCATCAGCCGCATCAGGGTCGACTTGCCGGCGCCGTTGCGGCCGACGATGCACACGCGCTCGCCGGCCTCGATCGACAGATCGACGCGTTCGAGCAGCAGCGGGCCGCCGACGCTGAAGTCGACGCCCTGGAACTGGAGGAGGGGCATGGCGCCATTCTACCGGGGCGACGCGATGGTCCGTGCCAGCGACCGGACCGGGACGCACGCGCACGCGCGAAGCGGTTCACCCGCCAGGGGAGCGCCAGGGCTGGAAGCGGTGGGTCCCGGCGCCCGCAGGCGCGGTGCCTCAGCGCTCGAGGATCGCCACCACGCCCATGCCGCCGGCGGTGCAGATCGACACCAGGCAGCGGCCGCCGCCGCGTTCCTTCAGCTGCTTGGCGGCCGTGGCCACGATCCGCGCGCCGGTGGCCGCGAACGGATGGCCGGCGGCGAGCGAAGAGCCGACCGGATTGATCCTGGCGGGGTCGATGCGGCCCAGCGGCGCGTCGAGTCCGAGCCGGTTGCGGCAGTACTCCTCGCTCTCCCACGCGCGCAGGGTGCACAGCACCTGCGCGGCGAAGGCCTCGTGGATCTCGTAGAAATCGAAGTCCTGCAGCGACAGGCCGTTGCGCGCGAGCATCTCGGCCACCGCCACGGTCGGCGCCATCAGCAGGCCTTCGCCGTGCACGAAGTCGACCGCGGCCACGTGCACGTCGCGCACGTGGCACAGCACCTCGTGGCCATGCGCGGCGGCCCAGGCGTCGCTCGCCAGCAGGCAGGCCGCGGCGCCGTCGGTGAGCGGGGTGGAGTTGGCGGCGGTCAGGGTGCCGCGGCCGGAGACCTTGTCGAACGCGGGCTTGAGCGTGGCCAGCTTCTCCAGCGAGGTATCGGGACGCAGGATGTTGTCGCGCGAGACGCCGCGGAAACTCACCACCAGGTCGTCGAAGAACCCGCGCTCGTAGGCGGCGGCCAGCTTGTGGTGCGAGGCGACCGCGAGCTCGTCCTGCGAGTCGCGCGAGATCGCCCACTCCTTGGCCATGTCCTCGCAGTGCTCGCCCATCGACTTGCCGGTGCGCGGCTCGGCCACGCCCGGGAAATCGGGCTTGAGCTCGCGCAGGCGGAAGCCGCGGAACGCAGCGAGCCTGTCCTTCGTCGTCTTCGCCGCATTGGCCGCGAGCAGGCGCCGGCGCAGCGACTTGCCGTAGACGATCGGCACGTCGGACGTGGTGTCCGACCCGCCGCCGATGCCCGACTCGATCTGGCCGGTGGCGATTTTCGTCGCGATCAGGTTGACGCTGTCGAGCGAGGTGCCGCAGGCGCGCTGCAGGGTGATGCCGGGGGTGAGCGCGGACAGGCCTGACGAGAGCGCGGCCTCGCGGCCGAGGTTCCAGTCGCTGCTGTGCTTGATCACCGCGCCCATTGCCACTTCGCCGAGCTGCTGCCCGTGCAGGCCGAACTTCTCGACCAGGGCGCCGAGGGTGCGTACCGACATGCCGAGGTTGCCCACGTCCGCGTAGGCGGTGTTCTGGCGGCAGAACGGAATGCGGACGCCACCCAGCACGGCGACGGGACGACCTTGCAGCATCGTGGGCCTCTTTCGGTGCGGGCCCGTCACGTGCGACGGGCATAATGGGCGAGTCTAACGTACCGTTGCGAATGGCCCGATGAACGCGTCGCACGTCACCGACTCCGATCCTCGCCTTCCGGCCGGCATGGTGGCGGGCGTGCTGGCGATCGAGCTCGCGCACGGCGGCCTGCCGGCGCGCGATGCGCTGTCGCAGGCCGAGGCCGCGCGCGTCGCGGCCTGCGTCGGTCGCGACCTCGCAACGCTGGTGCCGGACGTGCGCCAACTGGACCTGTGCCTGGCCGCGGCGCATTTCGATCCCGCCGAGGCGCTGCGCCCGGGTTGGCCGCTGCATCGGCGGCTGGTGGAGCTGCTGGCGCGCGCGCCGCGCGGCGACGGCGCGCCGCGGCTGGTCGCGTTCGGCGCCGATGCCGCCGGCCACGTGCCGCAGCCGCTCGCGGCCGATGCCGCGCTTCGCGGCGGCAGCCTGCGCGTGCTGCCGTTCCTGCTGCAGGGCGATCCGGGCGTTGCCGGACGCGTGGACGACGCGTTCGAGGCGCAGCTGCTGGACACGGGCATGGCGGCAGCGGACACCGCGCTGCTGCTGCAGGACGCGTTCGGCGCGCCGGTCGAGCACGCGCGGGCCATGACGCTGCACGACCTGGCGGCGATGATGTCGCTGCAGTACGAGCACCTCGGGCTCGCGGCACTGTGGCCGCTGATCGAGACCGCGCTGCTCGCGCCACAGCGCGAAGCGGTGCTCGATGCCGGGCCGGAACCTGCGGCACGCTACGTCGACGGCGGCGTGCGCATGGCGCTGTACTCGCCGGCAGCTTGGCGCGCGCGCTACCGGCCGGATACGGACGACGAGGCGCGCCTGCGCCAGCAGTTCACTCGCTTCGAGATGCGCCAGCGCCAGCTGGCCGCGGTGCTCGGCGCGCACGGACTGGACGTGACCTGGGTCGATGCGCCGCCGGAGCTGGAGGCGGGCGCGCTGTAGGGACGCGTCCTGTAGGGGTGCGTCGCGTGCGCTGTCCCCCGGATGCGGCCCGTGGCCTTATCCGGGCTACGAGCGTGGGCCGTGACCGGTCCACGCGCTGGGGACGTCACCCGCGCAGCACGACGCTGTCGCGAAGCGGCACGGATTCGGTGCGGGCATCGCCCCCGATGCGGCCGTTGGCCTTATCCGGGCGGCGAAATGCGCGGGTTGCCCGGCCTCGCGTGTCGAACGGACCGGAACCGTCGCGGCCGGTTGCGCCGCGACAGTCCGTCACCCGCGGGGTCGCGTCACCGGGCTTCGATCACGCCGCAGGCGAGGCGGTCGCCGGCATTGCCGGTCGGCTGGGTGGTGTAGTCGTCCGGATCGGCGTGCACGATCACGCCGCGGCCGATGATGCCGGTCTCGCCCTGGTCGAGCGTCGCGCCGCGCAGCAGGGTGTCGACCATCGCGGTGCCCTGGTCGTTGGCGACGATGTTGTCGCTGTCGCCGGCGTGGTGCTCGCCCTGGCCGACGCGCCCGTGCGCGGTGGTCGCAGGATTGAAGTGGCCGCCGGCGCTGGTGCCGTCGGGCGCGCTGCAGTCGCCGGTCTCGTGCACGTGGAAGCCGTGCTCGCTGCCCGCTTCCAGGCCGGTGACCTCGCCGGTGATGCGGATCCCGCCGTCCACGCTGCTGAACTCGAGCCGGCCGGCGACCTCGTTGCCTTCGGTGGGCGCGAGGGTGGCGGTGGCCGCGGCCATGCCCGTCTGCGCGTCGGCCTCCGGCATCGCCGGGTCGGGCGCGGTCGCGGCCGTACCGCTCGCGGCGGGCGCTGCCGGATCGACCGGCGGGGTGGCGGCATCGTCGGCGGGCGTCTGCGGCTGGCAGGCGGCGAGCATCAGCGCGGCGGGCAGGATCAGCAGCGTGGCGTGGCGCATCGTGGATCTCCTCGTAGGCTCGAGCTTGCGAAGGCTAGCGGCGGCGTCATTCACCCGCGGTGATGACGCCGCAGGCCACGCGCGCGCTGATCGCGCCCGGCGTGGCGCCGAGGACCAGCAGGGAGCGACCGAGGATGTCGTTGTCCGCGCCGCCGCCGAGCACCGCGCCGCGGACGGTCATGTCGACCGTGGCCACGCCGTCGGGCCCGGCGACGATCCGTCCCGGCGCCTCGCCGACCGCGCCGTCCTGGCGCGTGCCGGCGAGCGGATCGTAATAGCGGCCGGCGCTGCGGGCGTCGACCGCGCTGCAGTCGCCGCGTTCGTGCACCTGCAGGCCGTGCGCGCCGTTGCGCACCAGGCCGCCGACCTGGCCACGCACGCGTACGCCGTCGGGAAGCGCGGTGACCAGCATGCGCCCGCTGACCAGGCTGCCGGAGGCGGAGGCGAGATTGGCCACCGCGCGCGATACGGTGCCCGTGCGCGCGATCTCCGGTGGCGACGCGGCGGCCTGTGCGGGCGCCGGCGCGTCGACGGTGCGCGGCGCGGACGCGCACGCCGACAGCAGCAGCGCGGCGGCGAGCGCGAGCGCGATGGTCGGGGGACGATGGGAGGCACGAGTGGCGGGATCGGACATGGGGGAGTTCGGCAGGAACGCGGGCGCAGGCACGCGCCAGGCGCCCGTAGCGGGCGTTCGAGCGTAGCCGGGAACACGGATGCGTCCAAGGCGCAATGGTGTCGCGGCCCGACGGCGGTGGGCTTCGGTGCAGTTTCCGACGTGCGCCTGGCGCGACTGCGCGTCGCCGGCGCAGACATGCCGCACGCGAGGAACGGGCGATCGGATGAGCGCGGTCGCGACTGCGAACAGGCGGTGACGACATGAGGCGGAGGGATCGTAGCCCGGGTCAGCGCCAGCGCACCCGGGAGAACGCCCATTCCCGGATTCGCTTCGCTTATCCGGGCTACGCGACTGCACCTCGAACAGGCAGACACGCCGCATCGGGGAATGGGCAATCGGGTGAGAGCGGTCGCGACTGCGAACAGGCGGTGACGACATGAGGCGGAGGGATCGTAGCCGGGGTAAGCGCCAGCGCACCCGGGAGAGCGCGCATCCCCGGATGCGCTTCGCTTATCCGGGCTACGTGTGCGGGCTGCCTGGGCGATGCGGGGCGACTCGCTCAGGTGCGGCGCGGGCGGCGGCTGGTGCCGAGCTTGCGGGTGACGGTGTTGCGTCCCAGGCCGAGGCGGGTCGCGGCTTCGGTCCGGCGGCCACCGGTGTGTTCGAGCGCCGCCTCCAGCAGCGCGTGGTCGAAGCGCTCGCGCGCCTTCGCGTGCAGGTCGGCGGTGCCGGCGGCCAGCTGGTCGCGCGCCCAGGCCTTGAGCACCGCGTCCCAGTCGGCGCTGGCCGGGCCGCCGGACTGCAGCATGCCGTCGAGGTCGGCGCCGGTGATGGTGTCGGCCGGCGCCAGCGCGGCCAGGCGCCAGCACAGGTTCTCCAGCTCGCGCACGTTGCCCGGCCAGTGGTGCGCCAGCAGGCGATCGGTCGCCGGCTTCGAGAACCGCTTGGCCGGCGCGGCGAACTTCTCCGCGGCCTCGTGCAGGAAGCGCTCGGCCAGCGCGGGCACGTCGCCGCGGCGCTCGCGCAGCGGCGGCAAGCGCAGGCGCACCACGTCGAGCCGGTGCAGCAGGTCGGCGCGGAAGCGGCCTTCGCCCACCAGCGTCTCCAGGTCCTGGTGGGTGGCGGCGATCACGCGCACGTCGACCCGGATCAGCTCGCGCCCGCCGACGCGGAAGAACTCGCCCTCGGCCAGCACCCGCAGCAGGCGGGTCTGCAGCGAGGCGGGCATGTCGCCGATCTCGTCCAGGAACAGGGTGCCGCCATGGGCCTGTTCGAAGCGGCCGATGTGGCGTCGCGCCGCGCCGGTGAACGCGCCGGCCTCGTGGCCGAACAGTTCGCTTTCCAGCAGTTCGGCCGGGATCGCGGCGGTGTTGAGCGCCACGAACGGCTGCCGCGCGCGTGGCGATTCGCGGTGCAGCGCGCGCGCGACCAGCTCCTTGCCGGTGCCGGTCTCGCCGGTGATCAGCACCGTCAGCGGCGCCTGCGCCAGGCGCCCGATCGCGCGGAACAGCTGCCGCATCGCCGGCGAATCGCCCACCAGCACGTCGCCGGCCGGCTCGACCTCGGGCGGCGCGGCATCCGCCTCGGCGCGCTCGCCCAGTACCCGCGCCGCCAGGCCGACGGCCTCGTCCAGGTCGAAGGGCTTGGACAGGAATTCGTGCGCGCCGCCGCGGAAGGCGCCCGCGGTGCTGGCCACGTCGGTGTAGGCCGACATCACCACCACCGGCAGCTGCGGATGCGCCTGCTTGATCTTCTCCAGCAGCACCAGGCCGTCGTCGCCGGGCATGCGCACGTCGGTGAACAGCAGCTGCGGGGCCGGCCGCGACCCGAGCGCGGACAGCGCCGCATCGGCCGAATCGAAGCCGGACACCTCGTAGCCGGCGTCGCTGAGCGCGGTGGCCAGCACGAACCGAACGGAGCGGTCGTCGTCGACCACCCACACGCTGGCGGCTTCATTCGACATCGCATGGCCTCATGGTTTTGCCGCCCGATCGGCGGCGGGCGGCGGATCGTCGCCATCGCCGTCGGGCAGCGGCAACAGCAGGGTGAATACGGTATGGCCCGGGCGCGACCGGTAGCCGAGCGAGCCGCCGTGCTCGCGCGCCACCTGCTGCGCCATCGCCAGCCCCAGGCCACTGCCGTCGGCGCGCCCGGACACCAGCGGCAGGAAGATCTGCTCGGCCAGGGCCTCGGGCACGCCGCGGCCGTCGTCGACGATCTCCATCCGCAGCGCCAGCGCATGCACCTGTTCGCCGATGCGCACGCCGAACTCGGCCCGGGTGCGCAGGCTGACGTTGGCCGCGCCGGCCTGGATCGCGTTGCGCACCAGGTTCCACACCGCCTGGGTGAGGCGGTCGGGATCGCCGCGCAGCGGCGGCAGGCTGGGGTCGTAGTCGCGCACCAGGCGCACGGCCCAGCCGGCCTCCTGTTCGGCCAGCCGCACCACCTGTTCCAGCGCGCCGTGGATGTTGAGCGGCTGGTGCGGGCGCGGCGGCGCCGGCGACATCAGCTGGTCGACCAGCTGGGTCAGGCGCTGCACTTCCGTGGCGATCAGGTCGACCAGTTCGCGCGAATCGGCATCGCCGGCGCGCCGCCCGAGCAGCTGCGCCGCACCCTTGAGCCCGGCCAGCGGGTTGCGCAACTCGTGCGCCAAGCCCTTGAGCGCGGCCGACAGCGCCAGCGGCAGGGCGCGGGTGGGATCCTCGCCGGGGAACTCGTCCACCGGGTGCGCCTCGAGCAGGGTGCCGCCGTCGGCCTCGCGCGTCAGCCATACGTCGGCGAAGCGCGGTTCGCCGCCGAGGAAGGCCAGCGCCACCCGCCGCAGGCGGCGCGAGCCGTCGGCCTCGTCCAGCGCCTGCAGCGCGCCGCGCAGGCCGTCGCCCTCGGCCTCCAGCGCCACCAGCGGCTGGTCCGGCAGCCGCTTCTGGCTCACCCCCAGCCAGCGCGCGAAGGCCTGGTTGCAGGCCACCACCCGGCCATGACGGTCGGCCCGCAGCACCGGCGTGACCAGGGCATCGAGCGCGGGATCGAAGGCGGGCGGCGGCGACATTGCACCAATATAGTGCACCAGGGCGCATCGCGACGGGTGTCGGCGATCCGTGCGCGCAGCACGACGGCGCGCACTCGCAGTCCGCGCCAGGCGACCGCCCCGCCATCCTGCGGGCGCGTCGACCGGCTACCCTTCCGCCCTATGAATTTCGGCTACCAGGAACCCAGCGGGGTCCCGCTCGACCCGGTGACCTCGCTGTACCGGCTCGGCGCCGGCGGTCCCAGCCTCACCGCGATCCTCTCCGCCGCGCGCGCCAGCCGGCGCAGCGTGGCGCTGCTGCACGTCGACATCGACATGCTGCAGCTGGTGAACGTGAACATGGGCGAGGAGGTCGGCGACCAGGTGCTGGCCGCGGTGGCGCAGCGGCTGCGCACCACCATGCCCGAGGAAGCGTCGCTGTGGCGCCTGTCGAGCGACGAATTCATCGCCTGCGTGGCCTACCGCGAGGGCGAGCCGGGCGGCGAAGTGCTGGCCGAACAGTTCCGCGACGCACTCGAGGATCCGCTGTCGATCCCGCCCTACACCCTGCCGATGACCGTCTCGATCGGGATCGCGGTGTTTCCCGACCACGGCGCCGACGCCGCCGCCCTGCTGGCCGGCGCCGAGCGCGCGTTGCGCGAGAGCAAGCGCGCGGGGCACAACAACGTCGGCCTGTATTCCGGCGCGCCCACGCGGCCCGCGTCCGAGGCCGGATTCGCCGACCGGTTCGTCGAGGCGCTCGAGCGCGAGGAGATGCGGCTGTACTTCCAGCCCCAGGTCGCCGCCCAGGACGGCAGCCTGGTGGGCGTGGCCGCGCTGCTGCGCTGGGATTCGCCCAACCACGGCATGCTGCGCCCGAGCCGGTTCCTGTCGCGGGTCGAGCGCGCGGGCCTGTCGAGCCGGCTGGGGCTGTGGGTGATCGATGCGGCCATGCGCCAGCTGGTGGCCTGGCGCGAGCGCGGCCTGGACTACCTGATGCTGTCGGTGCACATCGACAGCGTGCTGCTGGCGCGGCCCGACTGCCTGGACGCGATCGGCGAGCGCCTGCACCAGCACCAGCTGCGCGCGGCCTCGTTCGAGTTCGAGCTGCCCGAGAGCGCGCTGGCGCTCGATGCGCACCGCATCCACGAAACCCTGACCGGCCTGCGCATGCTCGGCGCCACCCTGACCGTGCAGGACTTCGGCAAGGGCGGGCTGAGCTTCGCCGCGCTCGGCCAGTACCCGCTGGACCGGCTGCAGATCGGCCGCGGGTTCATCCGCAACGTCGCCAGCGACCCGCGCAGCGCGGCGATCGTGCGCGGCATCATCGCCATGGGCCACCGGCTGAACATGAAGCTGATCGCCAAGGGCGTGGAGACCGAGGCCGAGCTGGGCTTCCTGCGCCGCAACCACTGCGACTTCTTCCTCGGCCACCTGTTCAGCCCGCCGCTGCCGGCGGACGTGCTCGACCCGCTGGTGCAGCGCCGCTTCCTGCTGCCGTCGGCGTTCGCCGCCACGCGTCCGGAGCGCACCCTGCTGCTGCTCGACGACGAGGAGAACGTGCTGCGCTCGCTGGTGCGGCTGTTCCGCCGCGACGGCTACAAGGTGCTCACCGCCAGCAGCACGCGCGAGGCCTTCGACCTGCTGGCCAGCAACACCGTGCAGGTGATCGTCTCCGACCAGCGCATGCCGGACATGAGCGGCACCGAATTCCTGGCCAAGGTGCGCGACCTGTACCCGGACACCGTGCGCATGGTGCTGTCGGGCTACACCGACCTGGCGACGATCACCGAGGCGATCAACCGCGGCTCGATCTACCGCTTCCTCACCAAGCCCTGGAACGACGACGAACTGCGCAGCCACATCGAGGCCGCGTTCCGCTCGCACGAGCGGCTGCGCGACGACGACTACTCCGACTTCTGATCCTGCGCCTGGCCGCCCGGCGGCTGCACCACCGGCAGCACCACGCGGAAGGTGGTGCCCACGCCCACTTCGCTCGAGACCTCGATCCGGCCGTGGTGCTTGGACACGATGCTGTAGGCGATCGCCAGCCCCAGCCCGGTGCCGCGGCCGATCGGCTTGCTGGTGTAGAACGGGTCGAAGATGCGCGGCAGCACGTCGGGCGCGATCCCGCAGCCGCTGTCGGCGATGCTGATCCAGGCCTCGCCGTCCTCGGCGCCGGTGGTGATGGTGATCGTGCCGCGGTTGTCGATCGACTGGCCGGCGTTGATCAGCAGGTTCACCAGCACCTGGTTGATCTCGGACATGTGGCACTCCACCAGCGGCAGCTGGCCGTAGTGCTTGTCCACCCGGACCTTGTACTTGAGGTCGTTCCAGACGATGTTGAGGGTGGACTCCAGGCCCTTGTGCAGGTCCGAAGGGCGCATGGTGTCGCCGCGGCCGACGTAGGAGAACTCCTTGAGGTCCTGCACGATCTTGGTGACGCGCTCGATGCCCTCGCGCGACTCGGCCATCAGCTTGGGCAGGTCGCCGAGGATGAAGTCGATGTCCAGGCGCTCGCGCTGGGCGCGGATCTCCTCGCGCGCCGACGGACCGGTGGCCAGCAGCGCGGCGTCCTGATGCTCGATCAGCGCGAACAGCGCGCCGATGTATTCCTGCAGCGTGCCCAGGTTGGAGTGCACGTAGCCGATGGGGTTGTTGATCTCGTGCGCGACGCCGGCGGCGAGCAGGCCGATGGAGGCCATCTTCTCCGACTGCAGCAGCTGTTCCTGCGCGCCGGCCAGGCGCCGGTGCGCGGCCTGCAGCTCGTCGTGGCGCTGCTGCAGCTCGACCTGGCGCGCGGTGCGCTGGCTGACGTCGTCGAGGATGACCAGGATCAGGTCGGTGCCGGCGTCGTGGCCGTCGCGCAGCACGATCTCGAGCACCACGCCGTCGGGCAGCACCAGCTCGCCCGCCCAGCGTCCACCGATGCGTGCGTGGGCCCAGGCCTCGTCCGGCAGCAGCGCGAGCAGCCCGTCGGCCTGGCCATCGGGCAGCACCCGCGCGGCGAGCGCCCGTGCGGCCGGATTGACCCGCAGCGGACGGCGCTCGCCGTCGAGCAGCATCACCGCGTTCTCGGTGATGCCGAAGGCCCAGCCCATGTCGCCATCGCCCAGCGCGGCGGCATGTGTGTCGTGGCGGTCGTGCCCGTGTTCGCTCATCCCACTCCCAGACAGCGCGCCTGGGGTCGGGCGCCGGGCTGTCCACGCGAATCGTACACGCCGGTGGATTCGACGCGGCCCAGGTGGCGCAGCGCCCAGCCGACTTCGCGCCGGCGGCGCGAAAGCAGCACGCCGTTGGCCTGGTTCTGCAGCCGCAGCGCCTCGAGGCGTTCGGCGGCGATCATGCCCGGCTGCGCGGATTCGGCCCGCCGCAGCGCGGCGAGCTTGTCGGCGGTCGACGCCAGCAGCGCGTCGACGTCGTTGTCCAGCAGCGCCCGGCGCTCGGCGTCCAGCGCGCGCTCGAGCGCCTCGAGCGGATGCTCGATGGCCAGCGCGGCGCTCACGTCAGCCTCCCAGCTGGCGCTCGAGATCCAGCATGCGCGAGGCCACGGCCTGGGCGTCCACGCGATAGCTGCCGTCGGCGATCGCCGCGCGCAGTTCGTTGACGCGGGCCAGGTCGATTCCGGCCGGGCCGGCGCCGAGCTGGCGCTCGAGCGCCTGCAGGCCTTCGGCCTCGCCGGTCAGCCGGATGCTCTCCGCCGCGCCCACCGGGGCGCTGCGTTCGGCGCCGGCGCGCGTCACCGGAAGCGGCCGGCTGGCCGTCTCGGGGGGGCGCGCGATCGGGCCTGTGCCGTCGATCTTGTGGGTCATGGCGTGCTCCTGGGGGTGCCTGTTCGAGCACTGTAACGGCACCCCCCGGAGGAACTTGAACCCGGTCGCAGATTGATTCGTTCAGGCTCACGGCAGCAGCTCGACGATGCCCTCGGCCACCAGGCGGCCCCGCAGGACGCGGCGCGAGGACGTGTTCTCGACCCCGATCCGCCCCCCGGCCTGGGCCGGTCCCAGCGCGCGGCCGGGCATCCGCACCTCCACCCCGCCGGTGCGCGAGACCAGCACCACCGGGTCGCCGCGGCGCAGTGGGGCGCCCAGCGAGAGGTCGTCCTCGGTCGGCACCATGCCCGGCCCCATGGCGCGGCTGGGTACGCGGCCGACCAGGCTGGCCGGGTCGACGAAGGTGGCGCCGCCCTCGGCGCCGATGTCGCGGCGCTGCACCACCAGCTGGTCGGCGGTGATCGGCACCCCGGCCGCGGCGGGCGTGCGCAGCACCACCACGTCGGCTTCGCGGCGCACGCGCACCGGCACGTACAGGCGCCAGCCGGGCTGGTCGTCGCAGCGTACCTGGGCGGTGGTCGGCCCCGTGGCCACGGCCTGCAGCGGCTGGCTGCAGCGCGGCAGCCGCAGCGAATGCGCCAGCACGGCTTCGGCCGACTGCGCGTCGCCGGCGCCCAGCGCGGTGATCGCCGCTTCGGAAATCGACGCCAGCGGCTGCATGTCCTGCGCCCACGCCGGCCTGACCGCAGCGGCCAGCGCCAACGCCAGCACGATCGCGATCCAGACCACGGCGCGCCTGGCGTGGACCGAGTTGCGGAAACCTCCGGTAGGCATGGGTGACTCCTGTGGATCGGCCTTCGCCGGCGAAGCTGCAAGCGGCGTGCCTTGATGTGCGGCCGAAACCAGACGCGCGCTTCGGTAGGACGTCGCGCCCTCCCCGCCCGGGGGTCGCTTTTCCCTCGGTCGGGACATCCTGTCCCGACTCGGGCGCGCGCCATCCTTGGCGCGCTTTGCCGCGACCCCCGGCCGGAAGGACACGGCTATCGAGGCCTCGGGATCGGGTCGTTGGAACACAGTGCTCGGCAGCGCCCCGCGCCATCAACATCCGTGACCCTGTCAGTGACAAAGTCGCAGCCTTCCCTCTGAAAGCGCACGGGGCAGCGGGA
Source organism: Luteimonas rhizosphaericola (assembly GCF_029888045.1). GTDB lineage: Bacteria > Pseudomonadota > Gammaproteobacteria > Xanthomonadales > Xanthomonadaceae > Luteimonas > Luteimonas rhizosphaericola. The sequence continues at coordinate 63,872 of NZ_JARXRN010000028.1, read as the reverse complement.
GCATCAAGGCGCTGGGCCATACGTTTCGGCAGGCTTCTGACGCGAAGACCCAGCCGACCGTCAATTGCTTCCGGTCTTCCGGCTCCCGCTCGCGAGGATGAGCCAGCACAGGTCCGGATGTGCCGACACTGTGCCAGGCATCTCGCCGCCCGCGGCAGGCGGCGAGGGCCGACGAGCCCCGCCCTGCTGGCCGGGTGCCGCGCCAAGCGCGCCATGGATGGCGCGCGCCCGAGTCAGGGCAGGGTAAGCGTGGATGGTTTGCACGGCATGCCGCGCATCCACGCGAACGCCCGGCGCGCTGCGCCGGGCCGGACCGCGAAGCGGCGCTGACCGAGGGAAAAGCGGTACCCGGCCAGCAGGGCGGGGCGTCAATCCGAAGCCCGTGGCGGGCTTCGGTGCAGAGAGAGAAGCTCGAGTGTCGGGAGCAGCGAACCGAACCCCTCAAGATCCGCCGATCGCGGCCGACACACTGCTCCATGAGCCAGGACCTGCTTGACCGTATCGACCAGCGCACCCGGCTGGCCGGCCACAACCGGCTGGCGCTGCTGCTGTTCCGGCTGGGCAGCCGTCAGCTTTTTGGCGTCAACGTGTTCAAGGTCAAGGAAGTGCTGCAGCGGCCGCCGCTGTTCACCCTGCCGCAACTGCCCCACGCCTTCGCCGGCGCGGCCGACGTGCGCGGCCGCAGCGTGCCGGTGCTGGACCTGGCGCGCGCGATCGGGCACGACGGCGAAGACGCGGGCGAGCCGCATTACCTGGTGGTCACCGAGTTCAACCGCTCCGTCCAGGGCTTCCTGGTGGCCGGCGTGGACCGGATCGTGAACATCGCGGTCGAACACATCCAGCCGCCGCCGGACCTGGGCGGCGACAGCCACTACCTCACCGGCGTCGCCCGCCACCAGGGCGAGCTGATCCAGCTGATCGACGTGGAAAGCGTGCTGGCCGAATCGGCCCCGCGCGGCAGCGACCTGGGCACCATCGCGGCCCTGCCCTCCGGCGGCGGGCCGCGCGAAGTGCTGGTGGTGGACGACTCGCGCGTGGCCCGCAACCAGATCCGCACCGTGCTCGAACAGCTCGGGCTCGAAGCGGTGCTGCTGTCCGACGGGCGCCAGGCCCTGGACCACCTGCAGGCGCTGGTGCGCAACGGCGAGCCGCCCGGCAACCGCTACGCGATGGTCATTTCCGACATCGAGATGCCGGCGATGGACGGCTACACCCTGACGACGGAAATCCGTCGCGACCCCGCCCTGCGCGGCCTGTTCGTGCTGCTGCACACCTCGCTGTCGGGCGTGTTCAACCAGGCGATGGTCGAACGCGTGGGCGCGGACGACTTCGTGCCCAAGTACTCCGAGCGCGAACTGGCGCAGCGGGTCTCGGCCCGGGTGAGCGCGCTGGCCTAGCGGGCAGGGTTCGCGGGCCGCGTGCCCGGCGGCGGAGGACAAGTCCAGTCGTTTCAACGCCTTGCGAGGCGCTTGAGGACACACGGACGGTGAGTCAGGGCGCGGCGTCCCGGGCGGTCCGATCCTGCGGGGCGGACGCCAGCGCGCATCCGGACCGGTTCGCCAGGCAGCCTCGCCGGGTGTCCATGCCGCCCCGACCTTGCGACCGCCCGGCCGCCCGGCCGCACGCGGCGGCTGCAACACCCCCGCAACCGCCGCGCTGGCACACCGCTTGCCTGCCTTCCCGGGCGTATTCCGCCCCACGGAGGGCCCATGTCCAACTTCCTTGGCATCCACGGCACCGCGCTCGCCCTGCGCGAGCAGCGCCTGCAGCTGCTCAGCGCGAACATCGCCAATGCCGACACCCCCGGCTACAAGGCCGTGGACCTGGACTTCAACCGCGCGCTCTCGGCGGCGCTGCACCCGGCCACCGCGGCCGGCGGCGACGCCATCACCGGCGCCGCGGAAGGCGCCCGCTACGCCCGCGCCTCGTCACAACCCAGCCTGGACGGCAACACCGTCGACGGCGATCGCGAGAACGCGGTCTACGCCCAGGCCACGCTCGAATACCGCGCCTCGATGTCGTTCGTCGAGTCGAAGGTGCGCGGCATGCTGACCGCGATCACCGGCCAGTGACCGCCATGACCGGAGCCCGCCCATGAGCAACCTGCCGATCTTCGACGTCGCCGGTTCGGCGATGAATGCGCAGTCGGTGCGCCTGAGCACCATCGCCTCCAACCTGGCCAACGCCAACTCGGTCAGCGGCAATCCCGACGACGTCTTCCGCGCCAAGCAGCCGGTGTTCTCGGCCACGCCGATCGACGGCAACCCGGCGCTGGCCGGGGTGCGCGTGGACGCGGTCAACGACAGCACCGCGCAGCCGCTCAAGCGCTACGAACCCGGCCATCCGCTGGCCGACGCCGAAGGCTACGTCTACGCGCCCGACATCGATCCGGTGGCGCAGATGGTGGACCTGATCTCCGCCTCGCGCAGCTACCAGGCCAACGTCGAGGTCTTCAACAGCGCCAAGGAACTCGCCATGGCCACCCTGAACATGGGCCGCTGAGCGCGCCCTCACGAGGATCCACGATGACCACGATCGCCAACGGCACCGACTACGCCTCGCTCGGCCTCGGCCAGCAGCAGGCCGCGCGCAGCACCACGCTGGGCCAGGCCGACTTCCTGCACCTGATGACCGAGCAGATGAAGAACCAGGATCCGCTCAAGCCGCTGGACAACAACCAGTTCCTCGGCCAGCTGGCGCAGTTCTCCACCGTCCAGGGCATCGAGGGGATGCAGGGCGCGATGGCGGCGATGGCCAGCGTCATGGAATCCGACCAGACCCTGCGCGCGGCCGCGCTGGTAGGCCGCGAGGCGGTGGTCGGCATCGAATCGGTCGACCTGGCCGCCGGCGCCGGGCTGCGCGGCGAGATCGCGGCGCGCTCGGCCGGGCCGGTGACGCTGGACGTGGTCGACGCCAATGGCAACCGCGTGCGCCGCATGACCGTGGAGGCCGGCGCCGCCGGCGCCACCCCGTTCGAGTGGGACGGGCGCGACGAGGCCGGCAACGCGGTCGCGGCCGGCACCTACAGCTTCCGCGCCGTCACCGGCGGCAGCGATCCGTCCGCCGTCGACGCCGACCTGCTCGCCGTGCGCGCCAGCGCGCGCGTGGACAGCGTGACGATCGAACCCACCGGACTGTCCCTCAACCTCGCGGGCCTGGGCGCAGTGCCGCTCTCCGCGATCCATCGCATCGGCTGACCGCCGGCCCGCCCGTCCGCGCGCGCGCCGGACCTTCCCAGGAGCACACCATGAGTTTCCTCATCTCGCTGAGCGGCATGAACGCGGCCTCGGCCGACCTCAACATCACCTCCAACAACATCGCCAACGCCAACAGCGCCGGCTTCAAGGCCTCGCGCGGCGAGTTCGGCGACGTGTTCGCGGTGTCCGGCTACGGCCTGTCGAACAACGCCATCGGCGCCGGCACGCGGCTGCAGCGCGTGGCCCAGCAGTTCGCCCAGGGCAATGTCGACTACACCGGCAAGTCGCTGGACATGGCGCTGACCGGCGAAGGCTTCTTCACCCTGTCCGGCGGCGCCGGGCTGTCGTACACCCGCGCCGGCAACTTCGGTGCCGATCGCGAGGGCTACGTGGTCAACCCGACCGGGCAGCGGCTGCAGGTGTTCCTGCCCAACGCCAGCGGCCAAGGCTTCGACACCGGCCGCATGTCCGACCTGCGCCTGGCCACCGGCGACGCGCCGCCGCGCGCCACCGGCCAGATCGACGTCGGCCTGAACCTGCCCGGCAATGCCACGCCGCCGGCCACCACGCCGTTCGACCCGAACGACCCGGAAACCTACAACCACACCACCTCGGTGCGGGTGTACGACTCGCTGGGCGCGGCGCATTCGCAGTCGATGTACTTCGTGCGCACCGCCAACCCGAACGAGTGGCAGGTGCACAGCCAGATCGATGGCGTCACCGTGGGCGGCCCGCAGACCCTGCAGTACTCGGAGACCGGCGAGCTGGTCGTCCCGGCCAACGGCGAGATCCCGCTGCCGACGTTCACCCCGCCCGGCGGCGCCGGGCCGATGGACATCACCCTGGAGTTCGACGGCTCCACCCAGTACGGCGACCGCTTCGGCGTCTCGGCGCTGGTGCAGGACGGCCATGCCACCGGCCGCCTGAGCGCGATCGAGATCTCCGAGGAAGGCGTGGTCAGCGCCCGCTACAGCAACGGCGAATCCACCGCGCTGGGACAGGTGGCGCTGACCAACTTCGCCAACCCGCAGGGCCTGCAGCCGATCGGCGACAACGCCTGGGCCGAGACCTTCGGCTCCGGCCAGGCGCTGCGCGGCGCCGCCGGCACCGCGTCCTTCGGCCAGATCCAGGGCGGCGCGCTGGAGGCCTCGAACGTCAACCTGACCGAGCAGCTGGTGAACATGATCACCGCGCAGCGCAACTTCCAGGCCAACGCGCAGATGATCCAGGCCCAGGACCAGCTGACCCAGACGGTCATCAACATCCGCTGACCGAACCCGCGCCGCCGGCCCCGGCCGGCGGCGACGGCAGGCGCGACGCCGCCGCGGCACGGCAGTTGCAGCGACACCGGACCGGGGCGCCACGCGCCCGACCGACCGCCGCACCGAGGCCCGCATGGACAAGTCCCTCTACATCGCGATGACCGGCGCCAGCGCCACCCTGCGCGGCCAGGCCGCGGTCTCGCACAACCTCGCCAACGTCGACACCACCGGCTTCCAGGCCACGCTCAGCGGCACCGTCGCCTCGCCGGTCGAGGGCCCGGGCTTCGCCTCGCGCGTGGCCACCGTGCAGCGCACGCTCGGCGTCAGCGACGCCCCCGGCGCGCTCACCACCACCGGCAACCCGCTCGACGTCGCCCTGCAGCCCGGCCACTGGCTGGCGGTGCAGGACCGCAACGGCGCGGTGGCCTACACCCGTGCCGGCGACCTGAAGCTCAACCAGAACGGCCTGCTGACCACCGCCAGCGGGCTGCAGGTGCTCGATGCCGGCGGCGCGCCGATGGCGATCCCGCCGAGCGACGCGATCGAGATCGGCGGCGACGGCACCGTCTCGGTGGTGCCGCAGGGCCAGCCGATGGCGACCATGGCCGAAGCCGGCCGCCTGCAGGTGGTGGCCGCCGCCACCCGCGACATGGTCCGCGGCGAGGACGGGCTGATGCGCCCCGCCCCGGGCACCCAGCCGCCCGCGCCGGCCGCCGGCACCGTGCTCACCGCCGGCGTGCGCGAAGGCAGCAACGTCGACGCCGCCGGCAGCCTGGTGTCGATGATCGAACTCGCCCGCCAGTTCGAGATGCAGGTACGCGTCTTGCACAGCGGTGACGAGACCGCCCGCGCGGCCAACACCCTGCTGTCCTCGCGCTGACGCGCGCCCACCGGAGCAACCCGCCATGACCCAGGCTCTATGGATCGCCAAGACCGGCCTCGACGCGCAGCAGACGCGCATGGCGGTCATCTCCAACAACCTCGCCAACACCAACACCACCGGCTTCAAGCGCGACCGCGCCAGCTTCGAGGACCTGCTGTACCAGACCACCCGCCAGCCCGGCGGCGCGACCTCGGAACAGACCACCCTGCCCACCGGCCTGTCGGTCGGCACCGGCGTGCGCGTGGCCGCGACCTCGAAGGAATTCGCCCAGGGCAGCCTCGGCCAGACCGGTGGCGCGCTGGACGTGGCAATCAACGGCCGCGGCTTCTTCGAAGTGCTGATGCCCGACGGCAGCACCGCCTACACCCGCGACGGCAGCTTCCAGATCAACGCCCAGGGCGAGCTGGTGAACAACTCCGGCTTCCCGATCCAGCCCGGCCTGCAGCTACCCGAAGGCGCGCAGGCGGTGACCATCGGCGCCGACGGCACCGTGAGCGTACAGCTCGCCGGCCAGGCCGAGGCGGTGCAGGTCGGTGCGCTCACCATCGCCGACTTCGTCAATCCCGCCGGCCTCCAGGCCAAGGGCGAGAACCTCTACATCGAGACCGGCGCCAGCGGCCCGGCGCAGAGCGGCGCGCCCGGCGAGAACGGCATGGGCCTGCTGGTCCAGGGCTCGCTGGAAGGCTCGAACGTCAACGTCGTGCAGGAGCTGGTGTCGATGATCGAGACCCAGCGCGCGTACGAAACCAACGCCAAGGCGATCACGACCATCGATTCGATGCTCGCCTACCTTAACAACAAACTGTGAGCACGCCGATGAAAGCGTTCCTGAGCATTGGCCTCGCGCTGGCCCTCACCGGCTGCGCCACGGTGGTGGGCGATGCGCGCCCGTTCGCCGCGCCCGCCGGCGCGCCGGGCTACGCGCCCGGTTACCCGGCACCCGCCTACGCGGCCGCGGCGCAGCCGGGCTATCCGGCGGCCGCGCCGATGACGGTGGCGGCCAGCGGCGACGGCGGCGGCTCGATCTACGCCAGCGCGACGGCCGCCGGTCCCCAGCGCGGCCTGCGCCTGTTCCAGGACAGCAAGGCGCGCGGCGTCGGCGACCTGCTGACCATCGTGCTGGTGGAGAACACTACCGCCAAGACCAACGCCCGCACCTCGGTCACCAAGGACAGCGGCGTCGGCATGGCCGCGCCCACCCTGTTCGGGCAGTCGGTCACCTACAACGGCCGCCCGCTGCTGCAGGCCGAGATCGAGGGCTCGCGCGACTTCGCCGGCGCCGGCGACAGCGCCCAGAGCAACCAGCTGGCCGGCGACATCACCGTGAGCGTGGTCGAGGACCTGGGCAACGGCAACTTGCGGGTAGCCGGGCAGAAGCAGATGCGCCTGAACCAGGGCGATGAGCTGGTCCAGATTCAAGGGCTGGTACGCGTTGCCGATATCGGTCCCGACAACCGCGTCACGTCCGACCGCGTCGGCGAAGCCCAGATCCTCTACGGAGGCCGCGGCACGCTGGCACGTTCGAACGCGATGGGCTGGCTGGCCCGGTTCTTCAATTCCGCTGCATTCCCGTACTGAGGGCCGCGCCATGTTCCGGTTGGATTCGATGAAAGCGTGGTTGGGGCAGGCGAAGGCCCCGGATGCGGCCTTTGGCCTTATCCGGGCTACGGTCGCGGTGGTTCTGGTCGCGTCGCTGGCGTTCGCGATGCCGGCGCAGGCGGAGCGGATCAAGGACCTGGCCCAGGTGGCCGGCGTGCGCGGCAACCCGCTGGTGGGCTACGGCCTGGTGGTGGGCCTGGACGGCAGCGGCGACCGCACCAGCCAGACCCAGTTCACCGTGCAGAGTCTGAAGACCATGCTCGACCAGCTCGGCGTGACCCTGCCGCCGGGCGTGAACCCGCAGCTGAAGAACGTGGCCGCGGTGGCGATCCAGGCCGAACTGCCCGCGTTCGCGAAGCCCGGCCAGACCATCGACGTCACCGTGTCGTCGATCGGCAACGCCGGTTCGCTGCGCGGCGGCAGCCTGCTGATGGCGCCGCTCAAGGGCGCCGACGGCCAGGTCTACGCGATCGCGCAGGGCACGCTGGTGGTCAGCGGCTTCGGCGCCTCGGGCCGCGACGGCTCGCGCATCTCCACCAACGCGCCCAATGGCGGCAGCATTCCCAACGGCGCGATCGTCGAACGCGCCGCGCCCGGCGGCGCCACGCATGGCGCGGGCCAGGCAGCACCGGTGACGCTCAACCTGCGCCAGTCCGACTTCACCACCGCCGCGCGCATCGTCTCGGCCATCGACAGCGCCTTCGGCCCCGGCCGCGCGCGCGCGCTGGACGGCGTCACCATCGAGGTCACGCCGCCGGCGGGCGACCGCATCGGCTTCCTCGCCCAGCTCGAGGCGCTCGACGTCACCCCGGGCGCAGCCGCGGCCAAGGTGATCGTCAACGCCCGCACCGGCACCGTGGTGATGGGCGGCCAGGTCTCGGTGCTGCCGGCGGCGGTCTCGCACGGCTCGCTCACCGTCTCGGTGACCGAGGGCGTGCAGGTGAGCCAGCCGGGCGCGTTCGGCCGCGGCGGGACCGTGGTCGCGCCGCAGTCGACGCTGGAAGTCACCCAGGACGGCGGCCGCATGTTCCTGTTCGAGGGCGGTTCGTCGCTGGAATCGATCGTGCGCGCGGTGAACGCCGTGGGCGCGGCGCCGGGCGACATCGTCGCGATCCTCGAGGCGCTCAAGCGCGCCGGCGCGCTGCGCGCCGAGCTCGAGGTCATATGACCGCGGGCGGCGCGCGTGCGGGCACGGGCACCGGCCAGTCGCCGGTGCCCGTCGCCGTTCCGGCCGCCGCCCGGCACGCGGCTTGCATCCTGGCCTGCATGCACTGGACCGCCGCCATCGCCGCCGCACGCATCCGTGCCCCGCACGCAGCGGCGGCGCCGGTCGGCGCCGCGCGCCGCGACACGACCCGGACCCCGGCCCGCTGATGCGCCTGCCCTCCGCCACCGCGATCGAACTCTCGCCGTCGCAGGCCACGCCGCGCGCGGACGTGGAGAAGGCGGCGCGCGAGCTGGAGGCCCAGTTCGCGCACATGCTGCTCAAGACCATGCGCAGCGCCACCCCCGACGGTGGCCTGGGCGGCGACACCCGCTACCGCGACATGTACGACCAGCAGCTCGCGCGCGAGCTGACCAAGGGCCGCGGCCTGGGCCTGGCGCCGATGATCATCCGCCAGCTCGAAGGCAGCGCCGGCGACACCGGCGCGTCCGCACCCGCGCCTGCCGCACTGCCGCTGCGCACGCACGGCCAGCCGCCGGGCATGCTGCCGCTCTCGCCCGCCGGCACGTCCGGCATGCTGCCGCTGGCACCCACCCGCAGCGGCGTGTCGATGCCGGGCCTGGACCTGCAGGCGCATGCGCCGCCGCAGCCGGCGCTGGCCGATCCCGGCTTCGACCTGTCCACCGCGGCGGTCGCCGACGACGCGCCGCTCGACGCCAGCTCGCCGGAAGCGTTCGTGCAGTCGATCTGGCCGCAGGCGCAGAAGGCCGCGGCCGAACTCGGCGTGCCGGCGAAGGCGCTCGTCGCGCAGGCGGCGCTGGAAACCGGCTGGGGCCGACGCTTCGCCGGGCGCGAAGGCGCCTCGTCGATGAACCTGTTCGGGATCAAGGCCACCGGCGGCTGGAAGGGCGACCGGATGAACGCCGGCACCCACGAATTCGTGGGCGGCAGGCGCGTGAACGAGCGCGCCGACTTCCGCGCCTACGGCTCGGTGGCCGAGAGCTTCGCCGACTACACCCGCCTGATCGGCAAGGACCGCTACGCCGCCGCGCGCGGCACCGGCAACGACGTGCACCGCTTCGCCAGCGCGCTGCAGAAGGCCGGCTACGCGACCGACCCGTCGTACGCGGCCAAGATCACCGCGATCGCCAACGGGGCCACGCTCAACCGCGCGCTGGCCGCGATGCCGGCACGCAGCGACGCGGCCGTGCAGTACGCCAGCGCCGCGCCCGTCGACGCCGCGGGCGCCGCCACCATCGCCCGGGCCACCGCGCCGGGCACGAGGGGATAAGCCATGACCGGCATGCTCGGCACCGGAACCTCCGCGCTGCTCGCGTTCCAGCGCGCGCTGGGCACGGTCAGCCACAACGTCGCCAACGCCTCGACCCCCGGCTACAGCCGCCAGCGCGTCGACCTCGCGGCGCGCCCGGGCCAGGCCCAGGGCAACAGCTACATCGGCCAGGGCGTGGACGTGGCCGGCCTGCAGCGCCTGGCCGATGGTCTGGTGTTCGCGCGCCAGGTCGACAGCGCCGGCGAGCTCGGCCGCCTCGGCCAGCTCTCGGCGATGGCCGGCCGGATCGACACGCTGGTGTCCAACCCCGCGACCGGGCTGTCCTCGCAGTGGTCTGCGTTCTTCACCGCCGCCGACGCGCTCACCGCCGAACCCGGTTCGGCCACCGCGCGCAGCCAGCTGCTGGCCGCGGGCGAGCAGCTGGCCGGGCGCTGGCGCTCGCTCGACGGACAGCTGTCGTCGCTGGAGCAGGAAACCGGGCAGCGCCTGCAGGCCGTGGTGTCCGACGCCAACCAGCTGGCGACCGAGATCGCCGGCCTCAACCGCGCCATCCTCGACGGCGGCCGCAACGTCGCGCCCGACCTGCTCGACGCCCGCGCGCTGCGCATCGAACGCCTGGCCGGCCTGGTCGGCGCCGAGACCGTGGCCCAGCCCGACGGCACGATGAGCGTGTTCACCGCCGGTGGCCAGCCGCTGGTGCTCGGCGCGCAGGCGATGCAGCTGACCACCGTGCCCGACCCGATGCGGCCCGACCGCCAGCAGCTGGCGCTTGACGGCCCCAGCGGCAAGGTGCGCCTGCCCTCGACCAGCGTGTCGGGCGAACTGGGCGGGCTGTTCGAGTTCCGCGAGCGCGTGCTCGACCCGGCGCGCGCCGAACTCGGCCGCCTGGCGACCGTGTTCGCGACCGGGTTCAACGCCGCCCACCGCGCCGGCGTCGACTTCACCGGCGCGCCGGGCGCGGATTTCTTCGCGCTCTCGCCGCCGCGCGTGGACGCCCATACCGGCAACACCGGCAGCGCCACGGTCACCACGCGCGTGGACGATGCGTCCGCGCTCAAGGCGCAGGACCTGGTGCTGCGCTTCGACGGCGGCTGGACCGCCACCCGCGCCGACACCGGCGAGGCCGTGCCGATGACCGGCAGCGGCACCGCGGCCGATCCGTTCCGCGTGGCCGGGGTCGCGTTCGAGATCTCCGGCACGCCCGCCGCGGGCGACCGCTTCGCACTGCGCCCCACGGCCGACGCCGCCGCCAGCCTGCGCGTCGCGCTCACCGACGGCTCGCAGATCGCCGCGGCCAAGCCGCTGCAGGCCTCGGCCGATGCGAACAACCTCGGCAACGCCCGCGCCACCTCGGCGCAGGTCACCGATGCCGCGGCGTTCGCCGGATTCGCCGGCGCCAGCATCGAATTCATCGACGCCGACCAGTACACCGTCGACGGCGCCGGCCCCTATCCCTACACCGCCGGCAGCCCGATCACCGGCCCCGGCTGGTCGCTCACGCTCGAAGGCGCGCCGGCCGCCGGCGATGCGTTCGCGCTGGCGCGCACGCCGCCGCGGTCGAACGACAACGGCAACGCGCTGGCGCTGGGCGCCTTCGACCAGCGCCCGATCCTCGACGGCGGCAGCACCTCGCTGACCGCGGGCCTGTCGCAGTTCACCGCGCGCGTGGGCACCGAGGCGCGCCACGCCAGCCTCGGGCTGGAGGCGCAGACCGCGATCCACGCCCAGGTCACCGCCGAGCGCGAATCGGTCAGCGGCGTGAACCTGGACGAGGAAGCGGCCGACCTGATGCGCTTCCAGCAGGCCTACCAGGCCGCGGCGCAGGTGATCAGCACCGCCGATTCGATGTTCCAGACCCTGCTGTCGGCCGTGCGCCGCTAAAGGACCGCCATGAGCACCATGCGCATCTCCACCGCCGGGCTCTACGCCCAGGGCCTGCAGGGCATGCTGCAGCAGCAGGCGCGCGTGGCCCGCACCCAGCAGGAACTGGTGAGCCAGAACAAGCTGCAGCGCGCCGCCGACGACCCGGCCGCGATGGCCCGCGCCCAGCGCCTGGATCACGCGCTGACGCAGCTGCAGCAGCAGGACCGCAACGCCACCCTGGTCGAGCACCGCCTGCGTTCGCAGGAATCGGCGCTCTCCGACGTGGGGACCCAGCTCAACCGCGCGCGCGAACTGGCGATCCAGGCCAACAGCGGCGGCATGTCGGCCGAGGACCGCAAATCGGTCGCGGTCGAACTGCGCGCCGTGCGCGCCGAACTGCTGGCGATCGCCAACCGCGACGACGGCAACGGGCGGCGCCTGTTCTCCGGCTCGCGCGATGGCGTGATTCCCTTCGCCGACAACGCCGGCGGCGTGACGTATGCCGGCGACGACGGCCACAACCGGGTCGAAGTGGCGCCCGACCAGTGGGTCGCCGACGGCAACCCGGGCAGCGAGGTGTTCCTGCGCGTGCGCACCGGCGACGGCCTGGTGCGCGGCGGCGCGGCAGCCGGCAACACCGGGACCGGTGTGCTGCAGTCCAGCGCGATCGCCGACCATTCGGCCTGGGGCGGCGCGCCGCTGCGGGTGGAATTCACCGACGCCGACACCTGGCGCGTGCTCGACGGCGCGGGCACCGAACTCGCCACCGGCGCCTACACCGACGGCATGACCCTGCAGGCCGCCGGCGTGCAGCTCACGCTGACCGGCGCGCCCGCGGCCGGCGACGCGTTCACCATCGCACCGGCGCCCGTGCGCGACATCTTCGCCACGCTCGACGGCCTCGCCGCCGCGCTCGAGGCGCCCGTCGCCACCGGCACCGAGCGCGCGCGCCGCGACAACCTCGTCGGCGCCGCGATCGGCGACCTGGCCACCGCGCAGGACCACATGCTGGCGCTGCGCTCGACCACCGGTTCGCGCCTGGCCGCGCTGGACACCGCGCTCGACGCGCGCAGCGCGGGCGACCTCACTCTCACCCAGTCGCTGTCGGAACTGCGCGACGTGGATTTCGCGGAAGCCGCCAGCCGGCTGTCGCTGCAGCTCACCGCGCTGGAAGCGGCGCAGAAGACGATGCTCAGCGTGCAGCGGATGTCGCTGTTCGACCGCATGTAACGGATTTTCGTTTGGGTCGCGCCCGGCCCTAAAGCTTGACAGCCGGGCGCCGTTACCCATCACAGCAGCGGCGAGGACCAATCCCGGTCAGCACCCTGCGAACACCGGCTAAGCCTTCTCGTCGCCGCCGGACCCAACCTTCCAGGAGATACCCAGATGTCTGTCATCAACACCAACGTGATGTCGCTCAATGCGCAGCGCAACCTGACGGCGTCCGGCGCCGACCTCGCCACCAGCCTGCAGCGCCTGTCCTCGGGCCTGCGCATCAACAGCGCGAAGGACGACGCCGCCGGCCTCGCCATCTCGCAGCGCTTCACCACCCAGATCCGCGGCATGGACCAGGCCGCCCGCAACGCCAACGACGGCATCTCGCTGTCGCAGACGGCGGAAGGCGCGATGGCCGAGATCGGCAACAACCTGCAGCGCATCCGCGAGCTGGCCGTGCAGTCGCGCAACGCCACCAACTCCGCTTCCGACCGCGCCGCGCTGAACGCCGAAGCCCAGCAGCTCAAGTCCGAGATCGACCGCGTCGCCGGCACCACCAACTTCAACGACGTCAAGCTGCTCGACGGCTCGTTCCAGAACCAGAGCTTCCAGGTCGGCGCCAACCAGGGCGAGACGATCGACATCTCCGGCATCGTCGACGCGCGTTCGAGCGCGCTGGGCAGCTGGACGTCGGCCACCACCGCTGCCGTCGCCACCACCAGCGGCGTGTCGGGCGCGTTCACCTCCGCGCTGTCGACGGCCGACGGCCAGACGTTCACCCTGAGCGTCGGCGGCGTCGACATCGTCGACGAGACCTCCGCCGGTGGCCTGGTGACCACGGTCGACGCCGCTGCGATCGACGCCGGCCTCGCCGACTCGACCAATGCCGCCGCGCTCACCGCCGCGGGCATCACCTTCACCGGCACCGCCGCCGCCGGCACCCTGGCCTTCACCAAGGCCGACGGTACCGACCTGGCGATCACGATGACCGGCAATTTCGGCACCGCGGGCTCGTTCGCCGAGGCCGGCTTCGTGGCCAGCCACACCAACGGCACCGAGGCCGTGGTGGGCTCCGCCCAGACCGGTTTCGCTTCCCTGAACATCTCCACCGCCGAAGGCGCCGACAACGCAATGCTGGCGATGGACGCCGCGCTGAACGCGATCAACACCGCGCGCGCCGACATGGGTGCGGTGCAGAACCGCTTCACCTCGGTCGTGGCCAACCTGTCGACCTCGTCGGAGAACCTGTCGGCCGCCCGCAGCCGGATCCAGGACGCCGACTTCGCCAAGGAATCGGCGGCGCTCTCGCGCAACCAGATCCTGCAGCAGGCCGGTACCGCGATGCTGGCCCAGGCCAACCAGTCCACGCAGGGCGTGCTGAGCCTGCTGCGCTGATGGCAGGCGCGGGCGCGGCGAAGGCCGCGCCCGCGCATCCACGGTTCCCGGTGGGCGTGGCACGCATCCGCGCATCGCGCCCATCGTCCAGTCTCTGCAGCAACACGTTGTGTCGTTTCCCGCGGGCGCTGCGCAAGCCGCGCCCCGCGCACGCCGGACCCGGCTCGCGCAGCGCCTGCGGAATTTCCGTTCCACCGCGCCATCGGCGCCCGTTCCGCCGCGACACCCGCAACCCATCCGTCGAGGAGCCCGCCATGCATCGCCAGCGCCCTGAACGCCCGGCCCATGCCGCCGCCCCGACGCCGCGCGGGGATGCGCCGCGATGAGCACCGTCATCGGCAACGTCGGCAAGCTCGACGTGCAGGGCATGGTCGCGCAGCTGGTCGCCGCCGACCGCCGCCAGGCCGATGCCCGCATCGACCGCGGCGAACGCCAGGTCAATGCCCAGGTCTCGGCGATCGGCGCGCTGCGCAGCGCGTTCTCCACCCTGGGCACCGCGGTCAACGCCCTGACGTCGCCGGCCAACCTGCAGGCGCGCAAGGCGATCCTGCCGCCGGAAGCCAACTTCAGCGCGACCACGCAGGCCGGCGCGCCGGCGGGCCGCTACCAGATCGAAGTGCTGGCGCTGGCCAGCGCGCAGAAACTCACCTCCGGTGCGTTCGCGACCGACGCCGCCGTCGGCACCGGCACCCTGACCATCGGCGCCGGCGAGACCTCGATCGAGGTCGAGATCAGCGCGCCCGACAACACCCTGGCCGACATCCGCGACGCGATCAACGCCAAGGCCGGCGGCAAGACCGTCACCGCCAGCATCGTCACCGGCGATGACGGCCCGCACCTGGTGCTCAACGCGGTCGACACCGGCAGCGCCGGCGCGCTCACCGTCACCGCCAGCGGCGGCGACGGCGGCCTGGCGGCGCTGGCCTACGATCCCGACGGCGTCTCGGGCCTGAGCGAGCTGCTGCCCGCAGCAGACGCGCGCGTGCGCATCGACGGCATCGAACGCACCAGCTCGTCGAACACCATTTCCGACGCGATCGACAACGTGAGCCTCACGCTCACCAAGGCCGAGCCCGGCACCGTGCGCGAACTGCGCATCGAAGGCGACGCCGGCCTGCAGCGCAACGCGCTGAAGAGCTTCGTCAGCGCCTACAACGCCGCGCTCGGCACCATCGCCCAGACCACCGCCTACAACACCAGCACCCGGGTCGCGGCCGCGCTCAATGGCGACGCCATGGTGCGCAACGCCACCCGCGAACTGCGCGACGTGGTCGGCGACAACGTCACCGACCTCAAGGCGCTGGGCGTCACCATCAACAAGGACGGCACGCTCAAGCTCGACGAGGCCGCGTTCGACAAGGGCCTGCTCGCCAGCCCCGAGGCCGCGGCGCGCGTGTTCGCCGGCGGCGAAGGCATGGTCGGGCGGCTCGATGCGGTGGTCGACCGCCTGGTCGAGGCCGACGGCCTGCTCGAGAGCCGCAGCGACAGCCTGTCGGAGCGCAGCAAGGCCCTGTCCAGCCAGCGCAGCGCGCTCGACTTCCGCATGACCCAGGCCGAGGCCCGCTACCGCACCCAGTTCACCGCCCTGGACGTGCTGCTGACCTCGCTCCAGAGCAGCAGCGATTTCCTCACCCAGCAGCTCGCGCGCCCTTCCACGGACTGACATGAACGCCCGCAACCTCGCCAACCAGTACCGGCAGACCGGCGTGTCCAGCGCCGCGCTGGACGCCAGCCCGCACCGGCTGATCGCCCTGATGCTCGCCGGCGCGCGTGAACGCGCGCGACTGGCGGCGGCCTGCCTGCAGCGCGGCGACCTCACCCGCAAGTCGCAGGCGATCAGCGACGCCAGCGCGATCATCGGCGGGCTCAACGGCGCGCTCAACCTGGAGGCCGGCGGCGAGATCGCCGACGGGCTGCAGGCGCTGTACGACTATGCCCAGCGGCGGCTGCTCGCGGCCAACGTCGAGAACGACGCCGCGCCGCTGCTCGAGGTCGACGACCTGCTTGGCGATATCGAATCGGCCTGGCTGGCGATCGCGCCGGCGGTGGGGCCGTGATCCCGGTGCTGCCGGTGGACGAAGTGCGCGCGGCGATCGCCGCCGACGCCTTCGACCGCGCCACCGCCCTACTGCAGGCGCACGACCAGGCCGTGGTCGCGGCCGTGTCCGCGGTCGATTTCAGCACCCAGCCGCAGGCGCCGTGGCGCGCGCTGCTCCAGGCGCAGCAGGCGTTGGCGGCCGAGATCCAGTCCGCGCGCGACGCGGTCGGCCGCGCGCTCGACAAGCTCGGCCACGACCAGCGCGGGGCACGCGCGTGGCTGCGGGAACTGGCGTGACCACGCCCGCCGCCGCCGCGGAGCTGCTGTTCGGCGACAGCCTGAGCTGCGAGGAACTGCGGCCGGCGGCGTTCGTGCCGCGCCCGCGCCGCACCGACCCCGTGCTGGCCGCGAGCGCCGAGGCGCTGCTGCGCGCGCTGGCGGTGGTCGAGGACGGCCCACGCAACGAAGAGCCCGAAAGCGGCGGCGACCACGCGCTGCCGCGGATCGAGGCCAAGCTCGACCTGTTGACCACCCTGGTCGCCAGCCTCGTCCGGCACGAGGACGCCGACCCGGTGCGCTTCCTGCAGTGGTCGGCGCGCGGCGCCTGCCTGCTGCTGTCCGAACCGCCGCCCGACGCGCCCGAAGGCGGCCTGCTGCGGGTCCGTCCCGCCGACTGGCTGCCGTCCACGCTGCAGCTGCCGGCGACCGAGCTCGCGCGCGAACAGACCGCCGAAGGGCTGCGCGTGTGGCTGCGGTTCGACCCGCTGCCGCCGGCGCTGGAAGCCGCGCTGGAGCGGCACCTGTTCCGGATCCATCGGCGCGCGGTGGCGGAAAGCCGGCGTCCGCGGCCCGAGACCTGAGCAACCTGTCACACTTCGCGGGGGTGCGCGACGCGTGCCCGCGACGCGCGCTATGGTGGGCGCGCAAGCGGAGGGGGTAGCGTTGCTGCGAGTACTGATCTGCGATGACCACACGCTGGTGCGTGCCGGCCTGCGCCGGTTGCTGGAGTCGTTCGCGGACATCGAGGTCGTGGCCGAGGCCAGCAACGCCGACGAGGCGGTGCTGCGCACGCGCGAGTCCCTGCCGCACATCGTGCTGCTGGACCTGTCGATGCCGGGGCGCAGCGGGTTCGACGCCCTGGCCGAACTGCGCGCGACCTGCCCCGAGAGCGCGGTGGTGATCATGTCGATGCACGACGACGCCCTGCACGTGCGCGAGGCGCTGGCGCGCGGTGCGATGGGCTTCGTGGTCAAGGAGGCCGCCCCGGCCGAGCTCGAGATCGCCCTGCGCGCGGCCGCCGCCGGCCGCACCTACCTCAGCCCGCACGTCCAGGCACCGCAATTGCAGGCGTTGCGCAACGGCGCCCGCGGCGAGGGCAACGTCGACGCGCTGCCGCGGCGGCAGCGCGAGATCCTCGACGCGATCGGCGCCGGCCGCACCACCAAGCAGATCGCCGGCGACCTCGGAATCAGCGTCAAGACCGTGGAAACCCACCGCGCGCGGATCATGGAGGCGCTGGGCTGCCGGAATGCCGGCGAACTGCTCCGGATCGCCATGCGGCTGCACGATCGCCCCTGAGCGCGGGTGACGCGGCGCGTCGGTTCGCGTCACCTTCTGCTCCCCCCGCGTCGGAAACATGACGCGATGTCGGGGACTCCCCGACATCGGACCGGGAACGCCCCGATCCGGACCCGGGTGCGCCCCGATTCGGAAACCGTCACGACACGCTCACGATGCCTCCACTCGCCGGCGACCTGCCGGCGCACGGGAGTCAGGGGCATGAAAGGAAGTCTTCGCGTCGGCATGGTCCAGGGCGTCAACCTGACGCCGCAGCTGCTGCAGTCGATCCGGCTGCTGCAGCTGACCGCGCCGCAGCTCGAACAGGAGCTGCGCCAGGCGCTGGAGCGCAACCCGCTGCTGGAGCAGGAAGAGCCCGGCGACGAACCCGAGGACGAGTCCACCGCCGAGACCGCGGCGCTCGAAGCGGCGGCCTGGGACGAACTGCCCGAGCCGGCCTTCCTGTCCGGCGGCAGCGTCGGCGCGGCCGACGACGACGCTTCCGCGCGCATCGCCGAGGGCGAGTCGAGCGATCCGCGCCTGCGCCTGCTGCGCCTGCTGGACCTGCACTGGGCGCCCGCCGACCTCGAGGTCGCGGCCTGGTGGCTGGACCACTGCGACGACCGCGGCTACCTCGAGCAGCCGCTCGACGCCCTGCTGGCCGCCGCGCGCGCCGCGTTCCCGGCCCGCGCCGGCGACGTCGGCGTGCTGCGCCTGCGCCTGCTGCACGGCGACTGGCCGGGCATGGCCGCCGCCGACGCCCGCGAATGCCTGTCGGCGCAGCTTCGCGCGCTGCCCGAGGATGCCGCCCGCGCGCTGGCGCTGCGGATCCTGGCCGACCACGTCGACCTGCTGGCCGCCCACGACGAGGCCGCGATCGCCGCCGCCACCGGCGCCGGAGCCGCCCTCGTGCGCGCGGCGCTGGCGATGATCCTGGCCCTGCGCCCGCACCCGGTGCAGGCCCCGGTGTCCGACGTGCACGAGCATATCGTCCCCGACGTGCTCGCCTGGCACGCCGGCGGCGCCTGGCGGGTGGCGCTCAACCGCCGCGCCGCGCCGCGCGTGCGCCTGGCACCGCACTGCGAGCGCGCGCTGGCCGGCAGCGAGCACACCGTGCTGCGCGGCCTGCTGGACGAGGCACGCTGGCTGGTGCGCGGCGTGTCGATGCGCAACGAGACCCTGCTGCGCACCGCGCAGGTGCTGGTCGAACGCCAAGGCGCCTTTCTTGACCAGGGCCCGGAGGCGATCCTGCCGCTGACCCTGCGCGAGGTCGCCGACAGCATCGGCGTGCACGAATCCACCGTCTCGCGGATCGTGAGCGGCAAGTACATCCAGACCCCGCGCGGCACCTTCGAACTCAAGCGCCTGTTCGCGGTGCGCCTGGAAGGCGCCGACGTCAGCGGCAGCGCGGTCAAGGCGATGGTCAAGCGCCTGATCGACGACGAACCCGCCAACGCCCCGCTGGCCGACGACGTGATCGCCGGCATCCTCGCCCGCCAGGGCATCCGCATCGCCCGCCGCACCGTGGCCAAGTACCGCGACCAGCTGGCGATCGGCCCCGCCCGCGCACGCCAGCGCCTGGCCCCGCGCCAGGTCCGGCAGGAGACCGCCTGATGCGCCAGATTTCCGTGCTGCTGGTCGACGACCATGCCGGCTTCATCTCCGCGGCGATGCGCCACTTCCGCCGCCTGTCCTGGCTGACCGTGGCCGGCACCGCCGGCAACGGGGTGGAGGCGATCGCCCAGTGCGAGGTGCTGCGCCCGGACGTGGTGCTGATGGACCTGGCCATGCCCGAGATGGGCGGGCTGCAGGCCACGCGCCTGATCAAGGCCCAGGACGACCCGCCCTACATCGTCATCGCCAGCCACTTCGACGACGGCGAGCACCGCGAGCACGCGCTGCGCGCCGGTGCCGACGCGTTCGTCAGCAAGCTGGCCTACATCCACGAAGTGCTGCCGCTGCTCGAGGCCCTGGCCAGCGACGGCAACACCGGCACCGCTACGGAGGCGTCGGCATGAGCGAGTCCCGTATCCTCGTCCTCGACCAGGACGGCGCCCGCGCCGAGCGCGTGGCCACCCTGCTGGAGTTCATGGACTTCACCCCGCGCCTGGTCGACGACGCGGCCGACATCGACCTGTCGCGCGCGCGCGCCAGCGACTGGGTCGCGATCGTGGTCGGCGACGTCGGCGACGGCGCCTCGTGGCAGGCGTTCGCGACCTGGCTCGCGGCGCAGGCGCTGCACCCGCCGGTGCTGGAGCTGCCCGGCCACGCCGCCGATGCCGCCTGGCGCGCCGCCATCCACCCGCAGTCGGTGTGGCCGCTGGCGTTCCCGATCCGCCGCACCCAGCTGCAGGAAGCCCTGCGCCGCGCCAGCCTCAAGCGCCTGGACGACGACGCCCGCCGCGAGGTGCCGACCTTCGGCCCCACCGGCCGCAGCGCCGCCGCGCTGCAGCTCAACCGCATGATCGACCAGGTCGCCCCGCACGACACCACGGTGCTGATCCTGGGCGAGTCGGGTACCGGCAAGGAAGTCGCCTCGCGCGCGCTGCACGCCCGTTCGGCGCGCCGCGACAAGCCGTTCGTGGCGATCAACTGCGGCGCGATC
The DNA here is from genome assembly GCF_029888045.1 of Luteimonas rhizosphaericola. Classification (GTDB taxonomy): domain Bacteria; phylum Pseudomonadota; class Gammaproteobacteria; order Xanthomonadales; family Xanthomonadaceae; genus Luteimonas; species Luteimonas rhizosphaericola. The sequence goes on along the minus strand of NZ_JARXRN010000028.1, from coordinate 43,802 downwards.
CCGCCCGACCTGCTCGAGAGCGAGCTGTTCGGCCACGAGAAGGGCTCGTTCACCGGCGCGCTGACCCAGCGCAAGGGCCGCTTCGAGATGGCCGAGGGCGGCACCCTGCTGCTCGACGAGATCGGCGACATGTCGCTGCCGATGCAGGTCAAGCTGCTGCGCGTGCTGCAGGAGCGCTGCTTCGAGCGCGTCGGCGGCACCACCACCATCAAGTGCGACGTGCGCGTGATCGCGGCCACCCACCGCAACCTCGAGGAACGCATCGCCAACGGCGAGTTCCGCGAGGACCTGTTCTACCGGCTCAACGTGTTCCCGATCGAGATGCCGGCGCTGCGCGAGCGCGGCGAGGACCTGCCCGACCTGGTGGCGGCGATCACCCGCCAGCTGTCCGAGTCCGGCCGCGGCCAGGTGTCGCTGGCCTCCGACGCGATCGCGGTGCTGCGCCACTACGCCTGGCCGGGCAACGTGCGCGAGCTGAGCAACCTGCTCGAGCGCCTGGCCGTGCTGCACCCGGGCGGCACCGTGCGCGCGGCCGACCTGCCGGCGCGCTACCGCGCCGCGGCCGCGGCCGCGGGCGAGGCGTTCGACCCGCCGGCCGCGCCGGCCCCGGTGGTCGCCCCGCCGGTGGTGGAACCGCCGCACGCGGCCACCGCGCCGGACCCGGCGCAGCTCTCCCCCACCACCACGCTGCCGCCGCAGGGCATCGACCTGCGCGGGCACATGGCCGAGATCGAGCTGGAGCTGCTGCGCGCGGCGCTGGACCAGGCCGGCGGCGTGGTCGCGCATGCCGCGCCGCTGCTGGGCCTGCGCCGCACCACCCTGGTGGAGAAGCTGCGCAAGTACGGCATCGACCGCGACGTGGCGTCGGCGGCCTGAGCCACGCCGTCGCGGCGGCTTTCCGACGCGGCCGTGGCACGGGACTTGCCTGATCCCCTGCAGACCGACCGGCAGCCCACGCGATGTCCGACGCCATCTCATCGATCCTTTCGCAGATCCGCGCGCACGAGATGCGCACCGGAGCCGCGCGCGCCGACGTCGCGCCCTCAAACGCGATCGACGTGGGCGGAGTGGGCGGCGCGGGCAAGGCCCAGGGCACGCCGGGGTTCGCCGAGACGCTGTCGAACACGATCGACAAGGTCAGCGCCACCCAGGCCAATGCCGGCGCCCTGCAGCAGGCGTTCGAACTCGGCGACCCGCGCGCGGACCTGGCCCGGGTGATGGTCGCGATGCAGCAGTCGCAGGTCGCGTTCCGGGCCACGGTCGAGGTGCGCAACCGCCTCGTCCAGGCCTACCAGGACGTGATGAACATGCCGGTCTGACCCGGCGCCCCTGACTCCACCACCCCGCCCACGACCTCCAGCCGGCCCCGACCATGAGCGTGATCGCACTTCCCAAGGCCTCCGCCAACCTGCGCGACCTCGGCCGCCTGCAGGACATCCCGGCGGTGCGCCAGCTCGGCCTGCTGGCGCTGGTCGCCGCGGCGATCGCGCTCGGGCTGTGGCTGTTCTTCTGGAGCCAGAAGCCGGACTTCGTGCCGGTGCAGGCCGGGCTGGACCCCAAGTCCAACGCCGAGGCCGCCGAACTGCTGCGCACCGCGCAGATCCCGTTCAAGCTCGACCCGGCCACCGGCGCGCTGGCGGTGCCGCTCGACCAGGTCGGCGATGCGCGCATGGCGCTGGCCGCGGCCGGCCTGCCGGCGGCCGACGGCAAGGGCTTCGAATCGATGCAGGGCGACCAGGGCTTCGGCACCAGCCAGTTCATCGAGAGCGCGCGCTACCAGCACGCGCAGGAGATCGAGCTGGCGCGCACCATCGGCAACCTGCGGCCCGTGCGCGAGGCGCGCGTGCACCTGGCCATGCCCAAGCCGAGCGCGTTCACCCGCCAGAAGGAACCGGCCAGCGCCTCGGTGGTGCTGCAGCTGCGCGCCGGCAGCACGCTCGAGCAGGGCCAGGTGAATGCGATCGTGCACCTCGTCGCCTCGTCCATCCCCGGGCTGCCGCCCGAGCGCGTGACCGTGGTCGACCAGTTCGGCCGCATGCTCTCCAACGCCGACCCGCAGAGCGAGGACGCGATCGGCGCCAAGCAGTTCGACCAGCAGCGGCGCCAGGAAGCGGTGTACGTGCAGCGCATCGAGGAACTGCTCGAGCCGATGACCGGCCCCGGGCGCGTGAGCGCCAAGGTCAGCGTGGACATGGATTTCGCCCAGACCGAGGAGGCCAGCGAGCGCTACGGCCCGCAGCCGGCGATGGTGCGCAGCGAGCAGGTGTCCGAGAGCGGCAGCGCGGTCGGCGGCGCCGACGCGGTCGCCCAGGGCGTGCCGGGCGCGGTGAGCAACAACCCCGACGCGGCCGATCTCGCCGCGCCGGCGGCGGCCGAGGCCAGCACCGGCCCGGGCAGCCGCAGCTCGGTGCGCAACTACGAGATCGACCGCACCCTGACCCACACCCGCCAGGCGCCCGGCCGCATCCGCCGCGTCACCGCGGCGGTGCTGGTCGACAACCTCGCCCCCGCCGCGCCCGCGGCCCCGGGCGCCAACGGTGCGCCCGCCGCGGCCGCCGCGGGCCGCGCCCTGAGCGCCGCCGAGATCACGCGCATCGAGACCCTGGTGCAGCAGGCGATCGGCTTCGACGCCGCGCGCGGCGACGTGGTCTCGGTGGTCAACGCCCCGTTCGCCCGCGGCGCGCTGGACGCGCCGCTGGAAGGCCCGCCGATCTGGCAGCACCCGCGTGCGCGCGAACTGGCGCGGCTGGTGTTCGGCGGCCTGGCGGTGCTGCTGCTGATCTTCACCGTGCTGCGGCCGGCCTCGCGCCAGCTGCTGGCGCCCAAGGTCGCGACGGCGACCGTGCTGCCGGCCGCCGACGTCGACGACGAACCGCCGGTCACCCTCTCCGCGCCCGCGCAGGCCAAGGTGGCGGCGCCCGCCGGCGGCGCCCCGGGCGCGGCGGCGATGAACTTCGACGACAAGCTCGAGATCGCGCGCACCGCGGTCAACACCGACGCCAAGCGCGTGGCCCAGGTGGTGCGCGACATGGTGGCCTCCGATGGCTGACCTGGTGCGCACCGATTCGCTCACCGGCGTGCAGCGCGCGGCGATCGTGCTGCTCTCGCTCGGCGAGCAGCAGGCGGCCGAGGTGCTCAAGCACATGGGCGCCAAGGAAGTGCAGAAGCTCGGCCTGGCGATGACCTCGGTCGGCGGCGTGAGCCGCGAGGCCGTGGCCAAGGTGTTCGACGAGTTCGTCGACGTGCTGGCCCAGCCCAGCGGCCTGGGCAGCGGCGCGGACGAATACGTACGCGCGGTGCTCACCCAGGCGCTCGGCGAGGACCGCGCCAGCAGCCTGATCGACCGCATCCTGCACGGCCGCAACACCTCCGGCCTCGACACCCTGAAGTGGATGGAGCCGCGCGCGATCGCGGAACTGGTGCGCAACGAGCACCCGCAGATCATCGCCATCGTGATGGCCCACCTCGACGGCGACCAGGCCGCCGAAGTGCTCAAGTGCCTGGCCGAACGCGTGCGCGTGGACGTGCTGCTGCGCCTGGCCACGCTCGACGGCATCCCGCCGCATGCGCTCAACGAACTCAACGAAGTGATGGCGCGGCAGTTCTCCGGCAGCCAGAACATCAAGTCCTCGTCGGTGGGCGGGGTGAAGGTGGCGGCCAACATCCTCAACTTCATGGACTCCGGCCAGGACGAGGTGCTGCTGGGCGCGATCGGCGAGGTCGACAGCGAGCTCGGCACCCGCATCCGCGACCTGATGTTCGTGTTCGACAACCTGGCCGAGATCGACGACCGCGCGATGCAGGCGGTGCTGCGCGAGATCTCCAGTGAACAGCTGGCGCTGGCCCTGCGCGGCGCCGACGCGCGCGTGCGCGAGAAGATCACCGGCAACATGTCGCAGCGCGCGGCCGAGATCCTGATCGAGGACATGGAGGCACGCGGCCCGGTGCGCCTGGCCGAGGTGGAAGCGGCGCAGAAGGAAATCCTGGCGGTGGTGCGGCGGATGGCCGACAACGGCGACATCCAGCTCGCGGCCAAGGCCGAGGTGCTGGTTTGAACGCCGCCGGCGCGCTGCCCGCGGTGGACCCGACGATGGCCTCCGGCGCGGTGCGCTGGAACGCGCCCGGACTGTCGGTGGTGCCGCCGCCGGCGCCGGAACCGCCGCCGGCGCCGCCCAGCGTCGAGGACCTGCAGGCGCTCGAACGCGCCGCGCGCGAGGAAGGCTACGCCCGCGGCCACGCCGAAGGCCTCGCCGCCGGCCAGGCCGAGATCCGGCGCATGGTGGCGCAGATCGAAGGCGTGCTGGACGGCTTCACCCGGCCGCTGGCGCGCCTCGACGGCGAAGTGGCCGAGGCGCTGGCCGACCTGGCGGTGCGCATCGCCGGCAGCCTGCTCGGGCGCGCCTACCGGACCGATCCCACCCTGCTGGCCGACCTGGTGCGCGAGGCGCTGGAGGCGGTGGGCAGCGACACCCGCGAACTCGAACTGCGCCTGCACAACGACGATTTCGGCGTGCTCGCCCCGCACCTGGCCGGCCTGGACGGCGTGCGCCTGGTGGTGGACGGCGCGCTCGGCCGCGGCGAACTGCGCCTGCACAGCGAGAGCGTGCGCATCGACGGCACCATCGCCTCGCGCCTGCAGTGCGTGCTCGAGGCGACCCTGGCCGCCAGCGAGGCGCAGCCGTGAGCGCGGTCGCCGCCGCGCACTGGCAGGAGGCGCGCAACCTGCGCCTGGCCGCGCGCCTGCAGGCCGCCGATCCGAAGCCGGCCTCGCTGGCGCTGGCCCGCGAGGGCGTGCTGCGGCGCGCGGTCGGCCTGACGCTCGAAGCCTCCGGCTGCAGCGCGCCGCTGGGTTCGCGCTGCAAGGTGGAAACCGCCGGCGGGCGCTGGGTGGATGCCGAAGTCGTCGGCTTCGCCGGCGACCGCACCTACCTGATGCCGACCGCCGACCTGGAGGGCCTGCTGCCGAACGCGCGCGTGGTGCCCTCGCGCCGGCGCGGCGAAGTGGCCGTGGGCGAAGGCCTGCTCGGTCGCGTCATCGACAGCGACGGCGTGCCGCTCGACGGCCGCGGCCCGATCCGCGCCGAACAGTGGGTCGGCCTGGCCGGCACCGCGATCAATCCGCTGATGCGCGAGCCGATCACGCAGTCGCTCGACGTGGGCGTGCGCGCGATCAACGCCCTGCTGCCGATCGGCCGCGGCCAGCGCATCGGCCTGTTCGCCGGCTCTGGCGTGGGCAAGTCCACGCTGCTGGGCATGATGACCCGCTTCACCAAGGCCGACGTGATCGTGGTCGGCCTGATCGGCGAACGCGGCCGCGAGGTGCGCGACTTCGTCGAGAGCACGCTGGGCGAGGAAGGCCTGCGCCGCGCGGTGGTGGTGGCCACGCCCGCCGACCGGCCGCCGCTGGCGCGCCTGCACGGCGCGCTGCGCGCCACCGCGATCGCCGAGTACTACCGCGACCAGGGCCTGCACGTGCTGCTGCTGATGGATTCGCTGACCCGTTTCGCCCATGCCCAGCGCGAGATCGGCCTGTCGGTGGGCGAACCGCCGACCACGCGCGGCTATCCGCCGAGCGTGTTCGCCAAGCTGCCGCAGCTGGTGGAACGCGCCGGCAACGGCGCCGACGGCCGCGGCTCGATCACCGCGTTCTACACCGTGCTCACCGAAGGCGACGACCAGCAGGAGCCGATCGCCGACGCCGCGCGCGCGATCCTCGACGGCCACATCGTGCTCACCCGCCGCATCGCCGACGCCGGCCAGTACCCGGCGATCGACGTCGAGGTGTCGGTGAGCCGCGTCATGCAGGAGATCACCGACGCGCCGTGGCGCGAGCGCATCCGCCGGCTCAAGCGGCTGATGGCGGCGCATTCGGCGCAGCGCGACCTGATCGCGATCGGCGCCTACCAGCGCGGCAGCGATCCGGTGGTGGACGAGGCCGTCGCCCGCTGGCCCGCGATCCAGGCCTTCCTCGGCCAGGACGTGAGCGAGGCCGCGGACGTGGCGTCCAGCCGCGACGCGCTCGCCACGCTGCTCGACCCCGGCGCGCCGCAGGGCGCCGCCCCATCCCGCCCGCAGGAGGCCTGACGTCCATGCGTTCGCAACGGCTCGATCCGCTGCTCAGGATCATGCAGCAGCGACAGGACTCGGTCGCGCGCGAGGTCGCCGACCGCGAGCGCGCGCTCGGCGAGCAGCAGGAGCGCCTGGACGCGCTGCGGCGCTACGCCGAGGAATACGCGGCCGCACCGGCCGAGGCCTCGATCTCGCCGGCGCTGCTGGTCAACCGGCTCGCGTTCCGCGAGCGGCTCAACGCCGCGGTGGTGCAGCAGGCCGGGATCGTCGACCAGAGCCGCCAGCTCAGCGACGTCGAGCGTGCGCGGCTGATGCTGGCCAGCCGCGAGACGAAGGTGCTCGAACAGCTGGCCGACAGCTACCGGGCGCAGGAATCGAAGGCCGCCGAGCAGCGCGTGCAGCGCGAGATGGACGACCTCGGCGGCCGCCGTGCGCGGCTGGCCGCGCAGTCCGGCGACGGAGCGGGATCGTGAACGCCGCCGCGCTCGGTGCGACCCCGCCGCCCCAATCCCAGACCCGGCCGGGCGCTCGCGTGGATACGGGTCCCGATTCCCGCGCACCGGCGTCGACGCGCGGCGCGCGCGGCGCGGCGCCCGACGCCAACGCCGCCGGAAGCGAACCGACCGATGCGGCGCAGGCCGACGCGCGTGCCTTCGCCGACCTGCTGGCGCCGCCACCCGCGGCCGGCGCCGCGCGCGGCCCGTCGCAGCCCGACGCGCGCGCCGAGACGACCGAACCCACCGAAACGCCCATCGGCGGCGAACGCGCGCCCGGCCAGCTGCTGGCGATGCTTGCCGGGCAGTGGCTCGGCGCGCAGGCGCCGGGCACGTCGGCCGCCACGGACGCGACCACGGGCGTGGCGGGGCTGCCCGGCCTGCCGGCGGCCACCGCCGCGGCGCTCGCGGGCGCACCGGTGACCAGCGCCAGCGACGCGGCGGTGTCCGGACCCTCGAATTCCCTGGCCGCGGACGCGCTGACGGCGGCGTCCACCGCCGGTCCCGACCTCGCGCGTGCGACAACAGCCGCGGCCACGTCGAGCGGCGACGCGCACGCTGCGCCGGCCCTGGCGCTTGCGGCCCTGGCCGTGGACGCGGCGGCGACCGCCGATGCCGGGAATCCGGCCGAGGCCATGCTGTCGGTCGACACACCGGAGACCGGCATCGCCGGCTCCGCGCCGCTGGCCGCCCCGCGCGCACCGGCCGCCGCCGCGCCGCCGCCCGCCGTGCCCGTGCCCCTGCCGATGCCGGCCGACCCGTCCGCCGGCTTCGACGACGGCTTCGGCACCCGCATCGCATGGATGGCCGAGCAGCGCCTGGGGCACGCCGAGATCCGCCTGAACCCGGAGCACGTCGGGCCGATCGACGTGCGCGTCGAGCTCGACGGCGACCGCGTCCGGGCCGAATTCCAGAGCGCCCACGCCGAGGTCCGGCAGGCGATCGAGGCCAGCCTGCCGCGCCTGCGCGAGCTGCTCGGCCAGCACGGCCTGCAGCTCGGCCAGGCCGACGTCAGCCAACGCCAGGCCGGCCAGGACGGCAGCGCGGCGCGCGGCGATGCGGCCGCGCGCGGCGAGTCCCGCCCCGGCGACGACGCGCCGCCCGCGATCGCGACCCAGGTGCGCCTGCGCGGCCTGCTCGACGAATACGCCTGAGCCCGCGCGGCGTAGCCCGGACAAGGCCGAAGGCCGCATCCGGGGGAGGTGACGGCGTCAGGGAAAAAGCGGACGCCATGCGGCACGGCACGGCGACATCGCTCCGTCATCCGGCGTGGCGACGGCGTCCCGGGTGCGCTTCGCTTACCCGGGCTACGGCGGCGTAGCCCGGATAAGGCCGAAGGCCGCATCCGGGAACACGATGACATCGGAGCCACCGCCGGTGACCGCATCGTGCGCCGTTGCGGTGCCATCCGCGCGCTCCGGCGTGGCGACGGCATCCCGGGTGCGCTTCGCTTGCCCGGGCGACGCGGGGCGGCGTCGCCTGATCGGACCGAGGGTCGGCTCCGGGAAGGCGGGCGCCCCAGCGCCGCGACACCACCGGCGCCGGCCGGAGGGCGGCCGTCAAACGTCCGGCGCCCCGCGGGAGCGCGGTCCGTCAAAACGCCGTCGCGGGCGCGGCACGCGGATTGCATCCCCCCGGCATCCCCGCCGGAGTCATCGCTCGTGCCAGCCCCTGCCGCCACCACCCAGACCGCCCCGGCCGCTGCGGCCGCCAAACCCAAGCGCCGCCTGTGGCTGCTGCTGTCGATCGCCATCGTCGTGCTCGCCGGCGCCGGTGGCGGCGGCTGGTGGTGGTGGCAGTCGAAGCAGCACGCCGAGGCCGAGGCCAAGCCCGCCACGCCGGCGCGCCTGCCCGCGCAGTACATCGCGCTGGAACCCTCGTTCGTGGTCAACCTCGCCGACCCCGACGGCACCCGCTACCTGCAGGCCGACGTGCAGCTGGTCACCCGCGACCCGGCCACGCTGGCCGCGCTCGAGGCCCACCTGCCCTCCGTGCGCAACCGGTTGCTGCTGCTGTTCGGACAGCAGCAGGCCGAGCAGCTCTCCCAGCGCAGCGGCAAGGAGAACCTCCAGCAGGCCGCGCGCGACGAAGTGCGGGCCCTGCTCAAGGCCGAAGGCGCGCCGGACAAGATCGAAGCGGTCATCTTCACCAGCCTGGTGACCCAGTGATGAGCGCCGACCTGCTCAGCCAGGACGAGATCGACGCCCTGCTGCACGGCGTCGACAGCGGCGCGGTCGAGACCGAGCCGCCGCCGGCGCCGGGCGAGGCGCGCAGCTACGACTTCGCCAGCCAGGACCGCATCGTCCGCGGCAAGCTGCCGACCCTGGAGATGATCAACGAGCGCTTCGCGCGCACCTGGCGCGTGGGCCTGTTCAACCTGCTGCGGCGCTCGGCCGACCTGTCGGTGCGCGGCATCGACCTGCTGCGCTTCGGCGAGTACATGCACTCGCTGCAGGTGCCGACCAACCTCAACCTGGTGAAGATGAAGCCGCTGCGCGGCACCGCCATCGTCACCTTCGAGCCGCGCCTGGTGTTCACCGTGGTGGACAACTTCTTCGGCGGCAACGGCAAGTTCCACACCCGCATCGAGGGCCGCGAGTTCACGCCCACCGAGATGCGCGTGATCCAGCTGCTGCTCAAGCAGACCTTCTCCGACCTGGTCGACGCCTGGGCGCCGGTGATGCCGGTGGAGTTCGAGTACCTCAACTCCGAGGTCAACCCGCACTTCGCCAACATCATCAGCCCGCGCGAGTACATCGTGGTCAGCCGCTTCCACGTCGAGCTCGAGGGCGGCGGCGGCGAGCTGCACGTGTCGATCCCGTATTCGATGCTCGAACCGATCCGCGAACAGCTCGACGCCGGCGTGCAGAGCGACCGGATCGAGAAGGACGAGGGCTGGACCCGCGCCATGCGCACCCAGCTGCAGGACGCCGAGGTCGAGCTCAGCTCGGCCATCGCCCGGCGCCAGATCAGCCTGCGCGAACTGTCGCGGCTGAAGGTCGGCGACGTGATCCCGATCGAGCTGGCACGCCACGTGCAGCTGCAGGTCGAGCAGATGCCGCTGTTCACCGGCGAGTTCGGCATCCACAACGGCAAGAACGCCATCAAGGTCACGCAGGTGCATGCCGCGCGGACCGTTCCCACCCTCGATTCCCTGAGCCTGACGCCATGACCAGCAACGACGCCGCCCTGGCCGCCTTCGACCCGCTCACCGCCGATGCCGGCCAGGCCGGTCCCGCGGGCGCGGACCTCAACCTCGACGTCATCCTCGACGTGCCGGTCTCGCTGTCGCTGGAAGTCGGCCGCGCGCGGATCCCGATCCGCAACCTGCTGCAGCTCAACCAGGGCTCGGTGGTCGAACTCGAGCGCGGCGCCGGCGAACCGCTGGACGTGTACGTCAACGGCACCCTGATCGCGCAGGGCGAGGTGGTGGTGGTCAACGACCGCTTCGGCGTGCGCCTGACCGACGTGGTCAGCCCGGCCGAGCGGATCAAGAGGCTGCGATGAGCGCGAGCGCTTCGCAGGACGCCGCGCAGCTGCCGGCCGCCAGCGCCTGGGCGGATGCCGCGCCGGCGACGCTGGACGCCGCGGGCGACGACGCCGTCACCGCGCCCCCGGCCGCCGACACCGCAACCGCCGCCGATGGCGTCGCCCCCAAAGCGACCGCGATCGGCCATGCCGCCGTGGTGCCGGACCAGCCCGAGGCGGGTGCCGATGCGGCCGCCGCCGCGGCCGCGATGCCGGCCGCGGACGCGACCGCGCGCGCCCTCGCATCGACCGACGCGCCGCGCGCCGCGGCGACGGCCACGACCACCGCGCAGGCCGGCACGCCGGCCGCGGCGCCGCAGTCGCCCGCCAGCGTCGGCACGCTCGGCGGCGCGGTGTTCGCGCTGGTGCTGGTGGTGGCCCTGATCCTGGTGCTGTCGTGGTTGGCCAAGCGCATGCCCGGCATGGGCGGCGGCGCGGGTGCGCATCCGTCGCTGCGCATCGTCGGTGCGCTGGCGCTCGGCCCGCGCGACCGCCTGGTGGTGGTCGAGGTCGGCGAGACCCAGCTGCTGCTCGGCGTCGGCGCCGGCGGCACCCGCACCCTGCACACCCTCGATCAGCCGCTGCCGGCCGCCGCCGCGAAGTCCACGCCGGCGTTCGCGCAGCTGCTGGCCCGGCACCTCGGAAAGAAGTCATGAGCCTGCTGCACGTCCTCCGCCGCGCCGCGGCCGCCTGCCGCGCCACCTGGCCGGCCTGGCTGCTGGCCGCGTGCCTGCTGTCGGCGGTGCTCGCGCCCTCGATCGCCTTCGCCCAGGCCGCGCCCGCGGTGCCGGCGGTGCCGGCCGCGTCGCCGGCGCAGCCGCTGCCATCGGTGGAAGTGGGCAACATCGGCAACCAGCCGGTGAGCCTGCCGCTGCAGGTGCTGGCGCTGATGACCGGCATCACTCTGCTGCCGGCGGCGCTGCTGGGGCTGACCGCGTTCACCCGGATCATCATCGTGCTCGGCCTGCTGCGCCAGGCGCTGGGCACCGGGCAGACGCCGAGCAACCAGGTGCTGCTGGCGCTGGCGCTGTTCCTGACCTCGATGGTGATGATGCCGGTGTTCGACCAGGCCTGGACCGCGGGCATCGCACCGTACCTGGACGACCAGCTCGATTTCCGCGCGGCCTGGGCCGCGGCCTCCGAACCCTTCCGCGGCTTCATGCTGGCGCAGGTGCGCGAGACCGACCTGATGACCTTCGCCGGGCTGTCGAACTCCGGCCCGTACGCGACCCCGCAGGACGTGCCGTTCGGCGTGCTGGCCGCGTCGTTCCTGACCAGCGAACTCAAGACCGCGTTCGAGATCGCGTTCCTGATCTACATCCCGTTCGTGATCATCGACCTGGTGGTGGCGAGCGTGCTGATGTCGATGGGCATGATGATGCTCTCGCCGATGCTGATCTCGGCGCCGTTCAAGATCCTGCTGTTCGTGCTGGTCGACGGCTGGGTGCTGGTCGTCGGCTCGCTCGCGGCCAGCTTCAACCCGGTCTGACGCCATGAGCCCCGAAACCGCACTCGGCGAGATCTCCCGCGGCCTGCAGATGGCGCTCGTGCTCGGCGGCCCGCCGCTGATCGCGGTGCTGGTGGTCGGCGTGGCGGTCGGCGTGATCCAGGCCGCCACCCAGATCAACGAGCCGACGATCCCGTTCGTGGTCAAGGTGGTCGGACTGGTGGCGGTGCTCGCCGCCACCGGGCATTTCCTGCTCGGGCGCATGGTCGCCTTCACCACCGACCTGTTCCACCGCATCCCGCACCTCATCGGCTGAGGCCCGCCCAGGCGATGGACACCGTCTCGCTCGCGTCGATGGCCGGCGTCGACCTGTTCGGCATGCTGGCCACCGTGCTGTGGTACGCGCTGCGCATCGGCGCGGCGCTGCAGGTGCTGCCGGTGATCGGCGGCCGCGGCATCCCGGTGCGTGCGCGGCTAATCACCACCCTGGCGCTGTCCGCGGCGCTGTCGACCGTGCTGCCGGCGCCGCCGCCGATGGGCGTGGACGCGGCCACCGCCCTGGGCGTGCTGCGCGAATTCACCGTCGGGATCGCCATCGGCATGATGCTGCGGCTGGCGTTCGAGGCCGGGCGCCTGGCAGGCGAGCTGGTCAGCCAGGGCATGGGCCTGTCGTTCGCGACCATGGCCGATCCGCTCAGCGGCGCGTCCTCGGCGGTGCTGTCGCAGTGGTTCTACATCGCCTTCGCGCTGCTGTTCTTCACCGTCGACGGCCACCTGGCCTTGGTCGGCGTGCTGGCCGACAGCTACGGCGGGCTGCCGATCGGTGCCGCGCTGCCGGACGTGGACGCGCTGCTGGAGGCGGTGCCGGCGTTCTTCGGCGCCTGCCTGCGCGCCGGCACCCTGCTGGCGCTGCCGGTGATGATGGCGCTGCTGGCGGTGAACATCGCCTTCGGCGTGCTGGCCCGCGCCGCCGCCCAGCTCAACCCGATCGCGATCGGCCTGCCGGTCTCGCTGCTGGTCGGCCTGGCCCTGTTGATGCTGCTGATGCAGCAGCTGCAGTCGCCGGTGGACCGCCTGTTCGGCGACGCCTTCACCGCCGCGCGCGCACTGACGGGCTGAGGCGATGAGCGAGGAAGCCCAGAAGGAAGACCGCACCGAACAGCCGACAGAGAAACGGCTGCGCGATGCGCGCGAGAAAGGCCAGGTCCCGCGCTCGCGCGAGCTGGCCAACGTGGCCGTGCTCGGCTGCGCGGTGCTGGCGCTGAAGGCCACCAGCGGCAGCGTGGGCGCGCACTCGCGCGACTGGATGCGCGACGCGCTGCGCTTCGACCGCGCCCTGCTCGACGCGCCCGACCGCCTGCTGCCGCACGCCGCCGCCCTGGTCGGCAAGCTGGCGCTGCCGCTGCTGCCGCTGCTGTTCGCGGCGCTGGCCGCGTGCCTGCTGGCGCCGATGGCGATGGGCGGGATCCGCTTCGCCAGCAAGTCGCTGCAGCCCGACTTCGGGCGCCTGAACCCGATCAAGGGCTTCGCCCGCGTGTACGGCGCCGAGAGCCTGGCCGAACTGGTGCGCTCGCTGCTGCGGGTGGCGCTGATCGGCGGGGTCGGCGGCTGGATGGTATGGCGCGCGTTCTCCAGCCTGCTGTCGATGCCGCAGGCGTCGCTGGAGGCCGCGGTCGCCGGCGGCGTGGACCTCGCCTCGTCGGCGCTGCTGGCGATGGTCGGCGCGCTCGCCGTGCTGGCCCTGATCGACGTGCCGTGGCAGCACCACCAGCACAAGAGCAAGCTGAAGATGACCAAGCAGGAGCTGCGCGACGAGGCCAAGGAGGCCGAGGGCAATCCCGAGCTGAAGGCGCGCGTGCGCCAGGTGCAGCGGCAGATGTCGCAGCGCCGGATGATGGAGGCGGTGCCCACCGCCGACGTGGTGGTGATGAACCCGACCCACTACGCGGTGGCGATGCAGTACCAGCCGGGCATGCGCGCGCCGAAGGTGGTGGCCAAGGGCGTGGACGAGATGGCGCTGGCGATCCGCGCCCTGGCCGAGCAGCACCGGGTGGCGGTGGTCGAGGCGCCGCCGCTGGCACGCGCCTTGTATCGGCAGTCGCAGGTCGACCAGGAGATCCCGGTGAAACTCTACGCCGCCGTGGCGCAGGTGCTGTCGTACGTCTACCAGCTGCGGGCCTGGGTGCCCGGCCGCGGGCCGATGCCGGCAATGGCCGAGTTCGACGTGGGCGCCGACGGCGCCCCGGATCCCGACGACGGGATCCCGGCACGATGAGCGCCCTGCCCGGCCGCGGCAGCGGCCTGATGCACAGCCTGCGCAGCGGCGCCGCCGCGCCGGTGGTGGTGCTGGCGATCCTGGCGATGGTGATCGTGCCGCTGCCGCCGCTGCTGCTCGACGGCCTGTTCACCATCAACATCGCGCTGTCGCTGGTGGTGATGCTGGCGGTGGTGTACGTGAAGCGGCCGCTGGAATTCTCGATCTTCCCCAGCGTGCTGCTGCTGGTCACCCTGCTGCGGCTGGCCCTGAACGTGGCCTCCACCCGCGTGGTGCTGCTGCACGGCCACCAGGGCGGCGCGGCGGCCGGGCATGTGATCGAGGCCTTCGGCCAGTTCGTGATCGGCGGCAGCTACGCGGTCGGCATCGTGGTGTTCGCGATCCTGACCATCGTCAACTTCGTGGTCGTCACCAAGGGCGCCGGGCGCATCTCCGAGGTGTCGGCGCGCTTCATCCTCGACGCCCTGCCCGGCAAGCAGATGGCGATCGACGCCGACCTCAACGCCGGCCTGCTCAACCGCGAGGACGCCAAGGCCCGGCGCCAGGAAGTGCGCGAGGAAGCCGACTTCTACGGCTCGATGGACGGCGCCAGCAAGTTCGTCCGCGGCGACGCCATTGCCGGCATCCTGATCCTGGTGATCAACCTGGTCGGCGGCATCCTGATCGGCATGCTCTCGCACGGCATGTCGTTCGGGTCCGCCGCGCAGACCTACACCACGCTCGCGATCGGCGACGGCCTGGTGGCGCAGCTGCCGGCGCTGCTGGTGGCGGTCGCCACCGCGATGCTGGTCACCCGTTCCACCGGCGAGCAGGAGATGGGCGAGACGGTGTCGAAGCAGGTCTTCGGCCACCAGCGCGCGCTGACCGTCTCGGCGCTGCTGATGGGCGTGATCGGCATCGTGCCGGGCATGCCCAACCTGCCGTTCCTGGCGCTGGCGGCGATCCTCGGCTTCGCGGCGTGGAAGCTGCGCAAGAAGGCCGAGGAGGCCGAGGCTGCGCCGGCGGAAGCCCGCAACGACGCGGCGCCTGCACCGATGGCCGAACTGAGCTGGGACGAGATCCGCCCGGTCGAACCGCTGGCGCTGGAGGTGGGCTACCGCCTGATCGCGCTGGTCGACCAGGCCCAGGGCGGGCAACTGCTGGCCCGGCTCAAGGGCGTGCGCCGCAAGCTGACCCAGGACCTGGGCTTCCTGATCCCCGCCGTGCACGTGCGCGACAACCTCGAACTCGCCCCGGGCCAGTACCGGGTGCTGGTGCACGGCGTGCCGGTGGCCACCGGCGAACTGGTGCCCGACCGCGAACTGGCGCTCGATCCCGGCCGCGTGTTCGGCCAGCTCGACGGCATCCCGGGCAAGGACCCGGCGTTCGGCCTGGACGCGGTGTGGATCCTGCCGGGCCAGCGCGCGCATGCCGAATCGCTGGGCTACACCGTAGTCGACGCGGCCACGGTCGCGGCCACCCACCTGTCGCACATCGTGCGCGAACGCGCGCCGGACCTGCTCGGCCACGACGAGGTGCAGCACCTGCTCACCGCGCTCGGCCGCAGCGTGCCCAAGCTGGTCGAGGACCTGGTGCCCAAGCTGCTGCCGCTGTCGGTGGTGGTGAAGGTGCTGCAATCGCTGCTCGCCGACCGGGTGCCGGTGCGGCAGATGCGGCAGATCGTCGAGACCCTGCTCGAGCACGGCGCCCACACCCAGGACCCGGCCGCACTCACCGCCGCGGTGCGGGTGGCGCTGGGCCGCTTCATCGTGCAGGAACTCAACGGCATGGCGCCCGAGCTGCCGGTCTACACCCTGGCCCCGGCGCTGGAGCGCGTGCTGCAGGAATCGGTCAGCGGCCAGGGCGCGGCGCTGGAACCGGGCCTGGCCGAACGCCTGCACCAGAACCTCGGCGACTGCGTCACCCGCCAGGAAAGCCGCGGCGAGCCCGCGGTGCTGCTGGTGCCCGGCGGCGTGCGCGCCGCGGTCGCGCGCCTGGTCCGCCACAGCGTGCCCTCGCTGGCGGTGCTGGCCTACGCCGAAGTGCCCGAAGACAAGCGCCTGCGGCTGGTCGGCGCGGTGGGCTGACCGCCGTAGCCCGGGCAAGCGGAGCGCACCCGGGGCCCTTCGCCACCTCATCATGCGTTTGGGCTCCCGGCAACCCGGATGCGGCCTGCGGCCTTATCCGGGCTACGCGGCCCTGTCTTCGCCCGGCACCGGGAAAGATCTGCGCCTCCACGCACACCCGAGGCGACGCCCCCGCGGTCGCAATGCTGCAGCGCCCCGCGCGGAGCGGGCGCAAGCGGCACGCGGATGTGCCGCGGCCGCCAGAGAAAAGCGCCGTAGCCCGGGTAAGCAGAGCGCACCCGGGGCCAATCGCCACGCGCATCGCCCGGCGCGCCTCAAATCACCCGGATGCGGCCTGCGGCCTGATCCGGGCGACGGCTTCCGCCCCTCGACCGCCACCGGAACGCATCCGGAAGGACGTCGCCTGCGCGCGCCACCGAAGCGACGCCCCCTCGGTCGCCGTGCCGCGGCGCCCCGCGCCGAGCGGGTGCAAGCGGCACAGGGATGTGCCGCGGCCGCGATTGAGGACACGACGTCCCAGCGAGCGGTGCACCCGCTCGGCGTGGGGCGCCGCGGCCACACCGGAGCCTGCGCACCGGCTGGCGCCGGGGCACGTCCGTCAGGTGCTCGTAGCCCGGGTAAGCGAAACGCACTCGGGGCCCGTCGCCACGCGCATCGCCCGGCGCGCCTCAAATCACCCCGGATGCGGCCTTTGGCCTTATCCGGGCTACGGCTTCCGCCCCTCGGCCGCAACCGGAACGCATCCGGAAGGATGTCGCCTCCACGCGCCACCGAAGCGACGCCCCCTCGGTCGCCATGCCGCGGCGCCCCGCGCGGAGCGGGTGCAAGCGGCACACGGATGTGCCGCGGCCGCGCTTGAGGACACGACGTCCCAGCCAGCGGTGCACCCGCTCGGCGTGGGGCGCCGCGGCCACACCGGAGCCTGCGCACCGGCTGGCGCCGGGGCACGTCCGTCAGGTGCTCGTAGCCCGGGCAAGCGAAGCGCACCCGGGGCCAATCGCCCCCTCCCGGCGCACCTCGGATCAATCCCGATGCGGCCTTCGGCCTTGTCCGGGCTACGCGGTTTCGACGCCCACCGAAGCCCGTGCCCCGTCCGCGGAGTCACCGTGAAGACATGGTCCCTGGGCGGCAAGCGCCGGAAAAGGGGCCGGGGCTCCGTCCATGCCGGGGCGCCGGCGTCCCGACACCGCCCGCTCCGGCCGGCTGCCAAGCTTCCGACGCGCCGCTCCGGCAGTTCAGGCCCGGGTCTTGCAGGAAGGGGGCAGCCACCTGCCGCCACCTCCCCGACCCGGGACGACACCATGCGAATCAAGCGCTTCACCGCTCCCGACATGCGCACCGCCCTGCGCATGGTCCGCGACGAACAAGGACCCGACGCGGTGATCCTGTCCACTCGCGCCAGCGCCGATGGCGCCGGCATCGAGGTGGTTGCCGCGACCGACTACGACGAGGCCCTGGTGGCCCAGGCGCTGCGCGCCGCCGCGCCGGCGATCGCCGATGCGCCCGCCCGCGCCCAGGCCGCGGCGCCGTCCGCCGCGCCGCCCCGCTCGCCCGCCGCCGCCGCTCCCGCACCGGCCGCCGGCGATGCCTCGGCCCGCGACAGCCTGATCTCGCGCGCCCGCGCCGTGTTCCGCATCGGCGACGGCGCGACACTGTCCGACCTGACCCGCGCTGTCGCCGTCCCGGCGCCGGCGACTCCTCCCGCCGCACCGGCCGCACCCGTCCCGGCTGCGCCCGCTCCGGCCGCCGCGATCACGACCCGCGCCCACCCGGCGCCTCCCGCCGCGCACGCCCCCACGGCCGGCGAACACCCACCGGTCGCCGCCACGCTCCACCCGGCAACCCCCGCGATCGCGGCGCCGCCGGCCCCGAGCCGCTTCGAGGCGATGATGGCCGCGCTCGACGCCGCGCCGGCGTCGGCGCCCCGCGTCGATACGCCGGCGCCAGTGTCGCCGCAGGCCCCCGCGCCGGCAGCCGCGCCTGCCTCCGCTCCCATGCCGGCGCCCGTCCCGGCGCCGCAGCCCACCGCCGCGGACTTCGAACCCGCCGCCCCCGCCTTCCTCGCCCCGCGCGGCGCCGCCACCGGCGCGGCTGCCGGCGAGCGCCCCGCGCGCGACGAGGAGGACGACGACTTCGGCCAGCTGATGCCCGAGTTCCCGATGCCGCTGCGCCCGGAACCGGCGACCGACGCCCGCGCCACGGCAGCACGACCGCTCGCCGCAGCGACCGCACCGGCCGCCGCCGAGGTGGCGCGTCCGGCGATCGCCACCTGCCGTTCCGGGAACGCCCCGTCCGACACGCGCGACACGACCGCGCCGCAAGCCCTCCGGGCCGTCGCCACGCCCGACACCGACCCCGCCATCGTCTCGATGCGCGAGGAGATGGCGCGCATGCGCCAGATGATGGAAACCCAGATGGAGCAGCTCTCGCTCGAGCGCCTGCGCGGCTCGCCCGCGCGCGCGGCGGTGCTCGATGCGCTGGCCGGCTACGGCTGCGAGGACTCGCTGGCGCGCGAGGTTGCCGCCCAGATCGATCCGCGGCTGCCGGTCGACGCGATCCACGGCCCGATGTTCGAGACCCTGGCGCGGATGATCACCGTCACCCGCAGCGAACCGCTGGACGACGGCGGCGTGATCGCCCTGGTCGGTCCCACCGGCGCCGGCAAGACGACGACGGCGGCCAAGCTGGCCGCGCGCTTCGCCGCCCGCCACCGCGCCCGCGACGTGGCGCTGGTGACCACCGACTGCGAGCGCGCCGGCGCGCTCGAGCAGCTGCAGGCCCACGGCCGCCGCCTCGGCATCACCGTGTGCGAGGCGCAGGGTCCCGAAGGGCTGCAGGACACCCTCGCGCAGCTGGTCGACTACCCGTTGGTGCTGGTCGACACCACCGGCCACGCCCCGCGCGACCGCGCCGTGTTCAGCCAGATCCTGTGGCTGCGGGCCTCGCGCAAGGTGCGCAGCCTGCTGGTGCTGCCGGCCAACGCCCATCCCTACGACCTCGGCGAGGTCGTCCGCCGCTACCGCCCCGCCAAGCCCGAGGGCGTGGTGCTGACCAAGCTCGACGAGACCGGCCGGCCCGGTTCGGCGCTGTCGGTGCTCGCCCGCCACGAACTGGCCATCGCCTACACCACCCAGGGGCAGCAGGTGCCGTCCGACCTCGATGCCGCCGATGCCACCCGCCTCGTCCAGTCACTGGAGAAATCCCGCCGTGCTGCCGATAACCCCCTCGCCACCGAGGATCGCCATGCAGTCGCCTGACCCCATCGTGCCCGTTTCCGCCGCAGACCGGGCCCCCGGCCCCGTGCGGGTGATCGCCGTCGCCAGCGGCAAGGGCGGCGTCGGCAAGACCTCGGTCTCGGTCAACCTGGCCACCGCCCTGGTCAACGCCGGGCAGCGCACCCTGCTGCTGGACACCGACCTGGGCCTGGCCAACGTCGACGTGATGCTGGGCCTGACGCCCACCTTCACCCTGGCCGACGTGTTCGCCGACCGCTGCGAGCTGCGCGACACGGTGATCGAATGCCCCAACGGGCTGATGATCGTCCCGGCCGCGTCCGGCAAGCGCCACATGACCGAACTCCAGCCCAGCCAGCACGTGGGCCTGGTGCACGCGTTCTCCGAGCTCGACCTGGACCTGGACGTGATGGTGGTGGACAACGCCGCCGGCATCGCCGACGGCGTGCTGACCTTCTGCCAGGCCGCGCAGGACGTGATCGTGGTGGTCTGCGACGAGCCGGCCTCGGTCACCGACGCCTATGCCCTGATCAAGGTGCTCAGCCGCGAGCGCGGCGTGAACCGGGTGCAGGTGCTGGCCAACCAGGTGCAGGACCAGCGCGAGGGCCGGCAGCTGTTCGAGAAGCTCGAGCGCGTCAGCGCGCGCTTCCTCGACGTGACCCTGAACTACCTCGGCGCGATCCCGCGCGACGAATGGCTGCGCCGCGCGGTGCAGCGCCAGGAGGCGGTGGTGGACGTGTTCCCGTCCGCGCCCTCGTCGGTGGCGTTCCGCGACATCGCCCGGCGCTCGCGCCAGTGGCAGTCGCCGCCCGGCGCGCGCGGCCACGTCGAATTCTTCCTCGAGCGCCTGGTCGCCCCGGCCGCCGCGCGGGGGGCCGCCGCATGAACGCCGCCGCGACCGCGCAGTACCGCGCCAACCAGCAGGGCAGCGCCGCCGAAGTGGTCGAGAAGCACGGCGAACTGGTGCGGCGCATCGCCCACCACCTCGCCGCGCGCCTGCCGGCGAGCGTGGAGATCGACGACCTGATCCAGGCCGGCATGCTCGGCCTGATCGACGCCGCGCGCAATTTCCAGTCCGACCAGGGCGCGGCGTTCGAGACCTACGCCTCGATCCGCATCCGCGGCGCGATGATCGACGAGATCCGCCGCGGCGACTGGGTGCCGCGCTCGGTGCACCGCCGCTACCGCGACATCGTGTCGGCCACCCGCGAGGTCGAGCAGACCACCGGCCAAGCCGCGACCGCGCAGCAGGTGGCCGCGCAGCTCGGCGTGGGGCTGGACGAATACCACGCCATGGTCGAGAACGCCGCGCGCGGGCAGCTGGTCAGCCTCGATGCGCACATGGACGAACACGACGGCGAGGCGCGGCTGGCCAGCCACGACACCGCCAGCCCGGCGCGCGCGTTCGAACAGGTCGCCTTCCGCGACGCGCTGGCCGAGGCCATCGACGGCCTGCCCGAGCGCGAGCGCCTGGTGCTGTCGCTGTACTACGAGCAGGAACTGAACCTGCGCGAGATCGGCGCGGTGCTGGGCGTGAGCGAATCGCGCGCCTGCCAGATCCACGGCCAGGCCGCCGTGCGCCTGCGCGCGCGGCTGGCCGACTGGCGCCGCGACGGCGCCGACGAAGACGACGACTACCTGCCCTGACGCCGGGGCCGGCGCACCACACACACGAACCACGAAGAGACCCGCATGGACAAGAACATCCGCATCCTGATCGTCGACGACTTCTCGACCATGCGTCGCATCGTCAAGAACCTGCTCAACGACCTGGGCTTCTTCAACACCACCGAGGCCGACGACGGCTCGACCGCGCTGGTGGAACTGCGCAAGGGCCCGTTCGACCTGGTGGTCACCGACTGGAACATGCCCGGCATGCCCGGCATCGACCTGCTCAAGGCGATCCGCGCCGACGCCGCGCTGTCGAAGATCCCGGTGCTGATGGTGACCGCCGAGTCCAAGCGCGAGCAGATCATCGAGGCCGCGCAGGCGGGCGTGAACGGCTATGTCATCAAGCCCTTCACCGCCGCCACCCTCAACGACAAGCTGGGCAAGATTTTCGAACGCCTCGGAGCCGCGGCGTGAGCGCGGCACCCGCCGCCGTGGCGCCGGGTGCCGGCGCGCACGACGAACGCGCGGCCCTGGTCGCCTGCCTGCACGCCGCGCTCGAGGCGCTCGAGCAGCAGGACGACGAGACCTGGCGCAGCAACGTCGACGAACTGATCCAGTGGCGCACCCAGCCGCTGGTGCAGGGCCTGGTGCGGCTGGCGCGCGAGCTCGAGCAGGCGCTGGGCACCGGCGGCGGCAGCGGCTCGCTGGCCGAGGCCTGCCTGCGCCTGGAGCATGTGGTCAAGGTCAGCGAGGACGCCAGCCACCACACTCTGGACCTGATCCAGGAATGCCGGATCCTGCTCGGCACCCTGCCGGTGGCCGATGCCGACGCCGAAGCCGCCACCGTGTCGGCGGTGCGCGCGCGGCTGTCGGAGATGACCGCCGCCCAGGGCTACCAGGACCTCAACGGCCAGATCATCCGCCGCGTGGTGGAACTGGTGCGCACCGTGCACGAAGGGCTCGGCGACTACGCGCCGGGCGCCGACCGCCCGCTGCAGCTGTCCAGCCAGGGCTACGGCCCCGCGGTGGACGGCGTGGACGCGCCCGCCGCCAGCCAGGACGACGCCAACCGCCTGCTCTCGTCGCTGGGCCTGTAGCGCGATGTCCGCCGCCGCCTCCGACATCTGCGCCGACTTCCTGGTCGAGGTCGGCGAGATCCTCGACCAGCTCGGCGTGCAGATGGTCGCGCTCGAACGCGCGCCCGCCGACCGCGAGTGCCTGAACGCGGTGTTCCGCGGCTTCCACACCATCAAGGGCGGCGCGGGCTTCCTCGACTTCACCACGATGGTGTCGGTGTGCCACGCCGTCGAGGACCGCCTCAACGCCGCCCGCGACGGCAGCGCGCCGCTCGATGCGCCTGCGTTCGACGGCATCCAGCAGGGCATCGACCTGCTGGTGGACATGCTGCAGGCGATCTGCGACGGGGTCGATCCCAGCCCCGCGCCCGACGCGCTGCTGGCCGCGCTGCGCGCCGGCGCTTCGGGGGGCGGTGCCCATGCGCCCGCCCCGGTGCCGGTGGCCGTGACCGCCACCCCGTCCGCGCCGGCCCCGGCGGACGATTCGCTCGACGACCTCGATTTCGAAGCCCTGCTCGACAGCTTGCACGGCGCCGGCGCCGCGCCGGGGGCCGTCGCCGCGGCGCCCGCACCGGCGCCTCCGCCGGCCCCGCCTGAACCCGTCGCGGCCCCTGCGCCTGCGCCGCTGCGCGCGGTGCCCACGCCGACGCGCGCGCCGGCCGCGCAGGACGCCGCCGACGTCACCGTGCGCGTCGACGTGCGCCGGCTCGACGCGATGGTCAACCTGGTCGGCGAGCTGGTGCTGGCGCGCAACCGCCTGAAGACGATCCGCCCGCGCCTGCGCGACGACGACCTCGACCGCGCCGTGGCCGCGCTCGACGTCGCCACCTCGCGCCTGCAGGGCGCGGTGATGACCGCGCGCATGCAGCCGGTGGGGCGCGTGTTCGCGCGCTTCCCCAAGCTCGCCCGCGACGTCGCCCGCCAGCTCGACAAGCAGGTGAACCTGGAGGTCACCGGCGCCGAGACCGAGCTCGACCGCAACCTGGTCGAGGCCCTGGCCGATCCACTGGTGCACCTGGTGCGCAACGCGATCGACCACGGCATCGAATCGCCCGAGGCGCGGCGCCGCGCCGGCAAGCCCGAACTCGGCACGGTACGCCTGAGCGCGCAGCAGGAAGGCGACCACGTGGCGATCGAGGTGCGCGACGACGGCGCCGGGATCGATCCCGACCGCATCCGCCGCAAGGCCGTGGACAAGGGCCTGATCGACGACGATTCGGCCGCGCGGCTGTCGTCCGACGACTGCCTGCAGCTGTTGTTCCTGCCCGGCTTCTCCACCCGCGACGAGGTCAGCGACCTGTCCGGCCGCGGCGTGGGCATGGACGTGGTGCAGTCGCGCATCCGCGAGCTCTCGGGCACGGTGCAGATCCATTCCGAACCCGGCGCCGGCTCGCGCTTCGCGATCCGGGTGCCGCTGACGCTGGCGATCCTGCCGACCCTGCTGGTGGAGGTGGGCGGCGACGTCTACGCGCTGCCGCTGGTGCGGGTGGTCGAGGTGCTCTCGCACGAACCCGGGCGCGCGCTGTGGATCGACGGCCAGCGCGTGCTCGACCTGCGCCAGCAGCCGCTGCCGCTGCTGGGCCTGCGCGACTGGCTGGGGATGGACCCGGCGCCGCTGCCCGATTCGACCTGCGTGGTGCTGCAGTCGGGCGAGGCGCGCTACTGCCTGGCGGTGGATCACGTGCGCGGGCGCGAGGAAGTGGTGATCAAGGCGCTGCCGCCGACCCTGCGCGGGCTGCCCGGCTACGCCGGCGCCAGCCTGATCGGCGATGGTCGCATGGCCCTGATCCTGGACGTCGACGCCCTGCTCGGCAGCGGCACGCGCGCCGCCGCGCGTTCAAGTCAGCTGGCCGCGGACCGTTAAACAGGCCATGGACAGACTCAGCCTCATCGGCGCCGTGCTCGCGATCGTCGCGATCGTCGGCGGCAGCGTGCTCAAGGGGGCCGGGCTCGCCGGGCTGTGGTCGCCGGCGGCGTTCGTGATCGTGATCGTGGGCACCGTGGCCGCGAGCCTGCTGCAGACCTCGATGCGCACCTTCATGCGCGCGCTGAAGATGGCCGGCTGGGTGTTCAAGCCGCCGGCCCACGACCACGCCGCGGTGATCGCGCAGATCGTCGAATGGTCCACCATCGCGCGCAAGCAGGGCCTGCTGGGCCTGGAGGCGCAGGTGGCGCAGCAGACCGACCCGTTCCTCGGCAAGGGCCTGCAGATGGTGGTCGACGGGCTCGAGCCCGAGGCGATCCGGCAGATGCTCGAGATCGACCTGCACGGCCAGAACGCGCGCGACCTGGCCGCGGCCAAGGTGTTCGAGGGCATGGGCATCTACGCGCCCACGCTGGGCATCATCGGCGCGGTGCTGGGCCTGATGGCGGTGATGAAGAACCTCGCCGACCCGAGCAAGCTCGGCCACGGCATCGCCGCGGCCTTCACCGCGACCATCTACGGCATCGGCGCGGCCAACCTGATGCTGCTGCCGGTGGGCAACAAGCTCAAGACCCTGGTCACCGCGCAGACGCTGGAGCGCGAGATGATCGTCGAGGGCCTGATCGCGATCGCGCAGGGCGAGAACCCGCGCAACATCGAAGCGCGCCTCAACGGCTACGTGCACTGACCGCCATGGCGCGACGGCACCACCACCACGAGGACCACCAGAACCACGAAGCCTGGGCCGTGCCCTACGGCGACCTGGTCACCCTGCTGCTCGCCTTCTTCGTGGTGATGTACGCCATTTCGTCGATCAACGAGGGCAAGTACCGCGCGGTCTCCGATGCGCTGTCGTCGGCCTTCGGCGGCCCGCCGCGCTCGATCAACCCGATCCAGCTCGGCGAGACCCAGCTGCGCGGCTCCTCGTTCGACCGCCCCTCGCTGCTGACGCCCGGCGCCAAGGCCGGACCCACCGCCACCAGCCCGGTGAGCAATGTGCGCGTGCGGCAGATGCTCGATGCGCCGCTCGGCGGCCGCGAGTCGCAGATGCGGCAGCAGGCGATGGCCAAGGCGGCGATGGACGCCAGCCTGCGCGGCGAATCGCAGCTGAGCACGCTCGGCCGCCGGATCCAGCACGCGCTGGCCGAACTGGTGCGCGAGAAGCTGGTCACCGTGCGCCGCGGCCCGACCTTCCTCGAGGTCGAGATCCAGAGCGACATCCTGTTCGCCAGCGGCGTGGCCGAACCCAGCCCGGTGGCCACCGCCACCGTGCGCAAGCTCGGCGCGGTGCTGCGCGAGGAACCCAACGCGGTGCGCGTGGAGGGCTATACCGACGACGTGCCGATCCGCACCGCGGCCTACCCGACCAACTGGGAGCTCTCGTCCGCGCGCGCGGCCAGCGTGGTGCACGTGCTGATCGGCGAAGGCGTGGACCCCGGGCGCCTGGCGGTGGTCGGCTACGGCGAGCACCAGCCGGCGGCCGACAACGCCACCGCCGAGGGCCGCAACGCCAACCGCCGCGTGCTGCTGGTGATCCTGGCCGCCTCGCAGGCGGTGGACGATCTCGACCCGGCGCCCGCGGCACAGGTCGTGCAGGCGGGCATCGACGGCTCGCCGCGCGTGGAGGCCGTCGACGCGGCCCGCGTCGAGACGCCCGCCCTGCCCGCGCCGGCGACCCGGGCCCCCACGACCGCCGCGCCCGATGCGCACGCAGGAGCACACTGACATGCAGGTCTGGGCGATCGCGAACCAGAAGGGCGGCGTGGGCAAGACCACCACCACCCTGTGCCTCGCGCGCGGGCTGGCGCAGGCCGGCGGCCGCGTGCTGGCGATCGATCTCGATCCGCACGCCTCGCTGACGCGCGCGTTCGGCGTGCCCGCCGATCCGCCGCCCGCGGGCACCCACGACCTGTTCACCGGCGTGGGCGCCAGCCTCGTCGGCCTCGCGCGCCGCACCGACGTGCCGGGGCTGCAGCTGGTGGCCGCGCAACCGGCGCTGGCCACGCTCGAACGACGCGGCTCCAGCCAGCCGGGCCTCGGGCTCGCGCTGGGACGCGCCCTGCACGCCGGCCACGCCAGCTACGACCACGTGCTGCTCGACTGCCCGCCCACGCTCGGCCTGCTGATGGTCAACGCGCTGGCGGCCGCCGACCGGCTGGTGGTGCCGACCCAGACCGATCCGCTGGCCCTGCACGGGCTGGCCGACATGCTGCGCACCGCGACCATGGTCGAGCGGTCGCGCCGGCGGCCGCTGCCGCAGCACGTGCTGCCCACGCTGTACGACAAGCGCACGCGCTCGGGCGTGCAGAGCCTGGAGCAGCTGCACGCGCAATACGAAGGCCGCGTCTGGCCCGACGCGGTGCCGATGGACACGCGCCTGCGCGACGCCCACGGCCTCACCGCCGAAGCCGGCTGCAGCGGTCGCGGCGCCGATGCGTATGCACGCGCGCTGGACTGGCTGCTGGCGCAGCAGCAGGCACCGCAGAGGCAGGCGGCATGAACCCCGGCGGCGACACCGAGGTGCTCGACTATATCGACACCCTGCTGGGCGATGCCGCCGGTCCGGCGCCGCCGGTGGCCGCCGTGCCGGACGTCGCCGCGGCTTCCGCCGACGCGTGGGACGACGTCGCCGGACCCGCTGTCGGCCCCGCCATCGAATCCGTTCCCGCGCCCGTCCCGGTGCCGGCGCCCGCGCCGACGCCGGCTTCCGCACCCGCATCCGCCAACGTGGCCGCGCCCATGTCCGCCCCCACCCCCGTCCCGCCCACGCCTGCACTGGCGCCGCGCGCCACCGCCCGGGTCGAACCACCCGCCGCCTCCACCCCGATGGCCACGGCCTCGCGCTGGCTGCGCGTGCTGGTAGGCCAGGCCAGCTACGCGCTGGAGCTGCTGCGGGTGCAGGAGGTGGTGCGGATGGTGCCGATCGTGCCGATGCGCGGCGCCCAGGCCTCGGTGCTCGGGGTGATGAACCTGCGCGGCCGGATCGTGCCCGTGTTCGACCTCGGCCTGTGGCTGCGCACCGGCGACGTCCAGGTGACCGAACAGGCCCGCATCGTGGTGGTCGAACGCGACGACGAACTGATCGGCGTGCTGGTCAGCGCGGTCGAGGACGTGGTGACGCTGGGCCGCGACCGGATCGAACCGCCGCTGCCGGGCAACGTGCCGGGCGTGATCCTGGGCGTGGCGCGCGTAGGCGCAACCCCGACCGTGCTGTTCGACGCCTACGCGCTCTACGGCTGACGCACCTGACCCTCAAGTCGCCGCCGGCGACGCCGTTATTCCACCGGACTGCATCGACGTGGCCGCACCCATGACCCAACTGACGCTCCAGAACGACCTCGGGATCGAACGCGTCGCCGACCTGCAGGCGGCCCTGCAGCCGCACCTGGAGGCCGACGCCCCGGTCGAACTCGCCGGAGACCGCGTCGAGCGCGTGCACGCCGCGGGCCTGCAGCTGCTGCACGCCTTCGTCCGCGACCGCGCCGCGCGCGGCCAGCGCACCACCATCACCGATCCGTCGCCGGCGCTGGCCGCGGCCGCGCGCCAGCTGGCGCTGGCCGTGAGCCTGGGCGTCGACGCGGCCGATTCCACCCTTACCAGCAATGTTCCAGGAGCTACGGCATGAGCGCCAAGCAACTGCTCGTGGTCGACGACTCGACCTCGATGCGCCAGATGGTGGCCTTCGCCCTGACCTCGGGCGGCTATGAGGTGCGCGAGGCAGAGGACGGCCAGGCCGCCCTCGAGATCGCCCGCACGCAGTCGTTCGACGCCGTGGTCACCGACGTCAACATGCCGCGCATGGACGGCATCTCGCTGATCCGCGAGCTGCGCCAGCTGCCGTCGTACCGCTTCACGCCGCTGCTGATGCTGACCACCGAGTCCGGCGGCGACAAGAAGATGGAAGGCAAGGCCGCCGGCGCCACCGGCTGGCTGGTCAAGCCGTTCGATCCCGACCAGCTGGTCGCCACCGTGCGCAAGGTCCTGGCCTGACATGGACATCGCCCGCTTCCATGCCGCGTTCTTCGAGGAAAGCCGCGAAGGCCTCGATGCGATGGAGAGCGGCCTGCTCTCGCTCGAGTCGGGCGGCGCCGGCGCGGATCCGGAGACGATCAACGTCATCTTCCGCGCCGCGCATTCGATCAAGGGCGGCGCGGCGACGTTCGGCTTCACCAGCGTCACCGACCTGACCCACCTGCTGGAAACCCTGCTCGACGAGGCCCGCGCCGGCCGGCGGACGCTGGACCAGGCCGCCACCGGCGCGCTGCTGGCGTCGGTGGACGTGCTGCGCGGCCTGCTCGCGGCCTGCGAACACGGCAGCCCGATCGACGCCAATGCCCTGGCCGCCGCGCGCGCCGGGCTGGATGCGCTGCTGTCGGGCAAGTCCCCGGCACAGGCGGCCACGACCACGGCGCCCGCCGGCGCGGATCATGACGCCGGCACCCCGGCCGACGCCGCGGGCGACTGGCGCATCGCATTCGCGCCGGCGCCCTCGCTGTTCCTCAGCGGCAACGATCCCCTGCGCATCCTGCGCGAGCTCGCCAGCCACGGCGAGCTCGGCGTCGAATGCCTGGACGGGCGCCTGCCGGCGTTCGCCGAGATGGATCCGTTCGAGGCCTACCTGGCCTGGAACCTCACCCTCCCCGCCAGCGTGCCGCGCGCCGCCATCGACGAGGCCTTCGCCTGGGTCGAGGACGAGTGCACGCTGGAGATCGACACGATCGCCGCGGCCACGGCCGCACCCCCGACTGTCGTCGACGACGCCCTCGCTCCGGGTACGGCGGCCGCTCCGGTCGCCGCCGCCGAGGGCGGGCCGGCGTCCACCGGCCGCCGCAGCAGCGACCACGACAATTCGATCCGCGTCGCGGTCTCCAAGGTGGACGCGCTGATCAACCTGGTCGGCGAACTGGTGATCACCCAGGCGATGCTGCGCCAGCGGTCCGAACACCTGGACCCGGTGGCCAACGAGGCGCTGATGTCGGGCCTGGTGCAGCTCGAGCGCAACACGCGCGACCTGCAGGAATCGGTGATGGGCGTGCGCATGCTGCCCGTCGACTTCGCCTTCAGCCGCTTCCCGCGCATGGTCCGCGACCTGGCCGCACGGCTGGAGAAGAAGGTCCAGCTGCGCACCCACGGCGAGGCGACCGAGCTGGACAAGGGCGTGATCGAGAAGATCGTCGACCCGCTGGTGCACCTGGTGCGCAACGCCATCGACCACGGCCTGGAACTGCCGGCCGAGCGCCGCGCCGCGGGCAAGGACGAGAGCGGCACCCTGACCCTGAGCGCGGCCCACCAGGGCGCGAACATCGTCATCGAGATCAGCGACGACGGCCGCGGCCTGGATCGCGAGCGCATCCTGCGCAAGGCCGCCGAACGCGGCATCGCGGTGCCCGAGAACCCCACCGACACCCAGGTCTGGGACCTGGTGTTCGCGCCCGGCTTCTCCACCGCCGACCAGCTGACCGACCTGTCCGGCCGCGGCGTGGGCATGGACGTGGTCAAGAAGAACATCACCGCGCTCGGCGGACAGGTCGAGATCCGCAGCCGCGCCGGCCACGGCACGACGGTGGCGATCCGGCTGCCGCTGACCATGGCGATCGTCGACGGCATGTCGGTCGCGGTGGGCGACGAGGTGTTCATCGTGCCGCTGAGCATGGTGATCGAATCGCTGCTGCCCACGCCGGCCGACGTGCGCATCATCGCCGGCGACGCGCGCGTGCTGCGCGTGCGCGAGGACTACCTGCCGCTGGTCGACCTGGCCAGCCAGTACGGCCTGCCCGCAGCGACGCGCGGCGAAGGCGAGGACGTGCCGCCCCGGATCGCGGTGGTGGTGGAGGCCGACGGACGCCGGCTGGCGCTGGAAGTCGACGAACTGCTCGGCCAGCAGCAGGTGGTGGTCAAGAACCTCGAGAGCAACTACAAGCGCATCGCCGGCGTGTCCGGCGCCACCATCCTCGGCGACGGCCGCGTGGCGCTGATCGTCGACGCCGCCGGGCTCGGCCAGGCCCCGCCGCTCGCCACCGCGGCGTGACGGCGGCGCGGCAGGTCGAAGGTCAGGTCGCGACACATTGCCGCCCCCGCGCACAGCACGTAGCCGGGGTAAGCGAAGCGCACCCGGGGCAGGCGGTCGTTGCAGACGGGCGCAGCGCACACTCGATCCGCTGGCGCCGCGCGTCCACGCATGACGCCCTCTCGATTCCCTTGGCCCGCGCGTGACGCGGTCCCCGGATGCGGCCTGCGGCCTTCTCCGGGCTACGCCATGCGAGGCCGTGTCGCGACTGGAGTCGCCACCCGTGTAGCCCGGGTAAGCGAAGCGCACCCGGGGCAGACGGTCGTTGCAGACGAGCGCGGCGCGCACTCGATCCTTTCGCGTTGCCCGTCAACGCGTGACGCCCTCTCGATCCCTTGGCCTGCGCGTGACGTGGTCCCCGGATGCGGCCTACGGCCTTATCCGGGCTACGCCATGCAAGGCGGCTGCGCGCCTGGAGTCGCCACCCGCGTAGCCCGGGTAAGCGAAGCGCACCCGGGGCAGACGGTCGCTGCAGACGGGCGCAGCGCAGACTCGATCCCTTTGCGTCGCCCGTCCACGCGTGACGCCCTCTCGATTCCCATGGCGTGTGCGTGACGCCGTTCCCGGATGCGGCCTGCGGCCTTATCCGGGCTACGCCATGCGAGGCGGCTGCGCGCCTGAAGTCGCCACCCGCGTAGCCCGGGTAAGCGAAGCGCACCCGGGGCAGAAGGTCGCTGCAGATGGGCGCAGCGCACACTTGATCCTCTGGCGTCGCGCATCCACGCCCACGCGTGCCGCCCGTTGGACTCTCTTGGCCTGCGCGTGACGTGGTCCCCGGATGCGGCCTGCGGCCTTATCCGGGCTACGCCGTGCGAGGCGGCTGCGCGCCTGGAGTCGTCACGCGCGTAGCCCGGGTAAGCGAAGCGCACCCGGGACAGACACAGACGGATCGCGTGGTCGCATCGCGCGTCCGTGACGCCCGTTGCGCATTGGCGCATGCAACGACCTTTGCAGCGGTCGAAAGCGTGGCGCGGCGCATTCGATGCGTACACGTGCTCGATGCACGCGCGGGGCGAGCCCGAGATCGTCATGCCTGCGCGCCACGCGATCCGCGGATGCGACCTGCGGCCTTATCCGGCCGACGCGGCTGGCCGTGCGACGCGATCGACGGGCGCGTCCTGCGGCATCGCCCGGACAACACCATCTGCCATCACCTCACCGCCAGGCGGGGCCGGCCGGGCCCCGCACTCGCTACGGGGCGGCGATCTTCGCCCCGACCTGCGCGACCCGCGCACCGGAATCGACCCTCGCCGCGCTGCGCTCGGCGGCGTTGCTGAGCACGACGATGCTGATGCGGCGGTTGACCGGGCTGTC
Organism: Luteimonas rhizosphaericola; assembly: GCF_029888045.1. GTDB lineage: Bacteria > Pseudomonadota > Gammaproteobacteria > Xanthomonadales > Xanthomonadaceae > Luteimonas > Luteimonas rhizosphaericola. The sequence continues at coordinate 12,698 of NZ_JARXRN010000028.1, read as the reverse complement.
CGGGTCGTTGCGGTCGAACGGCACCGAGGACGACAGGCCGACCACGCGCGAGAGCTTGTCTTCCGACAGGCCACCGGCCACCAGCGCGCGGCGGGCGGCGTTGGCGCGCTCGGTCGAGAGCTCCCAGTTGCTGTAGCCGCTGCGGCCGGTGTACGGCGAGGTGTCGGTGTGGCCGGAGATCGCGATCCGGTTCTCCACCTGTTCGAAGTAGCCCGCGAGTTCGGACAGGATCTCGCGCGTGTAGTCCTTGAGCGTGGGCGAGCCGAGATCGAACATCGGCCGGTTGTGCGCATCGACGATCTGGATCCGCAGGCCCTCGGGCGTGATGTCGATCAGCAGCTGGTCCTTGAACGGCGCCAGCGCCTGGCTGCTGGCGACCGCCTCCTCCAGCGCACGCTTGAGCGCCTCGAGCTTGCGGCGGTCGGCCTCGTCGCCGGCCTTCTGCGCGGCGCCCGACTGCTGGTCCATGGCGCCGGGCTTGCGGATCGGGCTGGCGTCCGGCGGCTTGCGGGCATGGTCGAACATCTTGATCGGCGCCTCGCCCGCGCCGCCCGGGCCGGCGCGCCCGGGCGCCATGCTGGATGACTTGCCCTCGACCGCGCTGGGGTTCTTGAAATAGTCGGCGATGCCGCCGAGCTGCTCCTGGGGCATGGTGGCCACCAGCCACATCACCATGAAGAACGCCATCATCGCGGTCACGAAGTCCGCATACGCGACCTTCCACGCGCCGCCGTGGTGGCCGTGGCCGCCGCGCTTCTTCTTGCGGACGATGATGATCGGTTGCAGCGGCGTGGCCATCGCGGCGGTCCGTCAGCCCTTGGCGGCCTTGAGGTCGGCTTCCAGGTCCTGGAAGCTCGGGCGCACGTCGGAGAACAGAAGCTTGCGCGCGAACTCGATCGCCACCGCGGGCGCGTAGCCGCGCAGCGAGGCCACCAGCGCCATCTTGATCACCTCGAACGCCTTGCCTTCCTCTTCGGCGCGCTTCTCCATCGCCGAGGCCACCGGGCCGACGTAGCCGTAGGCCAGGAAGATGCCGAGGAAGGTGCCGACCAGGGCCGAGGCGACCTTCTGCCCGATCTCCGACGGCGGCGCGCTGCCGACGATCGACATGGTGTTGATGATGCCCAGCACCGCGGCGACGATGCCGAATCCCGGCAGCGCGTCGGCCACCTTCTGCACCGACTGCGACGGCCCGAGCGCCTCGTGGTGATGGGTCTCGAGCTCGTACTCGAGCAGCGATTCGAGTTCGTGCGGCGTCATGCTGCCGCCGACGATCAGGCGCAGGCAGTCGGTGATGAAGTCGAGGATGTGGTGGTCGGCGAGGATCTTCGGGTACTTCTGGAAGATCGCGCTCTCGGCCGGGCGTTCGATGTGGTCCTCGATCGCCATCATGCCTTCGCGGCGCATCTTCTGCAGCAGCTCGTAGATCAGCTTCAGCAGCTCGACGTAGTCCACGCGCCGGTACTTGGGCCCCTTGAGCAGGGCCATGGTGCCGGCCAGCGCCGCCTTCATCACCTTAGGCGGCGTGGCGATGACGTACGCGCCCAGGGCCGCGCCGCAGATCACGATGATCTCGTTCAGGTGCCACAGCGCCAGCAGCTTGCCGCCGACCATCATGAAGCCGCCGAGCACGCTCGCGATGACCACGAGGGCTCCGATGATCAGGTACATGGTGGCGCTGTCCATATGGGCCGGGGATTGCGTGGGGTAACGGCGCGCGCCGCGCGCGCTTGAGCGCGGGCCGACGGACGGCGCGCGTACCGCCGCACGGCGGTGCGGGCTAAAGAAACCCCCGACGGGGCCGACATGGACGGTGACCCCTCCGTCCGCGCCACCATCCGACCGGTGCGCGGCGGCCACGCATCCCAGACTCGACAGGACCGCTTCCATGTCCCACCCCAACGACACCGCCCACGCCAGCCCGGCCGCCCACGCGGGCCACGCCGACGAGACCACGGGCGAGTTCCTCACCTTCGTCCTGGGCGAGGAGGAATACGGCGTCGACATCCTGCGCGTGCAGGAGATCCGCAGCTACGACGCGGTCACCCGCCTGCCCGACGCACCGGACTACATCAAGGGCGTGATCAACCTGCGCGGGATCATCGTGCCGGTGGTCGACATGCGCCTGAAGTTCCGCCTGGCCAAGGCCGAATACAACGCGCTCACGGTGATGATCGTGCTCAACGTGGGCGGGCGCGTGGTCGGCATGGTGGTCGACAGCGTGTCCGACGTGGTGCGCCTGTCCGGCGAGCAGGTGCGCGCGGTGCCGGAGATCGGCGCCACCATCGACCGCCAGTTCCTGACCGGCATCGGCACGCTCGACGAGCGCATGCTGATCCTGCTCGACATCGAGCGCCTGATGCGCCACGAGGACATGGGCCTGGTGGCGGCGCAGGCCGCCTGAGCCCGACCCGCCGCGACATCCGCGACATCCGCGGCCATCGGGCCGCGGCGCGCCACCGAACCCCAGGTCCACCGCCACATGCGCAGCAATCTCCCCGTCACCCAGCGCGAGTTCGTGCTCGAAGGGGACGATCTGCTCGTGTCCCGCACCGACCTGCGCGGCGTGATCGTCTACGTCAACCCCGAGTTCGTCCGCGTCAGCGGCTACACCGAGGCCGAGCTGATCGGCCAGCCGCACAACCTGATCCGCCACCCCGACATGCCGGTCGAGGCGTTCGCCGATTTCTGGCGCACGCTCAAGGCCGGGCGGCCGTGGGTGGGCATGGTCAAGAACCGCCGCGCGGACGGCGACCACTACTGGGTCGAGGCGCACGCGACGCCCTATTTCGAGGGCGGCACCCACGTGGGCTACATGTCCGTGCGGCGCCGCGCCGGCCGCGAGCGGATCGACGCGGCCGAACGCGCCTACGCGGCGATCCGCGCCGGCAGCTCGCCGCTGCAGGTGCGCCACGGCGCGCTGGTCGCGCCCGACCGGCTGCGCGCGCTCAACCCGCTGTGGCGGCTGTCGTTGCGCCAGCGCCTGCTGCTGGCGGCGGTCGGCGTGGGCGGCGTGGGTGCGCTGCTGGTGTCGCTGGCCGCGTCCGGCGCATCGCTGCCGCTGCTGCTGTCGGTCGTGGCCGCGTCCACCGCCGCGGCCGGCTACTGCGCCTGGTGGCTGGCCTCCGACGTGGCCGGTCGCCTGGACGGCGCGGTGGCGCACCTGCGCGACTTCGCCAGCGGCGAATACGCGCACACCATCGCCATCGACCGCGACGACGAGGTCGGGCGCGTGCTGCTGGGCCTGAAGTCGATGCAGATCCGGCTCGGCTTCGAGATCGAGGACCGCCGCCGTGCCGCGGCGCAGATGGCGCGCGTGCGCAGCGCGCTCGACGCCGCCTCCACCAGCGTGCTGGTGGCCGATTCCGCGCACGCCATCGTCTACGCCAACCCGGCCGCGCGCGCGATGCTGGCCGCCGCCGAGGCCGACCTGCGCACCGCGGTGCCGGGCTTCGCCACCGATGCACTGGACGGCCACGCGCTGCATGCGCTCGACCACGACCCGGCCGCGCAGCGCGCACGGCTGGAAGCGCTGTCGTCGCCGCACCCGTACCGCATCGCCTTCGGAACGCGCACCTTCGACATCACCGCCACGCCGGTGCGCGATGCCGACGGCACGCGCCTGGGCACGGTGGCCGAATGGCGCGACCGCACCGCCGAGCTGGCGCTCGAACGCCAGATCGAGGCGGTGGTGGACGCTGCCGCCGACGGCGATTTCAGCCGCCGCCTCGACCTGCACGGCGCCACCGGCTTCGTGCAGACCGTCGGCACCGGCCTCACCCGCCTGCTGCAGGCCACCGAGCACACCCTGCGCGAGACCGCGGGCGTGCTCGACGCGCTGGCGCAGGGCGACCTGCGGCCGCGCATCACCAGCCAGATGGGCGGCCTGTTCGGCGAGATGAAGGCCAGCACCAATGCCGCGGTCGACCAGCTGGCGCAGCTGGTGGCCGAGATCCAGGCGGCCACGCGCGCCATCGGCGAGGCCGCGGGCGGCATCGCCTCGGGCAACGCCGACCTGTCGACGCGTACCGGCCAGCAGGCGGCCAGCCTGCAGGAAACCGCGAGTTCGGTCGAACAGCTGACCTCCACCGTGCGCGCCAACGCCGACAGCGCCGCGCGCGCCAGCGGCCTGGCGGCCGGCGCGGGCGACGTCGCCGGCAGCGGCGGCCGCGTGGTGGCCGACGTGGTCGCGACCATGCAGGCGATCAGCGAGTCGTCGCGCCGCATCACCGACATCATCGGCGTGATCGACGGCATCGCGTTCCAGACCAACATCCTCGCGCTCAACGCCGCGGTGGAAGCCGCGCGCGCGGGCGAGGAAGGCCGCGGCTTCGCCGTGGTGGCTTCGGAAGTCCGCAGCCTGGCCGGCCGCTCGGCCGAGGCCGCGCGCGAGATCAAGGCGCTGATCGCCGATTCGGTGGGCAAGGTCGAACAGGGCGCGGGACGCGTGGACGAGGCTGGGCGCACCATGTCCGAGATCGTCACCGCCGTGGGCCGCGTGACCGAGATCATCGCCGGCATCAGCGCCGCCTCGCGCGAGCAGTCGTCCGGCATCGAGCAGGTCAACCACACCGTGATGCAGCTCGACGACGCCACCCAGCAGAACGCGGCGCTGGTCGAGCAGGCCTCGGCCGCCGCGCGCAGCCTGCAGGAGCAGGCCACGGCACTGGCCTCGGCGGCATCGCGGTTCCGGCTGCACGAGGATGCGGCCGCGAAGCGCGCCGTGCCCGCGACCGCGGCGCCGCGCGCGCGGCAGGCCGCGCCGGTCGCGGCCTAAAGTCGCGCCGGCCGCGGCCGACAATTCCTACAGGCCGGCGCAGGGGGCGCCGACACGCTCGCGACACGGTCGCGACCACGCTGGTCCCGGCGCAGTCCGCGCCACTTTCCATTTCCCGATCGTCCCGTCGCCGAGCGACGGGCAGGAGCCGCACGTGCGTACCAAGATCCTGTTCCTCGCCACCCTCGCCGCCGCCACCGGCGCGAGCCACGCCGCCGACTGGCCCGACCTGTCGGTCAAGGCCGATGCGGGTGCGCTGGGCGAGTTCTCCGCCACCGCCAACTGGGCCTACGACCACAACGGTTTCGGCCACCTCGGCCAGGGCATCGACGCGGCCGCCTTCGACGACGAAAGCGCCTGGCGCCGGCGCGAAGTCGGCGTGGCGCTCAAGCGCAAGGACGTCTACGAATTCACCGTGCAGCGCGACCTTGAGGCCGAGACCTGGATGGACGTCAGCGTGAAGCTGCTCTCCAAGGGCCTGCTCGGGCGCGACCTGGGCGCGCTGCGCGTGGGCCAGTTCAAGACCCCGGTCGGCTTCGACGGCGTCGGCGCGTCGCGCAATACCCCATTCCTCGAATCCGCGCTGCCGGTGCAGGCGACCTACGCCGGCCGCCGCGTGGGCGCGGAGTGGTCGCTGCAGCGGCCCGCCTACCTGGCCAGCGTGGCCTGGTTCGACGGCAACGACCTGGAAGGCGGCAACGCGGGCAGCACGCTGGCCGGACGCGCGGCGTGGGTGCCGCGCAACGCCAAGGGCGACGTGCTGCACCTGGGCCTGGCCGCCAGTCGCGAGCGCCCGGACAGCGAAACCCTGCGCCTGCGCGCGAAGCCCGAGGTCGGCCTGACCGGGGTGCGCCTGGTGGATACCGGCACCCTGGCCGGGGTGGACGCGGTGCAGCGGACCGGCTTCGAGGGCCTGTGGATCCGGGGGCCGTGGTCGGTGCAGGGCGAACTGCTGCAGGTGCGCGCCGACCGCGATGGCGGCCTCGGCGACGTCTCCGGCAACGGCGGCTACGTGTTCGGCAGCTGGGTGGTGACCGGCGAGTCGCGCGGCTACAACGGCTACGCCAGCAACGTGGTGCCGTCGGCGACGTCGGCGCTCGAGCTTCTGGTGCGCTACAGCCGGCTGGATCTCGACGACGGTGCGGTGCGCGGCGGGAAGCAGTCGGACTGGACCCTGGGCGTGAACTGGTACCTGGGCCGCAACGTCAAGCTGCAGGCCAACTATGTGTTCGCCCACGCGCGCCGCGACGGCGTGCTGCGCGATCCGGAGGCCTTCGGCCTGCGCGCGCAGTTCCAGTTCTGATCACCCTCCCCACGTCGAATCCAACCCTGGACGCCTGATGCGCTGGTTCAACGATCTTCCCATCACCCGCAAGCTGCTGGCCGGTATTTCGCTGGCGGCCCTGCTCACGCTCGCGCTCGGCACGTTCGCGTACACCCGCCTCGTCGCCGCGCACGCCGAAATGGCCCACATCGCCAACGAGAACGTCCCGCAGGTGCAGGCGCTGGGCGACATCCGCAGCTTCCTCGGCGAGCTGCGGACCTACGAGATGGCCGTCATCACCACCGAGGATTTCCCCGAGTACGAGCCGCGCTTCGCCAAGATGTTCGAGGCGATCACGGCCGCGAAGAAGATCTACGAGAGCCACCTCACCGATACCGCCGACCACAGCCTGTACCAGGCCAGCGAGACCAAGGTGGCGGCGTACCTGGCCACGTCCGCGCGGCTGCTCGAGGCCACGCGTGGCGGCGACTTCGCCACCGCGGCGGTGATCTCGCGCGACGAGTCGCGGCCGCTGCGGCGCGAGACCTTCGCCGCGCTCGACGAACTTGGCACCGCGGACCGCGCGCGCCTGGCCGCCAACGTGGCGGCCTCGGAGGCCGCGTTCCGCCGCAGCATCGCGGTGATGATCGCCCTGACCCTCGGCTCGATCGTGCTGGCCCTGGTCGCCGGCTTCCTGATCGCCCGCGGCGTCGGCCGCGCGCTCGGCCGCGCCACCGCGGTGTCGGCCGCGATCGCCGCGGGCCGGTTCGACAACCGCATCGAAGTGGACTCGCGCGACGAGGCGGGACAGCTGATGGCCAGCATGCAGACCATGCAGGGCCAGCTCGGGCGCTTCGCGGCCGAGATGCAGACCCTCATCCAGCTGCAGCAGTCCGGCGAGGACCTGCAGCGCCGCATGCCCGAGGACTTCCCGGGCGACTACGGGACGATGGCGCAGGGCGTCAACGCGGCGATCTTCGGCCACCTCGACGCGATCATCGCGGGCATCGAGATCATGTCCGAGTACGGCCGTGGCGACCTGCGTCGCGACGCGCCCCGGCTGCCGGGCCAGCGTGCCGTGCTGCACGAGGCCCTGGACACGGTGAAGTCGAGCCTGTCCGCGGTCAATGCCGACATCCGCCGGCTCGCCGACGCGGCGGCGCAGGGCGATTTCAGCGCACGCGGGGACGAAGCGCGCTACGGCTTCGCGTTCCGCGACATGGTGGCGGCGCTCAACGGCCTGATGGCGGAAGCCGACGCCGGCCTCACCGACGTGGGCAGGATCATGGCCGCGCTCGCCGACGGCGACCTGTCGCAGCGCGTGGAGCGGGAGTACAGGGGCGCCTTCGGCCGCCTGGCCGCGGACACCAACGGCACCGTCGAACGACTTGCGGACATCGTCGGCCGGATCCGCGCCGGCAGCGACGCGATCAACTCGGCCGCGTCCGAGATCGCCGCCGGCAACGACGACCTCTCGCGCCGCACGGAGCAGCAGGCCGCCTCGCTCGAGGAGACCGCCTCGTCGATGGAGGAACTCACCTCCACCGTGCGCCAGAACGCCGACAATGCCCGCCAGGCCAACCAGCTGGCCATCGGCGCAGTCGACGTGGCCTCACAAGGCGGCGAGGTGGTCGGCAAGGTGGTCGAGACCATGTCCGCGATCTCCGAGTCGTCCAACCGGATCTCCGACATCATCGGCGTGATCGACGGCATCGCCTTCCAGACCAACATCCTGGCGCTCAACGCCGCGGTGGAAGCCGCGCGCGCGGGCGAGCAGGGCCGCGGCTTCGCGGTCGTCGCGTCCGAAGTGCGCTCGCTGGCGCAGCGCTCGGCCAGCGCGGCCAAGGAGATCAAGCAGCTGATCACCGATTCGACGGTCAAGGTCACCCAGGGCAACCAGCTCGTGGAGCAGGCCGGCAGGACGATGGGCGAAATCGTGACCAGCGTGAAGCGGGTCACCGACATCATCGCCGACATCTCGGCCGCCTCGCAGGAGCAGTCCTCCGGGATCGAGCAGGTCAACGTGGCGATCACCCAGATGGACGAGGGCACGCAGCAGAACGCGGCGTTGGTGGAAGAAGCCACCGCCGCCGCGCGCAGCATGGAGCAGCAGGCGGGACAGCTGGTGGGCATGGTGCAGGCGTTCCGGCTGGCCGCCGACCATCGCGCGCCGGCGTTCGCGCCCGACATGCGCCTGCGGGCGGTGGGCTGAGCCGCCCCGGCATCACGCACGCGCGTCGCGAGGCGCGCTGCCCGCTCGGGACGCGTTGGGCCTGCACGGTGCTGCCGGTTCCAGGCCCGACGCGGCGCCGTCCGTCGGCCCGCATTCAAGACACGGCCGCGGCCGCCGTTACGAACACGTGAAAGGGCCCACGGACGGTCCGGGCCCGCAGCAGTCTTCTCCGGCGTCGACCAGGCGCCGGCCATTCGCCCGAACCGGTATCCACACATGTTCAAGTCACTCAGCATCGGCAGACGTCTGGCCATCGGCTTCGCCGCGCTCGCGCTGCTGATCGTCGCCATCGGCGCGTTCTCCATGCAGCGCATGGGCAAGATGCAGGCCGAAGTCCTCCAACTCACCCGCAGCGCGGTTCCCGCGATCCGCGACCTCGGCCGCATGGCCACCGCGCTGGCCGAATACCGCGTGAGCGAACGCGGCTTGGTGAGCAACGCCGACAACCCGGAGAAGTTCGAGGAATACAAGGGCGAGCTCGCCACCGGCCGCGAACAGTTCCAGGTCATCGCCGACCGGTACGCGGCGGAAGCCGGTGCCGCCGAGCACGAGGCCTATCAGGATGCGATGGCCGCCGTGGCGCTGTACTTCGACAACAGCCAGCGGCTGGTCGACGGACTGCAGGCCGGCGACCTCGGCCCCGTGTCGGCGGCCGCCGACCTGCGCCAGGCCGCGGCCGACCAGATCGGCGTGGTGCTCGACCACCGGCAGAAGGATCTGGACGCGGCCGTCGCCGCCCAAGAGGCCGATTACGCCGCCAGCCTGACCGCGATCGGCGTGCTGCTGGCGATCGCGCTGGCGCTGGCCGGCGCCGCCTCCATACTGATCACGCGTTCGATCGTGCGCCCGCTCGGTGAAGTGATGGGCGCGGCCGACGCGGTCGCGCGGGGCGACCTTGATCGGCCGGTCACGGTGGTCGAACGCAGCGAAGTGGGCGCGCTGGCCGCGTCCATGCGCGAGATGGTCAAGACGCTCAAGGGCTACGTGGCCGCTCAGCGCGAGATGCACGAGGCGCACGATGCCGGCGCGATGAGCCACCGCATGCCGGCCGCGCAGTTCCCGGGCGCGTACGGCACGATGGCCGAAGGCGTGAACGCGCTGGTGCAGTCGCATCTCGACACCAATGCCGCGGCCATCGAGTTCGTCGGCACCTACGCGCGCGGCGACCTGTCGCGCGACTTCGAACGCCTGCCGGGCGAAAAGGCGAAGATCACCGCCGCGATCGACGCGGTCAAGCAGTCGATGCTCGACACCAACGCCGAAGTCCGGCGCCTGGTGGAGGGCGCGGTGGCCGGCGACTTCTCGCTGCGCGGCGACACCCAGCGCTTCGAGTTCGCCTACCGCGAACTGATCGAAGGCCTGAACCGGCTGATGGCCGCGACCGATGCCGGCTTGGGCGAGATCGGCCAGCTGCTCTCGGCCGTCGCCGAGGGTGACCTGTCGCAGCGCATCGACTCCGGCCTGGCTGGTCGCTTCGGCGAGGTCGCCGACGATGCCAACCGCACCGTCGACCGCCTGGCGGAGATCGTCGGCCAGATCCGCAGCGGCAGCGATGCGATCAATTCCGCGGCAGGTGAAATCGCCGCAGGCAACGACGACCTGTCCCGCCGCACCGAGCAGCAGGCCGCCTCGCTGGAAGAGACCGCCTCGTCGATGGAGGAACTCACCTCCACCGTGCGCCAGAACGCCGACAACGCCCGCCAGGCCAACCAGCTCGCCATCGGCGCGGTCGATGTCGCTTCGCAGGGCGGCGAGGTGGTCGGCAAGGTCGTGGAGACCATGTCCGCGATCTCCGAGTCGTCCAACCGCATCGCCGACATCATCGGCGTGATCGACGGCATCGCTTTCCAGACCAACATTCTGGCGCTCAACGCCGCGGTGGAAGCCGCGCGCGCGGGGGAACAGGGCCGCGGCTTCGCGGTCGTGGCCGCCGAGGTGCGCTCGCTGGCGCAGCGCTCGGCCGGCGCGGCCAAGGAGATCAAGACCCTGATCACCGACTCGGCCGACAAGGTCCGCCACGGCAACCAGCTGGTCGACCAGGCGGGCCGCACCATGGGCGAGATCGTGACCAGCGTGAAGCGGGTCACCGACATCATCGCCGACATCTCGGCCGCCTCGCAGGAGCAGAGCGCGGGCATCGAGCAGGTGAACCAGGTCATCACCCAGATGGACGAGAGCACCCAGCAGAACGCGGCCCTGGTCGAAGAAGCCACCGCCGCCGCGCGCAGCATGGAGCAGCAGGCCGGGCAGCTGGTGCAGACGGTGGCGATCTTCCGCACCCAGGACGGCCACGTGGCGCCCGCGCGCACGGCCTCGCCTGCGGCGACCACCACGGAGTCCGCGGCCGCCGCACCGGCAAGCGTCGTGGCCCTGCCCAGGCGCACGTCGTCGCCGGCGCCCGCATCGAAGTCCGCCACGCGCAGCCGCGCCCGCAGCAGCGCGGTGCTGGCCACCGAAGCCTCCGGCGAGTGGCAGGAGTTCTGACCGCCAGTGGTCAGGTTTGAACGACGGGGCGCTTCGGCGCCCCGTCCGCTTTTCCCTCACGAGAAAAAAGGAAAAAGTTGTTTCTGTGTGAAGTATTTGTGACGACGTGCCGTTCCAACGCCTCCATCGCCCGCTCCATCAGCCGTTACCGGAGGCGCACAGCCACCGCGCTTGCGTCCGGTCCTGCTCTGCGCCGCAGCATCCAATTTCTCAGTTTGATCGTTAGTTGACCCAATCCGGTAGAAAACAATGAAATCCAAGAATCTGACCATTTCCACCCAGCTCGCCATCGGCTTTGGCGCTGTGGTGCTGGTCTTGCTCATCATCGGCGGCATCAGCCTGCAAAGCCAGTCGGAAATAAACGGCGCAAGGGAGATCAGCGAGCACACGTTCAAGGTGCTGGCGACCGGTGAAACGATGCAGGCGAATGCGCTGAACATCGAGACCGGTACGCGCGGTTACCTGCTGTCGGGCGACAAGGCGAACCTGGCGCCGTTCATCGAAGGTCAGGCGGGATTCGAAAAGAGCTATGCCGACGCCAGGCAACTGACCGCGGACAATGCCAAGCAACAGGCACGCCTGGTAGACGTCGACAAGGCTTATCGGCAGCTGCTGACGGCCGAACAGGAAGCCATCGCGGCACGCGAAGCCGCCACCAGCACGCAGGACGTCGTGCCCCTGTTCCAGCAGGGCCGCGACCGCGCCGCCATGGACGAAATCCGCTCGCTGCTCGGCGACTTCGCCAACGAAGAAACGGCGCTGCTGGCCCAGCGCAGCGCCGCGCTGAACGCGGCACGCGCCCGCGGCAAATGGTCGGTGCTGATCGGCAGCCTAATCGCGGTGCTGATTGCGATTGGCATGGGCCTGATGATCCGCCGTCAGTTGGTCAGGCGAATGGGCCTGGCGATCAATGTTGCCGATGCCATCGCCTCGGGCAAGTTGGACAACAGTATCGACACACAGTCGCGCGACGAAACCGGGCGCTTGCTGATCAGCATGAACAGGATGCAGGAGCAACTGCAACGTTTTGCCTCTGCGCAGCAAACGATGCAGGTCAAGCATGATGCCGGCGATATCGAGCATCGCATCGACGCGGCGGCCTTCCCCGGTGCCTACGGCCAGATGGCCGAACAGACCAACAACCTGGCCGGATCCCACATCGCGATGAACGCCCGCGTGATCGAGATCGTCGGGGCCTATGCCAGCGGCGACCTGTCAAGCGACATGGACCGTCTCCCGGGCAAGAAGGCCGAGATCACCGCTGCGGTGGACGCGGTCAAGGTCAGTACGCTGGCCGTCAACGCCGAGATCAAGCGACTGGTGGATGCGGCGGTAGCCGGCGACTTCAGTCAGCGTGGCGACGCCCAGCGCTACCAGTTCGTTTATCGCGAGCTGATCGAGGAACTCAACCGGCTGATGGCCGCGACCGATGCCGGCTTGGGCGAGATCGGCCAGCTGCTCTCGGCCGTGGCCGATGGCGACCTCTCGCGCCGCGTCGATGCCGGCCTGCCCGGTCGCTTCGGCGAGGTCGCCGGGGATGCCAATCGTACGGTCGAGCGCCTGGCCGAGATCGTCGGCCAGATCCGCAGCGGCAGCGATGCGATCAACGCCGCCGCATCCGAGATCGCCTCGGGCAACAGCGACCTCTCCCGCCGCACCGAGCAGCAGGCGGCCGCGCTGGAAGAGACCGCCTCGTCGATGGAGGAACTCACCTCCACCGTCCGCCAGAACGCCGACAATGCCCGCCAGGCCAACCAGCTCGCCATCGGCGCGGTGGACGTCGCTTCGCAGGGCGGCGAGGTGGTCGGTAAGGTCGTCGAGACCATGTCCGCCATCTCCGAGTCTTCCAACCGCATCGCCGACATCATCGGCGTGATCGACGGCATCGCCTTCCAGACCAACATCCTGGCGCTCAACGCGGCGGTCGAAGCCGCGCGCGC
>NZ_JARXRN010000027.1 GCF_029888045.1 Luteimonas rhizosphaericola | reverse complement strand
GGACTCGGCCCTCCATCCGCCGGGTGCGGCATACCGGCGCGTAGCCCGGATAAGGCCGCAGGCCGCATCCGGGGGATCGGATCGCATCGTCGGCAGGGCGACACGTGCATGGCGCCCCGGATGCGCTTCGCTTATCCGGGCTACGCACCTGCACCTTGGAGAGGCTGATCGCGGACGCTCCGGAAAGAGAGTCGCCGCGTCCGGACGAGCGTCGCGCCGGAGCGTCGCCCGGACGAGGCCGAGGGCCGCAGCATCCGGGATCGGATTCCATCGTCGGCACCGCGACACGTGCGTTGCGTCCCGGACGCGCTTCGCTTATCCGGGCGACGTGCGGCAGAGGGCCGGATCCCTGCGCGCAATCGCAGGCCGCACGCACCCTCACACCCTCACACCCTCACACCCTCACACCCTCACACCCTCACACCCTCGCGCCGGCGCGGTGGGGCGCGCCGGGCGGATCAGCCGCCGGGCGACGGCTCCGACGGCGACTCGCTGCCCCAGGGCGCAGGCGGCAGGTCCACCGGGTTGGCGAGGTCGAACTCCACCTGGAACAGGCGGCCGCCCGGCCGCGAGAGTTCGTAGAGGAAGCGCTTGCCCGGTTCGATCTCCATCGCCCAGGTGTTGGTGACCGAGGCCTCGAGCCCCTCGCGTTCGAACAGGGCGACCGATTCGGCGTCCACCGGGAACTCCTGCCGCACCGCCGTGCCCGCGGACCTGCTTTCGCCGCCGTACATCGTCACCGGATCGGGGCTGCCGTCCGCGTGGCGATGGTCGTGCTTCAGCCGCAGGCCGGGGCCGACCCGGGTCAGCACCCAGGTGCGCGAGTGGTCGTCGCCGACGTGGAACGGCACCCGCAGCTCGCGCGTCGGCGCATCGCAGCCGCGCACGTGCATCACCAGGCGCTGGCCTTCGAAGGCGTCGGGCGTGGCGGGCGGCGGCTCGTTGGCGACGATGCGTCCGGCGAACGCCTGTCCGCAGTGCCGCGCCAGCGCGGCCATGAACGCATCCGCAGGCACGGCGGCGGCGGTGAAGCCCTCGGCCGCGGCGTCCGCCTGGGCGGCGGCATTGGCACCGCGGTCGTCGGTGTCGTTGATGCGGATGCAGGCGCTCAGCGCGACCGCGAGCGTGGCGAGTGCGAACAGGCGGGGTAGACGGGTCATGCCCGCACCCTAACCGCGGCGGCGCGCGTGCGGCAACCGCCGGGAGTCATGCTTTGGTCGCAGTGCGCGACCGTACCGGCACGCTGCCGCGCGCTGCGCCTCAGCCGTAGAGCGCGAGCAGTTCGGACTCGGCCTCGTCCAGCTGCGCCTGCAGCCGCGCCTGCTGCTGGCCGAGGCTGGCCGCCTTCGCGCCATCGGCGTAGGTGTCCGGATCCGCGAGCGCGGACGCGATGTCCGCCAGCGCCGCCTCCAGCTCGGCCACCCGCGCCTCGGCCTTGCCCAGGCGGTGCGGGTTGACCCGGACCGCGGGCTTGGCCGGCGCAGGGGCTGCAGGCGGCGCGTCCACCGCCTTCGGCATCGCAGGCGCGCGCGCCTGCTCGTTGGCCGGACGCGATCGCAGCCAGGCGGCGTATTCGTCCAGGTCGCCGTCGAAGGGCTTGACCACGCCGTCCGACACGCGCCAGAAGCTGTCGCTGACCAGGCCGATCAGGTGGCGGTCGTGCGAGACCAGCACGATCGCGCCGTCGAAATCGGACAGCGCCTCGGCGAGCGCCTCGCGCATGTCGAGGTCGAGATGGTTGGTGGGTTCGTCGAGCAGCAGCACGTTCGGCTGCTTCCACGCGATCAGCGCCAGCGCCAGGCGGGCGCGCTCGCCGCCGGAGAAGCCGTCGATGCTCTCGAACGCGCGGTCGCCGGGGAAATACCACTTGCCGAGGAAATCGCGGAAGGCCTGGGTGGGCGAATCGGGCGAGAGCTCGCGCAGGTGGTCGATCGGCGAGGTGCCGGCGACCAGCGATTCCACGGTGTGCTGGGCGAAATAGCCGATGCGCAGGTCCGGATGCGCGTAGCGCTCGCCGTCGAGCAGCGGCAGCTCGCCCACCAGGGTCTTGACCAGGGTCGACTTGCCCGCGCCGTTGGGGCCGAGCAGGCCGATGCGGTCGCCGGCCTCGAGGCCGAAGCCGACGCTGGACAGGATGTGCACCGCGCCCTGCCCTCCCCCGTCCGCCCTTCGGGCACCTTCCCCCGCGGGTTGGGGCAGGACATAGCCGCACTCGCCGTGGTTGATGCGCAGCAGCGCGTGCGGCAGCTTCGCCGGCTGCGGGAACTCGATCCGGAACTCGCGCTCGGCGCGCACCGCCTCGGTGCCGGCCAGCTTGGCCAGCCGCTTCATCCGGCTCTGGGCCTGGCGCGCCTTGCTGGCCTTGGCCTTGAAGCGGTCGATGAACTTCTGCAGGTGCGCGCGCTCGGCCTGCTCCTTCTCGTGCGCGATCTGCTGCTGGCGCAGGTGCTCGGCGCGCTGGCGCTCGAACGCGGTGTAGTCGCCGACGTACAGCTTGGCCCGGCCGTCGTTCAGGTGCAGGGTGTGGGTGCACACGCCATCGAGGAATTCGCGGTCGTGCGAGATCAGCAGCAGCGTGCCGGGGTACTTCAGCAGCCACTGTTCCAGCCACAGCACCGCGTCCAGGTCGAGGTGGTTGGTGGGCTCGTCGAGCAGCAGCAGGTCGCTGGGCTTCATCAGCGCGCGGGCCAGGTTCAGGCGCACGCGCCAGCCGCCGGAGAATGAACTCACCGGGCGCCGATGGGTCTCGGCCGGGAACCCCAGCCCGTGCAGCAGCTTGCCGGCGCGCGCCTCGGCGTCGTACCCGTTGAGCTCGGCCAGCCGCTGGTGCGCCGTGGCCACCGCTTCCCAGTCCTCGCGCGCGTTGGCCTCGGCCTCGGCGCGGATCACCGCGGCCAGCTCGACGTCGCCGCCGAGCACGAACTCGATCGCGGCATCGGGCAGCGAGGGCGTTTCCTGGGCGACGCTGGCGATGCGCACCCGGCCGGGCACGTCGACGTCGCCGCGGTCGGGCTCGACCTCGCCGCGGATGGTCGCGAACAGGCTGGACTTGCCGGTGCCGTTGCGCCCGACCACGCCCACGCGCCAGCCGGCGTGCATCGCCAGGTCGACGTCGGACAGCAGCAGGCGCTCGCCCCGGCGCAGGGCGAAATTGCGGAAAGCGATCATGGGGCGCGGATTCTACCGGACCGCGTTCGAACCGGACCGCGGCCGCTTGCGGCACCGCTCATGCCGCACCGACATGAGCAGATGGCCAGCCGCGTTTTGTCGGATACGTGAAGGCGCGGTTAAATGGACCGCCCAACTCCCCCGGAAACGCCCATGACCCGCCATCCCCTGTCCGCGGCCGTGCTGGCCTCGCTGGCGACGCTGGCCTCGATCCACGCGTCCGTGCAGGCGCAGGACGCCGCACCGGCCTCGGCCAACACCCTCGACACCGTCATCGTCACCGGCACGCGCGTGTCCGACCGCACCGTCGCCGAATCGCAGTCGCCGATCGACATCATCAGCAGCGAAGCGCTGCAGGCCACTGGCACGACCGAACTGGCCACCGCGCTGGCGCGCGCCCTGCCCTCGCTGAACTTCCCGCGCCCGGCGCTCACCGACGGCACCTCGGCGATCCGGCCCGCGCAGCTGCGCGGCCTGGCGCCCGACCAGGTGCTGGTGCTGGTGAACGGCAAGCGCCGGCACACCTCGTCCCTGCTCAACCTCAACGGCACCATCGGCCGCGGCTCGGCGCCGGTCGACCTCAACACCATCCCGGTGTCGGCCATCGACCGGGTCGAGGTGCTGCGCGACGGCGCCTCGGCGCAGTACGGCTCGGACGCGATCGCGGGCGTGGTCAACGTGGTGCTCAAGGGCGCACGCGAGGGCGGCAGCCTGCTGGTGCAGCACGGCCGGTACTCGGCCGGCGACGGCGCGCAGTCGCAGATCGCCGGCGACAGCGGCCTGGCGCTGGGCGAGGATCGCGGCTTCCTGCATCTCTCCGCACAGCTCGGCCAGCAGGACGCAACCAACCGCGCCCGGCCCTTCGCCGGCACGCCAGGTCCGACCCAGCCGGCGCTGGGCCAGAAGGCCTTCGTGATCGGCGAGCCCGAGGTGGATGCCGGCGCGGTCGGCCTCAACCTCGACTACGCCCTCACCGATTCCCTGTCGCTGTACGCCTTCGGCACCGCCAGCAACCGCGACATCACCTCGTTCGCCTTCTTCCGCGCGCCGGGCAACCCGACCCAGAACATCCCGTCGATCTACCCGGATGGCTTCCTGCCCGAGATCAACAACGTCTCGAAGGACCGCTCGCTGGTCGCCGGCATCAAGGGATTCACCGCCAGCGGCTGGAACTGGGACCTGAGCCTGAACCATGGCTACAACCACCTGGAGTTCCATACCCGTAACACGCTCAATGCCAGCCTCGGCGCGGACTCGCCGACCTCGTTCTACGACGGCGCGCTGGAAACCACCCAGAACATCGCCAACTTCGACGTCAGCCGCCAGCTCGACTGGGGTCTGGCGTATCCGGCCACGCTCTCGATCGGGCTCGAGGCGCGCAACGAGAAGTGGAACCAGTCGCCGGGCGAGTACGGGTCGTACGCCGATGCCGGCCAGGGGCCCGCGGGTGCGCCGGGCGGCGCCCAGGGCTTCGGCGGATTCGCGCCGGAGGTGTCGGGCGCCTACGACCGCGACAGCTACTCGGCCTACGCCGGCCTGGAGGCCGACGTCACCGAGCGGTTCTCCGGCGGCATCGCCGCGCGCTACGAGGACTACGACGACTTCGGCAGCCAGGCCTCGGGCAAGGTGTCGGCGCGCTACGCCTTCAGCGACGCGGTGGCCCTGCGCGGCACCGTGGCGTCCGGCTTCCGCGCCCCGTCGCTGGCCCAGCAGTATTTCCAGACCGTGAGCACCGTGTTCCTGCCCGGCGTGGCGACGCCGTTCGAGATCCGCACCTTCCCCGCGAGCAGCGCGGTGGCGCAGGCCTTCGGCGCCGAGCCCCTTCAGCCGGAGGAATCGCTGTCCTACAGCCTGGGCCTGGTGCTGCAGCCGGCCGACGGCCTGTACGTGACGGTCGACGCTTACCAGATCGACGTCGACGACCGGATCGCGCTGTCGTCCAACCTCACCGGCGATGCGGTGCGCGCGCTGCTCGAATCGCGCGGCATCTTCGGCGTCAACGGCGGCCGCTACTTCACCAACGCCATCGACACCCGCACCCGCGGCGTGGACGTGGTCGGGACCTGGCGGGTGCCGCTCGAAGCCGGCACGCTGGACCTCACCGGCGGCTACAACCACACCAAGACCGAGATCACGCGCATCGCCCCGAATCCCGAGGAGCTCGAGCAGAGCGGCTTGGACCTGGAACGCATCGACCGGGTCGAGGCGGGGCGGATCGAAGCGGGTTTCCCGCGCAACAAGCTGCTGCTGGGCGGCACCTGGACCGGGCAGCGCTGGTCGTTCACCGCCACCACCACCCGCTACGGCAGCGTGCGCACCACGCCCAACAACCCGGCCCTGGACCAGCGCTACGGCGCCGAATGGCTGCTCGACCTGTCGGCCAGCTACCGTCCCGCGGATCGCTGGACGCTGACGGTGGGCGCGGACAACGTGCTGGACGCGTATCCGGACGAGAACAGCTTCGGCAACTCGACCAACGGGCAGTTCCCGTACAGCAACCTCTCGCCGTTCGGCTTCGGCGGCGCATTCGCGTACGGGCGCATCGGCTACCGCTGGTGAGCGCTTCCGGTCGCGGCGCGGCAATGTCCGCGCCGCGAACCGGCGAAGTGCAGGCATCGCGCGCGCGGACTGCGCGCGCATTTGATCGCTCCTGCGCGATCCGCCAAACTGCGTTCCCGGAAGACTCGAGCTGCCGCGAGCCTCGATGCACCATGACACCGACCTGATCAACATCGTCGCAGTCGGCCTGGCCGTGGCATTCGTGCTCGGCGCGCTGGCCAACCGGCTGCGCATGTCTCCGCTGGTCGGCTACCTCGTCGCCGGTGTCATCGTCGGGCCGTTCACCCCGGGCTTCGTCGCCGACCAGGACCTGGCCAACCAGCTGGCCGAACTCGGCGTGATGCTGCTGATGTTCGGCGTCGGCCTGCACTTCTCGCTCAAGGACCTGCTCGAGGTCAAGGCGATCGCCATCCCCGGCGCGGTCGCCCAGATCGCGGTGGCGACGGCGCTGGGGTGGCTGCTGGCCTGGGGCATGGGCTGGTCGCCGATCAACGGCTTCGTGTTCGGGCTGGCGCTGTCGGTGGCCAGTACCGTGGTGCTGCTGCGGGCGATGGAGGAACGACGCCTGCTCGATACCCGCCGCGGCCGCATCGCGGTGGGCTGGCTGATCGTCGAGGACCTGGCGATGGTGCTGGCGCTGGTGCTGTTGCCGGCGCTGGCGTCGGTGATCGCCGAAAGCGAGACCCTGGCCGACGGCGGCACCCTGCGCAGCATGGCCGGCACGATCGCCGTCGCGCTGGCCAAGACCCTGGTGCAGGTGGCGCTGTTCGTGGCGGTGATGCTGGTGGTCGGCCGCCGGGTGATCCCGTGGACGCTGGAGAAGATCGCGGGCACCGGTTCGCGCGAACTGTTCACGCTCTCGGTGCTGGCGATCGCGCTGGGCGTGGCGTTCGGCTCGGCGGTGCTGTTCGGGGTCTCGTTTGCGCTCGGCGCGTTCTTCGCCGGCATGCTGCTCAACGAGTCGGAGCTGAGCCAGAAGGCCGCCAGCGACTCGCTGCCGCTGCGCGACGCGTTCGCGGTGCTGTTCTTCGTTTCTGTGGGGATGCTGTTCGATCCGATGATCCTGGTCGAGCACCCGTGGCAGGTGCTGGCGACCTTCCTGATCATCGTGGTGGGCAAGTCGCTGGCGGCGTACGGGATCGTGCGGATGTTCCGCCATCCCAAAGGCACGGCGCTGACGATCTCGGTGAGCCTGGCGCAGATCGGCGAGTTCTCCTTCATCCTCGCCAGCCTGGGCGTGGCCTTGGACCTGCTGCCGGCCACCGGGCGCGACCTGATCCTCGCCGGCGCCCTGCTGTCGATCGTGGTCAACCCGCTGCTGTTCGCCTGGCTGTCCCGCCGGCAGGCGCGCATCGACGCCGAGGCCGCCCGCCTGGCCGAGGCGGAGCATCCACCCGAGCCGCCGCCCGTGCCCGCCGACCTGTCCGGGCACGCGATCCTGGTCGGCTACGGCCGCGTCGGCAGCCAGCTGGCCGAACTGCTTCAGCAGCGCGGCGTGCCGCTGGTGGTGATCGAGGACGACGGCGACCTGGTCGCGCAGGCGCGCGCACGCGGCCTGTACGCGGTGCGCGGCAATGCCGCCTCCGAACCGGTGATGCTGGACGCCGCGCCGGAGCGGGCGAAGATGGCGATCTTCGCCATCCCGCAGGCGCTGGAAGCGGGCGAGACCATCGAACGGATGAAGGCGCTCAACCCGACCATCACCGTGCTGGCGCGCGCGCACAGCGACGCCGAGGTCAAGCACCTGCTCGAACACGGCGCCGACGGCGCGGTGCTGGCCGAGCGCGAACTGGCGTTCTCGCTGGCGGAGATGGTGATGTCGACCCCGCCCTACCGGCCCGCGCGCAAAGGTGCCGACGACGACCGCGCGCCGCCGAGCGCGCCCGCGCCCGCGGCGGCCTGAGGCGCTGCCGCACCCACCCGCAGCGCATCCTGCGTGTTGACGGTCTGGACGCAGACGATCCCGACGCTCGAATGGGGCCGGTGGCGCCCTCCATCCGGGCGGCGCCGGCACCGCGTCGCCTGCGCCGGAATGATCGTTCCGGCGCGACGCGCGTGCTCGCGTTCTGCAACCGCGATGCGCGTGCCGGACGCGCCGCAATGCACGCGTCGGATCAGGCGGCCGCCAGCGCCTGCTCCAGGTCCGCGACCAGGTCGTCGAGGTGCTCGATGCCGATGCACAGGCGCACCGTGTCCTCGCTGACGCCGGCTTGCGCCAGCTCGTCGGGCGACAGCTGGCGATGCGTGGTCGAGGCCGGATGCGTGGCCAGCGAGCGGGTGTCGCCGATGTTGACCAGGCGCGTGAACAGCCCCAGCGCATCGAGGAACCGCGCACCTGCCTCGCGTCCACCCGGCAGGCCGAAGGTGAACAGGCCCGAGGCGCCCCCGTCGCGCAGGTACTTCCGCGCCAGCGCGTGTTCGGGATGGTCCGGCAGGCCTGCGTAGTTCACCCAGGCCACCTTCGGATGGGCCTGCAGGTACTTCGCGACCGCCAGCGTGTTGGCGTTGATGCGGTCCATCCGCAGCGCCAGCGTCTCGATCCCCTGCAGGATCAGGAACGCGTTGAACGGCGACAGCGCCGCGCCGGTGTTGCGCAGCGGTACCACGCGCGCACGGCCGATGAACGCGGCCGGGCCGAGCGCTTCGGTGTAGACCACGCCGTGGTAACTGACATCCGGCTCGTTGAGGCGGCGGAAGCGCGCCTTGTGCTCGGCCCAGGGGAAGCGCCCGGAATCGACGATCGCCCCGCCGATGCTGTTGCCGTGGCCGCCGAGGTACTTGGTCAGCGAATGCACCACGATGTCGGCGCCGAAGTCGATCGGGCGCAGCAGGTAGGGCGTGGCCACCGTGTTGTCGACGATCAGCGGCACGCCGTGCGCGTGCGCGACCTTCGCCACCGCCTCGATGTCGGTGATGTTGCCCAGCGGGTTGCCGATCGACTCGACGAACACCGCTTTCGTGCGTTCGTCGATCAGCCTGCCGAAGGAATCCGGGTCGCGGTGGTCGGCGAAGCGGGTCTCGATCCCGAACTGCGGCAGGGTGTGCGCGAACAGGTTGTAGGTGCCGCCGTACAGTGCCGCGGAGGAGACGATGTTGTCGCCGGCTTCGGCGATGGTCTGGATCGCGTAGGTGATCGCGGCCTGCCCCGACGCCAGCGCCAGCGCCGCGATGCCGCCTTCGAGCGCCGCCACGCGCTGCTCCAGCACGTCGGTGGTCGGATTCATGATCCGGGTGTAGATGTTGCCCTGGACCTTGAGGTCGAACAGGTCCGCCGCGTGCTGGGTGCTGTCGAAGGCGTAGGCCACGGTCTGGTAGATCGGCACGGCGACCGAGCGCGTGGTGGGATCGGGCGTGTAGCCGCCGTGGACGGCGATGGTCTCGGGCTTCCAGTTCGGGTTCTGGTCGGGCATCGGTCGGCTCGCTGGGTGGTTGCACGTCGGCCCGCGACGATAGCCCACGCGGCCGGATCGCGGGCACATGGTTTCAGGAACAACGGTTGTCGCGGCGGCGTGCGCCGCGCGAAGGCTTCGACCGGGCGCGCCC
This sequence comes from Luteimonas rhizosphaericola, assembly GCF_029888045.1. Lineage (GTDB taxonomy): Bacteria > Pseudomonadota > Gammaproteobacteria > Xanthomonadales > Xanthomonadaceae > Luteimonas > Luteimonas rhizosphaericola. Next base: position 106,674 of record NZ_JARXRN010000027.1, on the reverse strand, counting down.
CGGTGCGGACGCGTTGCACCCCGATGCGGCTGCGTTCCGGATGGATTGCGCCCCGGATGCGCTGCGCTTGTCCGGGCTACGACGCACGGCGAGGGGCGGCGTAGCCCGGATAAGGCCATCGGCCGCATCCGGGGTGGGATGCGGCCGATGGTCATGCAACGCGGCTCGCTTCGAGCGGGCGCGCCTCGTTACGGACGCATTGCGTCCCGGATGCGCTGCGCTTATCCGGGCTACGAAGCACGGCGAGACGCGTCGCCCGGATGAGGCCAACGGCCGCATCCGGGGTGGCTGCGCCCGGCGTCAGCCGGCGACGAACACCAGGTGCCCGCCCTCGGCGTCCACGCGCACCGTGTCGCCGTTGCCGAATGCGCCCGACAGGATCTTCTGCGCCAGCGGGTTTTCCAGCTGCTGCTGGATCGCGCGCTTGAGCGGGCGGGCGCCGTAGACCGGGTCGAAGCCGACGTTGCCGAGCAGGTCGAAGGCCTTGTCGGACACCTCGATGCGGATGCCGCGTTCGCCCAGGCGCTTCTCCAGTCCGCGCAGCTGGATCCGCGCGATCGACCGGATCTGCGCCTTGTCCAGCGGATGGAATACCACGATGTCGTCCAGCCGGTTGATGAACTCGGGCCGGAAGTGCGCCTGCACCACGCCCATCACCGCCGCCTTCATCTGGGTGTAGCTCTCTGGCGTGTCGCCCGACAGCTCCTGGATCATCTGGCTGCCAAGGTTCGACGTCATCACGATCACGGTGTTGCGGAAATCCACCGTGCGCCCCTGGCCATCGGTCAGGCGGCCATCGTCGAGCACCTGCAGCAGGATGTTGAACACGTCCGGATGCGCCTTCTCGACCTCGTCGAGCAGGATCACGCTGTACGGGCGCCGGCGCACGGCCTCGGTCAGGTAGCCGCCCTCCTCGTAGCCGACGTAGCCCGGAGGCGCGCCGACCAGGCGCGAGACGGCGTGCTTCTCCATGAACTCGCTCATGTCGATGCGCACCATCGCGTCGCTGGAGTCGAACAGGAACTCGGCCAGCGCCTTGCACAGCTCGGTCTTGCCCACGCCGGTGGGGCCCAGGAACAGGAACGAACCGCTCGGACGGTTGGGATCGCTCAGCCCCGCGCGCGAACGCCGCACCGCGTCGGACACGACCTTGATCGCCTCGTCCTGGCCGACCACGCGGCCGTGCAGCGCATCCTCCATCTTCAGCAGCTTCTCGCGCTCGCCCTCGAGCATCTTGGACACCGGGATCCCGGTCCAGCGCGCGACGACCTCGGCGATCTCCTCGGCAGTCACCCGGTCCTGCAGCAGCTTGAAATCCTTGGTCTCGGCTTCCTGCGCGGCAGCCAGCTGCTTCTCCAGCGCCGGCAGCGTGCCGTACTGGATCTCGCTCATCTTCGCGTAGTCCTGGCGGCGCTGCGCCGATTCGAGTTCGAGCTTGGCGGCCTCGATCTGCTCCTTGATCCGGGTGGCGCCCTGCACCATCGCCTTCTCGGCCTTCCAGATCTCCTCGAGGTCGTTGTACTCGCGCTCCAGTGACTCGATCTCGGTCTCCAGGTCGGCCAGGCGCTGCTTCGATTCGGCGTCCTTCTCCTTCTTCAGCGCCTCGCGCTGGATCTTGAGCTGGATCAGGCGGCGCTCCTTGCGGTCGAGCTCCTCCGGCTTGGAGTCGATCTCCATGCGGATCCGCGACGCGGCCTCGTCCATCAGGTCGATGGCCTTGTCGGGCAGCTGGCGGTCGGCGATGTAGCGGTGGCTGAGCGTGGCCGCGGCGACGATCGCCGGGTCGGTGATCTCCACGCCGTGGTGCACCGCGTAGCGCTCCTTGAGGCCGCGCAGGATCGCGATGGTGTCCTCCACGCTCGGCTCGCCCACGAACACCTTCTGGAAGCGGCGCTCCAGCGCGGCGTCCTTCTCCACGTACTTGCGGTACTCGTCGAGCGTGGTCGCGCCGATACAGTGCAGCTCGCCGCGGGCGAGCGCGGGCTTGAGCATGTTGCCCGCGTCCATCGCGCCCTCAGCCTTGCCCGCGCCAACCATCGTGTGCAGCTCGTCGATGAACAGGATGATCTGGCCTTCGTTCTTGGCCAGGTCGTTGAGCACGGCCTTGAGCCGCTCCTCGAACTCGCCGCGGAACTTCGCGCCGGCGATCAGCGCGCCCATGTCCAGCGAGAGCACGCGCTTGCCGCGCAGGCCTTCGGGCACCTCGCCATTGACGATGCGCTGGGCCAGGCCCTCGACGATCGCGGTCTTGCCCACGCCGGGCTCGCCGATCAGCACCGGGTTGTTCTTGGTCCGGCGCTGCAGCACCTGCACGGTGCGACGGATCTCCTCGTCGCGGCCGATCACCGGGTCGAGCTTGCCGCTCTCGGCGCGCGCGGTGAGATCGATGGTGTATTTCTCGAGCGCCTCGCGCGCCTCCTCGGCATTCGCGTCCTTGACGCTCTCGCCGCCGCGCACGGCCTCGATCGCGGCCTCGAGTTTCTGCTTCGTGGCGCCGGCGGCCTTGAGCGCCTGGCCGGCCGGGCCGTTGTCGTCGAGCGCCGCGAGCAGGAACAGTTCGCTGGCGATGAACGCATCGCCGCGCTGCTGCGCCAGCTTGTCGGTGACGTTGAGCAGGCGCATCAGGTCGTTGCCGACCGACAGCTGGCCGGCCTGGCCAGTGACCTTCGGCAGCGCCTCCAAGGCCTCGCCCAGGCGCTCGCGCAGCACTGGCACGTTGACACCGGCCTGCGACAGCAGCGGCCGGGTGCCGCCGCCCTGCTGGTCGATCAGGGCCACCAGCAGGTGCACCGGCTCGATCATGTTGTGGTCGCGGCCGACGGCCAGCGACTGCGCGTCCTGCAGGGCCGCGGTGAAGCGCGATGTCAGCTTGTCCATGCGCATGGGAGGTGCCTCGGAACGGAGCCGGCCACGCGCCGGCGACCACCCCCAGATGCGGGCCGGCGGCCGCGGATGCAAGGGCTGCGGCCGGCGGCGCAGGCCCGCATCCGGACGCGGCGGCACTCGCGCTGCCGCGCCACGGGTCCGCGCCCGACCGGCGTCCGCGCGCTGTCCACGCCCACGCCTGCGGGGACCCTGCCCGTCCCCGCGTCGTCAGCGGTCAAGGAACCGGTGCGCGTGCCGCGGATCGGGGACGCGGCAGGCGCTGCGGACTCCGAACCAGCGATAGCGGTGGCGGGCCACGAGCCGGTATAGCCGGTCGCGCAGCGCGCGCGGCACGATCCGGCCGGCCGCGACAAGCCGCCACCCGCCACCGAGTCCCGACAGCACGCGCACGATCGCGTCGCTGTCGGTGTGCGCGCCTTCGGCGTCGATCAGCAGGAACGAGGCCGGGTCGTCCGGGTCCAGCCCGTGCGCGGCCAGCAGGCGCCGGCCGGCCTCGCCCTGCATGGCGGCGAACCGGTAGCGCCCGCGGAGATCGCGCGCCAGCAGGAAATCCACCCAGCCGTTGCACAGCTCGCACACGCCGTCGAACACGATCACGGCCGTGTCCTGCCCCTGGCGCCCGGCAGGACCGGCAGCTGCGCTCATTCCGGCGCGAGCCAGCCGTCGTAGCGGATCACCCGCCCCGCCAGCGGCAGCCGTGCCTCGACCTCGAAGCGGTAGCGGCCGTCGGCCTCGAACTCCCGACAGCGCACCCCGTCGAACAGCGCCGCCGGCAGTGGAAACAGACCGAACAGCCGCGCGCCGGCTACGGTCCACCAGATCACGCCCTCGTTGGCGTGCAGCGCGAACCGGAACTGCACCGGCCCCAGGCGCTCGCGCAGCAGCCCGCGCCGCAGCACCACGCCCGAACGCAGGTGCGCGCCGCCGAAGTCGCGCGTCCAGGTCTCGCGCCTCGGATCGCAGTCGAATTCGATCCGCAGCGGCACGTCGTCGCCGGCCTTCGGCATTCCGGCGAGCCGCGCGCACAGCCGCGCCAGCGGATTGCGGCCGCGCTCGACCCGCGCACGCCCGGCCCAGGTCTCGCGTCCGCGCACCGAATGCAGCCGGCGCACGGCATCTGGCAACCGGAAAAACGGGGCGCCGAGCGCCTGCTGGAACATGGTGGGCTGCATGCGCGGCATCGGCGGGAAGGGGCGACAGGATAGCCGTTGCCACGCCTGTCGCCGCCGTGTCGTGGCGACAGGCGCGCCGCTACGAGGGAGGGTCGGCGCGGCCCGGCTGCGGCCGCTGCAGCGACAGCGCGCCCAGCAGGACGGCGAGCGCCGCGTACGCTCCGGCGAACTGCCAGGCGATCACCGCGCGGAGTCCGTCCAGCGCCCAGGGCAGGTACACCCCGCCGCGCGGATCCACCGAATGGATCACGCCGAACAGGGTGAACGCCGCGCACAGCAGCAGCACGCCCGCGGCCGCGCGCATCCGGCCCTCGATCATCGCCACCAGCGCGGTGGCCCACAGCATCGCCGTGATGATGAAGCCGTTGCCCAGCGTGACCAGCGCGGCGAGTTCGGCCAGCCCGTGCGTCCCGGTGTCCGCGTAGAGCTGCGCGAACCGCTCCGGCGCGATCCACGCCGGATTGCCCAGCTTGATCGCCAGCAGGTACGCCAGCGAGGGCAGGAAGGCCAGCGCCACCGCCGGCGCGTGCGGCTCGGGTGTGGCGCGGAAGGCCTGCACGGTGATGCCGATGCCGACGTACACGATGATCGGCGCCAGCACCGCCAGCGGCAGCCACTGCACCAGGCCCGCGACCAGCCCCAGCATGCCGCCGATGCCGACGAACAGCCCGGTCAGCAGGGTGTAGCCGCTGCGCGCGCCCATCTGCTTGTAGGCGGGCTGGCCGATGTAGGGCGTGGTTTGCGCGACGCCGCCGCACACGCCGGCCACCAGCGTGGACAGCGCCTCGACCAGCAGCACATCGCGCGTCCGGTAGTCGTCTCCGGCCGCGCGCGCGCTTTCGCTGACGTTGATCCCGCCCACCACCATCAGCAGGCCGAACGGCAGCAGCAGCGGCAGGTAGGGCACGGTGGACCGCAGGCCCTCGATGAAGCCGGTCCCCGGCAGCGGCAGCTGCGGCGACAGGCGCACCGGTTCGGGCAGCGCGAAGCCGGGGAGGCCGAGTCCCGCCAGGCCCAGCCCGTAGTACAGCGCGGTGCCGACCAGGAAGGCGAACAGCACGCCCGGGATCCGCAGTGGCAGCGCGCCGCGCGCCACCAGCGCGTACAACAGCAGGCCGAGCGTCACCAGCCCGACCACCGGGTTGCGCAGCAGTTCCACCAGCGGCAGGAACCCGAGCAGCGTCAGCGCGGCGCCGCCGATCGACCCCAGCAGCGCGGCGCGAGGCAGCACGCGGGTGATCCAGTCGCCGGCGAAGGACAGCGCCGTCTTCAGCACGCCCATCACCACCAGCGACGCCATGCCCAGCTGCCAGGTGGCGATGCCGGCGGCCTGCGCGTCCAGCCCGTCGGCCCTGAACGCGACGAAGGCCGGGCCCAGCACCAGCAGCGCCATGCCGATGCTGGTCGGCGCGTCCAGGCCGAGCGGCATCGCGGTGACGTCGTCGCGTCCCGTGCGCCGCGCCAGCCGGCGCGCCATCCAGGTGTAGGCCAGGTTGCCGAGCAGGACCCCGAGCGCCGTGCCCGGGAACATCCGGGTGAACACCACCTCGGCCGGCACCCCGTAGAGGCCGACCAGCGCCATGGCGATGAAGCCCAGGATCGACAGGTTGTCGACCACCAGGCCGAAGAAGCCGTTGATGTCGCCCGCGACGAACCAGCGCGGGCGGCCGTGGGCCGCCGGTCGTGACATGCGCGAATCCCCCTTGAACGCGCGCCGCCTGGATCACCCGGGCGGCGCGTGCGATGGCTCAGAAGCGCGCGGTGAACTCCACGCCCAGCGTGCGCGGCTCGTTGATGAAGCCGGTGAGGTTGTTGAAGTCGATGCCGCCGACGATGCGTTCCTGGTCGGTGATGTTGCGCCCGTAGGCCGCCAGCTCGTAGTCGCCATCGCTCCACAGGTAGCCCACGCGCAGGCCACCCTCGAGCAGCGACTTGCCGGTGAACTCGATCGACTCGTACAGGAAGAAATTGACCTCGCTGCGGTACACCCAGTCGGTGAACACGAAGAACTCGCCGCTGCCCATCGGCACGCCCCAGCGCGCGGTGAGGTTGTGGGTCCACTTCGGGGCCTGCGGCAGCGGGTTGCCGTCGATCGCCGCCAGCGCGCCGACGCGCGGATCGGTGACCGTGCACGCGGCGCACACCGCCACGGCCAGGCCGGGGTCGTCGATCTCGGTGTCGTTGTAGCCGCTGCCCAGCGTCACCAGCACCGACTCGCCCAGCCACGCCTGCAGGTCGGCCTCGAAGCCGCGCCCGGTCGATTTCTCCGCGTTGAGCAGGATGTTGGCGTTGGCCGCGCCGCCCACCGCGGTCAGCTGCTGGTCCTCGACCTCGTAGTAGAACAGGCCCGCGCTCAGGCGCGCGCGGCGGTCGAACAGGTCGGCCTTGACCCCGAATTCGGCCGAGGTCGAGGTCTCCGGGCCGGCGACCGACTTGCCGTTGAACGCGCCCGCGCTCTGGATGCTGCTGCCGCGGAAGCCGGTGGCGACGCGTCCGTACAGGTTCACGTCCTCGTCGAGCGCGAACGTGGCCGAGACGTCCCAGTTGAGCTTCTTGTCCTCGGGCGAGGCCGACAGGTCGCCGTCGGGCTCCTGCGCGGCCAGCTGTTCCAGCGTGCACTTGCCGGCCAGCACGCAGGCGGCGAAGCCGGTATTCCAGTACTCCTCCACCGTCAGCCGCTTCTCGTCCACGGTGTAGCGCAGGCCCGCGCGCAGTTCGAGCGCGTCGGTGGCCTGCCAGGTGAGCGCGCCGAACACCGCCCAGGCATCGTTGGTCTGGCGGATGCGCTGGTAGCCGTCCTGCGCACTGCCCGCCAGGGTGTCGTAGCTGACGCTGTCGACCCGGTAGTCCTCCTTGAACAGGAACACGCCGGCCTGCCAGTCCAGGGCGCCGCCGTAGTCGGACTCGATGCGCAGCTCCTGGCTCCACTGCGAATGATCGGGAATGCCGTCCGCGGTCTCGGAGGCGAACGGGATCACGCCGGGCCCCGAGTCGGGCAGGAACACGGCGCCGTAGCCGCCATCGATGTCGCCGCGGTTGAACGTCTCCAGCGACTCGTAGCCGGTGATCGAATGCAGGGTGTAGTCGCCCAGCTCCCAGCGCAGGCGCGCGCTCGCGCCCTGGCTGTCGAGCTCGGAGGAGTTCAGGCCGTCCTGGGTCACCACGTCGCGGTCGAAGCCGGCGACGAAGTCGTTCGTGCCCGGCTCGATGATGTTGGCGCGGAACAGGCGCGCGGTGCCATTGAGCCGGCGCGCGTGCACGTTCAGCAGCGCCTCGAAGGCGTCGCCCTCGTACAGCAGCTGCGCGCGCGCGGCGGACTCGTCGTAGCCCTCGAAGCCGTCGTTCGGGCCCGGGTAGTCGTTGCGCACCCAGTTGTCGCGGCGCTGGTAGAGGGTCGACACGCGCGCCGACCAGCGTTCGCCCAGCGCGCCGCCGACCGCGCCCTCGAAGTTCCACATGTCGTCGCTGCCGTAGCCCAGCTGCGCGTAGCCGCCGAACTCCTGCGACGGCCGCACCGAATCGAACTTGACCACACCGGCGGGCGTGTTGCGCCCGAACAGCGAGCCCTGCGGCCCGCGCAGCACCTCGATGCGGTCGAGGTCGAACACCGGGAAGCCCTTGAGGATCGGGTTCTCCTGGACCACGTCGTCGTACACCAGCGACACCGGCTGCGAGGTGTTGAGCCGGAAATCGGTGTTGCCGTAGCCGCGGATGTAGAAGCGCGGGAAGGCGCGGCCGAACGAGGACTCGATGTTCAGGCTCGGCACCCGGCCGGACAGGAAGCGCACGTCGGTGCCGCCGGAGCCCAGCACGTCGAGCGTCTCGCCCGCCACCACGCTGATCGAGACCGGCACGTCCTGGATGTTCTCGACCCGGCGCTGCGCGGTGACTTCCAGCGCGTCGAGGGTGACCGCGTCGACGGGTTCGGGCGGGGTGGCGTCCTGCGCCTGCACGGCAAGCGGCAGGGACAGCGCGAGCGCCAGCGCGGACAGGCGCAGCGCTGGGGACCGGCGAGGCGGGGCCTGGGTCATCGGAGGGTCCTGGCGTGGGGTGGGGGGAGCGCCGTCAGATTAATGTAAAAAAGCCCGTTGCCCGACAGGTCCGCGGCCGGCCCGGAGCGGTTTTCCATCCGCCCCGACCAGGTCCAGGGGGCGTCGGTGGTCCCGCCGGTTGCCGGGAGAGGCGCCACCGCCCGCCATCGCGCAGAGGCGAGTGCCGGAGAGCGGACGTTGGCCGGGTGCGTGCGCGTCGTTCGTGGCCAGACGCGCCCTGGGCATGCGGCGCGGGGCGGTCGACCGCCGCGCCTGCCGGACGCCGTCGCCTCAGGCCTCCACTGGCGCCGGAGGCGGCTCCAGCCAGGCCAGGGTCGCGATCCGCCCGCTGCGGCCGTCGCGGCGATGGGAGAAGAAGCGCTCCGGTTCGGCCAGCGTGCACAGCTCGCCGCCGTGGATGTCCGCCGCATGCATGCCCGCGGCGACGAGCCGGCGTCGCGCCAGCGCAGGCAGATCGGCAAGCCAGTGCCCCGCGCGGGTCGGCACGAACGCGGCGGCGGCCCCGGCATCGTCCACGACGAAGGCCGCGTACACGTCGCGCCCCACTTCGTAGCGTGCCGGCCCCGCGCAGGGGCCGATCCAGGCGACCACGTTCGAAGGCGCGGTGCGCATGGCGGCCAGGGCGGCTTCCAGCATGCCGCGCGACAGTCCCGGCCAGCCGGCGTGGGCGGCGGCGAGCTCGGTGCCGTCGCGGGCCGCCAACACCACCGGCAGGCAGTCGGCGGTGAGGATCGCGAGCACCACGCCGGGGGTCGAAGTGACCGTCGCGTCGGCTTCGGGTTCGTCCGGGTCCATCGCGGCGGAGGGCTCGACGGCCCGCGCGCGCATCACGGCCGCGGCGGCCGCTTCCGCGCCGGGGGGCGGTTGGTCCGCAGGCCCCGCTGCCGCGACAGCGGGCGATTCGACCCGCAGCACCCGCGTTCCATGCACCTGCCTGAGCCAGTGCGGCCAGGATGGCAGCGCGAACCGGGCCACCAGTTCGGCGCGATTGCGCGACACCACCGCGGGGTCGTCGCCCTGCGGCCCGCGGAAGTTGCCCAGGTTGAAACGGTCGAAGGGCGGGAGCGAGTGGCCGGCGCCGTGGCGCAGCGTCGTGAACGCGCGCACGTTGGCCGGCAGCGCCGGGGATGCATCGACGCACCCGCTCACCGCCGCGCGCGCTCCGCCTCGGCGTGTTCGCGCGCATCACCGCGCAGCGCGTCCATCAGCGCGACCAGATCGTCCGGCACCGGCGCGGTGCAGCGCACCGGCTCGCCGCTGGACGGGTGCGCGAACTCGAGTGTCTCGGCATGCAGCGCCTGGCGACGGAATCCGCGCAGCGCCGCGACCAGCGACTCCGACGCGCCCTTGGGCAGCTTGAGCGGACCGCCGTACAGCGGATCGCCCACGATCGCGTGGCGGACATGCGCCATGTGCACGCGGATCTGGTGCGTGCGCCCGGTTTCGAGCCGGCATTCGAGCGCGGTGTGGGCGCGGAAGCGTTCGCGCAGGCGGTAGTGGGTGACGGCCTCGCGTCCGTCCTCGCGCACGGCCATGCGCACGCGGTCGCGCGGATGGCGGTCGATCGGCGCGTCCACGGTGCCGCCCGAGACCAGCGCGCCGGTGACCACCGCCAGGTACTGGCGATGCACGCCGCGGGCGGACAGCTGCGCCACCAGCGCGGTCTGCGCCTGCAGCGTGCGCGCCACCACCATCACCCCGGAGGTGTCCTTGTCCAGCCGGTGGACCACGCCTGCGCGCGGCAGCGACGCCAGCGACGGGTCGCGGTGCAGCAGCGCGTTGACCAGGGTGCCGTCGGCATTGCCGGCACCCGGGTGCACCACGAGCCCCGCCGGCTTGTCGATCACGATCACGTCCGCGTCCTCGTGCAGCACGCGCAGCGGGATGTCCTGCGGCTCGGCCTGCGTCTCCACCGCCAGGCGCACGGACAGTCGCACATGCTCGCCGCCGCGCACCGGATCGCGCGGCCGCACCGGCCTGCCGTCGAGCAGCACGTCGCCCTCACGGATCCAGGCGGACAGGCGCGAGCGCGAGAATTCGGGGAACAGCTCGGCCAGCACCGCGTCGAAACGGCGGCCGGCCGCGGTCTCGGGCACGCGGGCCTCGCGTTGGTCGATGGCGTCTGCGGGGGCTCGGGACATGGAAGGCTGGGGTTCAGGCGCTGCGCCCGGGTGGCCGGGGCGGGCTGGTATTATCCGCGCTTCGTGCCCTGCCTGCCCTGGTGCCCATGTCCCTCCGCCTGTCCCCGCTCCGCCGCGCGATCCTGCTGTTGCTGGTGATCGTCCTGACGACCTCCGGCTGCGCGCGGATCAAGGGCGTGTTCAAGGACGAGGACGAGAACGAGGGGGTGCCGGTGGAGGAGCTCTACGACAAGGGCCACGGGCAGATGCGCAACGGCAACTGGAGCGGCGCCACGGTCACCTACCGCCGGCTGCTGGCCCAGTATCCGTACGGCCCGTACACCGAACAGGCGCTGATGGAGACCGCGTTCGCGCAGTTCAAGATGGGCAACAACGAGGAAGCGATCTCGACCATCGACCGCTTCCTGCGCACCTATCCCACGCACAAGAACACCCCGTACATGTACTACCTGCGCGGGCTGGTGAACTCGAACCGCGACACCGTGTTCCTGCAGCGGGTGTGGAAGCTGGACGCCAGCCGCCGCGACCTGGCCACGCCCAACCAGGCGTTCTCCGACTTCAACACCCTGCTCGAGCGCTATCCCAGCAGCCGCTACGCCGACGACGCGCGCCAGCGCATGGTGGCGCTGCGCAACATGTTCGCCCGCCACGAGATCGAGACCGCGCTGTACTACCTGCGCCGCGACGCCTGGATCGCCGCCACGGAGCGCGCCACCTACCTGCTGCAGACCTATCCTCAGAGCGAGTTCCAGAACGACGCGGTCGCGGTGCTGGCGGCGGCCTACACCGAACTGGGCAACGAAACCCTCGCCGCGGACGCGCGCCGGGTGCTGGAACAGAACGAACCCGGGCACCCGTACCTGGCCGGCGACTGGCCGAACTATCCCTGGACCGTGCGCAAGCTCAACCCGTTCGCGGGCGAGCGCTCGGCGATCGACAACGACGCCCGCGACTGACCGCGCGCCGCCCTCCAGGCCATGCCAGACGCCGCCTCCGGGCGGCGTCTTCGCATCCGGCGCCCGCGAACCGCCGCTGCCGCACCCCTCACGCCCGCACATCCGCCGTAGCCCGGATAAGCGAAGCGCATCCGGGGTCGCCCTCCCCCGGCATCGCGCCCTCAGCGCGGAGCGGCCGAGTCCCAGTCGAACCCGGTCCACCCGTAGCCCGGATAAGCGAAGCGCATCCGGGACCGCCCTCTCCCGGCATCGCGCCCTCAGCGCGGAGCGGCCGAGTCCCAGTCGAACCCGGTCAACCGCGCCAGGCGTTCCGGCGAGAGCACCTCGACATGGTGCTCGCCGTCGATGATCCAGGTCGGGTAGCCGCTCACGCGCGCACTGATGCACTCGAAGGCGACCCCGCCCGTCCGCCCCTGCGGCGAGCATTCGACATACGGCAGGCGCTTGCCCGCCGCGCCGAACAGCCGCTTCTGCTCCGTGCAGTTCGGGCACCAAGAGGCGCCGTAGAAGCGCGCATCGGCCTGGGACAGGTGCTCGGCGAGTGCGCGCAGACGCGGATCCTCGCGCCGCTCCAGCAGGCCCATGGCCGACAGCTGCAGCGCCGCCACCAGGCCCAGCGCCACCAGTCCGCTGCCCAGCCACCACGTCGCCCAGGGCATGCCCGGCGCGCTGTCGGGGCGCGACACGTGCACCAGCACGAAGATCGCCAGCATCAGCGCGAGCGACAGCAGGCACCACGCGCACACGGCCTGCACCGCCACCAGCCCGGCGACGGTGAGATAGAGGCTGATCGCCATGCCCAGGAAGGACAGCCGCGACAGCCGGCGCCAGCGCGTCAGCCGCGGCGCCGGACGCCAGGCCACCCACGCGATGGCCGCGTACAGCAGCGCGCCCCAGGCCGCGATCGGCAGGCCGAGGAAACGCGACCACGCACTGGCCTGCACCAGGTCGCAGCCCGAGCCTTCGGTGCAGAACGCAGGCCCGTCGCCGGACGCGGTCCACGCCAGATAGAGGGTCGGCAGGAGGCCGGCGAGCGACAGCGCGCGCAGCGCGAGGTCCGTGCGGCCCGCCTTCGCCGAGGCCGACGGCGAAGCGGGCGTGCCCAGTGGCCGCGTCTCCGCCGCCCTGCCCTGCGCGCCCCGACGGCGCCCGACTCCACCCTTCCTGCCCATGCCGCGCCCCGTGCTGCAAACAAGCCCGCATTATGCCGTGACGTGCGACGGCGCCGCCGCGCCCCGGTCGCCACGGTCCGCCGGCGGGAGCACTCGCCCTGCGCCGCGCTCAGGCCGGGTAGCGGTTGCTGATCGGGTAGCGGCGTTCGCGGCCGAAGGCGCGGCGCGAGATCTTCGGCCCGGTGGCGGCCTGGTGGCGCTTCCACTCGCTGGTGCGCACCAGGCGCAGCACGCGGTCGACCGTGGCCGCTTCGAAGCCGGCGCCGACGATGTCGTCGCGCGACTGTTCCAGGTCCACGTAGCGGCGCAGGATCGCGTCGAGCACGTCGTAGGGCGGCAGCGAGTCCTGGTCGACCTGGTTCTCGCGCAGCTCGGCCGAAGGCGCGCGCGCGATCACGCCCGGCGGGATCACCGGCGCGCCGCCCACGGTGTTGCGCCACTTCGCCAGGCCGTAGACCTCGGTCTTGTACAGGTCCTTGATCGGCGCGTAGCCGCCGCACATGTCGCCGTAGATGGTGGCGTAACCCACGGCGTACTCGCTCTTGTTGCCGGTGGTCAGCAGCAGCCCGCCGAACTTGTTCGACAGCGCCATCAGCAGCGCGCCGCGCGCGCGCGACTGCAGGTTCTCCTCGGTGGTGTCGGGCGCGTGTCCCTCGAACGTGGTGGCCAGCGCGTCGAGGAAACCGTTGAACGGCGCCTCGATCGGCAGCGTGAGCAGGCGCACGCCCAGCGCGTCGCACTGCTCCTGCGCCAGGTCGTTCGACAGCCCGGCGGTATAGCGCGACGGCATCCGCACCGCGGTGACGTTGTCCGCGCCCAGCGCATCGACCGCCAGCGCCAGCACAATCGACGAATCGATCCCGCCCGACAGCCCCAGCCACGCCGTGGTGAAGCCGTTCTTGCCGCAGTAGTCGCGGATGCCGCGCACGATCGCGCGCCAGGCCAGCGCGTCCATGCTCTCGTCGCCGTCGTCCTGCCACACCACCGGCGCGAACTTGCGCGTGGCCGCGTCGTAGTCCACCACCAGCCACAGGTCGGCGAACGCCGACGCGGCCGGATGCACGGTGCCGTCGGCGTCGGCGACCACGGACGAGCCGTCGAACACCAGCGCGTCCTGACCACCGACCACGTTCACGTAGGCCAGCGCCGCGCCGCTTTCCTTCGCGCGCTCGGACAGCAGCGCGTCGCGCTGCGCGTGCTTGCCGCGCTCGTAGGGCGAGGCGTTGGGCACCAGCACCAGCTGCGCGCCGGCGCGGGCGGTGTCCGCCAGCGGCTCGGCGAACCACAGGTCCTCGCACACCAGCACGCCCACCGGCACGCCCTTGACCTCGACCACGCAGTTGCCGCCGTCGGGATCGACGTGGAAATAGCGGCGTTCGTCGAACACGTTGTAGTTGGGCAGCTCGCGCTTGCGGTAGGTGGCCTCGACCTTGCCGCCACGCAGCACGCTGGCGGAGTTGTACAGGATGCTGCCGGCCGACTCCGGCCAGCCGACCACCGCGACGATGCCGGTCGCGGCCTTCGCCACCTCGCGCAGCGCCGCCTCGCAGTCCTCCAGGAAGGAGGGCCGCATCAGCAGGTCTTCCGGGGGATAGCCGCTGATCGCCAGCTCCGGGAACAGCACGATGTCGGCGCCGTACTCGTCGCGCGCCTCGGCGATCATCGCCGCGATGCGACCGGTGTTCCCGCGCACGTCGCCGACCGGGAAGTCGAACTGCGCCAGGGCGATGCGGAGGGTGTCGGTCATGTCAGATTCCCGAGATCAGCAGGTCCAGCGCGGCCATGATCGTCGCCCGCTCGCCCGACAGGTCGGCCTCGGCCGCCCCCAGGTCCGCGACCTCGGTGGCGGCCAGCAGCGGAACCACCAGCACGTGCGGCTTGCCGTTGACCTCGACCACCGGCGCCAGCGAGGAGATCACGGGCGCCCGGCGGCGCGCGTTCACCGGCACCATCGGCACCACCACCCGGGTGCCGGTCTCCTCGATCAGGTCGCTCTGCACGTTGAGCAGCAGCGGATACACCCCGCGCGTGCCTTCGTCGCGATTGCGGTAGGCGGTGAACTGGTGCATCAGCGCTTGCGGAACATCGGGCTGAACACGCCGTGCTCGGCCACCCAGGCGTTGTAGCCCTCGATGGCCTCGCGGTTCTCCTCCAGCCAGCGCTGCCGCCTGCGGGCGCGCACTTCCTGCTCCAGCGCGCGCTCGAGCGTGGCCGACAGGTTGATGTCGAGCGCCTTGGCCGCGTCGAGCAGGCCCTGGTTGATACTGACGTTGGTGGCGCGCTTGCCGTAGCCGGCATAGTCTTCGCGGATGCGCATGGGATACCTCCGTCGGATGCGCATCCAGCATGCGCACCGCAGCCGTCGGTGTCAATCGGGATTGCGGCGCTGGCCGATCCGCGCGCGGCGCTGTCCGCAGGCAGAAGAAAAGGCCGCCCGGAGGCGGCCTTTGCTCGACACGATGAGGCCTGCGATCAGCCGTTGAGCCGCTTCGCGATCGCGGCGCCCAGGTCGCCCGGCGACTTCACCGTGGTCACGCCCGCCTTCTCCAGCGCGGCGAACTTGCCCTCGGCCGTGCCCGATCCGCCCGAGGCGATCGCGCCGGCATGGCCCATGCGCTTGCCCTTGGGCGCGGAGGCGCCGGCGATAAAGCCGACCACCGGCTTGGTCACGTACTCGGCGATGAACTCGGCCGCTTCCTCCTCGGCGCTGCCGCCGATCTCGCCGACCAGGATGATGCCCTCGGTCTGCGGATCGTCCTGGAACAGCTTCAGCGCGTCGATGAAGTTGGTGCCGTTGATCGGGTCGCCGCCGATGCCGATGCAGGTCGACTGGCCCAGGCCCGCGTCCGTAGTCTGCTTGACCGCTTCATAGGTCAGCGTGCCCGAGCGCGAGACGATGCCCACCTTGCCGGGCTTGTGGATGTGGCCGGGCATGATGCCGATCTTGCACTCGCCGGGGGTGATCACGCCGGGGCAGTTGGGGCCGATCAGCACCACATCGTCGTAGCCCTTGAGCGCGTTCTTCACCCGCAGCATGTCCAGCACCGGGATGCCCTCGGTGATGCACACGATCACCCGGATGCCGGCGTCGGCCGCTTCGAGGATCGCGTCGGCCGCGAACGGCGGCGGCACGTAGATCACCGACGCGTCGGCGCCGGTCTCGGTGACCGCGTCGCGCACCGTGTTGAAGACCGGCAGGCCGAGGTGTTCGGTGCCGCCCTTGCCGGGGGTCACGCCGCCGACGACCTTGGTGCCGTAGTCGAGCATCTGCTCGGCATGGAAGGTGCCCTGCTGGCCGGTGAAGCCCTGCACGATCACCTTGGTGTTCTTGTTGACCAAAACGGACATTGGATGTTTTTCCTGGATTCCTGTTGGAAGCCCTTCCCCGCCTGCGGGGGAAGGGTCGGGATGGAGGCGCGTTGCATCGTTGCCCCCATCCGCCCTTCGGGCACCTTCCACCCGTGAAGGGCGCAATGCCCCGCGACGCAGGGGAAGGACGTGGATGCGTGTCAGGCGGCCTGCTTGACTGCGGCGACGGCCTTCCTGGCGCCGTCGTTGATGTCGTCGGCCGGGGTGATGGCCAGCCCGCTCTCGCGCAGCAGCTTCTTGCCTTCCTCGACGTTGGTGCCTTCCAGGCGCACGATCACCGGCACCTTGACGTCCACTTCCTTGACCGCGGCGATGATGCCCTCGGCGATCATGTCGCAGCGGACGATGCCGCCGAAGATGTTGACGAAGATCGCCTTCACGTCGTCGTCGGACAGGATCAGCTTGAACGCCTCGGTCACGCGCTCCTTGTTGGCGCCGCCGCCCACGTCCAGGAAGTTGGCCGGCTCGCCGCCTTCCAGCTTGATCACGTCCATGGTCGCCATCGCCAGGCCGGCGCCGTTGACCATGCAGCCGATGTTGCCGTCCATGGTCACGTAGTTGAGGTCGTGCTGGCTGGCCTTGACCTCGGTCTCGTCTTCCTGGCGGATGTCGCGCATGGCGACCAGGTCGGCGTGGCGGAAGCTGGCGTTGTCGTCGGAATTGACCTTGCCGTCGAGCACGGCGAGGTCGCCGTTCTTCAGCACCGCCAGCGGGTTGAGCTCCACCAGCGCCAGGTCCTTGTCGTTGAACAGCCGGTACAGCCCCATCATGATCTTGGTCAGCTGGCCCACCTGCTTGGCGTTGAGGCCGAGTGCGAAGCCCATCTCGCGGCACTGGTAGGGCTGCAGGCCCTGCACGAAGCTCACGTTGAGGGTCTGGATCGCGTCGGGGTTCTCCTCGGCGGTCTTCTCGATCTCGACGCCGCCCTCGCTGGAGGCGATGAAGGTGACCGACTGGGTGCCGCGGTCGACCAGCACCGACAGGTACAGCTCCTGCGCGATGTCGGTGGCCTGGGTGACCAGCACGCTGTCGATCGGCAGCGCGATGCCGGCCGACTGGTAGGTCTCCATTTTGGTGCCGAGCATCGCCTTGGCGTACTCGCGCACCTCGTCGAGCGTGCGGGCGAGCTTGACGCCGCCGGCCTTGCCGCGGCCGCCGGCGTGGATCTGCGCCTTGACGACCCAGAAGTCGCCGCCGATGGCCTTCGCGGCGTCCACCGCCTCATCCGGCGAGCGCGCGACGCGCCCGGCCGGCACTGCGATGCCGTAGTCGGCGAACAACTGCTTGGCCTGGTATTCGTGGAAGTTCATGTGGGGTCCGTGCTGGGGAGGATCGCGTCGCGGCCCGGACCCGGAGGCCAGCTGGCGGCACGCGGCCGCATATTCTCGCCGATGCGCCGCCCGCGGGCAAAGCCGGGCGCCAGGCCCCGCCCCGCCGCCGCTCCATGCCTATACTCCGGGCCCTGTTCCCTGGCGCCGAACCCCTTGGCCGCATCCGCCGCAGCCCACCCCGACCAGACCCAGGCGCTCCGCCGCGAACTGTACCTGTTCGCGCTCTACCGCCTGCTCGAATCGGCCCTGCTGGCACTGATCGTGTTCAGCCCGGCCGGCGCGCTGATCGGCGAGATGCACCTGCCGCAGCTGGCGCAGACGGTCTCGACCACGTTCGTGGTGCTGTCGCTGGTGCTGGTGGCCCATGCCCGGCACCTGATGCAGGCCGGCGGACGGCTGCGCGGCGGCTTCTTCCCGCACGTGGTGGTGGGGCTGGGCGTGGACCTGGCGGTGGTGTTCCTGGCCACCCACGCGATGCCGGGCGCGGGGCCCGGGATCGCGCTGATGTTCGTGTTCAACCTGGCCGCCGGCTCCCTGTTCCTGTCGCTGCCGTGGAGCCTGGCCTTCGCCGGCGGCGCCACCGCGGCGATCGTGGCCGAGCACCTGTGGGACCGGATGGAAGGCCTGGCCGAGCGCCCGCTGGCCGAGGTGCTGATGTTCGCCGTGGCCTACTTCGCGGTGGCCGCGCTGATGCACCACCTCGGGCGGCAGATGCGCGCGGCCCAGCGCCTGGCCGACCAGCGCGGCGCCGAGGCGGCGAACCTGGCGGAGATCAACGAGCTGGTGATCCGGCGCATGCGCACCGGCGTGGTGCTGGTGGACGGCGGCGGCCGCATCCGCATGGCCAACGAGGCCGCGCAGCTGCTGCTGCGCGACGACGACGAGCACGACCACGGCATGCACGGCCGGCCGGTGGCGCAGGCCGCGCCCGAGCTGGCGATGCGCCTGGCGCAGTGGCTGCAGGACGGCCAGCAGGTCGACACGCCGATGGCCTGCGGCCCCGACGGGGCCGAGGTGCTGCCCCGGTTCGCGCGCCTGCTGGCCACCAGCGATGCGACTCTGGTATTCCTCGACGACACCTCGATGCTCTCGCGCCGCGCCGAATCGCTCACCCTGGCGGCGATGGGCCGGTTCTCGGCCAGCCTGGCGCACGAGATCCGCAACCCGCTGGCGGCGATCAGCTACGCCACCCAGCTGCTGGAGGAATCGCACGACCTCAACACCAGCGACCGGCGCCTGCTGCAGATCATCCACCAGCAGTGCCTGCGCACCAATGGCATCGTCGAGAGCGTGCTGGGTCTGGCCCGGCGCGAGCGCGCCAAGCCCGAACGCATCGACCTGGTCACCTTCGCCCGGCACTTCATCGAGGACTACCGGCTGATCGTGCCGGAGGACAACGCGCAGCTGCGCCAGACCGGCGAATGCGTGCAGCTGCCGGTGATGTTCGACCCGCGCCACCTGCAGCAGATCGTCACCGCGCTGGTGAACAACGCCGTGCGCTACGGCCACCTGCCCGGCGAAACCCCGCGCATCTCGCTGCACCTGGAAGAAGAAGACCGCGTGCCGCGCATCAGCGTGCTCGACCGCGGCCCGGGCATTCCGGATGCGGTGGCGGCGCAGCTGTTCCGCCCGTTCTTCACCACCTCCGAGCACGGCACCGGCCTGGGCCTGTACATCGCCCACGAACTGGCCCGCGCCAACGAAGCCGACCTCGAATACGTCGCCGTCCCGGGCGGCGGCGCCTGCTTCCGCCTCACCCTCCCGCCGCAGCACGCTCTCCTGCAGCGCTGACTTCCCAAGGGACCATGCGCCAAGCGCGGATGGGGACCGCCCTGCTGTTCCTTCTCCCGTGTACGGGAGCAGGTGCCGAAGGCGCGAAACGCTCGCACCGTCACCCGACCTCACGCGGGCCAACCTCCAGCCCCACACCCCGCTGCCGTTACCGTCATCGGCACCGGCCAACGCCCCGCACCCCCACCCTCGTCACCCACGTCAAAAACTGTCAATATTGGTCACCTTGCGACCGTCGCCCCCTTTCCAATGAACGAAGCCCGCAGCGCCCTGATCGTCGATGACGAGCACGACATCCGCGAACTGCTGGTGCTGACCCTGGGGCGAATGGGCCTGCGGACCGATACCGCCCCCAACCTGCACGCCGCCCGGCAGATGCTCGGCACCGTCTCCTACGACCTGTGCCTGACCGACATGCGCCTGCCCGACGGCTCCGGCCTGGAACTGGTGAGCGAGATCTCCACCCGCTTCCCGACGACACCGGTGGCCGTGATCACCGCCTACGGCAACGTCGAGGCCGCGGTGGAGGCGCTGAAGGCCGGCGCCTTCGACTTCGTCAGCAAGCCGGTCGACATCAACGTGCTGCGCGGCCTGGTGCGCCAGGCGCTGGACCTCAACACCCGCCGCCTGGCCCAGCCCGAGGAAGCCGGCCGCCTGCTCGGCGCCTCGCCGGCGATGGTCAGCCTGCGCCAGACCATCGGCAAGGTCGGGCGCAGCCAGGCGCCGGTCCACATCAGCGGCGAATCGGGCACCGGCAAGGAGCTGGTGGCGCGCACCATCCACGCCCAGGGCTCGCGCGCGGGCGGGCCGTTCATCCCGGTCAACTGCGGCGCGATTCCCTCCGAGCTGATGGAGAGCGAATTCTTCGGCCACAAGAAGGGCAGCTTCACCGGCGCCACCAGCGACAAGGCCGGCCTGTTCCAGGCTGCCGACGGCGGCACCCTGTTCCTCGACGAAGTGGCCGAGCTGCCGCTGCCGATGCAGGTCAAGCTGCTGCGCGCGATCCAGGAAAAGAGCGTGCGCGCGGTGGGATCGCAGAACGAGGTGCAGGTGGACGTGCGCATCCTCTCGGCCACCCACAAGGACCTCGCCCAGCTGGTGGCCGACGGCACCTTCCGCCACGACCTGTTCTACCGCATCAACGTCATCGGCCTGCACGTGCCCTCGCTGCGCGAACGCGCCGGCGACCTGCCGCTGCTGTCCGAAGCGATCCTCGACCGCCTGGCGCGCGCGATGAAGCGCCAGCCGCCCACGCTGGCCAGCGACGCCGTCGCCGCGCTGGAGGCCTATCGCTTCCCCGGCAACGTGCGCGAGCTGGAGAACATCCTCGAGAGGGCGCTGGCGCTCGCCGACGGCAACACCATCCACGCGGACGACCTCCAACTGCCCGCCGCCGTCGGCGCGCCGTCCGCGCGCCCGGGCCTGCCGTCGTCCGCCCCGGCCACGCATGCGCCTTCGCCCGGCGCACCTGGGCCGGGCGCGGACCCGCGCAACCTCAGCCCCTTCGACACCGCCAGCAGCGCCCTGCCCTCGTACATCGAGGAGATCGAGCGCACCGCCATCCAGCAGGCGCTGCAGGAGAACCGCTACAACAAGACCAAGACCGCGGCGGCGCTGGGCATCACCTTCCGTGCGCTGCGGTACAAGCTGAAGAAGCTCGGGATCGACTGAGGCCGCGGCGGCGATCGGCAGCCGCGCCGGCCTTTGGACCAACCTGACGCTCGCGCCGCTGCGCATCGCCACCGTTCGCGACGATTCCATGGCACTTGGTCACCGCGTGCGCCGCCGGCACCCCGTCGCGCGCATGCCGGGCTGCGCACCGCCGCCGCGACGGGTATCACCCTTTTCGCGATGCGGGAGGGGCACCCTGCGCATTACGTCACTTCACGTCACTTTGTGACGTTCCTCGTCGGGTGAACCCGGTCGCAGAACCAGACTGAACAAAACGGAAACCGTGACCGGAACCTAATATTGGAATTCCCTGCCGCCGGGTTGCCGGCTTGGCACGCATCCTGCGTCAAATCCCTCCGCACGTGCGCTGTTGCACGGCTGCCCACAGGACACGGCAACAGCCGGAACGATGGGGCACGTGAAAGTCGACTTGTTATTCAACCTCTAGGGGATACACCATGAAGAAGATGCAGAAGGGCTTCACGCTCATCGAGCTGATGATCGTCGTCGCGATCATCGCCATCCTGGCCGCCATCGCGCTGCCGGCGTACAACAACTACCGCATTCGTTCGGCTGAGAATGCATGCCTGTCGGAAGCGAAGGCTTACGTGAACTCGTGGCTCTCCGCTTCGGTCTCGGATATGACCATCCCGACGTGGACTCCTTCGGCATGCGATTCCCCGGCCACTGGTCAGCTCTCGACCGCGCAGGTCGCCAGCTTCAGCCCCGCCGACCCGGGCGTTGAAGACACGAGCTGCAATGCCGACACGGCCACCTGCTCGATCAGCCGCTAATTCAGCGGTTACCGCGCTGTTCCAAGAGGCCCCTCGTATGAGGGGCCTTTTTGCTGTGCCTCTGTCGGTAACACCGTTTACCGCGCTCTGGTGCCGTTCGTCAGCTAGCCAGGCTCGCCGTCACAATTTGGGGCTCCGTGCGGCGGGCTCAGTTCCAGTGTGGCCCAACAATTGCGTGCGATCGGGTCGGATATACCGTCGTAGGGGACGACAAATATGGAACGCCATAGCAGAGGCTTCACCCTGATCGAACTGATGATCGTGGTCGCCATCATCGCCATCCTGGCGGCCATTGCCCTGCCGGCCTACAACGCCTATCGGGTTCGTTCGGCAGAGAATGCCTGCCTGGCCGAGGCCAAGAGTTACGCCAGCTTCTCGCTGGCCGCGCTACACCAGAACATGTCGCCGCCGACGCCGATCGTGGGCGCCTGCGCGGAGATCGACACGGCGAGCGACTTGGCTACGCCCATCGACGGCACACCACGTGCGCCCGGCAGCCGGACCACTACGTGCGACATGGGTACCGGTAGCTGCTCCCTTAACTGACTTGCCCCCCCGCGGCCGCGCCCGCATGTGCGCGGCGTACCGCGCACAGGACGCTCGCACAGCGCGATTCCCCACGGAATGCTGCAATTGCCCATAATCGGGCATTCAGGCGCCGAACAAAAAAGCACGCATGCCAATTTCCCGCGGCAGATTCCTGCTGATCGCGCTCGTCGTCGCTCTGCTCGGCGGACTTGCGTTTACGCCTGGGCTTCCGGGCGATTTCGTCTTTGACGACCATCCCAACATCGTCAACAACCGGTCGATCCAGCACGACGAGCCGGGGCTCGCGGGCCTGTATAAGGCCATCGCCACACCGCAGGTCTCGGGCAACATGCGGACCCTGCCCACCGTCACGTTCGCGGTGGACTACTGGCGCGGCGGGGGCGCAGACCCGGCGACCTTTAAGACCACCAACATCCTGATCCACGCGATCACCGCACTGGCCCTGGCCTGGCTATTTCACAGTCTGCTCCTGGCGGGCGGAGTGCCCGCGTCGCGGGCCCATTGGGCCGGGCCCGCGCTGGCACTCGCCTGGGCGCTGCATCCGCTGCAGGTGTCTTCGGTGCTGTACGCGGTTCAGCGGCTGCAGACCATGGGCACGCTGTTCCTCGTGTTCGCGTTGATCGCATACATGCGCGCCCGGCGCGCGCAGGTGGAGGCGCAGCCAGCGCGGACCTGGTGGATGCTCACAGCGCTGCTGTGGGTGCTCGCCATGAGCTGCAAGGAGGACTCCGTCCTGCTTCCCGCCTACGCGCTGGCGCTGGAGCTGACCGTCCTGCGGTTCGCGGCGGCCGACACGAAGACGACCCGGCTGCTGCGCAGGGGTTACCTGGCCGGCGTGCTCGCGGGCGCCGTCCTTTATCTCGTCTGGATCATCCCGAATCACTGGCACTGGGAGGCCTACGGCGGCCGCGACTTCTCCACGCCCGAGCGGCTGCTCACGCAAGGCCGCGTGCTGTGTCTGTACCTGTGGCAGATCCTGCTGCCGCTGCCGGGCCACATGCCGTTCTACTACGACTGGATCCAGCCTTCGCGCAGTCTGCTGCAGCCCTGGACCACGCTCCCGGCGCTCGTGCTGGTGCTGGCATTGCTGGCGACGGCATGGTGGCTGCGCACGCGCCAGCCGCTGCTGTCGCTGGGGCTGCTGCTGTTCTTCAGCGCGCACGTGGTCACCAGCAACGTCATCGGGCTGGAGCTGGCGTTCGAGCACCGTAACCACTTCGCCCTGATCGGTATGGTGCTGGCAGTGGGCAGCCTGCTCGCGCTGCTGTGGCAGCGCCTGCGGCTGTCGACATCCGCCGGCACAACGATCACGGTGACGCTACTGGCCGTCCTGGGATCGGCGACCCTGGTGCGCGCGCACGACTGGCGCAGCAACCTGCACCTGCACGAGGCCAGTACCGCCGCCGCGCCCGGCTCCGCGCGGGCCTGGGTGGCGCTTTGCGCCGAGCGCCTGAGTGCCGGCGGTGGTGCAGTGGCCGACAATCCTCTGCTCGATCAGGCCATCGCAGCCTGCGAAGCCGGAACCGTCTCGGCCCCCTATTCGCTCAACAATTTCGCGCTGCTGATCGCACTCAAGAGCCTGCGCGGCGACGTCACGGCGCGGGACTGGCAGCGCTACCGGCAGCAGATCGAAACCGTCCAGATGAGCTGGGACAACCGCCGCTCGATCCAGATCCTCATCTACCGCTCGCGTAACGGCTTGACGCTGGACAGGCAGGAGATGATCGCGACGATCGCGAGCATCGCCGAACGCGCGGCATTCAGCCCGTTCGAGAATGCCTCGCTCGGCTACTACGTCATGAACGACCTGGGGAAGCCGGACAGCGCTTTGCCGTACTTTGCCAGAGCCATCCAGGAAAGTGCTCGCATCGATCCGTTCCCCCTACACCTAGCCGGCGAGCTCGAGGCGCTGGGCAGACCCGATCTTGCGGCAGCCGTAACCGAGCTTGCGGCCTCACGGCACGAGGCTCCGCAGTCGTCAGGTCGGGCCGACTGAGACGCCCTTAGGAGCCATCCGCTCGTCAGGCCCCCTGAGAGGCGACCAATGCGCGCCTCAGCGACCGGGCGCAATCCTCCCAAGCCGGGGAGTCGACCCGGGGGACCGACGGGCTGGAGAGCTGGCCCGCAATCCTGTCGGCCAGCATCGTCACATCCCCCGGTGCGTACAGGCACTCCGGGTTCCGGGCCAGAATCCGCGCCACGTCTCCAAGCGCCGTCGCCACAACCGGAATGTCCATCGACAGCATCTCATACAGCTTCAAAGGGAAGCAGTAGCGACCGAATGCGGAATCGCGGTTGCACACCACGCCTACGTCGAGCGCCGCCAGAAGATCGGGTACCCTCTGGTGGGCGAGCATGCCAAGGTCAATGACGCGAGGATGGTCGCGCCGTGCGGTCCGGTCGGTCGGGCCGGCATGTACGAGCCACAGCTGTTCGTCGTGGCATGACAGCCTCTCGAACGCGTCGAACAGGTCGCTGATACCGCGGTCGGCAGTCAGCGCGCCGGCGGTACCGATGAGCCGGTCTCCCAGCGGCAGCCCTAGCGAGCTCCTCGAAAGCGCCTTGTCCCGTGGCTGAAACAGCGCGCTGCGGACGCCATTGACCACGGTCGCGACCGGGCAGGATGGCTGATAGGTCGCGCGGACGTAGTCGGCCAGCGAGTCACTGACCACGCTCAGCGCCATTGCCTGACGGCATGCCTGCCGGAAGACCGGCGCAAGTCCCGGCAGCCGCGAGAGGCCGAAGCTCTCATAGTTGTCGTAGAGATCGATGACGCACGGGATGCCGTGGCGCCGCGCCCATCGCTCCGCCAGAACGCACTGCAACATGTCCGAGCTCGCCCAGACCACATCCGGCCTCCATCCTGCCGTGACGTCATCGAGCCAGGCTCCATGGCGAGCAAGTCCGAACGGAAGCGCGTCCAGTGAGCGCCAGTCGACCGCCTTGCCCTCGAAACTTCCCGAATCGGGTCCGCCCCGCCGCCGATAGCTGAGCGCACAGATTCTGACCTCATCCCCCAGCGATGCCAGGCCAAGCGGCAGCTCGTACAGCCGACCGAATCTGTCGCTCACCAGATCCTTGCCGGAGTACTGCCGCTTGCAGACGACCAGGACGCGCATCAAGCCCTCGCCTTGGCCAAGTCATGCAGCAGTTCCAGATTGCGTGCCGCGACTTCCGCGATGCGGAACCGTTGTTCGACCAGCAGCCTCGCCTGCCTGCCCTTCTCCAACCATGCATCGCCCGTCTCCGACAGCATCTCCCGCAGTGCCCGGCTCAAATCGTCCGGGTCGCTGGCGGCGCAGACCCAGCCCGCGCCCTCCTGCACGCTCCGGTCGATGCCCCCACAGGATGTGCACAGAACGGGGAGACCGGCCTCCATCGCTTCAAGCGCCGAGTTGGACATGCCTTCGTAACGCGATGGCAGCACGAACGCATCCGCCTCGGCCAGCCGGGCCCTTACCTCGTCCGTGCCCAGCACGCCACCGAAGCGGACGACGCGGCCGAGCCCATTTGAGGCGACAACGTCTGCAATGTACTGCCGAAGTGGCCCATCGCCATAAAGATCGACGGTGCAGCGACCTTCGACCCCATTCATTCCCCGCAGCGCATCGACCAGGAGATCGAGCCCCTTCTGGTGCTCGAATCGCCCCGTCCACATCAGGCGTCTTGGTTGTCCAACATGCGTACGCGCGATCGGCGGCCTGACGTCGATCCCGTTCGGAATGAAGCTGCGACGCGGCAAGCACAGACCCAAATCATCCAGCTCGCTCGCGATCTCGCGATTGATGAGGTTAATCGCCGCGAGATGCCGATTCATCAGCGCCCCCCACTGTGGCCAGAATGGTACCGACCTCAGGAAGCTGGCATCGCCTTGTCCACGCGCGTTGATGGGAACTGCGAGGATCGGCGAACGCCAAAGATCAAGCCGGCGCGCGAGAGACAGGCTGAGCGCTGCGTCTGCAAGACCGCGACAGTAGGCGATATCGAAGCGCTTTCGATGTCGCCGGGCGAACGCGAGCAGCGATGCCAGGTAGGTAGCGCCCTTCGAGATCCGCCCGAGACCGGCAATGGACCGCAGGCGATGCGTCCTCACCTCCGCGACGCCCAGACGGACCACGCCATCGGGGATGCGAAAGCCGGCGACCTCGACATGGGCGCCCATCAGGCACCACTGCTCCACAAGTCGCGCAGTCTGGTGCTCCGCTCCGCCCATGATCCACGGCGGCAGGTTCGCCAGCACCAGAATGCGGAGAGGGCTAGCCATGACGTCGTGCCCACGCCAAGTAGCTCAGGACTGCCCACATCGCGTACGTGGCATCACGCCTGCCCACCAGGTGTGCTGCCCAGACCTGCTCGACATGCGTGCGCGACGGTAGGAAATCGCCCTTCTCGGAAAGCAGTTCCATGGCCCAAGGCCTGAGCGGCCCGCGCAGCCATTCGCCAATGGGCACGTCAAAACCCTGCTTTCTGCGCTTAGCGACTCCGCCGGGCATGCGGCGCGCAAGCAACCTGCGCAGCCACAGCTTTCCGGTTCCCGCGCCGGCGTGACTGTTTGCTGGAAGCTGCCATGACAAGGCCTGGATCCTCGGGTCAAGGAATGGAACCCGTAGCTCGAGGCCTGCGGACATGCTTGCCCGATCCAGCTTCGTATGGATGCCTTCGGGTAGCCCCAGCATCTGATCCACGAAGCGCATGCGCGCGCCCAGTGCGACAAGGCCCGCAGGCGGGGACGGCATTCCCAGCCTCCTGGCCGCATGCAGGCCAAGAGCGGCGGACTCAGGGAACTGAAGGACGCGGCGGTAGTAATCGTCGAAATCCTCCGCTGCCAGGCGCGCCCCCAGACGTCCGCTCGCACGCGATGCACTTCCCGCCGGCAGCAGGTCCGACAGCCGTCGCAATGTCGAGCCTACGGACGTCCGGCCACGCACCCCCAGTCGTCCCATGACACGCCACCAGGCGATCGCGTCAAGGTGGCGCTGGTAGCCTTCGAAAAGCTCATCGCCCCCATCGCCGGTCAGGGCCACCGGCACCTGCTGACGAATTGCCTCCGACACGAGCACAGCCGGGATCTGCGCCGGATCCGCGAAGGGCTCGTCGTAAATGTCGGGCAGTCGGTCTACCAGCGCCAGGGCCGCGCCGGCAGGGCACCGGACCTCCTCATGCAAGGTGCCAAGCGAGCGCGCCACCGCGGCGGCATGCGCAGCCTCATCGACACCGGGCTCGTCGAAAGCGACAGTGAAGGTTCGCACGCTGCCCGGGGCGCGACGCACCATGCTCGAGACGACGAGCGTCGAATCAACGCCACCGGAAAGCATCGCCGCCACCGGCACATCGGCCTGCATCCGCAGGTCGACCGCGTCGTCGAGCAATGCATCGAGCCGATCAAGCGCCTCAATCCCCGACATGCGTTCATCGGGCGTAGAGGCAGAATCCGCCAGCTCATCGAGGCGCCACCAGCGCTCGAGACGCGCCTTGAACTCATTGGCGGTTGGCGCCCTGCGCTCGTCGCCCGGCCGCAGCGCGAGGCAGCAACCGGCCGGCAATTTGAAGACGCCTGGATGGATGCTCAGCGGCGCCGGCACGTAGCCGAACGTGAGCATCCACGCCAGCGCTTCCTGGTCCACGCCTCCCGCCCATGCGCGATGGGCTCGCAGGGCGCGCAGTTCCGAAGCGAACGCAACGCCACCACCGACCCACCCCACGTAGAGCGGCTTTTCGCCAGTGCTGTCCCTTGCAAGCCAAAGCTCCGACGCCTCCCGGTCCCACGCGGCGATCGCGAACATGCCATTGCAACGTCGCAATGTCTCCACGACCCCGAAGCGGGCAATTGCGTCCACCAGCACTTCCGTGTCGGAGTGACCACGCCACGCAGACGAACGTCCGTCGGAAAGCTGTTCGCGGAGCTGGCGGTGGTTGTAGATCTCGCCGTTGAACGTGACGACCCAACGCCCGTCGGCCGACGACATGGGCTGCGCACCGGCATCACTCAGGTCGACGATGGCCAGACGCCTGTGCGCCAGGCCGATGGGCCCCTCGGGGTTCCAGATGCCGTGCCCGTCCGGCCCACGATGATTGAGGGATCGAGCCGCAGCCAGCAGGAATTGGGAGCGCCCAGATGCCGTCGCCGAAAGGAACCCGCTAATTCCACACATACGCGTCCCAGCTTCGCTAGTATTTCTCAAGCCTAACGAGAACAACGTCGGGCAATGCGCACCCAGCGTATCTCTCGCGCCGAAGCTGTTGACTGACCTCAGCAACCAGCCGTGTTGGTTTGGTAGCGACGAAGCGCAAGACGTTCATAGCTTTGGAGAGCGCGGAAGCTCGCTTGGCCGATTCACCGGCCTGCAGTACAAGACTTCTGAGAACCCTGGCAGGCAACGGTGCCGCCTGGGGCACGCTGAGCCGCAGCCCCATCCCCAGTCGGTCTCCCAGAACGGTCAACGAGCGGAGTGACCACCTAGTAAGATGGTGTGGAGGCATGTTGAAAGGGTCCGGCCAGGCATGCTCGTAACTCATCGGACTAAGCGGCACGGAGAACATGATAATTCCCCTTTGATTCAAGCAATCCCTTGCTCGTTCGAGCACGTCGATTGGATCAGAAACATGCTCGACAACGTGGAATAACGTGATCACGTCAATGCACAGGTCGTGCAAGCCGACCGTCGATAGATCGCCGTGATACACGTCAAGTCCACGTGCCCTTGCTGCTTCTACCACGTCAAAGTTTTGGTCGAAGCCCTGAGCCGCAACTCCCGGAATTTCTGCGATCTGTTCGAGAAAGCGACCCTCGCCACAGCCCGCATCCAGTACCGATATCGGTCCATCTTGGGCCATCTCGCGCAGGAGACTGGCCGCCTCGTTCCATTCCCACCGATGCTTGGGGTAGCGGAAGTTAGCTGACGTCAGCCACTTGTAGAATCTCTCCCCGGGATCCGCCATCGGCATAGCGAACTCCAGACCACAAGACCCACAACGCGCTATATGCTGCGCTAACCCCGTCCAGTGTAGTGGTTCCGTTCCCAATGCATCCGCCATCGCCGCCAAGGAGCGCCCTTCGAGAGGATGCTCGACCCGCTCCGCGCTATCACCGCACACCGGACAAGGCTCGGCCATACTCATACTTCCAAGGACGCCAAGCGTACGCGCGCAAAGCGGAATAACGAAATTTGAGAAGTCATCTGGACGCTAGCTCCAATCTCTACGATTGAGAGCGGACACTTCCCTTGGCTTTCGACAGGACGCTTCCACCCCATTGCCCCCGTGCCACACGTTGACTTCTTCGGCCCCCAAGGATCCCAAGAATCTACGCAGGCTTCGGGCAGTCCTCCGATGCTTGTATACGTCGGTCATAGCATCGTGGGTGTCCAGCAACATCCATTCGTAGTACATCTGCCGGTTCGTCAGGCCGAAATGAGGGTAATAGTTGACGACCGGATTCAAGCGGCTGAGGAGGAACTGGATCGGATAGTTTTCGCGGTACTTCCATATCAGCGGAAACCACCTGTCCACTACACGTTTCACCGCATCGAAGCGCTTTTCACGCGGCAGGCTCAGAAAGTATCGGCGATACACGATCCCCGCCGTGCCTAGTGGCGGAGGCAGGTAGTTCCTAACTTTTGCCCTGTAATGGTCGAATACGAGACGCCCGCCCGGGCGGACCCGCGACCAGAGCGCGCGCAACGTCTCCTCTGGATCGGGGGTGTGCTGTACGACTCCCAAACATACAACCAGATCGTAGGCTTCACGAAGGAACGGCATCTGCCTCACGTCCGCCTGCACCAGGCAAAGCTTGGGATGCGCGCCATTATTGGCAGCGTTGGCCGCGACAGCTCCGGAGTAGTCGAACGAATCCAGCGTCGCGCCTGACTGCAGCAACAGCTCTGTGAACCTGCCTGCGCCGGACCCAGCCTCGAGCACCAGCTGGCCGGAAAGCTCGGCAAGGGGATGCCCCAGGCATCGTTCGAGCCGATCTCGCGACAACGTCAGGCCGGTTGCGGAATCGAGCTGAGTGCGCGGGAACCGCACCCATTGCTCACCGAACGCTTGGGCGTAGTTCTCTGCAGGCACGAACCGGGGGACGCCGGCCAGAATTGGGTATCGCTGTCCCTGCGCGGAGACAAGTTCTTCACCATCGCGCGATAGCGGCCGGCCCTCGATCGGATCGACCAGACGAGAAGACGTCGCGTCCATCATTGCCTATCCAACAGATTTGTTGTTGCGCTCTCCGTCGCGGGGAGAGGTCTGAGCACATAGCCATGCGTCGACCTTCCCAGAAAGCGTGCCAGCCCCCGCCTTGCCGCCGATTCGAGGCGTGTCAAGAGCAGCATCGTCCCGGTATGAAACAGCTCGCACTGTTCGTTATGCGCGGGCGTCCATGCGCTATGCCGGAACGTGCGCTGCCACCAAACGGGCGAGAAGTACCAGGCTTCCGCCATAAGAGTTCCCCTTTCATCGCGACGACCCGGAATCACGAGCGACATCGAATCGCGACGTTCGGCATGCGCCCGACTCTCAACTCCTGAATGACACCGCCTTGGTCGCCCGCCTGAGATCAGCTGCCAACTGCGCTTCAGCATCCAGGGCGCACGCGCCACCGTGGTCCAGATGCACCAGGCATGAGTTGGCACTAGGTGGACGGCAATGCCGTCTTTCCGAAGAACACACCTCACGTCGGCCAGCAGTCCATCAAGACCCTGCACATGCTCAAGCACACTGGAACTGACGACGACGTCGAAAGACGCATCGGCGAACGGGAGGTTCTTCCCATCGTACATAGAGATAGGGTAGGCGTTGTCCGCATATGCACTCGTGTCGATGTCGATGGCCGAGACGCGATGGGCGCGCGCTGCCAGACCAGCGGCTTGGCGGCCGCTTTCCGCTCCAACGTCAGGCACATCGAGATGCTGCTCGGAGGGCTCGAAACGCTGGATGAGTTCGACAATTGATTCCGACTCCCGATCCCTGATCACGTGGATATGGTCAAAGTCCATTCGGTGCTAATCCATCGGCACGGCGGCGCGAGAGTCCCGCCAACAGGACAACGCCAACGCAAGCCATCATCCACTCGGCAACCAGCAGCGCGCGGAGCGCGCCGGCTAGTCCCTCTTCCGGCATCCAGACAAGCATCAGGGAGGTCATCATCACAAGCCCCGAGAGTTCCAGACCCACCCGTAGCCCCTTGCGGCCGCAGCCCAGCATCATGTTGCCGGCCAGCATTCTCAGGCAATACGCGGGTACCCACCAGCCAAGCAATCCGCCCAGTGGCACGATGCCGGCGAAACCTTCCCCGAGCACGACGGGCAGGACCGGTATTATGAGGCAGGCAAGCAAGCCGGCGCCAAAGCCATACAAGAACACCCCGCCAAAGAGGAGGACGACTTTCCGAGTCGTGAGGGGCCTACCTCCGCCAGCCCTGAACAGCCTCGGCATGATGGTGGTCGTCAGTGTCTCGACGGGCAGCGCCGCGATGGAAGCGAGCCGATAACCCGCCGTGTATTCCCCTGCGATAGCACCTCCTCCCGCATACATGGCCGCGGTCTTGTCCAATGAGGTCAGTGCCAGCCCGCTCGCCCACAGCGATGAGAAGCCGAAGCCGGATCTGAGCTCCCTGATTCCGGTCCGACGTGTGTACCGCGGCAGTCCGAGCCGAAGGTGCGCAGTTGCCCAGACCCAGAGGACGGCGCCCAGGGTCGCGACGGCGTGGATCAGGGCGTAGGCCGACAGGCCTGATGTCGGCGCGACCATCAGATACACCAGCGCCGCCGCCACCCGTGCCAAGGACAAGGCCACCGGAACCGCGGCCGCTTCGCCCATTCTGCCGAGGGATGCGTAAGCAAACGCCACCTGGGTGCACAGCGGCGCAAGCACGACCTCGGCAATCCCAATCGACAGTACGGCGACCATAGCCGTCTCGGACTGCAGCGCAAGCGAAGACAGCAAATAGATCGCAAGCAGGACCGGACCGCTCCACGCCAGCGTCATGCGAACCAGCGGCCAATGAGCGGGGAGTTCCCGGTGATCGCGCGCAACCTCCTGATAAAGGCGCAGCCCCATGCCGAAGGCCGCGAACCCACCCAGCGCAAGCCCCAGCCCGGCAAGACCAGAGAAGGTGCCATACCCATGTGGCCCCAAAGCGCGCGCGAGAAGCAGTACCCACGCCAACTGGGTGACAAGTCGGGCAGCATTCCACACGAGCACCGTGGCAGCGCTTCTGGCTAGAGGCTGCATCCACGAGGCGGGTCGCGGGCGCCAAGTCATGAATCGGCCGCGATGTAATCGAGCCGAGCCCCGTAGGCGGCCGCCCTCACTTCCCAGTCGAACCCGGCGATGTCTTCACCGAGCGGAGATCCCCCCGCGTCCAACGCTTTCAGCACTGCTTGGGAGATCGAGGTGGGATCACCGGGTACGGCCTCGTACGCCGCCGCGCAGGATACGAGCAGGGCGCGGGTCGCCGGCAAGTTGGACGCCACAACGGGACAACCACAGCCAAGTGCCTCTATCAGGACCAGCCCGAGGCCATCCTGATCCCCCGATCTGGCTTCCACGAACGGGGCGACGAAAAGCGCCGCCCGCCGATAGAGGCCCGGGAGGTCTATCTGGGCGATGGGGCCGAGAAACTCCACTGAATCCTCCATGCCCAGCCGGGCCACCTGCTCGCGCCTTGCTTCCATATCCGGCCCGAAGCCAGCAATCGTCAGGCGCACGTCCGGGCGTTTCGATCGGATGAGCGGCATCGCATTCAATAGGTGCTGCAAGCCCTTCTTCTCGACCAGCCGGCCTACGAAGAGGATTTCGGATCGGGACCTGGACACGGACGGATCCGGACGGAACCGTCCTTTCAGATCGACGCCCATTGGCTCCACGCCAACACGGTCCCGGTCGCCTCCCAGCTGAGCGATCTCGGCCAGCATGCCCTCGCTGACCACGGTCACGTCTGCCGCCTCCCGAATCACGAGCCTCTTGATGGCCGGAAACGGCCACGCGCGCAAGGCAAACAGGTCGGCACCGTGCGAGGTCACCAGGAATGGCAGCCCTCGACGCCCCAGCTTGGAGAGCAGTACGGCGACCAAACCCTGCGGCACCAGCCAATGCGCATGCACCACATTGATACGCCGGCGCCGGACCAGGCGCCACGCGCACCATGCCTGGGCCAGCACGAAGCCCGGAACCAACGCACATTTCCACTTCGCACGCCTGAGGTTGGCGACAACGCCACCGTCGTTGACCAACGTTTCCCATGCCTCCGGCGCGTAGCGGTAACGGACGACATCGACGCCGTCCATCGTTTCCTCCACAGGGACTCCGGGTGCATGCGGGCAGAGTACGGTCACACGAAAGCGGCCGGTCATCCTTCGGGCCAGCTCATGCACGAAGCCGGGTTCGGGGTCCCCGGACCACCTGGGGTAGGTGGAGGCCAGGACCAGCAGGCCGGGCTTGCGGTCTTGCGGCATGGCTGCGCTCCGTCAGGTCGCGACTACGACGGGCCTGCGTTCGCGCCGCACCAGCCGTGGCCAAGGCGGCCGCGCCTCAGCCCGCGCCACAGCACGGGAAGTCCCGGGCTTGCCGTGTCGAACAGGCCGCATCATAGCGTTTCGTCCCGACGCCGCGCCTGCAGCGAGCTGGACGCGGCCATCAGCGCGCCGACCGCAGCGATCAGTTCCAGCGACCTGAAGGGAATCGAGTATCTCGGTTCGGACTGGAATACCCAATACACGCCGGTTACATATAGTAGGAAGGCCGCCAACGCCACCGCATCCGGCACGACTAAGCGCCACCTCAGGGCGACGCCGAAGCAGAAGGCCGCCGCCAGGAAGAAGAGCCAAGGGTTGAGCGCGTACGCGATCGCCGAGCTGGCGCGGTAGAAGGCATTGGTCCGGTAGGCCGATGCGGTTGCCGGAGACACGAACACATCGCCCTGCCCTATGCGGATACTCCAGTCCCAGAGTAGGTAGGGTTTGGTGGCGTACCAGCGGGCGTACTTCAGCGGGTCGGCCTGCATCCGCGACAGCGCACCTCGAAGTCCCGCCGCAGGCGTGGCGTGCAGCAATGCAATCTCGTCATTGATGCGCTTCTGCACCTCACAGGCGCCGGGGTCGCCATAGATGCAGGCGCGCCATGAGTCGTGGTATTCGGGCCAGGATCCCTGGATCAGGTTCTGGGATGCGCGGCCCGACGACGTACTCGTCACCGTCCCGGCCTGTTCGATCTGCATGCCGCGCACCGCCCAGGCTACGGGCAGCAGGAGCGAACCGAGCAGCAGCGCCACCGCCGCGCCGCGCCCCGCCTTGCCGGTGATCCACAGCAGCACCGCCACGACCGTGGCGGCCGGCAGCAGTACCGCGCTGACAAGCCCCGCCGTTCCGGCGACCAGCCCTGCCAGCAAGCCTCCGCGCCAACTCCGGCCGAACGTCACCAGCAGCCACAGCCAGAGCACCGAAAGGAAGCCCGCCAGGGTTTCGGTGAGGAAGTAGCTGGTGATGGCGATGCTGTGCGGCCAGAGCGCCATCAGGATGCCCGCCGCCGCGAGCCACCGGGTCGCCATCCAGCGCCGGCCCAGTGCCAGGGCAAGTCCGACCGTCGCCGCACCGAGCACGGCCTGCAGCTGCAGCAGTAGCGGATACCAGGCTTCCCCGCCCAGCAGCCGCATCAACGTCGAAACGAGGAGCGGGTAGCCCGGGTCGCGATAGCTGTCGGGAACCAGGGGCTCATCCGAGCCGGGCCTTGCGGAGGAAAACACGCCGTGTTCGGCCAGGTTGGAGGCGTATGAGAAATAAGCCGCGGCGTCGCCGCGGATTGGCCCGTCGATCACGACGGTTTCCACGTAGTACAGCCTCGCCAGCAGGGCCAGCAAAGTACAACCCGCAACTACCAGGCACTGACGGAAGGCGACGGCCGGATGCGGTTTGCCAATGCCAGCCAGGGAGTGACCTCGAAGCACCTGTGCAGACATCGGCACTAGGGATCCCGCTTGTAGGTCAGCGCTGTGATCTGTTCCGAGACAAGTCCGATCAGGAAAATGATCACCGCTGCGCTGAACAGCAGAGCGCTCATGTTGGTGAACCGCCCCTGCGTGCTGAATGTATAGCCGTAGTAGCCGACCCCCAGCAGGAAAAACGCTAACGCAGCAGGAGCAAACAGCTTCAAAGGCGAATAAAGCGTGGCGATGCGGAAGATGATCAGCAGAAACCGGATGCCATCCTTGATCGGCCTGATATGACTGCTGTTGCCGACACGGCGCGCCACATCGACGGGAACGTAGTCCACGGCATAGGCGCTGCGGAAAAACGCCATGGTGCTGGTGGTGGGATAACTGAACCCGTTCGGCAGCAGATGCAGGAATTCGCGGAAGCGATCCGCCCGTGCCGCACGGAATCCAGACGTCAGGTCGTCGACCCGATGTCCAGTCATCCAGCTGGCGAGCCGGTTGTAGAACCTGTTCGCCAGGCCTCTTCCCGCGCTGGCCTGCCCTCCGGCACCGCGGGCGCCCACGACCATGTCGTAACCTTGTGCCAGACGCTCCAGCAATCCTGCGACCTCGGCGGGGTCGTGCTGCCCATCGGCATCCATGAATACCAGGATCTCGCCGGTAGCGGCGCGGGCGCCGCGTTTGATGGCCGCCCCGTTCCCCATCGAGTACGGACTCGACAGCACCCTGGCGCCGAACCCGGCGGCCACGGCCGCGGTATCGTCGCTGGAGCCGTCGTCCACCACGATCAGCTCGGCGTCGGGTTGGGCCGCCCGCAGGCGTGGCAGCGTCTGGCGCAGGCCTTCGGCCTCGTTCTTGGCAGGCAGGATGATGGATACGTGCATGGACTCCCCTCGTGCCGCCAAAGGGTAGCCGAAACCGGGACGGCAGGCCCCCACTGTGAGGGCGGACCGTGCGGCCGGTCGCTTTGGCACATGAAATGCTTGCGGTACAGTCGCCCCACCTGAGGAGGTCACCATGAACGCTGTCGCCACCCCCAACCTCGTCGGCATCACCGGCATCGCCCGCCGTCTGGTCATGGACGGGGCCCTGGACGAGGCAGCCGCCCGCGAGGCGCTGGACAAGGCCACGACCGAGCGCAAGCAGGTGGCCGCCTACCTGCGTGAGCACAAACTGGTCACCGCCGCCCAGATGGCCGCGGCCAACTCGATGGAGTTCGGCATGCCCGTCTTCGACCCCTCGGCCATGGACGCCTCTTTCAACGCCGTGAAGCTGGTGAGCGAGGATCTGCTGAACAAGCACCACATCCTGCCGCTCTACAAGCGCGGCGCCAAGCTGTTCGTGGCCACCTCCGATCCCACCAACAGCCACGCCCTGGACGAGATCAAGTTCCACACCAACCTGGTGGTGGAGCCGATCCTGGTGGACGAGGACGCGCTCCGGCGCACGCTGGAACTGTGGATGCAGGCGTCCGACGCCTTCGGCGACGCGCTCGAAGATGCCGACGGCCTTGAAAACCTAGATGTCGATGCTGGCGACGAAGAATCCCGCGATGCCGGCGCGGATGGCAAGCAGGACGATGCGCCGATCGTCAAGTTCGTGAACAAGGTACTGATCGATGCCATCAAGCGCGGCGCCTCCGACATTCACTTCGAGCCCTACGAAACCGACTACCGCGTGCGACTGCGCGTGGATGGCATTCTCAAGCAGTCGGCCAAAATGCCGGTCAAGCTGCAGTCCCGTGTCACCGCGCGCCTCAAGGTCATGGCACAGCTGGACATCGCCGAGAAGCGCATCCCGCAGGACGGCCGCATCAAGCTCAACCTGAGCAAGACCAAGCAGATCGACTTCCGCGTCAGCACCCTGCCCACCCTGTTCGGCGAGAAGGTGGTGCTGCGTATCCTCGACGCCAGCGCGGCCAAGCTGGGCATCGACAAACTGGGCTACGAGCCCGACCAGCAGAAGCTGTTTGAAGACGCGATCCACAAGCCCTACGGGATGGTGCTGGTCACCGGCCCCACCGGCTCGGGCAAGACGGTCTCGCTGTACACGGCCCTGGGCATCCTCAACAACGAGGAGCGCAACATCTCCACCGTGGAAGACCCGGTGGAAATCCGACTGCCGGGCGTGAACCAGGTGCAGCAGAACGAGCGCCGCGGCATGACCTTCGCCGCCGCCCTGCGCAGCTTCCTGCGCCAGGATCCGGACATCATCATGGTCGGCGAGATCCGCGACCTGGAAACGGCCGAAATCGCGGTCAAGGCAGCCCAGACCGGCCACATGGTGCTTTCCACCCTGCATACCAACGACGGGCCGCAGACCATCTCGCGCCTGATGAACATGGGCATTGCCCCGTACAACATCACCAGCTCGGTGACCCTGGTGATTGCCCAGCGCCTGGCGCGCCGGCTGTGCGAGAAGTGCAAGAAGCCGGTGCAGATCCCGGACAATGCGCTGCTGGCGGAAGGCTTCACCGAGGCCGAGATCAACGAGGGCTTCACTGTCTTCGAGGCCGGCGGCTGCGACGACTGCACCAACGGCTACAAGGGCCGCACCGGCCTCTACCAGGTGATGCCGATGACCGACGAGATCGCCACCATCATCCTGGAAGGCGGCAACGCGCTGCAGATCGCCGAGGCAGCCCAGCGTTCCGGCGTGCGCGACCTGCGCCAGTCCGCCCTGCTCAAGGTGAAGAAGGGCATGACCAGCCTGGCCGAGATCAACCGGGTGACGAAGGACTGATCCTTACCGGCCGGGATCGCCCGCGGCGGCCCCGGAATCCCAGCACCGGCGGGGCGGAGGCGCCCGGCCCCTGACCACGCTCCAAACCCTGCGCGCCGTCACAGAGTTGAATTTCACTTCCCTTCGTAAGCAGTTACCATGCAAGGGAATTCGCCCGGTCGGGGAGGCCGGGCACACCCAGGGGATATTGCGATGGCCGTGACCCGTTCCGCCGCCAAGACCGCCACGCGTGGCGCCGCCAAGCCTGTGCGCGAAGGCGTGAACATGCCGACCTTCGTCTGGGAAGGCACCGACAAGCGCGGCAAGAAGATGAAGGGCGAGCAGCAGGCGCGCAACGCGAACCTGCTGCGGGCGGAACTCCGTCGGCAGGGCATCCAGCCGGGCGTGGTCAAGGTCAAGCCCAAGCCACTCTTCGGCGGAGCCGGCAAGACTGTTTCCGCCAAGGACATCGCGGTCTTCAGCCGCCAGCTGGCGACGATGATGAAGTCGGGCGTGCCGATCGTGATGGCGCTGGAGATCATCGGCAACGGGCAGAAGAACCCGAAGATGAAGAAGATGGTCGACGACTTGCGCATCGAGCTGGAGTCGGGTTCTTCGATCTACGAGGCGATGAGCAAGTATCCGGTGCAGTTCGACGAGCTGTACCGCAACCTGATTCGTGCCGGCGAATCGTCCGGCGCGCTGGAAACCGTGCTCGAGACCATCGCCACGTACAAGGAGAACATCGAATCGGTCAAGGGCAAGATCAAGAAGGCGATGTTCTATCCGATCGCAATCATCGGCGTGGCCATCCTGGTCTGCGCGGTGCTGATGATCTTCGTGGTGCCGATCTTCAAGGAGCAGTTCGCGAGCTTTGGCACTGAGCTGCCGGCGTTCACCAACCTGGTGTTCGGTTTCTCCGCCATCCTGGTCAAATGGTGGTGGGCCATGCTCATCGTCGCGCTCGCCGCCTTCGCCGCGTTCATGTACACGTACAAGCGCTCGACCAAGCTTCAGCACACCGTCGACCGTCTGATGCTGAAGATTCCCATCATCGGCCAAGTGCTGCAGAACTCGTCCATCGCCCGGTTCGCGCGTACCCTCGCGGTGACGTTCAAGGCCGGCGTGCCGTTGGTCGAGGCCATGGACAGCGTTGCCGGCGCCACGGGCAACCGCGTGTATACCGATGCGGTCCTGCAGATGCGCGACGACGTGGCGGTGGGCTATCCGCTGAATATGGCGATGAAGCAGGTGGGCATCTTCCCGCACATGGTGGTGCAGATGACCGCCATCGGCGAGGAAGCCGGCGCCTTGGACGCCATGCTTTTCAAGGTGGCCGAGTTCTACGAGGAAGAGGTGAACAACGCGGTCGACGCCATCTCGAGCCTGATCGAACCGTTCGTGATGGTGATCATCGGCACGATGGTCGGCGCCATCGTGATCGCGATGTACCTGCCGATCTTCAAGATCGCGTTGACCGTGATGGGCTGACGCCGGATGGCGTATCTCGACCAGAACCCCGCGCTCGGCTATCCGCTGGTGGCCGGGCTCGGGCTCCTCGTGGGCAGCTTCCTCAACGTGGTGATCCTGCGCCTGCCGCGGCGCATGGAATGGGAATGGAACCGCGACGCGCGCGAGGTGCTCGGCGAGCCGGAGCTGTACGATCCGCCCCCGCCCGGCATCGTGGTTGAGCGCTCGCACTGCCCGCATTGCGGGCACCAGCTGTCGTGGTACGAGAACATCCCGGTGTTCAGCTGGCTGGCGTTGCGCGGTCGGTGCCGCAGCTGCAAGGCGCCGATCTCGGTCCAGTACCCCCTGGTGGAACTGCTGACCGCGGTGCTGTGCGTGCTGTGCGTGTGGCGCTTCGGCTTCGGCTGGCAGGGCTTCGGCGCCTGCGTGCTGACCTGCATGCTGGTGGCGCTGTCGGGCATCGACCTGCGCACGCAGCTGCTGCCCGACTCGCTCACCCTGCCGCTGATGTGGCTGGGCCTGATCGCGGCGCTCGACAACCTCTACATGTCGGCCAAACCGGCGCTGCTGGGGGCGATCGCGGGCTACGCGAGCCTGTGGTCGGTGTGGTGGGTGTTCAAGCAGGTCACCGGCAAGGAAGGCATGGGGCACGGAGACTTCAAGCTGCTGGCGGCGCTCGGCGCCTGGGTGGGGCTGGCGGGCGTGCTGCCGATCATCCTGCTGTCGTCGGTGGTCGGCGCGCTGATCGGCTCGATCTGGCTGGCGGTGAAGGGCCGCGACCGGGCCACCCCGATCCCGTTCGGGCCGTACCTGGCCATCGCCGGCTGGATCGTCTTCATGTGGGGCGAGCAGCTGATCGGCCTGTACCGCGGCTACGCGGGGATCTGAGCCTGCTTCGCCGTGCGTTCCGTCTCCGCGACGGAGCGCTCTCGATGTGCCTTCCCCGCTCTTGGAGACCATTGCGTCCTTCAGGATGCAGGGCGGTCCGAAGGGTTGGATGCGGGCGCACGCCGGGCGGCACCTGGTGGGCTGGAATTGGCGGCGCCGCCAGGACGGCCGCACCCGCGCTGGATAGCTTTCCGTCTCCCGCTGGGCGGGAGACGGTGGCCCGAAGGGCCGGAAGGAGGGCGCGACTGGCAACGCGGCTTGAGCCCATCTCCGACACCGACTGGGCGGTCGCCACCGCCGCAGGCACAATCGGCACATGGCCGACTACGTGGTGGGACTGACCGGAGGCGTCGCCTCTGGCAAGAGCGAGGTGACGCGACGCTTCGAGGCGCTGGGGATCACCGTGGCCGATGCGGACCTGGCCGCGCGCGATGCGGTGGCGATCGGCAGCGCGGGCCTGGCCGAAGTGGTGGCGGCCTTCGGCGCGGACGCGCTGGCGCCCGACGGTTCGCTGGACCGCCCGGCGATGCGGCGCCGCGTGTTCGCCGACGACGCCGCGCGGCTGCGGCTGGAGGCGATCATCCACCCGCGCGTGCGGACCCTGCTGTACGCGACCTGCGCCGCCGCCCGCGGCCCGTACGCGATCGCCGCGATTCCGCTGCTGGCCGAAGTGCTGCCGGCGTCCGCTGCGCCGCCGTCCCCCTCCCCCGCGGCGGCGACCCAGCCCCCGCCTGCGATGCAGGCGGTGTCCGGGGCGGCGCCGGCCTATTCCTTCGGACCCGAGGCCGGGGCGGTCGCGGACGCGCCGGGCTGCGCGCCCCACGCCCCCCTGGCCGCCGCCACCGGCACCGGCCGCGACGCCTATCCCTGGCTGCGGCGGGTGCTGGTGGTCGACGTGCCGGTCGCGGTCCAGCGTGCACGGCTGCTGGCCCGGGACGGCATCGACGCGGCACTGGCGGACCGGATGATCGCGGCCCAGGCCACGCGCGCGCAGCGGCTGGCGATCGCCGACGACGTGCTGGTCAACGACGGGCCGCTGGACGCGCTGGACGCCCACGTCGCGGCGCTGGACGCGCGCTACCGGGGCCTGGCTGCCGCTAACGGCTGAGCCGCCGCGCGGCAGGCGTGTCGGCTGGGCGAGCGCCAGGCTTCAGGCTGCGACGCCCGCCGGGGATTCGCCGACCGCTCCCGCCCACAGCCCCCGGATCGCCGCCACGCCCTGCGCGCCATGGCTGCGCGCGGTGGCGATGTCGTCCACGCCCAGCCCGCCGATCGCGTACAACGGCAACGACACCCGTTCGCGCAGGGCCTCGAAACGGGCCCAGCCGATGCCCGGCTCGCCGGGATGGCTCGGCGTGGCGAGCACCGGCCCGAGGATCGCGAAGTCGCAGCCCAGCGCCTCGGCCAGCGCCAGTTCCTCCGCGTCGTGGCAGGAGGCCGACAGCAGTTGCCCGACGGGAACAGGCCGGGACTCGCTCACCCGCAGCTGCGCCGCGGGCAGGTGCAGGCCCACGCCCGTCGCGCGCGCGAGCGCCGCGTCGCCATTGACCAGCAGTTGCGCGCCGGCAGCCTCGCAGTGGCGGGCCGCGCCCTCGAGCAGGCGACGGCGGCGGTCGTCGGCCACGCCGTGCATGCGGAACTGCACCCGGGACACGCCATTCGCCACCGACGCGGCCAGGGCGTCGAGCCACGCCCCGTCGTCGACGCCCGGCGCGGGCGTGACCAGGCAGCGGTCCGGCTGCAGCAGCGCGGCGACCACCGGATGGTCGGGCGCGGGCATGTCGTAACGCGCCAGGCGCTGCGGCTGCACCCAGGCCAGCGCCTGGCCCTCGCAGCCCTTCGGCGTGCCGCGCCAGGCGCGGATGCGGCGCACGTCCAGGTGCAGGCGTCGGCTCGGGGTGCGGTGCGGCACCACCATCAGCGGCGCGCCGACCTCGACCTCGATGCCGAGCTCCTCGTGCAGTTCGCGTGCGAGCGCCGCTTCGGGCGTTTCGCCCGGGTCCACCTTGCCGCCCGGGAATTCCCACAGGCCCGCCAGTTCGCGGCCCGGCGCGCGGCGCGCGAGCAGGATCCGCCCTCTTGCGTCGGTGATGACGGCGGCGACGACATGGATCGACGGTCGCTGCGGCGGATCGTCGCCGGGCGTCCGGCCGGTGGCCTCCGGCCGGGTCACGCCAGCGACCCCGACGCAGCGGCGACGGCGGCGCGCGGCGGGACGGGCGCCGGTCCCGGGCACTCCCGGCGCAATGTCATTGGCCTCGCGGCACCGGCGCACCCCGCCGGCGGGAGCCGCTCGTCAGGCCAGCTGTCCATGGCAGTGCTTGTACTTCTTGCCGCTGCCGCAGGGGCACGGATCGTTGCGGCCGATCTTCGCGCCGTCGCGCACGATCGGCGCCTGGCCGCCCTGCTGGTAGTCCGGCTCCGCGGCTTCCTCGTCGGCGCCGAAGCCGCCGGCGCTCTCGTGCTGGAACTGCGCCTGGCGCAGCCGTGCCTCCACCTGCGCCCGTTCCTGCGCCTCGATCGCGGCCACCTCCGCCTCGCTGCGCACGCGCACGCGCGCCAGCAGGGTCACCACCTCGCGCTTGACCTTGTCCAGCATCTCGCTGAACAGCTCGAACGCTTCCTTCTTGTACTCCTGCTTCGGCTGCTTCTGCGCGTAGCCGCGCAGGTGGATGCCCTGGCGCAGGTAGTCCATGCGGCCGAGGTGCTGCTTCCAGTTGTCGTCGAGCACGTTGAGCATGATGTGCTTCTCGAGCGCGCGCATCGTCTCGGCGCCGACCTGGGCTTCCTTCTCGGCGAACACGCGGTCCAGCGCCTCGCGCACATGGTCCTGGATGCCCTCGGCGTCCAGCTCCTTGCGCTCGGCGGCCATGCGCTGCAGCTCCAGCCGCACGCCGAACTCCTGCTCCAGCGTCGACTCCAGGCCCGGCAGGTCCCACTGATCGTCGATCGACTCGGGCGGGACGAAGCGCTCGACCACCTCGGCCACCACGTCGCCGCGGATGCCGTCGATGTTTTCCTGCACGCTCTCGGCCTCGAGCAGTTCGTCGCGCTGGCCGTAGATCACCTTGCGCTGGTCGTTGTTGACGTCGTCGAAGTCGAGCAGGTTCTTGCGGATGTCGAAGTTGTGGGCCTCGACCTTGCGCTGCGCGTTGGCGATCTGCTTGGACACCAGCGGCGACTCGATGATGTCGTCTTCCTTCAGGCCCATCCGCGCCATGACCCGCTGCACCCAGTCGGCGGCGAAGATGCGCATCAGGTTGTCTTCGAGCGAGAGGTAGAACCGGCTCGAGCCCGGGTCGCCCTGGCGGCCGGAACGGCCGCGCAGCTGGTTGTCGATGCGGCGCGACTCGTGGCGTTCGGTGCCCAGGATGTGCAGGCCGCCGAGCGCGACCACCTCGTCGTGGCGCTTCTGCCAGTCCTCGCTCACGCGCGCCTTGTCGGCCTCGGTCGCGCCCTCGCCCAGCGCGTGCAGTTCGGCCTCGAGCGAACCGCCGAGCACGATGTCGGTACCGCGGCCGGCCATGTTGGTGGCGATGGTGACCGCCTTCGGGCGGCCGGCGTTGGCGACGATGTGCGCCTCGCGCTCGTGCTGCTTGGCGTTGAGCACCTCGTGCGGGATGTTCTCCTCGCGCAGGAACTTCGACAGCAGCTCGG
This sequence comes from Luteimonas rhizosphaericola, assembly GCF_029888045.1. GTDB lineage: Bacteria > Pseudomonadota > Gammaproteobacteria > Xanthomonadales > Xanthomonadaceae > Luteimonas > Luteimonas rhizosphaericola. Next base: position 63,129 of record NZ_JARXRN010000027.1, on the reverse strand, counting down.
AGACCTCGATCGAGGTGGTGCCGACCAGCACCGGCTGGCCGCGCTCGTAGCAGTCCTTGATCTCGGCCGCGACCGCGCGGTACTTGCCGTTGCGGTTGAGGAACACCGCGTCGGGATGGTCGACGCGGATCATCGGCCGGTGGGTGGGGATGACCACCACTTCCAGGCCGTAGATGCTGTTGAACTCGAAGGCCTCGGTGTCCGCGGTGCCGGTCATGCCCGAGAGCTTGCCGTACATGCGGAACAGGTTCTGGAAGGTGATGCTCGCCAGCGTCTGGTTCTCGCGCTGCACCGGCACGCCTTCCTTGGCCTCGACCGCCTGGTGCAGGCCGTCGGACCAGCGCCGGCCCACCAGCGTGCGGCCGGTGAACTCGTCGACGATCACCACTTCGCCGTCGCGCACGATGTAGTCGACGTCGCGCTGGTAGATCGCGTGCGCGCGCATCGCGGCGTTGAGGTGGTGCACCACGTGGATGTTGTGCGGGGCGTACAGGTCGTCGCCGGCCTCGAGGATGCCGGCCTTGTGCAGCAGCTCCTCGGCGTGCTCCTGGCCGGCCTCGGACAGGTGCACCTGCTTGCCCTTCTCGTCGACCCAGAAATCGCCCACGCCATCCTCGACTTCCTGGCGCTTGAGCGAGGGCACGATGCGGTTGACCTTGATGTACAGCTCCGGCGATTCGTCGGCCGGACCGGAGATGATCAGCGGCGTGCGCGCCTCGTCGATCAGGATCGAGTCGACCTCGTCGACGATGGCGTAGTTCAGGCCGCGCTGGTAGCGGTCGGCCTTGGACATGGCCATGTTGTCGCGCAGGTAGTCGAAGCCGAACTCGTTGTTGGTGCCGTAGGTGATGTCGGCGCCGTAGGCGGCGTGCTTGTCCGAATGCGGCATGCCCGGGTAGACCACGCCCACGCTCAGGCCGAGCCAGTTGTAGAGCCGGCCCATCTGGGCGGCGTCGCGGCGGGCGAGGTAGTCGTTCACCGTTACCACGTGCACGCCCTTGCCCTCGAGCGCGTTGAGGTAGCACGGCAGGGTGGCGACCAGGGTCTTGCCCTCGCCGGTGCGCATCTCGGCGATCTTGCCCATGTGCAGCACCATGCCGCCCACCAGCTGCACGTCGTACGGGCGAAGGCCCAGCACGCGCACGCTGGCTTCGCGGCAGACGGCGAAGGCCTCGGGCAGCACCTTGTCGAGCGATTCGCCGTTGGCGACGCGCTCGCGCAGTTCGGGGGTCTTGGCCTGGAGTTCGGCGTCGGACAAGGCCTGCATCTGCGGCTCGAGGGCGTTGATCTTCTTGACCACGCCGCCGAGTTGCTTGACGAGGCGGTCGTTACGGCTGCCGAAGACGCTGGTGAGCAGGCGATTGAGCATGGATGTACCGGAAGGTGGGCGGGACCGGGGCGCGCGCGGCGCGCTCAGCCGGCAAATGAAAAAGGGCGCAGAGGCGCCCTTTTCGATGGCAACGCGCATTGTACCGTGGAGGCGCCCCCGGGCGATTTCAATGGGCGCCCAACGCATCCCGCAGCCGCCCCGATGCCGAACGCGTCGCCACGCGAGACGCGGGCGAACCACCCGCCCGGTCGTCAGGCCGAGCCGTATCCAGCTTCAGACCGGAGTCCGTCCGCGCCCGGAACGGGCCTAGCCATCGACCGATCGTCGCGCCAAGCCCGACCTGCCGGCACTCGCGACACCAGCCACGGGCCGGCGGCGACGTCCTGGACCAGTCCGCCTGCCACCAGACAGCCCCTGCCTTAACTCCGTCGCCGGATCCTGTGCCTGCCCCGGCACGCCGGCGCCTGAGCGCCGGACTGCCAGCCCCCCAGCCTCAGCCCCGCTTTGCGCCCATCTCGCCCAGGAACTTGCGCGGGTTGTGCACGCGCCCGTTCTCCCAGACTTCGAAATGCACGTGGGCGCCGGTCGAGCGCCCGGTGGAGCCGGCCTTCGCGATCTCCTGTCCCACCCGCACCAGGTCGCCGACCTTCACCGTGTTGCGCGAGTTGTGCGCGTAGCGGGTGACGAAGCCGTTGCCGTGGTCGACCTCGACCACGTTGCCGTAGCCGCTGCGCACGCCGGAGAAGCTGACCACGCCGTCGGCGACCGTCATCACCGGATCGCCGGTGGTGGCGTCGAAATCGATGCCCTTGTGGAACTGGCTGCCGCCGCCGAACGGATCGGCGCGGCCGCCGTAGCCGGAGGTGATGTAGCTGCTGGCCACCGGCGAGCGCGACGGCATGGCGTTGCGCTCGAGCTCCTGGTCGAACAGCAGCGCCTCGAGCACCGAGAGCTGGCGCCCGGCCTGGCCGAACTGCGCATCGACGTCGTCCAGCCCGTCCACGAGCTGCCGCGCCGCCATGTCCTGGCTGGTCTCGGCACCGCCCAGGGCGACCGGCTTGTCGAAATCGAACTCGCCGTCGCCGAGTTTGGCGATGCGGGTCAGGCGGTCGCCCAGCGCGTTGAGGCGGTTGGCCTGCGCCTGCAGTTCGCCCAGGCGCGCGGCCAGGGCGTTGACTTCACGCTGCGCCTCGCGGCGGGTGGACTCGAGCGTTTCCGCCTGGCCGGACACCTGCTGCTGCAGCTGGTTCACCGTGGTGGCGTTGAGCGCGCCCCCCATGATCAGGCCGGAGCCGACGAGGACGATGGCGGCAGCGAGCGGCTTCTGGACCAGTCGTGCCTGCAGGCGTCGGCCGAGCGAGTGGAGCGTCGACAGCGTCTGCACGGAGAGTGTGTGTAGAGTCATATACCTGATGTCTGATTCCTTGCCACGGCGGTCCAGTTCGCCAAAGGTGCCGCCGGGTACGGATCGCTCCGCGACCATGCAGACGGCGCTCGATGCACTGCTGTCCGGTACCGCCGGAGATCCGGTGCGCCATGCCCTCGGGCTCGATGCACTGGACCGTCAACTGCGCCCCCTCCTGCCTCCGGCGCTGGCGCCGCACGTGCGGCTGGCCAACGTGGTCGATGGCAGGCTGGTCTTCCTCGTCGATTCGCCCCTCTGGCACGCCAGGTTGCGCCTGGCGGCCAGCGAATTGCTCGACGCTGCCCGCTCCATCGGGCTGCAAGTGCGCGAGGTCGCCATCAAGGCGGCCAAGGAACCGTTCCAGTCCCCGGTCACGCGTCGCGACCCGGCGCCGCAGGCGGCACGGGGCACGGGCCGGTCCGCCGCGACGGACGACGCGTTCCGCGCGGCGCTGGCGGCCCTGGACGGACCCGCACCTCGCGAGACGCCGGGCGACTGAACGCCACCCCGGCCTCCGCGTGGACGGTTCCCGGCTTCCTGCCGGCCCACGCGGACACGGCATGCTATCGGCCGCATCCATGTGAAACGTTAACGGTCCGCTCGGGAAAGACTGCGATTTCGTTAGAAAAAAGTTATATCCGCGCATTCACCGCGTGAAATGTGATGTGTGCACGGTTTCGCAGCCGATGGTGCGATTCGCCCTCTATTTGGCCGGATTCGAGGCTCGCGCGCGAACGGCAGCCAGGTGCGTCATCCGGGGCGGATCACGCGCGCCGGCCGGCCCGCGAGGGCGGCGAACCGCTGTGAAATGGCGAGTGCCACGTCGCTCGGCCGCGGAGTCTCCGGGGCCGCCAACCGTGGCCGCGGGCGCCAGCCCTTGACGGTCAGGCCGTCAGCGGCGCGCCGTACGCGACCGGCGCGGGTGCGGCCTGCGGGAAGGTGATTTCTTCCCAGGCGCCGCGATCGGCCAGCAGCGCGCGCACCAGCTTGTTGTTGAGCGCGTGGCCGGACTTGTAGCCCTCGAAGGCCCCCAGGATCGGGCGCCCGGCCAGGTACAGGTCGCCCACGGCGTCGAGGATCTTGTGGCGCACGAACTCGTCGGCGTAGCGCAGGCCGTCGTCGTTGAGCACCCGGAACTCGTCGAGCACGATCGCGTTGTCCATCGAGCCGCCGAGGCCGAGGTTGCGCTCGCGCATGTATTCGAGGTCGCGCATGAAGCCGAACGTGCGCGCGCGGCTGACCTCGCGGATGTAGGCCTCGGTGGAGAACTCGATCTGTGCGCGCGACTGCGACTTGGGAATCGCGGGGTGGTTGAAATCGACGGTGAATCCGAGGCGGTAGCCGGCATGCGGTTCGAAACGCGCGATCTTGTCGCCCTCGCGCACCTCGACCGGGCGGGTGATGCGGATGAAGCGCTTGGGCGCGTCCTGCTCCACGATCCCCGCCGACTGCAGCAGGAACACGAACGGACCGGACGAGCCGTCCATGATCGGCACCTCGGCCGCGGACAGCTCGACGTACAGGTTGTCGATGCCAAGCCCCGCCAGCGCCGACATCAGGTGCTCGACCGTCTGCACGTTGGCGCCCTCGCGGCTCAGGCCCGTGCACAGGGTGGTTTCGCTCACCAGCTCGCCGGCCGCCGGGATCTCGACCACCGGCTCGAGGTCCACGCGCCGGAACACGATGCCGGTCTCGGGCGCGGCCGGGCGCAGCGTGAGGAACACCTTCTCGCCGCTGTGCAGGCCCACGCCGGTAGCGCGGATCACGTTCTTGATGGTGCGTTGCTGCGACATCGGGTCACGGCCTGTGGCGGACGGGGCTCCCCGGATGGGGGCAACGGCGCAGATTATCACCCTGCGCCCTGAACTGAACGAAAGCAGGGCGGTGCGACGCTGTGTCCGAAAAATCCGCCGCGCCGGGCCGGCCGCGGCGGTGGAATCGGACATTGCGCGGCCATGGTGGCGTCATCGGGCGTGCAAGGATCTCCCGTTCCCGGCTGGATCGATGGCGCGCCGCGAAGGACCCCTACGCGCCTCCGCTGCCCCCACCCGCCTTCGGCCCCTTCCCCCCGCGAGCGGGGAAGGGAATGCAGAGTGCGCAGACCGGGAGGTCAGCAGAGGGACGCCGGGGAACGGCGCGGAGGTCAGTCCGCCTGGCGGCGCAGGAAGGCCGGGATGTCGAGGTAGTTGCTGTCCCCGAAATCGGCCACCTGCGGCGCGGCGGTGGTGTCGCCCGATGCGCTGCTGCGGCCGCGCAGGCCCGCGGCGATGCTGCTGCCCGGGTTGAACGCCTCGGTGGTGTCCTCGACGAACATGCCGGTGGTCCCGTCGCGCTTGCCGGTGTTGATCAGCTGCACGTGCGGGCGGCGCGCGACGGCGTCGGTCTGCACGTGGTCGGCGTGGCGGCCGCTGTGGCGCACGGCCGCGCGGTTGAGGCCGGTGGCCACCACGGTCACGCGCACGTCGTCGGCCATGTCCGGGTCGAGCACGGTGCCGATGACGATGGTCGCGTCCTCGCTGGCGAAGTTCTCCACCGTGCGGCCGACTTCGTCGAACTCGCTCATGGTGAAGTCCGGGCCGGCGGTGATGTTGACCAGGATGCCGTTGGCGCCGGCCAGGTTGACGTCGTCGAGCAGCGGGTTCTGGATCGCCGCCTCGGCCGCGGCCTGGGCGCGGTCGTCGCCGCGGGCATGGCCGGTGCCCATCATCGCCAGGCCCATCTCGGACATGACGGTGCGCACGTCGGCGAAGTCGACGTTGATCAGGCCCGGGCGCACGATCAGGTCGGCGATGCCCTGCACCGCGCCCAGCAGCACGTCGTTGGCGGCGCGGAAGGCCTGGATCATGGTCGCGTTGCGGCCGAGCACGGTGATCAGCTTCTCGTTCGGGATCGTGATCAGCGAGTCGCAGTGCGCCGACAGGTCCTCGATGCCCTTGAGCGCCACCTGCATGCGGCGGCGGCCCTCGAACGGGAACGGCTTGGTGACCACGGCGACGGTCAGGATGCCCATCTCCTTGGCCAGCTGCGCGACCACGGGCGCCGCGCCGGTGCCGGTGCCGCCGCCCATGCCGGCGGTGATGAACACCATGTCGGCGCCCTGCAGCGCGTCCATGATGATCTCGCGATCCTCGAGCGCGGCCTGGCGGCCGACTTCGGGGTTGGCGCCCGCGCCCAGGCCCTTGGTGACATTGGTGCCGAGCTGCAGCTGCAGCTTCGCGCCGCAGTTCTTGATCGCCTGCGAGTCGGTGTTGGCGGTGATGAACTCCACGCCGTCCACGCTGCTGCCGACCATGTGCGCGACCGCGTTGCCGCCGCCGCCGCCCACGCCGATCACCTTGATCACGGCGTTGGGAGCCATCTTTTCCACGAGTTCGAAATGTGCCATGTCCTTGTCCTCTCTAGTTATTGATTGTCGTGTCGTGCCGGGGTGCCGCAAACCACTGAAAAATCACACGTCGCCTTCGTCGTCGTCTCGTCCTGTCGCCGCGCGCGTCGCAGGTCCGGGGGCGCATCAGAACTCGCCCCGGAACCAGTTGCCCATCTTCTTGAGCAGGCTGCCCGCCTTGCCGGCCGGCAGGGACGGACGTCGCGGATGTTCGATCTGGCTGCCCATCAGCAGCAGGCCCACGCCGGTGGCGTGGACCGGGTTGTTCACCACTTCGCCCAGGCCGGTGACGTGCTGCGGGATGCCCACGCGCACCGGCATCTGCAGCATTTCCTCGGCCAGTTCGACCACGCCTTCCATCTTCGCGGCGCCGCCGGTGAGCACCATGCCCGCGCGCACGTGCTGCTCGAAGCCCGAGCGGCGCAGTTCGGCCTGCACCATCTCGAAGATCTCCTCGTAGCGCGCCTGCACCGCCTGCGCCAGCGACTGCCGCGGCAGGCGGCGCGGCGGACGGTCGCCCACGCTCGGCACCTGGATCGATTCCTCGCTCGTCGCCAGCTGCGCCAGCGCGCAGGCGTAGCGGACCTTGATCTGCTCGGCCTCGGGCGTGGGCGTGCGCAGCATGTGCGCGATGTCCTCGGTGACCTTGTCGCCGGCGATCGGCAACGACGCGGTGTGGCAGATCGCGCCGTGCACGAACACCGCCAGGTCCGTGGTGCCTGCGCCCATGTCCACGAGCACCACGCCCAGTTCGCGCTCGTCGCCGGTCAGCACCGCGGTGCTGGAGGCCAGCGACGACAGCACCAGGTCGTCGATCGACAGCCCGCAGCGCTGCACGCACTTGCTGATGTTGGCCGCGGCCGACTGCGCGCACACCACCAGGTGCGCCTGCACCTCCAGCCGCACGCCGGTCATGCCGACCGGGTTGCGGATGCCTTCCTGGGAGTCGTCGAGCACGTACTCGCGCGGGATCGCGTGCAGGATCTTCTGGTCGGCCGGGATCGCGACCGCCTTCGCCGCGTCGAGCACGCGGTCGAGGTCGGCCCAGGTCACCTCGCCGTCGCGGATCGGCACGATGCCGTTGGAGTTGCGGCACTGCACGTGGTTGCCGGAGATCGAGGCGTAGACGCTGCGGATCTCGCAGCCGGCCATCAGTTCGGCCTCCTCCACCGCACGCTGGATCGACTGCACGGTCGATTCGATGTCGACCACCACGCCGCGCTTGAGTCCGCGCGATTCATGGCTGCCGATGCCGATCACCTCGATCGGGTTGCCCGGCGAGTACTCGCCGACCAGCGCCACCACTTTCGAGGTGCCGATGTCGAGGCCGACGATGAGGGCCTTGTCGCCTTTGCGGTTCATGTGCTGGAGCCGGAAACGGGGAATCGGGGGACGGGGTTCGCGTTCGGGCGCGGGACGAGCGCCTCGCCGTGCGGCGACGACGCGAGCCGCGCGAGCGCCGCGGCGGGGGCGGCGGGCACGTCGACCCCGCCGGAGGCATCGCCATCGGCGCCGGGCGTCGCCCATTCGAGCGCGAAGCCGTTGGTGTAGCGCAGGTCGGCGCGGCGCAGGGGCTGCGGCGCGCGCGCCAGCAGCTGGGGCAGCACGCGGGCGAAACGCTGCAGGCGCAGCCGCGCTTCCTGGCTGCCGACCGTCACCTCGACGCCGTTGTCGAGCACGAGCGACCAGCTGTCGCGACGGTCCAGCGCGAGCTTCGCGATGGCGAACCCGCCGGGGACGAACAGCTCGCGCGCTTCGTTGTACAGCGCCACCACGTCCGGCACGCGGGCGTCGGGGCCCTGCAGTTCCGGCAGGCCGGCCGGGACTTCGATCCCCTCGACCGGGAACAGGCGGCCCTGCTCGGACAGCAGGCGGTCGCTGCCCCAGCGCGCGAACGGGCGATGCTCGACGATGCGCACCTCCAGCACGTCCGGCCACAGCTTGCGCACCTCGGCGTGCTCCACCCAGGGCAGGCGCGCGACGGCGGTCTGCGCCTGGTCGAGCCGCACGGCGAAGAAGCCGGCCGAGGCGTGCGGCAGCAGCACTTCGCGCAGCCGCGCCGGATCGACGCGCTCCAGGCCTTCGGTCACGCGCAGGGTGCGCAGCGGCCAGCGCTCGGCGCCGATCCAGCCGTTGACCAGCGCCACCACCGGCAGCGCGACCAGCGCGATCGCCATGGCCCAGGTCACCACCTGGAGCGTGCGGCGGATCATGCGGCGCCTCCGGCCGATGCGACGCCGGTGGCCATGGTCTGCTCGAGCACGCGCCAGCACAGTTCGGCGTAGTCGATGCCCATCTGCGCGGCCGCCTTGGGCACCAGCGAATGGCTGGTCATGCCCGGCGCGGTGTTGACCTCGATCAGCTGCAGGCCGCGCGTGCGGTCGCGCATCAGGTCGACCCGGCCCCAGCCGCTGCAGCCGGCGGCGGCGAAGGCGCGCAGCGCCAGCGCGCGTGCGCCCTCTTCCTCCGTGCCTTCCAGCCCGGGGCAGATGTACTGCGTGTCGTCGGCGATGTACTTGGCGTGGTAGTCGTACCACGCGCCGGCGGGCACGATGCGGATCGAGGGCAGCGCGAGCTCGCCGAGAATGGCGACCGTGTATTCGTCGCCCTGCACCATCTGTTCGGCGAGCAGTTCGCCCGCGTAGCCGGCGGCGAATTCAAGTGCGGGCGCCAGGTCGTCCTCGGCGAGGATCCGGAACACGCCCACGCTGGAACCTTCGCACGAGGGCTTCACGAACACCGGGAAGCCGAGCTCGCGCACCGCCGCGCGCAGGTCGCCGCCCGGCGGGACGCGCACGAAGCGCGGCGTCGGCAGGCCTTCGGCCATCCACACCTGCTTGGTCCGCACCTTGTCCATGGTCAGCGCGCTGCCGAGCACGCCGGGGCCGGTGTACGGCACGCCGAGCGCCTCGAGCAGGCCCTGCACCACGCCGTCCTCGCCGCCGCCCCGGTTGCCGTGGAGGATGTTGAAGACGCGGTCGATGCGACCGGCGCGGATGGCGTCGACCAGCGCGGGAATGCCGTCGACCGGCTGCGCGTCCACGCCGCGCGCGCGCAGCGCGTCGAGCACGCCCTGCCCCGACTGCAGCGACACCTCGCGTTCGGCGCTGGTGCCGCCCATCAGCACGGCGACGCGCCCGAACGCGGCCGGGTCGGTGATGCGCAGGGCGGGCACGGCGGCGGTCATCGCGCGCCCTCCGGGAAGCCGTCGCGCGCCAGCTGCTGCGCGGCGTGGCCGATGTCGCCGGCGCCCATCATCAACAGCAGGTCGCCGTCCTGCAGCACGTCGGGCAGCACCTCGCGCAGTTCCTGCGCGCTGCCGACCACCACCGGATCGATGCGGCCGCGGGCACGGATCGCGCGCGCCAGGGCCTTGGCGTCGGCGCCGGCGATCGGCGCCTCGCCGGCCGGGTACACCTCGGTCAGTATCAGCGCGTCGACGTCCGAGAGAACAGCGGCGAAATCGTCGAACTGGTCGCGCGTGCGCGAGTAGCGGTGCGGCTGGAACGCGACCACCAGGCGCCGGTCCGGCCAGCCGCCACGCGCGGCGTCGAACACCGCCGCGAGCTCCTTCGGGTGGTGGCCGTAATCGTCCACCAGCTGCACCTGCGCCCCCTGCGCGGTGCGCAGCGAGGCCAGCAGGTTGAAGCGGCGGCCGATGCCCTGGAACTTCTCCAGCGCCGCGGCGATGGCGGCCGGTTCGACGCCCAGCTGCCAGCCGATGGCGGCCGCCGCGAGCGCGTTGAGCACGTTGTGGCGGCCGGGAAGCGCCAGCGTCACCGGCGTGCGCGAGCCGTCGGGGAGGCACAGGGTGAAGCGCATCGCCGCGCCGTGCTGGGCGACGTCTTCGGCGCGCACGTCGGCGCTCTCGCGCAGGCCGTAGGTCATCGCGTGCCGCGGCATGTCCTGCGCCAGCGTCGCCACTTCCGGATCGTCGATGCACAGCACGGCCAGGCCATAGAACGGCAGCCGGTGCAGGAATTCGGAGAACGCGGCCTGGACCCGGGCGAAGTCGCCGCCGTAGTTCTCCAGGTGGTCGGCATCGATGTTGGTGACCACCGCGATCAGCGGATTCAGCCGCAGGAAGCTGCCGTCGCTCTCGTCGGCTTCCGCCACCAGCCAATCGCCGCTGCCCAGGCGCGCATTGGCGCCCGCGGCCAGCAGCTGGCCGCCGATGACGAAGGTCGGATCCAGTCCGCCCTCGCCCAGCACGCTCGCGGTCAGCGAGGTGGTGGTGGTCTTGCCATGGGTCCCGGCGACCGCGATGCCGCGACGGAAACGCATCAGCTCGGCCAGCATCTCCGCGCGCGGCACGACCGGGATGCGCTGCGAGCGCGCTTCCATCAGCTCGGGGTTGTCGGGCCGGATCGCGCTGGAGACCACCACGCAGTCGGTGCCCAGCACGTTGGCCGCCGAGTGCCCGCGGTGCACGGTGGCGCCGAGCCCGGCCAGCCGGCGCGTGGTCGCGCTGTCGGCGGTGTCCGAGCCGGACACCTTGTAGCCCAGCGTGCACAGCACCTCGGCGATGCCGCTCATGCCGGCGCCGCCGATGCCGACGAAATGCACGCGCGAAAACGACCGGGCGATGCCCTCCTTGGTGATCTCGCGCGCGGCGAGCAGGCGCCGGATCATGCATTCCTCCCGAAGCTGCCGAGCGTGGGTTCGATCCGCGGCCGCAGGCGGCTGGTGCCGAGCGCACCGGCGACCGCGGCCGGCGGCGGCTGGGTGGTCGGCGGCGGCGCGGGCGAGGACTCGCCGGGGCCCGGACGCGCACCCTCGCCGCGCAGGCGCGCGACCTGGCGCTGCGCGCGGTCGAGTTCGAACGACACCCGCAGCAGCAGGCCGATCGCCACGCAGGTCATCATCACGCTCGAGCCGCCCGACGAGATCAGCGGCAGGGTCAGGCCCTTGGTCGGCAGCAGGCCGAGGTTGACGCCCATCGAGACCAGGCTCTGCAGGCCGATCATCAGCGCCACGCCGAAGGCGACGTAGCCGGCGAAGTGGCGCCGCATCTCCACGCAGCGGTATCCGATCCACAGCGCGCGGCCGACCAGCGCGGCGAACAGCGCCACCACGGCCACCAGGCCGACGAAGCCCAGCTCCTCGCCGATCACCGAGAAGATGAAGTCGGTGTGCGCCTCGGGCAGATAGGACAGCTTCTGGATCGACCCGCCCAGGCCGACGCCGGTGAGCTCGCCGCGACCGATCGCCATCAGCGCGTTGCTCAGCTGGTAACCGGCGCCGAGCTGGTCTTCCCAGGGGTTCCAGAACGAGGTGATGCGGCGCAGGCGGTAGGGCTCGATCACCGCCACCGCGACCAGCGCCGGCAGCAGCAGCAGCACCGGCAGCATCATCCGCTTCAGGTGCCCGCCGCCGAGCACCAGCATGCCGGCGGTGACCGCGAGCAGCATCGTCGCCGAGCCGAAGTCGGGCTGCGCCAGCAGCAGGATCACCAGCAGCGTCGCCACGCCGATCGGCTTGAGCATCGCGCCCCAGGTGGCGTTGACGTCGTCGCGGAAGCGCACCAGGTAGCTCGCCAGCCACACCAGGTAGAGGATCTTCACCGCCTCGACCATCTGGAAGTTCGACACGCCGAGGTTCACCCAGCGCCGGGCGCCGTTGACCGTGTGCCCCAGCCCCGGCACGAACACCATCAGCAGCATCAGCACGCACGCGCCGAGCAGCGCCTGCGGGTACTTCTCCACCAGCTTCAGATCGGTGCGCATCACCAGCGCGCACAGGCCGATGCCCACGCCCAGGAACACCACGTGGCGGACGAGGAAGTAGAACGGGCCCTGGCCGAGGTTCTCGGCCACGGCGATCGAACTCGATGCCACCATCACCACGCCGAACGCGGCAATGGCCAGCGCGATCGCGACCAGCCAGCCGTCGTAGCGGCCGTCGATCGCATCCAGCCGCGTCGCCTGGCGGCCACCTTCGAACGCGCGATAGTCGGCGGTCACGGCCATCAGCGCACCTTCAGCGTGGCCAGCCCGACCAGCACCAGGATCACCGAGATGATCCAGAAGCGCACGATCACGCGGGGCTCGGGCCAGCCCTTGAGTTCGAAGTGGTGGTGGATGGGCGCCATCCGGAACACGCGCCTGCCGGTCAGCTTGAAGCTGGCGACCTGGATCATCACCGACAGCGTTTCGATAACGAAGATGCCGCCCATGATCACCAGCACCAGCTCCTGGCGGACGATCACGGCCATGGTGCCGAGCACCGCGCCCAGCGCCAGCGCGCCGATGTCGCCCATGAACACCATCGCCGGATAGGTGTTGAACCACAGAAAGCCCAGGCCCGCGCCGGCGATGGCCGCGCAGATGATGATCAGCTCGCCCGCGCCCGGCACGGGCGGGATCTGCAGGTAGCGCGAGAACTCGGCATGGCCCGAGGCGTAGGCGAACACGGCGATGCCGCCGGCCACCAGCACCGTGGGCATGATCGCCAGGCCGTCGAGGCCGTCGGTGAGGTTGACCGCGTTGGAGAAGCCGACGATCCAGAAATAGGCGATCGCCACGAAGCCGATCCCGGCCAGCGGCAGCGCCACCGACTTGAACAGCGGCACGTAGAACGTGGTCGCCGCCGGCACGTCGGCATACAGGTACAGGTACAGCCCGGCGGCCAGGCCGAAGATCGACTGCAGCAGGTATTTCCAGCGCGACTTCAGGCCGTTGGGATCGCGCTTGACGATCTTGATCCAGTCGTCGTACCAGCCGATCGCGCCGAAGGCGAGCATCACCAGCAGCACCACCCACACGTACTTGTTGCGCAGGTCGCCCCACAGCAGCACCGAAGCGGTGATCGTGAACAGGATCAGCGCGCCGCCCATCGTCGGCGTACCGGCCTTGGAGAAGTGCGACTGCGGCCCGTCCTGCCGGATGGGCTGGCCGCCCTTGTACTGGGCGAGCCTGCGGATCACCGCCGGGCCCCACCACAGCGACAGCAGCAGCGCCGTCAGCGCGGCGAGGATGCCCCGGAAGGTGAGGTAGCCGAACAGCCCGAACAGGCCTTCGAGCTGCTGCAGCCAGCGGGTGAGTTCAAGCAGCATCCGGTGTCCCCTGTTCCGGCAGCAGCGCGGCGACCACGCGATCCATCGCGCTGCCGCGCGAGCCCTTGACCAGCAGGCGCACGCCCGCATGCAGGTCGACGCGCAGCGCGTCGACCAGCGCTTCGTGCCCGTCGAAGTGGCGCGCGCCTTCGCCGAAGGCCTCGACTGCCGCCGCGCTCAGCGGGCCGACGGCGTACAGCCGGCCGATGCCGGCCCGGCGCGCGCGGCGGCCGGCCTCGGCGTGCAGCGCGACCGCGTCCTCGCCCAGTTCGCGCATGTCGCCGATCACCAGCCAGCGCTCGGTGCCGGTGGCGGCCAGGGTGTCGATCGCGGCGTTGAGCGAACCGGGGTTGGCGTTGTAGCTGTCGTCGATCAGCACCGCGCCGTTGGCCAGGCGGTGGCGCACCAGGCGGCCCTTGACCGGCTCGGCGGCCGACAGCGCGCCGGCGATCGTCGCCAGCGGAATGTCCAGCGCGAGCGCGATCGCGGACGCGGCCAGCGCATTGGCGATGTTGTGGCGCCCGGGCAGAGGCAGCACGACATCGGTATTGCCGACGGGCGTGACCAGGGTGAAGCGCGAGCCTTCGTCGTCGAGGCGGATGTCGCGTGCGGTCACGTCGGCGCTGGCTTCCAGTCCGAAGCGCAGCAGGCGCCGGCCGTGCGCGCGCTCGGCGAAGTACGGGGCGAAGGCGTCGTCCGCGTTGATCACCGCCACCCCGTCGTGCGGCAGCGCGTCGTAGATCGCGGCCTTGGTGTCGGCGATGCCGAGCAGGCTCTGCATCCGCTCCAGGTGCGCCGGCGCGATGTTGTTGACCACCGAGATGTCAGGGCGCGCGATCGCGGTCAGGTACGCGATGTCGTTGTGCTTGCCGGCGCCCATCTCGTAGATCGCCACGTCCGCATCGTCCGGCGCGTCGATCACCGCCAGCGGCAGGCCGATCTCGTTGTTGCGGTTGCCGGGATTGGCATAGGCCTTCATCGCGCGGGCGGCGATCGCCAGCGTGAGCTGCTTGACGCTGGTCTTGCCGTTGCTGCCGGTGATGCCGACCACCTTGCCGCGGCGCGCGTGCTGCAGGGCCGCCGCCAGCGACGCCAGCGCGCGCTCGGTCTCGGCGACCACCACCTGCGGCAGCGGCACGTCGACCTCGCGCGAGACCAGCGCGGCGCGCGCGCCCTGCGTGGCCGCGGCGGCAACGTGGTCGTGGCCGTCGAAGTTCGGGCCCTTGAGGGCGATGAACAGCGCCGCGCGGCCGTCGCGCGCATCGAGCGTGCGGGTATCGGTCTCGACCGCGTCGATCAGCAGGTCGCCGGCCTCGCCGACGGCGTGCAGCCGGCCGTTGGTCCACTGGGCGATGCGCGAGAGCGGCAGCGGGTTCATGCGGCCGCTCCGGCGCCGGCCGCAGAGGCCTGCAGTGCCTCGCGCGCGACCACGCTGTCGTCGAAGGGATGCTGCACGCCGGCGATTTCCTGGTAGGTCTCGTGCCCCTTGCCCGCGACCAGCACGATGTCGCCGGCGCGGGCGCGGCCGATCGCGCCGGCGATGGCTGCGCGGCGGTCGCGCTGCACCTTCACGCGCTCGGGCTGTTCGAACCCGGCCATGATCCCGGCCACGATCGCGTCGCCGTCCTCGCCGCGCGGGTTGTCGTCGGTCACCACCACCTCGTCGGCCAGGCGTTCGGCGATCGCGGCCATCTGCGGGCGCTTGCCGGTGTCGCGCTCGCCGCCGCAGCCGAACACGCACACCAGGCGCCCGCGCAGGTGGCCGCGCAGCGACTGCAGCGCCTGCTCCAGCGGATCGGGCTTGTGCGAGTAGTCGATCACCACCAGCGGCCGGTCGCCGCCGCCGAGCCGGTTCATGCGGCCGGGAATCGGCGCCAGCCGGCCGAGCACGTTGGCGATGGCCTCGGCCGCGTGGCCGAGCGCGTGCAGCACGCCCGCCACCACCAGCAGGTTGTCGATGTTGAAGCGGCCCAGCAGCGGCGAGGCCACGCGGTGGGTGGCGCCGCCCAGGTGCAGGTCGAACGCGATGCCGTCCGCATCCAGGGTCACGCCGGTGGCGCGCACCTGCGCATCGTCGGCGCCGCGCTCGCTCGTACCGATCGCCTGCAGCCCGGCGGGCAAGGTGGCGAACAGCCGGCGCCCATAGGCATCGTCCAGGTTCACCACCGCCGCTTGCAGGCCCGGCGTGGCGAACAGCTTCGCCTTGGCCGCGCCGTAGGTCTCCATGTCGCCGTGGTAGTCGAGATGGTCGCGGCTGAGGTTGGTGAACACGCCGACCGCGAAATGCACCTGGTCCACGCGGCCCTGGTCGAGGGCGTGCGAACTCACTTCCATCGCCACCGCCTGCGCGCCGGCGTCGGCGAGTTCGGCCAGCAGCGCATGGGTCTGCAGCACCAGGGGCGTGGTGAAGCCGGTGGCGCGTGCCTGCCCGTACAGCCCGGCGCCGAGCGTGCCGATGGTGCCGCAGCGCACGCCGCACAGTTCCAGCGCCTGCGCCAGCAGCTGCACGGTCGAGGTCTTGCCGCTGGTGCCGGTCACGCCGATCGTCGTCATGCGCGCCGAGGGACGGCCGTGGAACGTGTCGGCCATCGTGCCCATGCGCGCGCGAAGTCCGGGCACCGCGATCGCGCCGGCCGGCGGCGCGGGTACCTCGGCCGGCACCGGCGGCTCGAACAGGATCGCGCTGGCGCCGGCGGCGGCGGCCTGCGTCGTGAAATGCAGGCCATGGGTGCCGAAGCCGCCTATCGCCACGAACGCATCGCCCGCGCGCACGTCGCGGCTGTCCAGCACCAGGCCGGACACGACCACGTCCTCGGGCACGCCGGCCACGTCGGGCAGCAGCTGCGTCAGCGGCATGGCGCGGCTCACTGCAGCGCCCTCGCGGCGGCGCCGGACACCGTGGCGCGCGGCGCGGCCGAGGCCTGCGCCTTCGCCCGCTTCGCTTCCTCGGCGGCCTGCGCGGCCAGCCAGGTCTCGATGTCGTCCGGCGGCACGTCCATCAGCCGCAGCGCGCCTTCCATCACCCGCGCGAACAGCGGCGCGGACACGTAGCCGCCGCCGTAGGTCGATCCGCCCGCGGACGGATCGGGATCGTTGACCACCACCGTGACCGCGAAGCGCGGCCGCTCCACCGGCACCAAGCCGGCGAAATAGGCGATGTAGCGGCGCGAATAGCCGCCGCCGGAGGACTTGCGCGCGGTCCCGGTCTTGCCGGCGACGTGGTAGCCCAGGATCGCCGCGCGCGTGGCGGTGCCGCCGGGCTCGGTGACGGTCTGCATCATCCGCATCACTTCGGCGGCGACGCGCGGATCGAGCACCTGCTGCGATTCGCCGCTGTGGCCGCCCTTGACGAAGGTCGGCGTCACCGCGCGGCCGCCGTTGCCGAGCGTGGCGTAGGCGCGCGCGATCTGCAGCGGCGTGACCGAGATGCCGTAGCCGTACGACAGCGTCTGCTTGGTGGTGCCGAACCAGCTGTCGGGCGTCGGGAAGATGCCGGCGGCCTCGCCCGGGAACCCGCTGCCGGTGCTCGCGCCGTAACCGAAACGGCGCAGGAACGCGTCGAACTCGCGGTCCGGCAGCATGTGCACGATCTTCGACACGCCGACGTTCGAGCTCTTGGTGATGATGCCGGTGGTGTCGAGCACGCCGTAGTTCTTGAAGTCGCTGGTGCGGTAGCGGCCGTTCGCGATCCAGCCCGGGCTGGTGTTGAACCGGGTGGTCGGCGTGATCACGCCGGCTTCCAGCGCCGCCGCGACGGTGAGCGGCTTCATCGTCGAACCGGGCTCGAGCAGGTCGGTGACGGCGCGGTTGCGGTAGGCGTCGCGGTTCTCGCCGCTGACCTTGTTGTTGTTGTACGAAGGCAGGTTCGCCATCGCCAGCACTTCGCCGGTGGCCACGTCCAGGATCACCACCGAGCCGCTGGCCGCGCCGGTCTCGAGCAGGGTGCGCTTGAGCTCGCGGTAGGCCAGGAACTGGATCCGGCGGTCGATGCTCAGCACCAGGTCCTTGCCCGGTTCGGCGGGGCGGAGCAGGTCCACGTGCTCGACGATGCGCCCGTGGCGGTCGCGGATCACCTTCTGCGCGCCCGGGGTCCCGCTCAGCCAGTCGTCGAACGCGAGCTCCACGCCCTCCTGGCCCTGGTCGTCGACGTTGGTGAAGCCGAGCACGTGCGCGACCGCCTCGCCCTGTGGGTAGAAGCGGCGGAACTCGCGCTGCGCGAACACGCCGGGGATCTTCAGCGCCAGGATCTTCTGCGCGACCGCCGGATTGATCCGGCGATGTCGCGGGACGTACATGAATTCCTTGTCCTTGCGCTGCGAGACGTAGCGCGCGAGGTAGTCGGCCGGCAGGCCGGTCGCCTCGGCCAGGCGCGCGACCGCGGCCGGATTGTTGGCCAGCTCCTGCGGGTTGGCCCACAGCGACTCCACCGGCGAGGACACCGCCAGCGGCTCGCCGTTGCGGTCGGTGATCATCCCGCGCGAGGTCGGGATCGGCACCTCGCGCAGGAAGCGCGCGTCCGCCTTGCGCTGGTAGAACGCGTTGTCCACCAGCTGCAGGTCGACCGCGCGCACCACCAGCGCCACCGCGCACAGGCCGAGCGCACCGCCGACCAGCATCAGCCGGCCGCGCAGGTTGAACTGCGCGCGCGGCCGCGGCTTCTTGGCCGATCCACCCGCGGTGCGCACGAACCTCATGGCCGCACCACCACGATCTCGCCCGGGCCCGGGAACTTCATGCCCAGGCGGGTGCGCGCGACCTGGTCGATGCGGTTGCTTTCCGACCACGTCGCCTGTTCCAGCTGCAGCCGGCCGAACTCGATGTTCAGCTCGTCGCGCGCGTGCTCCAGCCGCGTGAGCTGCACGTACAGCTCGCGGTGCTGGTGGCGCGCGTGCACCACCGCGATCGCCGAGATCACGGCCGCGATCACCAGCACGATCACCGCGATCCGGGTCATGGACGCGCCTCCGGCGCCGGCAGCTTCTCGGCCACGCGCAGCACCGCGCTGCGCGCGCGCGGATTGGCGGCCAGTTCGTCGGCGTCCGCCTTGCCGGCATCGCCGATCGCGCGCAGGGTCGGCACGAAGCCGGTCGCCTCGGGCAGGCGGCGGTTGCCGGGCGGGGCCTTGGCGTGCGCGGCGATGAAGCGCTTGACGATCCGGTCCTCGAGCGAATGGAAGCTGATCACCGCCAGCCGGCCGGCGGGGCGCAGCGCGTCGTGAGCGGCGGCCAGGCCGTGTTCCAGGTCCTCGAGCTCGCGGTTGACGTGGATGCGGATGGCCTGGAACGAACGCGTGGCCGGATGGATGTCGTGGCGCCCGCGCGGCACCACCGACGCGATCAGCTCGGCCAGTTCGCCGGTGCGCGTCAGCGGCGCGGTGGCGCGGCGGGCGACGATCGCGCGCGCGATGCGGCGGCTCATGCGTTCCTCGCCGTAGGTCCACAGCACGTCGGCGATCTCGCGCTCGTCGGCGCGCGCCAGCCACTGCGCCGCGCTCTCGCCGGCGTCGGGATCCATGCGCATGTCGAGCGGGCCGTCCTTGCCGAAGCTGAAGCCGCGTGCGGCGACGTCGAGCTGGGGCGAGGACACGCCGAGGTCGAGCAGCACGCCGTCGAGACCCGCCGAAGCCGCGTCCCAGCCGCCCATGCCGGCGAAGCTGCCGCGCCGGATCGCGACGCGCGCGTCGCCACGGAACTCGCGTTCCGCCACCGCGATCGCTTCGGGATCCTTGTCCATCAGCAGCAGCCGGCCTCCTGCGCCCAACCGTTGCAGCACGCCGCGCGCGTGACCGCCGCGCCCGAACGTGCCATCCAGATACGTTCCGTCCTCGACCACGCGCAGCCCTTCCATGACCTGCTCGAACATCACCGGAAGGTGCGCGGACCGGACCTCCGCGCCCCCGTCCGTCACAACTGCAGTTCGACCAGGTCGTCGCCCAGATCGGCATCGCCCAGCGTCTGCCTGATCTGCGCGAGGTGCGCCTGCTCGCTCCAGAGTTCGAACTTCTCGCCCATGCCCACCAGCACGGCCTTCTTCTCGATGCCGACGGCATTGCGGTGGCTGGCGGGAATGCCGATGCGCCCGTTCGCGTCGGGCTCGACGAAGGTCGCCGCGCCGACCAGCTTCAGCTGCAGCTGGCGGTTGACCGAGCGCGTGCGCGGCAGCGCGTTGACCTGGTCGCGCACGCGCTCCCAGACCGGCTGCGGGTAGAGGTAGAGGCTGCCGGACTCGAACGGGTTGTAGGTGACCACCAGGCGGTTGCCGCCCGCGTCGGCGACAAGATCCCGGTAGCTGGTCGGGATCGCCAGCCGGCCCTTGTCGTCGATCGTGATGGCGGTCTCGCCCTGGAACACCACTGCCTGCCCGGATGTGCCCGTCTTCGGCGGGCTTCAGTCTCGGAAAACCACCAAAATCCCGGTTTCCCCACGAAGCGCCACCTTATGACCCGTCCCGAACGATGTCAACAGCTTTGGCGTGCAAATTTCATTAATCGGCTCAATGACTTGCGCGATAGTTCACAGACTTGTTCAAGCCTTATCCACAAGCTGCTGATTCGTCTCAAATTTTGAGATTCGCGAGCTGGCGGCACCGATTCGCGATCCCGGGCCGGCCTGCCCGAGCCCGTGGTCGAAGGGCCTGCACGGCCCCGTTCAACCAGTCGGTTGATTGTTGGCGCCGGGTTGTGGATAGTCAATCCGATGGACGATCCCGCGCTACCTGCCGACGGCCTGCCCCTGGATGGGGTGTTCCACGCCCTGTCCGATCCCACCCGACGCGCCATGCTGCGTGCCCTTGCGGCCGGCCCGCACAGCGTGGGCGCGCTGGCGGCCCCGTTCGAGATCTCGCTGGCGGCCGCCTCCAAGCATGTGCGGGCGCTCGAACGCGCCGGCCTGCTGGCGCGCCAGGTGCAGGGACGCACGCATCGCTGCACACTGCAGGCCGGCGGCCTGGCCCGGGCCGCGGCCTGGCTGCGGGGCTGCGCGCCGCCAGCGCCCCCCGCTCCACCAGACCCGGCCCCGTGCCGGACCCCGGGAGACCTTCCGATGGCACTGACGCAGGACCCGGTGGCGCGCGCCACCATGCTCATCCGCCGGCCGCCGGCCGAGGTCTACGCCGCGTTCGTCGATCCCGCGGTCACCACGCGGTTCTGGTTCAGCCGCGCCAGCGGGCCGCTGGTGCCGGACGCCACCGTGACCTGGCACTGGGACGACTACGGCGCATCGGGCGAGGTGCGGGTGGTCGCGCTGGAACCGGGGGAGCGGATCGCCATCGAATGGCCAACGCCGGTGGAATGGCGCTTCACTCCGCATGGCGACGACGCGACGTTCGTCGCCATCACCGCGTCCGGCTTCGAGGGCAGCGACGACGAGAAGGTGGCGCAGGCGCTCGATTCGACCGAAGGCTTCAACCTGGTCGTGGCGGCCTGCAAGGCCTGGCTCGAACACGGAATCGACCTGCGCCTGGTCGCGGACAAGGCGCCGGACGCGCACGTGGGCGCGGCCGCTCGCGCCTGAGGCAGGCAGGCCCTGCAGGACACAGTTGCGCCGTCGCGGGCGACCACAGGTCGGGGGCGGCGCTCGCGGTTCACATCGGCCATCACGACGCATCCGGCCCGGCAACCGCCGCAAGCTGTCGCGGCGGCGCTGCAGGCGGCGGAATAAGGTGGCGGAGCCGGCCTGTAAGCCGGGTTCTGTCGTGGACAGTCATTCCTCTAGGCGCATCGTCACCGATACGCTCGAGCGACCTACCCGGAGACACCGCGGGCCACGGCATCGTCTCCCTATTTGGTCTTGCTCCCGGTGGGGTTTGCCGTACCGGCCTGTTGCCAGGCTCGCGGTGCGCTCTTACCGCACCATTTCACCCTTGCCACGCCTCCTGCCGCTCCTTGCGGAGTTGCCGGAGCGTTCGGCGGTATCTTTCTGTTGCACTTTCCGTCGGCTCGCGCCGCCCAGGGGTTACCTGGCACCGTGCCCTGTGGAGCCCGGACTTTCCTCGGCATCCGCAAGGGATGACGCGACTGCCCGGCCGACTCCGCCGCGGCCATTGTCGCACGCGGGTCGGGGCGCGGCTGAACTGCCGCGGCGTCCACCTGCGTCGGGGCGTGCGCGTGCCGCGTCCCCCTACCCGCCGTACAGCGCCTTGCGCGGCGCGCCGGTGATCTCGGCCGCCAGCCTTGCCGCCGTGGACGGGGGCAGGTGCGCGGCGAGCAGTGCGTAGACGCGGCGTCCTTCGGCCAGCCGCGCACCGTCGTCGTCGTCGCCCGCGCCTTCCACCAGCACCACGAACTCGCCACGCCGCTGGTCCGGATCGGCCTCGACCCGCTCGCGCAGTGCCGCGAGGGTTCCGTCCAGCACGGTTTCGAACAGCTTGGTCAGCTCGCGCGCCACCACCGCGCATCGCCCGTCGCCGAAGGCCTGCTCGGCATCGGCCAGCATCTCGCCGATCCGGTGCGAGGACTCGAAGAACACCAGCGTGCGCGGTTCGCCGGCGAGCGCCGCCAGCCGTTCGCGGCGGGCCGCGGCCTTCGCCGGCAGGAAGCCTTCGAACGCGAAGCGGTCGCTCGGCAGCCCGGCCACGCTCAGGGCCGCGACCGGGGCGCTCGGCCCTGGCACGGGACTGACGCGGATGCCCGCCGCGCGCGCCGCGCGCACCAGCCGGAAGCCCGGATCGCTCACCAGCGGCGTCCCGGCATCGCTGACCAGCGCCAGCGAATCGCCGGCCTGCAGTCGTTCGACCAGACGCTGCGCCATCGCGTCCTCGTTGTGCTCGTGCAGCGCGACCAGCGGCGTGTCGATGCCGGCCTGGGCGAACAGCTGCCGCGTGTGCCGGGTGTCCTCGGCGCACACCGCGGCCACGTCGCGCAGCACCTGCTGCGCGCGTGGCGACAGGTCGCCCAGGTTGCCGATCGGCGTGGCGACCACGTGCAGCACGCCTGCGGTGCGCGTCGGAGGTGAAGCGGCTGGCATCGTCTCTCCACGGCCGGGACGGTAGAATCCGACCATTCTCCACCGCGGAGCCGGCGATGCGGCAAATGTCGAAAGCGATCCTGTGTGCGGCCCTGCTGGCCACGCTGGCCGGCTGCGCTTCGGTCCAGGTCAGCGGCCCGGTGCAGCAGCCCGATGCCGCGCCGGAGCCGGTGGTCAACCCCCACTGGCGTTTCGACCCCGCGCGCGCGCCTGCAGACCGCGACGGCTACCGCCCGCCGCGCAAGCTGGCCGTGCTGCTGCCGATGACCGGGCAGCTCGCCACCGCCGCAGGCCCCGTGCGCGACGGCCTGCTCGCCGGCTATTACGGCGAACGCCGCGAGAAGCCCGAACTGGCCTTCTACGACACCGCCGGCACGCCGGGCGGCACGATCGCCGCGCGCGACCGGGCGATCGCCGAGGGTGCGGACCAGATCGTCGGTCCGCTCGGCCGCGACGGGGTCTCGGCGCTGTTCGGCTCCCCGCAGTCGGTTCCGGTGCTGGCGCTCAACCGCGGCAACGTGGCGCCGCCGGAGAACGCGGGCGATTTCTCGCTGGCACCCGAGGACGAAGGCACCGCCGCCGCGACCTACGCGCTGGCACGCAACGCGCGCCGCGTGCTGGTGCTGAGCAATGGCGACGACCACGCCCAGCGCAGCGTGCAGGCGTTCCGCACCGCGCTGGAAGCAGGCGGCGGCGAAATCGTGGGCACGCTGGCCATCGTCGGCGACACGCCCGGCGACCAGTCGGCCGCCCTGCGCGGCGCGGCGACGCGCGACGGCGGGGTGGACGCGGTGCTGATCGCGCTGCGCGGCAGCGAGGCGCGCGTGGTGGTCCCCCAGCTGTTCATCGCCGGCCTGGGCGACCGCCTGCGCCTGGCCACCTCGCAGCTGCTGTCGGGCACCGGCAACGCGTCCGAGGACCGCGCGCTGGACGGCATCGCCTTCGTCAGCGAAGCATGGACCACCGGCGGCCTGGCCGGCCTGCCCGCCCCGGCCTCGCTCGGCGCCGACCTGCCGACCGCGCGCGGACCAGCGGCGCGCCTGTTCGCGTTCGGCTACGACGCGTGGCTGCTGAGCGCGTACCTGCAGCACCTGGCCGAGCAGCCCGATGCCGCCATCGCCGGCGCCACGGGGCGGCTGTCGCTGGGTGCGGACGGGCGCGTGGTGCGGACCCCCGCGTGGGCGACCTTCAGCAACGGCCTGGTGGTGCCGCTGTCCGGTCCCGGCACCGGCGGCTGAGGTGCGGGCGCGCGGCGCGGAGGTCGAAGCCGCGGCCTGCGAGCACCTGCGCCGCGCCGGCCTGCGCCCGGTGGCCCGGAATGCGAATGCGCGCGTCGGTGAACTCGACCTGGTGATGCTCGACGGCGAGACCGTTGTCTTCGTGGAGGTCCGCTTCCGCGGCAGTTCGCGTTTCGGCGACGGCGCGGCGTCGATCGACGCGCGCAAGCGTCGTCGCCTGGTGCTGGCGGCGCGGCAGTTCCTCGCCACCCACCGCGCCCATCGCGATGCGCCGTGCCGGTTCGACGTGGTCGACGCCAGCGGCGATCCCGCCGCGCCCACCCTGCGCTGGCTGCGCGACGCCTTCCGCGCCGACGACTGCTGAATGAACGTCCCTGCCCCGCCCATGTCCACGCCAGAACACGACTACGACCGCATCGACGAAGCCGGCCTGCGCGGGGTCGGCGGCCTGAAATGGAGCGCGTTCCCCGACTGCATCGGCGCCTTCGTCGCCGAGATGGACTTCGGCCTCGCCGAACCGGTGGCGGCTGCCCTGCACGATGCGGTGTCGCGCGGGCGCAGCGGCTATCCCACGCCGGCGCTCACGCGCGAACTCGCGCGCGCCTGCGCCGACTGGCAGCAGTCGCGCTACGGCTGGGCCGTGGAGCCTTCGCGCATCCACGCCGTCGGCGACGTGCTCGGCGGGCTGGAGATCGTGCTCGAACACTTCCTGCCCGCAGGCGCGCCGGTGGTGCTGCCGACGCCCGCGTACATGCCGTTCCGCCCGCTGCTGGAATTGCACGGGCACCCCGTCATCGACGTGCCGCATGCCTGGCGCGACGGGCGCTGGGAGATGGATCTGGACGGCATCGACGCCGCGCTCGGAAGCGGTGCGCGGCTGGTGCTGCTGTGCAACCCGCACAACCCGCTCGGGCGCGTGTTCGGGTACGACGAGCTGCAGGCGCTGTCGGCGGTGGTCGAACGCCATGGTGCGCGCGTGTTCTCCGACGAGATCCACGCGCCGCTGGTGTACGCCGGCGCGCGCCACGTGCCCTACGCCAGCGTGTCCGAGGCCGCCGGGCGGCACGCGGTGGTCGCGGTATCGGCCTCCAAGGGCTGGAACCTCGCCGGCCTGAAGTGCGCGCAGCTGGTGTTCGCCGCCGACGACCTGCCGCGCTGGCGCGACATGGCGCTGGTCGCGGGACACGGCGTGTCGGGCCTGGGGATGATCGCCACGCTCGCCGCCTGGCGCGACGGCGGCGACTGGCTGGACCGGGTGCTGGAGTACCTCGACGGCAACCGCGCGCTGGTGGCGGAGTGGATGGCCCGGCACCGACCCGACGCGGTGTTCGCCCCGCCGCAGGGCACCTACCTGGCGTGGATCGACTGCCGCGACCTGACGCTGCCGTCCGACACCAGCGCGGGTGCGTACTTCCGCCGCCACGCGCGCGTCGCGCTCACTGATGGACTCGACTGCGGCGCCGCGGGCGCCGGCTTCGTGCGCCTGAACTTCGCCATGCCGCGTCCGCTGCTGCGCGAAACGCTCGCGCGGATGGCGCACGCGCTGGACGACCTGCGCAACGCGTCGCCCGGGTAAGCGCAGCGCATCCGGGTAGACGAATGATTGCAGTGCGATGCAGGCGTCCTGTACCGGAGCGACCCCGGATGCGCTCCGCTTATCCGGGCTCGGGACCCACGGCGCGGGATGGCGATTGCGCTTGCGCGCTTGGAACCGGGACTCGACTTGCGTCGTCGGTTCATCCTCGCGCGCACACCTGTCGCTCCAGCCGACGCGACACACGCGTAGCCCGGATAAGCGCAACGCATCCGGGTAGGCTAAGGATTCGGGTGCGATACAGGCCTCGTGTACCAGCGACCCCGGATGCGCTGCGCTTATCCGGGCTACGAGAATCGTTGGATCAGAAGTGCCTGAAGCCCTGCATCGCAGGCGCCCAGGACGTGCCGTCCGGGCGCCGGGCGCGCACCTCGCCCGAGCTGTCGATAGTACCGATGCGGGTGGCGGTCGCGTCCCCGGTGGCGGCGAGCGCGGCGGCGACCGCATCGCGATGCGCGGGCGGCGCGGTGAAGCACAGTTCGTAGTCGTCGCCGCCGGTCGCCTGCCACGGCCAGCGCAGCTCCGGCTTGAAGCGCGACAACGCGGGGGAAGCGGGCAGGCGGTCCAGCTCGATGCACGCGCCGACGCCACTGGCGGCGCAGATGTGGCCGAGGTCGGCGAGCAGCCCGTCGGACACGTCGATGCAGGCGCTGGCCAGGCCGGCCAGCGCGCGGCCGGCGGCGAGCCGCGGCTCCGGACGGTCGAGCCGCACCCGCAGTGCGCGATCGACCGCCGCGCCGGCCTGCAGCGCGGCCAGTGCGGCGGCGGCATCGCCCGGCGTGCCCGTGACCCACACGTCATCGCCCGGCGCCGCGCCCGCCCGGCGCAGCGCACGGCCGGGTGCGACCAGCCCGTGCGCGGTCACGCAGACCGACAGCGGACCGCGCGTGGTGTCGCCGCCCACCAGCGCCACCCGGTGGCGCGCGGCGAGCCCGAGGAATCCGTCGAGAAAGCCGTCGACGAATGCGGCCTGGCCCGAAGGCAGCGAGAGCGACAGCGTGCACCACGCCGGCTCCGCGCCCATCGCCGCGAGGTCGGACAGGTTCACCGCCAGGGCCTTCCAGCCGATGTCCGCCGGCGCCGTGTCCGGCGGGAAATGCACGCCCGCGTTGAGCGTGTCCATCGCCACCACCAGCTGGCGATCGGGCGGCACCTGCAGCAGCGCGGCATCGTCTCCGATGCCCAGGACCACGTCGTCGCGCGAGGGCGCGCGGTCGCGGATGCGGGCGATCAGGTCGAATTCCATGCGCGCATTCCTCGGGAGGGTCGACGCCGCCGGCGCATCGTCCCGCCGCCGCGCGGTCGCGGGTCCGCCGCCCGCCGGGGCGTCGGCGTCAGGAGCGCGCGGCCTGCACTTCCGGCGCGCGCCATTGCGCGGCGGCGTGGTCCAGCACGCCGTTGACGTAGGTGTGGCCGTGCTCGGAACCGAAACGCTTGACCGTCTTCAGCGCCTCGTCGATGACCACCCGGTACGGCACGTCGGGCCGGTGCTGCAGTTCGTAGGCGGCGATGCGCAGCATCGCGCGCTCGATCGGATCGACCTCGTCCACCGGCCGGTCGAGGAACGGCTGCAGGGCGGCATCCAACGCCTTGCGGTGGCTGCCCACGCCTCGCACCAGGTCCTCGAAATAGGCCAGGTCCGCGACCTCGTGCGCCTGCTCGTGGGCGAACTGCGCGATCGCGTTGCTCGCGTCCACCCCCGAGAGCTGCATCGCGTACACCGCCTGCAGCGCGCGCCGGCGCGAACGCGTGCGCGCGACCGGATCGACGCCGTCGCGACGCGGCGCGCGGGTCACGGCAGGGTCTCCAGCAGGTGCGCCATCTCGATCGCGACCAGCGCGCACTCCTCGCCCTTGTTGCCATGGCTGCCGCCTGCGCGGCGCTCGGCGTCCTCGTGCAGGTCGACCGCGAGTACGCCGTTGGCCACCGGCACGCCGTGGTCCAGCGCGACCCGCATCAGGCCTTCGCTGCAGCCATCGGCCACCTGTTCGAAATGGCGCGTGTCGCCGCGCACCACGCAGCCCAGGGCCACGATCGCGCGGTGCGCGCCACGCTCGGCCAGGCGACGCGCCGCCAGCGGCAGTTCCCAGGCGCCGGGCACGCGGACCACGTCGATCGCGTCCTCGGCCACGCCGTGGTCGGCGAAGGCCTTGCGCGCGCCGGCGACCAGCGCGTCGGTGATGCGCGGATTCCAGCGGCTGGCGATGATCGCGAAACGCGCGCCTTCGGTGGCGCGCAGGTCGCCTTCGTAGTGGCTCATGCCGGGGGAAGGACTCTGGAGGGAGGGTGGAATTCTACCGCGGCGCGCGCGAGGCTCGCCCGCCGGCGGCGCAAGGCGCCCGCGCGTCCGGCCCGGCACCCTGCGGCCGGCGCCGTTCTACGCTGGCGGGATTCATGCCGCGGCGCTGCCGGCACCGGCGGGCGTCGCGCGCCGACGATCCGCGCGGGCATCCCGGGTGCCCGCGCAGCTCGACGCAAGGCCAACGCCGGCATGTCGCCCGCGCCCTCGCGGCCTAGGGCGCCACGTACTCGACGATCTCCAGCCCGAACCCGGCCAGCCCCACCTGCCGGCGCGGCGTGCCGAGCACGCGCAGGCGGCCGAAGCCGAGGTCGTGCAGGATCTGCGCGCCGGCGCCGTTGCGGCGCCATTCGCCCACCGTGCCGCCGCGCGCGGATGCGGATGTGGCCGGGCCGGGCGGCACCTCGCGGATGCGCGCCAGCAGCGACTGCGCGTCGTGCGGATCATCGAGCAACACGAGCGCGCCCGCCCCGTCCGCGGCGATCCGCGGCAGCACGTCGCCGGTGGCGGGGCCGAAATCGGCGCGCCGCCAGTGCAGCGCATCGGCCAGCGGGTTCATCGGCTGCACCCGCACCAGGCTGGGATGCGCGGCGTCCGGGGTGCCGCGGACGAGCGCCAGGTGCAGCGCATCGGCCACGCGGTCGCGGTAGGTGACGAGTTCGAAACGCCCGTGGGCGGTCTCGATCCCGCGCGCATCGACCCGCTCCACCGTCTGTTCGGTGTCGAGCCGGTAGCGGATCAGGTCCTCGATCGAGCCGATCTTCAGCCCGTGCTCGCGGGCGAACACTTCCAGTTCCGGCCGCCGCGCCATGCTGCCGTCGGGGTTGAGGATCTCCACCAGCACGCCGGCCGGCGCCAGGCCCGCCATGCGCGCGAGGTCGGCGGCGGCCTCGGTGTGGCCGCTGCGCGCCAGCACGCCGCCGGGTTCGGCCATCAGCGGGAAGATATGCCCCGGCTGCGACAGGTCGGCCGGGGTGGCGTCGGCGCGCACCGCGGTGCGGATGGTGTGGGCGCGGTCGTGCGCCGAGATGCCGGTGGTCACGCCTTCGGCCGCTTCGATGCTGACGGTGAAGTTGGTGCGGTGGCGCGAGGTGTTGGACTGCACCATCGGCGGCAGCCCCAGCTGTGCGCAGCGTTCGCGCGTGAGCGACAGGCACACCAGTCCACGCGCATGGGTGACCATGAAGTTGATGTCGGAGGGACGCACCTGTTCGGCGGCCATGATCAGGTCGCCTTCGTTCTCGCGGTCCTCGTCGTCGACGATCACCACCATGCGGCCCTGGCGGATGTCCTCCAGCAGTTCGGGCACCGGTGCGAAGGCCATCTCAGCGGCCCTCCGAACGGCCGGGACCCACCGCCACGCCGGCGGCGAGCAGGCGCTCGACGTAGCGCGCCACCAGGTCGACCTCCAGGTTCACCGCCTCGCCGGGGGCGGTGCGCCCGAACGCGGTGTGCGCCAGCGTATGCGGCACCAGCGCCACCTCGAAGCCGTCGGCGTGCACCGCGTTGACCGTCAGGCTGACGCCGTCGACGCAGATCGAACCCTTGCTTGCCACGTACTTCATCAGCGCCGCCGGCGCGGTGAACCGCCAGCGCTGCGCGCGCGCATCGTCGGCGATCGCGGCCACCGCGCCGACGCCGTCGACGTGGCCGCTGACCAGGTGCCCGCCGAGGCGGTCGGTCGGGCGCATCGCGCGCTCCAGGTTCAGCGCCCGGCCCGGCGCGAGCGCGCCCAGGGTGGTCAGGGCGAGGGTCTCGTTGGAGGCGTCGGCCTCGAAATGCGCGTCGTCGAACGCGACGACCGTCAGGCACACGCCGTTGACCGCGATGCTCTCGCCCAGGGCGACGCCGTCGAACGGCAGGCTGCCGACCGCGATCCGCAGCCGTGCATCGCCGCCGCGCGCCTCGCGCGACAGGAGGGTGCCGACGCCTTCGATCAATCCGGTGAACATGGTCCGTTTCCCGCAGCAATGGCGAGAAACGCCCGCGGGAGCGAGCGAACGCACGGCCAAAAGCCGCACGACGCGTCTTCTTTCATCCGGACTGTGACCGTCGGCTCCGGCATTCGACCGGATCTGCTGACCCCGCGCGGCTGGGCCGCTTGGGCGCTCGCGGGCTCGCGTGCGCGCACCGCGAAGGTGGCGCCCGCCTACCGCCGGTGGGGCATCTCACCCCGCCCCGAAGACGTTTCTGGTGGTGGTGGCCGCTGGCGGCCGGTGTGCCATTCTAGCGCAGCGGGCCGCCGGCCTGATCCTCGGCCGCGGATGCAGCGTTGCGGAAATCGCGCAGGATCGCGTCGATCACGGCGCTGGTGCGCGCCGCGCTGACGCCGGTCGAGGGACATTCGCCCTCGCCGCGCAGCGCCGCCACCACGGTGTCGATCAGCGGCCGCTGGATGTGCGGAGGATGCGCGATCTCGAAGCGCTTCCGGCCGGCGCCGGTCTCCAGCTCCACCGGCACCTCGTCGAAGCTGGCGAAGCGCAGCCGCCCGCGCTCGCCGGTGATTTCGACCAGGTCCCGGCGCGCGTCGCTGCAGAAATTCCAGTCGCCGGTGCCCCGCACGCCGTTGGCGAAGGCCAGAGTCGCGGCCACGGTGTCCTCGGCCGGATACGCGCCGGACACCGAGCGGGCCGTGCCCGCGACCTCCGTCACCGGCCCGAACAGGAAATCCAGCAGGTCCAGCGTGTGGCTGCCGAGATCGACGAACAGGCCGCCGCCCGCGACCTCCGGACGCACCCGCCACGGCAGCGCGTCGGCCCCGGCGTAGCGCGCATCGAGCGTCCGGTGCAGCACCACGCGCACCTCGCGCGGCGTGCCGATCGCACCGGCCTGCAGCAGGTCGCGCACTTTGAGGAACCGCGGCAGCGCGCGCCGGTAGTAGGCGACGAACAGCGGCAGGCCGGCGTCGCGGCTGGCTGCAAGCATGGCCTCGCATTCGGCCGCGTCCAGCGCCATGGGCTTTTCCACGTACACCGGCTTGCCGGCCTGCAGCGCGCGGATCGCCAGCGGGGCGTGGCTGGAGGGCGGCGTGGCGACATAGACCGCGTCGACCTCCGGATCCGCGATCAGCGCGTCGGCATCGTCGTACCAGCGCGGCACGCCGTGGCGGCGCGCGTAGTCCTCGGCCTTGCGGCCGTCGCGGCGCATCACCGCCACCAGCGCCGACCCCGGCGCCTGCTGCAGGGCCGGCCCGCTCTTGACCTCGGTGACGTCGCCGCAGCCGAGGATGCCCCAGCGCGCCGTCACGGCTTCCTCCGTGCATGGACGAACAGCGGCCACTGCACGCGGCGGAGCGTCTCCGGGTCGCCCCAGGCGCGCGCGATGGCGGCGGCGTGGGCGGTCACCGGATCGCGACCCGTCGCCTCGCGGCAGCGCCGGGTCGCGGAATAGCTGGAAAAATACGCCAGCAGGCGCGCCAGCGGCCAGTCTGCGGACAGCGTGTCCTGCGGCGCATCGATCGCCGGGAACGGCCAGGCGTAGCCGGCATAGGCGGCATCGACGTCGGCGCGCTCGGGCGGCCAGTACGGTCGGATCTCCGCTGCGAACGCGGCCACCGCGTCGCGCAGGCCATCGTCGACCTCGATGTCCTGGTAGCCCCAGGCGACCAGCACGCCGCCGGGCCGCAGCACGCGCGCGCATTCGGCGAAGTACGCCGCGCGGTCGAACCAGTGCAGCGCCTGCGCGACGCAGGCGACATCGGCGCTGGCATCGGCCAGCGCGGTGCGCTCGGCCGGCTCCACCACGAACGCCACGTTGGCCGGCGCCCGCGCATGCGCCACCTGGTCGGCGCTCGGATCCGCGGCATGCACCCGCGCGAACCGCGCCGCCAGCCCGCGCGTCGCCTGGCCGCTGCCGCAGCCGGCTTCCCAGGCCAGCGAGCGCGTTGGCGCCACGCCGGCGATCCAGTCGAACAGCGCATCGGAATAGTCCGGGCGCGCCTCGGCGTAGGCCTCGGCGACGCCGGAGAAGTGGTCCTTGAACGCGGGGCCCGTCATCCGCGCACGATCGCCGGCCGCACCCTGCGCCGCGGGACCCGCATGTTCAGGCAGCCGCTGCCGGCTGCGCACCGGGCCGCAGGTGCAGGCGCAGGTCGTCGCCGACCCGCACGGTCTCGACAATCTCCATCCGCAGGCACTGCGCCATGCGGGTCAGGTCCAGCCCGCCGAACAGCGGCCGCGCGGTATCGCCCAGCAGCACCGGCGCCACGTACAGCAGCAGGTCGTCCACCAGCCCGGCCTTGAGCAGTGCGCCGGCGAGGGTGGCGCCGGTTTCCACGTGCACCTCGTTGACCTCGCGCTGCGCCAGCAGCGCCAGCGCCGCGTCGAGATCGAACACGCCGCCCTTCACCGCCACCGGTGCGCGGTCGGCGGCCAGCTCGCGCGGCACCTTCGCGTCGGGCGCGTGCAGGTACAGCGTGGGCGCGTCGCCCTCGCGCACCTTGCCGCGCGCCACGGTCGCCAGGCCGGGATCGAGCACCACCCGCAGCGGCGGCACGAACTCGCGCGGCGTGTCGAAGCGCACCGTCAGCGACGGGTCGTCGGCCAGCACGGTCCCCGCGCCGGTGAGGATCGCTCCGGCGCGCGCGCGCCAGTGCATCACGTCGGCGCGCGCGGCCGCGCCCGTGATCCACTTCGAATCGCCGTTGGCCAGCGCCGTGCGCCCGTCCAGGCTGCAGGCAAGCTTCACCCGCACCCACGGCCGCCCGCGCTCGATCCGCGACAGGAAGCCGACGTTCAGGGCGCGCGCCTGCGCCTCCATCAGCCCCGCCCCGACCTCGATCCCGGCCGCACGCAGACGGTCGAACCCGGCGCCATCCACCTGCGGGAACGGATCGCGCATCGCCGCGACCACGCGCGACACGCCGGCCGCCACCAGCGCATCCGCACAGGGACCGGTGCGCCCGGTGTGCGCGCAGGGTTCGAGGGTCACGTAGGCGGTTGCGCCCTTCGCCCGTGCGCCCGCGGCCTCCAGCGCGATCACCTCCGCGTGCGGCCCGCCCTGGCGACGATGCCAGCCCTCGCCCACGACCTCGTCGCCACGGGCGACCACGCAGCCCACCATCGGATTGGGACGGGTGGTGTAGGCGCCGAGCGCGGCCAGACGCAGCGCCCGGGCCATCATCGCGTGGTCGGTGGCGGAGAACGCGCTCACCGCCGTAGCCCCCGGGCCGTCAACGCTTCTTGCCCTTGTCCGGCTTGCCGAACGGCACCACGTCGCCACCGAGCAGCGGCAGCTGGCCCTCGCCCGGCAGCTCGCGCTCGAGCCGGTCGAGTTCCTCGCGGAAATCGGTGATGTCCTCGAACGAGCGGTACACCGACGCGAAGCGCACGAACCCCACGTGGTCGAGCTTGCGCAGCTCGGCGATCACGAATTCGCCCACGCGGCGCGAGGCCAGCTCGCGCTCGGTGGTCATGCGCAGCTGGTGCACCACCGCGCGCACCGCCGCCTCGATCTGCTCTTCCGACACCGGCCGCTTGTGCAGCGCCCGGTCCATGCTGATGCGCAGCTTGCGCGCGTCGAACGGCTCGCGGCGGCCGTCGCCCTTGATGATCACCGGCAGCTTGAGCTCGATCGTCTCGAGCGTGCTGAAACGCTCTCCGCAGGCCTCGCACTCGCGCCGACGCCGGATCGTCGCGCCGTCCTCGGACGCGCGCGAATCGATGACCTTGGTGTCCTGGTGCTGGCAGAAGGGGCAGTGCATCGTGGGTCGTGGCGAGTGGTGTCGTGAACGGGCGTCGCAGTCGTAACGGCGTAGACGGGATCCTGTCTCTACGGATCAGCGGTCACGGCTCACCCACGAGCCGCGTCACCCGTAGACCGGGAACTTGCGGCACTGCGCGGTCACCGCCTCGCGCACCCGCGCCAGTACCGCCTCGTCCTGCGGCGCGTCGAGCACGTCGCAGATCCAGTTGGCCAGGTCGATGCAGTCCTGCTCGCCGTAGCCGCGGGTGGTGACCGCCGGGGTACCGATCCGCAGCCCCGAGGTGACGAAGGGCTTGCGCGGGTCGTTGGGCACGGAGTTCTTGTTGACGGTGATGTGCGCCTTGCCCAGCGCTTCCTCCGCGTCCTTGCCGCTAACGTCCTTGCCGATCATGTCGACCAGCATCAGGTGGTTCTCGGTGCCGCCGGAGACGATCCGGTAGCCGCGCTCGATGATGACCTTCGCCATCGCCTGCGCGTTGCTGACCACCTGCTGCTGGTAGGTCTTGAACCCGGGCTCCAGCGCTTCCTTGAAGGCCACGGCCTTGGCCGCGATGACGTGCATCAGCGGGCCGCCCTGGATGCCGGGGAAGACGATCGACTGCAGCTTCTTGGCGATCTCGTCGAACTGTTCGCCCGCGCCCTGCTTCGATGCCACGATGATGCCGCCGCGCGGGCCGCGCAGGGTCTTGTGGGTGGTCGACGTCACCACGTGGGCGTGCGGCACCGGCGTGGGATACACGCCGGCCGCAACCAGGCCGGCCACGTGCGCCATGTCCACGAACAGCAGCGCGCCGACCTTGTCGGCGATGGCGCGGAAGCGCGCCCAGTCGATCTTCTGCGAGTAGGCGCTGAAGCCGGCCACGACCATCTTCGGCCTGTGCTCCACCGCCAGCCGCTCGACCTCGTCGTAGTCGATCAGGCCCTCGTCGTTCACGCCGTACTGCACCGCGTTGAACAGCTTGCCCGAGGCGTTGACCTTGGCGCCGTGGGTCAGGTGGCCACCGTGGGCCAGCGACATGCCCAGGATCGTGTCGCCCGGCTGCAGCAGCGCGAAATACACCGCCTGGTTGGCCTGCGAACCCGAATGCGGCTGCACGTTGGCGTAGTCGGCCTCGAAGAGCTGCTTGAGGCGGTCGATGGCCAGCTGCTCGGCGACATCGACGTATTCGCAGCCGCCGTAGTAGCGCTTGCCCGGGTAGCCCTCGGCGTACTTGTTGGTCAGCTGGCTGCCCTGGGCCTCCATCACCCGCGGGCTGCAATAGTTTTCCGACGCGATCAGCTCGACGTGGTCCTCCTGCCGGCGCGTTTCCGACGCGATCGCGGCGGCGAGTTCGGGGTCGTAGCCTTCGATACGGGCATCGCGCGGAAACATCGGCACTCCGGGGCGTGGGGACGGGCCGATTGTACCGCCCGGACCGGGGCCGGCGGGGCCGGGCGGGACTGGACGCAAAAAGAAGGCGTGCCGGTTGGCACGCCTTCGGGGTCCCCACGCGGGAGTCGCCTCAGCGCAGGATCAGGTCCGCGATGAGGCCGGTGGCGACCGCGACCAGCAGGTAGTCGCCGTAGTCGTCGCGCATCCAGCGGTAGCCGCGCGGCGGGTGGCGCAGGCCGTAGCCGCGGTAGTCGTTGACCACGTAGATGGGCCGCTGGTAGTGGTGGATGTAGCCGCCGCGGGCCCAGCGCGGCCCGGCATACCGGGGGGCGGGATGGTAGTGGCGGACCACGGGCCGGTGGTGGATGACCCGGACCGGGGGCCGGTAGTGGACGTAGTCGCGCCGGTCGTAGCGCCGATCGTGGCGGTAGTCGCGCCGGGCCTGGCGGTGGTCGCGGCGGTGCTCGCGATGGTCGCGCCGGTGTTCGCGGTGGTCGCGGCGATGTTCCCGCCGATCATGGTCGCGGTGCCCGTAGCCGCGGCGGTCGTTATCGGCCATGGCCGGCGCGGCGACGGTGGCCAGGGCCAGCGCCAGTGCGGTTCCCCAGGTGAGCTTCAGGTTCATGTGGTCGGTCTCCAGGTCCGCGCCCTCCGCTCCCGGACGGCGTGGCATCGACTATCGGCCTGGCGCGCTGAATCGAACCTCCCTGCAACCGTTTGCAGCAGGCGCGCGCTCACGATCGTTTAACGTCGGCTCAGGCCGAAGCGCGGGTCGCGAACGGCTATAATCGGTCCATCCCGAGCCACCTCCTGCCGGTCCGCGCACCCCGCGCGGGTCTCGGTCGCGCGCAATCCGGAGTCCGCATGTCGTCGCAGTACATCTACACCATGAACCGCGTGTCCAAGGTCGTGCCGCCCAAGCGGCAGATCATCAAGGACATCTCGCTGTCGTTCTTCCCCGGTGCCAAGATCGGTCTGTTGGGCCTGAACGGCGCGGGCAAGTCCACGGTGCTCAAGATCATGGCCGGCGTCGACCAGGATTTCGAGGGCGAGGCCCGGCCCCAGCCCGGCACCAAGGTCGGCTACCTGCCGCAGGAGCCGCAGCTCGACCCCGAGATGACCGTGCGCGAGGCGGTCGAGGAAGGCGTGGGTGAAGTGCTGCAGGCGCAGGCCCGCCTGGACGAGGTGTACGCGGCCTATGCCGAGGAAGGCGCGGACTTCGACGCGCTGGCCAAGGAACAGGAGCGGTTGGAGGCGATCCTCGCTGCCGGCGACGCGCACACCCTCGAGAACCAGCTGGAAGTCGCCGCCGACGCGCTGCGCCTGCCGCCGTGGGACGCGAAGATCGGCAAGCTGTCCGGCGGCGAGAAGCGCCGCGTCGCGCTGTGCCGCCTGCTGCTGCAGAAGCCGGACATGCTGCTGCTCGACGAACCCACCAACCACCTCGACGCCGAATCGGTGGAATGGCTGGAACAGTTCCTCGCCCGCTACACCGGCACCGTGGTGGCGGTGACCCACGACCGCTACTTCCTCGACAACGCCGCCGAGTGGATCCTCGAGCTCGACCGCGGCCGCGGCATCCCGTGGAAGGGCAACTACACCGAGTGGCTGGTGCAGAAGGACGAGCGCCTGAAGCAGGAAGACAACCAGGAAAAGGCGCGCCAGAAGGCCATCCAGAAGGAACTGGAATGGTCGCGGCAGAACGCCAAGGGCGGCCGTTCCAAGGGCAAGGCGCGCCTGGGCCGGCTCGAGGAACTGCAGTCGGTCGACTATCAGCGGCGCAACGAGACCAACGAGATCTTCATCCCGCCGGGCGAGCGCCTGGGCAACTCGGTGATCGAGTTCAGGAACGTCTCCAAGAAGTTCGGCGACCGCCTGCTGATCGACGACCTGTCGATGATCGTGCCGCCGGGGGCCATCGTCGGCATCATCGGCCCGAACGGCGCCGGCAAGTCGACCCTGTTCAAGATGATCACCGGGCAGGAGAAGCCGGACTCGGGCCAGATCGTGATCGGGCCGACGGTGAAGCTGGCCTACGTCGACCAGAGCCGCGACGCGCTGGAAGGCGACAAGACCGTGTTCGAGGAAGTGTCGGGCGGGCTGGACATCCTCGACATCAACGGCGTGGAGATCCAGTCGCGCGCCTATATCGGCCGCTTCAACTTCAAGGGCCAGGACCAGCAGAAGCGCGTCGGCGCGCTCTCCGGCGGCGAGCGCGGCCGCCTGCACATGGCCAAGACCCTGTTGCAGGGCGGCAACGTGCTGCTGCTCGACGAACCGTCCAACGACCTCGACATCGAGACCCTGCGCGCGCTGGAAGACGCCCTGCTCGAGTTCCCCGGCAACACGTTCGTGATCTCGCACGACCGCTGGTTCCTGGACCGCATCGCCACCCACATCCTCGCCTTCGAGGGCGACAGCCACGTGGAGTTCTTCCAGGGCAACTACCGCGAGTACGAGGAAGACAAGCGCCGCCGCATGGGCGACGACGCCGGCCCGAAGCGCCTCCGCTTCAAGGCGCTGAAGTAAGGTGGGATCTTTGATCGGCGGACCCGCGCACACTGAGAACCGCGCGGTGCCGCTCCCTCATCCCCATCGGACAGACGACCTGGCTATGGCCACCGCTCGCCACCTTCTTGTGATTGCCGCATGCCTGGTCGCCGCTTTGGCCGCGTCTTGCACCCGGGCGCCAAATTCGCCCGCCGACGTTTCAACGGCTGCCGCCAATACGATTGATGCAGCAGACGCACCTCCCTCCGAACCGTCGACGGACCGCGAGCGCGAGCTGGCCGGTGCGCAGCCGGATATCGGCGCCGAGCCCTCGTTGGAGCACTTTTTCTCCGGGAAGGCGCTCGCGGTCATCGAGCAACGTAGCCAGCCAGCGCCCCCCGCCGTCATTCAGCACGTCGAAACTCATGTCGGGAATGTTGGGGCATTGGAGGGCTGCTCCAGACAGAGCGCGCCATACGCCGCGCGCCTCATCGACTTGGACAATGACGACTCTCCCGAAGCGATCTCCTTCTACGATCTTTCCGGCTGTCGCGACAGCGCCGTTGTGAGGGTACTTGGTGTCTTCCGCCAAGACGATACGGGCGGCTGGCACTCGGTAATGGATACCGCTTTGAGCGTGGTTCCGGGTGAGGAACGTCCGGTTCTCGCGCTGGGAGAAGGTAGCATCACTATTTCGGGGGGACCGGACGGTTTCGGTGGGTTCTCGGACGCAGAGGTGATCGCCGTGCCTTTCGCCGGCCGGGCACCACGCGAGGATCTTTCGCCCGAGTCATTGCCTGCCCCGTGACCTCACGCCGGACGGAGCCGTTGCCCGGACATACGCGTTCGTTCATCATCCCCACGCCGCAGTTGCGGCACCCACCAAGCCTGCACAAGGAGCGTTTATATGATCATGAGGAAGATTTCCCCGCTGACCCGGACCGTGGTGCTGGCGGTCGCATGTGTCGCCCTCCCGGCGATGGCGGGTGAGGCGTCGGTCTGCCATAGCGGAATCCAGAGCTACTCGACTACCGGTAACGGGGGCGCGTTTCCGCAGCTGTCGAACGCAACGCGTTTCAACTGCCAGGCAGGCGGTGTCGCTTACACAATTCCGCAGCTCGCCCAACGAGGGTGGAGGATCGTGCAGGTTGTGCCCGTGGTGTACTCGACGACGTACCAGAACGACGGCACGGCGATCATGCGTCAGCGCCAGCAGCTGATCATCGAAAAGTGATCTGCAGTTGGTCGGGACTCGCCCGGCTCTCGCACGTGAGATCGACCTGAACAGGTCGATCTCGTGATCGACGCATCATGACTATCGAACACGCCAGCGAACTCGAAGGCCTGCGCCGCGCCGGCGCCCTGGTGGCGTCGATCCTCGCCGGCATGCGCGAGGCCGCCGCGCCCGGCGTGACCACACGCGAACTCGACGCGCTGGGCGCGAAGTGGCTGCGCGCCGCCGGCGCACGCTCGGCCCCGCAGCTGACCTACGACTTCCCCGGCGCGACCTGCATCAGCGTCGGGCGCGTGTTCGCGCACGGCATCCCTGACGACACCGTGCTGCGCGAGGGCGATCTGGTGAACATCGACGTCTCGGCCGAGCTGGACGGCTACTTTGCCGACACCGGCGCGAGCTTCGTGATCGGCGCCGCCGCGCCGGCGCAGCAGCGCCTGCTCGACGCGACCCTGGAAGCGCGCGACGCCGCGATCGCCCAGCTGCGCGCCGGCGAGCGGATCAACGGCATCGGTCGCACGATCGAGTCGGTGGCCGCGCGTCGCGGCCTGCGGGTGATCCGCAACCTCGGCAGCCACGGCGTCGGGCGCGCCCTGCACGAGGCGCCGGGGCAGATTCCGGGCCATTACGATCCGCGCGATGCGCGCCGGCTGCACGAAGGCATGGTGATCACGGTCGAGCCGTTCCTGGCCAGCCACGCCACCTTGGCGGAAGAAGCC
The DNA here is from genome assembly GCF_029888045.1 of Luteimonas rhizosphaericola. Taxonomy (GTDB): domain Bacteria; phylum Pseudomonadota; class Gammaproteobacteria; order Xanthomonadales; family Xanthomonadaceae; genus Luteimonas; species Luteimonas rhizosphaericola. Next base: position 24,343 of record NZ_JARXRN010000027.1, on the reverse strand, counting down.
GACGACGGCTGGTCACTGTACTGCCGCCGCGGCTTCGCCGCGCAGTTCGAACACACGGTGGTGGTCACGTCCGGCATGCCGGTCGTGGTCACCTGACACGAGGGACACGCGCATGGGATTCGTCCGCAGACTCCGCGACCGCTGGCAGCAGGCCGACACCCTGCTCTGCGTGGGCCTGGACCCGGACCCGGCGCGCTTCCCCGAATCGCTCGTCGCGACCGGCGACGACGTCGCCGACAGCCTGTTCGCGTTCTGCCGCGACATCGCCGACGCCACCGCGGAGTTCGCCTGCGCCTTCAAGCCGCAGATCGCCTATTTCGCCGCGCACAACGGCGGCGAGGCCGCGCTGCAGCGGCTGATCGCGCACATCAACGGGACCCATCCGGACGTGCCGGTGATCCTCGACGCCAAGCGCGGCGACATCGGCAGCACCGCCGAGCAGTACGCGGTGGAGGCCTTCGACCGCTACGGCGCCGATGCCGTCACGCTCAATCCGTACATGGGACGCGATTCGGCTGTCCCGTTCCTGCAGCGCTTTGATCGCGGCTGCATCTTCCTGTGCCATACCTCCAATCCCGGCGCGCGCGATTTCCAGGAACTCATGGTCGAGGGCGAGCCGCTGTACCGGCGCATCGCCCGCACCATCGCCGGCGAGTGGAACGACGACGGCAACTGCGCGCTGGTGGTCGGGGCGACGTTCCCGGAGGAACTGAAGGACATCCGCGGCATCGTCGGCGACATGCCGCTGCTGATTCCCGGCGTCGGCGCCCAAGGCGGCGATGTCGAGGCGGTGGTCCGGAACGGGCGGAATGCCGACGGCACCGGGCTGATGATCAATTCCTCGCGCGGGATCCTCTACGCCTCCCCCGGCGCGGGCTATGCCGAAGCCGCGGCGGATGCCGCCAGGTCGCTGCGCGACGCGATCAACCGCTTCCGCTGACCGCAGTCTCCGGCGCCGGCACCTCGAACACCTGCCGCAGGTAGGCGAGATACCCGGGGTCGTCGCACATCGTCTTGCCGGGCGTGTCGCTGAGCTTGGCCACCGGCTGGCCGTTGCAGCGGACCATCTTCATCACGATGCTCAGCGGGCTCGGTCCGAGGTCGTTGGTGAGGTTGGTGCCGACGCCGAACGACATCAGGCAGCGGCCGCGGAAATGCGCGTACAGCCGCATCACCTCGTCGATGTCCAGGCCATCGCTGAAGACCAGCACCTTGCCGCGCGGATCGACCTTATTCGCGTGCAGGTGCGCGATCATCCGTTCGCCCCAGGCGACCGGGTCGCCGGAGTCGTGGCGCATGCCGTCGAACAGCTTGCAGAAGTACATGTCGAAATCGCGCAGGAACGCGTCCAGGCCGATCACGTCGGTCAGCGCGATGCCGAGGTCGCCACGGTACTCGCGCGCCCAGCCCTCGAACGCCGCCACCTGCGAATCGCGCAGCCGGGGGCCGAGCGCCTGCCAGGCCTGCAGCCATTCGTGCGCCATCGTGCCCTGCGCCACCAGGCCGTGCCGGCGCGCGAGGTCGACGTTGCTGGTGCCGGCGAACTTCTCGCCCAGGCCGGCGACCAGGCGCGGGATAAGGGCGTCGTGCCAGGCGCGCGACCAGCGCCGCCGGGTGCCGAAATCGGTGATGCGGCAGTCCTCGAAGCCCACCGCGTCGTTGATCCGGTCGAGCTTGGCCTGCAGCCGGCGCAACCCTTCGGCCTCGTCCGGCGCGCCGACGGTGTCGCGGAAATGCACCTCGTTCACGATCGCCAGCAGCGGCACCTCGAACAGGATCGTGTGCAGCCAGGGCCCCTTCACCTCCAGCTCGATCTCGCCAGGCGCGACCTGCGAGGCGCGCAGCGACACGTACTTGCGCTGCAGCCGGAACAGGGCCAGGAAATCCACGAAGTCCGGCTTGATGAAGCGCAGGCAGCGCAGGTAGGCCAGTTCGTCGTCCGTCAGGCGCAGCGTGCACAGCGCATCGATCTCCGCGTCGATCGCCTCGACGTGGTGCGCAAGGTCGACACCGGGGGTGCGGCAGCGGAACCGGTATTCCGCGTGTGCGGCCGGATGCTGGTGCAGCACGGCCTGCATCATCGTGAACTTGTACAGGTCGGTGTCGAGCAGGGACTCGATCACGGGCATCGGTGGCTCCTTCGCGGCGCCGGCCGCCGACGCGACGCCATTGTGTCATCGCCCACCGCACGCGGCTGGATCCACGCGCAACGCCCCGGCGGGTGCGCGGGCGCGTCGCCACCGGTCGGCGGCCGGAACGCTCGGCCCTGTCCCTGCATCGACGCCGTCAGCCGGCCTGCAGCTTGCGCGCGACCGCCAGCGGAAAGCGCAGCCAGATGGCGCACCAGACCAGGGCGCGCGCCGGAACCGCCAGCCGCGTGGATTCGAACTTGCGGAAATAGCGCCACAGGCCGCGGTGCTTGTGCCACTCCACGAACACCGGCCGCGAGCGGCTCGACACACCGCGCAGGTGCAGCACGCGCACGTCGTTGGCCGCCGCCACCGTCGCGCCCGCCTCACGCGCGCGCCGGCACAGGTCGAGATCCTCGGCGTGCAGACGGTAACCCTCGTCGAAGCCGCCGATGCGGTCGAACAGGCCGCGCGGCATCAGCATCAGCGCGCCGGAGACGGCGTCGACCCGCTGCAGCGGCTGCGCGTCGTCCGGTACGACGGCGAGCTCGCGCGCGCCCCGCTCGCGCAGCATCGCCGCGAAGGCCGGGTCGCGCCGGCGCGCGGCACCATCGCGCTGGCCGTGCTCGTCCACGAGGTCCGCGCCGAGCAGGCAGTCGCCGGCGAGTGCGGCCGCATGCGCGCGCAGCCGCGAGAGCGCATCGGGTTCGAGCAGGCAGTCGGGATTGACGAACGCCAGCCACGGCGCGTCGCTGGCGCGCGCGCCCTGGTTGCAGGCCACCGAGAAACCGGGGTTGTCCGGATTGCCGATGAAGCGCACCCGCGGATCGACCGAAGCCTGGCGCTGCACGGCCTCGAGCGTGCCGTCGGTCGAGCCGTTGTCGACCACCCGCACCTGCACGACGCCCTCCGCGGCGCACAGGCGCGACAGACAGGCGTCGATGGTGTCGATGCTCTGGTAGCTCACCACCACCGCGGCAATGCCGGCCGGCGCGGACATCAGCTGCCCTCCCCCGGCAGCGCCGCATCTTCCTGCACTGCATCGGACCCGCCCTCCGCGGCATCGCCATCTTCCGCATGGGGAAACAGGTCCTGCTGCCGCTGCGGGCCGTCGACGTCCTCGTACAGCTGCGCCAGGCGCTCGCGCGGGCCGCGCAGCGGATCCTGCATCAGCGTGTTCGCCAGGCGCGCGTGCCAGGTCGGCCAGCGCGCCGCGAGCGCGTCCATGTCGCCTTCGGCCGGACCGCCTTCGCCACCGCGCGCGACGAACGCGGTTTCGCACAACACGTTGCGCCAGCCCAGGCCCGCCAGCCGCAGCGAGAGGTCGATCAGGGCCGCGTACCACGAGCCGTAGCTCTGGACATCGAGGCCGCCGGCCTTGCGCCTTGCACTGCCGCGCAGCAGGACCGCGTGCGCCACCGCGGCCGGCAGTTCGGGATGCAGCGGCGGCATCGCCGCGCAGGCGCGCGCCAGCCGCAACGGGTCGTCCGGCATGGGCGCGATCTCGCCGATCCGGGGCCAGGCGGCGGCCTCGCCCGCATTGCACCAGGGTGTCGCACTGGCGATCGCGGCATCGCGCGCGAAGCACGCCGCCAGCTGCGTGGCCCAGCCCGGCGCCGGGACCGCATCGGCCGCGAGCACGATCACGTCGGCATCGCCGCAGGCGGCGAGCATCTGGTCGACGTGGGCCACCTCGCCCACGCGCCGGTCGCGGCGCGTGTAGTCGGCCTGCAGCGGCGTGGATGCCAGCCAGCGCTCGATGATCGCCAGCCCGCGCGGCCCGGCCTGGGCGTCGTCGGCCAGCCACACGCGCGTTCGAGCGGGGGTACCGGTATCGAGCCCGGCCAGGCACGCGTCGAGGGCTTCGTCGTCAGTGCCGACCGGGAGCAGGACGATAGGGATGTTCACATATTCAGTGAAGTGAATCCGGAGGGAAGTATGCCTTCCAAAGACCGCGCTGTCCCACCGGAGCAAGGATTTGCGTACAAGCTGGCAGGACATCCCATTTCAGGCATGCATATGCGCCTCGTGCTTACCGCTCTGTTGAGCGCCACAGTTGCCAGCATATGCACGCTGGCCGGCGTCCATCTGTTCGCGCGGGATACCCGGCCAAGCGACCCCGAGCTCGAGCGGAGGCTGCAGGCGCTTGAACGACGGTCGATCCCCGCTGCACAGGCAGGGCACGACTCGCGTCCCGGAGCGGGTCCCGTTGCGGCGCACCCGGCGCCTTCCGCAAACAGGCGGACAAGCGTCGAAGAACAGTCGGAGCAGGCCCAGACCGACGCGGTGATGCGCGACTTCGGGAACAGGTTTCGCGCCGAGCAAGTATCCGCCGTGTGGGCGAAGAACACCGAAATCGCCGTCCTCGAAGCGATCACGTCAGACGAAGCCAAGGCTGCAGGGGTCGCGCTGCCTACCGATGTGAACGTCCAGTGCAAGAGCACGCTGTGCAACATCACCGCAATCTACCGGGACGATGGGGCTGCGGCAGAGGCCGCGACCATTCTCGCGATGGACATCAGCGGCGCGCTGCCCCAGACCCAGCGCCGCACGATCTACAGGCCGGATGGCAGCGTGGAACTGCAGGTGTACGCGATGAAGAAGTGATGCCCGGCGCCGATCCCCCTGCGTTCGCCGGACCGACCCTCCGCGGCAAGACACACGCCGCTCCCAACTTCAAGGATCCAAAGATGAAGAACGTGAAAACCCTGATTCTGGCGTCGACCGTCCTGGCTGCTTCGCTCATGCATGGTGAAGCACAAGCCGACAGCAAGTACTACAGCGTCGGCGGGTGCGCGCCTTACACCACCGGCACCCCAAATTACAGCCAGTTGCGCATCCGTCCGGAATCGGTGCAGAACCAGGGCAATGGTTACCTCTACGTGATCTGTCCGATCGTGCGGGACGCCGAGAGCTCATGGGGCACCACCGGCGACGAGGCCGGCGCTTCGGTCTCTGCCTACTTCCGCACCAACACCGCCGGAAACTTCCAGTGCACCCTGAATGTTGGATCCAACCGGACTACGCTCTGGACCGACACCAAGTCGGTGTCCGGTGACCCCGGCGACCTGCTGAGCGTCAACTGGAGCACGGCCGAGACCCAAGTCATCTCGGCGCTCAACTCCCCTGCGAGTCTCGTCTGCCGTCTGCCTCCCAAGGGCTCGATCGTGGCTTACGCTGTTCATGAAAACGGACATACGGACGACGGCGTGTATCCCTGACCGACGCGGCGTCTGGGCAGAGCCGTGCTCTTTGCGTCCCCGATCAATGCGCGACAGCAAGCCCAGATCACCCGATTCGCAACTACGGAGCCCGCGCAGCAGTGCGCGGGCTTTCTCGCTTCGGCACTCCTGCAGGATCAATCGGCTGTGCCATCGGCCTATGCACGAGACGGGAAGACAATGGCCCAACGCAACCTGCTCACCACACGATTCACCGTACGATGACTAACCGTTCGATTAATCCGTAACACGGTGCAACGGCTCCATCGCGCGGAAGCGGCGGCTGTATTCGTCGGTCAGGGTGCGGGCCTCGGCGTTGTTGCGGATGATGCGCGCGGTGATCAGCACGATGGTCTCGCTTCGCGAGGTATCCGAGGTCTGAGTGCCGAAAAGGGCGCCGAGCACGGGGATTCGAGCCAGCCCAGGGATCCCGTTCGCACCCCGCTCCACGCCATCGGTGATCAGGCCTGCGAGCATCACGGTGTCTCCATCCTGCGCCGCCGCCTCGGTCTTGAGCCGGCGCGTGGTGATGCGGAAGTTGCCGTTGTTGTCGGGCTGCCCGGCCGGCGCGCTGATCTCCTGCACGATGTCCAGGAACACCGTACCGTCCTGGGTCACGCGTGGACGCACCTTGAGGATCGTGCCGGTTTCCAGGTATTGCACGGAGGTCAGGCTGTTGTCGCTGCCCAGGATCGGGTTCACTGAAACCGTCGAGACCGGAATGCGGTCGCCGACGTTGAATTCGGCCTCGGCGTTGTTACGCACGAAGACCGACGGTGTCTGCAGCAGGCGGACGTCGGACACGCTGTCGAGCGCGCGGATGATCGCCGCCGCGTCATTGCGGATGAGCGTCCACGCCAGCCCCGGACCGGCGACGCCGCCCACGCTTCCCGCGAGCGTGCTCCAGTTGGGGGGGATGCCGGCACCGTCGGTCACGTTCGGCAGACCATTGTCCGTGGCCGCGCGCTCGAGGAACCACTGCACGCCGTACTCCAGCTGGCCCGACAGCTGTACCTGCGCCACCTGTGCTTCGATATGCACCTGCAGCGGCATCACGTCCAGTCGCTCGACCACTTCCCGGATCGACTTCCACGCTTGCGGCGTAGTGCGAACCAGTAGCGCATTGGTCTCATCGAGCGCGGAAACGCCAACACGATCGCCTTCGACTTCGAGGGTCACGCTGCTCGCGCCCCCACGATCCTGGCTGAGCGAGAGCGAGCCACCGCCGAGCCCGCCGCTGCCGCTGCCGCTGCTGCCAAGAGCGCCGCCATCGCCGAGCGACCCCATGTCCCCCATCGAGTCGCCGCCGATCTTGCCGTCGTCGCCGAACTGGCCGCCGCCGCTGCCGATGGTGGCGGGGCTCAGCCCGGGCATCAGCGAGCCGCCGGTGTCGTTGCCGCCGCCGCGGCCGCTGCTGCCGCCGAACACCTCGGCCAGGCGCTGGGCGAGGTCGCGCGCCTTGATGTACTTGAGTTCGTACGAATACAGCCGCGCCCCGGCGCCGGCGCTGTCGATGCGCTCCAGCCAGTCCTGGATGTCGTCCAGGTAGTCGGGCTGCGGCGTGATCACGAGCACCGCGTTGGCGCCTTCCAGCGGCATGAAGCGGAACATGCCGGCGACCGGCGACTTGCTCTGCTCGCCGAACACCTTCTCCAGGTCCGCCACCACGCGCGTGGCCTTGCCGGTCTGCAGCGGGAACACCCCCACCGACATGCCCGAGAGCCAGTCGACGTCGAAGATCTCGATCGTGCGCAGGTAGTTCTCCAGCTCCACCCGCGAGCCGGACACGGTGATCGTGTTGCGGCCGTTGTCGACCGCCACGATCGCGTTGGGCCGGGCGTAGGGCTTGAGCACCTTCTCCATCTCGGTGGCGGAGATGAAGCGCAGCGGCACCACCCGCACCTCGAACCCGCGCGCGGCCATCGCGCCACCAGTGCGCGGGGCGACGGTGCCCGACGGGAGCGCGGTATCGGCCGGCACGATCTGGTACATGCCGCCGCTGTAGACCATGCGCGCGTTGTTGTCGGCCAGGGCGCGCTCGAGCAGCATGTACGCCTGCGCCGGGCTCACCGTGCGCGGCGTGGCCAGGGTGACGGTGCCCTGCACGCCCGGGGCGATGGTGTAGTTCTGGCCGAGCATGTCGCCCAGGATCGCCTTGACCACCGCGTGCAGCGGCTCGCCCTCGAAGTTGAACGAGGCCTCGCCGGTGCTGCCGCCGAGGTTGGGCGGCGGCGCCGCGGCGGCCCCTTGGTTGAGCACCTGGCCGGTACCGCGGCGGATCTGCGCGCGCGGGCCCTCGTCGTCTTCCAGCGGCTCGGCCTGGATCGCGTCGGCGGCGGCCGTGCCCGCGGGCACCGGCGGCCGCTGCTGCCCGCGCGAGAGCGTGGGCGGCGGCATCGACGCGCAGGCGGCCAGCAGGATGGACAGGAACGCGGCGAGCGCGGGACGGCTGGAGGTTCGGAAGGTCATCGGCACAGTCTATTGGGTCTGGTTGGCGCGCTGGTTCGAGCGCGTCGCGTCTTCCTGGCGCAGGCGCGCCCGGCGCTCCTCGATCCGGCGCCGGATCATCTCCACCTGGTCCTGCGCCGCCTGCTGCTGCGCCGCGCTGTCGACCGCGGCATCGGCCTCGGGCGCGGCCGCATCGGCAGCGCCCTCCTGCGCGGTGGCCTGCTGTCGTGGGGCCTGGCCACCGCCAGTGCCGCGCTGGCGCTGGCCCGGCGTGTCGTCGGGTACCGCGGAAGCGTCGGCATCGCCAACGGCCATGTCCGCGGGCGACCCGGCCGTCGGCGTCGGTGCCTGCCCGCCGACGCCGTCGAACACCCGCAGCTCCAGCGCCTGCTCGCCCTCGGGGCCGGCGAACACCGCGCGCCGCGCCTCGACCGACTGCAGCACCCAGCCCGGCGCGCCGTCGGGCGCACTGCCCTGGCGCACGCGCACCGGGTCGCCGCCTTCGGTGGGCTGCAGGATCACCAGCTGCAGGGTCGGCGTGCGCACCACGCTGGTGAGCACGTAGTCGAAGCCGCTGCCGGTCTCCCCCGCCTCGGCCATCGGATCGATCACGAACGGCTGCGGGCGGCGGGTGTCGGTGAACAGCGGCCGGCCGGCGATGTCGCCGTACTGCGCCAGCGGGCCCAGGCGTTCGGGCGCCGCCGATGCCGGGGTCGGCAGTGGCTGCTGCAGGGACGGGTCTTCGTCGAGCCGGTCGATGCTGCCGCCCATGCCGAACATCGCCAGCACCCAGGCGCACAGCGCCCAGCCGGCGACCGCGGCGTACAGCCAGGTGCGCGCGCCGGCATCCTCAGCGCGCACCGGGTGCCCCCGTCTGCGCCGCCGCGGGCGCCGGCTGCAGGTAGCCGTAGAGGTCGAAGCTCACGTCCACGCCGCCGCCGCTGCCCTGGTTGCCGCTGAACTGGTAGCGCTGGGCGAGGATGTTGAGATTGTCGACGAACAGCCGCGGCGAGCCGCTTTCCAGCGAATGCAGCACGACGGCGAGCTCGGGGTTGCCGCAGGTCAGGCGCACCTGCACCGTGGCCCGCGGGAAGCGCTCCTGGCGCGCGTCGTTCATCGGCTGGCGGTTGGTGATCGCGCAGCTGCGGTTGCCGGGGCTCGCCTGCAGCACCGCCTGTTCCAGCCGCTGGACCAGCGCCGAGGTGGCCAGCTGCACGTTGGCCTCGGCCATGAAGCCCGGTGCGCTGCCGGCTGCTGCGCGCGCGGCCTCCAGCCGCTGCTGCACCTGCGGCGCCTGCGCCAGTTCCATGCGCGCGCGCAGGTCGCGTTCGCGCAGGGATTCGATGCGGGCGTTGGTCTCCAGCAGCGGCGCCGTCCACCACGGGTGCACCAGCACCAGGTAGGCGAGCGCGAGCACGCCGGCGAGGATCGCCAGCGCCAGCCAGCGGTCGCGGTTAGGGACCTCCGGCTGCACCGGGCGCCTCCGCGTTGGTGGCCGGCTGCGGCGCGTCGGGGGGCGCGGTGACCAGGGTCGCCGTGAGCGTGAAGCGGTCCATGCGGGTGCGCGGGTCGGGCTGCAGCGCGCCGGCCAACGCCGGCGAGGTCCACAGCGGCGAGCCCTGCAGGCGCCCGACCAGGGCCGAGGCCTCGCGGCTCAACCCGATCAGCAGCACCCGGTCGCCCTCGACCGACAGCTTCTCCAGATAGGTGTCGTCGGGCAGCCGCCGCGCCAGCTCGTCCATCACCTCGACCATCGTCGGCGCCCCGGCACGCGCGGCCTGCAGGAAGGCGCCGCCTTCGACCAGGTCCAGCAGCCGGCGCTTCTCCAGCGAGGCGCCGCGGGCCTGGCGCACTGCCTCGTCGACCTGCTGTTCGAACACTTCGGCCGCCGCCTCTCGGTTGGCCAGCATCTGCCACATCGCGGCGAACAGGGCCACGCCCGCGACCAGCAGCAGCACGGCATTTCGCCGGCGCCAGGGATCCTCGCGCCGGTGCCGGCGGGCATCTCCCATCAGGTTGATGCCGAGCGGCTGGCCTGCGGCATCGGCCGCGTCCACGCCGGACAGGGTCGAGGCCAGCGGACCGAGGCCGGCCAGCGCGGCGTCGAGGGTCGCCTTCGGCACCACCACCAGTTCAACCTCGAGCTGGTCGTCGCCGCGGCGGTTGAGCACCCGCGCGTCGTAGCTGACGTCGGCGGCGGTGAACGGCGTCTGGCGGTCGATCTCGAAGCCGAGCACCTCGCGCAGCCGTTCGCCGGCGGCGGCCGGCAGCGTCAGGCGCCGGCGCAGGACGGTCGCGGCCGGCAGCACAAGCCAGCGCGGCACGTCGGCCACGCGCGGGGCCAGCAGCGCGGACAACGGGTCGCGGCCGTCGTCGGCCAGCGCCGCCACCGGCACGCCGGCCAAGGGGCGGACGTCGTCGCCGCGCCACAGCGCCAGCTGCAGGTCCGCGCCCACACGGCGCAGCAGCAGCCGCCGCGGGGAGAGTTCGAACAGGTCGCGCACGCGTGCCGGCAGGCAGCTGGCCAGCGCGCCCGTCCACCAGGCCAGGAAGCCGCGCAGGCGCGGACGCAGGCTGCCCTCGACGCGGCGGAATCCGCCGCGCAGGCCGGACCCGGCCGGTGCGGATTGTTCGACAACGACCCTCATCGCGGCGACGCGCCTTCCTCCCATCTCAAGACGGTGAACGCCGACCCGGGCACGCCACTGGGCCCGAGCCGGACCACGGCGCGCAGGACGGATTCGCGCCCATCCCTGAGCCGCGCACGGCTGTCAATACTATACGTGCCACTGCCGGCGCCCACGAACGAGGGCTCGCCCGGCTGCGGAGGACGTTCACGCTGCGCCAGCACTGGCGCGGCATCGATGCCCATCGCCGCGAGCACCTCGCCGCTCGCGAAGCGCGCGTCCGGGATCGGCAGCCCGCTGTGGATGGTCAGGTGCGGCGCCAGCGCCGCGTACAGCGCCGGAGTCATGCCCAGCACCTGCTCGACCTCGCCCACCGTCTCGAACGGCGCGTCCTTCGCCCCCCAGGGCAGTCCGGCGGCGGCGTACTGCGGGTCTTCCGCCCCGCCCATCGGCTGGGTCAGGTCGTCGGCATCGCGCCAGTCGACGATCGCCGCGGCCACGATGTCGGCCTGCTCGGGCTCGGCGCCGGTGACGCGCATCAGCGCGGACAGCGTCGCGGCCTCGCTGGCGTTGAGATCGAGCTTGCCGGACTCGTCGATGATCCGGACCTCGACCTGCGCCCCGGCGAACGCCCACGGATAGGCGCGGCCGTCGGGCAGCCACTGCACCCGCGGATCGGGGTGGGACACGCGGGTCGCCGCGTACTCCAGCCCGGCGCGCGCGGCCTGGCCGGCCACCAGCGAACTGCCGAGGGTGCGACCCTGCATGTATTCGGTCTGGGACGTCATCGCGAACGCGCCGATCAGCGCCGCCAGCAGCGCCACCAGCCACAGCACCAGGATCAGCGCGGCGCCGCGCGCACGATGCCGCGTCGCGCTCACGGCACCATGCCCCCCATCTGCTGCGGCAGGCTGACCACCAGCGGCGGCCACACGCCGCCGTTGCGGCTGGACAGTTCCAGCGAGACCTGCAGCGGCAGCGTGTCGACCTGCTCCCAGCGGTCGGTCCATTCGCCGAGCTGGCCGTCCTCGCCCAGGCCGCGGTAGCGGAAACGCGCCTGCGCGAGGTCCGGCACCAGCGGTTCGGGCGGACGCGCGTCGCGCGCCTCGATCGTGCCGCCGGCCACGGCCATGGTGAACGCGACCGCCAGCATCGGGCCACCCTCGCCGTCGAGCACCGCGACGTCGTGCAGGTGCGGCCCGCCGCGGCCGAGGTAGTTCGGCAGGTCGGCCACGAAGCGGACCCTGTCGGGATCGCCGATGAAGCGCACCATGCGGCCGCTGTCCTCCTCGATCGCGAACGCGATCGGGGTGGCCGACGCCAGCCGGCGGCGCAGGAAGCCCTCGACCGCGCGCATGCGTTCGGTGCGCTCGGCCAGCCGTTCGCCGCGATCGACGGTCGCCGTGGCCGCGCGCAGGGTGGCGAAACCGAGCGCCAGCCCGGCGGCCAGCAGCGTGGTCGCCAGCAGGATCTCGATCAGGGTGAATCCGCGCTGCAGCGCACGTCTCCGCTGCTGATCAATGAGGCCGTCGCCACGGCTGACAACATTGACTGGCCTGCGCATGACGCTGTCCGGCTGCCGTGCACATCTCCGCTGCTGATCAATGAGGCCGTCGCAAGGGCTGACACGCGCGAATCGCCTGCGCATATCGCTCTCCGGCTGCAGTCGACTCGCCCCCCGCACGCCAGCGATGCCGTCGCCATGGCAGACAGCATCGAGTGGCCCGCGCGCAGAACCGTCCAACCGCCGCGCACTCGACCGCGCCACAGCAGGGATGTCATCGCCACGGCTCGGATCGGCGATCCACTTCCGCGCATCGCCCGTCGGCCGGTCGCGCACGCGCTCGAAGCCGGCGTGCCCGTGGCCACGCGCCCCGCTCGCAGACGGTCGGGGACTCGCGACGGCGCCGCTGCCGCGAGCGCCTGCATCGGCGAACGCACCTCCTCCACGCTGGCCGCGCCACCCATGTCTCATCCCGACACCGCCGACGGATCGGGCTGCACCAGGCGCAGCGATTCGAGCTGCAGGCGCTCGCGCGGCGTGCCCTCGCCCCACTGCACCTGCAGCAGCAGGTGCAGCAGCTGCGGTGCGAACGGATCGGCCGGCTGCCCGGGCGGACGCGCGCGATCCACGTACGGTTCGATGTCCAGGCGCCAGCGATAGCGCCCGCCGTCGAAGGTGCCGTCGCGTATGCCGGGTGCCAGCACCTCGCCCACGCCCACCTCGTCCAGCAGCGATTGCGCGTGCAGGGCCGCGCGCGCGCTGTCGGCCGACCAGCGCACCTGGCGCACGCCACCCGACAGCGTGCCCAGCAACAGGGTCAGCGCCAGGCCCAGCACCGCGAACGCGACGATGATCTCCAGCAGGGTGTAGCCCCGCTGCGGAAGACGCACGCGGCCGCGGCGCACGATGTTCAACGCGCCACCTCGCCGCGCCGCAGCGTGACCTCGCCGGTGAGCCAGGCGACGTCCACGTTCCAGGCCGCGTCGCCCAGGCTCAGCTGCACGCGTCCGCCGGTGGACGCGCCGTCGCCAAAGAACACGATCGCGCCGATGCCGGCCGCCGGCTGCACTTCGCGCGCGCCGGTGAAGCGCACCTGCACCTCGCCCGGCAACTCGCCGGCACGGCCATCCGCTCCCTGCCATGTCCGGGCCGCAGGATCGACCTGGAACTGCTGCGGCACGCCGGAGGCGATGGCGTGGGCGCGCGCGAACCGCAGCTGCGCGGCCATGTCCTTGGCGCCCGACCGCAGCGCCATGCGGTCGAATCCGCCGGTCAGCACGCCCGCGGCCAGCAGGCCGGTGGCGGCGATCAGCGCCATCACCAGCAGCATCTCCAGCAGCGAGAATCCGCGCTGCCGTTCACCCACCCGCTGCGCGCCAATGATGCCGTCGCCACGGCTGACACCAATGAATGGACTGCGCAAAAGGCGGCTCGGCTGCCGTGCATCTATCCACCGCATGCCAGTGAGGTCGTCGCCACGGCCGATGCCAGCGAATGGACTGCGCGCAAGGCGGCGCGGCTGCCGTGCACTCATCCACCGCACGCCAGTGGGGCCATCGCCAGCGCCGATGTCAGCGAATGGACTGCGCTCCAGGCAGGTCGGCTGCCGTGCACTCACCCCCTGCGCGCCAATGTCGCCGTCGCCACGGCCCACGCCAGGGAACGGACCGCGTCCATTGCCATCGTGCTGTCGGGCGCTCGTCCACGGCGCCCGCGTCACGGCCCCGCCGGGGGCCAGGGCGCTCGACACATGGCGCGTCGCGCGCTCCGGCGGGCGCGTGTCCCTGCGCGCGGCGGCGAAGGCGCCGCGGCCCCCTCCGGCGCGCGCGACCCCAGCCACAGCGCCAGCGATGCCACGCATGCTCCAGCCGGCGTGGTTCATGCCGGCTCCGGGCAAGGTGCTTCCCCTCGCGGGTCATCACCGGGCGCGCGGCGCAGGATCACGGTGCGGATGCGGGAGCGCGGGCGGACGCGCAGGTAGCCATCACGCGTCCGCGTGCCGTCAGTCGTTGCGGATGTCGGCGTCGACGCTGTCGCCGCCGGGTTTGCGGTCGGCGCCGTAGCTGACGATGTCGAACGGCTTGCCGTCGCCCGGCGCGCGGTACTCGAACGCGGTATTCCACGGGTCGCGCAGTTCGGACTCCTTCGCATACGGGCCGAGCCAGCCGATCGCGCCGCCAGGCTGCACCACCAGCTGGTCCAGCGTGGCGGGCAGCGAACCGGTGTCCATTTCGAACTGGTGCACCTTCTCGGCCAGTGTCTGCACCTGCGCTTCGGCCAAACGCACGCGCGCCCGGTCGCCGCCGCCGAGGATGCGCGTGGCCGCGAACGCGACGATGCCGCCGATGAGCACCACCACCAGGATGATTTCGATCAGGCTGAATCCGCGCTGCCCTGCACTGGCCGCCTGCATGCGAGCGAGGCGCTCGCCACGGAGGGCGTCGACCGGGCGCGGGCGCGCACGCCGGTACTGCCGTGAAACATCCACTCCCGGATCTGCCTCGGGCGCCATGCCCCCGCCCCGCACCTGCCACTTTCGATTCCGCATGTCCGCTTTCTCCATTTCGTGTATCGCGACACGCATCATCGCGCGCCGCGCATGAATCCTCGTTCGGGCCGCCTCACCCGATCACGTTGGTCAGGTCGTAGATCGGCACCAGCACCGCGAGGATCACGACCATCACCACCAGCGCGAGCAGCATGGTGATCGCCGGCACCAGCGCCGCCAGCAGGCGGTCGAGCGCCTGGCCGGTCTCCTGCTCGAAGGTGTCGGCGGTCTTGAGCAGCATGGTATCCAGCGCGCCGGATTCCTCGCCCACCTGCACCATCTGCAGCGCCAGCCGCGGGAAGCGCTTGCCCCGCGCCAGCGCGGTCGAGAGCCCGACGCCGTTCTTGACCTCCTCGGCCGCCGCTTCGACATCCGCGGCGAGCACCCGGTTCCCCACCACGGTGCGCCCGATGCCCAGCGCCGACATCAGCGGCACGCCATTGCGCAGCAGGGTGCCCAGGGTGCGGGCCAGGCGCGCGGTCTCCAGCCGCGCCGCCATCGTGCCCACCAGCTTGCGCCGCAGCAGCCAGCCGTCGAAGCGGGTACGGAAGACGGGATCGCGCAGCCGGCGGTCGAGCCACCACAGCGCCAGCGCGGGCACCACCAGCAGCACGATCCACCAGTCGCGCACGAACAGGCCGAGCGCCAGCACGATCTTCGTGAACAGCGGCAGCGGCGCGTCGAGACTCTCGTACATCGCCGCGAACTGCGGCACCACGTAGCCGAGCAGGAACATCAGCGACAGCGCCACCATCACCACCAGGATGGCCGGGTAGATCAGGGCGTTGATGACGCGGCCGCGCAGCAGCCGGCTGCGCTCGAGATAGTCGGCCAGGCGCTGCAGGGTTTCCTCAAGGCTGCCCCCCGCCTCGCCGGCGCGCACCATGTTGATGTACAGGCGCGAGAAGGTGCCGTGCTGGCGCTCGAGCGCGGTCGACAGGGCGGTGCCACTGCGCACCGCGTCGCGCACTTCGGCGATGGTGCGCTTGGCGGCCGGTTCCTCGGGAAGTTCCAGCAGGATGGTCAGCGCACGGTCGAGCGGCTGCCCTGCGCCGAGCAGGGTCGCCAGCTGCTGGGTGAACTGGACCAGGCGCTGGCCCGCGAAGGGGCTGGCCCGGAACAGCGAACGCCACGTCGTGCCACCGCCGCCTTCGCTCGCCAGCCGGGCCTCGACGGGAAGGTGGCCGAGCTCCTGCAGGCGCAGCGCGACCTCGCTGTCGCTGGCCGCTTCCATCTGGCCTTCGAGCGTCTCGCCGCGCGTGTTGAGCGCCTTGTAGCGGTACAGCGGCATCAGCGACGCGATCCGCGCTGCACGGGCGGACAGGAAGACCGGCGATCGGCAGTTGCCGTGGCGGGCAGCGCACCCGAGCGATGCGTGCGGCTAGCCCGTACGCAGCGAGACAGGCGGCCGTTGACGCACGCGGAACGGGCGAGCCGGCGCGTCACGCTTCCTCCGTCACCCGCAGCACTTCCTCGATCGTGGTCACGCCCGCCAGCGCCTTGGCGATGCCGTCCTCGTACATGGTGCGCATGCCGTGCTGGCGCGCGAGCTGTTCCAGCTCGCCCATGCCGGCATGGCGCATCACCGCGCGGCGCAGCTCGTCGTTCATCACCAGGAACTCGAGGATCGTGGTGCGGCCGAGGTAGCCGGTCGGCGCGATCGCGGAGCCGCGCGGCCGGTACAGGAAGATCTCGCCCTGCGGCTGCAGCCTTCTCAGGCCGAACTTCTCGATCTCCTCGGGCGAGGCCGGGTACTTCTCCGCGTGCGTCGGCTCCAGCCGGCGCACCAGGCGCTGGGCGAGGATGCCGTTGACGGTGGAAGTGAGCAGGTAGTCCTCCACCCCCATGTCGAGCATGCGGGTGATGCCGCCGGCGGCATTGTTGGTGTGCAGGGTCGACAGCACCAGGTGGCCGGTGAGCGCGGACTGGATGGCGATACGCGCGGTTTCCAGGTCGCGCATCTCGCCGATCATGATGATGTCCGGGTCCTGGCGCACGATGCTGCGCAGGGCATGCGCGAAGTCGAGCCCGATCTGCGGCTTGGCCTGGATCTGGTTGATGCCCTCGATCTGGTATTCGACCGGGTCCTCGACCGTGATGATCTTCACGTCCGGCGTGTTGAGCTTGGAAAGCGCCGTGTACAGCGTGGTGGTCTTGCCCGAGCCGGTGGGGCCGGTGACCAGCAGGATGCCGTGCGGCTGCTCCAGCACTTTCTGGAACTGCGGCAGGAAGGCGTCGGTGAAGCCGAGGCGGTGGAAATCGAACACCACCGTCTCGCGGTCGAGCAGGCGCATGACCACGCTCTCGCCGTGCGCGGTGGGCACGGTGCTCACGCGCAGGTCGAGTTCCTTGCCCTGGACGCGCAGCATGATGCGACCGTCCTGCGGCAGGCGGCGCTCGGCGATGTTGAGCTTGGCCATGATCTTGATGCGGCTGATCACCGCGGCGGTGAGGTTCGCGGGCGGACTCTCGCCGTCCTCGAGCACGCCGTCGATGCGGTAGCGCACCTTGAGCCGGTTCTCGAACGGCTCGATGTGGATGTCGGACGCGCGCAGTTCCACCGCGCGCTGGATGACCAGGTTCACCAGCCGGATCACCGGCGCCTCGGAGGCGAGGTCGCGCAGGTGTTCGACGTCATCCATGTCGCCGCCGCCCTCACCGTCGGCGGTCTCGACGATCGCGCCCATCGCGCTGCGGCCCTGGCCGTGCCAGCGTTCGACCAGATCGTCGATCTCCGAGCGCAGGCCGACCACCGGCTGCACCTCGCAGCCGGTCGCCAGGCGCACCGCGTCGAGCGCGTAGTCGTCGTGCGGATCGGCCATCAGCAGCGCCAGCCGGCCGCGGCTTTCGCCGATCGGGCACAGGTGGAACTGCTTGAGGAAGCGCACGCTCAGCGGCTGCGCGTCGGGCAGCAGTTCGGGCGGTTCGGCCGGCAGGTCCTTGACCGCGACCAGGCGCAGCCCGAGAGCGCGCGCGCAGGCTTCGGCGTGGTCGCGCTCGGACACCAGGCCCAGGCGCGAGAGCAGCTGCAGGATCGCCCCGCCAGTTTCCTCCTGCAGGCGCCGCGCGCGGGCAAGGTCCACGTCCTTGAGCTGCTGACGGGCGAGCAGTTCGGCGAGGATGCGGTCTTCCGCCGTCTGGGCCTCGGGCTCGCTGGCGACCGGGTCGGGAATCGCGTTCACGCAGGGTCATCCGTCGGGGGGTTCGACTTTACCAGCTTGGCCGGCGGCGCTGGACAGGTGTGCGCAACGCGGTGCTCCGGACCGGATCACGGCCACGATGCGTTCATCGCGCATGCAGCCGCCACCCCGCGGCACTCCCCGATCGCGTCCCGGGCCGGGCCGCGCATCGGACACGAAAAAGCCCCGGCCGGTCGGCCGGGGCTTCGTTCACGCCGGTGCCACTCAGTTGTGGCGGGCGACCATGCGCACGTTGCTGTACGCGCGGGTCGCGACCAGCTTGACGTAGTACGTGCCGGCCTGCGGCGCGTTGATGCGCACCGTCTCGTTGTTGCCCGGACGCGCGGAGCGGTAGTCGTAGGCATCCGCCGTCGGCTCCTCGTCGAAGCTCACCAGCAGGGTGACGTCGCCGCTGCCGCCCTGGGTGGTGATGCTCAGCGGGCCAGATGCGCCTGCCGGCACCTCGATGCTGTACAGGCTCTCGCTGCCGGCGGTGCCCGACAGGCCGGTCACCGGCACGCCGTTGACGACCGGGGTCGCGTCCGGCGCGCAGTCGACTTCGCACGGCGGTTCGATCGCCTTGGCCACCGCGGCGGCGGCGTTGACGATGCCCGGACCGATCGGCTGCGAGGCGGACGGGGCCACCGTGAACGGGGTGGCGGTGTCCTGCAGGATCTCGAGCACCTCGGCCGGCGTGAGCAGCGGCAGGTCGGCATCCAGCCGCGCGCCCTGCATCAGTGCCACCACGCCCGCGACGTGCGGCGCCGCCTGCGAGGTGCCCGCCGAACCACCGTAGCCGCCGTTGGAGCCGTCGGGCGCGATCTCGTCGGCCGGCATCGGCTCGGTGTCGCTGGGGTTGACCGCTTGCCAGATGAAGCCGTCGTAGATCTGCGCGCCGCTGCTGCCGTCGTTGGCGTAGACGCCGCCACCCGGCGCGGCGATCTCGATTCCGTCGCCGTAGTTGGAGTAGTACGCGCGGCGGCTGGTCACGCCGTTGGAGGCCACGGTGACCACGCCCGGGCAGTTGCCGGGGGAATAGCCCGACGTGTTCGCGTTCTGGTTGCCCGCGGCCACCACGACCACGGCGCCGAGCGCGTTGGCCTGGGCGATGGCGTCGGCCTCGTAGGCCGTGCACTCGCCGGAACCGCCAAGGCTCAGATTGATCACGTGGGCCGGGTTCTGGTTCATCGGCATGCCCTCGACCTCGCCACCGGCCGCCCAGACGATGGCGTCGGAGATGTCGGTGTCGTAGCCGCCGCAGTGGCCGAGCACGCGGATGGGCAGGATGTTGGCGTTGTAGGCCACGCCGGTCATGCCGACGCCGTTGTCGGTGGCCTGCGCGCCGGCGGTGCCTGCGACGTGGGTGCCGTGCCAGGAGCTGTAGCGCTGCTGGCAGGTTTCGGCGCCCGGGTAGCCGATGGTCCAGTCGCCGAGGTCCCAGCCGCCCGGCACGCGGTCGTCGGTCTCGCGGCCCGAGACGAAGGCGTCGGAGATGAAGTCGTAGCCGGCGTCGGCCAGCGAGGTGTCGACGTCGGGATGCGCGGTGATGCCGGTGTCGAGCACGGCGATGGTCACGCCGTTGCCGTCGGCCAGGTCCCACGCCGCCGAGACGTTCGCGCCTCCGCGGTTCGGGCCGCCGTCAAAGGTGGCGCCGCCGTCGGGCGCGCGCATGTGCCACTGGTATTCCTGGAACAGCGGATCGTTCGGCACGTAGGCCGGCTGCACGTTGGGCACGCGCGCGATCTGGCGCAGGCGGTCGGGGCGCACCGAGACCACGTTCGGATCGGCCTTGAGCTGTCGCAGCAGCGCGTCGGCCTCGACCCGGTCGAGGCTGCGCGAGACCTTGATCAGGTGCTGCCCGGTGGCGAGCCTGCGCAGGTGGGTGGCGCTGGCGGCACGGGTCTTGGCCAGGCCCGAGCGCGACAGGGCGCGGGTCACGTTGGCGGCGGCGGCGTTGCGGTCGGTCTTCTCGCGCGCGCCGTCGCGGTATTCCACGACGAAGCGGTGGAACAGCTGCTGGTCGCCGAGCGACGCCGACAGCGCGGTGGTGTCGGTGGCGAACTTGGCCTTCTTGCCCGCGGTGGCACCGGTGGCGCCGATGGCCGCGATCACGGCGACGGCAAGGGTGCAGGGGAGGATGTTGCGCTTGCTCATGGATTGCCCTCTCTGGCTACATGGATCGACTCGCACATGGACGGCACGTTCAACACGAGCGCACCGCGAAAACCGTCTGCTGCAATGGAACTGTTCCGAGCGATTCGCGCGGGAGACGGATGCGCATGCGCGCGCCGCGTGAACCGTGTGTCGTGTCGCGGACGGCGGGCACGCGCGGCGCCCGCCGTCCGCGGTGGATCACCAGCCGAAGCCCGCGCCGACGCCCACCGACTTCTCGTCGCCGCTGAACGCGCCGCCGACGGTGATCGTCGCCCGGTCGCTGAGCGCACGCTGGTAGCCCAGCGAGAGCGCGCTCTGGCCGCCCTGGAAGCCCACGCCCACGCCCACCCGGTTCTGGGTGCGGATGCCGGCCGCGCTGGTGGCCATGTTCAGCATTGCCGCGCCCATCGCGCCCTGGCGGTCGATGCGACGGTCCTGGTCGGTGAAGCGCTGCTCGAGTTCGGTCTGGTAGGCCGAGAAGCTGTCGCTCCAGGCGTCGAAGCGCTGGTCGGTATAGGCGTTGGCGGTGTTCACGGCCTCGGTGGCGGTGGACTCGAGCTGGGCGACGTTGACCGCATCCGTGTCCTGGGTGCCCGCCGCGACGTTGGTGACCTGCCGCTCGTTGCCCGCGCTGCCCACCGAGACGGTGTTGGCGCGGTCCGCGACCGATCCCTGGCCGAGCGCGACCGACCCTTCCGCGCTGGCGACGGCGCCGTCGCCGATCGCGGTGGCGGTCGGCTGGGTCGCCGAGGCGCCCGCACCCACCGCGGTGGCGGTGGCCGGGGTCTGGACCGCCGGACCATTCGCGCCGCCGCCGGCCACGTTGCCGCCTCCGGCGGTCGCGTTGCCACCAGCGTTGCCGCCATCGCCGAGTCGACGCCCGCTCGACGCCGTGGAGGCGGTCGAGGCACTGGCCGAGGACGCACCCTCGAGCGCGGTCAGGCGCCCGTCGATCAGGCTGATCTGGGCATCCACCGCACCGAAGGCGTCGCCGACGCTGAAGTAGGTGCTGCCCTGGATCATGAAGGCCGGCGCGGACAGCGTGCCGAACGCGGTCACCTCGCTGCCGCCGCCGATGACCTGGGCGGCACTGTCGAGCGCGTCGTACATCTGCCCGCCGGTCACCGCATCCGTGCTGCCGAGCGCCACGCGGCCATTGGCCACGTTGGTGATCTGGCGTTCGCTGCCCTCGCTGCCCACCGACACGCTGTCGGCACGGTCCGCGATCGAGCCCTGGCCGAGCGCGACACTGTTGTCGGCCTCAGCCACGGCGCCTTCGCCGATCGCCACGGCGCCGTCCGTGAGCGCGGCGGCGCCGCTGCCCACGGCCACCGCGCCGGCCTGGTCGGCCACGGCGTTGAAGCCGACCGCCGTGCTGCCGTCGGCAAGGGCGAACGCGCCGCTGCCGTAGGCCGATGCGCCTTCGCCTTCGGCCGTGGCCGATTCACCCGACGCCGTCGCGTAGTCGCCGTCGACATACGCAGCGTTGTCGCTGTCGGCTCCGCCGGACGCGGCGAAGTAGCGCGTGTCTCCGGTGGCCGCTTCCAGCTGGCCGACCGTGGCCGCGTCGCTGGCCGCCACGCCATCGCTGACATTGACGATGCGGCGCGTCGCCGGGTGGGTACCGCCGGTACCGTTGCCCACCGAGACCACGTTGGCCTCGGTCGCCCGTGCGCCGGCACCCAGCGCGACGCTGCTGGCGCCGTTCGCCCAGGCATTGAGGCCGATCGCGGTCGCGTTCACGCCTGCGCCGTAGACATACGAATCGCGACCGATCGCGGTGCCGCCGGCGGCCGTCGCCCAGGCCAGCTGGCCCACGGACGTGGTGTTGTCGGCCGACGAGCGCGACGACCCGCCGATCGCGGTCGCGTTGAGCCCGCTCGCGCTGGCGCTGGTGCCCATCGCCACGCTTGCATTCCCGCTGGCGGTCGCGGTGTTGCCGACCGCAGTGGCGTTGAGGCCACTGGCCGTGGACGAAATGCCGACGGCGGTGGTCCGGGTGTTGCTCGCCGCGGCGCCGTAGCCCAGCGCGGTGGAGAACTCCCCGGTGGCCTCGGCAAAGCCGCCCAGGCTCGTGGTCGCGGTTGCGGAGGCGACGCTGCTGTAGCCGATCGCCGTCGCCTGCAGCCCATCGGCCGTGGCCGCCGCGCCGCTGGCGGTGCTGAACGCACCGTTGGCCTGCGCGCCGGCGCCGAACGCGCTCGCGCCCACTTCCGACGCGGTCGTGGTCTGGTCCAGCAGCACCTCGCCCGTGGTCGGGTCCTCGTAGTACAGGCTGCCGCCCACCGCCGTGGCGCCGTCGGCCACCGCGGTCGCGTTGTAGCCCGACGCCGTCGCGTTCTGGCCTTCGGCATACGCACCGCTGCCGTAGGCCGAGGCGCCGTCGCCGTAGGCGTTCGCCGCTTCACCCGAGGCCGTGGCGTACGCGCCCTCGGCATACGCGCCGACGTCGTCGCTCGGATCGGCATCGTTGCCGGTCGCCTGGAAGTAGCGGTTGCTCGCCGTGGCCTCTTCCAGCTGGCCCAGGTTCACCGCGTCGGTCGCTTCCGTGGCCGCCGCCACGTTCGTGATCTGGCGCTCTTCACCTGCCGCGCCCACCGACACGCTGTTGTCGCGGTCGGCTTCCGACCCCGCGCCCAGCGCCACCGCATTGCTGGCGCTGGCGTAGCTGCCCGCGCCCAGCGCGGTGCTGTCCTCGCCTTCTGCCGTGGCGAAGTTGCCCAGCGCGGTGGCGTTGGTGCCGGTCGCCCAGGCGCCCGCGCCCACCGCCGTCGAGTAGTCGCCCGAGGCCTCGGTCGGGAACAGTCCCAGGAACGAGCTGCCGCCCACCGCCACGCTCTCCGCGCCGGTCGCCTGCGCCGACTGGCCCACCGCCACGCTGTCGTCGCCGGCCGCCACCGCATCGGCGCCCAGCGCCGTGGCGTTGTAGCCCGACGCCGCGCTCCAGCTGCCCACCGAGGTGCTGTTGAACCCCGACGCCTCCGCGCGGCCGCCCACGGCCGTGGCGTAGTCGTCCGAGGCCGAGGCCAGGGCGCCGAACGCCGAGGACTCGCTGCCCGAGGCCACGCTCTCGGCGCCGGCCGCCGTGGCCAGTTCGCCCGTGGCTTCGGCGAACGCGCCCACCGCGGTCGACTCCACGCCGCTTGCCGTCGACAGTGCACCCGCCGCCGTCGCGCCTTCGCCGCTGGCCATCGCCCCCGCACCGGTCGCGGTCGCGGCGAAGCCCTCGGCCACGCTCTCGCTGCCCACGGCCACGGCGTACTCGCCCAACGCCGAGGACGAGGCGCCCACCGCCAGCGCGCTGGCCTGGTCGGCCACCGCGTTGAAGCCCACCGCGGTCGCGGTGTCGGCCAGCGCGAACGCGCCGCTGCCGTAGGCCGAGGCGCCCTGCCCGGTCGCCGTGGCCGACTCGCCCGACGCGGTCGCGTACTCGCCTTCCACGTATGCGGCGTTGTCACTGCCCTCGCCACCGCTGGCGGCGAAGTAGCGCGTGTCGCCGGTCACCGCTTCGAGCTGCTCCACGTTCACCGCGTCGGTGGCTTCGGTGCCTGCGGCGACGTTGGTGATCTGGCGCTCGGATCCGGCCGCGCCCACCGATACGGTGTTGTCGCGGTCGGCTTCCGAGTTCGCACCCAGGGCCACGCTGTTCTCGCCGCTCGCGCCGGCCAGGAAGCCCACCGCGGTGGAGTCCACGCCGCTGCTCGACGAACCGCTGCCCAGCGCGGTCGCGCCGTCGGCGGTCGCATACGCCAGGGTGCCCAGCGAGGTCGTCTGCACGCCCGTGGCCTCGGCCAGGGTGCCCACGGCGGTCGCGCCGATGTCGGTCGCCCACGCGCCGTTGCCGATCGCGGTCGCGGCCACGCCGCTCGCCTCGGTGGTCTGCAGGATCAGGCCCGGGAACCCGATCAGCAGGTCGCCGTAGTCGGCGATGCCGCCGACCGCCAGGCCGTAGTCGCCGCTGGCCACGCTGCCGTAGCCCACTGCCGTGGCGAAGCCGCCGGTGGCTTCGCTGAAGGCGCCAAGCGCGCTGGATGCGTCAGAACTCGCGGTGGCGCTGTAGCCGTACGCCGAGGCTTGCAGCCCGTCGGCGGAAGCCGCCGCGCCGCTGGCGGTGCTGAACGCGCCGTTGGCCTGCGCTCCGGCGCCGAACGCGCTCGCGCCCACTTCCGACGCGGTCGTGGTCTGGTCCAGCAGCACCTCGCCCGTGTCCGGGTCCTCGTAGTACAGGCTGCCGCCCACCGCCGTGGCGCCGTCAGCCACCGCGGTCGCGTTGTAGCCCGAGGCCGTCGCGTTCTGGCCTTCGGCATACGCACCGCTGCCGTAGGCCGAGGCGCCGTCGCCGTAGGCATTGGCCGCTTCGCCCGACGCCGTGGCGTACGCGCCCTCGGCATACGCGCCGACGTCGTCGCTCGGATCGGCATCGTTGCCCGTGGCCTGGAAGTAGCGGTTGCTCGCCGTGGCCTCCTCCAGCTGGTCCACGTTCACCGCATCGGTGCCTTCCGTGCCCGCCGCCACGTTCGTGATCTGGCGCTC
>NZ_JARXRN010000026.1 GCF_029888045.1 Luteimonas rhizosphaericola | reverse complement strand
GCGTTAGGCGGCACGCTGCAATGTCGTGCTATTGAGTGTCGTCGCAATCGGATCGGCCAACGTGCTGCCATCATCTTTGGCTTCGGCCAAGTAGTCGCAAGCGCGCCGGGACAGTTCGTCGCGGCCGGCTTCGGATGGCTGGACTCAGGCGTTGCAATCGGACCGTCCATCGCAGGCTTCGGCCAGGTCCGTGGACAGGTCCCGGGCCGGCGCACCCAGGCGCCATTGGCTTCGGCCACATCCCAAGCCAAGAGCTTGCCGCACCCCGGTTTTCGTCGTAGCGTTCCGCCTAACAGTTCGTTCAAGCCGACGCCGCTTCGTTACACAAAGCACATGGCAGGTAGAGCTTGCCATGTGCTTTGCTCCACTACGCGGCGCGGCTTAACTCAGGCGTTAGGGCTCATGAGCACTCTGCGCAGCCATCTAGCGGTAGCTCCACTGCTGCTGGCGCTCCCGCTCGTAGCGGTGGCGTCGGACCCTGTCCACATTGAGATTGCGGCCTTGTCAAAGAACGGAGCCAAGCTGATCGACCGCTCGGTCGTTACGCACGGATGCTTGGTCAATACCCCTCATGGGAGCTTCATAGCGCCATGTGGAAGCAATGGCGGGCGGCAGCTTGTGCTCGTGTTTGACCCCGCGGACAGAGGCCTAGCTGCGTTCAGCGAGTTGGACATCAACTTCGCCAGTCACGTCGAGGGAGATTTCATAGGCGTACTGGTGGAAAGAGAAGTGAGATGGCCAAAGGCGGGTAAGCAAATTTTCTTGAGACTCGATTCGGTTACCAACATTTCGCCATATGTGCCCTAACAATGCGTTCAAGCCGAAGCCGCTTCGTTACCTGCGACTATGTGGGTGGCTTGGAGCTCATTGATGCTGCTGGCACCGCCTTTGTTGTAGCAACCGGAGGCTTTCCGTGCTCACTGCACATCTCTGGCTTTTGTGAAGACCCAAGCTTCAGTCGCGGCAACTACATTGCGTTGTCGCGCGAGGCCTAACCAATCATTCAAGCCGACGCCGCTTCGCGGCGCGGCTTAACTCAAGCGTTAGGGCTCATGGCAGACATTCGACACGGCGTGTGGCTCTTCAACAGCACCTTGCCGTTATCGGACAGTCGCGTGTGGCGTGAGGACGACCACGGCTATTGGGTGCAAACCCCTTTCACTCGTGCGCTTGGCATCCGCTCTGACGGTCCAGCAGGGCTTTGCTATTCCGGCGTACTCGGCGAGCTACGTGCTCCTCGCCATTCGTTGCGGGCCCTGCTCAAGGAACTCTTTGGCCACTCGCTGGTTGGCGTACGGCCGGTGATACCTTCCGAAGCGCTGGCGTCGCAGCTGCGGGCGGCAACTGGATTTGCGGTATTGGCCGCGCCCACCCTTCGACTGCGATCAGTGTCCGGTTTGGCTAGGCTTGTTGCGGTCGCAAGGGTCAGGCCCCAGGATGAGCCCTAACAATTCATTCAAGCCGACGCCGCTTCGCGGCGCGGCTTAATTCAGGCGTTAGCTGCCAATGACACATACCCGCGATGAGATGCAGGCGGCACTGAAGGCCACTTTGGTTCCCTATCTGCGCTCTGTTGGCTTCAGAGGTAGTCTTCCCCATTTTCATCGGGTCGTCGAGGATCACGTGGACCTGCTGACAGTGCAGTACTACAGTGCTGGCAGCTGTCTTCTAGTTGAGATTTCTTCCGCCAAGAACGACGGCGCAATGGAGCCTTCAAAGCAGCGCGTCTACTTCCATGGCAAGCGCCTGCGCCTACATCGCGAAACCAGCCGCAATGACCATTGGTTTTGCTACACGCCATACGGAATGTTCTCGCCAATGCAGGAACCGCAAGAGATCGCAGAGCAACTCCGGGACCTGGTTCAAGCGCAAGCTGAGGCTTGGTGGCTGTCGCAGCGAGCGCTTGGCAGCTAACAATTCATTCAAGCCGATGCCGCTTCGCGGCACGGCTTAATTCTGGTGTTAGGCCGCATGTTCAAAGCAATCGCAATCTTGGTCTTCTTGAGCAGCATCATCGCGTTGTTGGTAACGGGCGGGCTTGTCTCGGCAATCATCGCGCTTTACCCGGTGGCGCACCTCAGCTCTTTCGGACCCGTGGTACCAGTCATCTCCCAAACCCATGCGGCGTGGCTTCCAGCCGTGCAAATGGTGAGTTGGGCTGCTTCTGCCGCTAGCGCCGCGGCTGGTGTACTGCTCTGGCGCGGTCGTCAAGCTGCTCCTTCAAAGCTTCAGGCCGCGCTGCTCATTGGCGCACTCAACTACTTCCTTGCTCTGTTCTTCACGACCACGTTGCTCGTGACGCACTTTTACCTTCCCAAGGTCGCAAATGCGGCCCAACAATTCATTCAAGCCGATGCCGCTTCGCGGCACGGCTTAACTCAGGCGTTAGTTGGAAGGGGAGCCCACAATGCCCATGACTCTCACAAGATCGCTGCTCACAATCCTTATCCCGGGATTGATCGCGATCTGTCCATGGGTGCTCGCACTTGTCCAGAACACATCCGCGACGCTGGGTTTAGATAAATACCCCACGCTCGCCAATGCACTCATTTTCGCCTCGGCGGCGGTGGCTGGTTCGCTTCTTGAGGGAATAGGTACAAACTTTGAAGTAGCTTGGGACAAAGAGCGCGAAGAACAGTACAGCGTCACTTCCAACTGGCACGACTACCTCTTTCGCAGCTTCGACAAGGAGCCAGTTGGTTACCGCTACTTGAGCCGGCTTGTTACGACTCTCTACTTCGAGCTGACCATGATGTTTGCCGTGCCATCTTTCTTTCTGGGCGCGGGTTTACTTGCGGCTCTACGCTTCCCTAGCGTCTTTATCCCAATCGTGATAGTTGCGGTTGCGGCTATGGTCGGCTCGGGGCTGTACTTGCACAAGCAGGCAAAATGCACGCACAAGGTGATCTGCGAGACAAGAATGGAGCTCAATCGTCGTGCAACTGCCAGCTAACAATTCATTCAAGCCGACGCCGCTTCGCGGCGCGGCTTAATTCAGGCGTTAGGCCGCTTGGAGAGCACACAGCATGTTCAATGATCTATCCGCCCAGGAAGCAGCGAGGATCATTGAGTCTGCGTTTGCTCCTCTCCGCTGTGTTGCAGAGCCTTGGGACTATGACTATCGGATTCGGTTCCGCGTCTTCGATTGCAATGATGAGCCCATCCTCCGGATGGATGAAGTGCTGCGCCCCACGTTTCAAGATGCAAAGAGCCTTGAGTCATTGCTCAATCAGGTTCGTAGCCGCGTGGCCCGTAAGGGCATAGAGCTGGCTCCGTGGTCGCTGTCCGGCGGGCCCGGTGCCGCGGCCTAACAGTTCATTCAAGCCGACGCCGCTTCGCGGCGCGGCTTAATTCAGGCGTTAGGCCGCTAAGAGCAGAACGAGTCGCTGTGCCCACGCGTCGCCCGTGCGCTTGTAGCTGCGTTGCTTACCTTCGCGCTTCGGCGAGTGTTTCGCCGCGCGGGACATGCCTGTGGTTGGTCGCCTGGCTTCGGGTGCCGCGGGGCCAACCAAGCTGCAGGCTGGCGGCATCATCTCAGGGCAAGCCTTGGGCTTGGCGGCTTCCAGCGGACCGGTCGTCGCCGCGCGCTGGGGCAGCCGGCTTCGGGGCCATCTCAAGCAAATGCTTGCGCAGCCCCTCGCTGGCGTCGCATGCTGCGGCCTAACTATTCGTTCAAGCCGAACCCGCTTCGCGGGTCGGCTTAACTCAGGTGTTAGGGCGCTGTGCAGCCATCATGGCAACTCTCAAGATCACATCGGTTCCTCCTGGCGAAGCTCCCGACTGGGTTCGAGAGCAGTGGGTGGGCCTTGAGCTGCCGCTGGTTGCAGAAAGTTCTGCACCACACACACTCCCAACGTTTGGAGTTGTTTCAGGCCCCAAGAGCCGGATTAGCTGGTACTTGTCAAAGTTCTTTCGTAGGTTTCAGACTGAGACCGGCTATGTGGTGGAGTGCATACCAGCCGTTGAGGTTCTTGAAAAATCAAGTCCTGACGCAGCTGCGTGGTGGCGTTCCAATACTCCAGAGCTTCTGCAACCCGGGCAATGCTTTATGTTCCATGTGGGCGCGGGTCATGTCGCATCATCGGGCGCGCCCTAACAATTCATTCAAGCCGACGCCGCTTCGCGGCGCGGCTTAATTCAGGCGTTAGGCGTCCCATGAAGATTGTCGACATCTTTGTTCTTGCTGGCACGGGCTACGTGAGCGGCTTATCCATCGCGTCGGGTTTCCTGTTCCAAGCCATTCGCAAGTTCAATCAACACGCTTGGTCAAAGGGAAAGGAAGCGCTGTGGGCAGCTGCGGCAATCACCAACATCGTGCTAGGCACACTCATGCCAGTGCTCTTCATCGGCATCGTCGTTGTCGGCGACCAGCCAGATCGCGCAGATTTTTGGCCTCGCGCAGCAATCTTCGCGGCTGGTGCAATCGCAGGGGCTGCGCTCGTATTCTTTGGCATCAGCCAGGTCAGCAAAGGCGTTCGTGCCATCGTCGGCAGGGGCGCCTAACAATTCGTTCAAGCTGAACTTGCTTCGTTACACCAAAGCCATGGCAGAAGAGCTTGCCATGGCTTTGCCTCCACTACGCAAGTCGGCTTAACTCAGGCGTTAGGCGGCTCTGGAGACGCTGATGGAACTGACGCTTTTAGTGATTGCGATCGTTGTGCTCCTCAATGCCGTTGCTTCGGTGGTTGTTCTTCGC
>NZ_JARXRN010000025.1:154367-641926 GCF_029888045.1 Luteimonas rhizosphaericola | reverse complement strand
CAGGCGCGCGCCGGTCCGCATCACCCTGGTCGACCGCGGCAACCACCACCTGTTCCAGCCGCTGCTCTACCAGGTGGCGACGGCCGGCCTGTCCGCGCCCGACATCGCCGCGCCGCTGCGCCAGATCCTGCAGCGGCAGCGCAATGTCGAGGTGCAGATGGCGACCGTCACGCGCGTGCACGCCGATGCGCGCGAGATCGAACTCGATCATGCCGACGGCTCCCGTCGACTCGGCTACGACTACCTGCTGCTCGCCAGCGGCGCCGGGCACGCCTACTTCGGCCACGACGAGTGGGCCGCGCATGCGCCGGGGCTGAAGACCCTCGACGATGCGCTCGACCTGCGGCGCAAGCTGCTGCTCGCGTTCGAGCGCGCCGAGGCGGCCACCGATCCCGACGACCGCGACGCCTGGCTCAGCTTCGCCATCATCGGCGGCGGACCGACCGGCGTCGAACTGGCGGGAACGCTGGCGGAGATCGCGCGCCACACGCTCGGAGGCGAATTCCGCAGGATCGATCCGGCGCGCGCGAAGGTGCGCCTGATCGAGGCCGGGCCGCGGGTGCTGTCCTCCTTCCCCGAGGACCTGTCGGAGAAGGCGCGCCGGCAGCTGGAAGCGCTGGGCGTCGAGGTCCAGACCGGCGCGGCGGTGGAGGAGATCACCGCCGAGGGCTATCGCCGCGACGGCACATTCATGCCGGCCCGGACCATCGTCTGGGCCGCGGGCGTGTCGGCCTCGCCGCTGGGCCGCTGCCTCGACGTGCCGCTCGACCGCGCCGGGCGCGTGCGGGTGCGTCCCGACCTGTCGGTACCCGGACATCCGGAGATCTTCGTCGCCGGCGACCTGGCGGCGATCGACCGCGCCGACGGCCGACCCGTGCCCGGGGTCGCGCCGGCCGCCAAGCAGATGGGCCGCCACGTCGCGCGCATGATCCGCGAGCGCATCGCGGGGCAGCCGGGCGAAGGCGCGCCATTCCGCTATCGCGACTTCGGCAACCTCGCCACCATCGGCCGCATGGCCGCGGTGGTCGACCTCGGCGCCTGGCGCTTCTCGGGCATGCTTGCCTGGTGGTTCTGGCTGGTCGCGCACCTGTTCTTCCTGATCGGCTTCCGCAACCGCAGCGTGGTGCTGCTCAACTGGTCGGTGGCGTACTGGACCCACCAGCGCGCGGCGCGGATCATCCTCGGCGGCGACGATCGTCCCGATACACAGTAACGATCCATCCGGCGTCGTCGCGTGCGTCTTCGCGCGCCGTCCTTCGGATAGGATGGCGCGTCCCCCGGAACGCCCGCCGCATGACCGAGATCCCGCTGCAGAACCTGCTGATCGCACTGGCGGTGACCACCGGGGCGGGACTGGCGACGGGCCTGGGCAGCCTGCTGGTGTTCGCGTCGAAGAAGCCCAACGCGCGGCTGCTGGCCTTCGGCCTGGCGTTCGCCGGCGGCGCGATGGTCTACGTCTCGCTGGCCGAGATCCTCAACAAGTCTGTCGCGTCCTACACCTTGGCCTACGGCGACCGGCTCGGGTTCACCTGGGGCACGCTGTCGTTCCTCGCCGGCGTGCTGCTGATCGTCACCATCGACCGGCTCGTACCCAACCCGCACGAGCGGCTCGAGGTCGACGATCCCTACTTCCGCCAGCACAACCGCGACTACGTCAGGCGCGTGGGCCTGCTGACCGCGATCGCGATCACCGCGCACAACTTCCCGGAAGGGCTGGCGACGTTCTTCGCCACGCTCGAGAACCCCGGCGTGGGCATGCCGCTGGCGCTCGCGATCGCGATCCACAACATTCCCGAGGGCATCGCGATCGCGGTGCCGGTCTACTTCGCCACCCACAACAAGGCCTACGCCTTCATCGCCTGCCTGCTGTCGGGGCTGGCCGAACCGGTGGGCGCGATCATCGGCTACGTGCTGCTGCGGCCGTACCTGTCGGACGCGGTGTTCGGCGGCGTGTTCGGCTTCATCGCCGGCGTGATGGTCTTCCTGGCGCTGGACGAACTGCTGCCGGCGGCCAAGCGCTACGCCAAGGGCCACGAGACCGTCTACGGCCTGGTCACCGGCATGGCCGCGCTCGCGATCAGCCTGGTGCTGTTCAAGTGGTGATGGCCGCCGGGGCCCGCTCCCCGGCCTGACGCGCACGTGCGAACCCGCCGGATCGAACGTCGCGGACGTCCGGTCCGCCC
This sequence comes from Luteimonas rhizosphaericola, assembly GCF_029888045.1. Classification (GTDB taxonomy): domain Bacteria; phylum Pseudomonadota; class Gammaproteobacteria; order Xanthomonadales; family Xanthomonadaceae; genus Luteimonas; species Luteimonas rhizosphaericola. The sequence continues at coordinate 639,743 of NZ_JARXRN010000025.1, read as the reverse complement.
GGCTGCGACGACCGCGGCGCGCGAACTGCCGATGCTGCCTCCATCCCCACCCGATGGAGCAAGCGCATGCGGCTGCAAGCCACGACCCTGCTGGTGCGATCGACCCAGGCCCTGTTCTCGCTGGCGTGCGTGCTGGTGGCCGCCTACGCGTTCTTCTTCCTGCTCATGCCCGTGCGCGAGGGCGATCCGTTCGCGGCCCGCTTCGCCGTCGCCGGCTGGGACGTGCCCGCGCACTTCTTCGGCGCCGGGCTCGCGCTGCTGCTGGTGCCGGTCCAGCTGAGCCGGGGCATCCGCCGGCGGTGGCCGATGATCCACCGCGTCTGCGGCCGGGCGTCCGCGGTGGCGATCCTGGTCGGCGGCGTGTCCGGCCTGTCCATGGCCCAGGAGGCCCATGGCGGCTGGGTGAGCCGGGCGGGGTTTTCCGCGCTCGCACTGCTGTGGCTCGGCATCACCGCGAACGGCCTCCGGCTGGCGATCCGGCGCGACCTTCCCCGCCACCGCACCTGGATGGCCTACAGCATCGCCCTGACCACCGGTGCGATCACGTTCCGGGTGATGCTGGGCGTGGGCACGGGGGTGATGGAATGGCCGTTCACGCCCGTGTACGTGACGGTGTCCTGGGTGAGTTGGATGTTCAATCTGGCCGCGTGCGCGGGCTGGCTGGCCGTGTCGCGCGGTCGCCGTCCGGCGCCTTACCCCGCCCCGGTTGCGGTTCCGCGTGCCGACGCCGGAACGCGCTGGGCGTCTCGCCGACCAGGCGCTTGAACGCGGTGTTGAAGGTGGACTTGGAGGTGAATCCCGCGTCGTAGGCGAGCTCGAGGATCGCGCGCGATTCGGCCGGATCCGACAGGCTGGCGCGGACCGCCTCGATCCGATGGCGGTTCACGTATTCCCAGAAATTGCCCCCCAGGCGGCGGTTGATCACGGCCGACACCAGGTACTCGGGATACCCGCTGCGCCGTGCGAGCTGGGCGATCGTCAGCGCGGGCTCGCGGTACAGGCGCTCGCGCGACATCAGCTCAGACAGCCGCGCCTCGACATCGTCGACGCGCGCGTCGCCGGCAAGACCATCGTCGCCCGGCGACGGGTCCAGCGACGGGTCCGCAACGGGATCGGTCTCCGCCGTCGTCGCCACGGGCGGCTGGGACAGGCTGAACCAGCCGATCACGCAGACCCAGGCCGCGACCGCGCCGTAGATCAGGAAATAGTCCAGGTGGGGCACATCCACCAGCCACTGCACCAACGCGATGGCCCAGATCACGAACTGACCCGTTGCCATCGCCGTGAGCCAGCGCAGCGACAGCCGGTCGGCGTCGGAGCGGTGCGCCCGGAGCTGGCGACGATGCCGGGCGGCGCAGCGGAACGCGGCCGCGAGATACGCAAAAGCGACCAGGTAGAGCAGCGGATCGAACCAGGGTGCATCCCACGAACCAGCCACCGGCAGGGGCGCATCGCTCCACCAGCGTGCGCCGGCCCACGCCAGCGCCAGTCCGAACCAGACACCGTGTGCGAGCTCGGCCGGGCGGGGCCTCAGGCCCAAGGTCAGCACGCGCACGTACACGAAGAACATCGGCGCATACAGCAGCGGTAGCAGCCGCGCGACCCGGTACGCATCGCCCAGCGCGTTCGTCGCGGAGTGCATGTATCCCGCCTTGACCGCGAGATCGGCGGCCACGATCGCCAGCCACACCGACAGCACGCGGTTCGCGTGCGCGTTCGCGCGGGCGCGCCACAGCGCGGATGCGAGCATCGCCGCCTGCGCGGCGCCGATCCAGTACAGGATCACCCAGACTGTCATCGACCCGAAGCCGGTGGCGGCATTGCAGGATAAACGCGCGCGCCCCGTAAACGAATAAGCCCGGCCGGAGCCGGGCTTATTCGGTCAGTCGCGGAACCGGATCTAGGCCGCGAACAGCGCCTTCATCTTCTTCAGCGCGTTGGCTTCGACCTGGCGGATGCGCTCGGCGGACACGCCGTACTCGTCGGCCAGTTCCTGCAGCGTCACCTTCGCCTCCGGATCGAGCCAGCGGCGCTTGATGATGTCGCGCGACCGCACGTCCAGGCGCGCCATGCCCTCGCGCAGCAGCTCGAGCCGGTTGTCGGCGCTGTCGCTGCGTTCGTAGGCCTGCGCCGGATCCTCGTCGTGCGCGATCAGGTACGCCGACGGCGACGGCGGCGCATGGTCGTCGTCCTCGTCGGACGGGGCGTCGAAGCCGATGTCGCGACCGGACAGGCGCGACTCCATCTCCAGCACCTCGCGCTCAGACACGTTGAGGTCGGCGGCCACCGCGCGCACTTCCTCGGCGTTGAGCCAGCCCAGGCGGGTCTTGCTCTTGCGCAGGTTGAAGAAGAGCTTGCGCTGCGCCTTGGTCGTGGCGACCTTCACGATGCGCCAGTTTTTGAGGATGAACTCGTGCATCTCGGCGCGGATCCAGTGCACCGCGAAGCTCACCAGGCGCACGCCGATGTCGGGATCGAAGCGCTTGACCGCCTTCATCAGGCCGATGTTGCCTTCCTGGATCAAGTCGCCGAGCTGCAGCCCGTAGCCGCTGTAGCCGCGGGCGACGTGCACCACGAAGCGCAGGTGCGAATGCACCAGTTCACGCGCGGCGTCGAGGTCCTCGTCGTCGCGGTAGCGGCGCGCGAGCGCCTGCTCGTCCTCGACCGAGAGCACGGGAATCTGGTGGACCGCACCGATGTAGGCTTCCAGCGAACCGAGCGGAGTCAGCCCGGAAAAGGCGGGAACCGGCAGGTTGTTGGCAACGAGGGCGTGGGTCATGGGGGTCTTCATGTAGGGGAGTCTAGCAGTCGACTTGTATGACTGCTAAGACGACGGAAAGTTCCCCAGCATTCCAGCGATGGAACGATCTCTGGATTCCAGACAGGAAAGTAAATGGCGCCGAAACAACCTTTCCGATCATCGACTTACGAATTCATTCGTCCGGATCGGCCAGCGCCGCACTGCGGGCTCCAATATGGACCCCGCCGGGACACGGGAGTTCCGTGGCCGCCGACGACCAGTGGGCCCGGCTTGCGGGCGGGACGCGGCCCCCGGGGGTTCGGACCTCCCGGCAGGCGCGCGGCCCGTGGCCCACGACGCAGGACCCGAGGGAGGAGGGCGGGCCGGCCCCGCCCTCCTCGCTTCGGCTGCGCTCAGAACTTCTGCGCGTAGCGGAAGTACACCGTGCGGCCGTAGGCGTCGTACAGGTAGAAGTTCCACGGCCGGTTGTCGTAGCCGACCAGCTCGGGGTACTTGTCGCCCGCGTTGTTGACGCCGAGGGTGACGGTGGCACTCCATGGCATCTCGTAGCTCGCCGACAGGTCGTGGGTGGTGTAGCTGCCGATGCGGGTGTTCGCGCCGCCGGCCAGGAAGCCGAATGCCGGCACCGTGCCCGGGTTCTCCTGGTCGCCGATGTAGTTGACGTTCCAGTTGGCGGTGAACCCGCCCAGCGACCACGTGTTGCGCAGGCTGGCGCGGGTGTCGGGCGAGGTCACCCAGCCCAGGCGGTCCTTGACCGTCTCGCCGTCGGTGACGGTGAAGTCCAGTACGCGCGAGACCTGCAGCCACGTTTCCAGCCGCCCGGCGGCGTCGAAGTCGAACCGGGTGCGCAGGTTGGCGTCGATGCCGCTGGTCTCCAGGTCGCCCTCGTTGGCGTAGGCGGTGTTGATCTCGCGCACCGAGCCGTTGCTGCGGCGCAGGACCGAGGTGCCCGGCGGCAGCGCGATCCCGGCATTGTCGAAGTTCACCAGCTCCTGGTACTCGATCAGGCGGATGCGGTCCTCGATCTCGACGCTGTAGTAGTCGAGGGTGAGGTTGAGCCAGTCGGTCGCGTCCCAGGCCACGCCGATGCTGTACTGGCGCGAGTTCTCCGACTCCAGGTTGACGTTGCCGCTGGAGTAGCTGTCGATCTGGTAGGACACCACGTCCTCGTCCTCGGGGCCGTCGGCGACGCTGTCGCCGTTGGCGTCGCCGCCGCACTGCGCCGAGGTGAAGCCGATCGACAGGCAGGTGCGGTAGTCCTGCACCTGTTCGGCCGAGAACGCGCGCTCGGAATAGATGTAGGTCAGCGGCGGCGCCCGGAAGCCCTCGCCGGCCGAGGCGCGGAAGGTCAGATTCTCCAGCGGCTGCCAGCGCACCGAGACCTTGGGCGAGAGGTCGCTGCCGTAGTCGCTGTAGCGGTCGTAGCGCGCGGCCAGGGTGAAGTCGAAGCTGTCCACGACCGGGAACAGCCATTCGGCGTAGGCCGCGTACACCTCGCGCTGGCCGGCGGACGAATTGCCCGAGGAGCCGGCAACCACGCCCGCCTCCGACAGCGAGTCGTAGATGTCGGCATAGTCTTCGTCGCGGTACTCGGCGCCGAAGGCCACCACCGAGGTGCCGCCGCCCATCTCGAACAGGTCGAGCGTGGCGTTGGCGTACAGCTCCTCGATGTCGTAGAAGCCGTCGCGGCCGATGGTGGCGGTGAAGCCCTTGATCACCTCCTCGGAATTGCCGAACGGGTCGAACAGGTTGTACGAGCCGTCGGCCGCGGCCGCCTCGGCCAGCGGGGTGACGATGTAGCCGCGCCCGGTTTCCTTGAAGGTGGCGTCGCTGCGGCGCAGGCCGAAGTCGACGAACAGGCGGTCGGTCGCCTGCCACTGGAACCCGAGGTTGAAGTCGAGCACGTTGTTGTCGACGAAGTTGTCGCGGTTGCCGGCCGCGGCATAGCGGTGGTAGATGAACGCGCCCAGCCCGTCGCCCGGCACCGGATCGTTCGGGGTGCCCTCGGCGACGAACAGCACGCCTGGGGTGGGCGCATAGCGGCCGAAGCTGTCGGCGGCGCTGTAGCTGGCGGAACTGTAGATCGACAGGTCGTCGTTGATCTGCCAGGTGCCGCGCGCGAACAGCGACTTGTTCTTCACCGAGGCCTCGTTCGCGGCCACGGCGTTGAAGTCGAACACGCAGTTGGCGCCGTTGCGCCAGAAGTTGGGATCGTCGCAGGCGTAGCCCGGCAGCGCGCCGCCGGCGGCGCCCTCCTCGCCCGGGTCGGTCTCGCTCTCGAAGTAGAAGTTGTTGCCGTAGATCGAGCCGCCGCGCACGTCGCCGCCGATCTGGGCGCGGGTGAACACCATGTCGCGCGAGTTCATCGAGGCGCCCAGCAGCAGGCTGCCGCGGTCGGACGAGGTGCCGAACACCACCGACGCCTCCTCGGTATCGCCGCCGTCGACCTTGGGCGAGCCGCGGCCGTAGCGCAGCTCGGCGCCGTCGTAGTCCTTGCGCAGGATGATGTTGACCACGCCGCCGATCGCGTCGGAGCCGTACAGCGCCGAGGCGCCGTCGGACAGGATCTCGATGCGCTCCACCGCGGCCAGCGGGATCGTGTTGAGGTCGGCGTTGGTGCCGGTCGAGGGTGCGTACGGCGCGCGACGGCCGTCGATCAGCACCAGGGTGCGGTCCGAACCGATACCGCGCAGGTCGACGTCGGACACCGCCTGCGCGGAACTGCCCGACTGCGGGCGGAAGTTGCCGAACGAGGAGAACGTGGTGTCGCGCAGCAGGTCGGAGACCGAGGTCTTGCCGCTGGCGTCGATGGTGGCGCGGTCGATCACCGTCACCGGCACCGCGCCCTCGATGTCGGCGCGCGAGATGCGCGAACCGGTCACCTGGATGCGGTCGAGGGTCTGGGTGTCGGTGTCGGGGGCGTCCTGGGCGATGGCCGGCAGCGCCGGCAATGCGGCGGCGATGCCGATCGCCAGCGCCGCGAGCCGGCAGTGCGGCAGCCGGAAGGCAGATGTCATGGGTCTCTCCAAGTAATCGTTATGGGTGCGTTAAACGCACCGATGACGTTACGGAGCCCACCCCGCGTTCGCTTGGCGCCCGATGTCGGAAGCGTTTGCGCCGCTTGTCCGTCCGCCATCGGCCAACCGGTACAGCGATGGCGGCATGCCGTGCTGGGCCCTGAACGCGCGCGAGAAGCTGCAGTTGTTCTCGAAGCCGCAGGCCGCGCCCACCTCGCTCACCGAAAGCCGCGTGCGCCGCAGCAGCTGCGCCGCGCGCGCCAGGCGCAGGCGTGCCGATGCCGCCTGCGGACCTTCGCCGTAGAGCGCATGGAAGGTCTTGGTGAAGTACCAGACCGAGACGTTGCTCAGGCCGGCCAGTTCGGTGATGCGCACCGGCCGTTCCATGTGCCCTTCGAGGTGCAGCCAGGCGCGCTGCATGCGGCAGAAGACCTGGCGCTTGCGCCGCAACGAGCGCCCCGGGCAGCGGTCGACCATGGAACGGTAGTCCGCCTGCTGCGCCGCCAGCAGGCGCAGCACCTGGCCGATCCGGTGGCGGTCCATGTCGACGGCGCGGATGTCGTTGCGCGCGAAGCGCGCGCAGCGCCGCCACAACCGCAGCGCGTCCAGGCGTGCCCCTCGGGTGGCGGTTCCCATTCCCGGGAACAGCACGACCTGCGCCGACTGGTGCAGTTGCGCCTGCATGTCGGCGGTCATCGCGACCCCCACCAGCACCGCATCGCCGCCGGCGTAGACGGTGGGCCGCGCATCGCGCTCCAGCGAGAGCCATCCGCCGCGCGCAAGCGGGAACCGGCCTTCGCGACATTCGACCTCGGCGCTGCCGCGCAGCACCAGCCAGACCGTGGCCGCGGGCGCCGAGACCACCACGCTGCCGCCGCGGCTGAGCAGCAGCAACGCGGGCGATTCCTCCTCGCCCGCGCGCGGCTGGATCTCGAGCGCGCCGCCGCGGTCGCTCCAGAACGTGTATCCCTGCATGGCCATCTCCGATGTGGAAACCTGGCCACCTGTTTGACGCATTCGGGCCTGAAACTCAGGAACGAACGCCGAAATCTTGCCGAGATTGCGCCGTCGCGCATCCGAAAGTCATGGGTCGCACGCCATTTCGCCGCCGGAGGGCATGACGTCCGGCAGGGGTGCGCTTCAGTCCGGCGCCGGTGCGAAGCCGCGCGGCAATGCGCTCCATCCGATGTCGATGTTCTGCGCCATCGGCAGGCCGAGGTAGAGCCAGCGTCCCGCGGCATCGACGCTGGGCGAGCCCGCGATCGCCAGACTGTCGCGCGAGAGGCATCGCGTCGCCGCCGCCGTTCCGGGCAAAGGCTGCCAGGTCGTCGCGCACCCTTCTGCGGGGCCGTTGTAATGCACCTGCCCCTGGAACACGCCCCAGTGGCGATAGTGCTGCGGGGCCGGGAACACGTCGCTGACCGGGGCCACGTCCTCCAGTGCGGGTCCGGCGCGCCACAACCCGGCCCGCGAGGGGCGGGTGAAGTAGACGCGATTGCCGACCGGGTCGTAGCGCGCGACGGCGACATCATCCAGCGACGCCAGCGCGCGCCAGCCGTCGCGCGCGTACAGCACCAGCCGGATCCGTCCCTGGCCGCCGTCCACCCCCACCAGCAGTTCGCCGGGCCGCGCGCCGTAGGCGGCGAACACCGGGCTGGCGCCGGGCACGTCCACGGTCCGCACGCGGCCACTCGCCACTTCCACCTCGAACACGCGATCGCCGGCGCCGGTCTTGCCGAGCATCAGCAGCGTGCGTCCGTCCTCCGACCAGGCCGGCGGGTGCCGCGGCACCGGACGCAGGCCTTCGACCGCCCGCAGCGAGCCGGGCCTGTCGACCTCGCCCAGCCACAGCTGCACCGACAGCGTGCGGTCGGACACGAACGCCAGGGTGCGGCCGTCGGGCGAGATCGCCGGCAGCATGTCCACGCCGCTGGAGGCGAACACCGGTTCGGGCGCATCGCCGGCATCCGGCGCATCGAGCCGCACGCGGAACACGCCGCTGCGCGACTGGTCGATCTCGAACACCATCTGCCAGGCGCGCGCCGCCAGGTCCGGGTGCACGGCGTTGCCCGTCGGCAGCGACGGTAGCGGGTGGATCGACCCGTCCGCGAGCCGGTACAGGTACAGGCTGGCGTCCCCGGTCACGTGGCTGAAGACCAGGCCGCTGCCGTCCGGCAGCCAGTCCCAGCCGCGGATGTCGCCCCGCAGGGTCGTCAGCCGCCGCGGCGTGCCGCCCGCGGCCGGCATCAGCCACAGGTCGGCGAGCGAGAGGTTGCGACGGAATCCGAGCCAGCGGCCATCCGGGGAATGGCGTGGCACCAGGTCCACGTCGCCGGCGGCGATGCCGTAGGCCATCGGTCGCCATCGCCCGGTGGCGAGGTCGAGCCGCTGCAGCGGCGCGCTCGCTTCGCCGTCCACGCGCATGCCGCCCATCACCAGCGCGGTGCCATCGGGAGTCCAGTCGTACATCGAATACGCCCCGCGCAGGCACGGGGCCGCCTCATGCGCCGGTCCGCCGTTCGCGTCGACCAGCATGATCCGGCAGCCCTGCGGCGAGACGCGCACGAACGCGATGCGCGCACCGTCGGGCGACCAGGCCGGCATCACGTCCGAGTGCCCGGCCTCGGGCGGCACGAGGACGCGGGTCGCGACCGTGTCCACTGCCTGCAGCATCAGCGTTCCGCCCTCGCCTTCCCGTCCTGCCTGGGTGAAGGCGACCCGGGTGCCATCGGGCGACAGCGCGGGCATCCGTTCCTGCCCCGGCGTGGAGGTGATGGCGCGGTAGGACACCTGTGCCAGTCCCTCCGGCGCAGCCTGCATCCCGGCAACGGCGCTCGCGTCCGCCGGCCTGCGGCCGGCCAGCAGCGCGAGCGCGGCCATCAGCGCGACCGCCAGGCCCAGGAGCAGCCAGGCTGCAGGCGACATCGTTGCGCGCGCGGCGGGCGCCGCATCGGCAGGGCGGAGGCCGGCGGCGGGCGGAAGGGCCAGCGCCGCGTCGATCCCCGGAGTGACCTCGCCGTGCGACGCCGACGTCCGCGTGGACTCCGGTCCGGGCGCAGGAGTCGCCGGCGGCGATGGAACCGACAGCGACGTCGCGTCCTGGTTCCCCCCCGCCACGGCACTGGGCGGTCCCGCCTCGTCCCACTCGACCTGCGGCAGCAGCCGATAGCCGGCCTTGGCGATGGTCTCGATGTAGCGCGGCGCGTCGCGATCGTCGCCGAAGGCCTTGCGCAGCTGCGCCACCGCCTGGGTGACCACGTCGTCGGTCGGCATGGTGTGTGGCCAGACCCGTTCGAGCAGCGCCTCGCGCGACACCACGCTGCCGCGCCGTTCGGCCAGCACCAGCAGCACCTGCATCGCCTTGATCGTGACCCGCAACGACGTGCCGTCCGCGCGTGCGACCACGCGGCGTACCGTGTCGACCTCGCACTCCAGCAGGCGAAGCCACGGGGCAGGCGCGGCGATCATGCGCCCGGCGGGCGACGGACGCAGCGAGCGGTGCGCGAGTGCGATGTGGGGGAGTCGTCTTGCATGCCCGTGTTCCGGCTCCGGGTCGGCGGCGCCCGCCCAGTCTCCGCGCAGCCTCGCACCCGCGGAGAGGCCGCGCATGTGTCATTGGTCTGGGACTGCGATCGTGCGGACCTGCGATGCGCGCGAAGGCCGGATGGTTGCATCAGAACCGACGACCGCACGCGATGGAATCGGGCACATCTGCAACCAGTTGCAGGCGCGTGGGGACGCAGCGCCCGGGCGCATTCCACAGCGCATCGGACACCTTGCCGCATCTGGCGCGAACGCCTGACGCACGTCACGGGCACTTCAGGCAGATTCGGCGCGTCGCGGCGATGCGTAGCCTGCGCTCGTGGTCACGACCCCACGACACGAGGACATCGACATGAAGACCGTCACTTCCACCTGCGCCGCCGTGTTCGCGGCGCTGCTGCTCGCCACGCCGCTGATGGCGGCGGAGGCCAAGGAATCCGCTGCGCTCGCCAGCTGCGTCACGCTGTCGCCCCAGCACCAGGGCACGCGCGTGGCCGGCAACCAGCAGATCCTGCTCAAGGACGGCGATGCGCACTACCGCGTCGGCTTCCGCAGCCACTGCGACGCGATCGCCCGCAGTTCGGCGATCCGGATCGAAACCGGCGGCCAGGACAACCAGCTGTGCCCGGAGGGGAGTGCCGTCCGCGCCCGCAATGCCAGCTGCGCGGTCCAGTCGGTCGAGACGATCGAAGCCGACGAATACGCCCGGCAGGCGCGCCGCAACCGGCGCTGATCGCAGAACGGACCCGGCCCGCGCGAGGCGGGCCGGGCGTCGCCGGGATGCGCTACTGCGGAGCGGGCACCGAGCCGGCGCGATACGGGTACTGGGCGAAGATCTCGGCCATCGTGTCGTTGATGCGCGCATCACGCTTGGCGGGATCCTTCTCGCGCGACACGCGGCCCACGGCGATGCCTTCCCACACCAGGCGGTTGCGCTCGACATCGACCAGGTCGACGTTGAGCGTGCCCTCGGTGTAGCGGTACACGTCGGTGCGGTCGCGCCAGTACGGCACCACGTAGTAGCCGCGGGCGCGGTAGCTGTAGTAGTACGCGTAATCCACGCTCGGCATCGAGGTGACGTCGGTGCGCTGCTGGGTATAGGCGTTGATGTTCAGCCACAGGTCCGGGCGCTCGGTGGTGAACACGTAGCCGCGCGCTTCCATCTGCGCGCGGGCGGCGGCCTTCATGCGCTCGCTGGCGGCCGAGCTGTAGCCTTCCTTCTCGATCGCCAGCGGCGAGTAGAAACCGAAGGTCCGGTAGCTGGCGAAATTGGCCTCGGGATCGGCCTCGGTGGTGATGCGGGGACCGGTGGCACAGCCCGCGAGCAGGGCGATGGCCGCCAGCCCCAGGACCCACGCGGCGACGCGGAACGTTCTCATGGCGACTCCTCCTGACGGATGCGCGGAACGCTAGCACGCGCCCCGCTACACGGAGTGAATGCCCCGGCACGCGCCCGGCGACCACGCCGGGGGACGGCGGCGGCCGGACCGCCAGGCGCACCGACCGCCACGCGCCGAACCGCCGGGTTCAGCAACACCGGATGTCGGTCGCTGCACATCGCCTTCAACCGCCACTCGGCACACTGTCGCCCACAGATCCACGTCCCATCGCATCGGCTCTCTCTCTCCGATCGAACCCTGGCGCCGCTCGCGGCGCCTTTTTTTTGGGGTGGCGTCCTTCCCACAGCGCCCGGTCGCGCTGGGCCGGGCCACCAGGCACCCGGGCGGTCGCCGGCCGGTGCGGCCGGCCGTACCGGCCAGTGGCGAACAGCCGGAAGGACGCGCCGAAGCCCTCTCCAGTGGCCGTCCCGCGCCCGGCGGTCAGCCTGGCCGGTAGACCTCCGCGCCCTGCTCGCGGAACTGGGCCGCCTTCTCCGCCATGCCGGCATCCAGGGCCACCTGCGCGTCCACCCCGTGCTCGGCCGCGTAGTCGCGCACGTCCTGGGTGATCTTCATCGAGCAGAAGTGCGGGCCGCACATGGAGCAGAAGTGGGCCAGCTTGTGCGCGTCCTTGGGCAGGGTCTCGTCGTGGAAGGCCTTGGCCTTCTCCGGATCCAGGCCGAGGTGGAACTGGTCTTCCCAGCGGAACTCGAAGCGCGCCTTCGACAGCGCGTTGTCACGCACCTGGGCCCCGGGATGGCCCTTGGCCAGGTCGGCCGCGTGGGCCGCGATCTTGTACGCCATGATGCCGTCGCGCACGTCCTCGCGGTTGGGCAGGCCCAGGTGCTCCTTCGGGGTGACGTAGCAGAGCATCGCGGTGCCGTACCAGCCGATCATCGCCGCGCCGATCGCCGAGGTGATGTGGTCGTAACCCGGCGCGATGTCGGTCGTCAGCGGTCCGAGCGTGTAGAACGGCGCCTCGCCGCATTCGGCCAGCTGCTTGTCCATGTTCTCCTTGATCAGCTGCATCGGCACGTGGCCGGGGCCTTCGATCATGGTCTGCACGTCGTGCTTCCACGCGATCTTGGTCAGTTCGCCCAGCGTTTCGAGCTCGCCGAACTGCGCCGCGTCGTTGGCGTCGGCGATGCAGCCCGGGCGCAACCCGTCGCCCAGCGAGAAGGCCACGTCGTAGGCCTTCATGATCTCGCAGATGTCCTCGAAGTGGGTGTAGAGGAAGTTCTCGCGGTGGTGCGCCAGGCACCACTTGGCCAGGATCGAGCCGCCGCGCGAGACGATACCGGTGACGCGCTTGGCGGTCAGCGGCACGTAGCGCAGCAACACGCCGGCATGGATGGTGAAGTAGTCCACGCCCTGCTCGGCCTGCTCGACCAGCGTGTCGCGGAAGATCTCCCAGGTCAGCTCCTCGGCGCGGCCGTCGACCTTCTCCAGCGCCTGGTAGATCGGCACGGTGCCGATCGGCACCGGCGAGTTGCGCACGATCCACTCGCGGGTCTCGTGGATGTGCTTGCCGGTGGACAGGTCCATCACCGTGTCGCCGCCCCAGCGAATCGCCCAGACCAGCTTCTCGACTTCCTCCGCGATGCCGGACGAGACCGCGCTGTTGCCGATGTTGGCGTTGATCTTGGTCAGGAAGTTGCGGCCGATGACCATCGGCTCGCTTTCCGGGTGGTTGATGTTGTTGGGCAGGATCGCGCGGCCGCGGGCGATCTCGTCGCGCACGAACTCGGGCGTGATCCGCGCCGGCAGGCTGGCTCCGAAGGATTCGCCAGGGTGCTGCGCGCGCAGCGCCGCGTCGCGCACCGACTCCAGCCGCTGGGTTTCGCGGATCGCCACGAATTCCATTTCGGGCGTCACGATGCCGCGGCGCGCGTAGTGCATCTGGGTGACGTTGGCGCCGGCGCGTGCGCGGCGCGGCAGCGCGCGCTGCGGGAAGCGCACGGCGTCGAGACGCGCATCGTGTTCGCGGCTACGCCCGAACGCCGAGCTCAGCCCGTCGAGCCGCTCGGTGTCGCCGCGCGCCTCGATCCAGCGCGCGCGCACGGCGGGCAGGCCGGCCGACAGGTCGATGCGCGCATCGGGATCGGTGTACGGGCCGGAGGTGTCGTAGACGGTGACGGGCGGGTTCTCTTCGCCGCCGAACAGCGTCGGCGTGCGCGCGAGCAGGATCTCGCGCATCGGCACCCGCACGTCCGCGCGCGAACCCTCGACGAAGATCTTGCGCGAGCCGGGGATGGGCCGGGTGACGGCGTCGGAGAGCTGGTCGGTCTGCTGGATCAGCGAAGCGGGCACTGCGTTCATCGGCATCGTCCGGTGGGCCGGCCGCGAGGGATTCGCAGGCCGCGAACGAAGCGAAGGCGCGGGACGCGCACGGCAGCATGGTCGTGCCGGCCATCGGGCGCATCCTGCGAAGCTTCCCTACGCCGGTCTCAACCGGATCAGGTTCCAAGGGACTGTCTCAACCCGCCGCCCGGCCGTGGCCCGCGGCGGGTACCCCCGCTTCGAGGCTTATTAGAACGCGCCCGTGCGCCTGGCGCCAGTCGCACGCGGTCGGACACGCGGCGTCCGCATCCCACTGGCGCGCCGTGGGCCGGCGCATCACGCCCTCCACTCGCGGCGGAGGACATGATCGCTGCGCCAGCTTGGGGTCGACGCCCGGTCCCTGCGACGGATCGATGCATCGAATCGCGCATGCGCTCGGTCGGGATGCCGCCCGCGGCGGGCATCGAACGCAGCTGGCCCTCGCTCCCGCGTGACGCTTGGCGCGTGGTCCCACAGAGAGCATGCGGCAGATCCCGGGGACACGTTGTCGACCCAGGTGATGGATGGCGAGGCGGCGATGGCGTCGTCGACCTCCTGCTCAGCGGAGCCGCGGGTGCGCTTCGCTTACCCCTGCCACGCGCAGAGGAGCCCGTCGCGATGGTTCCCGATGCAAGCAAAACCGTGTCTTGACGCGCCGCACCAACGTCCGGTATTCATGGCGGCCATGTCGCCCGTCCGCACCTTCGCCGCCCCCCGCACCGCCGTGTTCCGCGCGCGGACGGTTGCGATTGCGACGATTACCACCACCGGCACCATTGGGGCCGGGGTGCGGACGCGCGTGCAGGACTGATCGAACACGCCGCTCCGCACCCGACTCGGGTGCGGGCCGCACGGCCTCCCCCCTCGTCGGACGCGGAGCCCCAACCGGAGCTTCCCATGTCGTCCGCGCCTTCCCAGACCCTCGACGAGGCCGCCGCGTCTCCCGCCTCCGCCGTGCTGCAGGCGCTGCGCCCGGCGGCGCTGACCCGCGTGCACAAGTTCGGCGGCAGCAGCGTCGCCGACGCCGCCCGCATCGCCGCGCTGGCGCCGCTGGTGGACGACGGCGCCGACATCCGCGCCGTGGTCGTTTCGGCGATGGCCGGCACCACCAACGCACTGGTGGCGATGGCGGAACAGGCCGCCTCCGGCCAGGACTGGAGCGCGGACTGGTCGGCGTTGCGCGAGCGCCACCTCGCCACCGCCGACACGCTCGATCCCGATGCGCGGCACGGCCTGCGCGACGCCCTCGGCCGCGACTTCGACGGCCTGCGCGACGACCTGCTCGCGCTCGCCTCCGCCACCGGCGACCTCGCGCCGCTGGTGGCGCAGGTGCACGGGCTGGGCGAACTGGTGTCCTCGCGCCTGGTGCAGGCCGCGCTCGGCGGCGAGGCCGCGGGCTGGCAGCGCCTGGATGCGCGCGACGTGCTGGTGGTGCACCCGGGCGAGATGGGCGTGGGCGTCGACTGGGATGCCTCGCGCGAACGCTTCGCCGACTGGCGCGCGCGCCGCCGGCCGTCGCGCGTGGTGATCACCGGCTTCGTCGCGCGCGACGCCGACGGCCGCAGCACCACCCTCGGGCGCAACGGCAGCGACTATTCCGCCGCGATCTTCGCCAACCTGTTCGACGCCGACGAACTGCTGATCTGGACCGACGTCGACGGCGTGCTTTCGGCCGACCCGCGGCTGGTGCCCGATGCCATGGTGCTGCCGACGATGTCCTACGCCGAGGCCTGCGAACTGGCGTACTTCGGCGCCAAGGTGCTGCACCCGCAGACGATGGCGCCGGTGCAGTCGCGCGCGATCCCGCTGTGCATCCGCAACACGCTCAACCCGTCCGCGCCCGGCACCTGGATCCTGGCCGAGAACCCGGCGGGCGACGCCGAACTCTCGCCGGTGAAGGGCCTCACCATCGTCCGCGACATGGCGGTGCTGGAGCTGGCCGGCAACGGCATGGTCGGCGTGCCCGGCGCGGCCGAGCGCCTGTTCGCGGCGCTGCACCGCGCGGGCGTGTCGGTGGTGATGATCTCGCAGGGCTCGTCCGAGCACTCGATCTGCTGCGTGGTGCGCGCCGGCCAGGTCGACCGCGCGCGCGCCGCGGTGGAATCGGCGTTCGCCGAGGCCATCGCCGACACCCAGACCCAGGGCGTCAGCGTGACCCGCGACATCTCCATCCTGGCCGCGGTCGGCGACGGCATGGTCGGGATCCCGGGCGTGGCCGCGCGCCTGTTCGCGGCGCTGGCGCAGGCGCGGGTGAACATCCGCGCCATCGCCCAGGGCGCGAGCGAGCGCAACATCTCGGTCGCGATCGCCGATGCCGATGCCACCCGCGCGCTGCGCGCGGCGCATTCGGCGTTCTGGCTGTCGCCGCAGACGGTCTCGATCGGCCTGATCGGCCCGGGCCAAGTCGGCCGCGAACTGCTCTCGCAGATGGCGGCGGTGCTGCCGCGGCTGCGCGCCAGCTCCCGGGTCGACCTGCGCCTGCGCGGCATCGCCAACAGCGGCTACATGGCGCTGGACCATTTCGCGATCCATCCCGACGAGGCCACCACGCGCCTGGCCGACATGAGCACGCCCTCGTTCGACGTCGACGCCTTCGCCGCGCACATCCGCGCCGAACACCTGCCGCACGCGCTGATCGTCGACTGCAGCGGCAGCGAGGCGGTGGCGCGCCGCTATCCGGAGTGGCTCGCGGCCGGCATCCACGTGGTGACACCGAGCAAGCACGCCGGCAGCGGCGGATGGGAGCGCTACGTGGCCATCCGCGAGGCGCAGCGCGGCGGCGCGCGCTTCATGTACGAGGCCACCGTGGGCGCGGGCCTGCCGGTGATCAGCACCCTGCGCAACCTGCTCGACACCGGCGACGAGATCGAGGCCATCGACGGCATGCTCTCGGGCACGCTGGCGTGGCTGTTCAACAGTTTCGACGGCAGCCGCCCGTTCTCCGCCCTCGTGCGGCAGGCGCGCGAGCTCGGCTATACCGAACCGGACCCGCGCGACGACCTCTCCGGGCTGGACGTGGCGCGCAAGCTGGTGATCCTGGCGCGCGAAGCGGGACGCGAGCTGTCGCTCGACGACGTCGACGTGGAGAACCTGGTGCCCGAGGCGCTGCGCGGCGTGCCGCGCGACGAGTTCCTCGACCGGCTGGAAGAACTCGATGCACCGATGCAGGCGCGCCTGGCCGCCGCCCAGGCGGACGGCTTGGCGCTGCGGCACATCGCCCACCTCTCGCGCGAGCACGGCGCGCGCGTGGGCGTGGCGGCGCTGCCGCCCGACCACGCCTGCCGCCACACCCGGCTGACCGACAACCTGGTGCAGTTCACCACCGCGCGCTACGCCAGCAATCCGCTGGTGGTGCAGGGCCCGGGCGCCGGCCCGCAGGTGACCGCGGCCGGCGTGTTCGGCGATATCCTCGCGATCGCGCATTCGCTCAGCGACGGCATCGGCCTGCACGCATGATCCGCGCCGCCACCGCCTTCGCGCCCGCGAGCGTGGGCAATATCGGGGTCGGCTTCGACCTGCTCGGACACGCCGTCGAGGGGCCGCGCGACGTGGCCACCGTGCGCCGGATCGAAGAACAGACTGTGCGCATCGACGCGATCACCGGCGACATCGCCGGCGTGGACGCCCTGCCCCTGGATGCGGAGCGCAACACCGCGGGCGGCGCCCTGCTCGCACTGCGCGAGACAGTGGGGGCGCCGTTCGGCTTCGCGCTGGAGCTGCGCAAGGGCATCCCGCTGGGCTCGGGACTCGGCGGATCGGCGGCCTCGTGCGTGGCCGCCCTGGTGGCGGCGAACGCGCTGCTCGACGCGCCGCTGACGCGCGAGGCGCTGTACGAATGCGCACTGGCCGGTGAAGCGATCGCCAGTGGGAGCCGCCATGGCGACAACGTGGCGCCGATGCTGCTCGGCGGCGTGGCGCTGGCGACGGCCACGCGCGCGCTGCGGATCGAGGTACCGGCCTGGCTGCACGCGGTGGTGGTGCATCCCGACCAGGTGCTCGAGACCCGGCGCTCGCGCGCGGTGCTGGCCGAGCCGTATCCGCTGGCGGAAGTGGTCGCGCAGACCGCGCACCTGGCGCAGTTCCTGCTCGGGCTGCAGCGCGGCGACCGCGGGCTGATCCGCGACGGACTGCACGACGTGCTGGTGGAGCCGCGGCGCGCGCCGCTGATCCCCGGCTTCGCGCAGGTCAAGGCGGCCGCGCTCGCGCACGACGCGCTGGGCGCCAGCATCTCCGGCGGCGGCCCCAGCGTGTTCGCCTGGTTCGACTCGCGCGCCGCGGCCGAGGCCGCGGCGCCGGCGATGCAGGGCGCGTTCGTGGACGCGGGGATCCGGGCGCAGGCCTATGTGACGCCAGTGGACGCGGCGCGCGCCGAGGTGCTCGACCTGGCGTCGTGAGCCGGCGGCGCACCGCATGCCACTTCGCCCTGTCCTGACCGGGCATCCCTCCCGCCACGCCAGCGGCGATCCGATTCCGTTTCCGTTCCGAGACACCGATGCAGTTCATCAGCACCCGAGGACAGGTTCCGCCGACCCCGATCGACACCGCCCTGGTCGCGGGCCTCGCGCCCGACGGCGGGCTGTACGTGCCCGAGCGCCTGCCGCGCGTCGAATTCGGGACGCCGTGCGATGCGCTCGCGGCCACCGCGACCCGGACGCTTGCGCCGTATTTCGAGGACTCCGCCCTGCGCGACCGCCTCGCGGAAATCTGCGCCGAGGCGTTCGCGTTCGATGCCCCGCTGCGACCGCTGGCGGGCAATGGCGACCACGTGCTCGAGCTGTTCCACGGCCCCACCGCCGCATTCAAGGACTACGCCGCGCGTTTCCTCGCGCTGGCGCTGGAGTCGCTGCGCGATCCCGCCGCGCCGCCGACGACGATCGTGGTCGCCACCTCCGGCGACACCGGCGCCGCGGTCGCCGCCGCGTTTCACGGCCGGCCGGGCTTCCGGGTCGTGATCCTGTATCCGGACGGCAAGGTCTCGCCGCGACAGGCGCACGGGCTGGGCTGCTGGGGCGACAACGTTTCGGCGTTCCGGGTCGAGGGCAGCTTCGACGACTGCCAGCGGCTGGCCAAGCAGGCGCTGTCGGACGAGGCGCTGCGCGCGCGCGTGCCGCTGGGCTCGGCCAACAGCATCAGCCTCGGCCGGCTGCTGCCGCAGGCGGCGTACTACGCGCACGCCGCCGCGCACTTCCACGCCGCGCACGGGCGGCCGCTGAACCTGATCGTGCCCACCGGCAACCTCGGCAACGCCAGCGCCGCGTTCGTGGCGCGCACGATGGGCGCGCAAGTCGGCGAGATCCGCCTGGCCTGCAACGCCAACGACACCCTGCCGCGGTTCTTCGCCGGCGCCGGCTACGCCGCCCGGCCCACGCGCGCCACGCTCGCCAACGCGATGGACGTGGGCGCGCCCAGCAACTTCGAACGCCTGCGCCACTGGCACGCGGACGATGCGGCCCTGCGCGCGGCGTTCGTGGCGACGTCCGTGGAAGATGCCACCATCCGCGAGACGATCCGCGCCGCCCCGTCGCGCCACGGCATCGTGCCCTGCCCGCACACCGCGACCGCGCTGCACGTGCTGCAGTCGCTGCGCGAGGCTGGCGACACGCGCCCGTGGGCGGTGGTGGCCACCGCGCACCCGGCCAAGTTCGAAAGCATCGTCGAGCCGCTGGTCGGGCATGCGGTGCAGCCGCCGCCAGCCCTGGCCGAATGCCTCGCCAGACCGGCGTCCGCCACGCCGCTGGACAACGATTACCGCGCCCTGCTTACCGTGCTCGAACGCTGACCCCTGGGCTTCGCACCCGCAGCCCGGGCACGTGGAGCGCACCCGGGACTCGGACGGACATCGCCTGCCCGCAACCATGGCGAGCGCACCCCGCGTCCGGAGACGCCGGTGTCGCGCCGGGACATCCCGTACCCGCTCAGCGTCCCGCCATGAACGCCTCGATCTCCCCGGCGTCGCGCGCCAGCCCCTCGGTCAGCACCTCGTGCCCGTCCGCGGTGATCGCGACATCGTCCTCGATCCGGATGCCGATGCCGCGCCACTTCGCCGGCACCGTGGTGTCGTCCGCCGGCACGTACAGGCCAGGCTCGATGGTGAACACCATGCCCGGCTCCAGCAGGCGAGACTCGCCGTCGATGCGGTAGTCGCCGACGTCGTGCACGTCGAGCCCGAGCCAGTGGCCGGTCTTGTGCCGGTAGTAGCGCTTGTACTGCCCGTCGGCGATGGCTTTTTCCAGCCGCCCCTTGAGCAGCCCGAGCCGGAGCAGGCCTTCGGTCAGGGTTTCCACCGCGGCGTGGTGGCCCGCCTCGTAGGCCACGCCCGGGCGCGCCTGCGCCAGCGCCGCCGCCTGCGCGGCGCAGACCAGGTCGTGCAGCGCCCGCTGCTCGCGGGTGAAGCGGCCGTTGGCGGGGAACGTGCGGGTGATGTCGGCTGCATAGCCGCGGTACTCGGCGCCGGCATCGATCAGCACCAGGTCGCCGTCGCGCGTCTGGCCGCGGTTGGCGCGGTAGTGCAGCACGCAGGCATTGGCGCCGGCGCCGACGATGCTCTCGTAGGCCGGCTGCGCATCGGCGGCGCGGAACACGCGCTCGAGTTCGGCCTGCAGTTCGTATTCGTACACGCCCGGGCGAGCGGCGCGCATCGCCGCTTCGTGCGCCTGCACGCTGATCTTCGCCGCGCGGCGCATCAGCTTCAGCTCGTCGCGCGACTTGAACAGCCGCATCTCGTCGAGCAGGTGGCCCAGTTCGAGGAACTCGTGCGGCGGCTGCGCGCCCATGCGCACCTGCGCGCGGACGCGGTTGAGCCAGCCGATCAGCTTGAGGTCGAACTCGGTGTCGCGGCCGAAGTGGTAGTACACCCGGGTACGCCCCTCGAGCAGGCCGGGCAGGATCTCGTCCAGGTCGTCGATCGGATAGGCGTCGTCCATGCCGAACCCCTCGACCGCACCCTCGGGCCCGGCGCGCGGGCCGTCCCAGCCTTCGCGCTCGGGGTCGCGCTCGCGGCAGAACAGCAGCGCCTCGCCGTGTCGCCGCCCGGGCACCAGCACCAGCACCGCCTCGGGCTCGGCGAACCCGGTCAGGTACCACAGGTCCGAATCCTGGCGGTACGGATAGTGCGTGTCGCGGCTGCGCACGCGTTCGGGCGCCGAAGGCAGCACCAGGATCGCCTCCTCGCCGGCCATCCGCATCAGCTGCCGGCGGCGCCGGGCATAGCCCTGGGCCGGGATCCCGGTGGTCGCGCGCATCGGGGGCGCCACGGTCAGTTCAGGCGGCCGCGATGGCGCGGCCCCATCGCGCAGTCGCCGTGCAGCAGCAGCACCGCGACGCGCACGTACTCCTCGATCTCGACCAGCGCCTCCTCATCTTCCTGGTCCCCGTCGTCTTCCGGGGTGGCGGCGGACAGGCGCACCAGGTCGGCCAGCGCCTCGGCGCCCTCTTCCGACAGCGGCGGCGACGCGCCCGCGGCCAGGCCGAAGGCACCGACGAACCCGCGGCACCAGTCGAACAGCGCGCCGCTGCGCTCGACCAGTGGCGCGTCCGCATCGGGCAGCAGCAGTTCGAAGCCGAAGTCGCGATCCTCCAGCTGCGCCGCGGTGGAGGCGCGCAACCGGTCGAGCACGTCGCCCGCGCCAACCGCGGCCAGTCCCTCGTCGGCGAGCACCCGCGCCGGCCAGTCCGGCCCGCCCTCGCCGCCGCCGGCCAGCCAACCGCACAGCGCGCCGTGCAGCTCGGAGGCGCCGCTGCCGAGCCCGCGTTCACGGCTGGCCGCTTCGACCTCGGACAACGACGGCATGGCTTCTGACACGTGCGTTTCCTCCTTCGCTGCGGCAAGTCTAGAGCGTCGCCCGCGCGAGTGCATGCCACCGTGCGCCTCCGCATGTCCCGGCGGCGTCGACGCGGCGTGGCGCCGGGCGCCGCGGGCGCCTACACTCGCGACCATCCATGAACGGAAGCGCAGGGGACCTCCGCGTGCCGACCAATTCGGAGGACCTCCAGTTGCTGGCCGCGGCGGCCGCCGTGTCGGTACTGCTGGTCGCGCTCGCGTTCATCATCCTGCGGCGCCGGCAGAGCGAACGCTCGTACGTCGACCGCCTGCGCGACCGGGAAGAACGCCTGAAGCTGGCGCTGTGGGCCACCGGAGAACGATACTGGGCCTACGACGTGGCCGCGGGCAAGCTGCACCGCCTGGCGCTGGAATCGGGCGAGACGCCGTCGGACGAACTCGCCGAGGCGATCAGCGACGTGGAGGGCGTTGTCCATCCCGACGACCTGCCGATGGTGCGGCAGCGGGTGGAGGACTACATCGCCGGCCACACCGACACGTTCCTGGCCGAGCTGCGGGTCTCGAACGCACGCGGCGACTGGGTGTGGATGCGGGCCCGCGGCCGCGCGGTGGCGCGCGACACCAAGGGCCACATCCAGCGCATCGCCGGCACCGCGCTCAACATCACCTCCACCCGCGCGGCCGAGCGCGAACTGCGCATCTCCAGCGAAGTGCTGCGCAGCATGAACGAGGCGGTGGCGGTGATCGACCGCAACTTCGATTTCGTCTCGGTCAACCCGGCGTTCCTGCGCATGACCGGCTACGACGAGGAGGACGTGATCGGCCGCAACTCGAGCATCCTCGACAGCCTCCAGCACGACGCCGCCTTCTACCAGCACATCCGCGAGCAGATCCGGCGCAAGGGGCGCTGGAACGGCGAGATCTGGCAGCGGCGCAAGGACGGCGAGGAGTTCCTGTGCCAGATCGAGTCGAGCACGGTCTACGACAAGAACGGCCAGCTGATCCTGTACGTGGCGGTGCTCAACGACATCACCCAGCAGAAGCGCGCCGAGCAGGAACTGCGCTACCTGGCCAACTTCGACACCCTGACCAACCTGCCCAACCGCTCGCTGCTGTCCGAGCGCCTGTCGCGCGCGATCGTGCGCGCGCACCGCGAGGACAACCGGATCGCGGTGCTGTTCCTCGACCTGGACCGGTTCAAGGACGTCAACGACTCGCTCGGCCACGCCGCCGGCGACCGCATCCTGCGCGCCGCCGCCGCGCGCCTGCAGCAGACCGTGGGCATGCATCACACGGTCGCGCGCCTGGGCGGCGACGAGTTCACCGTGGTGCTGGAGAACCTCGAGACGCCCGAGGACGCCGACCGCGTCGCACGCGAGATCATCATGGCGTTCGAAGCGCCGCTGCTGCTCGACGACCGCCGCGAGATCGCGATCTCGCCCTCGATCGGCATCAGCCTGTATCCCGACCACGCGCACGTGCCGACCGAACTGCTCAAGCAGGCCGACACCGCGATGTACCAGGCCAAGGCCGCGGGCCGGCGCACCTTCATGCGCTACGACGACGCGATGGACGTGGTGGTGCGTCAGCGCGCCACCATCTCCGGCGCGCTGCGCAAGGTGCTCGACCGCGGCGAGCTGCGGCTGGTGTTCCAGCCGCAGATGGCGCTGGCGGAAGGCCGGATCACCGGGGTCGAGGCGCTGCTGCGCTGGCACAGCGACGAGCACGGCGAGATCCCGCCGGCCGAGTTCATCCCGATGGCCGAGGAAAGCGGGCTGATCCTGGAGATCGGCGAGTGGGTGCTGCGCGAGGCCTGCCTGACCCTGCAGCGCTGGCGCCAGCACGGGTTGACCGACCTCACCGTGTCGGTGAACGTGTCGGTGCTGCAGCTGCTGCGCGGCGATTTCCCGGAGGTGGTGAGCCGGGTGCTGGCCGACATCGCGCTGCCGCCGAGCGCGCTGGAACTCGAACTCACCGAAAGCGTGCTGATGGCCAACGCCGAGCACACGGCGGCCAAGCTGCAGGCGTTCCGGGAGCTGGGCGTGTCGCTGGCGATCGACGATTTCGGCACCGGCTATTCCTCGCTGGCCTATCTCAAGCGCCTGCCGATCACCACGATCAAGATCGACAAGGCCTTCATCGGTGACCTGACCCACGACCCGGAGGATGCCGCGATCACCAGCACCGTGATCACGATGGCCCACTCCCTGGGCCTGAACGTGGTCGCCGAGGGCGTGGAGACCGAGGCCCAGGTCCGGTTCCTGCGCGGGCAGCAGTGCGACGAGGTGCAGGGCTTCTGGCTGTCGCAGCCGCTCGACGCCCATGCCTGCCTGGCCTTCATCCGCAACTGGCGCCCCGCGCGCGAGGCCGTCCCGACCCGGCCCGTCACGGCGCCTTGACCGCCCCCCGCCGGCTGCCTATCGTGCCGGCATGGACCGCCCCGACGTGCTCGCCCAGCTCCGCGCCCTGACGGCGCGCATCGACGCGCTGGTCGACCGCGCCCAGAAGCTGTCGGACGAGAACCGGTCCCTGCGCCACCAGCACGAGCAGATCTCCGGCGAACGCTCGCAGCTGCTGGCCAAGAACGAGCAGGCGCGGTCGCGGGTGGAGGCGATGATCGCCCGGCTCAAGTCGCTGGAGCAGCACACGTGAGCGCCAACGAAGCGGTCAGCGTGCGCGTGCTCGACCGCGAGTACACGGTCGGCGTCGCCGCGGAGGAACGCGAGAGCCTGACCGCCGCGGCGCGGCTGCTCGACGGCCGCATGCGCGAGGTGCGCGGCAGCAACCGCATGGCGGCGGTGGACCGGGTCGCGGTGCTGGCCGCGCTCAACCTCGCGCACGAACTGCAGCAGCTGCGCGAGGAGAATGCGCAGCGCGACCGCGAGATGTCCCGACTGATCGAGGACCTGCAGCGCAAGCTCGACGGCCTGATCGACGCGCACTGAGCGCGCGCACGGCCGCCCTCGCCCCGCCGCCTTGGCGGCGCGCCCGTCACTCCCCTGCGGGTTCCCGTCCCGCCATCGCGAGCGCCGGCGTGGCACGTGTGCTGCGCATGCGCACGGTGGCCGTTGCGTGCGCGACGGCGCTCGCGCGACACGGACGCCACGCGCGGTGCACGCAGCGTGAAGTGGATACGCATTCAAGATGAACTCCACCATCGCGGCGCCGACGAACGGGCTTGGCAGGTGGGGCGGCGGGGCTATACTTCGTCGGCGTCCTCTGCCGTGTTCGACGGCATGCGCAACATTCGCCTTGTCCCTTAATGACGACCACGGGGGCGCGAGGAATCCGGGAGTGCAGGTCCGCCTCGCAGCGGGAAGCCCGATGGAAACCGAACGCTCCCACTTGAACCCCGGGTTCAAGGTCGTTTCGCAGGCATCGGCATGGCGGAGGACGTATCCATTCCCGCGCTCGTCGCGCACACCGCACCCGGTGACGCGGCGGACGCTTCCGCGGCGACGGCATGGCCGTCACAATGGCGCGCATGCGTCCCGCCGCCTGTCCCCGATGAACGACGACGTCCGCGGCGCGCTCCGGCGCGCCATGCGCGCGCGTCGCCGTGCACTGCCGGCGCCCGAGCGCATTGCCGCCGCCGCGCCCCTGGCCGAGCGCCTGCTCGCGCTCCCGTTCGCGCCACGTACCGGCGCCGTCGCCGGCTACTGGGCGATGGACGGTGAAATTCCGCTCCACGCCTGGCAGCTGCGGCTGCCGGCCGGCGTGCGCTACTGCCTGCCCGTGCTGCACGCCGACGACACCCTGCGCTTCGCGCCGTGGTCGCCGGGCATGCCGCTGGCGCCCAACCGCTACGGCATCCCGGAGCCCCAGGTGTCCGACGACGCCCTGCTCGCGCCGGCCGAACTCGACCTGGTGGTGGTGCCGCTGGTGGCGTTCGACGCCCGCGGCCACCGCCTGGGCATGGGAGGCGGCTGGTACGATCGCAGCTTCGCGTTCCGCACCACGCATCCCGCGCCGCCGCGGCTGGTGGGCGCCGCGTTCGCGCTGCAGCAGGCCGAGGACATCGCGCCCCAGCCGTGGGACGTGCCGCTGGACGCGGTCTGCACCGACTCCGACACGTTCCTGGCGACCGCATGAGCACACGCAAGCGCTACTGGCTGATGAAGTCCGAGCCGACCGACTTCTCGATCGACGACCTGGCCCGCGTCGGCACCGAACCCTGGACCGGCGTGCGCAACTACCAGGCGCGCAACTTCATGCGCCAGATGCAGGTCGGCGACGGCGTGCTGTTCTACCACTCCAACACCGAGGTTCCCGGCATCTACGGCATCGCGGAAGTGGCGACCCCCGCGTATCCCGACCCCACCCAGTTCCAGAAGAAGTCCAAGTACTTCGACGAGAAGGCCACGCGCGAACAGCCGCGCTGGGACCTGGTCGACGTGCGCTACGTGCGCACCCTGTCGCGCCCGATCCCGCTCGACGAGATCCGCGGCCACGCCGAGGCGCTGGGCGAGGAGTTCGCGCTGATCCGCAAGGGCTCGCGGCTGTCGGTGATGCCGGTGACCGCGGCGCAGTGGAAGCGGCTGCTGGCGCTGGAGTGAGCGCGCGACGACCTCGGCGCGGACACCCGCCTGCCGTGTTCCGGGCTGGCGCAGCGGCGGACGTGCCGCGCTCGGGTGGAGTCCTCGCCCGGTGACGTCCCCGGGACCTGCCTGCCTTCGATTGCACCTCCACACCCTCACCCACCTCGAGCCCCGCATCCCCATGTCCGAATCCAAGCGCCTGGCCGGCGAACAGGCCATCGAATTCGTCGAGGACGGCATGGTCGTCGGCGTGGGCACCGGTTCGACGGTCGCCTACTTCATCGACGCGCTGGCGCGCATCCGCGACCGCATCGCCGGCGTGGTGTCGAGCTCGGAGCAGAGCACCGCGCGCCTGCGCGGGCACGGCATCGAAGTCCTCGACCTCAACGCCGCCGGCCCGCTGCCGCTGTATGTCGACGGCGCCGACGAATGCGATCCGCAGCGGCGGCTGATCAAGGGCGGCGGCGCCGCGCTCACGCGCGAGAAGATCATCGCCCAGGCCAGCGAGCGCTTCGTGTGCATCATCGATCCGGCCAAGCAGGTCGACGTGCTGGGCCGGTTCCCGCTGCCGGTCGAGGTGATCCCGATGGCGCGCAGCCTGGTGGCGCGCGAGATCCTCGCGGCCACCGGCGGCCAGCCGGTGTGGCGCGAGGGCGTGGTGACCGACAACGGCAACTGGGTGCTCGACGTGCACGGCCTGCGCATCGTCGACCCCGTGGCGCTGGAGGGCGAACTCAACCAGATCCCGGGCGTGGTCTGCGTGGGCCTGTTCGCGCGCCGGCCGGCGGACGTGGTGATCGTCGGCGGCCAGCCGCCGCGCGTGCTGCGCTGACGCATGGCGCCTGACCGCGCGACGCCGCGTCGCGGGCACTGACACCCTGCGCGCGGCTCGCGCGCGAACCTGCATCGACGCGGCGCCCCGACCGGGCGCGTGGTGGCCAGGCGCGCACTCGCCCGCGCATCCGGTGCGCGCGGCGGGCCTCCCGCGTTCCGGCGAATGGTTTCCAGACGGGTCCGTCCCTGGACCCACCCGGAAGACGGGACGGTCAGCGCAGCGCGATGGCCGCCAGCAGCCGCGCGGCGGAGCGGCGCGGCGGAGACCGACGCCGCGCCATGACGGTCGCGGGCCGCCGCCGCGGCGCGACGACGACGCCTGGAGTCGCGGCAGTGGCGGCGCGCCTCCACGACAGCATCCGCGCCGTGACCAGGCTGGCCAGCGGCAGCAGCGGCAACCAGAGCGCCACCGCGCCATCCAGCCCCGGCAGCGAGAGCGCCGCGACCGCGCCGATGAAGACGGCGCCGGCGAGGAGCTGCTCGACCGTGCGCAGGCTGGAAACGGCAGGATCGGGGGTGGCGGTTCGGGTCATGGCGGTCGCTCCGGGGCGGGACGTGCAGCGTCCACCCCCGCCATCTCACCGGCTGCGACCTCGCGGGCCGCGGCCCCAGCGCTCAGTAGCCGGCGGCATCCAGGGCCCGCGTCGCGACGGCGCGCCCGACGTCGATCAGCTCGGCCGCGCGCCAGAACTCGTAGAACTGGCACACGTCGCGCGGGATCCGGATCAGCAGTTCCGGCGGGTCCAGCGCCAGCTGCACGCGCGCGATCTGCGCCTGCATGGTGTCGAGGGAGCGCGACATGATCTCGGGCAGACCCATGCGCAGCGCGTCGCGGTCCTCGGGGCCGTCGCGGCCCGCGGCCACGCGTTCGACCGCGCGCTCGAGCCAGTCGCCGACGCGGTCGGCCAGCCCCGGGTCGCGCGTCGCGGGATCGGGCTGCGCCGGTTCGCCGGGCGGTCGCGTCGGCCAGCCATGCATGTCGACCGCGACCAGCCGGTGCGCATCCGACAGCCGGGTGGCGGCGATCGGCAGCGGCGCCAGCAGGCCGCCGTCGACCAGGGCGCGGCCGTTCACCCGGTGCGGCGTGAACAGGCCGGGGATCGCGAACGAGGCCCGCAGCGCATCCCACAGCCGGCCCTCGCGGATCCAGACCTCGCGTTGCCGCTGCAGGTCGACCGCGACCGCGGTGAATTCCACCGGCAGCGACTCGATCAACGGGTCGCCGACCACCTCGCGCATCGCCTCCACCAGGCGCACGCCCCGCAGCAGCCCGCTGCGGCGCCAGCCGGGGTCGAGCAGGCGCAGGAAATCGCGCCGCGACATCGCCCGCAGCTGCTGGTCGAACGCGCGCAGGCGGCCGGCGGCGAAGAGGCCCCCCACCAACGCACCGCTCGACGATCCGCACACCGCATCGATGCGGAAGCCGCGCTCTTCCAGCACCTCGATCACGCCGATCTGGGCCAGCCCCCGCGCGCCGCCTGCGCCCAGCACCAGGGCGATACGCTCGCCCTGCGCCCGCGACTCCGCGGCGGGCGGCGCTGCGGGCGCCGTCATCGACGCTCGTAGTTCGACAGCGCCAGCTGCAGCAGCGACTTGGCCTGCTCGCGCAGCGCGGCCGGCTCCACGATCTCGGCGTCGGCGCCGTAGTGCAGCACGTCCATCAGCAGTTCGCGCGAGGCGCTGTAGGGCAGCTTCAGTTCATAACGGCCGTCGGGCAGGTGGCGGCCCTGCTGCTGCGAATGCCAGTGTTCGTCGGCGACCCAGCGCGCGGCCTTGGCGCTGAACACGATGGTGGCGATGCCCTTGGGCGGCCCGGAGAAGATGCCGTAGCTGCCGGCCAGATGGGTGTCGAGTTCGGATTCGGCGACGTCGCGCGCCGCCGAGTCCAGCAGCCGGGCCGCGCCGACGCGGTCGACCGAGAAGCTGCGCAGCGCGTCGCGCTCGTGGTCCCAGGCGTCGAGGTACCAGTTGTCGCGGTAATGGGTGATGCGCTGCGGCGAGACGGTGCGCCGGGTCTTCTCGTCGGTCGAGCGTGCGCGATAGTCGAAGGCCAGCTGCTTGCGCTGCAGCACCGCCGAACACACGGTGCGGAACGCGTGTTCGTCCATCCGCCGGCCGCGGTGCGGAATCACCCGCACCCGCTCCACCGGCCAGTGCTTGCCGGCCGAATGCTCGTCGAGCAGCTTGTCGATGCGCGCCTGCAGCGGTGCCAGCGCGCTCGACAGGACTCCACCACCGCTGCGCGCCAGCAGCTGCTGCGCCGCGAGCAGGGCGTGCAGTTCGTCGGAGTTGAGCCACAACCCGGGGAGTTCGAAGCGCCCGCCCTCCTCGGCGTCGTAGCGGAAGCCCGCCTCGCCGTCGCCGACCACCGGCGCCATCAGCGCATCGCGCAGGAAGGCGAGGTCGCGGTAGACGGTGGCGCGGGAGCACTCGAGCTCCTGCTGCAGCCGCGCGACCGTGACCGGGTAGCGCGAGGTCTTGAGGATGCGGTGCAGCGAGAGGATGCGTTCGTATCGGTCCATGGCGGGATTATGCCCCTGTCGGGCGTGGCGGCGCCGCCTGCGGCGCCGCCTGCGCGGCCCGGGATTGCAGCCTCGCGGCCGGGGTCCCACCATGGCGGCCGGATTTCAGCCACGGGAGCGGGCACGGGCGTGCGCGAGACGGGGATATCGACACGGCCGGCGCGCGGCGACTGGAGGGCGAGCGCGCCCGGCGCCCGGACGTGGACAGCCGCCGGCATCGCCATGGGGAGGCCCGCATGGCGCTGTGGCTGACGCTGGCCATCCTGGCCGGCGCCATCACCCTATTCGTCACCGAGAAGCTGCGGGTCGACGTGGTGGCGCTGCTGGTGATGACCGCACTGATGGTCACCGGCGTGCTGACCGTGCCCGAGGCCCTGTCGGGTTTCAGCAGCCAGGCCACGGTGATGGTCGCGGCGATGTTCGTGCTCAGCGCGGCGCTGCAGCGCAACGGCGCGCTGGTCGCGTTCGGCGACGTGCTGTCGCGGATCCGCTGGCAGTGGCTGTTCATGCTGGTGATGCTGGTGCTGGTCTCGTGCGTGGCCGCGTTCGTCAACAACACCGCGACCGTGGCGGTGTTCCTGCCGCTGGTGCTGGCCGCGAGCACGGCCAACCGCTGGGCGCCGTCGAAGTTCCTGATCCCGCTGTCCTACATGTCGCAGGCGGCGGGCGTGTGCACCCTGATCGGCACCTCGACCAACCTGCTGGTCGATGCGATGGCGCGCGAATCGGTCGGCATCGGCTTCACCCTGTTCGAGTTCGCACCGCTGGGCATCGTGTTCGTCGGCATCTGCATGCTGTACCTGATGACGGTCGGGCGCTGGCTGCTGCCCGACCGCGGCATCCCCGGCAGCGACGAGAACGAGCACGTCGGCCGCTACGTCGCCGAGCTGCTGGTGCCGCCGGAGTCAGACGCCGTGGGCCTGCGCCGGGACCAGGTGGTGCCGGCGAACATCGACGATGCGACCCTGCTCGAGATCCTGCGCCAGGGGCGCGCGGTGCCCGGCGCCGATGCCGTGGTCGAGCCCGGAGACCGGCTGCTGCTGCGCGGCGAGTGGCGGCATATCGCCGCGGTACGCAGGACGCGGCGCCTTCGCTTCGACCATGTCGCGCGCGACCTCGACGGCGACATCGCCACCGATCGCGTGCAGGTGGAGGCGATGGTCTCGCCCGGATCGCACCTGGTCGGCCACACCCTGGCCGGGATGCGCTTCGGCCACATGTACCGGACCCGGGTGCAGGGCATCCACCGGCGCCTGCTCGACATCCGTCAGCCGCTCGACCACGTCCAGCTCACCGTCGGCGACGTGCTGCTGCTCGACGCACCCGAGACCGCGATCGAGGACCTGCGCGCCGACAAGGGAATGATCGTGCTGGGCACGCGCAAGGAAGCCAAGGTCGACGTGTTCCGGGCGACCATGTCGGTGCTGGTCATGGTCGCCACGATCGGCGTGGTCGCGCTGGGCTGGCTGTCGATCGTGGTCGCGGCGCTGATCGGCTGCGCGGCGCTGCTGGTGTTCCGGCTGATCGAACCCGACGAGGCCTACCGCGCGATCGACTGGCGCGTGATCCTGCTGCTGGCCGGCATCATCCCGCTGGGCGTGGCGCTGCAGAAGAGCGGCGGCGCCGCGCTGGCGGCCGAGACCATCATCGGCACCCTCGGCCACTTCGGCCCGCTGGCCGCGCTGGCGGCGGTCTACCTGATCACGGCCATCGCCACCGAATTCATGAGCAACAACGCCTCGGCGGTGCTGGTGGTGCCGATCGCGCTGGCCGCGGCCGAATCGCTCGGCGTGGACCCCAAGCCGCTGCTGGTGGCGGTGGCCTTCGCCGCCTCGACCAGCTTCGCCACCCCGATCAGCTACCAGACCAACACCATGGTCTTCACCGCCGGCGGCTACCGCTTCTCCGACTTCGTGCGCATGGGCGTGCCGCTCAACATCGTCTTCTGCACCGCCGCCATCCTGCTGATCCCGCGGTTCTTTCCGTTCTGATCGTTCGCACAGCAGGTGCCTGCCTGACGGGCAGGCGGCGGCCGGAGCCGGTGTGGTGGCGCGGCGTGCAGATGCGTTCAGCGACGTGACGGTAGCAGTCGCCATAATGGGGCGGAACCGTTTTCACCCCCCGGAGCCCGGATGCTCGCCAGCTGGTGGCTGGCCGTGATCGGCCTGCCTGTCTTCATGCAGCCCCTGCCCGAAGCGCCGGACATCCCGGCGGCGATGGCGGTCGCCTCGGGGCAGGTGTCGCTGCGCCAGCCCTGCCTGCAGCTGCGCTGCCCCGGTCGGGAGTGGCAGGCCGATGGGCCGCGCCGGGTGGTCGCGCAAACCACGGCGCCGGGCGCGGTGACCGCGATCGCGCCGCTGCGGCTGCCGCAGCTGGCCACCCGCCGCTACATCGGCCTGCATTCGCCGGCGTCGCGCCGGGACCGCTTCTATTCCACCGGCGGCGACGCGCTGGTGGCCACGCGCTACGGGCTCGAGGCCGTCCGCGGCCCCGACACCCAGGTCCAGCTTGAATTCGGTACCGGCTACCGGCTGCAACCCTACGCGGACTTCGGCACCGCGGCCCAGGGTCCGGTGGCGTCCGGACAGCTGCGGCTGTCCCAGCGGCTGGGGGAACGTGCCGCGTTGAGCCAGCAGGTGCGGGTGGAACGCGGACGCGAGAACGCCTTCGTACGCCAGACGATCGGCCTCGACCTGCAGCTGGATCCGCAGTGGTCGTTGCTGGGCGACGTGGAACTCCGGCACGACACCGCCGGCGACGGTGGCGAAGGCCACACCGATCGCGAAGGCTCGGTCCGGCTGCGCTACGTATTCTGAGGACGCGGGCCTGCGCGGCCGGGGCGGCGCCTGGCGGAATCCACCCCCCACCACCCGCTGCGGCGTGTCGCCGCACGTCACACGCGTGCGCTCGCGCGACGGCGCCCGTCGCCCCGGCCATCGGCGGGCTCCGGCGCGGGGGATCAGCCCGGGTCGGCCGCCAGGTCCGGCGGGTCGAGCAGCGCGGCGGCGCCCTGCGCGAACAGCCCGCGGGCCGCCTCGCGGCCGAGAGCCTCGGGATCGTCCCCCGAGACCTCCACCCGGACCACGCGTCCGTCGCCGGCGCTGCCGACCAGCCCCAGCAGTTCTAGCCCGCCCCCGGATTCGCGCGCGAACGCGGCGACCGGCACGTGGCAGCTGCCGTGCAGCGCCCGGTTCATCGCGCGCTCGGCCTCGACGCAGCGGCGCGTCGCCGCGTCGTCGAGCGACGCCAGCAGCCTGCGCGTGCCTGCGTCGTCGTCACGGATCTCGATCGCGATCGCCCCCTGGGCCGGCGCTGGCAGCCAGTCCGGCGGATCGAGCCGGGCGCGGATGCGCGCCTCCAGCCCCAGCCGCTGCAGCCCGGCGCAGGCCAGCACGATGGCGTCGTACTCGCCACCGTCCAGCCGCGCCAGGCGGGTGTTGACGTTGCCGCGCAGGTCGCGCAGGTCGAGATCGGGCCGGCGTGCGCGCAGCAGCGCCTGGCGCCGAAGCGACGAGGTGCCGACCCGGGCGCCCTGCGGCAGGGCATCCAGGCCGTCGAAGCGGCTGCTGACAAAGGCGTCCGCAGGGTCGCCGCGCGCCAGGATCGCCGCCAGCGCGAAACCCGGCTCGAGCGTCATCGGCACGTCCTTGAGCGAGTGCACCGCGCAGTCGGCTTCGCCCCGCCGCATCGCGATCTCGAGCTCCTTGAGGAACAGGCCCTTGCCGCCGATCGCGGCGAGCGAGCGGTCCAGCACCTCGTCGCCGCGGGTGCTCAGCGGCACCAGCGCCACCTCCAGCCCGGGATGCGCCTCGCGCAGGCGCCGGGCGACGTGCTCGGTCTGCCACAGGGCGAGCGGGCTCTTGCGGGTGGCGATGCGCAGTCGTTCCATGCGCGCATTATCCCGCACCCGCCCTCCAGGCACGATTCGCGCGCCCACCGCCGCGCGTCGGCCGCGGACAGGCCCCGCGGCTGCGGCGATGCGATGGTGTCCCGCAGGTGCCGACCGCACCGGCGCGGGGCGGCTGCCCCCGGCCCGCCCGCCCGACACTGCGCTAGAGCTGGCGGACGGTCTCGCGCAGCTGCGACACGCAGCGTCGGCTGACCTCCAGCGGCCGGTCGCCGTGGCGCAGGATGGCGTGCACATGGCCGTCGAGGCCGCGCTTGAGCTCGACCAGTTCGTGCCGCGCGACCAGGCAGTTGCGGTGGATGCGCACGAAGCGGTCGCCGAATTCGTCCTCCAGCGACTTCAGCGACTCCTCGATCAGGTCCTCGCCGCGGGCGTGGTGCACCACGACGTATTTCTCTTCCGCCTGCAGGTATCGCACGTCGTCGACCGGGATCAGGCGCAGGCTGCCGCGCAGGCGCGCGCACAGGTGGGTCCGGCGCTTGCCCCCGGTCTCGCCTGCCGCGTCCGACTGCCGCGCCGCCGCCAGCGCCCGCGCCCGCTGCAGCGCGGAGGCCAGGCGTTCGGGGCGCACGGGTTTGACCAGGTAGTCAACCGCTTCGGCATCGAAGGCCGACAGGGCGTGCGCGTCGTAGGCGGTGCAGAAGACGACCACCGGGCGCGGCTCGAACGCGCGCAGGTGGCGCGCCACCTCCAGCCCGTCGATCCCGGGCATGGCGATGTCCAGCAGCACCAGTTCCGGATCGTGCGCGGCGCAGGCGTGCAGCGCCTCGTGGCCGTCGCCGACCTCGGCCACGACCTCGACGCCGGGCTCGTCGGCCAGCAGCGTGCGCAGCCGTTCCCGGGCGAGCGGTTCGTCGTCGGCGATGACGATCTTCACTGGGTCATCCGCTCCAGCGGCAGCGCGATCTCGCAGCATGGTAGCCGCGCTTCACCGCCGACACCATCGGCGTGCCCGGCGGCACCCCCGGGATCGCCGTCGCGCGCGGTGGCCATCGCTCAGGCCGCGGCGATCCGTCGCGACATCCAGTCGCCGAGGTCGCGGATCTCCTCCAGGCACACCGAATGCGGGATCGGGTAGCGGTGGAACTCGACGTCGAAGCCGTGGTCGCGCATCCACGTCGCGCTCTGCTCGCCGGCGGCGAAGGGGACGACCGGGTCCTGGGTGCCGTGGCCCATGAACAATGGCTGCGCGGTCGCCGCGGGCGCCAGTGCGCCGGCGGCCTCGTGCATCGACGGCAGGTAGGTCGACAGCCCGACCAGACCCGCGAGCGGCGCCGTACGGCGCAGGCCGGCGGCGAGCGTGATCGCGCCGCCCTGCGAGAACCCCGCCAGGAAGATGCGCGAGGGCGCGATGCCGCGCGCGACCTCGCGCGCGATCAGCGCGTCGACCTGCGCCACCGATTCGGCCACGCCGGCGGCGTCGGCGCGATTGGCCAGGTCGAAGTCGCGGATGTCGTACCAGGCGCGCATGCGCGTGCCGTTGTTGATCGTCACCGCGCGCACCGGTGCATGCGGGAACACGAAGCGCATCGGCGGCCAGTCGCGCCGCACCAGCTCGGGCAGGATCGGGACGAAGTCGCTGCCGTCGGCGCCCAGGCCGTGCAGCCACAGCACGCTCCACAGCGGCGCAGGGCCGGTCTCGCGTTCGATCGATTCGAGCAGGGCGTGTTCGCCTTCGGCCATGTGCATTCCAGTCGACAGCAGCAGTCGCGGCAATATACCGCGCGCGCGCCGCCGCGCCGGCGACTCAGCCGACCGGTCCGTAGCTGCGCCAGGCCTCGCCCACGGCCGCGCGCGCACGCGCCAGCGCGTCGTCGTGCGCGACCAGCCGCGGGCGCCGGTCGAGGGTGCAGGTCAGGCCCGCCGCGACCAGCCACGCGTGCGCCTGCCGCAGCGCCTCGACCGTCCCGCCCGGCAGCACGCCCGCCGCGCCCAGCGCGTCGAGCAGCGGCCGCGATGCGCGCGGCGCCAGCAGCGCCGGGTGCGCGGCCGCCTCGCGCAGCACCAGATACTGGAGCAGGAACTCCAGGTCCACCAGCCCGCCTTTGCCCTGCTTGAGGTCGAACAGGGCGTCGGTGCTGCGGTCGAGCTCGCCGCGCATGCGCTGGCGCATCGACGCCACGTCCCCGCGCAGGCGGGCCGGGTCGCGGGCGCGCGCGAGGGTGTCGCCGCGGATGCGCTCGAATGCCTCGCACAACGACGGCTCGCCGGCGACGAAGCGCGCGCGCACCAGCGCCTGGTGTTCCCAGGTCCAGGCGCGTTCGTGCTGGTACTCGTCGTAGCTGGCGAGCGTCGATACCAGCAGCCCCTGGCCGCCGTCCGGGCGCAGGCGCACGTCGACGTCGTACAGCCGTCCGCCGCCGGTGACCGCGCCGAGCAGGGCCACGATCTTCTGCGCCAGGCGCGCGAACCAGCGCGGCGCATCCAGCGCGCGCGCGCCATCCGACTGCGCATCGACCGGCGCGTCGTAGACGAACACCAGGTCGAGGTCGGAGCCGAAGCCGAGTTCCTCGCCGCCCAGGCTGCCGTAGCCGAGCACGGCGAAGCCGGCGCCGGGAATCGCGCCGTGCGCGCGCTCGAGTTCGCGCCACGCCAGCACCAGCACCGTGCCGACCACCGCGTCGGCCAGCCATGCCAGCTGGCGGGTACTGTCGCAGGCCGGCTGGCGGCCATCGAGCGTGGCCAGCGCGATGCGGAAACTGAGCTGCTGGCGCACCTCGTTGAGCGCGTACAGCGCCGCCTCGGTGTCCATCGCGCGCGCCGGGGCGCAGGCCTGCGCGAACAGCTCGCGCTGCGGCAGCGGGCCTTCGGCGCGTGCATCGAGCAGCTCGTCGAGCAGCAGCGGATGCGCCGCGAGGCGCTCGGCCAGCAGCGCGCTGCGCGTGACCAGGTCGACCAGTCGCGCCAATGCCGCCGGCTGTTCGTCCAGCAGCGCCAGGTAGCTCGCGCGACGCAGGATGTTGTGCAGCAGTGCCAGCAGCCGGCGGATCGCCTGCAGCGGGCGGTCGGCCGGCGCCGAGGCCTGCAGCAGCACCGGCATCACCCGGTCCAGCCGCGTCCGGGTGGCGTCGGACAGCTCGCGCACGCTGGGCGAGCGCACGAAGTCGCGCAGCGCCGCGTCGACTTCGTCCGCGGCCTGGAAGCCCGCCGCCGCCAACGCCTGCGCGCTGCCGCCATCGGGCAGCGCGCGCCAGTAGGCGGTGATGTCGTCGGCCACCGCCGGCTGCTGGTCGCGCTGCGACAGCAGCGCGTCGAACTCGCTCGACACGTGCGCGCGGTGGGTGGCGATCACTTCGGCCAGCGCGTCCCAGTCGCGGTAACCCAGGGCGACCGCGATGCGGGCGCGCTCGAGCGGCGACTCCGGCAGGACGTGCGTCTGCGCGTCGCGCACCATCTGCAGGCGGTTTTCCAGCCGGCGCAGGAAACGGTAGTCGTCGGCCAGTCCGGCGGCGGCCTCGGGCTGGATCTGGCCGGCCTCGCGCAGCGCGGCGAGCGCGGGCAGCAGCCGCGGCTCGCGCAGCGCCGGCTCGCGCCCGCCGCGGATCAGCTGCAGCGCCTGGGCCAGGAACTCGATCTCGCGGATGCCCCCCGGCCCGCGCTTGATGTCGTCGGCCAGTTCCTTGCGCGCGACCTCGGCCGCGATCATCGCCTTCATCGCGCGCAGGCCGTCGAGCGCGCCGAAGTCGAGGTAGCGGCGGTACACGAACGGCCGCAGGGTCTGCAGGAACCGCTGTCCTGCCTCGACGTCGCCCGCCGCCGGGCGCGCCTTCTGCCACGCGTAGCGCTCCCAGTCGCGGCCCTCGCGCTGGAAGTACAGCTCGAGCGCGGCGAAGCTCATCGCCACCCGCCCGGCATTGCCGAACGGCCGCAGGCGCAGGTCCACGCGATGGCAGAAGCCGTCGACGGTGGGCTCGTCGAGCAGCCGCGCCAGCTGCTGGCCGACGCGGGCGAAATAGTCGTCCGCCGGCAGCGGGCGCACGCCGGCCTGGCCGGCTTCGCCACGGCTCTCGCCGCCGTGCTCGTAGGCGTAAACCAGGTCGATGTCGGAACTGAAGTTCAGTTCGCCGCCGCCGAGCTTGCCCATGGCGAAAACCACCAGGCGCACCGGTTGGCCCTCGGGATCGTGAACGATGCCGTGCCGCCGCGCCATGTCCTGCTCGACGGCCGCGAGCGCCAGCTGCAGACAGGTGTCGGCCAGGCGCGTGGTGCCGGCGAGGGTGGCATCGACGTCGTCCAGGCCGAGCACGTCGCGCCAGACCAGGCGCGCGGACTCGGCCGTGCGGTAGCGGCGCAACAGGCGCGGCCACGCATCGGTCTCGCCGGGCGCGAGCGCGGGCGACGGCAGCGGCTGCGCGCCGTCGTCCTCGGCCAGGCGCGCGAGCAGGTCGGGCTGTCGCACCAGGACGTCGATCGCGAAGTCGCTGGCCATCGCGACCCGGGCGAGGCGCTCGCGCAGGACCGCGTCGCCGGGAAGCGCATCGAAGCGCGCCAGCGCGCGGGCGACCAGGGTGTCGGTATCGGGCGAAGCGGTGTCCATGCGGCGATTGTGGCATCGGGCTCGCATGCACGACGACGCGCGGCCGGCGCGCAGCGGCTGCCTCATCCCGTGGGATGCGCGCAGGTGCCCGCCGGCAAGAAAGCGTGTGTGTGTGCATGCCTGCGCACGCGACATCTTGCAAGCCGACGCGACGGCGCACGGCGCGGCGCCACGCGGTCGCGTTCGGCACCGCGGACTGCGGCCGCCGCAAACGCAACTGCCGACATGCATCGTGGACCCGCGGACCTGCGGCGCCGCGGACCCGGCAGGGATGGCCGAGTCGGATCGCCATGGGCGCCGGCCCCACCACCGCCGGGGACGCGGGCACAAAAAAGCCCGCTTGCAGTTGCCTGCCAGCGGGCTTTGCTCCCTCCCCCACGTCGGGTGCGGAGCCATCGTGAACGATTCGTTACCCCGGTTGCACGCTGCAGCGCAAAACGATACCGGCCGGTTTATTAAGAGCGCCTGCCAAGCATCGGCCGCACAATGCGGATGCAATCGATTGCATCCGCGCCGGGCGGCGCAACGCCGCTGTTGACCGCGCGTCAGCCGGGGCGCGGTTTGCGCCGCAGGTCGCGCAGGATCTCGCGCGCGGCGTTGCGCCCCGGCAGGCCGGTGACGCCGCCGCCCGGGTGCGTGCCGGCGCCGCACAGGTACAGCCCGGGCAGCGCGCCGCGATAGCGGCCCTGCCCGAGCAGCGGGCGCGCGCTGAACATCTGGTCCAGGCCGAGCGCGCCGTGGAAGATGTCGCCGCCGACCAGGCCGAACTCGCGCTCGAGGTCCAATGGCGACAGCGCGCGGTAGCCGAGTACGCTGCGCGCGAAGTTCGGTGCCACCGCGTCGACGGTGTCGATCATCAGCCGCGCCACGGTGTCGCGGTGCGCGTCCCAGCCGCCGTCCGGCAGTTCGGGATTGACGTGCTGGCAGAACAGGCTGGCGACGTGCTGGCCCGGCGGCGCGAGGCTGTCGTCGAGGGTGGACGAGATCACCAGTTCGACGATCGGCGCGCGCGCCCATCCCGGGTTGTGCGCGCGCGATTTCGCATCGAAGTACGCGGTCTCGAAATACTGCAGCGAGGGTCCGACCAGGATCCCGCTCTGGTGGTGCGGCTGCAGCCGCGTGCCGGGTGCGGCGATGAAGCCCGGCAGTTCGGACAGCGCCACGTTCATGCGGAACGTGCCCGAGCCGCAGCGGTAGCGCGCGATGCGCTCGGCGGTGTCGTCGTCGAGGTGCTCGCGTTCGACCAGGCGCGTGTAGAGCAGTTTCGGATTGAGGTTGGACACCACCGTCGCCGCGCGCAGTTCGCGCCCGTCGGCCAGCGCCACGCCGGTCGCGCGCCCGCGTTCGACCAGCACCCGTTCCACCGCCGCGCCGGTGTGCACGCGCACGCCGCGCGCCGCGCATTCGGCCGCGATCGCCTGGCTGATCGCGCCCATGCCGCCGATCGCATGGCCCCAGGCGCCGGCCTTGCCATTGACCTCGCCGAACACGTGGTGCAGCAGCACGTAGGCGCTGCCGGGCGTGTACGGGCTGGCGAAGTTGCCGACCACCGAGTCCCAGCCCAGCGCCGCCTTCAGCGGTTCGGATTCGAACCAGTGGTCGAGCAGTTCGCCGGCGGACTTGGTGAACAGGTCGAGCAGGTCGCGACGCCCGCGCAGGTCGAGGCCGCGCAGCCGCTTCGCGATGTCGTACGAGGCCAGCCAGTCGGCGATCGACATGCGCCCGCCGGGATCGGGCGGCGTGCGCCGCGCCAGTTCGCGCAGCACCACGACCACCCGGCCGAGCATCGCATCGTAGCCGGCCATGCGCTCGGCATCGCGGCGCGACCACGCGGCGATCGACGCCTGGCCGTCGGGCCCACCCAGGCGAAAGGCGCGCCCGTCGGGCAGCGGCAGGAAATTCGAGTACGGGCGCTCGACCACGCGCAGCCCGTGCGTGGCCAGGCGCAGTTCGGCGATCACCGCCGGATCCAGCAGGCTGACGGTGTAGCTGGCGGTGGAGTTGCGGAAGCCGGGGTGGAATTCCTCGGTCACCGCCGCGCCGCCCACCACGTCGCGGCGTTCGAGCACGGTCACCCCGAGCCCGGCCGCGGCCAGGTAGGCCGCGCACACCAAGCCGTTGTGGCCGCCGCCGACGATCAGGACGTCGGCATCGTCGCGCAGGGAGGCGGCATCGGATCGGGCGGTGTCGTGCATCGGGCGATTGTAGGCAGTGCGGGCCGCGCGCGCCGGCTGGCGCGGCGCACGACTCGGCCATCCCATCGCATGCGCGGGCGCGCCTACGCTTCGGGTGCGGCGCCGGCTCCGACTACGCCGCCGCCCCATGCGGAACCGACGCGGACCGCGCAAGCCGGCGCTCCACCAGGTCCGCCAGCCGCGCGGCCGCGTCCGGCCTGCCCAGCGCCGCCGCGGCGCGCGCGGCGTCGGGCAGGCGGGTGGGCGAGGCCAGCAGGTCGGCCAGCTGCCGCGAAAGCGCCTCGGGCGTGAAGTCCGCCTCCGCCACGTGCCAGCCGGCGCCGGCCTGCGCCAGCGTCTGTGCGTTGCGCCGTTGCTCGGCGCGCGAACCGCCGTGCGGCAGCGGCACGAAGATCGCCGGGCGGCCGATGGCGAGCAGGTCGGCGGCGGTGCTGGCGCCGGCGCGGGTGATCACCAGGTGCGCCTCGCGCAGGCGCGTGCCGATGTCGTCGAAGAACGGCCGCACGGTGGCGTCGATGCCGGCCGCGCGCAGCGAGTCCTGCAGCGCCTGCGGATCACCGTCGCGCGCCTGCAGGCTGACCTGCAGACGTCGCCGCAGCGCCTCGGGAAGCAGCGCCAGCGCCGGCGGCACCACGCGCGCGAACACCGCCGCGCCCTGGCTGCCGCCGACCACCAGCAGGCGCAGCGGGCCGGTGGCGTCGAAGGCGGGATAGTCGCCGCGCGCGTCCAGGATCGCGCGCCGCACTGGGTTGCCGGTCTGCACGATCCGCGCCGGATCGAATCCCCCGACGCCGTCGACGGCGGGGAACGATGTCGCCAGCGCATCCGCGAAGCGCAGCAGGCGCACGTTCGCCTTGCTCAGGCGCGTCGCCTGCTCGTGCAGCAGCAGCGGCAGGCCGAGGCTGCGGGCGGCAAGCGCGGGCGCGACGCTGGGATAGCCGCCGAAGCCCACCAGCAGCGCCGCCCGCCGGAGCTTCAGATCGCGCCGCGACGCGAGCACGCCTCGCGCGATCGTGACTGCCGCACGCGCCTTCGCCAGCACGCCGCCCTCCAGCGAGCTGGCCGGCAGCACCACGTGCGGCAGGCCTTCGAGCGCGGCCGTGTACTGCGCGCCGCGCCGCTCGGTGTGCAGCACCACGCCGAAGCCGCGCCCCTGCAGTTCGCGCGCCAGCGCCTCGGCGGGGAACAGGTGGCCACCGGTGCCGCCGGCGGCGAGCGCGATGGTGGGACGGCGGGACGCGGAATCGGGCATCGGATGCGAACGTCGGCGGCAGCGGA
The DNA here is from genome assembly GCF_029888045.1 of Luteimonas rhizosphaericola. Taxonomy (GTDB): domain Bacteria; phylum Pseudomonadota; class Gammaproteobacteria; order Xanthomonadales; family Xanthomonadaceae; genus Luteimonas; species Luteimonas rhizosphaericola. The sequence continues at coordinate 599,133 of NZ_JARXRN010000025.1, read as the reverse complement.
GGCATTGCATTATGGAGCCGCGCGCACGGCGGCCTCGCGTGGGGCGCGGCGACGGCGATCGGGGCACGCGCCGCGGGCATGACTTTCGACAGGGGGTGCGTGATCGGCGCCCTGTACCATGCCCCGACCACGCCGTGCGTCGCCCGGCCCCCAGCGCCCGTCCGATTCCGCCGCGGCCACGCCGCACGGCCCGGCGGGCGATCGCCCCGATGGACCCCGCATGACCTCCCGACGTTTCGTTCGACCCGCCCTGATCGCCCTGGCCGTCCTGCTCGCCGCCGTCCTCGTCTGGCGCGGCATGGGCGGCGGCGCGCCCGAACCGGACGCGGGCCGCGGCGGCTGGGGCCCCGACGGCGAGCGGCCGCCGACGCCGGTGCGCGTGAGCACCGCCGCGCGCGAGCGGCTGTCGGTCGAACTCAAGGCGCTGGGCACGGTGACGCCGCTGAAGTCGGTGACGGTGCGCCCGCGCGTGGACGGCGAACTGCAGCGGGTGGTGTTCGAGGAAGGCCAGCAGGTGGAGGCCGGCGCCCTGCTGGCCGAGATCGACCCCGCGTCGTTCCGCATCCAGCTGGCGCAGGCGCTGGGCCAGCAGAAGCAGAACCTGGCCGAGCTGGAGAACGCGCGCATCCAGCTGCGCCGCTACCAGGACCTGTCCGACGCCGCCTACGTGTCGGCGCAGGACGTCGCCAACCTGCAGGCGCAGGTGCGCCAGCTCGAGGGACGCCGCGAGATCGACCAGGCCGCCGTCGACGAGGCGCGGCTGCAGCTGCAGTACACCCGGATCGTCGCCCCGATCACCGGCCGCGTAGGCCTGCGCACGGTGGATGCGGGCAACCTGGTCAGCGGCGGCGACGAGGACGGCATCGCCACCATCGCCCAGACGCGCCCGATCAGCGTGCTGTTCTCGGTGCCGGAGAACGCGCTGGCGGCGGTGATCGACGCGGTGCGCCGCGATCCCGACCTCACGGTCCAGGCCTGGGACCGCGAGGAACGCAACGTGCTCGCCAGCGGCCGGCTGTCGAGCCTCGACAACCGCATCGACACCGAGACCGGCACCCTGCGCCTGCGCGCGCTGTTCGACAACGACGACGGCGCCCTGTTCCCGAACCAGTTCGTCAACGCGCGCCTGCAGCTGGGCGACGACGAAACCCTGGTGATCCCGGACGCCGCGGTGCAGTTCGGCAGCGAGGGCACGTACGTGTACGTGGTCAACGACGACGACACCGCGGGCGTGCGCCCGGTGGTGCTCGGCGCGGGCAGCGGCGGCCGCGTGTCCGTGCTCGACGGCCTGGAGGCCGGCGCCCGCGTGGTGCTGGAAGGCATCGACCGCCTGCGCGAGGGCGCGCCGGTGGAAGTGGTGGCCGACGCGGGCGAGGAAGACGGCGACGCCGGGGCACCGGCGCAGGACGCCGACCCCGACGCATGAACCTCTCGCGCCCGTTCATCCTGCGCCCGGTGGCGACCACGCTGCTGATGCTGGCGCTGCTGCTCTCGGGCCTGTTCGCCTACCGCCTGCTGCCGGTGGCGGCGCTGCCGCAGGTCGACTATCCGACCATCCAGGTGCTCACGCTGTACCCCGGCGCCAGCCCCGCGGTCACCACCAGCGCGGTGACCGCGCCTCTGGAGCGGCGCCTGGGCCAGATCCCGGGCCTCAGCCAGATGTCGTCGACCAGTTCCGGCGGCGCATCGGTGATCATCCTGCAGTTCTCGCTGGAGGTGGACCTGGGCGTGGCCGAACAGGAGGTGCAGGCCGCGATCAACGCCGCCGGCAGCTTCCTGCCCGACGACCTGCCGATGCCGCCGGTATACCGCAAGGTCAATCCGGCCGACACGCCGATCCTCACCCTGGCCATCGGTTCGGAGACGATGGCGCTGCCCGAGGTCTACGACCTGGTGGACACGCGCATGGCCCAGCGCCTGTCTCAGCTGCCCGGCGTGGGCCTGGTCAGCATCGCCGGCGGCCAGCGCCCCGCGGTGCGCATCCAGGTCAATCCCTCGGCGCTGGCGTCGGCGGACGTGGGCATGGACGACATCCGCGCGGCCATCGCCGCGGCCAACGTCAACATGCCCAAGGGCAGCTTCGACGGCCCGACCCGCGCGATCATGCTCGACGCCAACGACCAGATGCGCTCGGCCGAGGAATACCGGCAGCTGGTGATCAGCTGGCAGGGCGGCGCGCCGCTGCGGCTGGGCGACGTCGCGACCGTGAGCGAGGGCGCGGAGAACCGCCAGCTCGCCGCCTGGTCGGGCGAGCAGCCGGCGATCCTGCTCAACATCCAGCGCCAACCCGGTGCCAACGTGATCGAGGTGGTCGACGCGATCCACGCCCTGCTGCCGCAGCTGCGCGCCTCGATGCCGCGCGCGGTGGACGTGACCGTGCTCAGCGACCGCACCGAGTCGATCCGCGCCTCGATCCGCGGCGTGCAGCACGAGCTGCTGCTGGCGATCGGGCTGGTCGTGCTGGTGACGTTCGTGTTCTTGCGCACCCTCCCGGCGACGATCATCCCCAGCCTGGCGGTGCCGCTGTCGCTGGTGGCGACCTTCGGCTTCATGCTGCTGGCCGGGTTCTCGCTGAACAACCTGACGCTGATGGCGCTGACCATCGCCACCGGCTTCGTGGTCGACGACGCGATCGTGATGCTGGAGAACGTCGCCCGGCATCTCGAAGAGGGCAAGTCGCGGCTGCAGGCGGCGCTCGACGGCGCGCGCCAGATCGGCTTCACCCTGATCTCGCTCACCGTCTCGCTGATCGCGGTGCTGATCCCGCTGCTGTTCATGGGCGACGTGGTGGGACGGCTGTTCCACGAGTTCGCGATCACGCTCGCGGTGGCGATCAGCATCTCGCTGGTGGTCTCGCTGACCCTCACGCCGATGCTGTGCGCGCGCTTCCTCAAGGCCGGCCGCGACCACGGCATCGCCGAGCCCGCGAGCGGAGACAGCGACGCCGAACACCATGCCGCCGGCGCGGAAGGCGACATGTTCGACCGCGTGGTCGCGCAGTACGACCGCGCGCTGCACTGGACCCTGGCGCGGCAGCCGCTGATGCTCGGCGTCACCGTGGCCACGCTCGCGCTCACGGCCGCGCTGTACGTCGCGGTGCCGAAGGGGTTCTTCCCGTCGCAGGATGCCGGCCTGATCCAGGGGATCAGCGAGGCGCCCGCGTCGATCTCGTTCCAGGCCATGTCGCAGCGGCAGCAGGCGCTGGCCGCGGCGATCCTCGAGGATCCGGACGTGGCGACGCTGTCCTCGTTCATCGGCGTCGACGGCAGCAATCCCACGCTCAATACCGGGCGCTTCCTGATCGAGCTCGCGCCGCACGCCGACCGCGATGCCGGCGCGCACGCGATCATCGAACGGCTGCAGCAACGCGTCGCGCAGGTGCCCGGCATCGCCCTGTTCCTGCAACCGGTGCAGGAGCTGTCGATCGAGGATCGCGTCAGCCGCGGCCAGTACCAGTTCGCGCTGACCAGCCCCGATCATGCCGCGCTGGCGCAGTGGACGCCGCGGATGATCGAACACCTGCGGGGCAGCGGCGCGCTCGCGGACGTGTCCAGCGACCTGCAGAACGAGGGCCTGCAGGCCTGGGTCGACATCGACCGCGATGCCGCCGCGCGCCTGGGCATCCAGGCCTCCGACGTCGCCGACGCGCTCTACGATGCCTTCGGCCAGCGCCAGATCTCGACCATCTTCACCCAGGCCAACCAGTACCGGGTGGTGCTGGAGGCCGATGCCCAGTTCCAGCTCGGGCCCGAGGCGATCGAGCGCATCTATGTCGCCACCGCCGACGGCGGGCAGACGCCGCTGGCCGGCATCGCCCGCGTGTCGACGCGCAACGCGCCGCTGCTGGTGAGCCACATCGGCCAGTTCCCCGCCGCGACGGTGTCGTTCAACCTCGCGCCCGGCGCCTCGCTCGGCGAGGCGGTCGAGCAAATCGAGGCCGCCTCCGCGGCGATCGGGCTGCCGGCGTCGATCGAACTGCGCCTGCAGGGCGCGGCCCAGGCCTTCCGCAACTCGCTGTCCAGCACGCTGTGGCTGATCCTGGCCGCGGTGGTGGTGATGTACATCGTGCTGGGCGTGCTGTACGAAAGTTTCATCCACCCGGTGACGATCCTGTCCACCCTGCCCTCGGCCACGGTCGGCGCGCTGGCCGCGCTGCTGCTGAGCGGACGCAGCCTCGACCTGATCGCGGTGATCGGCATCATCCTGCTGATCGGGCTGGTGAAGAAGAACGGCATCATGATGGTCGACTTCGCGCTCGAGGCCGAGCGCGAGCAGGGCCTGGCCCCGCGCGATGCGATCCACCGCGCCGCGCTGCTGCGCTTCCGCCCCATCCTGATGACCACGCTCGCGGCGCTGTTCGCGGCCATCCCGATGATGCTCGCCAGCGGCTCGGGCGCCGAGCTGCGCCAGCCGCTGGGCCTGGTGATGGTCGGCGGCCTGCTGGTGAGTCAGGTGCTGACCCTGTTCACCACGCCGGTGATCTATCTGTTCTTCGACCAACTGACGCGGAACCGCGTGCGCGTGCCCGCCGCGGAACCGGCCGCAGGCTGATGGACGCGCAGCGCGTCAACCTCTCGCGGCTGTTCATCGAACGCCCGGTCGCGACCATCCTGCTCGCGATCGCGGTGGTGCTGGCGGGCATGCTCGCCTACCGCATGCTGCCGGTGGCGCCGCTGCCGCAGATCGACTACCCGGCGATCCAGGTCAGCGCCTCGCTGCCGGGTGCCAGTCCCGAGTCGATGGCCGCCACCGTGGCCACGCCGCTCGAACGCGCGCTCGGCACCATCCCCGGCATCACCCGGATCAGTTCCACCAGCAGCCAGGGCAATGCCCGCATCGACCTGGAGTTCTCGCTCGACCGCAACGTCGACGAAGCCGCGCGCGAAGTGCAGGCGGCGATCAACGCCGCGCGCGCGCAACTGCCCGCGGGCATGCCGGGCATGCCGCAGTACCGCAAGATCAATCCCTCGCAGGCGCCGATCCTGGCGCTGGCGCTGAGCTCGTCGACGATGACGCCGGGGCAGGTGTACGACGTCGCCTCCACCGTCATCGCGCAGAAGATCGCGCAGATCCCGGGCGTGGGCCAGGTCGAGGCGGGCGGCGCCTCGCTGCCGGCGGTGCGGGTGTCGCTCAACCCGAATGCGCTCAACCAGTCCGGCATCGCGCTGGACGAGGTCGCCGGCGCGATCCGCGACGCCAACGCGCTGCGCCCGCTCGGACATGTTGTCCGCGGTGACCGCCAGTGGCAGGTCGAGGCCGGGCTGCAGCTGCGCACCGCGGCCGAGTACCGCGACCTGGTGGTGGCCTGGCGCAACGGACGGCCGGTACGCCTGCGCGACGTGGCCGAGGTCAACGAAGGCACCGAGGACCGCTATGCCGCCGGCTTCCACAACGACCGCGACGCGGTGCTGCTGGTGGTCAGCCGCCAGCCCGGCGCCAACATCATCCGCACGGTCGATGCCATCCACGCGCAGATGGACGGCCTGCGCGCACTGCTGCCGCCGGGCATCGACATGGCGGTGGTGATGGACCGTTCCCCGGTGATCCGCGCCACCATGACCGAGGCCGAGACCACCCTGCTGCTGGCGGTCGCGCTGGTGGTGCTGGTGGTGCTGGCGTTCCTGGGCAGCTGGCGCGCGGCGCTGGTGCCGACGCTGGCGATCCCGGTCTCGCTGTTCGGCGCGCTGGCGATCATCTGGATGCTCGGCTTCTCGCTCAACACCATGTCGCTGATGGCGCTGATCGTGGCCGCGGTGCTGGTGGTGGACGATGCGATCGTGGTGCTCGAGAACATCTCGCGCCACATCGACGCCGGCCTGTCGCCGTGGGACGCGTCGATGCGCGGCGCCGGCGAGGTCGGCACCACGTTGCTGTCGATGAACGTGGCGCTGGGCGTGGTGTTCGTGTCGATCCTGTTCCTGGACGATTTCGTCGAACGCCTGTTCCGCGAGTTCTCGCTGACCCTGGTGGCGGCGATGACGGTCTCGCTGCTGGTCTCGCTGAGCCTCACGCCGACGCTGTGCGCGCGCCTGCTCGGCCGCCACCGGCGCACCGCCGACGTGCCGAAGTGGCAGCGCATGGGCACCCACCTGTCGGACCGGCTGCGCGGGCTGTACCTGCGTTCGCTCGGCGGCACGCTGCGGCACACCGCGCTCGCGCTGGCGATCCTGCTCGGCGCGATCGTGTTCAACGCCTTCCTGTTCGCCAAGGTACCCAAGGGCGTGGTGCCCGAGCAGGACACCGGCCAGCTGCGCGGCTTCGCCCGCGGCGACGACGGCCTTTCGTTCCAGGTGATGCAGCCGAAGATCCAGGCCTATCGCCAGTACCTGATGACCGATCCGGCGATCGCCGACATCTCCGGCTACATCGGCGGCGGCACCGGCGTGAACAACGGTTTCGTCATCATCCAGATGAAGCCGCTGTCCGAGCGCGGCGTGTCCAGCCGCGAGGTGATCGACCGCCTGCGCGAAGGCCTGCCGAAGGTCCCCGGCGGCAACCTGTGGCTGTGGGTCGACCAGGACATCCGCATCGGCGGCGGTGGCGGCGGCGACGGCAATTACGACCTGCAGCTGCTGTCCGGCGACATCGAACCGCTGCGCGAATGGACGCCGCGCATCCGCGCCGCACTGGAAGCGCTGCCGCAACTGGTGGACGTGGATTCGGGCGGCGACGAGGGCATGCGCCAGGTGGCGCTGGACATCGACCGCAACGCCGCCGCGCGCCTGGGCGTGGACATGCGCACGATCGCCACGGTGCTCAACAACTCCTTCAGCCAGCGCCAGGTCGCCACCCTGTACGACAGCCTCAACCAGTACCGCGTGGTGATGGAACTCGACCCGCGCTACACCCAGACCCCGGACACGCTCGACCAGGTGTTCGCGATCGGCGGCGACGGCCAGCGCGTGCCGCTGTCGGCGTTCGCGCGCTGGGAATACGGCATGGCGCCGGACCGCATCCAGCACCGCGAGCAGTTCCTCTCGACCCGGGTGAGCTTCGCGCTCGCGCCGGGCGTGACCCTGGGCGAGGCGGTGGACGCGATCGATGCGGCAATGGCGCGAATCATGCTGCCCAACGACGTGCAGGCCAAGCTGGGCGACGAGGCGGGCAGCCTGCAGGAGATGCAGGGCCGCCAGCTGTGGCTGGTCCTGGGCGCGGTGCTGGCCGTGTACCTGGTGCTCGGCGTGCTGTACGAAAGCTACATCCAGCCGCTGGCGATCCTTTCGATCCTGCCCTCGGCCGGCATCGGCGCGCTGCTGGCGCTGCTGCTGTTCGACAACACGCTGGACCTGATCTCGCTGCTCGGCTTGTTCCTGCTGGTGGGCGTGGTGATGAAGAACACGATCCTGATGGTCGACTTCGCGCTGGCCGCGCAGCGCGAACAGGGGCTGTCGGCCGAGTCGGCGATCGTGGAGGCGGCGCGGCTGCGCTTCCGCCCGATCCTGATGACTTCGCTGGCGGCGCTGCTGGGCATGCTGCCGCTGGTGCTGTCCACCGGCGAGGGCTGGGAGATGCGGCGGCCGCTGGGGCTGGCGATCGTCGGCGGCCTGCTGGTGAGCCAGTGGCTGACGCTGTACACCACGCCCGCGGCGTTCCTGGTGCTGTCACGGCTGCGCGCGCGCTTCGGCCGCGCCGGCGCGGCGCGGGCACCGGCGGCCTCGCGCGGCTAGTCCCGCGGCGCGGGACTGCGGTCCACGGCGTCGCACGCCGGGGCGGCGGGGTCTTCGAAGAAGCGCAGCTTGTCCAGCCGCGGCAGCCGCTTGAGCTGCCATTCGGCGCGCGAGGCGCTGGCACGATCGGGATAGGCGCGGGTGGCGAGCAACCGCAGCGGCCCGCGCCCGCGGGTGTAGCGGGCGCCGGTCCCGGCCGCATGCGCGGCCAGGCGCGCGTCGACGTCGGTGCTGATGCCGGCGTACCAGGTGCCGTCCGCGCATTCGAGCAGGTACAGCCACCAGCCCGCAGGGCCTGCAGGCGTCGCGGTCTGCGACCGCGTGCAGCGCGCGCGGCTCATCCCGCGGCGCGCTCCGCGGCATGGCGCGCGCGCGCCGCGGCCAGTTCCGGCCGGTGCTCCACCGTCCACGCGTACAGCGCGTGCAGGGGCACCACGAGGCTGCGGCCGAGCCCGGTGAGTGCGTACTCGACCTGCGGCGGCACGGCAGGCCGCACGGTGCGCGTCACCAGTCCGTCGCGCTGCATGCGCCTGAGGGTGAAGGTGAGCATGCGCTGGGACACATCGCCGACGGCGCGCTGCAGCGCGCGATGCCGCAGCGGCCCCGGCCAGAGCGCATGGATCACGAACACGGTCCAGCGATCGCCGATGCCGGCCAGCACCTCGGCCGCCGCACGCAGGCCGACGTCCGGAATCGTCGTAAAAGGAACATGCGTGTGCGTAGCGGCCATGCCGGTGCCTGCTTGTGCGGGAACGACGGCAGCCTATCATCGGGACGCGACCCGTCCCGCATGGTCGATGGAGCACATCGCATGTCGATGCACCTGGTTCCCATGCTGCCGGTGCGCAGCATGCCGGCGGCGGTCGACTTCTACCGCCGGCTCGGCTTCGCGGTCGAGCAACGCAACGACCAGTGGCGCTGGGCGCGGGTGGCGCTGGGCGACTGCCGGCTGATGCTGGACGAGTCGATCAACGTCCATCCCGGAGCGCCGCGCAGCGGCGTGCTCTACCTGTACCCGGACGACGTGGTCGCCTACCACGCGATGGTGCGCGGCAACGGCGTCGACGTGCCGCCGCTGGAGACCACGTTCTACGGCATGACCGAATTCCGCATCGCCGATCCCGACGGCAACCGGCTGTGGATCGGCCAGGAGGGCGCGGCCCTGCCCTCCGCCGCGCCGGACGCCGACGGCTGACGCCGGCGTTCGCACGTCGGCGGGCATGGTGGAGCGCCCGCACGCGACACGCCGCGCACGCCTCCCGCGGCCGCGGCCACCCGCGCACACCGGATGCCCGGTGCGCGCAGGCCGCGAGCGCGTCCTACTTCGCCGGTGCCAGGTAGCCGTGCATCTTCAGCCAGCGCACCCAGGCGTCGAACCAGCCGGTGCTGGTGGTGTCCTTCGGGTACATGCCGAAGCCGTGGCCGCCGCGCTCGTAGTAGTGGAACTCCACGGGGCGCCCGGCCTTCTGCCAGCTCTCGATCAGGCCGAAGCCGGCGCCGGAGAACAGGCCGTCGTCCGCGGCCAGGGCGACGAACAGCGGCGGCGCGTCGGCCGGTACCTCGAGCGCCGAGATCGGACCGTAGACGTTGCCGATGAAGGCCGGCTTCGCGTCCTCGCCCGACAGCGCAGTGACCATCGTCAGCATGGCGCCGGCCGAGAAGCCGATCATGCCGATGCGGTCGGGATCCACGTTCCACTCCTGCGCGCGGCTGCGCACCAGGGCGAACGCGGCGCGCGAATCGGCCAGCTGCGGCGCGAGCATGGTGGCGGACTCGCGCGAGCCCGGATCGCGCGGCGGGCGCGGGCCGGAGAGCATCTGGCGGATCGACTGCGCGAAGCCGTCGAGGTCCGCCGGGGTCTGGTTGAGCCGGTACTTGAGCACGAACGCGGCCACGCCCTGCTCGGCCAGCGCGCGCGCCACGTCCCAGCCCTCGTTTTCCATCGACAGGGAACGGAAGCCGCCGCCCGGCGCCACGATCACCGCCGCGCCGGTGGCCTTGCCGGCCGCGGGCAGGAACGGGGTGAGCGTGGCCTCGGTGACATTGCGCGCGAACACGCGCTCGTACTGGCGGTGCCAGGACTCGTCGACGGTCGCACCGGGCAGCGGACCGGTCCCGAGCGCGATCGCGTCGGGCTGGGCCGGGATCTCGATCGGCACCATCGCATCGTCCTGCGCGAAGGCGGCGGACGAGCACAGCAGCAGCGCGGCGAACGCGTAGCGCCAACGGCCGCCGGCCGGGGTGCGCGGATGGGAACGTGTCGGGATCATGTCGAGGCTCCGTGTTGACGGGACGGGAATCGGCCGCGCGCGTGTGCGCGGCCGGGAACGTGTGCGACGGCCGCGTCAGCGCGGCACGGCGCGGGACTGTTCGATGGCGAAGGCGGCCTCGCGCGCGGGCACGCCGGTGCCCGGCTGGCCGGAGCCGACCGAGATCCGGTAGCGGCCGGGCATCACCAGGCGGGTGCCGTCGGCGTCGACCGCGCTGAGGTCGCGCGGATCGAGGTCGAACGTGAGCGTGCGCGTTTCCCCGGGCGCCAGGTGCACGCGCTGGAAGCCGCGCAGCGCCAGCCGGGGCAGGCCGTCGCGCGCCGGGAACACGAGGTACAGCTGCGCCACTTCGTCGCCGGCCCGCTTGCCGGCGTTGCGCACCTGCGTGGTCACGCGCAGGCCTTCGTGCGCGCCGGCGGCCGCCGGCGCCAGTTGCGGCGCGGTGTATTCGAAGCGCGTGTAGCTCAGCCCGTGGCCGAACGGATACACCGGCGCGCCTTCGAAATAGCGGTAGGTGCGCCCGCGCATGTCGTAGTCGCCGAACGGCGGCAGCTCGTCCACCGATGCGTAGAAGGTCAGCGGCAGGCGGCCGGCCGGGTTCACCTCGCCGCCGAGCACGCGCGCCACCGCCAGGCCGCCGGACTGGCCCGGGTACCAGGCTTCGACGATCGCGTCCGCGTGTCGCTTCGCCCACGACAGGTTGACCTGGCTGCCGTTCATCAGCACCACCACCAGCGGCTTGCCGGTGGTCTTCGCGGCCTTCAGCAGCGCCTGCTGGTCGGCGAGCAGGTCGAGCGAGGTCTTGTCGCCGCCCTTGAAGCCGGGCACCTCGATCGGCGCCTCCTCGGCCTCGAGGTCGGAGGTCAGCCCCACCACCGCCACCAGCACGTCGCTCCCGGCGGCCACCGCGCGCATGTCCTCCAGCGGCGCGTCGGACACCCGCTTCCACAGCAGGCCGATGCCGGTGAGGATGCGCGCCTGCGTGCGCACGGTGACCGGATAGCGGCGGCCGGCTTCCAGCTGCACGGTCTTCATCGTCGGCAGGCTGTTCCACGAGGCGCCGGCGAGGTCGACGAAGGGCTGGCCGTCGAATTCCAGTTCGCCGTTGAAGCCGCCGATGCCCAGCCGGTAGGTGCCGGTCTCGGGCGGCACCAGGTAGCCGGTCCACTCCACCCGGTGGACGTCGCGCACCTGCGCCAGGTCGAGGCTGCGCGAATTGACGTCCGGTTCGATCCGCGTGACCACCGGCGCGTCGTCGAAGCCGGTGCGGGCGACCCAGGCATCGAGTTCGCCCGGCGCGAAGCGCGCCGGCGGCGCCGCGGCCGCGTTGTAGTAGTTCGCGAGCAGGCCCGGCTCGCCGTCGGGCGTGCGCAGCGCGCTGGTGGGGACGGGATCGCCGTCGGTGTAGGTCTCGCCGAACGCGGCATGGCGCACCTGCGCCTGCGGCAGCGCGCGGCGCAGGCCGTCCAGCACGGACACCGGCGGCGCCGACTGCGGCGAGGAATAGTTGCCGCGCAGCACCCGGGTGGCATCGGCCAGCGGTCCGATCACCCCGATCCGGGCATCGGCTCGCAGCGGCAGCACGCCGTCGTTCTTGAGCAGCACCAGGCTCTTCTCCGCGGCCTCGAGCGCCACCTCGCCATGCGCGGGGGCACCGACCACGTCCGGCGCGACGGTGTCGGTCGACAGCGCGCGCAGGCCGGGCAGGTCGCCGTTGCGGTAGCGCGCCGAGAACAGGCGCACCAGCGCGCGGTCGATGTCGGCCAGCGTGATCAGCCCGCGCGCGAGCGCCTCGCGGTAGGGCCCGGTGAGCCCGTCGGTGTCGGTGAGCGTGGCGCCGTTGCACTCGCTGTCCACGCCCGCGCGCAGCGCGGCGGCCACCGCGGCGGCGGCATCGGGCGCGAAGTGGTGGTTCCTGTGGATGTCGCCGACCGCGTCGCAGTCGGACACCACGTAGCCATCGAAGCCCCAGTCGCCGCGCAGCACGTCGCCCAGCAGCCATTCGCTGGCACAGGCGGGCACGCCGTCGACGCGGTTGTAGGCGCACATGATCGAACCGGCCCCGCCCTCCACGATCGCGGCGCGGAACGCGGGCAGGTAGGTGTCCTCCGCGTCGCGGCGGGAGACGAACACGTTGGCGTGGTGGCGGGTCGATTCCGGACCGCTGTGCACCGCGTAGTGCTTGGGCGTGGCGATCACGTCGTACTCGCCCGGGCGCCCGCCCTGCACGCCGCGCACGTAGGCCACGCCCATGCGCGCGGCGAGGAAGGGGTCCTCGCCGTAGGTCTCCTGGCCGCGGCCCCAGCGCGGGTCGCGGAAGATGTTGATGTTCGGCGACCAGGTGTTGAGGCCGGTGCCGATGCGGCCGGTGCGCCCGGTCTCGCGCGCCAGCGCATGCAGGCCGCGCACCTCGGTGCCGATCACGCCGGCCACGCGCCGCACCAGCGCCTCGTCGAAGGTGGCGGCCAGGCCGATCGGCTCGGGGAAGTTGGTGGTGGGCAGGGTGCCCATCGCGCCGTGCAGCGACTCGGTCCACCAGTTGTAGCGCGGCACGCCCAGGCGCTCGATGGCGGGCGCGGTGTTGAGCAGCTGGCCGAGCTTCTCGTCGGTCGTCATCCGCGCGACCAGCGCCTCGGCCAGCGCCCGGGCCTCGGGCGGGGCGGCGGGTGCGCGATCCTGCGCCGGCAGCGACGCGGCGGCGAACAGCAGGAGCAGGGCGGGCAGCAGGCGGCGCATGCGGTCGAAGCGGTGCGTCATGGTGTCCCCTCGTGTCGCGGACCGTCGGCGCCTGCGCCCGCATCCGCGCGGGTGGACGGCAGCGCGACGTCGTCGGGGGTACAAGGCTGCCCACGTCCGCCGGCCGGTACCAATCGAATTACGGGTACGCGGCATAACCGTTTGGGGATGCGGACGCGCCACGGCGCAGGATGCGACCGGTAGACAGCGCATGCGGCGAATGCATTGGCGACGCGCAGGCGTCCACGCAGCCGAGGTGGCGCCGCCGCGACCATGGCCGGCGCGCGCCTTCGACCGATCCCGATCGATGCACGCACGACGACCCGCGCATGCAGGCGCCGAGGCGCCGGAGGCCCGCGTGACACGCCCCCCCATCCAGCGCCACACCTGCGCGCGGCCACCGGGCGCGGCCGTGAGACAGGGCCACGCCGCAATGGACCGGAGCGGCCTGCGGGCATTCCGATCCCGAACCGCCGCGCCGGGATCCGATCCCTGTTCAGCCGCGTTCATCCGCCGCAACGCGCACGCCTGCGCAGTCACGCGGCCCCCACGAACCCTTTGCTCCACTGCCGGGCATGACGCCCGTGCTGCAGCTGCCCACTCCTGCCCCGCCCGCCACGCTGGAGGCGCGCGCGCGTGCGCGGCTGCGCGTCGAGGGCGCCCTGCCGCTGCCCGGTCGCGGCCACACCCTCGACCGCTGGCGCGCGCTCGCCGCGCTGGGCGCGGAGGACCTGTCGCTGGTGAAGGTGCTCGAAGCGCATTACGACGCGCTCGCGATCCTCGCCGAGCTGCACGCCCCGCCAGCGCCGGCCGGCACCCTGCTCGCGGTGTGGGCGGCGGACGGCCCGCAGTCGACTGTGCGCCTGCACGACGACGGCCACGGCCCACGGCTGCGCGGCCGCAAGCCCTGGTGCTCCGGCGCGGCCTTCGTCGATGCGGCCCTGCTTACCGTGCAGGACGGCGACGACCGCCAGCTGGTGCGGGTGTCGATGTCGTCCCCCGGCATCACGCGACCGGCATCGGGCTGGGAGGCCGTCGGCATGGCGGCGATCGAAAGCGGGCCGGTGGATTTCGGCGACGTGCCCTGCGAACCCGTCGGCACCCCGGGCGCGTACCTCGAGCGCCCGGGCTTCTGGCACGGCGGCGCGGGCATCGCGGCCTGCTGGTTCGGCGCCGCGGCCGCGATCGCCGGGCGCATGACCGATCCCGCGCGCGTCGGCCGCGATCCACACGCGGCCGCGCAACTCGGCCGCGCCGACATGGCGCTCGGCGCCGCCGCTGCGCTCATGCGCGAACTCGCTGCCGCGATCGACGCCGATCCGGCACGGCCGTACCGGCGCGAGGTGGTGCGACTGCGTTCGGTAGTCGAGCGCGCCTGCCACGACGTCCTCGATGCCGCCGGGCGCGCGCTCGGCCCCGGACCGCTGTGCGGCGACCATGCGCACGCGCAGCGCTGCGCCGACCTGTCGGTGTTCGTGCGCCAGAGCCATGCCGATCGCGACTGGGCGGCGCTGGGACAGGACGTCGCCGCACTGGAAGGAGATGCGCCTTGGCCGCTGTGACCGTGAGGCGCATCGTCGGCGCCGGCAATGACGAAGCCGACTGGCGAGATTCGCACTGGCTGTCGCAGCTCGCCGAACGCCAGGCGGATGCGCTGCTGTCCGGCCACCGCCGGCTGCTGGTGCTCTCGCCGCACCCCGACGACGAGACGCTCGCCTGCGGCGGGCTGATGCATGCCGCCGCGCGCGCCGGGCTCGAGGTGGCGCTGCTGGCGATCACCGACGGCGAAGCCTGCTACCCGGGCGATCGCGCCTGGACGCGGGCGCGCCTGCGCAGCCATCGTCCGCGCGAACTGGCGCAGGCGCTGTCGGCGCTCGACGTGGACGCGCGCGTCTACCGGGCCGGGCTGCCGGACGGTGGCGTGGCCAGCGCATTGGACCTGCTGCTCGGCGCGGTCAACGGCCTGATCCGCCCCGGCGACCTGGTGCTGGCGCCGTGGGAACGCGATGGACATCCGGACCACGACGCCGTCGGCCACGCGGCCCTGCGCGCGGTGCCCGCCACCGGCGCGCGCCTGCTGCGCTATCCGGTCTGGGCCTGGCACTGGCTCGACCCGGATCTCGACCACGCCCCCTTCAACGCCTTCCGGGTCCCGCTGGCGCAAGACGCGCTGGCGGCCAAGCGCGCGGCGATCGCGTGCTTCGCCTCGCAGCTGGGCACCGGCGTGCCGCCGGTGGCCGAGCCGATCCTGCCGCCGCACGTGGTCGCCCGCTTCGAACGCCCGTTCGAGGTCTACCTGCGGTGAGCCTGGCGGCATACTTCGACACGGTCTGGCGCGAAGGCGAGGACCCGTTCGGCTATCGCGACCGCTGGTACGAGTCGCGCAAGCGCGAGCTGCTGGTGGCCGCCCTGCCGCGGCCGCGGTTCGGGCGCGCATGGGAGATCGGCTGCGCCAACGGCGAGCTCGCGCGCGTCCTGGCGCCACGCTGCGGCATGCTGCTCGCCACCGACCTGCATCCGCGCGCGGTCGCCGTCGCCCGCGAGGCCTGCGCCCCACTGGGCCACGTGCAGGTCGAGTGCATGGAGCATCCGCGGCAATGGCCGCACGGCCTGTTCGACCTGGTGGTGGTGGGCGAGATGGGCTATTACCTCGATGCCCCGGCGCTGGATGCATTCGCGCAGCAGCTGGCGGGCAGCCTCGCGCCGGGCGCGCTGCTGCTGGCCTGCCACTGGCGCCACGATTTCAAGGGCCGACGCAGCACGACCGAGGCGGTGCACGCGCGGCTGGGCGCGATCGCCGGCATCGCCCCGGTGCTGCGCTATGCGGATGCCGACTTCGTGCTCGAGGGCTGGAGCGGCGACCGCCTGTCGCCGGCGCAGCACGAGGGCCTGCGGTGATCGGGGTGCTGGTGCCTGCGCACGACGAGCAGGCACTGATCGGCGGATGCCTGGAGTCGCTCCGCGCCGCCGCCGGCTGCCCGCGCCTGGGCGGCGAACCGGTGCGGGTGGTGGTGGCGCTCGACCGCTGCCGCGACGCAACCGCCCGCATCTGCGCCGAGGCAGGCGTGGCCACTGTGTGTCTGGACGCGTGCAATGTCGGCCGCGCGCGCGCCGCGGCCGCCGAGGTGCTGCTGCAGGCGGGCGCGCGCTGGCTCGCCTCGACCGATGCCGACAGCCGGGTGCCGCGCGACTGGCTGTCGGGCCAGGTGGCCTGCGGCGCCGATGCGTTCTGCGGCACGGTGCGCGTCGGCGACTGGCTCGACTACGGGGCCGCGGTACGCGACGCGTTCCTCGCCCGCGAACAACATCGCGACGACCATCCGCACGTGCACGGCGCCAACCTCGGCGTGAGCGCAGCGGCATACCGCGCGGTCGGCGGCTTCGCGCCAATGCCGGCGCACGAGGACCATGCGCTGGTGCGGGCGCTGGCCGCGGGAGGCTGGTCGATCGCGCGCCGCAACAGTCCCGCCGTCACCACCAGCGCGCGACGCGACGCCCGCGCCCCCCAAGGCTTCGGCGAGCATCTTCTGAGCCTCGAGCACGCGCTGGCCTGAGCCCGCGCGGCGCGTTCCACGCGCACCGCCCACCCGCGCCTCTCCCCATCCGTAGCCCGGGTAAGCGAAGCGCACCCGGGACCCGCCGCCAGCCAATTTCCCCGCAGGAACGCCGCCGCAGGCGCTCCGCGCTCCAGCGACCGCACGCGCCGCACGCACACGTAAAGCACCCGCATCCACGCATGTTCAGTCGCCTTGCATGCGCCGGTGCCTACACTCCGTCGTCGGTTCCATCCGTCCCCATGCCATGCCTGTCGCCCGCCCACCCGTCCGCGTCCTGTCCTGCCTGCTGCTCGCCGGCCTGCTCACCGCGTGCGGCGCACGCGAAGTCCGCCATCGCGCCGAGGCGCCGCCGCTGGGCGAGGCCTTCAGTTCCGAGGACACCTACGCGCGCAACTACCGCGTGCCACCGCTGATCGCCTGCGAGGCCACGCGCCGCGCCCTGCTCGGCCAGGGCTACGTGATCGCGAAGCAGGCGGCCGATTCGCTGGAAGCGACCAAGGTGTTCCAGCCGCAGTCGGACGTGCACACCCAGCTCAACGTCCGCGCGACCTGCGTCGAGCGCGCACCCGGCGGCTCGATCGTGTTCCTCAACGCGGTGCAGGACCTGCACGCGCTCAAGGCGCAGTCCAGTTCCGCCAGCGTGGGCGTGAGCATGATCGGCTCGGTCTCGGTGCCGGTCCCGATCGGCAGCGGCAGCGCCAACCTGGTACGGGTGGGCAGCAACACGGTGCAGAACCAGGACTTCTACCAGCGCCTGTTCGACCGGATCGCGGTCTACCTGCCCGGAACGCCCGATGTGCGCCCGCCGCTCGCCGAACCCGATGTCCCTCCCGATCCGGTGATCATCGAACACCTGGACTGAGCGTACGCGGCGCAGCGTGCGGCGCCCATGCCGGGCGTCGGACGCCGTCCGGCGCACTGCATCGATGCGCGCGATGGTCCCGTAAGTGCCGGTGCCTGACCGTGGAGCGCGGGCGGAGGCCTTCACCTCGGCGTGCGCGCCCACGCCACATGCTGCATCAATGGCCGACGCCGCCTGCCAGCTGTTTCTCGTCTATCTGGAAACGCGGACGACGCCGCCTCCGGATCCCGCGCCGGATCTCGTCGCGCTGGCACCGGGCCTGTACCTGACCGAGTCCGCGCGGACGCGTTCGCAGCTCTACCACGCGCTCAAGCGCCGCCTGCAGCCCGCGCGCCTGCTGGTCGCGCCGCTGTCCGGCGATCCGAAGTTCAAGGGAATGCAGCCCGGCGCGCTCGCCTGGCTGCGCGGCCGGCGCACCTAGACGGCCTGCACCGACGGCAGCTGCGCGCTTCGCTGCAGCACGCGCCGCGGGCAACGGGCAGCGGGGTCGCATCGCCCCGCTGCCCGACCCGTGGCCGGGCGCATCAGCGCACCAGCATCTCCACGATCAAGCCGGTGGCGATCGCCACCAGCAGGTAGCGGCCATCGTCCTGGCGCACCCAGCGATGGCCACGCGGCGGCGCATCCAGTCCGATCCGGCCGTAGTCGTCGATCCAGTAGCCGTCGAGTTCCCGCAACGGCAGCCGGTCGCCCTTGCGCCAGGCCTGCTTGGCCCAGCCCGGCGGCGGCGCCTTGGCATGGTGGGGTCCGCCCGCGTGCGCCGGCGGGCCCTTGCCGCGGGCGTGCGGTGGCGGATCCGCCAGCGCCGAGGCCGCGGGCAGCGCGAGCGCCAGGCCGGCGGCAAGGGCCAGCAAGGAACGGGACGCACGCTTCGTGGTCATGGCGAACTCCTGTGACGTCGGAGCACGCAGTCTGGCGCTGCCTGCGTCAATGCAGGGCAAACACCGGGCACCCCAGTGGCTCCCGGGTCAGCGGACGTTGCAGGTCCGTGCCTTGGGGTTCGGTCCGGGTTCGGCCAGGCGCCGGGCGCGCCACCCGGCGAAGGAACTCACGCCGCGATGTGCGGCGGCGTTGCAGCGGGCGCGATATCCAGTTCGACCGCCATGCCGGCGCGACGCGCGCGGCGGGCGCAGGCGCTGGCGTAGTCGTTGGCCGCGTCGTGTTCGCTGAAGTAGCCGTCGACGATGCGGTCGCGCGTGACCGACCAGCCCCCCTGCACATCGGGGCGGACTTCGATCCGGATCCTGGCCTGGTTCACGGTGCACCTTCGCGGGACTGTCTGCGGGAGGCGCATCCTAGGGACGCGAACGTCAACATTGCGTGGCGGATTGCGGTCGCGCCGATGACAGCGCGCGCGATGGTGGCGGTGGTCACGTTCCGGTGCGTCGCGCGCCGAGCCGGGCGCCCAGCAGCGCCGCCATCGCGAGCGTCGCCGCCACCGCCAGCAGCGCCGTGGACAGGCTCGCCGCCTGGGCGACGAAACCGATCAGCGCCGGGCCCGCGAGCACGCCGGCGTAGCCCAGCGTGGTCACCGCCGGGATCGCCAGGTGCGCCGGCATGCGCCGCTGTTCGCCGGCCAGCGAAAACATCACCGGCACGATGTTGGCGCAGCCCACGCCCAGCAGCGCGTGGCCGACGAGGCTGGGGCCGAGCCCCGGCGCCAGCACCGCCAGCGCGAGCCCGCAGGCGCCCACCGTGCCCCCGGCGAGCACCGTCGGCGCGCGCCCGAGCCGCGCGATCACGCCATCGCCCACCAGCCGGGTCGCCGTCATCGCCAGGTTGAAGGCGACGAAGCCCCAGCCGGCCTGCGCCACCGCGATCCCGCGCACCTCGTGCAGGAACACCGCGCTCCAGTCCAGCATCGCGCCCTCGGCGAGGAAGCTCACGAAGCACACCACGCCGATCGCCACCACCACGCCGCGCGGCAGCGCGAACACGGCAGCGCCGGCCGGCGCGCGATCGGGGCGCCAGGCGCGCATCGCCAGCACGCACAGCAGCGCCGCCACCATCGCCACGACGAGCGCGGCGACCAGCGGGCCGCGGCCGGTACCGAGCACCAGCGTGGCGAGCAGGGCGCCGACCAGGCTGCCGATGCTGTAGAAGGCGTGGAAGCCGGACATCATCGGCCGCGCGGCCTCGCGTTCGACCACCACCGCCTGGATGTTCATGGTGCAGTCCATCGCCCCGACCGCGGCGCCGAAGACCAGCAGCGCCGGCCCCAGCAGGCGCGCGTCGGGCACCAGCGCCAGCAGCGGCAGCGTGGCCAGCATCAGCGCCGTGCTGCCGAGCATCACCCGGCGGCAACCCTGGCGCGCGGCCAGCGCGCCGGCCAGCGGCATCGCCAGCAGCGAGCCCAGCCCGAGGCACAGCAGCACCAGGCCCAACCCCGCCTCGTCCAGACCGGTGCGCAGCTTCGCGAACGGCACCAGCGGCGCCCAGGTCGCGATCACGAAGCCGGGAATGAAGAACGCCACCCGGGTGGCGTGTTGCTGGGCGCGGGGCGAGGCGATGGTCAAGGCGCGAGGGTCCTGCGGGGGGTCGCCACCATAGCGGGCGTTGCGGCGGTGCGGTACCGGCGCGTGCGCTTGCGTCCGGACGCGGGGCGCGGCGCATGGCGACGCGTCGGCGCACGACCCGGTGCATTGGGCAGCGAGAATCGCGTGCCGCCGGATCCGCTCCCGGATGCGCTGCGCTGATCCGGCCGATGCGACGGGTGCCCTGCGCGGCGAGCGGAACGCGCCGCTGCGTGTGTTCCCCGGATGCGCTGCGCTTATCCGGGCTACGCGTTGGCGCGTGCCCGTAGCCGGGGCAACGAAGCGCCGAGTGCGTTCGACCTTGCGCCGCCACACCGGCCCATCGCGCGCCACCGGCCTCGGTTTGCGGCACCATACGGCCCGAACACGCCACACACCGGGGGACCGATGCCGCGTTTCCGTTTCGCCGCCTGCGTGGCCGCCTGCCTGCTGGCCGGCGCCGCCACCGCCGCGCCGCCCGCGGCGTTCCCCTGGCCCGATGGCCAGCGCGCCGCGGTCAGCCTGGCCTACGACGACGCCCTGCCCTCGCAGCTGGACAACGCGATCCCCGCACTCGATCGCCATGGCCTGAAGGGCACCTTCTATCTCACCCTGGCGGCCGATCCCGTGCGCGAGCGGCTCGAAGACTGGCGCGCCGCCGCGCGCAGCGGCCACGAACTCGGCAACCACAGCCTGTTCCACCAGTGTTCGGCCAAGGGCGCGGGCCGCGAATGGGTGCAGCCGGAGCAGGACCTCGACGCGATCACCGCCGCGCAGATGCGGGCGCAGGTGGCGCTGGCCAACACCATGCTGCACGCGATCGACGGCAGCACCGAATTCACTTACACCGCGCCCTGCGGCGACCGCCGCGCCAGCGACGGCGAGTACATCGGCCTGGTCGCGCCGCTGTTCCTGGGCATCAAGCTGGTCGGCGGCACGGTGGTCGAGGACATGTGGACCCTGGATCGCGCCGCGGTGCCGGTGACGGTGCCGGTCGACGCCAGCGGCGACGAGCTGATCGCGCTGGTCGAGGAGGCCGGACGCCGCGGCACCATGGTCAACTTCACCTTCCACGGCATCGGCGGCGACCATCTCGCCGTGTCCAACGCCGCGCACGAACAGCTGCTCGAACACCTGGCGCGTCACCGCGACCGCTACTGGACCGACACCTTCCGCAACCAGATGCGCTGGGTGCGCGACCGCCAGGCCGAGGCCGCGGCGCCGCCCTGACGCGCGCCGTCAGTCGCCGGCATCGGTGGCGCCGGCGTCCCCATCGATGCCGCGGCCGGTGGCTGCCCACCAGATCCCGCCGTACAGGTGCGCGAGATAGTCCGCGTCGTCGTACGCGGCCGGCGGATGGCCGAGCGCGGTGACGAACACCCGGCCGCCATCGAACGCGTGGTACCAGGCGACCGGATGGTCGGCGCCCATGCCGCGCGCGACCTGTCCGGGCCAGATGCGGCCGGGATCGTAGCTGCGCTCGTCCACCGACAGCACCGTGCGCAGGCCGTCCACCAGCGGCGGGCCGAACTCGTACCACTCGTCGCTCCAGATCCAGCGCGACGGCAGCGCGAACGCCGCCGGGAACGACGCATCCTCCACCCGCACCAGCGCGGTCTGCACCATCGGGTGGATGCGGAAGGCGCGCCCGATCATGCGCTCGAACCAGGGCCAGTCGCCGGGCGGATTGAAGATCAGCGCACGGTGCACGGCGACCACCCCGCCGCCGGCGCGCACGAAGCCTTCCAGCGCCGCGCGCTGGGCCCCGCGCAGTTCGTCGCCGGGCGTGTTGAGCAGCACGATCGCATCGAAGCCCGACAGGTCGGCGTCGAACGGCGCCGTGTTCCAGGCCCAGTCCAGGCCGAAGCCGTGCTGGCGCGCCATCTGCTCCAGGCGCGGCTTGGCCACCACGGTGTAGTCGTGGTGGTAGCGGTTGGGCACCGCGACCACCAGCACCTTGAACTGGTCGTCGGCGGACGCGGGCACGGGCGCGGCAGCGAGCAGCCACCACAGGACGAACGAGGCGAGCAGGGTCTTCATGCCCGCATGGTACCGGCCGGACGCGCCGGACCCCTTCGCCCGCCACGTCGGCCGGCCGCGGGCTGCGATCGCGCGGGGCGTTCCGCGGAAGATGCGCTGCGCGCCGGCGCCCGGCAGGTGCGGTCGCGTGGCTGTTCCGCGCCTCGACCGGTGCCGATACCCGCCGCACACGTCCGGCACCGAGTCCGCTGCCGCGCCACCCGCAGCACCCTCGCCCGCGGCCTTCGCGCGCCCCTCGCGTCCACGCTGCGATGCTGCGGCTCCCCACTCCCCGGAGCGCCCGATGGGCCGTCCACGCAAGCGTCGCGCCCGCGTCACCACCACCGGCGCGCGGCTGGCCGAGATCGGCACCGCCGCGCCCATGGTCGCGGCGGCCCGGCTCTCGCGCATCGCGCTGGCGGGCGCCAACCCGTCTGCGCGCGACCGCCGCGAGTTCAGCGGGATGGTCATCGAGAAGCAGACGGCGTTCGCGCAGTCGTGGACGGCGATGTGGGCCGAAGCGATGACGCTGCAGGCGCAGCTGGCCTGGTCCTGGATGTGGCTGTCGCCGACCGCGGCGGCGCAGGCGCGGCTGGCGCGCACCACCAGCGCCGGCCTCGACCGGATCGTCGCCAGCGGCGTCGCGCCCTGGCACCGCAAGGTGGTGGCGAACGCGCGGCGCCTGCGGCGCTGAGTGCCGCGGTCAGGCGGTCTGCACCCGGTCGCGGCCCGCGCGCTTGGCGGCGTACATGGCGCCGTCCGCCCGCTGCATCACGTCGGCCAGCTGGTCTCCGGGGATACCGCGGGTCAGCCCGATGCTGACCGTCACGGGCAGCGATTCGGAGGCATAGGCCACCGCTTCGCGCATGTACTCGCACTGCAGCCGCGCCTGCTCGAGGTCGACATCCGGCAGCAACCAGGCGAACTCCTCGCCGCCGTAGCGCGCCAGCAGCCCGTGTCCACCCGCAGAGGCGCGCAGGGTCGAGGCGACCAGCACCAGCACCTCGTCCCCGGTGGCGTGGCCGTGGGTGTCGTTGATCGACTTGAAGCGGTCGATGTCGAGCAGCGCCAGGCAGAAGCGGCCGCCTTCGGCCAGCGTCTGCGCGAGCGCGGCCGACAGCGCGCGCCGGTTGGGCAGCCGGGTCAGCGCGTCCAGCCGCACCTGCTCGC
Source organism: Luteimonas rhizosphaericola (assembly GCF_029888045.1). Lineage (GTDB taxonomy): Bacteria > Pseudomonadota > Gammaproteobacteria > Xanthomonadales > Xanthomonadaceae > Luteimonas > Luteimonas rhizosphaericola. Next base: position 576,339 of record NZ_JARXRN010000025.1, on the reverse strand, counting down.
TGAGGTCGGCATTCTGCAGCTCGAGCTCCGTGCTGAACTGCTGCAGCTAATGTTCGTACCAGTCGCGTTCCTGCAGGTGCAGCCGCAGCTCCAGGCTCACCCGGCGCAGCTGCAGCAGGGCCGAGACCTGCCGCGACAGCGCGTCCAGCGCGCCGCGCTGGTAGGGGGCCAGTTCGCGCGGTTCGCGATCCATCACGCACAGCGCGCCCATCGCCAGGCCCTCGGCGTCGAGCAGCGGCGCACCGGCGTAGAAGCGCACGCCCGGCGCACCGGTGACCGCGGGGTTGTCGCGGAAGCGCGCGTCGTCGCGCGCGTCGGGCACGATCAGCATGTGCTGCGGCTCCAGGATCGCGTGCGCGCAGAAGGAATGGTCGCGCGGGGTCTGCGGGTCCTCCAGCCCCAGCCGCGTCTTGAACCACTGGCGTTCGGCGTCGATCAGCGTCACCGCGCCCATGGGCATGCCGCAGATCGCGGCGGCGATCGACACCAGGTCGTCGAAGGCGGCTTCCGCCGGCGTGTCGAGGATCTCGTGGCGGTGCAGCGCCTCGAGGCGTCGCGCTTCGTTCTCCGGCTTGGATGGCCGTTGCATGCGGTCTGGTTCCCTGTCGCGTCCGGTGCAGCCTAGAGCATCGCGGACCGGCGCAGGCGTGGATAGGAGGGCTGTCGTGTCTCGCGGGCGCGATCCCGTGCGCCTCCGCGGACGCGTCCGACGAACGCGCAACCAGGACCCAGCCCGGCCCCCGACCTCCCGCTGTGCCGACCGGGCCAGGCCCCGAGACGCCGCTACAATACCGCCGCGCGCGCAACCTCCGGCGGCGGCGCCGGTCCCATCGTGCGGACAGGGGAATGCGGGTGCAGGCAGCGAAGATCCACTGGGTGGTCACGCTCATCCGGCGCAACCGGACGCTGTTCTTCGCGCTGGGATTCCTCGTGCTCGGCACCCACCTGGTGTACCTGCAGGCCGGTCCGCTGATGTGGGCCCTGCTCGCGCTGCAGCTGCTGGTCTATCCGCAGCTGGCGTACTGGCGCTCGGCGCGCGCGGCCGATCCGTTGCGCACCGAGATGCAGCACCTGCTGGTCGACGGCCTGCTGCTCGGCATCTGGATGGGCGTGTGGGGGCTGCCGCTGTGGATCTCCTTCATGTTCTTCGTCGGCACCTGCCTGAACGTGATGATCTTCATGGGCATGGCCGGGTTGTGGAAAGGCGTGGCCGCCATCGCCGCGGGCGTGGCCGGTGCGGCCGCGTTCAACGGCCTGGCCTTCCGCCCGCACACCGAACTGCACACCAGCCTGCTGTGCATCGCGCTGCTGACCGGCTACCTGCTGATCTTCGCCCGCGACGCCTACCGGCGCGGCGTCTCCCTGCGCGAGAGCCGGCGCCAGCTGGGTGAGCGCCTGGACGAGATCACGCGCCTGCAGTCGCAGCTGCAGGACCAGGCGCAGCGCGATCCGCTGACCGGCCTGCACAACCGCCGGTTCCTGGACGAAGCCCTGGAGCGCGAGCTGGCCGCCTGCGCCGCGGCCGGGCTGCCGCTGGCACTGGTGCTGATCGACATCGACCGCTTCAAGCGCATCAACGACACCTACGGCCACCCGGCCGGTGACGAGATGATCCGCCGGCTGGCCGAGCTGCTGCGAGAACGCGTGCGCGACGAAGGCCTGATCGCCTGCCGCTACGGTGGCGAGGAATTCCTGCTGATGCTGCCCGCCACCCCGCTGCACGACGCCGCGGCGCTGGCCGAGGAGCTGCGCGCCACGTTCGAATCGCTGCGGGTGGAGTCCGGCGGCCAGATGATGCGCACCACGCTGTCGATCGGCGTGGCCGGTTTCCCCGAGCATGGCGCGCGCGCGCCGATGCTGGTGCTGCGCGCCGACCACGCGCTGTACGCGGCCAAGCTGGGCGGCCGCAACCAGGTGGTGCGCGCCGACGCCCTGCCGGGCAATGCGCCGCCGGTGCCCGCGGCCGCGACCTGACGCGCGCCAGCCGCGGCTCAGCCGTCCAGCCGCACCGGACGTCCCTCGCGCGCGGACTGCGCGATCGCCTGCAGGATGCGCACGTCGCGCAGGCCTTCCTCGCCGGGCAACCGGGCGGGCCGGCCCTCGAGGATCGACAGCGCGAAATCGTCGAGCTCGGCGGCGAACGGGTCGATGTCGGGGAACGCGATCGCCACGCCGTCGCTGCGACGCCCGCGGTTGCCGTCGTAAAAGAACGCCGGATCGAGTTCGAACCAGCCGCGCTCGCACTCCACCCGCATCCGCGACATGCCCGCGCCGCGGTAGCTGGTGGCGCAATGCGCCAGCACGCCGCCCGGGAAGCGCGCGGTCCAGACCAGGGTCTCGTCGACCTCGGCGTACTTCACCGGATCGGTCTTCACTTCCATCGCGCTGACCTCCACCGGTTCCTCGCCGGTGAGGTAGCGCGTGGCCTGCAGCGCATAGATGCCGACATCGAACAGCGCGCCGCCGCCGGCCAGCGCGTGGTGCAACCGCCACTGGTCGGGCCGCCCGACGTCGATCGAGAACGCGGCCTGCACGGTGAGCGGCGCGCCGAACGGACGCTCACGCGCCAGGCGGATGCACTCGAGATGGTGCGGATCGTAATGGCAGCGGTAGGCGGTGCCGAGCAGGCGGCCGGCGTCGCGGCAGGCGTCGATCATGGCCTGGCAGCGCTCGACCGACACCTCCAGCGGCTTCTCGCAGAACACATGCTTGCCCGCGCGCGCGGCGGCGATCGTGTGTTCGGCGTGCAGGGCGTTGGGCGTGACCACGTACACCACGTCGATGTCCGGGTTGTCGGCCATGCGGTGCATCTCGTCGTAGCGGTACACGCTGCGGTCGGGCACGCCGTAGCGCGACTGGAAGCGCGCCACCGTCGCCGGCGCGCCGCTGACCAGCCCGGCGAGCCGGCAATGCCGCGTCTTCAGCAGCGCCGGCGCGATCTGGTGTTCGCTGAGGCTGCCCAGCCCGCACAGGGCCACGCCGAGGTGGCGGTCGGCGGCGCTCACGCCCCGCGCCCCGGTACAGCGCGGCGGCGCGCGACGGCGTACGTGCGTGTGCACGGACGCGGAAACAGGCAGGCGGTCATGGCGGCTCCGGTGGGGCGACGCGGCCGTGCATCGTCCGCGAGCGGACGCTTTCGCGCAACGGCGCACACGCTCGATCGCGCGATGCCTGGACTCGCACCGCAGGCACCCGCGATCGCGCGGTGCTGCGTAGTCGCGTGGCGAGACGGGGTGCGGCTGCGGCACCTCGCGGCGGCCCGGAGGCCGATCTGTCACGCGTGCGTCGACCTTCCACGCAGCGCAGGTCGTCCCCGACAGCGCGCATCCGCTCGACGCGCGGCTGCCCATCGGAATGCCTCGCGATGGGCGCGATGCCGACCTGTCGCGCGCGCCTGCGGCGCAGCGTGGCGGGCGGCCGGATCGCGCGGCACAAGGTTGCAGATGCATCCATCGCGCAACGCTGCGCCGCAGCGGGAGCCGGGCCGCGGGTTGCCGGCATACTGCCGCGCGGCCGCCCGTGCGTCCGTCCCGCATCCTTCCGGAGCCCTGCATGAAGTCGTTGCTCGCGGCCGCATTCGGCCTGCTGCTCACCGCCTGCCAGCCCGCGCCGCCCGCGGCGGACGCGGATGTCCCGCCTGCCGCCGGCGCCACGCCCGCGCTGGTGGACCCGGCGCACATCGACCGCGTGCTGCGCGAGGTGGTGGAGCAGGACCGCGCCGTCGGCGTGTCCGCGCTGGTGTACGAGCGCGGCCAGGAAGCCTACTTCGGCGCCTTCGGCATGGCCGACCGCGAGGCCGACCGGCCGATGGCGCGCGACACGCTGGCGCAGATCTACTCGATGACCAAGCCGGTCTCCGGCGTGGTGCTGATGACGCTGTACGACGAAGGCAAGTTCCAGCTCGACGAGCCGCTGTCGACTTACCTGCCCGAGTACGCCGACGTGCGCGTGTACGCCGGCGAAGACGCCTCCGGAGCGCCTGTGCTGGAGGCGCCGCAGCGGCCGATCCTGGTGCGCGACATCCTGCGCCATACCGCGGGCTTCGCCGCTGCGTTCGAGGACGACGCGCCCGCGAAGCTCTATCGCGAGGCGGACATCGACACCCGCGCGATCACGCTGGAGGAAATGTCGCAGCGCCTGGCGCGCGTGCCGCTGGCCTACCAGCCCGGCACGCGCTGGCTGTACGGCATCTCGGTCGACGTGCAGGCCCGGCTGGCCGAAGTGCTGGCCGGGAAGCCGTTCGCGCAGCTGGTCCGGGAACGCGTGCTCGATCCGCTGGGCATGAGCGAGACGGCGTATTTCGTGCCGCAGGAGCGGCGCGACCGGATGATGGCGGTGTACGAACTGCGCGATGCCGGTGGCTTCGACCGCCTGCCCGACGCACCCTTCCTGGACAACGCCTATCGCGAGTGGACGATGGCGCCGGGCGGCTACGGCCTGGTGTCGACCCTGGACGACTACATGCGCTTCGGCCGCATGCTGGCCAACGGCGGCGAGCTCGACGGCGTGCGCGTCCTCGAAGCCGACACCGTGGCCCTGATGGCCAGCGACGACCTGCCCGACACCGTGGGCGACCGCTCCTGGCTGCCCGGCAAGGGCCAGGTGGGCTTCGGCATCGACTTCGCCGTGCGCCATTCGCCGCCCGCGCACCAGGGCGAAGCCTCGGGCGCGGTAGGCGAGTTCTTCTGGGACGGATTCGCGAACACGCTGTTCTGGGTCGACCCGAAGCACGACCTGGTCGCGGTGCTGTTCACCCAATCGATCCCGCCCGGCGGCACCGACCTGCACAAGCGCTTCCGCGACGCGGTGTACCACCGCGATGCCGAGGCCTCCTCGGCCAACAAGCCGCCTGCGCCCCCCGCGACGGATGCGGACCCGGCGGACACGGAACCGGAGGCGGATGAGGGAGCGGGCGCAGCTGCGGATGCGGATGGCGAAGCGGATGCGGCCCTGGGTGCGGATGCACTAGCTGGTGCGGGCGGGGAACCGGGCGCGGCCTGAGGCACACCGCGCGCCAGGCGGGGCCGCTGCTGTCTTCGCCTCGTGTGCCGGCACGACGCGCGCACGCGGCGCGGCTGTCGAGGAAGCGGAGGCGCGGACGGGTCTCCGGCGCGGCCCAAGCCCATCGCGCGCCGGTCGGGACCGAAGTCGTCCGACTGCGCTCCAGCCCGACCCTGCCGACCACGCGTGCGCACCGGCCCGCGGTTCCGGCGACGCCGCGCTCACGCGGCGCGCGCGATCGTGACGCCTGCTCCCACAGGATGATGACGATGGCCAAGACCACCCGCGACGACGTGCTGGTCGAACTCGACCGCATCGATACCGCACTCGAGGATCCTGCGAGCGACCGGGCCAGCCTCCTGCGCGAGGCCGCCGAATGGCTCTCGGCGCGGCAGGAGATCGAACCCGCCGATGCCCTGTATTTCCGCGAGCGGCTGCAGGCGATCCGCGAACGACACGCCGGCTGAGTACACGGCGCCCGGAGGCACTTCATCCGGAGCGTCCGCGTAGCCCGGATCAGCGAAGCGCATCCGGGACCGGGCTGCAGCCTCCGGCACGCCGACCCAACGCGTCGCCAAGAGACAGGACGCGGCACGCCCGCGCCCTGCCGAGGACGATTCAGCCCGCCTTGCGCCGGGTCGCCGTCGCCTTCTTCGCCGCGGTCTTGCGCGCGGCGGCCTTCTTAGGCACGGCCCGCTTTTTGGCGCCCTTCACCGCGGCCTTGCGCGGAGCGGTCTTCTTCTTCGCGGCACCCGCCTTCTTCTTCGCAGGGGTCTTGCGCGTCGCGGCGGTAGCGGCGCCGCTCGCGCGCGTCGCGGTCTTGCGCGCGCCCGATTTCTTCGCCGCTGTAGCGCGCTGGCCGCCGGACGACGGTGCCTTGCGGCTGCGCTTGCTGCGCAGGTCGACGATCCGGTTCTCGCCCATCACCTCCTCGTTGCCGGTGACCCGCGCCACCGCGAAGGTGAGCGCCTTGCCGATCCAGCTGCCGGGGCCGTCCCAGTACTCGATCGTATCCACCGCCACCTCGATCAGGACGATGTTGGGATCGTCCTTGCCGTTCGGGAAGAACGCCTTCATCGCGTCGTTCCAGAAGGTGTCGATCAGCGCCTGGTCGCGTACCACCCGCGCCTTGCCGGACACCGACAGGTACGTGTTCGCATCCTTCGACGCGTAGGCGACGTTAACCTGGGGATGGCGGCGGATCTCGCCGACCTTGGGCGTGTCGCGCTCGGTGAGGAACCACACCCGCTCGCCATCGAAGGTGGCGCACTGGGTGGACAGCGGGCGGCTGACCAGGTGGCCGCCCTTGCCGACCGTCGCCAGCATGGCGATGTCGATCTTCTTCATCAGTTTCGCGAGATGCTCGATTTCCTGCTTGGGTGTCGCCATGGGTGGCTCCGTGGGGCGGTGATGCGCCAGTGTGGCCACGATGCGCGCGTGGGCGACGTGAAGGCTCGCCATCCGCGCGACCGCGATACGCTTCGCGCATGGACCACCTCTTCCTCTACGGCACGCTGATGCGCGGCGAGCCGGCGCACGCGCGGTTCGCGCTGTCGACGCGCGCCCGCTTCATCGACGACGCCTGGATTCCCGGACGGCTGCTCGATCTCGGCGGATACCCGGGCCTGGTGGCGGGCGATGGCGTGGTCGAAGGCGAACTGCACCGCCTCCTCGACCCGACCCTGCTCGCCGAACTCGACCGCTACGAGGAATGTGGTCCCGACGCCGGCGCGCGCGCCGAGTACGTGCGCGAGCGCGTGGCCGTCCCCGGACACGGCGCGCCTGCCTGGGTGTACCGCTATCGCGGCGCGTTCGACCGCAGCCGGCTGCTCCCGGACACACGCTGGGGCGCCTCGGCGGACGGTCGCGCCCGCTGATGCGGTCCGGCCGCGTCGCAGGCGTTCCGGACCGGATGCTGCTGTCGCGTCGTAAGGTCCGCAGCGTGCGTCCGCATCGGTTAACGCACGCGTCGTGAATTCTTCACGTGCGCCTTCCGCCGCGGCGCTAGCGTGGCGCGCAGCCTACGAGGAGGCCCGCACATGACCCAGATCCTCTACGCCCAGGACGAGGCCGGCAACCGCCACAAGGTGATCCAGCGGCTCGAATCGCCCCACGACGGCGACGGCCACGACGACCATGGCGCCGCGCGCCTGGTGTACACGCTCGACGACGGCAGCCCGGTGCGCCGGGTCGATAACGATACCTTCCAGATCGTCGGCAGCGGCGCCTACATCACGGCCATCAGCGACTGAGGCGCCGGCGTCCCGGGCGCCGCGCCCGACCGCTTCGACACGCTCGCTCCGCGCGCGGGAACGGGGCGCGGCCGCCTCAGAGCGAGCGCGTCAGAGCGAGATCGACTGGCTCAGCGCCTGCCACGATGGCGGCGTCGGCCAGTCAGCCGCCTGGTTGCCCTCCAGCACGCGGCGCAGGTCGCGCCGGTCGAGCTGCGGGGCGACGCCGTGCAGCAGCGCCAGCGCGTACTCGCGCAGCACGCGCCCGCGCGGCACCACGGCCCAGGTGATGCAGTCGGGAATCTGCTCCGGCGCCGGCAGGATGCGCAGGTCCTCGTCCTCGCGCGGACCCACCGCCATCTCCGCCAGCAGGCCGGCACCGAGGCCGGCGCGCACGTAGGTCTTGATCAGGTTCGCGTCGCGCGCGGTCATCGCGATCTGCGGCTCCACCCCGGCAGCGGCGAAGGCACGGCGCATGGACGAGTCGGCGCGGGTCGAGGACTCGTAGCTGATCAGCGGGTGCTTCGCCAGTTCCGCCAGCGTAGGCGCACGCTGCAGTTCGGCCAGCGGATGCGCCGCCGGCACCAGCAGCACCCGTCGCCAGCCGTACAGCGGCACCGCCAGCCCGCCGGACGGCGTGCCGCCTGCGGTGCTGATCAGCGCCAGGTCGGCGCCGTCGTGCAGCAGCTGCAGCACCTCGGCATCGCTGGCGGCCTGCAGGTCCACGTCGACGCGCGGGAATTCGCGCCGGATCGCGGCGATCACCGGCGGCAGCACGTAGCGCGCCTGGGTGTGGGTGGTGGCCAGCAGCAGCCGCCCGCTGTACTCGCCGCGCTCGTTGGCGGCGTAGCTGCGGATGTTCGCGGCCTCGGCCAGGATCCGCCGCGCATGCTCGATCACGCGCTCGCCTGCGGGAGCGATTCCCTCCAGGCTGCGACCCTTGCGCACGAACAGCTGGAAGCCGAGTTCGTCCTCCAGCTGCTTGAGCTGCTTGGACAGGCCCGGCTGGGTGGCGTGCACGCGCTCGGCCGCGAGCGTGATGTTGAGCCCGGAGTCGGCGATCGCGACGAGGTAGCGCAGCTGGGTGAGGGTCATCCGGGAACCGTCCGCGCGGCACCGGTTTCGGCCGCAACTTCATCCTTCCATCCTGATTGAAGGATGGATCGCAGGATCATAGCCACGGCACCCGCCCCTGTCCACGCGGCGCCTCGGGCCGCTTATGCCGTTGCGGCATAAGCGAAGCACCCGTCGCCATTTCCACCCGCTCCCCGGCAATCGCTAGCGTCGCGTTCCGACACCCCGACCTGCGTCCCGATGCCCGACCCCTCCGCCAGCGCCCGGCTGTTCCCGCTTTTCGCCGACCTACGCGGCCGCGCCGTGCTGGTGGTGGGCGGCGGCGCGGTGGCGGCGCGCAAGGTCCAAGCGCTGCTGGGCACCGGGGCACGGATCGTGGTCGGCGCGCCGGTGCTGTCGCCGCCGCTGCAGGCACTGGCTGCGGACGGCCGCATCGAACACCGCCCCGGGGAATTCGCGCCCGACTGGCTCGACGCGGCCTGGCTGGCGATCGCGGCCACCGACGATCCCGCCGTCAATCGCGCCGTCGCCGAGGCCGGCGACGCGCAGCGGGTGTGGGTGAACGTGGTCGACGACGTGGAGCTGGCCCGCGTGCAGCTGCCGGCGCGGGTCGAGCGCGGCCCGCTGCAGATCGCGATCTCCAGCGGCGGCGGCGCGCCGATGCTGGCGCGCCTGGTACGCGAGGAACTGGAAACCCGGTTCGACGATTCCTTCGGCGCGCTCGCCGAACTGCTGGCGCGCAACCGCGAGCGCTTCCGCCTGCGCTGGCCGGACCCGATGGCGCGTCGGCGCGTGTTCGAAGGCCTGCTGGCCGGCCCGCTGCAGGGCCTGCTGCGGCGCCGGCGGCACATCGAGGCCGGGCGGCTGCTGGAGGGCGTGCTCTCGGCAGGAGCCGGCGCCCGGGACACGCCCCCGTCCGCCCATCGGCCGACGGCGCGCGCCGCGGACGGCGGCGGCGACGGCGTGGTGGGCGAGGCCACTGTGCAGCCGCCCACGCAGGCCACGCCCCTGCGCGGCCACGTCGCCCTGGTCGGCGCCGGCCCGGGCGATGCCGGCCTGCTCACCCTGCGCGCGCTGCGGCTGCTCAACGAGGCCGACGTGATCCTGCACGACCGTCTGGTCGGCCCCGCCGTGCTGCAGCTCGCCCGCCGCGATGCCGAGCGCATCGAGGTCGGCAAGCGCGGCGGCGGCCAGGCCACGCCGCAGGCCGAGATCAACGCCCTGCTGGTCGAGCACGCCGCGGCCGGCCGGCGCGTGGTGCGCCTGAAGGGCGGCGACCCGTTCGTGTTCGGACGCGGCGGCGAGGAACTCGAGGCGCTGCGCGCGGCCGGCATCGACTACGAGGTGGTGCCCGGCATCACCGCGGCCGCGGCCTGCGCCGCGTACGCCGGCATCCCGCTCACCCATCGCGACCACGCCCAGTCGGTGCGCCTGGTCACCGCCCACGGCAAGGACTCGCTCGACACCCTGGACTGGCCCGCGCTGGCCCAGGAACGCCAGACCCTCGCGTTCTACATGGGTGTGGCGCGGCTGGACGTGGTCCAGGGGCAGCTGCTGGCCCACGGCCGCGCGCCCGACACGCCGTTCGCGATCGTCGAGAACGGCACCCGCCCGGAACAGCGGGTCGTCACCGGCCGGCTAACCGATTTGTCACACCTGGCGCAGCGGCACGCCGTACAGTCGCCGGCGCTGCTGATCGTCGGCGAGGTCGCCGCCCTGGCCGACGCGCTGCACTGGTTCGGCGACGCGCCGCTCGGCGCGGACCCCGCGCCGCTCGCCGACGCCGCCTGACCTTCCCCTTCCAGACCAGAGGCATCGATCATGGCCATCTACGACAGCATCCTCGACACCATCGGCAACACCCCGGTCGTCAGGCTGCACCGGCTCGCACCGGAGCACGTGACGCTGTACGTGAAGGCCGAAGCGTTCAACCCCGGCGGCTCGGTGAAGGACCGCCTGGCGCTGGCGATCGTGCTCGATGCCGAGAAGCGCGGCGCGCTCAAGCCCGGCGACACCATCGTCGAGGCGACCAGCGGCAATACCGGCGTGGCGCTGGCGCAGGTCGCCGCCGCACGCGGCTACAAGTTCGTCGCGGTGATGGTGGAGACGTTCTCGATCGAGCGGCGCAAGCTGATGCGCGCCTATGGCGCCAAGGTGATCCTCACCCCGGCCGCCGAGCGCGGCAGCGGCATGGTGAAGAAGGCCAGGGAGCTGGCCGAACGCCACGGCTGGTTCCTGGCCTCGCAGTTCGCCAATCCGGCGAACCCCGCCTACCACCGCCAGACCACCGCGGCCGAAGTGCTGCGCGACTTCGCCGGCCGGCGGCTGGACTATTTCGTCAGCGGCTGGGGCACCGGCGGCACGCTCACCGGCGTGGGCGAGGTGCTGAAGGTCGCGCGCCCTGAAACGAAGATCATCGCCACCGAACCGGCCGGCGCTTCGCTGCTGGGCGGCAAGGAATGGGCGCCGCACAAGGTCCAGGGCTGGACCCCGGACTTCCTGCCCGAGGTGCTCAACCGCAACGTGCACGACGAACTGGTGCTGGTGAGCGACGACGAGTCGATCGACACCGCGCGCCGGCTGGCCACGGAGGAAGGCGTGTTCACCGGCATCTCCGCCGGCGGCACCGTGGCCGCCGCGCTGAAGGTCGCCGCGCAGGCGCCCGAGGGCTCGGTGCTGCTGGCGATGCTGCCCGACACCGGCGAGCGCTACTTCTCCACGCCGCTGTTCGCCCACCTGCTGGAAGGCTCGGACGACGAGTGGCTGGCGGGCCTGGAGGGCGCGCGCGACGCGGCCTGAGCCTTCTCCCCTACGGGATCGCCCCCATGAGCCCGCTTCCCGTTCCCGATCCTGCTCCCCCGTCGGCGCTTCCCGGCGCCGACGCCGCCGTGCCCCTCAGCGACGCCGAACGCGCGGTGCTCGACGCGGTCCGCGACCTGGCCTACGGGCAGGTCGAGGTGGTCGTGCATTCGTCGCGGATCGTGCAGATCACGCGCAGCCAGAAAGTGCGGCTCGGCGACTGAACGCCGGTGCCGCAGGTGCCATCCAACCATCCCTTCCACGGTGCCGACCGGACGACCGGAGGCGCTTCCCGAGCGACACACGAGGAAACGCCATGCGATCGTCACGCCATCTCCGACCCCAAACTTCTCCCGCTTCGATCCGACGCAGCGCACTTGCGCTGACGCTCGCGCTGCTGTCCACGCCGGTCGTCGCGCAGACAGCCGCGCCGACGCCCGAGGAGATCGCCGAGCGCCTGCGCATCGTCGAGCGCCGGCTGGGCATCACGCCCGACAATGCCTCCGTGCGCAACGACCTCGCCGAACTGGACCGGCGCCTGCGCGCCGTCGAGCTCGGCCTCGACGAGCGCGATCGCCAGGCCAGCGTGGCGGTCGCGCCCGCGCCGCCGGCCCCAGCCGCCAAGCCAGGCCCCGAGGTCACGCTGTCCGCGGACAAGGGGGCCTCGATCCGGAGCGCCGACGGCCAGGTCCAGCTCAAGCTGGGCGTGCTGGCGCAGGCCGACCACCGCGTGTTCATCGACAACGATCCTGCGGCACAGAACGACACGTTCCTGTGGCGCCGGATCCGCCCGACGCTGGAGGGCAGCTGGGGCGATCTGGTGGGCTTCCGCCTCACCCCGGAATTCGCCGGCGACAGCGCGTCGATCGTCGATGCCTACGTGGACCTCAAGTTCAGCCCGGCGGCCACGGTGCGCGTCGGCAAGGTGAAGGGGCCGATCGGGCTCGAGCGGCTGCAGAGCGGCGGTGCGATCGCGCTGGTCGAACGCGGCTTCCCGACCGAGCTGGCGCCCAACCGCGACATCGGCGTGCAGCTGCAGGGCGCGCTGGCCGGAGCGAAGGTCACCTATGTCGCCGGTGTGTACAACGGCGCCGCGGATGGCCGCGACAGTCCCACCAGCAATCCCGACGATGACTTCGAGTTCGCCGGGCGCCTGTTCTTCGAACCCTGGAAAGGCGGCGATGGCGCGCTGTCGGGCCTGGGCTTCGGCATCGCCGCCAGCACCGGCGACAAGGCGGGCAGCGGCAACAACGTCCTGCCGCGCTACCGCACGCCGGGTCAGGCGACGTTCTTCAGCTACGGGGCCAGCGTCATCGCCGATGGCGAGCACCGCCGCTGGTCGCCCCAGGCGTACTGGTATGCGGGGACGGTCGGCCTGCTCGGTGAGTACATCCGCTCTGAACAGACGGTATTCGATACCGCCACCGCGACCCGCGCGTCGCTCGACCACAGCGCGTGGCAACTCACGGGCAGCTGGGTGCTGACTGGCGAGGCGGCCAGCTATCGCGGCGTGAAGCCCGACCAGCCGTTCGCGCCAGGCGACGGCGGCTGGGGAGCGTTCGAACTGGTGGCACGCTATGGCCGGCTGCAGATCGACGACGACGACGCGTTCCCGCTGTTTGCCGATCCCGCCGCCGCGGCCTCGGAAGCGACGGCGTGGACGCTCGGCCTGAACTGGTACCTGACCGGCAACCTGAAGCTCGTCGCCAACTACGCCCGGGCGGACTTCGACGGCGGTGCCGTCGGCGGCGACCGCCAGGACGAAAAGACGTTCTTCACGCGTGCGCAAGTCGCCTTCTGACATATCCCCACTTCGAACAGGCAGACCATCATGCATCCCATTGCCAGACACGCCCTCGGGGCCCTGATCCTCTCGCTGGCGACGCTCGCCGGCACCGCGTCGGCGCAGTCGGTCGAACTGCTCAACGTGTCCTACGATCCCACCCGCGAACTGTATGCGGAGTTCAACACCGCGTTCGCGAACAAGTGGAAGGCCGACACCGGCCAGACGCTCACCGTGCGCATGTCGCACGGCGGTTCCGGCAAGCAGGCACGCTCGGTGATCGACGGGCTGGAGGCCGACGTGGTGACGCTCGCGCTGTCCGGCGACATCGACGCGATCACCGAGAACACCGACCTGATCGCGAAGGGCTGGCAGGCGCGCCTGCCCAACAACAGCTCGCCCTACACCTCCACCATCGTGTTCCTGGTGCGCAAGGGCAACCCGAAGCAGATCCGCGACTGGGGCGACCTGGCCAGGCCCGGCATCGGCGTGATCACGCCCAATCCGAAGACCTCGGGCGGAGCGCGCTGGAACTACCTTGCCGCGTGGGCATGGGCCTCGCGCGAGTACCGCAAGGGCCCGCAGGTGGTCGACTACCTGGGCAAGGTGTTCCGCAACGTGCCGGTGCTCGACACCGGCGCGCGCGGCTCGACCACCACCTTCGTCGAGCGCGGGATCGGCGACGTGCTGCTGGCCTGGGAGAACGAGGCGCTGCTGACCCTGGCCGACCCGTCGGTCCGCGACAGGTTCGAGATCGTGTTCCCGAGCCTGAGCATCAAGGCCGAGCCGCCGGTCGCGGTGGTGGACGGCAACGTGGCGAGGAAGGGCACGCAAAAGGTCGCCGAAGCCTACCTGCAGTACCTCTACTCGCCCGAGGGCCAGCGCCTGGCCGCGAAGCACCACTATCGCCCCTCGCGCCCGGACACGGTGCCAGCGGCGGCCATCGCCCACTTCAAGCCGATTCCGCTGGTGACGATCGACGACGCGTTCGGCGGCTGGGCCCGGGCGCAGCAGCTTCACTTCGCCGACGGCGGGTTCTTCGACCAGATCTACAAGCCGCGCTGAGTCCGCGACCGGCGCGTGGGTGGCGCCACGATCGGCAGCGGGACTTCCCCGCTGCCGATCGCGCGTCCCGCCCCGCCCGACCGGCGACGTGACCGCACACCGATCCTCCAACCCGATCCTCTCCAGAGCCTGCCTGCCACCCGATGAGCACACTCGCCCTTCCCCTGCCGCGACCGCGCTGGCGTCGGCCCCTGCCGGGCTTCGGGCTCAGCCTCGGCCTGGGCATGGCCTGGCTGGGCGTCGTCGTGCTGCTGCCGCTGACGGCGCTGACCGTGCGCGCCGCCGGGCTCGGCCTCGACGGCTGGCTGCAGGTGCTGCGCGACGAGCGCGTACTGGCGGCGCTGAAGGTCAGCTTCGGCACCGCGTTCGTCGCCGCGGTGATCGCGCTGCTGGCCGGCGCGCTGGTGGCTTGGGTGCTGGTGCGGTACCGCTTTCCCGGCCGGCGCCTGCTCGACGCGCTGGTCGACCTGCCCTTCGCGCTGCCGACGGCCGTGGCCGGGATCGCGCTGACCGCGATCTACGCGCCCAACGGCTGGATCGGCCGGTTCCTCGAGCCGCTCGGCATCCAGGTCGCGTACCAGCTGGCCGGCATCGTGATCGCGCTGGTGTTCATCGGCCTGCCCTTCACCGTGCGCACGGTGCAGCCGATCCTCGAATCGCTCGGCGCCGACCAGGAACAGGCGGCGGCCTCGCTCGGCGCCTCGCGCTTCACCGCGCTGCGCCGGGTGGTGCTGCCGGAGGTGCTGCCTGCGCTGCTCACCGGCTTCTCGCTGGCGTTCGCGCGCGGGCTGGGCGAGTACGGCTCGGTGATCTTCATCGCCGGCAACAAGCCCTACCAGACCGAGATCGCGCCGCTGCTGATCACCATCCGGCTGGAGGAATACGACTACAACGGCGCGGTCGGCCTGGCGGCGGTGATGCTGGCGGCCTCGTTCCTGTGCCTGCTGGCGATCAACCTGATCCCGCTGCTGTTCCGCCACGAGCGCAGGAGCCGCCGCGATGGTTGACCACACCCCCGACGCGGCGCTGCAAACGCCCGCCTGGCTGCGCCGCACGCTGATCGGCGGCGCGGTGGCGGTGATGGGTCTGCTGGTGGTCCTGCCGCTGCTGATCGTGCTGGTCTCGGCCTTCGGCGAGGGCTTTTCCACCTGGTGGGCGGCGCTGACCACGCCCGACGCGCTTTCGGCGCTCAACCTGACCCTGCTCACCGCCGCGATCGTGATCCCCGTGAACGCGATCTTCGGCCTGTTCGCGGCCTGGGCGCTGGTGCGCTTCGAGTTCCGCGGCAAACGCGCGCTGCTGGCGCTGGTGGACCTGCCGTTCGCGGTCTCGCCGGTGGTCGCGGGTCTGTGCCTGGTGCTGCTGTTCGGCTCGCAGGGCTGGTTCGCGGAATTCCTGCGCGAACACGAGATCAAGATCCTGTTCGCGCGCCCGGGCATCGTGCTGGCGACGCTGTTCATCACCTTCCCGTTCGTGGTGCGCGAACTGGTGCCGCTGATGCAGCAGCAGGGCAGCGAGGAGGAGGTGGTGGCGCGCTCGCTGGGCGCTAACGCCTGGACGATGTTCTTCCGCGTCACCCTGCCCAACATCAAGTGGGGCCTGCTGTATGGCGTGCTGCTGTGCGGCGCCCGCGCGATGGGCGAGTTCGGCGCGGTGTCGGTGGTCTCGGGCCACATCCGCGGCCTGACCAACACCCTGCCGCTGCACATCGAGATCCTCTACAACGAGTTCGACAGCACCGCCGCGTTCGCGGTGTCGTCGCTGCTCGCGGGACTGGCGCTGGTGACGCTGGTGTTGAAGTTCTGGCTGGAGGCCGCGCATGCCGACGGCCTCGCCCAGTCGCACCGCAGGCACTGAGGCCCCGCCCCATGCCGCTGCTGCCATGCCCGTTCCGACACCCCGCCGTTCCGCCGCGCGCACGGTACGGCCGCCGCCGCCCGGCGCCCATCCCGTTCCGATCCATGCCCTCGCCTTGGAGCCACCCGCCATGCTGCTGATCCAGGACAGCCCCACGCCCGCCCGCCGCCCGCCCGCGCCCGGCGTCGACACCGTGGGCCATACCGATGCCGCGGCCTCCGGTCCGCAGGAAATCGGCGATGATCGGCCGATGCGTGCGGACGGACATGGCGTGGACCTGCGGATCGAAGGCGTCGGCAAGCGCTACGGCTCGACCGCCGCGCTGGACCACGTCGACCTGCACATCGGCTCGGGCGAGCTCGTCGCGCTGCTGGGCCCGTCGGGTTCGGGCAAGACCACGCTGCTGCGCGTGATCGCGGGCCTGCTGCCGGCCGACGCGGGGCGGGTGCTGTTCGGCGACACCGACGCCACCCGGCTCAGCCTGCGCGAGCGCAACGTCGGCTTCGTGTTCCAGCAGTACGCCCTGTTCCGGCACATGACCGTGGCCGAGAACATCGCCTTCGGGCTGCGCAGCCGCCCGCGGTCGCGGCGCCCGGATCGCGCCACGATCCGCCGCCGCGTCGACGAACTGCTGGCGCTGATCCAGCTGCCCGAGCATGGCGACCGCTACCCCGAGCAGCTCTCGGGCGGCCAGAAGCAGCGCGTCGCGCTGGCGCGCGCGCTGGCGATCGACCCGACCGTGCTGCTGCTCGACGAGCCCTTCGGCGCGCTCGATGCCAAGGTGCGGGTCGAACTGCGCCGCTGGCTGCGCCGCCTGCACGACCAGACCGGCCAGACCACGGTGTTCGTCACCCACGACCAGGACGAGGCGCTGGAACTCGCCGACCGCGTGGTGGTGCTGCGCGACGGGCGCATCGAGCAGGTGGGCACGCCGCGCGAGATCTACGACGCGCCGGCGTCGGCCTACGTGTTCGACTTCATCGGCCGCGCCAGCGTGCTCGAAGGCACCGTCGCGGGGGGCCGGTTCTCCCCGCCGGGGCAGCCGGGCGATTTCGATGCCACCGGCGTGGCCGACGGGCCGGCGCGCCTGTACCTGCGGCCGCACGATGCGGCCATCGGCGCGCCCGGCGAGGGCCTGGACGCCACCGTGTCCGCGGTGCACACGCGCGCCGAGCGCATCGTGGTGGAACTGGCAGTTGCCGGCCAGCCGGGCGCGTTCGAGGCCGACCTGGTCGCGACGCCGGGGATCATCGTACCCAGTAGCGGTGCGGCCGTCGGCCTGCGTCCGCTGCGCTATCGCGTGTTCTCCACCTGAGCCGCGAGCGGCCAGCGCACCGGGCTGGCCGCTCCGCCGGACGCCTCGGGATCGCGGGCCAGCAGTCTCGGCGCCAACGCCTGTGCCGCGTCGCGCAGTTCGGGAATCGCGGTGATTTCCCACAGCCGGCCGCGCAGCAGCGGGCCCAGGCAGTACAGCCCCGGCACGGTGCGCCCGGCGCGATCGATCACCTGGAGCTGCGGGTCCACCTCGACGCCGAACCCCAACGGATCGGCGCGGATCTGTCCGGCCTCGCGCAGATGCGTCACCAGCGGATGCGTGGTGCGCTCGATGTCCGTATCCAGCCCGGTCGCGCGGACCATCACGTCGAAACGCGCGACCTGCGCATGCGCCCGGCCGCGGCCGCGCATCACGACTTCGATGCCGCCCTCGACCACGCCGGCGCGCAGCAGGCGGGCCGCGCGCACCTCCAGCTGCCCGCTCTGCAGCAGGCCGTCCAGTTCCGTCGCCACCTGCGGCGCCAGCCGGTGCCGGAACGTCTCCCAGTGGGTGCGCAGGTGGCGGGCGAAGCGCGCCCGCTGCACCGGCGACAGCGCCTGCCAGAAGGCCTGGGTGTGCGGGCGCAGGGCATCGACCAGCGCGCGCCAGTCCGCGACGGCGGGCGCGAGCGACCGCAGCGCCGACACCAGCGCATGCAGGTCGCCGGCGCGCAGGGCGTAGAGCACGCGGGGCGGCAGCGACAGCGCGTCCGAGGGCTGCGGCAGGTGCGAACGCGGCAGCAGTCCACGCCGCGAGATCGCGACGATCTGCCCGCGATGCTGCCGCCGCCGCAGGCTCACCACCACGTCGGCCATCGTCAGGCCGGTGCCGACCAGCAGCACGCGTGCATCGGCCGGAATGCGGTCGAGCGCGTCTTCGTACCAGGGCCAGCCGATGTAGCGCTCGCTGCGCGCCAGGCGGGGCCCGACGCCCGCCAGCCGCTGCGGCGGAAGCGCGCCCGGGGCCAGGACCACCCGTTCGCTGCGGAACTGGCTGCCGTCGGCGAGATGGATATCGAACCCGTCCAGCACGCGTTCGACGGCAATCACTTCCTGGTCGATGCAGGTCAGATTGCTCGACTGTTCCACCGCCTCCTTGAGCCGCTCGCGCAGGTACTCGCCGTACGCGATGCGCGGCATGAAGCCGTCGCGCCCGCGTTCGCCCAGGCTGAGCCAGTCGGCGAAGTCGCCGGTGTGCCCGGGATCGATGCCCAGGTGCCGCGCGCGTACGTTGAGCAGGTGCTCCTGCCGCGCCTCGCCGTAGGCCACGCCACTGCCGAACGTGGCGGGCGTGCCGACCAGGCACACCTGCGGCGCATCGTCGCGCGGTGAGGCGAGCAGGCTCGCCAGCGTGGTGCCGCTGAAACCCGCCCCGATGATGGTGATGCGCATGCCCCGCCCCTCGCCTGGAATGCGAGTGTTCTAGCAGCGGCCGCGGGTGCGTTTGCAAGCGTTCGGTTAAGCCCCGGTGGTGCGATCGCCACGCACTCCGCACATCGGGGTGCAACGCGATGAAACCCATTGATGCGACAGGGGCGCGGCGACGCACAGTCGCCTACATGACCGACGCGCATAAGCAGATTCCATCCGATGCGCAGCGGGCGATACGCGTACGCTGAACGCACACGCGATGTCCGGGGGGCACCGTGTCCGCGCAGCGCCGGGGACGACACCACGGTCGGCGTGCTTGCGGTCAGGAACGCCCGTACACGTCCTCGTAGCGGACGATGTCGTCCTCGCCGAGGTAGCTGCCCGACTGCACCTCGATCAGTTCGAGCATTTCGCTGCCGGGGTTCTCCAGCCGGTGGCGTGCGCCCAGCGGAATGTAGGTCGACTGGTTGGCGTGCAGTTCGAACACGTCGTTGTCGCGGGTGACGCGCGCGGTGCCGCGCACCACGATCCAGTGTTCGGCGCGGTGCTTGTGCGACTGCAGCGACAGCCGCGCGCCGGGCTTGACCTTGATCCGCTTGACCTGGAAGCAGCCGTCCTCCTGGTCGATCGAGTCGTAGCTGCCCCAGGGCCGGTGCACCTCGCGGTGCAGCACGGCATGGCTGCGCTGGCCGGCCTTGAGCTGGGCCACCACGTCCTTGACCTGCTGCACCCGGTCCTTGCGCGCCACCAGCACCGCGTCGTCGGTTTCCACCACCACCAGGTCGTCCACGCCCACCAGCGCCACCAGCCGGCGCGAGTAGGCGTAGCTGTTGCGCGAGTCGACCGCGATGACGTCGCCGTGGCGGGCGTTGCCCTCGCCGTCCTGCTCGCTCACGTCCCAAAGCGCCGACCACGAGCCGACGTCGTTCCAGCCGATGTCGACCGGCAGCACCTTCGCGTCGGCGGTCTTCTCCATCACCGCGTAGTCGATCGAGTCCGACGGGCTGGCGGCGAAGGCGTCGCGCTCGAGGCGGATGAAGTCGCCGTCGCGCTGGGCACCGTCGAACGCCTGGCGCACCGCGGCGAGGATGTCGGGGCGGAAGCGCTCCAGCTCGGCCAGGTAGCGCGAGGCGCGGAACAGGAACATGCCGCTGTTCCAGTAGTAGCCGCCGGCGTCGAGGTAGCCCTGCGCGGTGGCGGCATCGGGCTTCTCGACGAAGCGCAGCACGTTGCGCACGCCCTCTCCCGCATCGGCCTGGATGTAGCCGAAGCCGGTTTCCGCCGCCGTCGGCACGATGCCGAAGGTCACCAGCGCGCCGGCCTCGGCCGCGGGCGTCGCGGCCTGTACCGCGGCGCGGAAGCCGTCGGGGTCGCGCACCACGTGGTCGGACGGCAGCACCAGCAGCAGCGGATCGCCGCCGTCGGCCTGGGCCTGCAGCGCCGCGGCCGCGATCGCCGGCGCGGTGTTGCGGCCGACCGGTTCGAGGACGATGCGCGCATGCTCCACGCCCACGAGGCGCAGCTGTTCGGCGGCGAGGAAGCGGTGCTCCTCGTTGGCGACCACGATCGGCGCGGCCGACGCCAGCGGCGCGGCCCGGCGCCAGGTGTCCTGCAGCATCGTCTCCTCGCCGGCCAGCGGCAGGAACTGCTTCGGGTACGCCTCGCGCGAGAGCGGCCACAGCCGGGTACCGGAGCCGCCGGACAACAGGACAGGTTGCAGCTGGGTCATTTCATGTCTCGCCCGGAATTGCGCGGCAGTTTACCCTTTGCCCGCCCGGCATCCGCCGGCGGGAGCGTTCATGGTTCAGCCCACCGATCCGCAGTTCCGCGACCAGCAGCGCCTGCAGTGGATACGCAGCGCGCTGTCCGAGCCGGCCACCGGCCTGGAGCGCGCGTCGTTCGACGCAGACTTCCGCAGCTACTGGCGCACCACCGGGCGCACGCCCAGCCTGGTGCTGATGGATGCGCCGCCGGAGCTGATGGACGTGCGGCCGTGGCTGTCGGTGCGCCAGCTGCTCGAGGACGGCGGCCTGCGCGTACCGCAGGTGGTCGCGCAGGACCTGGCGCAGGGGTTCCTGCTGCTCGAGGACCTGGGCGTTCACACCTACCTGCACGTGATCGACGCCGGCAATGCCGACGCGCTGTTCGACACCGCGCTCGAACGCCTGGTGCGGCTGCAGTCGATCCCGGTGCCCGAGGGCCTGCCCGCCTACGACCGCGCGCTGCTGCTGCGCGAGCTGCGCCTGTTCGACGAATGGTTCCTCGGCACGCACCTGGGGCTGGCGCTGGACGCGGCCGAACGCGATGCGCTGATGCAGGTGTACATAGTGCTGGTCGAGGCTGCGCTGGCGCAGCCGCAGGTGCTGGTGCACCGCGACTACATGCCGCGCAACCTGATGCCCTGCGGCGACGAGGTGGCGATCCTCGACTTCCAGGATGCGGTGCGCGGCCCGATCGGGTACGACCCGGCCTGCCTGTTCAAGGACGCGTTCGTCAGCTGGCCGGAAGAGCGCGTCGCCGCATGGCAGGCGCGCTACCACGCGCTGGCGCTGGCGGCCGGGCTGCCGGTGCCCCCGCTGGAGACGTTCCGCCGCGACCTCGACCTGATCGGCGTGCACCGTCATCTGAAGGTGCTGGGCATCTTCTCGCGCCTGAAGCACCGCGACGGCAAGCCGAAGTACGTGGCCGACGCGCCGCGCTTCGTCGCCTATCTCGAAGCCGTGCTGCCCCGGCACCCGGAACTGCAGCCGCTCGCCGCGCTGATCGCGACGCGCGTGCGTCCGGCGATGCGCGCCATGGAGACGGTCGACGCATGAAGGCACTGATCTTCGCCGCCGGGCTCGGCGAGCGCATGCGCCCGCTCACCGACGCCACGCCCAAACCGCTGCTGCGCGTCGGCGGCCGGCCGCTGATCGCCTGGCACCTCGACAAGCTCGCCGCGCTCGGCGTGGACGAAGTGGTCATCAACACCGCGTGGCTGGCCGAACAGTTCCCGGCCACGCTCGGCGTGGGCCGCGCGTTCGGCCTGCG
This sequence comes from Luteimonas rhizosphaericola, assembly GCF_029888045.1. GTDB lineage: Bacteria > Pseudomonadota > Gammaproteobacteria > Xanthomonadales > Xanthomonadaceae > Luteimonas > Luteimonas rhizosphaericola. Next base: position 554,814 of record NZ_JARXRN010000025.1, on the reverse strand, counting down.
CATCAGCTACTCGCACGAGGGCGCCACCCCGCTGGAGACCGGCGGCGGCCTGTGGCATGCGCGCGAGCTGCTGGGCGATGCGCCCTTCATCGCGGTCAACGGCGACATCTGGACCGACTACGACTTCGCGCGCCTGCCGCGCGAACCGGCTGGCGACGCGCACCTGGTGCTGGTGGACAATCCCGCCCACCACCCGCGCGGGGATTTCGTGCTCGACGCAGACGGCGCCGTGCACGACGGCGACGGCGATACGCCGCGGCTGACCTTCTCCGGGATCGGCGTGTATCGCCCCGGACTGCTGCGCGACTGGCGCACGGTGTTCAGCGACGCCCCCGGCGCACGCGAAGTCCCGCCGCGCTTTCCGCTGGCGCCGCTGCTGCGCGCGGCGATGAAGCGCGACGCGGTCACCGGCGAGCGCCACGGCGGCGCCTGGACCGACGTCGGCACGCCGCAGCGCCTGGCCGAGCTGGACCGCGCGCTCGACCGCGGCGCGGCCGCCGGGGCACACTAGCCGCGCCGCGGGCATCCTGTCCGCGGTCGCCGTCGGGCCTGCGGCCCGTCGCACGGCACCCACATCGGTCGCGCGGGACGCAGCTGCGTCCCGTCCCCCCGGGACCACCGGCTGGAGAGACGGATGACGACCGCGTCACCGGTTGCGCTTGTTCGCGCGTCGGCCCTGGCCGACGACACGCCGCTGGCGGTCGACGCCGACGGCGTGCCGCTGGTGGTCGTGCGCCACGCCGGCACGGTGTCGGTGTTCGACGGGCGCTGCCCGCACCAGGGCAACCTGCTGGCCGATGGTGAGGTGGTCGACGGGCAGCTGGTCTGCGCAGCCCACGGCTGGCGATTCGACTGCCTCAGCGGCCGGCGCGCGGGCGATCCGCGCACCTGCCTGCACCGGTTCGATGCGCAGCTGGTCGACGGCGAGGTCGCGATCGACGCCCACGAGCTGGCGGCCTTCCGCGCCGGGCAGGCGGAACGCGACGCGCGCGCGGTGCGCCCGTTCCGCTCGCTGCCCGGTCCGCGCGGGCTGCCGCTGCTGGGCAACCTGTTCCAGCTGCGCGAGACCGACCAGCACCTGGTGATGGAGGACTGGGCCGACCGGTACGGCCCGATGTACCGGATCCGGCTGGGCCACTACCGGATCCTGATGGTGGCCGATCCGCAGCTGGTGGAAGAGGCGTTCAAGCGCCGGCCCGACACCTTCCGGCGCATGAGCACGGTGGAAGGCATCGCGCGCGGGCTCAAGGCCGCCGGCGTGTTCACCGCCGAGGGCGACGAATGGCGGCGCCAGCGCAAGGTGGTGGTGCAGGCGCTCACCCACGGCCACCTCAAGCACTTCTTCCCCACCATGATGCGCATCGTCGGGCGCCTGCAGCGGCGCTGGGAACAGGCCGCCGACACGGGCCAGGAGATCGACCTGCTCGACGACCTCACCCGCTTCACGATCGATGTCACCTCCACGTTCGCCTTCGGCCAGGACCTCAACACCATCGAGGGCCACGAGGGCGCGCTGGAGCAGCAGATCGGCGAGATCCCGAAGGCGCTGTCGCGGCGCGTGACCGCGCTGCTGCCGTACTGGAACTACGTGACGCTGCCGGCCGACCGTGCCCTGGAGCGGGCCCTGGTCGGGATCCATGACACCCTCGGCCGCCTGATCACCGATGCGCGCGCGCGACTGGCGGCCGACCCCGCGCTCGCGACGCGGCCGGGCAACTACATCGAGGCGCTGGTGGCGCAATCCGGCGATGCAGGCTTCAGCGACGCGGACGTGACGGGCAACGTGATGACGCTGATGCTGGCGGGCGAGGAAACCACCGCCCGCGCGCTGGCCTGGCTGATCCACTTCATGTGCGAACGCGGGGACCTGCGCGACACCCTGCGCACCGAGGCCGATGCCGTGCTCGGCGACGACGCGCTGCTGCAGGACTTCGCGGCGCATCCGCGCCTGGTGCGCACCGAGGCCGCGGCGCTGGAGGCGATGCGGCTCAAGCCAGCCGCTCCGGTGCTGCGGCTGGAAGCGCTGCACGACACCGTGCTCGGCGACGTCGAGGTGCCGGCGCGCACCCCGGTGTTCCTGCTCACGCGCCACGCCACGATCCGCGCCCAGGCCGAGACCGGCGCCGCCGCGTTCGACCTCGATCGCTGGATCCGGCCCGACGGCTCCGCACTCGACGCCGCCGCGGCCAAGGCCTTCTTCCCCTTCGGCGCCGGTCCACGCTTCTGTCCGGGGCGCTTCCTCGCGCTGCTGGAGATCAAGGCGGTGGTCTCGATGCTGTGCCGCAACTTCGAACTCGAGCGCGCGGGCCAGGGGCCGGTCGAGGAAAAGCTGGTCTTCACCATGCGCCCGGACAACCTGGTGATCCGTCTGCGCCGGCGCGCGCCAGTCTAGCGGCGCCGACCCATGCGAAGCCGGGACGCGACACCGCCCGCGAAGCGGGACCGCCTAGGCACGGGCGAATCCAGTCGCGGACCGCCTGTCCCCTGCCCCTCGTCCTCTGTCCTTCAATGTAGCCAGTCAAGATCACGCGCCCGGGTAGCATCGGCATGGCGCCACGCCACCGTGACGACGATGGTGTCGCGCATGCAGCAGGCGAGCATGCGGCCAGGCTGACCTCGGAACGCCATTCCTGCATGATTCGCGCGAGCCGGCAGTGCAAGCCACCGGAATATGCCGACCGGCAGGTCTCGCATCGGCAATCACCCACCATGGAAGACAAGATGTCCAGAGTCCCTAGGCGGCCCCTCGCTGCGATTGGCGCCCTGTTGCTTTGCCTGACCTCCACTCATGTGACCTGGGCCAAATCCATCCGGGACTATCACGGCTGGTTCGGACCGGGCGGCAAGGCCGCCCAGTTCAGCTCGACCATTCACGGCAAGCCACATGCATTGGAGGATGCGGCGGATTATCTGATGAGCGACGCGGGATACGAGCGCCAGCTGAAGCAGGCACTTCGCAAGCTTTCGCCGCGGCCGTCGGTCACCGGCCACTGGTGTGAGCTGGACGAGGATAAAGGAGAGTTCCGCTATCACGGCAGGAACATCTTCCGCCCCCTGTCGATGGCGGCCGACTGGCGAGTGTGGGAAGGAGCGGATCGCAACACACGATGGCGCCACCACGGTTTCGGGCTGGCGGGCTGTTATGTGAAGATCCTCGAAGAGGACCGACCTCGGGGGGCAAGACTTCTTCGCTCACTGATCAAAGACTGGTATCGGGCGAACGCGGTGGTTGCGCCCCCGGACCCCGAGTTTTCCTGGGGTGACCATTCCACGCCGATCAGACTTAGACAAACGATCGCCATCTACCTCCTGCTGAGGAAGCACGGACTCGCCGACCGTGAGTTCACGCTCGACGTCTTGCGACTGGTCAACTCGCATACGCGCATCCTGCTGGAGGACCCCGATATCCGGATGCGGCGCAGCAATCACGCCGTGGATCAGGCCTACGCGATTTTCCTGTCCGGAGCTGTCTTCCCCTTCATCGACTATTCGCTCGATCCACTGTCCGAGGCCCAGACCCGTGCGGTCTTCGAAGCCAATCACCTGGTTGCGCGCGACGGTGTCCAGACGGAGAACTCGCCCGAGTACCATCGCTGGGTCCCGACACGAACGTTCGCACTTCTCGAGGGACTGGCGCGGTTCCAGGAGACCCCGGTTCCGCCGGGAATGAAGCGGAGAATGACGGGCGCGACTTGGTTTGCCGCCTGGATCACGCGCCCTGACGGGACGCTTCCGCAGATTGGGGACACCGGCCGCGTTCCGCAGACATTTCGCGCGCCGAAGTCGGTTCCCAAGGCCGCACGCGAGGCTCTAGCGTATGTCAAGTCCAACGGCCGCGAAGGCCGGGCCCCGGAGGGGGATACGCGGATATTCGCAACATCCGGGTACCTGATCCACCGTGATCGCTGGTCGCCGGGCCTTGAATCGGACGACCTGCACATGGTGTTCAAGTGCGGCTTTCTGTCCTCCGGTCATCGCCACGACGACGACGGCAACCTCGTGCTGTATTCCCACGGTGAGGACTGGCTCATCGATGCAGGCCTGTTCGGCTACGAAAAAACAAGGCCGGAACGCGAATATGTGAGAAGTCCGCTGGCCCACAACGTCAGCGTGCCGCTCGGAATGGGTACCACCCGCAGCACCGGCACTCCCAGGTTCAAGCAGAACCGGAAGCAATGGGGACTTTTCCCCGACCGGTTGGGCATGCGAGCCCGCTGCCGCAGCTTCATGTACGTCGATGCCGAGTACATCCGGGACTTCGAGCTGGTGCCCGGCACCGGCGTCACCCTACAGGACAAGTTCGATGGGCTGTCGGGCGATGCACAGGTGATGACGATCTTCCGCTTTCCGCCCGACAAGCGGATCGAAATCGGTTCCAGGGAAGCGTCTATACGGATCTGCAGCACCGCAGCAGAAGAGCTTTGCATGAGCATCGGCTACGAACATTCCGCCATCGCGGACGTCGAGGTGAGCCGCGGCGAGGACCGGCATGGATTCTCGTTCAGGACCACGGATTACCTCAAAACCGAGGATGTGCAGACCGTCCGCCTGATATGGAGGAAGGCTGGGGAATCACCGTCGTTCCGAATCGCGTTTCCGGTACGGGATCCAGTAGTGGAGAGCCCTCCCACCTCGACGCCAGCCGTCCCGGGTTACGTCGGATGGATCGCGACGTTGCTGGCAATCATCGGCGCCATCGCGATCGTGGTCGGAAGTTATCGCCGGCGCCGGCAAAGCTCCGCTGCATGATTCAACCTCCGTCCCCCCAGTTCTGCTGGTCTTCGGACCGGGGACGAATGGGTTCAGCTTGGCGTCGTCGTTTCCAGCACCTGGCGCAGGAACGGCACGGTGATGCGCCGCTGCGCGGCCAGCGAGGCGGCATCGAGGCGGTCCAGCAGCGCAGCCAGGCCGCCGAGGTCGCGACCGGCGCGGCGCAGCAGCCAGTCGATCGCCGCCGCGTCGATCTGCAGCCCGCGCCGCTGCGCGCGCAGGCGCAGCACTTCGCCGCGGCCCGCATCGTCGAGCCGGTCGAGCGTCACCCGGGTGCACTGGGACAGGCGCGAGCGCAGGTCCGGCAGCCGCAGCGGCAGCGCATCCGGCGCGGCGTGCGCGGTGTACAGCAGCCGGCGGCCGCCGTCGTGCATGCGGTTGTGGAAGTCGAACAGCGCCAGCTCGTCGTCGGCATCGCCGGCCACCGCCTCGAGGCCGTCCAGCGCCACCAGGTCGAAGGCGTGCAGCGACTCGAGCGCCGCCCGCAGGCGGCCGGCGGCGCTGGCGAGCGGCAGGTAGCCGGCGCGCTGCCCCGCGCCGTCGGCCTCGGCGCAGACCGCGAGCGCGAGATGGGTCTTGCCGGTACCCGCCGGCCCGGCGAGCAGCAGCATGCGGGCGGGATCGCCGCCATGCGCGAACGCGCGCAGCTGCGCCACGCGCGCGGCATCGCCGGCGAAGGTGTCCAGGCGCTGGTCCGGCGGGTAGCGCAACGCCAGCGGCAGTTGCGGCGAAGGCGACGGCATCGGCGTCAGGGCTTGTCGCCGCGTTCGGTGGCCTCGCCGATGTCGTCGTCGAGCACGATCACGCCGCCGTGCTGGCGCTCGATCACGATCTTCGGGCCTTCGCCCGCGTACAGCCGGCTCTGGGTATAGCGCTCGTGGGCGAAGCGCAGCAGCACGTTGCCCACCGCGGCCACCGGCAGCGCGATCAACATGCCGACGAAGCCGAACAGCTGGCCGCCGGCCATGATCGCGAAGATCACCGCCACCGGATGCAGGCCGATGCGGTCGCCGACGATGCGCGGGGTGAGGATGTAGCTCTCGATCAGCTGGCCGACGGTGAACACCACGCCCACCAGGATCAGCAGCTTGAGGTCGAAGCCCTGGGCCTGCACCAGCGCCGCGAGCACCGCCAGGACGATGCCGGTGGTCGCGCCGAGATAGGGCACGAAACTGATCAGCCCGGCCACGATCCCGATCAGCAGGCCCAGCTTGAGCCCGCCGATCGTGAGGCCGAGGGCATAGATCGCGCCCAGCGCCAGCATCACGATGAACTGGCCGCGCAGGAACGCGCCAAGGACGTCGTCGGATTCCTTCGCCAGCCGCGTGACGGTGCCGATGTGGTCGCGCGGGATCATCGCCGCGGCGCGCTCGACCAGCAGGTCCCAGTCGCGCAGGAAATAGAACGTCAGGATCGGCACCAGCACGAGGTTGATGACCCAGGTCAGGAATGCGAAACCGGAGCTGGACAGGTAGCCGAACACCGTCGCCGCGACACCGCCCGCCTGCTCCCAGTGCGCGCGGGCCAGTTCGATCAGCCGTTGCGGGTCGAGCCAGGTGGTGATCTCGATCCCGGTCCGCGCCTCCACCCACGGCAGCGCCGTGCCCATGAACCACTCGCGGTATTCGGGCAGGGCCTCGACCAGGGTGACCACCTGGCGTTCGACCATAGGCACCAGGATCAGCACCACCAGCACCAGCAGCATCACCATCAGCACGAACACCAGCGTGACCGCCACCGGCCGCGACCGGCCGGAACGTTCCAGGCGGTCAACCAGCGGGTCGCCGAGCCAGCCCAGCAGAGCGGCCAGCACGAACGGCGTCAGGATCGGCCCGAGCAGTGCCAACAGCCACAGCGCGGCGAACGCGACCAGCCCCCACTGCAGCCGCTTCAGGAAACGGGCGAGGTCGGCGTTCGCGGCGACGGGCGTGGGATCCATGGGGCGTGGCTCGATGTGCTCAGCGCAGCAGGTAGACCGGGACGAGGGCGTCCTCGCCCTCCATTTCCAGCAGCACGCCATCGTCGGCCATGCGGCGGAAGCCTGCCAGGCCGGTCAGCAGGTCGAGTTCGACCTCCAGCCGGTCCGGCATGGCGCGCTGCGGACGGATCGCGCGCACCACCGACATGCGCTGCAGCGCGGCGGACAGGCGCAGGTAGTCCGCGCCCGTGCGCACGCCGGTGAAGACCATGCGCTGCGCGACCGGGTCGGCGGGCGCGGTGGCCTTGGCATACCGCTTGATCAGCGCGTCGGCACCGCCGTCGGCGCCGGTCGCCAGGGTGCGCCGCGCATCGGCGCCTTCCTCGGACCAGCGCGAGAGCACGCGGCCGTTGTCGACGAAGATCCAGTCGGCCTTCCAGCCGGCGCCATCGCGGTAGAGCTTGCCGATCAGCTGCATCGGCGGCTGGTAGCGGGCGGACAGGCGCGCGATCGCGCCGGTGTCGCCGCGCCAGATCGCGCCCACCGCGGCCTGTTCGGCGGCGCTGCCCGTGGGCAGCCCGAGCCGGTAGCCGCGCTGGACCGCGCGCTCGAGCAGCGGCCGCGCCACGGTGTTGTGCTGCAGGCCGACCAGGCGCGGGCCCTTGCCGTCGTCGATCGCCAGCCACACCACCGGCTTGGGCCGCGGCTGCGGCCACACCGGCAGGCCGAGCGCCGCAGCCACCGAATCCACCTGGGCGGGGTCGAAGCGCACCACCAGCATGGTCCGGAACGTCGGTGCGCCCGAGGGCCCGACGCTCTCGTCCTGGCGGTAGTCGTAGCCCTCGACGTAATCGCCGGCGCGGCGCAACTCCTGGCCGACGCCGGGGCGGTTGGCGATCGACCGGTCGCCCGACAGCTTGGCCAGCACCTGCGCCAGCGCTCGCGCGATCCCGGTCTCGCGTTCGGACTCGGACTGGTTGCGCACCTGCACCTCGGCCTCGTACATGCCCTCGCCGGACGCGCGGTCGCCCTCGACCCGCTGCGCGAGCGCGGGCGCGGCCGCCAGCAGCAGCGCCAGCGTCCAGGCCAGGGCCCGGGAGAAGTGTGCAAACGATCGCATCCGATGTCCTTGTGCAGCGGCAAACCGTGGCGAAATGGTGCCACAAAGCCCCAGGCCCCAGTCTGACGCGGCGCGCGTGACGGACGTGACCGCATCCCTCCACCGGCCGCCCGGTGGCTGCGCGGCCGGCTGCTAGAATCGCGGGCCGACCGGCCCCTGCGAGCATCCGTGACCACCCCGCCCCCCGGCCCGCCCGGCCTGACCTACCGCGATGCCGGCGTCGACATCGACGCGGGCAACGAAGTCGTCGAACGCATCAAGCCGCTGGTGGCGCGCAGCCGGCGCCCGGAAGTGATGGGCGGCTTGGGCGGCTTCGGCGCCCTGTTCGACCTGTCCGGCAAGTATCGCGAGCCGGTGCTCGTCTCCGGCACCGACGGCGTGGGCACCAAGCTCAAGCTGGCCCAGCAGCTCGGCCGCCACGACACCATCGGCATCGACCTGGTCGCCATGTGCGTGAACGACGTGCTGGTGCAGGGCGCCGAGCCGCTGTTCTTCCTCGACTATTTCGCCACCGGCAGGCTCGACGTCGACACGACCGTGGCCGTGGTCGGCGGCATCGCCAAGGGCTGCGAGCTGTCGGGCTGCGCGCTGATCGGCGGCGAGACCGCCGAGATGCCCGACATGTACCCGCCCGGCGAGTACGACCTGGCGGGCTTCTGCGTGGCCGCGGTGGAGAAATCCGAACTGCGCGACGGTGCCGCGGTGCGCGCCGGCGACGTGCTGGTCGGCATCGCGTCGAGCGGCCCGCATTCGAACGGCTACTCGCTGATCCGGCGCATCTACGACCGTGCCGGCCACCCCGGCGGGCTCGACGTCGGCGGCGTGCTGTTGGGCGACGCGCTGATGGCGCCGACGCGGCTGTACGTCAAGCCGGTGCTGGAACTGCTGCGCGGCAGCCACGGGCCCGCGATCCACGGCATGGCCCACATCACCGGCGGCGGCCTGACCGAGAACATCATCCGCGTGGTGCCCGACGGCCTGGGGCTGGAGATCGACGCGTCGGCGTGGCCGCTGCCGCCGGTGTTCGACTGGCTGCAGCGCGAGGGCAACGTGGCGCGCGAGGAGATGTGGCGCACCTTCAACTGCGGGATCGGCTTCGTGCTGGTGGTCGATCGCGACGCGGTGTCCGCGCTGGGCGGCGAGCTGGCGCGACTGGGGCTGGCCCACTGGCGCATCGGCCAGGTCGTCGCCGCGGGCGACGACGGGCGCGTGCGCATCGGCTGAGCCGCGTGGCGATGGCCTGCGTCCCCGGGATGCCGGCGCGCGCCGGCGTGCCGCGACCGCTGCGCGCCTGAGGCCGCCGTCGTGTCGCCCCCCGCGCATCCGCCGCTGCGCCTGGCCGTGCTCGCCTCGGGCCGCGGCAGCAACCTGCAGGCGATCCTGGACGCGATCGCGTCGCGGCGGCTGCACGCCGAGGTGACCGGCGTGTTTTCCGACCGGGCGGCCGCGCCGGCACTGCAGCGCGCGCGCGACGCCGGGATCCCGGCCGGATCGCTGTCGCCGCGCGCCTTCGACACCCGCGCCGCCTTCGACCACGCCCTGTTCGCGGCCGTCGACGCTTCGGCCCCGGACCTGATCGTCTGCGCCGGCTACATGCGGCTGCTGGACGCGGCCACCCTCGCGCCGCGCATCGGCCGCGTGATCAACATCCATCCCTCGCTGCTGCCGGCGTTCAAGGGCCTGCACACGCATCGCCAGGCGCTGGCAGCGGGCGCGGCCGAACACGGCGCCAGCCTGCACTTCGTCACCGCGGAACTGGACGGCGGCCCCGTCATCGCGCAGGTCCGGGTGCCGGTGGACGCCGACGACGACGAAGCCCGACTGGCGGCGCGCGTGCTGGCGCGCGAGCACCCGCTGCTCATCGCCACCCTGCGCCTGTTCGCCGACCGCCGGATCGCGCTGCGTGAAGACGGCGTTCACGTCGATGGACGCGCGCTGACCGCGCCGCTTCAGCTGTCGTGCAACGACGCGTTCGCATGATGTGCGGCTTATGCGCCCCGCCGTCCCCCTGATCGCCGCCTGCGTCCTCGCCACCGCCGCCCTGGTGGCGACGATGCCGCGCGCATCGGCCCAGGACGCGCCGGCCCCCAATGCAGCGACCGAGGCCACGACGCCGGACCAGGCGACGTCCCCATCCGCGAATGCGGGCATGGACGAACCGCGCACGCTGCAACCCTTCGTCGCCAGCTACGAAGCCTGGTACGAAGGCAGGCACGCGGGCACGGCCACCATGCAGGTGGTGCGCGACGATGCCGCCTCGCGCTGGCGCGTGGACCTGGGCGTGCGCGGCGATCGCGGCTTTGCCGGCATCGTCAACCTCAACATCGAGCAGAGCACGGTGTTCGACGTCGCCGGCGAGGTCTACCGCCCGCTGTCGCAGGCGACCACGCGCAAGGCGGCGCTGTTCTTCAACCGCCGCACCACCGGCACCTACGACTGGCGCGCCAATACCGCGCGCTGGACCGGCGACGTGAGCAAGGAGCGCCGCGTTCCGGTCCCGATCGAGCACGGCGACATGAGCGGGCTGCTGATCAACCTGGCGGTGATCCGCGACGCCCAGCCCGGCGCCACGCTGCAGTACCGGTTGGTCGACAACGGTCGCGCCCGCGACTACCACTACCAGGTGTCGGCCGAACCCGAGTCGGTCACCGTGGCGGAGCTGAGCTACCGCGCGCTGAAGGTGGAGCGCACCAACGGCGGCAACGACGAGATGATCCTGTGGGTCGCGGACGGCGTGCCGACGCCGGTGCGGATCCTGCAGCGAGAGGACGGCGAGGATGCCGTCGACCTGCGCCTGGTCGAGTACCGGGCGGCGCCATGAGCATGACAACGAGGATCCCCACGATGTTCCGTACCCCGCTGCGCGCCGTCGCGCTCGCCTCCCTCTCCGCCCTCGCGTTCGCCAGCGCCCCCGCGACCGCCGTCGAGCCGTTCTCCGCCGACTACGCCGCCAACTACATGGGCATGCAGGCCAACGGCACGATGACCCTCGCCCCCGCCGGTGCGAACCGCTGGAAGTACAGCCTGGAAGTCAGCGGCGCGGGCGCGCGGCTGGCGCAGAGCACCGTGTTCGAAGCCGACGGCGACCGCTGGCGGCCGATCTCGGGCAACGATTCCCAGGGCGGCGAGAACGGCCTGGCGGCGATGCTGGTGAAGAAGCGCTCGGTCAACGCCACCTACGACTGGGGCAGCGGCCAGGCGACCTGGGACGGCGACGTCAAGCCCGATCGCCGCGGCCCGGTGAAGCTGCAGCCCGGCGACGTCGACGGCATGCTGATGAACCTCGCGCTGGTGCGCGATTTCAAGGCCGGCAAGCCGATGAACTACCGGCTGGTGGAGGACGGCCGCGTGCGTCGACAGGCCTTCAAGCCCGCCGGCACGGAAACCGTCACCGTCGCCGGCAAGTCGCACAAGGCCACCAAGGTGACCTGGAAGGACGAGGATCGGAGCATCACCGCCTGGATCGTCGACAGCCTGCCGGTGCCGGCGCGCATCCTGCAGCAGCGCGACGGCCGCGACCACATCGACCTGACGCTCAAGGCGCTGCGCTGACGGATCCGGCTCAGGGGTCGGACGCGGCGGGCGCCTCCGCCGCATCGGCGCCGTCGAACACGACCCGGCACTCGACCCGGAACGGCGTCTCGCGATCGCGCAGCCGCACGTAGCGGCGGCAGGTGCGCGGTCCGTCCCGCGTTTCCTCCACCGCGACCAGCGTGTAGCCCTGCACGACCTCGGCCCGGCTGGCAGTGCCGTCGTCGTTCCAGTCCATCTCCCGCGGCTGGGTGCCGTTGAAGCCGGCGATCCCCATCAGCCGCAGCACCAGCATCGCCACCAGCACCAGCAGCACGGTCGCCAGCAGCGCCTTGCGACGCGCCGAGAAGCGGATGCGCGGCGTGTTCATGCCGCGCGCCTCACGAGATCCTCCGGATCCGCGCCCCCAGCCCTGACAGCTTGCGCTCGATGTGCTCGTAGCCGCGGTCGAGGTGGTAGATGCGGTCGATGGTGGTCTCGCCCTCGGCCACCAGCCCGGCCAGGATCAGCGAGGCCGACGCGCGCAGGTCGGTCGCCATCACCGGCGCGCCGCTCAGCCGCTCCACCCCGCGCACCGTCGCGCGATGGCCGTCGATATGGATGTCTGCGCCCAGGCGCATCAGTTCGTTGACGTGCATGAAGCGGTTCTCGAAGATCCGCTCGTCGATCGTGCCGGTGCCCTCGGCCACGCAGTCCAGGGCCATGAACTGCGCCTGCATGTCGGTGGGAAAGCCCGGATGCGGCTCGGTGACGATGTCCACCGCGCGCGGGCGCCGCCCGTGCATGTCGACGGTGACGCGGTCGCCTTCGGCGGTGACCTCGGCCCCGGCAGCGCGCAGCGCGTCGATCACGGCCACCAGCGTGTCCGGCCGCGCATGCGTGGCGGTCACGCGTCCGCCGGTGATCGCGCCGGCGACCAGGAAGGTCCCGGTCTCGATCCGGTCGGCGATCACCTCGTGGCGCGCGCCGTGGAGCCGGTCGACGCCGTGGACGGTGATGCGCGAGGTCCCCGCGCCCTCGATCCGCGCGCCCATTGCCGCCAGGCAGGCGGCGAGGTCGACGATCTCCGGCTCGCGCGCGGCGTTGTCGATGGTGGTGGTGCCATCGGCCAGGGTTGCGGCCATCAGCACGTTCTCGGTGGCGCCCACGCTCACGGTCTCGAACGCGACCTGCCCGCCGCGCAGTCGGCCGGCGCGCGCCTTGATGAAGCCGTGCTCGACCACGATCTCGGCGCCCAGCGCCTCGAGCGCCTTGATGTGCAGGTCCACCGGGCGCGAACCGATCGCGCAGCCGCCGGGCAGCGACACCTCGGCCGCGCCGTGGCGCGCCAGCAGCGGCCCCAGCACCAGCACCGAGGCGCGCATCGTGCGCACCAGTTCGTACGGCGCCAGGTGGCTGTCGACGGTGGACGGATCCACCCGCACCACGCCGGCGGCGATGTCGTGGCCGATGCCCGCGCCCAGCCCGCCGAGCAGGCGCGCGGTGGTGCGCACGTCGTGCAGGTGCGGCACGTTGCCGATCTCCACCGGCGCATCGGCCAGCAGGGTGGCGCACAGGATCGGCAGCACCGCGTTCTTCGCGCCGGAGATGCGGACTTCGCCCGCGAGCCGCACGCCGCCTTCGACGATGATCTTGTCCATCAGGCGCGCGCGGCCTCGTCGGGCGTGAGCGTCTTCAGCGCCAGGGCGTGGATCTCGCCGCCCATGCGCTCGCCCAGGGTGGCGTAGACCATGCGGTGGCGGGCCAGCGGCAGCTTGCCGGCGAAGGCGTCGGAGACGACCAGCGCCTCGAAGTGGACGCCGTCGTCGCCGGCGACCTCGACCCTGGCGCCGGGCATGCCCTGCAGGATCAGCGTGCGGATGAAATCGGGGGTCACGGGAGTTTCCTGCTGAAGCGCGCATGAGCCGGCCGGCGGCCGCGCGGCGGGGGCGGGCCTTTTGCGCCGGGAAGCGCCTAAAATGAACGGCTTAGGTTAACGGAAAGACCTCGCGCCGGATATGGCCATCCCTGGAACGATCCCCACCGACCCGACCGCCGCCGCTGCGGCGGCGCCCGCGTTCGCGGCCAGCGGCCGGCGCGTGTTCGAGGTCGAGGCGCGCGGCCTGCACGCGGTCGCCGCACGCCTGGATGGCGCCTTCTCGGACGCCTGCGCGCGCATCCTGCGCGCCAGCGGGCGCGTGGTCTGCACCGGCATGGGCAAGTCCGGCCACGTGGCACGCAAGATCGCCGCCACCCTGGCTTCCACCGGCACCCCCGCGTTCTACATGCATCCTGGCGAGGCCGGGCACGGCGACCTGGGCATGGTGACCGATGCCGACATCGTCCTCGCGCTGTCGTACTCGGGCGAATCCGACGAGATCCTGATGCTGCTGCCCGCGCTCCGGCGCCAGGGCAACGTGCTGCTGACGATGACGGGACGGCCGGGCTCGACCCTCGCCCGCGAGGCCGACGTGCACCTGGACATCAGCGTGCCCGAGGAAGCCTGCCCGCTGCACCTGGCCCCGACCAGCAGCACCACCGCCTCGATGGCGATGGGCGATGCGCTGGCGGTCGCGCTGCTGGAGGCGCGCGGCTTCACCGCCGACGACTTCGCCCGTTCGCATCCGGCCGGCGCGCTCGGCCGCCGCCTGCTGCTGCACATCGGCGACGTCATGCATGCGGGCGACGACATCCCACGCGTGCCCGCTGACGCCTCGCTGGGCGAGGCGCTGCTGGAGATGAGCCGCAAGCGCCTCGGGATGACCGCGGTGGTCGACGAGGCCGGCCGCCTGCTCGGCCTGTTCACCGACGGCGACCTGCGACGCACCCTGGGCGACCGCAGCGTCGACGTGCACGCGACCCCGATCGGCGAGGTGATGACGCGCGAACCGGTGACCATCGGCAGCGACGCACTGGCGGTCGAGGCGGCGCGGCTGATGGAAACCCGCAAGATCAACGCGCTGCTGGTGCTGGACGCGGACCGCCGCGTGGTCGGCGCGCTCAACGTCCACGACCTGCTGCGCGCGCGGGTGGTCTGACCGCCCGCCGGTTCGCCCCCGATACAGGCCGGATGCGGTTTCCTGCCTGTCCCCATCCCCCCCACCGGACTCCCTGCCCACGTGCCCCACACCCGTCCCGACTATCCCGCCGAGCTGGTCGCCCGCGCCGCGAAGATCCGCTTGGCCGGCTTCGACGTCGACGGCACCCTCACCGACGGCCGGCTGTGGTTCGACGAGGACGGGCGCGAGTCCAAGGCCTTCCACGTGCTCGACGGCCAGGGCCTGGTGCAGCTGCGCCGCGCCGGCGTGGCCGTGGTCTTCATCACCGCGCGCAACAGCACCGTGGCGGCCAACCGCGCGCGCGAACTGGGCGCCGGCGCGTTCGTGGACTGCAAGGACAAGCTCGCCTGCCTGCAGACGCTTGCCGACGAGCAGGGGCTGGCGATGGACCAGGTCGCCTTCATGGGCGACGACCTGCCCGACCTGCCGGTGCTGCGCGGGGTCGGCTTCGCGGTGGCGCCGGCCAGTGTGCACCACTGGATCCGCGACGCCGTGCACTGGGTGACCCCGTCGCGCGGCGGCGAAGGCGCGGCGCGCGAACTGTGCGACCTGGTCCTGCACGCGCAGGGCCGGGTCGAGGCGCTGCTCCGGGACGACGCGCGATGAACTGGCGCCTGGCCGCCATCCTGGTCCTGCTCGCCGGCGCCGTGCTCAGCGGCTGGTTCGCGTGGCGCGGGCAGGCGCCGGAAGCCGAGGAAGCCCAGGCGGAGGCGCGCTCGGACTACATCCTGCGCGACTTCGAGGTGGTGACCCTCGACAGCAGCGGCCAGGAGTCGTTCTCGCTGCGCGCCCCCGAGCTGCGCCAGACCCCGGGCGCGCGCACGCTGGAGCTGCAGACGCCGCTGTTCCTGATGCCCGACGAGCACGGCAGCCGCTGGGAAGTGCGCTCGAAGACCGGCTGGGTCAACGAGAAGAGCACCCTGGTGCGCCTGCGCGGCGACGTGGTCGCCGACAGCCCCGTCGGCGCCAGCCGGCCGACCAGACTGAGTACCGAGCAGCTGGACATCTTCCCCGACGACAACCGGGCCACCTCCGGAGCCGTCGTGACCATCACCACCCCCGGCACTACAATGCGCGGCACCGGGATGGAGGCCGACCTGGCCGGCAAGCGCATCCAGCTCCTCTCCGACGTGAGCCTCAACAATGACCCGAACCGCCGCTAAGCTGGCCCTCGCGATCGTCGCCGCCTGCTGCGCGCAGGCCGCCGTCGCCAAGTCGTCCGACCGCCAGCAGACCATGCAGGTGCAGGCGAACCGCAGCGACTGCACGGTGACCGATGCCGGCCCCTGCGTGCTCACCGGCAACGTGCACATCGTCCAGGGCACGCTGGTGATCGACGCCGCACGCGCCGACATCCGCCAGGGCGACGGCGACATCCAGAGCGCCAGGCTCACCGGTTCGCCGGTGCGGCTGAAGCAGGAGATGGACAACGGCGGCGTGATGAACGCCACCGCGGCCCAGGTCGACTACAACCTGCAGCAGGACACCGTGGTGTTCACCGGCAAGGCGGTGGTGCAGCAACCCGGGCGAGGCAGCATCGCCGGCGAGCGCATCGTCTACAACATGCGTACCGGGCAGGTGCAGGGCGGCGGCGGCGACGAAGGCGGCCGGGTGATGCTGCAGTTCGAGCCGCGCAACCGCGCCCCGGCCGGCAACGCCCCGCCCCGCGACGGGAACGACGACTGATGCTGGTCGCCGAGGGGCTGCGCAAGCGCTACAAGCAGCGCGAGGTGGTGCGCGACTTCGCCCTCACCCTGGACGCGGGCGAGGTGGTCGGCCTGCTGGGTCCGAACGGCGCCGGCAAGACGACCTGCTTCTACATGATCGTCGGCCTGGTGCCGGCCGACGCCGGTCGGATCGTGCTCGACGGCCACGACATCACCGCCGAGCCCATGCACCAGCGCGCCCGCCGCGGCGTGGGCTACCTGCCGCAGGAACCCTCGGTGTTCCGCAAGCTCAGCGTGGCCGACAACATCTCCCTGGTGCTCGAGCTGCGCGGGGACCTGGACCGTGCCGGCCGCCGCAGGGAACTCGACAGCCTGCTCGACGAGCTGCAGATCACCCACGTGGCCGACCAGATCGGCGCCAGCCTGTCCGGCGGCGAGCGTCGCCGGGTCGAGATCGCCCGCGCGCTGGCGGCCAGGCCGCGCCTGATCCTGCTCGACGAACCCTTCGCCGGCGTCGACCCGATCTCGGTCGGCGACATCCAGCGCATCGTCGAGCATCTCAAGAACCGCGGGATCGGGGTCCTGATCACGGACCACAACGTGCGCGAAACCTTGGGCATTTGCGACCGGGCGTATATCCTCAACGAAGGGGGTGTGCTCGCGCAGGGGGCTCCGGACGCGCTCCTCGCCAATCCCGACGTGCGCCGGGTCTACCTCGGAGAGTCCTTCCGTCTGTAGCCGTGCACGTCGTCCAGGGGATCGACCGGACGATGAAGCCACGCCTCCAGACATCGCTGGGCCAACACCTCGTCCTGACGCCACAGCTGCGTCAGGCGCTGCACCTGCTGCAGCTGCCGGCGGTGGAACTGGAGGCCGAAATCTCGGCCGCGGTGGAAAGCAATCCGCTGCTGGACTGGGCCGACGACACGCCACCGCTGTCCGCCGAGGGCAAGCCCGACGGTCGTGCCGACGGGGAAGGGCACGAACCGGCGCAGGCCAACGGCGAGGACTGGGAGCCGCGCGAGGACGGCTGGCGCGACGGCGGCTTCGAGTACGCCGGCGGCGGTCGCGGCGGACATGGCGAGGACGACGACAGCGACCCGGCCAGCCGCATGGTCCAGGCCGAGACCCTGCGCGGCCACCTGGCCTGGCAGCTGCACCTGTCGCACCTGTCGCCGCGCGACCGGCGCATCGGCGAAGCCCTGATCGACGCGATCGAGGACGACGGCTACCTGCGCGTGCCGTTCTCCGAGATCGCCGCCGCCCTGGACCCGGAACCCGCGCCCGGCGACGACGAGATCCTCGCCGTGCTGCGCCAGATCCAGCGCATGGACCCGGTGGGCGTGGGCGCGCGCGACCTGGCCGAATGCCTCTGGATCCAGCTCGACACCCTGTCCGCCGACACCCCCGGGCGCGCGCTGGCGCTGACCCTGGCGACCACCCTGATCGACCGCCTGCCGCGGCTCGGCGCGCGCGGCGTGTGCGAGTTGCTGGGCTGCAGCGCCGAGGAGTCCGACACCGCGCTGCAGCTGCTGCGTTCGCTCGACCCGCGCCCGGGCTCGCAGGTGGGCGAGGTGCCCTCCGACAACTACGTCGTGCCCGACTGCGTGATCGTGCGCCGCAACGGCGTGTGGCAGGCGATGCTGGCCACGAATTCTCTGCCGCGGCTGACCATCCACCAGGCCTACGAGCGGATGATCCAGACCACCGCCGGCGACGACGCGGGCTACCTCAAGGGCCGGCTGCAGGAAGCGCGCTGGCTGCTGAAGAACCTCGAGGCGCGCGGCGAGACCCTGCTCAAGGTGGTCCGCTGCCTGATCCGGCAGCAGTCGGGCTTCCTCGAGTTCGGCGCGCGTGCGCTGCGGCCGCTGACGCTGCGCGAGGTGGCGGCGGAGATCGGATTGCACGAGTCCACCGTCTCGCGCGCGGTGGCGCGCAAGTACGTGCACACCCCGCGCGGCACCCTGGCGCTGCGCGACTTCTTCGCCTC
The DNA here is from genome assembly GCF_029888045.1 of Luteimonas rhizosphaericola. Lineage (GTDB taxonomy): Bacteria > Pseudomonadota > Gammaproteobacteria > Xanthomonadales > Xanthomonadaceae > Luteimonas > Luteimonas rhizosphaericola. Next base: position 536,780 of record NZ_JARXRN010000025.1, on the reverse strand, counting down.
GGGTATCGACACCGACGGCGGCGGCGAGGCGTCGAGCGTGGCGATCCAGCAGATGATCCGCAGCCTGATCGAGGCCGAGGACCCGCGCAAGCCGCTGTCTGACGCGCGCTTGGCCGAGTCGCTGAAGGCCTCGGGCGTCCCGGTCGCGCGGCGCACCGTGGCCAAGTACCGCGAGGCGATGCACATCGCCGCCTCCCACGAACGCATCCGCATGAATTGAGCACGTCCGGCGCGGCCTGTCCATGACCTGTCCGGTCGCCGCCGGCCGGTCCCTGCGTTAACCTGTTTTCAACCCGCGGCGACCCGATCCGGGCCATGCTGGGGTCCCCAGACAGGAGGCAGCCGATGCAGATCGAAACCTACGGCCACGACATCGACGTGACACCCGCCCTGCGCGAATACGTGGACAGCAAGCTGCAGCGGCTGGCGCGACACCTCGAACGCCCCTTCGACGTGCGCGTGCAGCTCAGCCTCGACAAGCCCTACCACAAGGCCGAAGCCAACCTCACCCTGGCCGGGAAGGCCCTGCATGCCGACGCCAGCGCGATCGACATGTACGCCGCCATCGACCTGCTCGCCGACAAGCTCGACCGGCTGCTGATCAAGCACCGCAAGAAGCAGGTCGACCACCACCGCGGCGAGAACGCCGCCCGCGACGGCAGCTTCGGCTGAGCCGCCCCGGACCACGCCCATGCCCTGGACCGACCTGCTGAGCGCGGAGCGCATCGTGGTGGTGGACGATGCCGCCACCCCGGGCCGGGTGCTCGACGCCGCGGCGCGGCTGCTGTCGGACGGCTCTCCGGCGTCCGCCCGCGCCATCGCCGCGGCGCTGCGCCAGCGCGAGCAGCTGGGCAGCACCGCGATCGGCCACGGCGTGGCCCTGCCGCATGCGCGCAGCGCGGGTTTCCATGCCCCGCGCGGCGCGTTCCTGCGGCTGCGGCGGCCGGTCGATTTCGACGCGCGCGATGGCGAGCCGGTCGACCTGGTGTTCGCGATGAGCGCCACCGACGACCGTCCAGAGCAGCACCTGCAGCATCTGGCCGACATCGCCGGCCGATTCGCAGATGCCGACTTCCGCCGGCGCCTGCGCGCCGCGCGCGGCCTGCCCGCCCTGCGCCGCCTGCTGCTGGCACCCGCACCGGCCGCGAGCGCCGCATGAGGCCGTACCCGTGAACCAGCGCCTGACCGCCCTGGACCTGTTCGAGCAGCAGCACGAACGGCTCGGGCTGCGCTGGCTGGCCGGCCAGCCGGGCCAGACTCGGGTGCTCGAGTCGGTCGAGACCAACGCCCGCCGGCCGTCGCTGGCCGGCTACCTCAACATCATCTATCCCAACAAGGTGCAGATCCTCGGAACCGAGGAACTGCACTGGCTGGACGGGCTGGACTCGCGCCTGCGCTGGGAAACCATCGAGCGCATGATCCAGTACCGGCCGCTGGCGCTGGTGATCAGCAAGAACCAGCCCTGCCCGGAGGACCTGCGCCGCGCAGCGGAAGAGACCCAGACCCCGCTGTGGACCTCGCCCAAGCGCGGCCACGAGCTGCTCAACCACCTGCAGTACCACCTGGCGCGCGCACTGGCGCCGCGGGTCACGCTGCACGGCGTGTTCATGGAGGTCTACTCGATCGGCGTGCTGATCACCGGCGAATCGGGGTCGGGCAAGAGCGAGCTGGCGCTGGAACTGATCACCCGCGGCCACCGCCTGGTCGCCGACGACGCGCCGGAGTTCACCCAGATCGCCCCCGACGTGCTCGACGGCACCTGCCCCGACCTGCTGCAGGACCTGCTGGAGCTGCGCGGCCTGGGCGTGCTCAACATCCGCCAGATGTTCGGCGACACCGCGGTGAAGCGGAACAAGTACCTGCGCCTGATCGTGCACCTGAGCCGGCCCAACGCCGAGCCCACCCTGCACGAGGACGGCATGGTGCGCCTGACCGGCGACCTCGGCCTGCGCCGCGTGCTGGACCTGGACGTGCCGATGATCACCCTGCCGGTGATGCCCGGCCGCAACCTGGCGGTGCTGACCGAAGCCGCCACCCGCACCCACATCCTGCGCGCCAAGGGCATCGATCCGGCGGCGGCGTTCCTGGCCCGCCACTCCCACTTCCTCGAAAGCGGCGAGGAGCCGGTGCTGCCGTGAACACGCCCACGCAGCTGGCGGAGGACGAGGCCGGCGCGCGGGCGCCGACATCGCTGCTGATCGTCACCGGCATGTCCGGCGGCGGCAAGACGGTCGCCCTCAACACCTTCGAGGACCTGGGCTTCTACTGCGTCGACAATCTGCCGGCGGAACTGCTGCCCGAGTTCGTGCGCGCGGCCACGCACCCCGAGCGCGCCGAGCAGAAGCTGGCGGTCGGGATCGACATGCGCAACCGCGGCGACCTGGCCAACCTGCCCGAGTGGCTGTCGGCGCTGGGCGCGATGGGGCTGGAGCCCAAGCTGGTGTTCTTCGACGCCGCCGACGCCACCCTGCTCAAGCGCTACGCCGAGACCCGGCGCCGCCATCCGCTGACCCACCTCGGGCTGGCGCTGGCCGATGCCATCGCGCTTGAACGCCAGGCGCTCAAGTCGTTGCGCGCGCTGGCCGACGTGGTGGTCGACACCAGCGACCTCAACGTGCACCAGCTGCGCCACCGCGTGATCACCGAACTGGGGCTGAGCCAGGATTCGTCGCTGTCGCTGCTGTTCGAGTCCTTCGCCTACCGCCGCGGACTGCCGGCCGATGCCGACTTCGTGTTCGACGCGCGCAGCCTGCCCAACCCGCACTGGGATCCGCGCCTGAAGCCGCTGTCCGGGCGCGATGCGGCGGTGCGTGCCTACCTGGAGGCGCGCGACGAGGTCAACGAATACGTCGCCCAGGTCTCGGCTTTCCTCGATACCTGGCTGCCGCGGATGCAGTCGGGCACCCGCAGCTACGTCACCGTGGCCTTCGGCTGCAGCGGCGGACGCCACCGCTCGGTGTACCTGGCCGAAATCCTGGCCGAGCACGCGCGCGACCGCGGCTGGACCGAGGTCGCCACCTTCCACCGCGAGCTCGACTGAGGCCGCGCGCCGGCACGCATCGTCCCGCGTCGCGCGCTACCGGGCGGTCACCGGCGTCTGCTAAGTTGGCGCCATGGCCGTCGGCATCCTCCTTCTCACCCACACGGGCATCGGCACCGCACTGGTCGCGGTCACCACCGGCATGCTGCGCGGCAACCTGCCGCTGCGGCTGGAAGCGTTCGAGGTTCCGTTCGACGCGGATCCCGACGCCCTGCTGCCGCAGGCGAGCGCCGCGATGCGTCGCGCCGACGGCGGCGACGGCGTGCTGATCCTCACCGACCTCTACGGCGCCACGCCGAGCAACCTGGCCGCCCGGCTGTCGAGACTGGGCACGCCATCACGCCGCGTGGCGGCGTTGAACTTGCCGATGCTGCTGCGGGTGATGAATTATGCTGAACTCCCCCTGGAGGAGCTCCCCGCCGTCGCCGCCGCAGGTGCGCGCAACGGGGTGATCCTCGACGACGCCTGAGGCCGACGATGATCGAACGCGAACTGCTCATCGCCAACAAGCTCGGCCTGCATGCGCGCGCCACCGCCAAGCTGGTGCAGGTGCTCTCGGCCTTCCGTAGCAACGCCACCCTCGTCGCCAAGGGCCGCGAGGTCAACGCCAAGAGCATCATGGGGGTGATGCTGCTCGCCGCCGGCCACGGCACCACCGTGCTGCTGCGCCTGGAGGGCGAGGACGAGGACGCCGCGATGGACGCCGCGGCCGCGCTGTTCGAACGAAAATTCGACGAGGGAAGCTGAGTGCGGCACGCGTTCGCCGGGCATGGCGCGTCGCGGGGCAGCGCCCTCGGCCGCGCCCGGATCCGGCTCCCGCACGCGCTCGAAGTCGCCGAGGAACACGTCTCGGCGGACGCGGTCGAGGCAGAACTTCGGCGACTGCACACCGCGATCGACGCGGTGCGGGTGGAGATGCGCAACATGCGCACGCGCCTGCACGGCGCGTTGGCGCACGAGGTCGGCGAGTTCCTCGACCTGCACACCCTGCTGTTGGACGACCCCGAATTGCTGCAGGGGCTGGACGACCTGGTGCGCAAGGGCCGGTACGGCGCCGACTACGCCCTGCGCCTGCAGCGCGACCGGCTGGCGGCCGTGTTCGAGGGCATGGACGATCCCTACTTCCGCAGCCGGGTCGAGGACATCGACCACGTCATCGGCCGCGTGCACGCGATGCTGCACAAGCGCGAGGCCGACCTGCAGGGCGTCGCCGGCGAGATCCTGGTCACCGACGCGATCGCCCCGGCCGAGCTGAGCCAGCTGCAGGCGCAGGGCGTGCTGGCGGTGGTCACCGCCGGTGGCAGCGCGCTCTCGCACAGCGCGATCCTGGCCCGCAGCCTGCACCTGCCGCTGGTGGTGGGCGCGCCGCAGGTGCTGCACCAGGTCAACGACGGCGACGTGCTGGTCGTGGACGGCAGCAGCGGCGAGATCGTGGTCGAGCCCAGCGCCGCCGACCTGCGCGACTACCGCGCCCGCCTGCGCGACGAGAAGCGCGAGCGCAAGCAGCTGCACAGGCTGCGGCGCGAGCCCTCGCGCACGCTGGACGGGGTCGACATCAAGCTCTGGGCCAACGCCGAGTCGCGCGAGGACGTCACCGGCGCGCATGCGCTCGGCGCCGCCGGCGTGGGCCTGTACCGCACCGAGTTCCTGTTCCTGCAGCGCAGCGAGCTGCCCGACGAGGAGGAGCAGTTCCGCGCCTATCGCGACGTGGTGCTGGGCATGACCGGGCGCGCGGTGACGATCCGCACCATGGACATCGGCGCCGACAAGGCCGACCGCACCGGCCTGGCGCTGGCCGACGAACCCAACCCGGCGCTGGGCCTGCGCGGCGTGCGGCTGTCGCTGGCGCGCAGGGACGTGTTCCGGACCCAGCTGCGCGCGATGCTGCGTGCGTCGGGCTACGGGCCGCTGCGGGTGCTGGTGCCGATGGTCAGCGGCCGCGAGGAGGTGCTGGCGGTGGCCGCGTTGCTGCGCGAGGTCGCGCGCGAGTTGCGCAGCGAAGGCCACGAGATCGCCGAGCACGTGCCGTTGGGGGCGATGATCGAGGTGCCGGCGGCGGCGATCGCGCTGCCCACGTTCATCGGACTGGTGGACTTCATCTCGGTCGGCACCAACGATCTGACCCAGTACCTGCTCGCCGCCGACCGCGGCAACGACGCGCTCGGCGAACTGTATTCGCCGCTGCATCCGGCCATGCTGCTGCTGCTGCGCAACGTGATCCGCACCGCGCGCGCGCGCGGCAAGGCGGTCGCGGTCTGCGGCGAGATGGCCGGCGACGCCGCCCTGACCCCGCTGCTGCTCGCCCTGGGACTGGAGGAGTTCAGCCTGCACCCGGCGACCCTGCTCGAGGTGCGCCGCGCCATCCGCGCGCAGCGCCTGGACGCCCTGCGCGCGGCCGCGCCGGCGCTGCTGCGCTGCCGCGACCGCGACGCGATCGAACGCTGGCTGCGCGCCCGCGCCGCGCCGGCCTGAGCGCGGCCCTGCCGGGCGCACGGACGCGTGTGGACCACGGCATCCTGCGGAATCGCCGGCCCAGGCTGGGCAACCGGGGGGACGCGGGCGATAATGCGCGCATGAACGCCTGATCGGCCGCGTCTCCCGGCGCGGCACACCCCCGCCCACGGAGCCGCCGCGCATGGCCGAAGCCGTCCGCCACGACAAGACCGCGCGCCAGCTGCGACTGCTGTCCGACGCGCTCGACAGCGGCCGCCTGGGCCCCGTGCGCCGGCTGGTCAACACCCTGGCGCCGGCCGAGATCGGCAACCTGCTCGAATCGCTCCCGCCCGACAAGCGCATGATCGTGTGGGGTCTGGTCGATCCGGAGGACGACGGCGAAGTGCTGGTGCACGTCGGCGACGAGGTACGCGAGAGCCTCATCGCGGACATGGACCAGGACGAACTGGTCGCCGCCGCCTCCGAACTCGACATCGACGACCTCGCCGACCTGGTCGAGGACCTGCCCGATGCGGTGATCGACGAGCTGCTGCGCTCGATGGACCGCGACAACCGCGAACGCCTGGAGCAGGTGCTGTCCTATCCCGAGGACACCGCCGGGCGCCTGATGAACCCGGACGTGGTGACGGTGCGCGCCGACACCACGGTCGACGTCGTGCTGCGTTTCCTGCGCCTGCGCGGCGAGCTGCCCGACCACACCGACCACCTGTACGTGGTCAACCGCCGCCACCAGCTGATCGGCTGGGTCGCGTTGCAGGACCTGGTGACGCGCGAGCCCGGCACGCCGATCAACCAGCTGATCGACGACGAGCTCGAATCCTTGCACGTCGACGCCTCGGCCGATGAGGTCGCGCGCCAGTTCTCGGACAACGACTGGGTCTCCGCGCCCGTGGTAGACGACGGCAACGTGCTGCTGGGCCGGATCACGGTGGACGACGTGGTCGACATCATCCGCGAGCAGGCCGAGCACCAGGCGCTGGGCGCGGCGGGCCTGGACGAGGACGAGGACCTGTTCTCGCCGATCCGGCGCGCGGTGCGCGGGCGCGTGGTATGGCTGGGCATCAACCTGCTCACCGCCTTCCTGGCCGCCGGCGTGATCGGGCAGTTCGACGCCACCATCGAGCAGATCGTGGCGCTGGCGGTGCTGATGCCGATCGTGGCCGGCATCGGCGGCAACGCCGCGGTGCAGGTGCTGACCCTGATGGTGCGCGGCATCGCCCTGGGCCAGGTGGGCGCGAGCAACGCCTCGATCCTGCTGTGGAAGGAACTGCGCGTGGCGCTGATCAACGGCCTGCTGATCGGCGGGCTGGTGGGCGTGGTGGCGCTGGCGTGGTTCGGATCATGGCCGTTGTCGCTGGTGATCGCGGCGGCGCTGGTGATCAACTTCTGCTCCGCGGCGCTGGCCGGCGTGCTGCTGCCCCTGCTGCTCAAGCGCATGCACGTCGACCCGGCGGTCGCCGGCACGGTGGTCGTCACCGCGGTCACCGATGTCATGGGTTTCTTCAGCTTCCTCGGCCTGGCAACGGCCATCCTGCTGCACTGAGTGCGGCGCATGCGCCCGTCGTCACGCCGATGCAATCCGGCAGGCGGCACGATGCACGGCGGCGCCGGCACCCGTGGAACGGCCTGCCGGCCGGCACACGCTTCGATGAAGACAGGAGGCTCGACATGCGGATTCCCTTCGGACTGGCACTGGTGATGGCGACGCTGGTCGCAGGCTGCACCTCGGCGCCGGAGCGTCCCGAGCGCGGCGAGTTCGTCGAACGCGAGCTGCGCATGGACGGCCAGGTGCACCGCTACCAGGTGTTCGTGCCGGCGCGCGCGGCGGCGGCCGGCAAGGCGCCGGTGATCCTGTTCCTGCACGGCTCGGGCGAGCGCGGCGCCGACAACCAGCGCCAGGTCGCGGTCGGCCTCGGCCCGCAGGTGCGCCGCCAGGCCGACACGTTCCCGGCGATCGTGGTGTTCCCGCAGGTGCCGGAGGACGGCGAATGGAACCAGGTGGTCGACGTCACCTTCGCCCAGCTCGACGCCGCCACGCGCGAGTTCGGCGGCGATCCGGACCGCACCTACCTGACCGGCCTGTCGATGGGCGGCTACGGCGCGTGGGAACTGGCGCTGCGGCAGTCGTACCGCTTCGCCGCGGTGGTGCCGGTGTGCGGCGGCCTGGTGCATCCGCGGCGCACGACGATGGCGGTGACGGTGGTGGCCGACGAGGCCGATCCCTACGCGGCCGTGGCGCAACGCCTGCACGGGATGCCGGTGTGGATGTTCCATGGCGCGAAGGACGACCTGGTGCCGCCGGAGTATTCGCGCCGGCTGGAGGCCGCGTTCCGTGCCGCGGGCGCGCGCGACGCGCGCTACACCGAGTTCCCCGACGCCAACCACAACAGCTGGGATCCGGCCTACGCGACACCTGAGCTCTGGGACTGGCTGTTCGCGCAGCGGCGCACGAACGCGTTCCGCCAGCAGTAGCGCCCGGCGCGCGCCGGCGGGCGCGCGCTCAGCGCCCGGCGAGCAGCGCCTCGAGCACCGCCATGCGCACCGCCACGCCGTTGGCCACCTGGCGCAGGATCAGCGACTGCGGGCCATCGGCCACGGCATCGGTGATCTCCACACCGCGATTCATCGGCCCCGGATGCAGCACCACCGCATCCGGCCGCGCGCGGCGCAGGCGTGCGGTGTCCAGTCCGTAGTCGCGGTGGTAGTCCTCGAGCGAGGCCACCAGCCCCTCCTCCATGCGCTCGCGCTGCAGGCGCAGCATCATCACCGCGTCGACGCCCTCCATCGCGGCGTCCAGGTCGTGGGTCACCTCGCAGCCGTCGAGCGTGCCGTCTTCGGGCAACAGGGACGCCGGCCCGCAGACGCGAATGTGGCCGGCGCCGAGCGTGCGCAGCGCATGCAGGTCCGAACGCGCCACGCGCGAATGCTTCACGTCGCCCACGATCAGGAACCGGCGCCCGGAGAAGTCCGCGCCCAGCGCCTGACGCAGGGTCAGCATGTCCAGCAGGCCCTGGGTGGGATGCGCGCTGCGGCCGTCGCCGGCATTGACCAGCGCGGTGCCGGCCTCCGCCGCGGCGGCGAGCTCGGCCACGGCGCCGTCGCCGACGTGGCGCACGATGAACCCGCGCACGCCCATCGCCTCGATGTTCTTCAACGTATCGCGCGCGCTTTCGCCCTTGGTGGTCGAGGACGTGGCGGCATCGAAGCCCAGGATGTCGGCGCCCAGCCGCTGCGCGGCGCGCTGGAAGCTCAGCCGGGTGCGGGTGGAGGGCTCGAAGAACAGGGTGCACACCGCGGTGCCGGCCAGCGATGCGCGCGCGTCGGCGCCCTCGGCGAAGCGCTGGGCGCGGTCGAGCAGCGCGTCCAGCGCCGCACGCGGCAGGCCCTGTAGCGTCAGCAGGTGGACGAGGCGGCCTTCGGTGTCGGTCTGTGCGGTCATGGCGGCTATTGTCCGGCAAGTCGACGGATCGCCGCCATCGGTCAGGCCGGCGGCGGCAGCACGGTCGCGTCGCCGGGCGCAGCGAACCAGCGTTCCACGATGACCGCCGCGGCGACCGCGTCCAGCGCCACCGCATCCCGGCGCCGGCGCCGGCCCTCGGCGCGATCAAGGGCGAAGCGCTGGGCCGCCTCGACCGAACTGCTGCGCTCGTCCACCATCGCCACCGGCAGCCGGTAGCGCACCTGCAGTTCGGTGGCGAAGGCGCGCGCGCGCGCGCGGATCGGCTGGTCGCCGCCATCGAGCGTCATCGGGTCGCCGACCACCAGGCCGTCCGGGCGCCACTCGCGGTGCACGCGATCGATCGCCGCCCAGTCCACCTGGTCGCCGTGCACGTCGATCACCGCCAGCGCGCGCGCGCCGTGCCCGTACGGGCTGCCGACCGCGACGCCGATCCGGCGCGCGCCGACATCGAACCCGAGCACGGTGCCGTCGACGCGCATCCCCTGCGCGCTCATGCGTGGCCCACGTGCCCCGCGATGCGCATGAGGTCGACGCCGATCTCGCCCGCGGCCGCCTGCCAGCGCTGGTCGAGCGGCAGCGAGAACAGGATCTCCGGCCGCACCGGCGCGGTCAGCCAGCTGTTCTCGGTCAGCTCGAACTCGAGCTGGCCCGCGCCCCAGCCCGCGCAGCCCAGCGCCACGGTGGCATGCTCGGGACCGTCGCCGCGGGCGATGGCCTCGAGGATGTCGCGCGAGGTGGTGACCCACAGCCCGTCGGCGACCGCCAGGGTGGAGTCCCAGCCGTGGTCGCCGTCGTGGACCACGAAGCCGCGTTCGGGGTGTACCGGGCCGCCGGCAAGCACGCGCTGGTCGAGCACCGCCTGGTCGTCGCAGGCGATGTCCATCTGCCGCAGCACTTCGCCCAGGGTGTAGTCGGACGCGCGGTTGACCACCACGCCCATCGCGCCCTCGTCGTCGTGCTGGCAGATCAGCGCGACCGCGCGCGCGAAGCCGGGATCGGCCAGGGTCGGCAGGGCGATCAGCAGCTGGTTGGCGAAGGAGGACGTCGGCGCGGGCATGGCGCCATTCTAGGCCCTGCGCCCGCGGCGGGCGCCGGCGGCGTGGCCCGCGTTCAGGCGAGCCCGAACTGCTGTTCCTCGGGCGTCGCCAGTCGCACGTCCACCACTTCCACCAGCGCATCGACCGTGCGCCCGGCCAGCGGATGGTTGCCGTCCACCGTCACGTGGCCCTCGTCGACCGCCGTCACCACCACGTCCAGCGGCCCGCGCGCGGTCTGCGCGCTCAGCTTCGCGCCCACCGTCGGCGGCGCCGACGCCTGCAGCCGCGCGCGCGGAATGGTCTGCACCAGGGCGTCGTGGCGCGGACCGAATCCCTGCTCCGGCGCGATCGTCACCCGGAAGGTGTCGCCCGGCGACTTGCCGGCCAGCGCCTGCTCCAGGCCCGGCATGATGCTGCCGGTGCCGTGCATGTACACCAGCGGCGCGTGGCCGTGGGTGGAGACCAGGGTCTGGCCCTGTTCGTCGTGCAGGGTGAAGTGGACGGTGGCGATGCGACGGTCTGCGATGTCCATGGCGGAACCGGAAGCGGGGACGACCGCATGGTGGCCCGGGCGCGCGGCCCGCGGCAACCCGGGCGTGTCCGGGGGGGCGGCGACAGGCCGGGCGCGCCTGCGCGATGCCTGGCCACGGCCGGCAGAAGGACGGCCGGGCGCTCCTTGGCGAACCACGTGTGCGGTGCCGGCAGCCCCGCCCCCGAAACGATTCCGGCCGCGTGTGCGGCCGGAATGCGGTGACCTGTGCAGGCAGGACTCAGCCCTTGGTGGCCTCGCCGTAGCGGCGCGCGACCTCGTTCCAGTCGACCACGTTGTAGAACGCGTCGATGTACTCCGGGCGGCGGTTCTGGTACTTCAGGTAGTAGGCGTGTTCCCAGACGTCGAGTCCCAGGATCGGGGTGTTGCCCGAGCCGATCCCCTTCATCAGGGGGCTGTCCTGGTTCGCGCTGCTCTCGATCGAAAGCTTGCCCGACGCGTCGGACACCAGCCACGCCCAGCCGCTGCCGAACCGGGTCAGTGCGGCCTTGGTGAAGGCTTCCTTGAACGCGTCGAACCCGCCCAGGTCGCTGTCGATGCGCGCGGCCACGTCGCCGGTCGGCTGGCCGCCGCCCTTGGGCGACATCACCGTCCAGAACAGCGAGTGGTTGGCGTGCCCGCCGGCGTTGTTGCGCAGCGCGGTGCGCTTGTCTTCCGGCAGCGCATCGAGGTTGGCGATGATCTCCTCGGCGGACTTGTCGGCCCACTGGGTGCCTTCCAGCGCGGCGTTGGCGTTGTTGATGTAGGTCTGGTGGTGCTTGGTGTGGTGGATTTCCATCGTCCGCGCGTCGATGTGCGGCTCGAGCGCGTCGTAGGCGTACGACAGCTTGGGGAGGGTGAAGGCCACGGCGATCTCCATTCGGGTCGGGGGATTCGGACCGCCATTGTGACGCCTGGCGGGTCAAAACGGGATCAACCGGCCCGCGATGCTGCTTTCCTCGACCGCGCTCGAGGTCCGCCGCGCGAAGCAGTGCCCGCCGCCGCCGGCGCTAGACTGTGGCGATGCCGTTCCTCGAACTCACCATCCGCTGCCGCCAGGCCGAACAGCCGCGCCGCGAGCATGCGCTGGAAGACGTCGGCGCGCTGGCGGTGACCCTGCTCGACGCCGACGCCGGCACCAGCGACGAGCACGCGATCCTCGAGCCCGGCGTCGGCGAGACGCCGCTGTGGGACGAGGTCTCGCTCAGCGCGCTGTTCCCGCACGACGCCGACGCCCTGCTGCTGCTCGCCGCGCTCGACGCGTTCGACCCGGCGCTCGACTGGTCCGGCGCCAGCTTCCGCCAGGTCGCCGACCAGGACTGGGAGCGCGCATGGATGGACCAGTACGTGCCGCTGCGCTTCGGCGCGCGCACCTGGATCGTGCCCTGGGATCACGCGCTGCCCGACGAGGCGCAGCAGCCGGGCGCCGCGGTGGTGCGGCTCGATCCCGGGCTGGCGTTCGGTTCGGGCACCCACCCGACCACCGCGCTGTGCCTGCGGTGGCTCGACGGTCTGGCCGCCGAGGGCCGGCTGCGCGACGCGGCCGTGCTCGATTTCGGCTGCGGCAGCGGCATCCTGGCGCTCGGCGCGCTGGCGCTGGGCGCGGCACGTGCCGATGCCGTCGACAACGATCCCCAGGCACTGCAGGCCTCGCGCGACAATGCGGCGCGCAACGGCGTCGACGCGCGCCTGCGTGCCTGGGCGCCGGACGAGGCCCCGGCCGGCCCGTGGCCGGTGGTGGTGGCCAACATCCTCGCCACCGCGCTCGATACGCTGGCGCCCACGCTGGCTGCGCGCACCGCACCGGGCGGGCGCATCGCGCTGTCGGGCATCCTCGACGGCCAGCAGGACGCGCTGCTGGCGCGCTACGGCGAATGGTTCGATGCGCTGGCGGTCGCCATCGAAGGCGACTGGGTGCGGATCGACGGCATCCGGAAGTGATCCGGCGCACGGCGTCGCCGTGCGGGCGCATGCTTGAATAGCGCCATGTTCATCAACTGCCGGCACTGCCACGCGCTGGTCGCGACCGACCCGGCCACCGACCTGCCGCCGGAGCGCTGTCCGCGCTGCGCCGGCGTGCTGCGCCGGAGCGAGGCGGGTCCGCCGCCGGCCGCAGCGGACGTCGCATCGGCCGCGCCCGCGCGGCCGCCGTCCGGAAACGCCACCGGCGCCCCCGCGTCCGCGCCGCGGTCGGAAGCCGCGGCGCCGCTCACGCCCGATGTCGCCGCGCGGCTGCAGCCCAGGGTCGCACCGCGGGTGGATGCGCCGCCCGCTGCGTCCGCCCCCGCACCCGCCCCCACACCAGCGCCAGCATCCGTACCCGCGCCTGCGCCTGCGTCGCCTGCGCCCGAACCGCGCGCGGCGGTGCCGGCCGCGCTGGCGACCACCGCGTCAGCGCCAGCGCAGTCCGGCCTGCGCGCCACCGCACAGGCGAAGTCCGGTGCGGCTGCACCGACCGACCCGGCGCCCGTCCCACCCGCGGCCGACGCGGCAGGCGCGCCGCGCGGCGGCAGCGAGGACCCGGCACCAGCGCCCGATGCGTCCACGCCGCCGGCACCCGCGCCGATCGACGCCGCGACCTCGGCTGCCGTCGCCGGACGCGCCGCGGACATGCCGGCACAGGACGCCGCACCGGCTCGCGGACCGGGCGCGTCCCCGCAGGACGCCGCGCCGGCGCCGGAGACTGCGACACCCGCCCCGGGTCCGGGCTTCCTCGGCGGCCGGGCGTCCGACGGCCGCACCGTCGCGCCGCGTCGCCGCGCCTGGCGCATCGCGGCAGTCGCGGGACTGCTGGCGATGCTCGCGCTGCAGATGCTGCTCGCCGACCGCGCGCGCCTGGCCGCGGACGCGCGCTGGCGCCCGCTGGTCGCCGCCGCCTGCGGCGTGTTCGGCTGCAGCCTGCCGCCGTGGCGCGATCCATCCGCGTTCACCCTGGTCTCGCGCGAGGTCCGTCCGCACCCGCAGGTACCCGATGCGTTGCGCGTCCGGGCCACGTTCCGCAACGACGCGCGCTGGGCGCAGGCGTGGCCGCCACTGGTGCTCACGCTCTCGGACGTGGACGGGCGCGCGGTGGCCGCGCGCGCGTTCCGGGCCGAGGAGTATCTGGGCAGCGACGCGCCCGCGCTGCTGGCGGCGGGACAGTCGGCGGACATCCAGCTGGACATCCGCGAGCCATCGACGGCCACGGTGTCGTACGCGTTCGGGTTCGGCGACTGATCCTCGCCGCCGGCCGCGCGGACGCGCCGCGCGCCTGAACGCATCGCCGCCTGCGCCATTGGTCGAATTCGCATTGTCGGCTGCGACCGCATGGCGCTAGACTCGACCGCCCGCGATGGCCGGCCGCGCCGCATCGCCCAGGTCGCACGAGCCGCCATTGAACGTCCCCGAACACGTCGACAGCAACGCCCGCAGCGCGCCGCGTGCGCCACTGCGCGACCACGTCGCCAATTCGATCCGGCGCTACCTGGGCGACCTCAACGGCAGCGATGCCGAGAACCTCTACCAGATCGCGCTGCGCGAGCTGGAGATCCCGCTGTTCCTGGAAGTGCTCGAGCACTGCGACGGCAACCAGAGCCGCGCGGCCACCATGCTGGGCATCCATCGCGCAACGTTGCGCAAGAAACTTCGCGAGTACGGCATCGCCTGACCGGGCCCGGGCGCGCGGCGGCTATAATTTCGCCCCGTTTTCCGCCGCGAGCGCCGATGACTTCCGACCTCCTGCCCGTGCGCCGAGCGCTGCTGTCCGTCTCCGACAAGAGCGGCCTGATCGACCTGGCGCGCGCCCTGGCCGCGCGCGGCGTGGAATTGCTGTCGACCGGCGGCACCGCGAAGGCGCTGCGCGAGGCCGGCCTGGCGGTGCGCGACGTGGCCGAGGCCACCGGCTTCCCGGAGATGATGGACGGCCGGGTCAAGACCCTGCACCCGGTGGTGCACGGCGGCCTGCTCGGCCGCGCGGGCGTGGACGAGGCGGTGATGGCCGAGCACGGCATCGAGGCGATCGACCTGCTGGTGCTCAACCTCTACCCGTTCGAACAGGTCACCGCGCGCGCCGACTGCACGCTGGCCGACGCGGTCGAGAACATCGACATCGGCGGCCCGGCGATGCTGCGCTCGGCGGCCAAGAACTTCGCGCGCGTGGCGGTGGCGACCGATCCGGCGCAGTACGCCTCGCTGCTGGCGGAGCTGGATGCGCACGACGGCGCGCTCTCGGCAGGCACGCGTTTCGCGCTGTCGGTGGCCGCGTTCAACCGCGTCGCCCAGTACGACGCGGCGATCAGCAACTACCTGTCGGCCATCACCGATGCCTCGCGCGACGTGCCCGTGCGCGGCGCCTTCTCCGCGCAGGCCAACGGCAGCTTCGTCAAGCTCATGGACCTGCGCTACGGCGAAAACCCGCACCAGCAGGCCGCGTTCTACCGCGACCTGCACCCGGCGCCCGGCTCGCTGGCCACGTTCGAGCAGCTGCAGGGCAAGGCGCTGAGCTACAACAACATCGCCGATGCCGATGCGGCCTGGGAGTGCGTGCGCCAGTTCGATGCGCCCGCGTGCGTGATCGTCAAGCACGCCAATCCCTGCGGCGTGGCGGTCGGCGCGGCCTGCGGCGATGCCTACGAACTGGCCTACGCCACCGACCCCACCAGCGCCTTCGGCGGCATCATCGCCTTCAACCGCACCCTGGACGCGGCCACGGCGAAGGTCATCCTCGACCGCCAGTTCGTCGAGGTGCTGCTGGCGCCGGACTACGCGCCCGAGGCGCTCGCGTACGCGTCGAGGAAGGCCAACGTGCGCGTGCTGCGGATTCCGCTGGCGCCGGCATCCCGCGGCTTCATCGATACCAAGCGCGTGGGATCCGGCATGCTGATGCAGACCGCCGACGACCGCGTGGTCACCCGCGACGAGCTGAAGGTGGTGACCAGGCTGGCGCCGACCGAGGCGCAGTTCACCGACCTGCTGTTCGCGTGGAAGGTGGCCAAGTTCGTCAAGTCCAACGCCATCGTCTACGCGAAGGACCATCGCACCATCGGCGTCGGCGCCGGGCAGATGAGCCGCGTGTATTCGGCGCGCATCGCCGGCATCAAGGCGGCCGACGCGAACCTGGTGGTCGAAGGTTCGGTCATGGCCAGCGACGCCTTCTTCCCGTTCCGGGACGGCATCGACGCCGCCGCCGAAGCGGGGATCAAGGCCGTGATCCAGCCCGGCGGCTCGATGCGCGATGCCGAGGTGATCGCCGCGGCCGACGAGCACGGCATCGCCATGGTCTTCACCGACGTGCGCCACTTCCGCCACTGACCGCAGGAATCCGGCGATGACACTTGCACTGCTGTTCATCGCCGGCCTCGGGCTGCTGCTGCTCGGGGCCGAGGCCCTGGTGCGCGGCGCCTCGCGCCTGGCGCTGGCACTCGGCCTGGCGCCGATCATCGTCGGCCTGACGGTGGTCTCGATCGGCACCAGCGCGCCGGAACTGGCAATCAGCGTCGGCGGCGCCCTGTCCGGCTCGCCCGACCTCGCGCTGGGCAACGTGGTCGGCAGCAACATCGCCAACGTGCTGCTGGTGCTGGGGCTGGTGGCGCTGGTAACGCCGCTGGTGGTGCAGCGCCAGCTGGTGTGGCTGGACGTGCCGATCATGGTCGGCGCCTCGCTGCTGTGCCTGCTGATGGCCGCGGATGGACGCATCGCGCGCTGGGAAGGAGGGGCGCTGCTGGCCTGCGCCATCGGCTACATCCTGTTCCTGGTGCGGCTGGCGCGGCGCAACCCCGAACACGTGCCGGACAATCCCGCGCTCGGCGGGCAGGGTTCGTCGAAGACGGGCCTGCTGCGCCAGTGCGCGCTGATGGCCGTCGGCCTGGCGATGCTGGTGCTCGGGGCGCGGCTGCTGGTGCGCGCCGCGACGGAGATGGCGACCGCGCTTGGCCTGAGCGAGCTGGTCATCGGCCTGACCGTGGTGGCGATCGGCACCTCGCTGCCGGAGATCGCGACTTCGGTGCTGGCCGCGCTGCGCGGCGAGCGCGACCTGGCGGTCGGCAACATCGTCGGCAGCTGCATCTTCAACCTGCTGCTGGTGCTGGGCGCGACCGCGCTGATCGCCGCCGACGGCGTGCCGGTGAGCGCGGTGGCGCTGCGCTTCGACCTGCCCGTGATGACGGCGGTCGCGCTCGCGTGCCTGCCGATCTTCTTCACCGGCCATTGCATCCAGCGCTGGGAGGGCGCGGTGTTCGTCGGCTACTACGTCGCCTACACCGCCTACCTGCTGCTCGCCGCCGCGAGCCATTCCGCGCTCGCCGATTTCCGCTTCGCCATGACCTACGTCGTCATCCCGCTCACCGTGCTCACCCTGATCGCCGTCGTGCTCGACAGCCTCCGCGCGCGCCGGCTGGCGCTCTCCTGCAAGGATTCTTCGTCATGAAAGTGCTCGTCATCGGATCCGGCGGCCGCGAACACGCGCTCGCGTGGAAGCTCGCGCAGTCGCCGCGCGTGGACGAGGTGATCGTCGCGCCGGGAAATGCGGGGACGGCGCGGGAACACAAATGTCGCAACATGCCGGTGAGCGTCGCCGACCTCCACGGCCTGCTGAAGCTGGCGCGCGACGAGCGCGTCGGCGTCACGGTGGTCGGCCCGGAAGTGCCGCTGGTGGCGGGCATCGTCGACCGCTTCCGCGCCGCCGGGCTGCGCATCTTCGGGCCTACCGCCGCCGCCGCGCAGCTGGAGGGCAGCAAGGCCTTCGCGAAGGATTTCCTGCACCGGCACGGCATCCCGACCGCGTTCTACGAAGTGCATACCGACGTCGACGCGGCGCTCGCCTACGTGCGCGCGAAGGGCGCGCCGATCGTGGTCAAGGCCGACGGCCTGGCCGCCGGCAAGGGCGTGATCGTGGCGATGACGCTGGACGAGGCCGAGGCCGCGGTGCGCGACATGCTGTCGGGCAACGCGTTCGGCGATGCCGGTGCGCGCGTGGTGATCGAGGAATATCTGGAAGGCGAGGAGGCCAGCTTCATCAGCATGGTCGACGGCACCACCGCGCTGCCGATGGCCACCTCGCAGGACCACAAGCGCGTCGGCGACGGCGACACCGGCCCGAACACCGGCGGCATGGGCGCGTATTCGCCGGCGCCGGTGGTCACGCCCGAGGTGCACGCGCGGGTGATGCGCGAGGTGGTGGAGCCCACCGTCGCGGGCATGGCCGCCGACGGCGTGCCCTTCACCGGCTTCCTCTACGCCGGCCTGATGATCGACCGGACCGGCGCGCCGAAGGTGATCGAGTTCAACGTGCGTTTCGGCGATCCGGAGACGCAGCCGGTCCTGCTACGTCTGCAGTCCGACCTGCTGGACCTGGTCGAGGCGGCGCTCGGGGGCCAGTTGCACCGGACCCGGGCCGAATGGAACCCGCGCCCGTCGCTGGGCGTGGTGATGGCGGCCCGGCCGTATCCGGAGACGCCGATCACCGGCGACGTCATCGAAGGCCTCGACGCCGTGCCGATCGAGGCCAAGGTATTCCATGCCGGCACCGCGCTGGATGCGGCGGGGCGCGTGGTCAGCGCCGGCGGGCGCGTGCTGTGCGTGACCGCGCTTGGCGATACGGTTGCCGATGCGCAGCGCGCGGCGTATGCCGGCGTGGACCGCATCCACTGGGCCAACGCTTTCCACCGCAGCGACATCGGCTGGCGCGCGATCGCGCGCGAGCGCGGCACCGACTGAGCCGTCAGCCGGCGGTCCCTGTCGCCGCGACCAGGGTGTCGGCGCTGCCCCGCGGCGCGCTGCGCAGGTACTGCGGCGGCGCCGCGACCCGGCCGCCGAGCGCCGCGGCCGCGTGCCACGGCCAGCGCGGGTCGTACAGCATCGCCCGCGCCAATGCGACCGCGTCGGCGCGGCCTTCGGCGAGGATCGCCTCGGCCTGCCGCGGCTCGGTGATCAGGCCCACCGCGACCACCGGCATCGCGACCTCGCGCCGGATCGCCTCCGCGAACGGGACCTGGTAGCCCGGGCCCGCGGCGATCCGCTGCGCCGGATGCAGGCCGCCGCTGCTCACGTGCAGGTAGTGGCAGCCGCGCGCATCCAGCGCCTTCGCCAGCGACACGCTTTGCGCCAGGTCCCAGCCGCCCTCGACCCAGTCGGTGGCCGAGATGCGCACGCCCAGCGCCATCGACGCCGGCAGTTCCGCCGCCACCGCGTCGAACACGCGCAGCACCAGGCGCATGCGGTGGTCGAGGCTGCCGCCGTAGGCATCGGTGCGATGGTTCGACAGCGGCGAGAGGAACTGGTGCAGCAGGTATCCGTGCGCGGCGTGCAGCTCCACCACGTCCAGCCCCAGCCGCGCGGCGCGGCGCGCGCTGGCGGCGAAGGCCGCGACGATCGCGTCGATGCCGGCGACCTCCAGCGCCTCGGGCCGCGGCTGGCCGTCGTCGTAGGGCAGCGCCGAGGGCGCGACGGTCTGCCAGCCGTGAGTCTGTCCGGGCGCGATCGGCGCGCCGCCGTGGTCCCACGGGCGATGCGTGGATGCCTTGCGCCCCGCATGCGCGAGCTGCACGCCCATGCGCGCCGGCGTCCAGCGCCGCACGGTGGCCAGCGCGCGCGCGAACGCCGCTTCGGTGGCCTCGTCCCAGAGCCCGAGGTCGGCCCAGCTGATCCGCCCGCGCGGCTCGACCGCGGTGGCTTCGGCGATCACCAGGCCCGCGCCGGACAGCGCCAGGCTCGTCCAGTGCTGCGTGTGCCAGTCGCTGCCCTGGCCGTCGATCGAGGAGTACTGACACATCGGCGCGACCACGATGCGATTGGGCAGCCGCAGCGGGCCGAGGTCGAGCGGGGAGAACAGGTGGCTCATGCAGGGTCCTGCATCGATGTGGGACGGATCAGACGTTGGCGTCTTCGGGCGGCAGGCGGCTGTCGATCGGCGCGGCGCCCTCGCCGACGCCCGCGCCGCCGGGGCAGCGCGCGTCGAGCGTGTACGAGGTCATCGACAGAGAACCGTAGGCATAGCCGTCGACCAGCGTGTCCGCGGGCCGGCCCGCGGCCGCCGCCAGCCCGGCGATGTAGAGCAGCGGCAGGAAATGGTCGGGCGTGGGCACCGCCAGCCGGTAGTCCGGGTGCGACTGCAGCGACGGCACCTCGTGCGGGCGCTCGAGCATCAGTTCGCGCGCGCGTTCGTCGAAGCGGCGCGACCAGTCGAACGCGCCGTCGGGCCGCTGCCAGTCGATCGCGCGCAGGTTGTGGACCACGTTGCCGCTGCCCAGCACCAGCACGCCGCGCTCGCGCAGCGCGGCGAGCTTCGCGCCCAGGGCGAGATGCCAGTCGACCGGCCTGCGGGTGTCGATCGACAGCTGCACCACCGGGATGTCGGCGTCGGGGAACGCGTGCACCAGGACCGACCAGGTGCCGTGGTCGATGCCCCAGCTGTCGACATCGGCGCCGACCCGGTCGGGCTGCGCCAGGTCGGCCACCTCCTCCACCAGGTCCGGCAGGCCGGGCGCCGGGTACTGCACGTCGAACAGCGCCTGCGGGAAGCCGAAGAAGTCGTGGATCGTGCGCGGGCGCGGCATCGCGGTGACCGCCAGCACGTTCGTGTACCAGTGCGCGGACACCGCCAGGATCGCGCGCGGACGCGGCACCGCCGCGCCGAACGCGCGCCAGGCATTGGTGTAGCGATTGCGCTCGAGCGCGTTCATCGGGCTGCCGTGGCCGAGGAAGGCGGCGGGCATCAGCGGGGTGGTCATGGCGCGACTCCTGGCGGCCGAAGGCCTGCAGGCACTCTAGCAATCGCCTGCATCGCGGAAACCGCGGCGGGCGGAACGGTGCGTCCGGCCCGGACGTCGCGCGGGGCCCTTCGCGTGCGCGGCGTCGCATGCGCCAGCGGCTTGGCGCGTCGCAGCACAACCGCACCGGGCGCGAGTGCACGTGCACGCACCTCTCGGGTTCGCATCGCGCGACCCGGGCAGCACGGTGACGCCGCGCCCGCGGCAGCGGCTACACTCGCCGCGTCCCGCTGGAGGCCGCATGGCGCACGTCCCCGAGCCACCCGTCACCGACCACCATTCGCAGTTCGACCTGCTGCGCCAGCGCCGTTTCCTGCCCTACTTCACCGTCCAGGCGCTGGGCGCGTTCAACGACAACGTGTACCGGCAGGCGATCATCGGCCTGCTCGGCGCGATGGCGCTCGCCGGCACGCTGGCCGCCGACACCCGCGCGCTGTACACCCAGCTGGCGCCGGCGATCTTCATCCTGCCCTACTTCCTGTTCTCGGCCACCGCCGGGCAGATCGCGGAGAAGCTCGAGAAGCAGCGCCTGATCGTGATCACCACGGCGATGGAGATCGCGATCATGTCGCTGGCCGCGGTCGGCTTCGTGCTGCAGAACATGCCGCTGCTGCTGGTGGCGCTGTTCTGCACCGGCCTGCAGTCGACCCTGTTCGGGCCGGTGAAGTACTCGATCCTGCCCTCGGTGCTGCGGCCGGAGGAACTGACCGGCGGCAACGGCCTGGTCGAGATGGGCACCTCGATCTCGATCCTGCTGGGCATGATCTTCGGCGGTTCGATCTTCCTGCTCGCCGGCGCGGCCGGTCCGTACGTGGCCGCGGTGTCGATCGTCGTGCTGGCAATCGCCGGCAACCTGGTCGCCCGCCGCATCCCGCGCGTGGATGCGGGCGAGCCGGGGCTGCGCGTGAGCTGGAACGTGCTGCGCGAATCCCTGCGCATCTGGAAGCTCACCCGTCGCCAGCCCGCGGTGCGCAACGCGGTGCTCGGCGTGTCCTGGTTCTGGTTCATCGGCACGGTGCTCACCGCGCAGCTGCCGATGTACGCCGAAACCAACCTCGGCGGCACCCAGGCGCTGTACATTTTCGCGCTGGCGCTGTTCTCGATCGGCGTCGGTGCCGGTTCGCTGCTGTGCGAGAAGCTGTCCGGGCGCACGGTCGAGATCGGCCTGGTGCCGCTGGGCGCGTTCGGCGTCAGCGCGTTCATGCTGGACCTGTACTTCGCGCGGCCGGGCGAGGCGCTGGCGGCCGGATTGTCGGTGACGCAGTTCGTGGCCGCGCCCGGCAGCTGGCGGATCATCCTGGATCTCACCGGCATCGGGCTGTTCACCGGCTTCTTCGTGGTGCCGCTGTTCGCGCTGATCCAGAGCCGCACGCCGCGCGCCGAGCTGGCGCGGGTGATCGCCGGCATGAACATCCAGAACGCGGCGTTCATCGTCGCCGCGGCGGTCATCGGGATCGCGCTGCAGCGCTTCCTCGGCTGGTCGATCCCGCAGCTGTTCCTGGCCCTGGCGATCGCCAACGCCCTGGTCGCGCTCTGGATCTTCAGCATCGTGCCGGAATTCTTCATGCGCTTCGTCAGCTGGCTGATGGTGCGCGCGCTCTACCGGCTGGAACTGCACGGCATCGAGAAGCACGTGCCTGACGAGGGCCCGGCCCTGCTGGTGTGCAACCACGTCAGCTACATGGACGCGCTGATCCTGGCCGCCACCATCCCGCGCCCGGTGCGCTTCGTGATGTACCACCGCATCTTCAACGTGCCGGTGATGCGCTGGATCTTCCGCACCGCGCGCGCGATCCCGATCGCCGGCGCGCGCGAGGATCCGGCGCTGATGCAGCGCGCGTTCGACGCGATCGACGCCGCCCTGGCCGAGGGCGAGATCGTCGGCATCTTTCCCGAGGGCGCGCTGACGAAGGACGGCGACATCGCGCCGTTCAAGTCGGGCGTGGAGCGGATCCTGCAGCGCGCGGCCGACGCGGGCCGGCCGGTCCCGGTGGTGCCGATGGCGCTGCGCGGGATGTGGTCGAGCATGTGGAGCCGGCGCGATTCCAGGCTCGGGCGCATGCGCGTGCCGCGACGCTTCCGCGCCCGGGTCGCGGTGGTGGCGGAGGCTCCCGTCAGCGATCCGGAGGTCACGGCGCAGCAGCTGGAGGCACGGGTGCGGGCGCTGCGCGGAGCCGAGGCGTAGGCGCATCCGCGTGCGGGCGTTCGCCGGGCCGCGAGGCGGTGACGCGAGCGCGGTGATCACGCCGCAGCCATCCATGGCGAGGCATCCGCGGCTTTGCGAGATTCCGGCCCACGCATCCGTGTGCGGGCGTTCGCTGACGCGCGAGGCAGTGCCCGCCGGCGTGGTGACTTCGCGGCAGCCGTCCATGGCGGGAGTGCCCGGCTGCGGAGGCACCGGCCCGCACATCCATGAGCGGGCGTTCGCTGACGCTGCGCGGCATGCCGCGCAGAGCTCGCGTCAGCTCACCCAGCCCGCGATGACGAACAGGGCGATCACGGCCAGCCACAGCAGCAGGGCGCGCCAGGCCAGGCTCATCGCGTCGCGCAGTTCCGGCAGCGGGCCGAGCGTGTGCACCAGCGCGCTGCCGGCCGCGACGCCGGCCACGGCATAGTCCTCGGCCTCGTCCGCCAGTTCGCTGCGCACGCCGGCGCGGCCGGCGGCGGTGAAGAAGCCCGGATCCGGCCTCAGCGCGGCGCCGCCGGCATCCTTCCACGCACCGATCACCACGTCGAAATTCCCCACCAGCGCCAGCGCCAGCGTCGCCAGCTGCGCCGCGGGCCAGTCGAGCACGGCCAGCAGCGTGCGCGCACCGGCCACCAGGCCATCGGGCAGGCGCGCAGCCACTGCATCCTCGGCCGCGAGCGCGGTCAGGCGATACCCGAGCGCGCCGACCGGCCCCAGCAGGACGAACCAGAACAGCACCCCGAACCAGCGCCGCAGCGCGGCATCGAACACCGCGCCCACCACGGCCGCCGGCCGCAGCTCGGCCTGGTCGCGGCGGGAGTCCGGCCACAGCCGGGCCGCGGCGGTGCGCCGCGCCTGCGCGTCCGTCGCGGCGAGGACAGCCTCGACGTCGCGATCCAGGTCGCGCGGCCCCCAGGCATGGAACAGCACCGCCACCGCGAACAGCAGCCACGGCAGGCCGAACAGCACGTCGTGCAGCAGCCACTGCACCAGCGCGACCAGCAGCAGCCAGGGCGCCAGCGCCAGCGCAATCCCGAATGGACCACGCCAGGCGGCGCTGTCGCCCAGGCGCGCGTCCAGCCAGCCGAGCCAGGCGCGGAACCAGCCGTATTCGCGCAGCGCGGCGGTCAGCCCGCGCGCGAGGTGCCCCAGCACCAGGCAGACCACGACCGCGAGCAGGGTGGCGAACATGGCGCGATTCTAGGCGCTTTCGCCCGCGTGCCAGCGCTCCACCAGCCAGCGCGAGATCGACAGCCGCGGCGACAGCAGCAGCCCCGCCTCGCGGGTCTCGCCCCGCAGCGCGGCGCCGACCTCCTCGCGCGTGAACCAGCGGGCGTCCTCGAGCTCGGCGTCGCTGGGCCGCGGCTCGTCGGGTTCGGCCTCGGCCACGAAGCCGAGCATCAGCGAGGACGGGAACGGCCAGGGCTGCGAGGCGAGGTAGCGACAGCGGCGCACGCGCACCGCCGATTCCTCGAACACTTCGCGCATGACGGTCTGCTCGAGCGTCTCGCCCGGTTCGACGAAACCGGCCAGGGTCGAATAGCGCCGCGCCGGCCAGCCGGCCTGGCGCCCGAGCAGCAGCCGCGGGCCATCGCTCACCGCGACGATCACCGCCGGGTCGGTGCGCGGGTAGTGTTCGATCGCGCAGGCATCGCAGCGTCCGAGCCAGCCCGCGCGCTCGAAGCGCAGCAGTCGGCCGCAGGCGCCGCAATGGCGGTGGCGCGCGCGCCAGTGCAGCACCGCGCGCGCCTGGGCGAAGGCGGTCGCCTCGCGCACGGGCCAGGTGGCGGCGGCGGTGCGCAGGTCGGTGCGGGGCGCGGCGGGGTCGGCGGACGCGTCGAGGGCGGCGAACCAGGCGCGCCCCGCGTCGACGCCCAGCAGCACCGCGTCCCGCTGCAGGTCCGGGTGCGCGGCGCCGGTCTCGTCGAGCGGACTGCCGTCGGCCGCGGCGAGCGCGTGGCCGTCCGCGTCCAGCCGCAGCAGGCGCGCGTCCGGCCACAGCCGGTCGAGCCGGGCCGCGTCGGTGCGCATGAATTCGGCACGATCGAGCGCGCCTTCGACGAAGGCGAACGACTCGGTCGCGCCCGGCATCGGGGTCAGACGGTGAACGACGACCCGCAGCCGCAGGTCGACTTCGCGTTCGGGTTGCGGATCGTGAACTGCGCGCCGTGCAGGCTCTCGGTGTAGTCGACCGCGGCGCCCATCAGGTACTGCAGGCTGAGCGGGTCGACCACCAGGGTCACGCCGTCGGTGGTCACCGTCAGGTCGTCCTCGGCCTGCTCCTCGTCGAATTCGAACCCGTACTGGAAGCCCGAACAGCCGCCGCCCTGGATGTAGACGCGCAGTTTCAGCGCCGAGTTGCCTTCTTCGGCGATCAGCTCGCGCACCTTTCCGGCGGCCGCTGGCGTGAAGTCCAGCGGGCGCTGGAGCGAAAGATAGTCGGGGGCGGGCGAAGACATGCGGTCAGGATGGGGCGCACCGGCCGCGACTTCAAGCGCCGCGGCGGCACGCACCGTCGCGTCAGCCCGCCGGCGCGGTGCGCGCGGCCTCGCTCCAGGGCAGGGTCTGTTCCACCGCCGCCCCGGACGACGGCACCAGGCGCGCGGTGATCCGCAGCGGCTGGAACCCCGGCGGCAACATCACCTCGCCCTCCACCTGCTGGAAATACTTGAACGAATACTCCACGCCCGGGGCATCGTCTTCCTGGCGCAGCGCCGCCCAGTCCAGGCGCTCGAGCTTGCCGTCCCGCGTGCCTTCCACCGCCAGGGTGAGACGGCCGGCGCTGACCGCGCCGCGGTTCAGGTTCTGGGTCAGCGTGGCCGTGTAGTGCCAGGCCTGGCCGGCCTGCGGGGTGAGCACCAGCTCGTGCACCGCCAGCCCACGGCGCTGCGCGGTGGAGCCGACGAAGCGCTCGTAGAACGCGACATCCGCCCGCAGGGCGGAGATCTCCTCGTCGCGCTCGGCCAGGGTGCCCTGCAGGTCGCGGTTGGCGTCGCGGCTGATCTGGTCGGAACGGGTGAGCGTGGCGACCTGCTGCTCCAGCGATTCGACCTGCGCCTGCGCCCGCGCGAGTTCGCCGCCCGACGCGCCACCGGCACCGCCGAACACGGCCCACAGCCCCCACAGGCCGAACGCCAGCGCGGCCACGAACAGGCCCAGCACCGCGTAGCCGGCCGGCGAGGTCGGGGAAGCGGGCGGGGAGACGGCGGCGGCGCCTGGCGCGGGTGCACCGGGCATCGCGGACGTCGGCGCGGCGCCTTCCGGCGCGCTGGGAGGTGGCTGCGTCATCGCACCGGTATAGCGACGCGCGCGCGCCGGCGTCAAGGCGCAGCGCGCCTATACTCCGGGCGTCGGGCGCGCTGGCCCGGCCCCTGGTTCAGCCGCCGTCCGGCCTGCGAGGAACGCCCGTGTCCGAAGCCCACCTGTTCGCCGTCGGCGTCCTGCTGGCCTGGCTGGCAGGCGTGCGCGCGTACCTGACCGTCTTCGGCGTGGGGCTGGCGGGCGCGTTCGGCTGGATCGACCTGCCCCCGGCGCTGGAGGCCACGACCTCGCCCTGGGTCCTGGGCGTCTCGGGCGTGCTCGCGGTGACCGAATTCCTGGCCGACAAGATCCCCGGGGTCGACTCGGCCTGGGACCTGGTCCAGACCCTGGCGCGGGTGCCTGCCGGAGCCTTCCTGGCCGCCGCGTCGCTGTCACCCGACGGCGAACTGGGCGCCGGGATGCTCGCCGCCGGCGCCGGCGTGGCGCTCACCAGCCATGCGGTGAAGGCCGGTTCGCGGATGCTGCTCAACACCTCGCCCGAGCCGGTCAGCAACTGGACCGCGTCGGCGACCGAGGACGTGGTGGTGGTCGGCGCGCTCGGTCTGGCGTGGTCGTACCCGTGGCTGGTGCTCGCGGTGGTGGTGGGGATCGGCGTGGGCGTGCTGCTGCTGTTGTGGTGGCTGTGGCGACGGCTGTTCAGGCGAGCGCCCCGACCCGCCGCAACCGCCTGAGCGCGCGATCACACTTCCGGCCCGACGCACGGTGCGTGAGGGGGATGTGGCCGCACGGGGCCGGCTTTGCCGTGCCATAGTCGCCGGGCCGCATTGCGCGATAATGCCGGCAACAGGGGGAAATGGAATGAACCGCGTGGCTGCGCAGGCAGGCTCCTCGCTACACCGGCTGTTGCGCCACGCGTCGTGCGCGGTTGCCGCGGCACGCGCTTTGCGGCAAGGTTCCGGCGGTGTCTGACGCCGACAACCGCCAACGCGCCGAATTCCCGCCGACCGGTTTCTGGCGCCGCTGGTGCGAGGATGCGGGCGCACCGGTGCTCGCGCGCGTCGATCCGGCCCCCGACGATCAACCGCCCGCGCCCGTGCCCGCCCTTGCGGCGCCGGCCGCCCCGGGACAGGACGCCTCGCCCTGGCGGGTGCTGATCGTCGAGGACGATCCCAGCCAGGCCCTGTTCGCCGAGAGCGTGCTCAACGGCGCCGGCATGCAGGCCCAGGTCGCGTCGGTCACCAGCGAGGTGATGGCGGCGATGGAGCAGCTGCGGCCCGACCTGGTGCTGATGGACCTGCACATGCCCGGGCTGGACGGTGCCGAGCTGACCTCGCTGATCCGCGCCCACGCCGATTTCTCGACGGTGCCGATCGTGTTCCTCACCGGCGACGAGGACCCCGAGCGCCGGTTCGAGGCGCTCGACCTGGGCGCGGACGATTTCCTGCGCAAGCCGGTCCGGCCCAAGCACCTGATCTCGGCGGTGCAGAACCGGATCGTGCGCGCCCGTGCGCTGCAGTCGCCGGCCGCGGCCACCCATCGCCACCCCGCCACCGGGCTGCGTACCCGGCCGCAGATGCTGCAGTTGCTGTCGACCTCGGTGCCGGGCGCGCGCGACGGCGCGACCTTCTTCGTCGAGATCGCGGGCATCGCCGCCCTCCGCGACCGTTTCGGCTATGCCGCGCTCGAAGCATTGCTCACCGATGCCGGCCGCCGGCTGGGGGAAGTCGCCGACCCGCACGCCGCCGCGCGCCTGAACGACAACACCTTCCTGGTGCTCGCCACCGGGCTGGCGCCCGATGCGCTGGCGCCGCTCGCCCGCCAGCTGCGCGACGGCCTGGGCGAACACGCCTTCCGCGTCGGCGAGGAACGCGTGCGCCTGCGTGCGGTGGTCGGGTATGCGGACCTGGCGCTCGGATTCGACGACCCCGGCGCGGCGCTGACCGCGGCCGAGGAAGCGCTGCGCGCCGCGCGCAGCCACACCCATGCGGTGGCGGCCTGGGAGCGGCCGGTCTCGGTCGAGGACCAGACCCTGGCCGACCTGTCGCGCACCCTGCGCGACGCGCTCGCCTCCGGCGGGCTGCAGACCGCGTTCCAGCCGATCGTGGCGGTGGCCGGCGGCAACGACGCCCAGTACCAGGTGCTGCTGCGCCTGCGCGACGCGCGCGGCACCGAACACGCCGCCGGCCAGGTGCTGGCCGCGGCCGCGCGCATCGGCGCCACGCTCGATGTCGACCGCCGCGTGCTGGAGATCGCGATCGGCGCGCTGCGCCGGCAGCGGCAGGAGAACCGGGCCCTGCGCCTGTTCGTCACCCAGTCGCCGGAGACGCTCTCGCACGCGGGCCACGCGCAATGGCTGCTGCAGTCGCTGGCCGAGGCCGGCGTGGACGGCGGCTCGCTGGTGATCGACGTGCGCCAGGAGGATGCGCTGGTGCATGCGCTGTCGCTGCAGGAGTTCTGCCGCGACATGGTCCAGGCCGGGGTGCAGCTGTGCCTGAGCCAGTACCGGTTCGGCGCCGAGGCCAACGCGCTGATCGGCCAGCTGCCGCTGGGCTACGTGCGCCTGGCCGCGCTGTATTCGAGCCAGCTGCACGAGGCGGCGATCCGCGACGAGATGCGCAGCGCGATCGACTTCGCCCACCGCCTGGGGCTGCAGGTCATCGGCCAGCAGGTCGAGGACGCGCAGTCGGCGGCGACGCTGTGGATGACCGGGGTCGATTTCATCCAGGGCAACCTGGTGCAGCGGCCGGCCGGCGAACTCGAATTCGACTTCCAGCACTCGGTGCTCTAGGGCCCGCCGATGGCGATGATCAGCAACGCACGCCCGTCCAGCGCGATGCTGCGCTGGTTCACCCTCGGTGCCGCCGGCGGCGCGGCGGTCACCATGGCCATGCACGTGCTGGGCATGGAAGGGCCGTGGCAGGGCTTCGCCCTGGTGCTGGCGCTGCTGGCGGTGTTCGCCTCGATCGCGGTGTTCTACAACATCCGCAGCCGCGAGCACGAACTGGCCGAGGCGCGGGAGCGTTCGCAGCGCGACGAACAGCTGCTGGGCGAACTGCAGCGCGAACTCGAACGCCACGCCCAGCTCGAGCAGGAGCTGCGCCACGCCAAGCAGGCGGCCGAGTCGGCGGTGATGGCCAAGGGCGAGTTCCTGGCCACGATGAGCCACGAGATCCGCACGCCGCTCAACGGCATCGTGCCGATGCTCGACCTGCTGATGCACGCGCGGCTCGCCGCCGACCACGCCGAGCTGGTGCGCACCGCCTACCTGTCCTCGCAGCAGATGCTGCGGATCGTCGACGACATCCTCGACTACTCCAAGCTCGAAGCCGACCGGCTCGAGCTCGAGACCACCGGCTTCAACCTGCGCGAACTGCTCGAGGGCGTGCTGCAGCTGATGGAACGCCCCGCGCAGAGCAAGGGTCTGCGCCTGCACATGCAGCTCGACCCGGGCGTGCGCCTGCCGGTGCGCGGCGACCCGGTGCGGCTGCGCCAGGTGCTGGGCAACCTGGTCAGCAACGCGGTGAAGTTCACCGAGCGCGGCTCGATCACGGTGTCGCTGCGCAAGACCGGCGAGACCGCGTCGCAGCACCAGCTGCGCTTCGAGGTGCGCGACACCGGGATCGGCATCTCGCAGGCGGCGCAGTCGCGGCTGTTCCAGGCCTTCAGCCAGGCCGACGCCTCGACCACGCGCCTGTACGGCGGCACAGGGCTCGGGCTGGCGATCTCGCGCCGCATCGTCGAGCTGATGGGTGGGCGTATCGGGGTCGACTCCGAGGCCGGGCACGGCGCTACGTTCTGGTTCGAAATCCCGCTGCTCAAGGTGCAGGGCGACATGCAAGCCGAAGACAAGACCCCGCAGGGTGGACGCCTGCTGCTGCTCAGCGCCGATCCGCGCTTGCGCCTGCGCTTGAGCATGCTGCTGCCCAACTGGGGCCTGCGCGTGACCTCGGTGGAGACCACGCAGGAAGCGCTCGACCGCCTGCGCAACGCCGCCAACCAGGGTCCGCCGTGGGCCTATTCGATCGTGCTGGCGGACCTGGCGGGCATGCGCAACACCGCGCTCGCGCTGCACCGCAACCTGGGCCGGCAGAGCGTGTACGGCGAGCTGCGGCTGGTGTGCCTGTACGGCGACGACCCGGTGGCCGACGAACTGCAGCGCAGCGTCACCCTGCTCAGCCGCCAGGCGCCGGACCCGGACCTGCGCGCGGCGCTGTTCGAATCCACCGCTTCCGAGCAGGCCGTCCCCGCCCCGCCGTCTCCCGAGGACAGCGCGCCATCGCCCGCCACCGCGGCGGCGCAGGCGGTCAACCTCGACAAGTTCGCGGTACGCAAGCCGCGGGTGCTGCTGGTGGAGGACAACCCGGTCAACCTGATGGTCGGACAGCGCCTGCTCGGCGTGCTCGGGATCACCTGCGATACCGCCAGCAACGGCGAGGCCGCGCTGCTGCGCATGTCCGCCTCGCGCTACGACATCGTGCTGATGGACTGCCAGATGCCGGTGATGGACGGCTACACCGCCACCCAGCGCTGGCGCGACAACGAAGCCGCCAGCGGCGACGGCCGTCGCCTGCCCATCATCGCCATGACCGCCAACGCGATGGCCGGCGACCGCCAGAAGTGCCTGGACGCGGGCATGGACGACTACCTGCCCAAGCCGGTGACGCGCAGCGAACTCGAGCGCTGCCTGCATCGCTGGTGGGATCCGGACCAGATCAGCGTGCCGGCGGAATTCGCCGACCTGGTCGGCGGCGGGCCCACGCCGGAACCGGTCACCCCGACCTCGCTGGATCCGCAGCTGCTGGGCCTGCCGACGACCGACGCGCCTGCGCCGGCAGCCGCGGTGACGCAGGCCTCGGCGGGCGCCGGCGACGCGGCCTCCGCGACGCGGATCGAAGCAGGCGCAGCGGCGGCGCACGCCCAAGCGGACGCGGCCGGCCGGCCGTCGCCCGACACCGCCCCGGCGACCGCGCATGTCGCCCCGCCGGCCGCGACGACGCCCGGACCCGGCGCAACCTCCTCCGCGCCGACTCCAGCCTGGACCTCGGCACCGTCGACGGCCGCGCCCGCGCCTCGCGTCGGGCCGCCCGACGCAAACCCGGCACCCGCCGCGATCCCGGCCGCGACGGCGGTTCTGGCGGCGCAGCCTCCCATCGCGCGCACCCCGCCCGCGGTTCCGCAACCTCCCGCCGCGGCTGCGGGCACGTCTTCGCGTACCGCCCCACCGCCTGCGAACGCAGCCGCGGCTCCGGCGGCCAGGTCCGCGAGTGCCGCGCCCGAGCCGCCCAAGCGCCCGCTCGCCGTGGTCCTCGATCCGGAAATCCTGGACGACCTGCAGGCCATGCTCGGCGAGGAGGTCGACCGCCTGGTCGACGTGTTCCTGGAAGACACGCCACGCCTGATCCGTGCGCTGGAACACGCGGCCACCGGCCCGGACTACGAGGCCCTGCGCGACGCGGCGCATTCGCTCAAGTCCTCCAGCGCCAACCTCGGGGCGATGTCGCTGTCGGCCGCAGCCAAGCGGGTCGAGCTGGCCTCGCGCGAGAAGTCGCTGGAGCGTCCGGCCGTGGCCGTCGCCCTGATCGCCAACGAATTCGCGCGCGCGCGCCAGCAGCTGCTGGCCCGGCGGCCCGCCTCCCAGACCTGAGGATCACGACGCGCTGGCAGAAGCCGGCCGGGCCACGCCCGACGAGTGAACGGTGGCGGCACCTGATCGCGCGCGCCGTGCCGCGACAGGATCGCGTCGGGCCCAGGGGTTCCCGGCGGATGAACGACGACGGACGAACTCCGCCGCCCGACGCCGCCTCAGTCCTCGATCTGGCTCTGCAGGTAGTTCTGCTCGCCGATGCGGGCGACCAGGTCGAGCTGGGTCTCCAGCCAGTCCACGTGCTCTTCCTCGTTCTCGAGGATGTCGGCGAACAGCTTGCGGCTGACGTAGTCGCCCACCGTCTCGCAGTGCGCGATCGCCTCGCGCAGCAGCGGGATGCCGTCCATCTCCAGCGCCAGGTCGGCGCGCAGGATCTCCACCGGGGTCTCGCCGATGCGCAGCTTGCCCAGCGCCTGGAAGTTGGGCAGCCCCTCGAGGAACAGGATGCGCTCGGACAGCACGTCGGCGTGCTTCATCTCGTCGATCGACTCTTCGTACTCGTGCTTGGCGAGTTCGCCGAGGCCCCAGTTCTTCAGCATCTTGGCGTGCAGGAAGTACTGGTTGATCGCGGTGAGTTCGTTGTAGAGCGCCTTGTTGAGGTAGCGGATGACCTCTGCATCGCCTTTCATGGCCGGATTCCGTGCAAGCGTGGACCTGCGCACTCTAGCGTCGCGCGCAGGCGCATGCCGGAACACGAATCGGGTGCATTTGTATCCCGCGCCGCGCGCGAGGCGTCGCTCAGGCGGCGCGCAGCACCGGCAGGGCGATGGACGCGGCCGGGGCGGCCGGACGCGCGGCGTCGAGCAGGGCGCTCGCGGTGTCGATGCAGGTGCCGCAGCAGGCGCCCACGCCTGTGCGCATGGTCAGTTCGGGCAGCGAACTGCAACCGGCCTCGGCGGCCCGGCGGATGTCGGCTTCGGTGATCCCGTTGCAGATGCAGACGTACAAGGCGCGCGACCGGTGGAAGATCCGGACGCCATTTCGCCATGCATGAGAATGATTGTCAATGCCGCCAGCATTCCGGTCCGCTCGGGGACCGTTACTCCCGGTCGCGCGAGGGCTGCCGGACCGGGCCACGGTGCCGGGGCCGCCGGCGGCCCCGCTCGCGCTCGACGGTGGCCGCGGGAATGGCGTTCATCCCCGCGATCTGGCGCGCGAACGGCGCCAGGTGCCGCAGCGCGCTGGCGTAGACCCCGCGCTTGAACATCACCACGTGTTCCACCGGGTACCAGAAATCCACCCAGCGCCAGTGGTCGAACTCCGGCTTCGGGGTCAGGTCCAGCTGCAGGTCGCTTTCCTGCCCGGTGAACTGGAGCAGGAACCAGACCTGCTTCTGGCCGATGCACACGACGCGGTCGTTGCGGCGGATGGCGTTGTACGGCAGCCGGTAGCGCAGCCAGCCGGGGGTGACGCCGAGCACGGCCACGTGCTCGGGCAGCAGGCCGGTCTCCTCGCGGAGCTCGCGGTACATCGCCTCGATCGGCGTCTCGTCGCTGTTCATCCCGCCCTGCGGGAACTGCCAGCCGTCGCGACGCACCCGTCGCGCCCAGAAGACGCGGCCGTCGGGGTGCATCAGGACGATGCCGACATTGGGGCGGTACCCGTCCGGATCGATCACGATGCGGACTCCAAGATCTACTGCCCCCGACTCTGCCACGGCGCCCGCGAAAGTGCCAATCCCGATGCGCGGCGTTGACGCCGCCGCCCCGCGCGCCGAGAATAGGCGGCTCGCCGCCCTGCGCGCGCGATCGATCTGGCTATGTAGCTCAGCCGGTTAGAGCACAGCACTCATAATGCTGGGGTCGGTGGTTCGAGTCCACCCATAGCCACCACTGCCTGCAGATCGAACCCGCCGCGTCGGGCGCGGTTCTGCGCGCCCGCGGCGCCTGCGCCTCCAGCCGGCCGCGCCCGCCCGCCTTTGCCGCACATCTCTGCCGCACATCCCGGCGATGCACCGGAGCCGCCGACGCGCGGACTGGATCCGCCGCACGATCCCCGACGCTACTCGCGGCGACGCACGCGACAGTCGTCGGCGCCGCCGGCATCTGCGCTCCCGGGCGTGGCCCTGCCGAAATGCCAACGCAGGCGCCCGCCGGCTGAGTCGAGTGTCGTCCGGCCCAGCACCGCCGGGCAGCCCGCGTTCCAGCGGCCGGACACGGCGAGGTCGAGATGCACCAGGCCAACGGCTTCGGGGCCGCGCCGCTCCAGCACGATCGACCAGCCATCGCCGACCAGCCGCGTTGCTCCGGCATCGTCGAGGCGTTCCATGCCGGCAAGCGCCAGTTGTTCTGCGATGCGGGCTTGCAGCCGGGCCGGCACGGAGATCGCGATGCCGACCACGTCGACGAAGTTCTGGTCCTCGCGCCAGCGCGCGGCCAGCGCATCGCGCCGACGCGTGCTTCCCGCGCGCGCTTCGCCGGATGGCGCGTCGCGCGACGAGATCCAGCCCACGAACTCCGGCGTGTAGGTCATCGCCCAGAGCACGAACTGCGGGTTGTCGCTGGTGGCATCCACCTGGACGGCGTCGTACCAGGGAACGACCGGATCGACCCGTCGGTAGGTGGCGGCGGAGCGCCGCACGTCGGCGCCATAGGCATGGCGCCATGCGTCGTGGACGGCATCCAGTCCCGCGGCGGCATCCAGCCCGATCGCCAGCCCGACCTTGCCGACCGGCTCGCCGAAGCGGTTGTCCGGCGCAAAGAACTCCAGGTACGTCGTGCGGCCGCGGAAGAACAGGCGGTCGCTGTGACCGTCGGGCGTCCTGAAGTCCGGAAGCCCCGCGTCCGCGTGCGACAGGACCCGCGCGACGTTCGGGTGGTCGCGCAGGGCGGCGAAGGTATCCGCATCGAGCACCACGTAGACGTGGTTGAGCCCCGGCGGTGCCGGTGCGCGCACGACCGGTGCCGGCGCTTCGCCAGCCTGTCCGCCCGACGCCGGCACCAGCGCACACAGGCCCGCGACCAGACATAGCAGCCCCAGCGCGAGCCGGCGCCGCGCCCCCGGGGGACGCCCGCGCACGACGGGGCCGCTCACCAGCGCTTTCCCAGGGTCAGTCGCAGCGTCCGCGGCGGTTGCGGGTAGATCTGCGCGAACCCGCCGGTGATGTAGTACCTGCGGTCGCCCACGTTGTCGATGTTGAGCAGGAGGTCGAAGCCGTTGCGCAGCGCGTAGCGCGCATTGAGGTCGATGCGCGTGTACGCGGGCAGGAAGAACGTGTTGGCGGTGGTGGCGGCCTGCTCGCTGCCGTGCAGGACGCCGCCGCCCAGCGTCAGGCCGGACAGGCGGCCGTCGAACGCCAACGACGTCCACAGGCTGGCCTGGTGGCGCGGCACGCCTGCAAGGCGGTTGCCGACGATGGAGGCGTCGGAGTCCTCGCGGATGCTCGCATCGGACCAGGCGTAGGCCGCCACCAACGTCCACGCATCCCGCAGGCGCATCGACAGTTCGGCCTCCGCGCCGCGCGAACGCAGTTCCCCCGCCTGGATGACCAGGTTCCAGTCCACCGGATCGGCGACCACGGCGTCGGTCTTGCGCAGGTCGAACAGCGCGAACGTCGCCTCGGCGCGTCCGTCGGCCAGGATCGACTTGATCCCCAGTTCGACCTGTTCGCCGCGTGTCGGCTTCGGCGTCAGGCCGCTTTCCAGCAGGCCCGCATCCGCCTCGTTGCGGAACGAACGCGCCCAGCTGGCGTACACCGACAGGTCCGGCGTGAGCAGGTAGGTGACCCCTGCGCGTGGCGAGAACGGGCGATCGCGACGCGTCACCGCCGGGTCGATGCCGCCGGTGTAGAACGACACCGTATCGGTGCGCTCGTAGCGGCCGCCCAGCAGCCATCGCCAGCGTTCCCACGCGATCTCGTCCTGCAGGTACAGGGCCGCGGTCTCGAACTCGTAGCGGCTGTCGCCGGCATCCACGTAGGTGTCGGGCCGGCCGGTCGGCACCGGATCGAACAGGTCGATCGGATTGCCGTAGGCGATGCGTCCGTCGAGGAATGCCAGCCGGTCCACCGCCCGCTCCACGCCCGCCAGCACGCGATGCTCGACCGGCCCGGTGCGCCAGCGCCCATGCAGCTCGGCCTGCAGGGTCGAATCCTTCTGGGTTTCGCGATAGCTGACGAAATTGCGGTTGACCGTCGTGCCGGTCAGCGTGGGGAAGCCGTAGTTGAAGAACTCCTCCTCGGGCACGCGTACGTCCGACCAGTAGGCGCCGAGGCGCAGGCGCCAGTCCGCGGACAACTGGCGATCGAACTCCAGGGCACCGCTCAGCTGGCGCTTGCGGATGCGCATGAAGTCTTCGCCGTAGTTGCGTCCGATCGGCACCTCGAGGAACAGCGGGCTGTTGCCCAGGCCACGGTCGAAGGCGGCGTCGCGTTCCAGATACTCGAACCGCGCGAGCAGGCTCGTGTGCGCGTCGGGTCGCCACTCCAGGGTGGGCGCGAGGAACGACTGGCGGCTGTCGATGCCGTCGCGGAAGCTGCCCGCGTCCTCGTGCGCCGCGTTGAGGCGGCCGAGCAGCGTGGCGGCGGCGTCGACCGGGCCGGTGACATCGACGCTGGCGCGGGCGTAGTCGTCCGAGCCTGCCGCCAGGCTTGCGGCCGCGGCGAACCGCTCCTGCGGCCGTTTGGAGACGAAGTTGATCACGCCGCCCGGCTCGAAGCGCCCGTACAGAGCGGACGCGGGGCCCTTCAGGACTTCGATGCTCTCCACACCCTGCAGTTCGACCTCCGGCTGCGACATGCTCTGCCGGAATCCGTCGCGCAGCGTGCTGACGGCCTGGAACCCGCGGATGCGGAAGCGCTGGTTGCCGGAGAAGCCGATCGTCCGCTGCACGCCGCCGATGGTCTCGGTCGCCTGTCCGATGTTCGACACGCTGCGCAAGTCCAGCAGTTCGCGCGGGACGATGCTGACGCTGAACGGGATGTCCAGCACGGGGGCGCCGGATTTGGTGGCGGTTTCGCCGGGAATGCGCCCCAGCTGCCTGCCGTACACGGTCACCGCATCCAGCTCGGTGGCGGACACGGCTGGAGCGACGTCTTCCGCATTCGCAGCGGCGGCCGCACCGGCAAACGCGAGTGCTAGCGCGGGGGCAAGCGTCGGGCATCGGAACATCAAGGCTTCCTTCTGGACACGGGAGATGGGGCGCGGCGCCTGTCGGCAACGTGCGCGCACGGACATGGTTTCGAATGCGGCCCTAGGCAGCCGGCCCGCTGCCGGCACGTCGCAGGGCGAGCGCCAGCAGCAACAGCGCCAGCGTCCACAGCACGCCTAGCGGCGCCCGCACGGCGCGCCAGGCCACGTCGTCGCCCGGCTCGGCGAACGCGAACGTCGGCAGCGCGTCCAGGGCTTCGGCATCGAGCAGTTCGCCCCCCAGCATCATCCGGCCGGTGCGCTCGCGGAAATCGACCAGATGCGTCCTGGCCTGGCCGATGAACGCGCCTCGACGCCGTTCATCGGTTCCGGCCGCGGCCACCAGCCCCCGCTGCAACATCAAGGCGGGCGTGGCGAACTGCCATCGCGCCACCGTCTGCTGCTGCGCGGCCAGGGCACCGTCGAAACGCTGCACCACCGGCGCCACCGCGCCATCCACCAGGCGCGTGGTCAGGAACAGGGTGGTCGCCCAGGCGGGCAGGTTGCCGCCGGCCTCCGGATCGAGCTCGGGATGGTCGTGCGCGTACTCGCCGAGCAGCGCCGCGCCGCGCTTGATGCCGTCGATCTCGTGCGCGCGTGCGGTGGCGATCAGTTCGAAGCGCGACGGCGGCGGATGCAGCTCGCGCGACACCAGCCCCACCAGCGCCGGCAGGGCGAGCACCAGCAACACCCACGCCGCCAGCAGCGCCAGCAGGGTCTGTCCTTCGCGCAGGTGCCAGGTGCCGATCCAGGCCACCAGCCCCCACCAGAACGCGAAATAACCCAGCGTCAGCGCCAGCGCCCAGGCCAACCGCAGCGTGCGCTGGTCGTGGCCCGTGGTTGCGTCGCCTGCGAGCCAGAGCCATGCGAAGACGGCCAGCAACGGCGCCAGCAACAACAGCGCGCGTGCGAGCAGGCGCCCGGCCAGCAGGTGCCGTGGTGGAACCTGCTGCACGGCCAGCACGCGGTCCAGGCCGCGTTCGCGCTCTTCGGCCAGCACGCCGTAGCCCAGCACGATCACCAGCAGCGGCAGCAGCGTCTGCAGCACGAAGGCGAGGTCGAAGCGCCCCTGCGCCAGCGCGAGCGGGCTGTCGATTTCGTAATGGCGGAACAGCTCGTGCTGCCTGCGGAAGGTGAACGCCGTGGTGGTGCGCGGATCCAGATCCGCCCGACCGCTGGCGAGATCCGCCAACGGGGCGGGCGGCAGCACGATCGGGCTTTCCGCGCTGAACGGCAGCGCGGCCCAGCCCTCGCCCCGGGCGATGTCGGTCAGCATGCGCGTACGCGATTCCTCGGCGGCGGCCACCGCTGCGCGCGCCTGCGCCTGCCATTGCGTCGCGAACCGCGCACCGTTCCACGCCGCCAGCGCGATGAACAACGCGGCCAATGCCAGCGCGGCCACCCCGATGCGGCTGCGTGCAAGCAGCCGCCAGTCCCACGCCATCGTGCGCCATAGCGTCTTCATCGGGCGGACTCCGCACGGGTGGCGGCGCGGCTCGCCAGCCAGGTCGCCAGCAACAGCCATGCAGCGAGCAGCAGCCCGTCGGCGGCCAGGCGCGGGGACAGCTCCGCCATCCCAGGCAGTACGTAGTCGAATTCGGGAATTCGCTCCCACACGGAGCGATCGGCCAGATAGGCCATGTCCTGCCCGGCGCCGTTGCGGATCAGGTCTTCGTCGAGCGTGCGCACGATGATGCGACGCTGCGCCTCGGCCTGCGCCATGAAATCCACGTGGTGGGAGACATCGGTACCCGCCGCCGCCATCGAGACCTGCTGCAGCGCGGGCAACGGTCCTGCCAGTGCACCGATGCGGCGCCACCGCTCCTGCTCGCGATAGGCGTCGGTCAACGCGCCGAAATGGCGGTCGAATACGAGATGCCCGTAGCGTTCGCCTTCCTGAAGCGCCAGCCCGGCGAAGCTCACCGGCAGATCCTCGACGCGCTCCACGCCATATTGCGCCAGCACCTGCTGCCTGAAGGCGTCGCGACGCCGGTCGGCCGGATCGTGGCCGTCCATGCCGTCGCGCAGGTCGCGATAGATGGCCGACGAGAACTCGCCGGCCGCCGGCACGGGCGCGACCGCTTCGGCCACGGCGACCGCCAGCCTCGGGGCGATCAGGGTGGCCAGCGTCCAGGCCGCCAGCAGCAGCACCAGCGCGCTGCGCGCTTGCGCCATCCGCAGCGAGACCGCCAGCGCCACCGCGATCCATGCGCCCAGATAAAGCGCATGCGCCAGCACCCAGATCGACAGCCGGAGCAGCAGGTCGGTCGTCCCTTCGACGCGTCCGATGGCCGCCGGCAGTTGCGCGAGCGCGAGCAGCAGCAACGGCGCTCCGAACACCAGTCCCATGGCCACCGCCTTGCCGATCAGCAGCGTGCGTGCGGTCGCGCCTCCGCCCAGCAGCAACGGGAACGTACCGCGCTCCCGCTCCCCCGCCAGCGCGTCGAAGCCGAGCGCGATCACCAGCAGCGGCACCAGCACCTGCAGCAGCCACGCCGGGCTGAGGTCGGCCAGGCGCCCCAGCTCCACCCGGTCTTCGGCCGCACGCAGATTGGCCGGATCCTGGTAGTGGGCTTCCATCCAGATGGCGACGCCCGCATACGGCCCGATGCCCGGGTCCAGCGTGGCGAGCGGCCCCATCGGCCGGAACGCGAAGCGCGAGAAATGCGCGACGCTGTGCGGGTTGCGCGCGCCCTGATTCGCGAAGGTGTCGCGGTCGGCGGCTTCCGCGGCGATGCGGTCGCGCTCCGATCCGGCCGCCCGCTGGATCGACAGCGTCGCGGCCAGCAGCCCCAGGGCCCCCACGAGCAGCAGCACGACGGGCAGCCTGCCTTCGCGCCACCACAGCCGCAGCGTGTGTCCGGCGATCGCACGCACCGGACTCATGCCACGTCGCGCAGGTGATGCACGTACAGCGCCTCGATCTCCGCGGCGCTCATCGCGCGTGGGTCGAGCATGTCCACCAGCCTGCCCTGGCGCATGATCCCGATGCGGTCGGCCATCTGCTGCGCGCGGAAGATGTCGTGGGTGACGGCGAGGACGGCATGGCCGTCGGCGGCCAGCCTGCGCACCAGCGCGACGAGTTCGTTGGCGGCCTTCGGATCGAGCCCTGAGAGCGGTTCGTCGAGCAGCAACGCGCGCGCGCCCTTCGACAGCGCGATCGCCAGCCCGAGCTTCTGGCGCATGCCCTTGGAGTAGCCCGCCACGCGACGCCCGTGCGCATCGCGCTGCAGGCCCACCTGCGACAGCATGCGATGCAGTTCGTCGTCCGCGGGCCGCGGACGGCCGGACAGGTCCGCGAAGTAGCGCAGCGTCTCGAGTCCGCTCAGCAGCGGATACAGCTGCACGACCTCCGGCAGGTAGCCCAGCCGTGCGCGGGCGGCCTGTGGATCGGACTGGACCACCACCTCCTCGACGCGCGCCTCACCCGACGTCGGCGCGAGAAATCCCAGCAGCAGGTTGAGGGTGGTGGTCTTGCCGGCGCCGTTGGCGCCGAGCAGGCAGACCACTTCACCGGAGTCCACCTTCAGGTCCAGGGCGTCCAGTGCGATCTGGTCGCCATAGCGCTTGCACAGGGCGCGCGTTTCGAGCATTGGCTGATCCCCCGACGTCATTGACGGATATGTTATTACATTACACTCACGCCTTCGCAAGCAGCCCGTCGTGATCCCCCGCCCGCTCCGACTTCTCGGGGGATCGCACCGGTCGCGCTGCCCTCCACCGCCTCCAACCCCGAGATCTCGATGAAGTGCTCCCTGCTGTGCGTCGCCATCGCCGGCGTCGTCCTCTCACCCCTGCCCGTGTCCGCGCAGGACGTCTCCCCCAGAAGCCCGGTCGACCTCGACGAACTGGTCGTGTTCGGCGAACGCCGGGCCGCCGAGCCCCTGGCCGGCAATGCCCGGTCCACGCTGTCCGGCGACGAACTGGCGCGTCGCCGCCAGGGCGGGCTGGGCGAGACGCTGGCCGGCCTGCCCGGCGTGCATCTGGACAACTTCGGCGGCGGGGCCTCGCGGCCGGTCATCCGCGGCCAGACCGTGCCGCGCATCGAGATCCTGTCGGACGGCGCCAACCTGTTCGATGCATCCTCCGTGTCGCCCGACCACGCCATCACGACCGATCCGCTGCTGCTGGACGCGATCGAAGTCATCCGCGGTCCGGCGGCGGTGATCTACGGTGGCAATGCCATGAACGGGGCAGTGAACCTGATCGACGGCCGCGTTCCCAAAGCGTTGCCCCGCAACGGACTCGGTGGCGGCGCGGAGCTGCGCCTGGGCAGCGGCGACCGGAGCCGGGCGGGCGTGGCGCGGGTGACGGCCGGCGCCGGCCAGTTCGCCGTGCACGCGGAACTCGCGCGCCAGCACGCGCAGGACTACGACATTCCGGGCGGACGCCTGCAAGATTCGTTCGCCGAGGGCACCACGTCCTCGTTGGGCGCCTCCTGGATCACCGGGCGGGGCTACATCGGCGCCGCGCACACCCGCCAGGAGGGCGAGTACGGGCTGCCCGGGCATTCGCACCTCAACGGCGTCTGCCACCCGCACGGCATCGACCTCCATTGCGAGGCGCACGGCGGCTACGAGGATCCGTTCGGCTCGTCCGACGACCACACCGCGCGCATCCGGTTGCGCAGCGAGCGCACCGACGTGCGCGCGGACATCGACGATCCGCTGCCCGGCTTCGAGCACCTGCGGCTGCGCCTGTCCTCGACCGACTACGCGCACGACGAGATCGACGGCCCGGCGCTGTTCAACCGCTACACCAACGAGGTGGAGGACGGCCGCATCGAACTGACGCACGCGCCGCTGTTCGGCTTCACCGGACTGCTGGGCGTGCAGTACACCGACGGCAAGTTCAGCGGGCTCAACGTCAACAACCTGCACGTGCCCTTCGGCGAGAATGGCTACGGGCTGGTCCCGCCCTACTTCCACCTGACCCGGAACATCGGCGTGTTCCTGAGCGAACGCCGCTCCTTCGGAGTCCTCGACATCGACGCGGCAATCCGCAAGGACTGGCGCGAGGTCCGGGTGCCGGCGCCCGCATTCCGGCACACGCTGACACCTGCCTACCAGGAACTGTTCGAAGGCTGGTACGGGCCGGACTGGGAGCAGGTGATCGAAGACGAGGTGGTCGAGAGCTTCGTCACCCGCAACCCCGGCAGCAGGCAGTCGCCGGTGTCGGCCTCGGTCGGCGCGAACTGGCACCTCGACGGCGGCTATTCGCTCGCGCTCGCGCTGGGACGCACCCAGCGCGCGCCGAGCGTGCGCGAGCTGTACGCCTATGGCAACAACCTGGCCACCAACAGCTACGAAGTGGGCCTGGCGCGCTCGCGCAGCGCGTCACCGAGCTTCCCCGAAAGCCGCACCGACGTGCTTGAGACCACGCGATCGGTCGACCTGACCCTGCGCGGTGGCGGCGATGCGCTGGAATTCGAAGTCGGCCTGTTCCACCAGGACATCGACGACTACGTTTTCGCGCGCCTGATCGAGACCGACGACGCCACCGGCGTGCCGCACAACTACCTGCTCTACACCGCGGCCGATGCGCGCTTCAGCGGGATCGATGGCCAGGTCAGCCTGCGCCTCGACGACGCCCACGTGCTGACCCTGTTCGGAGATTACGTACGCGCCGACCTCACCGGCGAGGCCGACCGCGTGCCGAGGATCCCACCTGGCCGGCTGGGCCTGCGTCACGCCTGGTCGAGCGGTCCGTTCACGCTGGACGCCGAGTACTACCGCACCGCCTCGCAGGATCGAATCGCGTCGTACGAGACCCGGACGGCCGGCTACGACATGCTCAACGCGACTTTCGCCTACCGCTTCGCGCTGACGCCGCGCCAGTCGTCGGAGGTCTACGTGCGCGCCACCAACCTGCTCGACGAGACCGCCTACGCCCATACCTCGTTCGTGAAGGACCAGTCGCCGCTGCGCGGTCGCAGCATGACGCTGGGCATCCGCTACCGGTTCTGAGCGGATCGACCGCCGGACCCCGCATCGCCTGCGGGACGCCGGGCCTGGGAGTCCTGCCCGTGGGATCCGGCGACCCGCGTGCCCTCCATCTGGCGTATAATCCCGCTCAGATGGAGGAACGCCCATGAATGCCGTCACCCCGCTGCGCCCGGCCGCCAGCCCCGTGTTCACCCACATGTCGCGGCTGCTGGACGTGGTCCTGGAATCGGAAACCGACGCCGTGCGCCTGGCCGCGGCGGGCGTGAGCAGCCGCTCGTACCGGCGCGCGGCGCAGCGCCTGGGGTTCGCGCCGTCGCTGGTGGCGCCCGAGAGCACCGTGCGCCGGCGGCTGGCCCGCAATG
This sequence comes from Luteimonas rhizosphaericola, assembly GCF_029888045.1. Lineage (GTDB taxonomy): Bacteria > Pseudomonadota > Gammaproteobacteria > Xanthomonadales > Xanthomonadaceae > Luteimonas > Luteimonas rhizosphaericola. The sequence continues at coordinate 493,991 of NZ_JARXRN010000025.1, read as the reverse complement.
CGCGCTTCACCGAGGCCGAGTCCGAACGCCTGATCCGCCTGGCGCGGGTGTATGCCGAGGCGGTGGAACTGTTCGGCGACGAGGCCCAGGCGCTGGAATGGCTCAACGCCCCGGCCGCCTACATCCCCGGCGACGCGCCGGTCACCCCGCTCCAGCTCGCGGCCAAGGACTCCGGCGCCCGCCTGATCGAGTCGCACCTGCGCCGCACCGCCCACGGCGTGTTCTGATGCGGCTGTGGCGGATCTCCGCCTTCCCGGGGCTGGGGGGCGAAGGCGGGCACCATACCGACGGGCGCTGGCACACCCTGCCGCGTTCGGTGCTGTACGCGGCCGAGCATCCGGCGCTGGCGATGGTGGAGGTGATGGCGCACATGCGCCTGAGCGTGACCCGCATCCCGACCACGCTGAAGCTGATCACGCTCGAAGTCGCGGACGGCGCCGCGATGTCGCCGCGTCCGGACCTGCCCGACGGCTGGCAGGCGAACGAACCCACCTCGCAGGCCGTGGGCAACGCCTGGCTCGATGCGCGCGAGGGCCTGCTGCTGCCGCTGCCCTCGGCGCTGCTGCCCGATTCGACAAACTACCTGGTCAACCCGGCGCATCCGCAGGCCGCCACCCACCTGCGCGAAGCGCAGGTGCGCCCGTTCTGGTTCGACAAGCGCTACTTCCGCTGATCCATGCGGGCAGGCCGCTGTGCGCGCAGCGCCATGCCGCCCAAGCCGCGCCGTGCAGGCCCCACCGGTGGCCTGCAGATGGCCAGTCGCCTCACTGTCGCCGCCGCGCGACGGGCGTTCCGCACAGTGCGCACGCGCTCCCAGCACGCGTACCAGGCGCCGCCGCGGCTACCAGAACAGCGTATACAGCGCGACCAGGATCGCGATGACCGCGAGCGCGCCGACATTGAACGCGGCACCGGTGCGGTACTCCACGTCGCCGGTCTGGATGATGTCCTTCTCCGGCGCGTGGCGCGTGGCCATCGACACGCCGACCGCCAGCGCGAGCGCCAGCAGGAACACCAGCCCGACGCGATCGATGAACGGCAGCGCCGGCCACGCCAGCTTGAGCACGATCGACAGCGCGAACGAGCCGATCGCCGCGGCCAGCGCGCCGGCCTCGTTGGCGCGTTTCCAGAACAGGCCGAGCACGAAGATCACCACGATGCCCGGGGTGAAGAAGCCGGTGTATTCCTGGATGTACTGGAAGGCCTGGTCGAAGCTGCCCAGCAGCGGCCGCGCGGCGAGCACGGCGAGCGCCATCGCCACCACGGTGACGATGCGGCCGGTGCGCACCAGCCGTCGCTGGTCGGCCTGCCCGCGCGCGCGGTGCAGGTCCAGGGTGTAGATGGTGGAAATCGAATTGGCCATCGACGCCAGCGACGAGACGATCGCCGCGATCAGCGCCGCGAACACGATGCCGAGGATGCCTGCCGGCAGCAGCGACATCATCGCCGGGTAGGCCGCGTCGGGGCGGCCGATGTCCGGCGCCAGCAGCACCGCGGCCAGGCCGGGGACCACCACGATCACCGGCATCAGCAACTTCAGGAATGCCGCGAACAGCACGCCCTTCTGCGCCTCGGCCAGGTCCTTCGCGGCCAGCGCGCGCTGGATGATGTACTGGTTGAAGCCCCAGTAGCTCAGGTTCATGATCCACATGCCGCCAACCAGCACGCTGATGCCCGGCAGATCCTTGTAGAAGGGATGGTCGGGCGAGAGGATCATGTGGAAGTGCCCGGGCACTTCCGCGCGCAGGCGTTCGAAGCCCGCCCAGATGCCGGCGCCTTCGCCGATGCGGTCGAGGGTGATGCCGGCCAGCAGCAGGCCGCCGCCCACCAGCAGCACCACCTGCACGATGTCGGTCAGCGCCACCGCCTTGAGCCCGCCGTACAGCTGGAACGCGAGCGCGAAGGCGGCCAGCGCCAGCAGTGCCGCCATCTGGTCGATGCCCGCGACGTGCGCGATCGCCAGCGAGCCCAGCCACAGGATCGAGGTCAGGTTCACGAACACGTACAGGCCCAGCCAGAACACCGCCATGACGGTGCGGATGCGGGTGCCGTAACGCCGCTCCAGGAACTGCGGCATGGTGTAGATGCGGTTGCGCAGGAACACCGGCAGGAACCACTTGCCGACGATCAGCAGGGTCGCCGCGGCCATCCATTCGTAGGAGGCGATCGCCAGGCCGATGGCGAAGCCCGAGCCGGACATGCCGATGATCTGCTCGGCCGAGATGTTGGCCGCGATCAGCGACGCGCCGATGGCCCACCACGGCAGCGACTTGCTGGCCAGGAAGTAGTCGTCGGCGTCCTTGGCGTGGCCCGCCTTCTCGCGCGAGACCCACTGCGCCAGCACGAACACGCCGACGAGGTAGGCCAGCACGATCGCGATATCCAGTCCCGACAGCTGCATGGCATGTTCCAGGTGGGGGGCGCGACACGCGTGTCGGGCCGGGTGGTCGGTGGTGTCGCGGTCTGGCATGGATCACGCCGTGGCGGCGGGAGATGCGCCACCCGGAGGATCGACGGGCCGCCGTGCACGCGGACTCGATGTCCCCATCCGCCTTCGGCACCTTCCACCCGCGAGCGGGGGAAGGCTTGCTTCAACGTTCCAACGCCGCGGTCGCCCCGGCGCCCCGATGCGCGTCGGGGCCGCCGGGACGTCCGCGCGCGTCAGCCCTCCATCTGCTCGAGTTCGCGGCCTTTGGTCTCGTGCACGAACTTGATCACGAAGAACACCGAGATCACCGCCATCACCGTGTAGATGCCGTAGGCCGTCGCCAGGCCGATGCCGGCGAGCAGCATCGGGAAGGTCCAGGTGATCAGGAAGTTCGCCGTCCACTGCGCCAGGCCGGCGACCGCCAGGCCGGAGCCGCGGATCTGGTTCGGGAACATCTCGCCCAGCATCACCCACATCACCGGGCCCCAGGACAGGTTGAAGAACACCACGTAGGCGTTCGCTGCCACCAGCGCCAGCAGGCCCATCGAGTCGGACAGCTGCAGACGGCCGGCGGCATCCACGCCGCCGGTGGCGAAGGCGAAGGTCACCAGCCCCAGGGTGACGGCCATGCCGACCGAGCCGATCCACAGCAGCGGCTTGCGTCCCACGCGGTCGATCAGCAGCACGGTCACGATGCAGGCGCCGATGCTGAGCGCGCCGGAGAGCACGTTGATCAGCAGGGCGTCGGATTCGGAGAAGCCCACCGCCTGCCACAGCACCGCGCCGTAATAGAACACCACGTTGATGCCGACCAGCTGCTGGAACGTGGCCAGCCCCACGCCCACCCACACGATCGGGCGGATCCGGCCGGTGGCCTTGCTGACGAGGTCCGACAGTCGCGGGCGATGGTGGTCGGTGGCCAGCGAGGCATCGATCTCGCCCAGCTTGCGCTCGCCCTGGACCGCGCCGTACAGCCGCGACAGCACCCCCTTCGCGCGCTCGCGCAGACCGCGCGCCACCAGGTACCGCGGGCTTTCGGGAATGAAGAACAGCAGCACGAAGAACAGCGCCGCCGGCACCAGTTCGGCCCAGAACATCCAGCGCCAGGCCTCGTAGCCCATCCACAGTTCGGCCACCGACGAGGTCGCGACCTTCGCCAGCAGGTAGTTGCTCAGGAACGAGGCGAACAGGCCGGAGATGATCGCGATCTGCTGGATCGTGGCCAGGCGGCCGCGGTAGCGCGCGGGTGCCACCTCGCTGATGTAGGCAGGCGACATCACGCTCGCAGCGCCGACCGCCAGGCCGCCGATCACCCGGTAGATCACGAACTCGAACGAGGACGTGGCGATGCCCGAACCCCAGGCCGAGACGATGAAGAACACCGCCGCCAGCAGCAGCATCGTGCGGCGGCCGTAGCGGTCGGCCAGGGTGCCGGCGAACCAGGCGCCCACCGCGCAGCCCAGCAGCATCGAGGCGACGTTGAAGCCGGTCACCGCCGCATCGGAGTTGAAAGCGGTGGTGATGCCGTCGACGGTGCCGTTGATCACGCCGCTGTCGTAGCCGAACAGGAAACCGCCGATCGTCGCCACCAGGCTGATCAGGATGATGAAACCGGTGTTCTCGCCTGGTGCGTGGGGACTGCTCATGTGTTCCCTCCGGGGAATGGAATGCCGTGCGTCTGTGTGCAACCCGGTGCCCGTCCATGTGTGCGCGTCCACCGGTCGGGCGGACCGCACCATGGATCGAACGCAACGCGCTGCCGTGTCACCGCCTCCCCGGCCCCGGCAACGCGCGCACGACGGCGGTCGCGAGACCGCCGCGGCACCACGTCTGGATGACTGCGCTGTCATCCAGCGCGCTATCGTAGCCCGAGCATCCCGCCGGAGCGTTCGTGCAACGCAGCATCGACCGGCGGTTGCGGTTGCAACCGCGGCGCGTGCGCCGCCCCGCCGTGGCGCTCACGCGCGCACCAGGGCGCCGTCGCGCCAGGCGAGTGTCGCGGATTCGCCAGCGGCCAGCGACAGCGCCAGCACGTGGCCGCGATGGTCGACGCGGTATTCGCCGCCGCGCTCGCTGTGCAGCACCACGCTGGTCACGACCCCGTTCCGCCACGCCAGGTCCAGCCGCGCCGCGTTGCGCACGCGCACCCCGCGCAGCGTGCCCGCCGGCCAGTCGCGCGGCAGCGCCGGCAGCAGGAACACCGTGCCGCCCCAGCTCTGCACCAGCATCTCGGTGATGCCCGCGGTGCCGCCGAAGTTGCCGTCGATCTGGAACGGCGGATGGGCGTCGAACAGGTTCGGATAGGTGCGCGACGGGCTGAGCAGCATGCGCAGGATCGCCATCGCGCGTTCGCCGTCGCGCAGCCGCGCCCACAGGTTCAGGCGCCAGCCGATGCCCCAGCCGGTGGCCTCGTCGCCGCGGATCTCCAGCGAGCGGCGCGCGGCCGCGGCGAGTTCCGGCGTGTCGCGCAGGTTGACCTGGCTGGAGGGATGCAGCGCGTACAGGTGCGAGACGTGGCGGTGGTCGATCTCCGGCGCGCCCATGTCCCAGTCCTCCTGCCATTCCTGCAGCTGGCCGGCACGGCCGATGCGGTGCGGCGGCAGCCGTTCGCGCAACGCGGCCAGGCGTCGGGCGAAGTCCCCGTCCACCTGCAGCAGCGCTGCGGCCTCGATGCACTGGCCGAACAGGTCGCGCAGCAGCTGCGCGTCCATCGACGGCCCGGCGCACAGCGCGGCGCCGTGCGGATGCTGGTTCTCCGGCGAGATCGAGGGCGCGGTGACCAGCGCGCCGGTGTTCGGATCCTCGACCAGCACGGCCTCGAAGAATTCCGCCGCGCCGCGGAACAGCGGGTAGATGCGGCGCAGCTGGTCCGGATCGCGGCCGTAGTCCCAGCGGTCCCACAGGTGCTGCAGCAGCCAGGCGCCGCCCAGCGGCCACAACCCCCACTGCGCGCCGTCGATCGGCGCGGTCGCGCGCCACAGGTCGGTGTTGTGGTGCACCACCCAGCCCGGCGCGCCGTACATGCGGCGCGCGGTCTCGCGCCCGCGCTCGGCCAGCTCGGCCACCATGCGCTCCAGCGGCTCGACGCATTCGGCCAGCGCGCAGGGCTCGGCCGGCCAGTAGTTCATCTCGGTGTTGATGTTGATCGTGTACTTGCTTTCCCACGGCGGCTGCAGCAGGTCGTTCCAGATCCCCTGCAGGTTGGCCGGCTGGGTGCCGGGGCGCGAACTGGCGATCAGCAGGTAGCGGCCGAACTGGTGGTAGAGCGCGGCGAGCGCCGGGTCGCTCGCCTCGGCGAAGCACTCGACGCGCGCGTCGGTGGGCAGCTGCGCGAGGGCGGCGGGCGAGGCGCCGAGGTCGATCTCCACCCGGCGGAACAGCGCACGATGCGCGGCCACGTGATCGTCGAGCAGCCGGGGCCATGAGCGCGTAGTCGCACGGGCAAGCTGGTCGCGGGTGACCGCTTCGGGATCGCCGGACACGTCGTCGTAGCGGCGGAAGCTGGTGGCCGCGGTGAGCAGCAGCACCACTTCGTCGGCATCGCGCACCTCGATGCGGCCGTCGCGGCGCCGAAGCGTGCCGCCGACCGGCAGGACCTGCAGTCGTGCGGCGAACCGCAGCTGGCCGTCCACGCCGAACGCCGCCTCGTTGCGGCCGCGCAACAGCAGGCCCGCGTCGCCGTCGGCGTCCACCTGGGCGCTCGGCTGGTCGCTCGCCAGCCCGATGCGCAGCGAGATGCGGCCCGGCTTGTCGCCCGACAGCCGCATCGCCAGGCACTGGTCGACCGGCGAGACGAACACCTCGCGCCGGTGCTGCAGCCCGCGCGCCTCGAAGGTCGAGCTGGCCAGCGCGCGATCCAGGTCCAGCTCGCGCCGGTAGCCGTTGGTCTCGGCGATCTCGAAGAAGTCCAGCACCAGATCGCCCAGCGGCTGGTAGGGCATCTGCTTCGGCGGCCGGCCCAACATGGCGTCGTTCGCCAGCGCTTCGGCCTCGGCGTAGCGGCGCGCGAACAGCAGACGCCGTACCGCGGGCAGCGCCTCGAGCGCGCCCGGCGGCACCGGATCGTAGGGCCCGCCGGCGTAGAGCGTGTCCTCGTTGAGCTGGATGCGTTCGTGCTTGCCGCCGCCCCAGACCATGGCGCCGAGCCGGCCGTTGCCCAGCGGCAGCGCCTCGACCCACTGCGTTGCCGGGCGTGGATACCACAGGCGCAGGTCCTGCCACGGCGCGCCGCCGGCCACGGCCGCGCCATCGGCGGATGCCGCGGACCCCGCGGCCGCGTCGGCCGCGGGGGCGGGCACTGCCGCCCGCGCATCGCCGCGGCCGAACCCCACCGCCGCGCCCCCGCCCGCGACCGCCGCCAGCGCGGCGGCCTTGAGCGCCTCGCGGCGACGCGCATCGAACGCCGCCACGGCTCAGCCCTGCGCCGGCCGCATGACCACCTGCGCCGAGCCGTCGTAGGTCACCGTGGCGTCGGCCTCCGGCTCCAGCGCGCCGTTGTCGCCGCGCGGTCCGTCGATCCAGCGCACGCGGATCTCGCGCGACGCCGCCATGCCCGGATACGAGCCCTCGCGCGCCCCGATGGTCAGCGTGCCGCGCGCCTGGTCCCACGCCAGCGGGATGCGGCTGGATTCGCCGCGCTCGTAGCCGTAGCTGCGCCCGGCATCCTCGTACAGCGAGAAGCTGCCGTCCGCGCCGGTGTAGACCTCGATGGTCAGCGGCGCACCCGGCTGCTCGTCCACGTACTGCTGCACCACCGTGCGCGGCACGATCGAGCCGGCGCGCACGAACAGCGGCATGCGCTGCAGCGGAGCGGCTGCGGTGATCGTGCGCCCGCCCTCGTGCCGCTGGCCGGTCTCGAAGTCGATCCACTGTGCACCCGCCGGCAGGTAGACCTCGCGGCTGGTGGCCTTGAACTGCGTGACCGGGGCGACCAGGAAGGCCGGCCCGAACAGGTACTGGTCGGCGACGTCGCGCGCCTTCGCGTCCCCGGGGAAGTCCATCGCCAGCGCGCGCAGGATGGTGCCGTCCGCGTGCCAGGTGTCGCCCGCCAGGGTGTAGATGTAGGGCAGCAGCGTGTAGCGCAGTTTGAGGTAGTGCACGAAGCTGTCGTAGTGCGGCGTGCCCTCGGGCGCGATCTCCCAGATCTCGCGGTACGGGAACTGGCCGTGCAGGCGGAAGATCGGCACGAACGCGCCGTGCTGGAACCAGCGCAGGTTGAGCTCGCGCCACTCGGGCAGGTGCGCCGGGTCCTTCTGCTCGTAGCGGCGCTCGGGCGAGAAGCCGCCGATGTCGAAGCTCACATTCGGCGCGCCCGCCATCGAGGCGTTGACCAGGCCGGAGATCTGCTCGCGGAAATCGTCCCAGCGCGGCACGATATCGCCGCTCCAGAACGCCGCGCCCGCGCGCTGCTGGCCCGCGAAGTACGCGCGCGAGAGGATGAACACGCGCTTGTCCGGCTCCACCTCGCGCGAGCCGCGGTACACGCCTTCGGAATGCGGCAGCGGATAGGCGTTGAAATACTCCACCGACGAGCCCAGCGCGTTCGGCATCGTGCGCGCCTTGCGTTCGCCGGTGTCGATGTTGCTGTGCAGGTCGGGCTCGGTCGCGTCCAGCCACCAGGCGTCGAAGCCCTTGCTGTTGAGCTTGGTGTTGACCTGGCGCCAGAAGATGTCCTGCGCCTCGGTCGTGTACGGATCGTAGAAGGAGTTCAGGTAGCCCTTGCCGATCCAGTCCAGCTCGCCCACCTCGATGTTGCGGGTGTACATGTAGCCCTTGGCGGCGAGTTCCTTGTAGTGCTCGGTGGTCGGGTAGAACTTCGGCCACACCGAGATCATGATCTGGGCGTTGCGGTCGTGCACGTGGTCGACCATGCCGTCGGGATCGGGGAAGTTCGCCGGGTCGAAGTCGTGCGAGCCCCAGGCGTCCTCGGGCCAGTACGACCAGTCGAGCACGATGTTGTCGATCGGCAGCTTGCGGCGGCGGTACTCGTCCAGCACGCCGGTCAGTTCGGCCTGGGTCTTGTAGCGCTCGCGGCTCTGCCAGAAACCGTAGGCCCACCTGGGCAGGAGTACCGCCTTGCCGGTCAGCGTGCGGTAGCCGGCGATCACGCCGTCGGCGTCGTCCGCGGCCACCACGTAGTAGTCGATCACCTGCGCGGCTTCGGACCAGATCGACAGGTCGCCGGCCTCGGCGGCCGGCAGCGGGTCGCGACCCTGCAGCGCGATGTAGGCCGGTTCGATCCGGTCCCACTCGATGCGGATGTCGTGCCGCTTGCCGGCGTCCAGGTCCAGCGCGAACTCGTGGTGCCAGGGATTCCAGTTCTGGCGCCACCGGTCGACCACCAGCTTGCCGTCGACGTAGAGCCTGGCGTACTCGCTGTTGTACAACGAGAACGTATGCCGCCCGGACGTGCGCGCGGCGATCGCGCCTTCCCAGACCACGTCGCTGCGACCGCCTTCGACCAGGTTCTTGCCTGCGTCCGGGAACGCCTCGAGGCTGGAGATGAACTGGTAGTCGATCTGTTCCTCGCGCCGCACCAGCTTGACGTCGCGCTCGATCGAATAGGTCGCGGTGAGCGCGCCCTCCCTGCCGTCCTTGTCGTACAGCGTCACCACCTCGCCGATCTGGCGCAGGCCGCGCGGGTCGCCGTAGCGGGTGATCGAGTTGTTGTCCCAGAGGATGCCGTAGTTCCGGCTCGAGGTGAGGTAGGGAATCGCGTTGTCGATGTTGTGCTGGAGCAGCTCGATGTCGCGGCCCTTGAGGTTCATCCAGCCCTGCTGGTGCAGGCCGGTGCCGTACAGGCCTTCGTCGTCGTTGGACTCGAAACGCTGGCGCACGCTCACGTACTCGCGGCCGTCGAACTCGGCCGGGGTGAACGTTCGGCCGCCCGCCACTTCGGCGACCAGCGGCTTGCCGGCCGCGTCGAAGAACGCGACCTGGCCGTCGGCCAGCGAAACCGTCGCGGAGATGCCCGGTGCGACCACGCGCACCGCGTCGCCGGCCTCCCGCGCCTCGAACGCCGGCGCGGCGCCCTCGCGCGGGGCCCGCATCAGGCTTGGCGAGCGCTCGAAATCGCCATCGGCGTCGGCGGTCACGCGCAGGATGTTGCCGTCCACCACCTGCAGCCGCACCGGCGCCGCGCCGGGCTGCGTCGGATGCACCACGACGCCGTCGCCGTCGCGCTCCCAGCCGGGGGCCGCATGCGCGAGACCGCAGGCCAGGGACAGGGCCAGCGGCAGGGCCAGTGGCCGCGGAAAGCGGGAAAGTCGGGTCATGGCGTCAGGGCTCCTGGGGTTGCGAATCGGTTCGGGTGGGATAAGTGGCCAGGGTCACGCGCAGAAGCTGCGCGGCCTCGGAGAAATTGAGTCCGTAATCGGTCTGGTCGCCGTTCCAGTTGCGGTGGAATTCCCACGCAGTGTCGGCATAGCGCCCTTCCTCGACCCGGTCGTAGATCATCGCCACGCCGTCGCGCGCGGGCTGGATCGTCACCCGCGCGTGCATGCCGGTGACCAGGAACTCGTCGGGGCCGAGTTCGGCGATCAGCGCGCCGCCGATCGGTTCGGGATTACCGGGCGGCACGCCCTGGAACCAGAAGTGCGGCAGGCCGTAGGCGATCGTGGCGTTCCAGCGGTCGTTGAGCCGGATCTGCTGCTCGGGCACGCCCGGCGCCTCGGACACCCCGTGCAGCCGGCCTTCGGACGCGGCCTTCGCGAACACGCGCATCCCGAGGTTGATGCGCGCGAACGCCTGTGCGAACGGCGCGATGGTCTCGGGCGTGGTGCGCTTCGCGCCCAGCGGCCAGTTGCCGTAGGGCGTGTAGTCCATGCCGAACGGCACCCAGCCGATGCCGTCGTGGCCCAGCGCGGCGAACAGGTAGCGCGCGTAGGCCGGCGTGTTGCCGGTCTCGGCCACGAACAGCGCGTTGTCCGGCCGCGCGTAGCGCTCGAGCACCGTGGTGTAGAGCAGGTGCTCGGGCATGTAGATGTCGGGCGCCAGCAGGTCGATGTGCTTCGCGGCGGCCTTGTACACGTCGAGCATGTTGTCGGTCGGCCCGCCGCTGGCGTACTGCCCGGGCTGGCCCGGGTTGAAGGGCCCGCGCAGGGCGGCGTTGACGTACATCGGCAGCGGATACTCGGCCTTGCCGGCCTCGGCCACCTGGTCGATGTAGCGGGCGATGTGCCAGGCGTGGAAAGTCTCGTCGGCGTCGGCGCCGAACACCTCGCGCCAGGTCCCCGGCGACTTGCCCAGGTGCGCGAGCAGCGCTTCCGGCACCGGCCCGTCGAACGCCTGCTGCGCCAGCGGCGAGAAGTCGCGCACGCCGCCGTAGGTGCCCGGTTCGTTCTGCGGCTGCACCATGATCACCGTGCGCTGCGGATCGTGCTCGCGCAGGTGCGTCATCAACCGCGCGAACGCCTTGCGGTCCGCTTCGAGCGTGGCCGGCGCGTGCGGGGAGAGCGAGTTGAGCACCTGCCCGTCCTCGCGCACCAGTCGCGGGAAGCGCGCGTTGTCGAGCTTCACCCAGCGCGGCGCGTAGTTCGGGCCGTTGTTCTTCCAGGTGGCGAACCACAGCAGGATCAGGCGCTTGTCGTGCGCGCGCGCCTGTTCCAGCAGGTGGTCGACGAAGGAGAAGTCGAACCGGCCCTCCTCCGGTTCGAACTGTTCCCAGGCGATCGAGATCGAGAGCGTGTTCGCGCCGAGCTCGTCGAGCGCTGGCCACACCTGCTTCAGCGGCTCGGGATAGTTGCTGGAATTGTGCGCCTGCCCGCCGAGCACGAGGAACGGCGCGCCATCGACGATCAGGGCGTGCTTGCCGTCCTTGCTCTCGAAGCGCGGGATCGGGCGCTCCGCCGCGGGATCGCTGCGCGTGTCCCGACGCTCGGCACCGCGCTCCGCCTCCGTGGGCGCGCCGGTCGCGGTCGTCGCCGCCGCGTCCGGCGAGGCGGACTGGCGCTGGCAGCCGGCCAGCACCAGGGCTGCTGCGGCTAGGAGGGTGAGCGTTGGGTTGCGCATGCGCATTGCTCCGCGGAAAGGGGATGTCTTGGAGACAAGCGCGTGTGCTTTCCGGTCCTGATGATCTGACATGGCTGTGGCTCGAGCAGCGAGCGCGCCTGTCGTTGCTGTTGCTGTTGCTGTTGCTGTTGCTGTTGCTGTTGCTGTTGCTGTTGCTGTTGCTGTTGTTGTTCTTGATGTTGCTCTTGATGTTGCTGCTGTTGCGTTCGCTGTTCCGAGCCTTAGAGCGAGCCGAGCATCGCAGGGCGGCGGGGCCGGAGAGCGGCCCATGTCTGAGCGCAGCGAGTTTGGGCCGCGTGCCCCGCCGGCCGAGAAGCGCAGGGGACCGGGCCGGCGCAGCCGGACCGGCTCGCGTCCGGCGACAGCGGTTTTGGTGACTTTTGACAAGACAAAAGTCACCCGCGCGACAGCGCGGAAGCTGTTGCATTTGTTCTTCGCGTGTCTCGAGAAGAAGGCCAAAGGCAGGAGCAGAGCTTTCGCCCGCTGCGCGGCCGAGTTCCTTTTGACGGGCCAAAAGGAACCAAAAGCCCTCTCCGCCGGACGCGAGCCGTCGCGGCTGCGCCGCGCCGGTCCCCTGCGCTCCTCGCCGCTGGCGGCACGGCGCCCAAACTCGCTGCGCTCAGACATGGGCGCCTCTACGGCCGCCACCGGCTGCGGTGCTCGGCTCGCTTTAAGGCTCCGAAAATCAACCGCACCAGCAACCGCAACCACAGAAGCAACAGCGGGCGCGGCATTCATCGACCGGATCATTTCACCCATCACCAACCACGCCCGGCCCATCGCCCCGCTCACCACGCATCACTCCGGAACGGCGACGCCGGGAGCCCACTCGCCCCCACCAGGTTCGCGTCCACCGGCGCGTCGCTCCACGCGTAGCGCACCGCGACCGGCGCCGGCACGGCGGCGCTGCGTACGATCACGCGATCGCCCTCGATGATCGCCTCGGCGGGATGGAAGCGGCGGTCGGCGCCGGCGAGCTGGAACCCCCGCAGCGCACCGCCTCCGCGCACTACCAGGCCGTCGGCCTCGAATGACAGGCGCGCGACGCCGCCGGTGAACTGCGCCTCCTCGAACACCGGCCCCTGGTCGACCACGGGCGCGCCATAGGCCACGCGGCGCGCCGCCAGCGCCAGGCGCTTTCCCACGTCCTGCTTGTTGGTCGGGTGGATGTCGTCGACATCGCCGATGTCGATCGCCACCGCCTGGCCCGTCGACGGCAGTGAGAGCGTGGCGCTCTGCGATTCTCGCAACACCGCCCAGGGACTGGAGTCGCCTGCGTCGCCGCCCGAGTGCCAGCTCGCCAGCTGCACCCACAGGAACGGCAGCTTCGGCGCGTCGAACTGCGCGCGCCATTGCCGGATCATGTCCGGGAACTGCTGCCGGTACGCCAGCGCCTGCTCGACGCTGCCGGCGTTCGACTCGCCCTGGTACCAGATCACGCCGCGCACCGGCAGCGGCTGCAGCGGGTGGATCATGGCGTTGTACAGCAGGGTCGGGCGCTGGTTCTTGTCGTCGTCCAGCGCGAGCGCGGTGACCTGGGCCGGCCGGAATGCCCACGTGTCGGTCAGGAGCCGGCGCGCGCCGCCCTCGGGCTGCACGAACAGTTCCTCCGCCTGACCGTGGATGCCGCCACCGCCGCCCAGGTCGGTCACCCGCACCGCAATCGTGTTGGTGCCGGCGCGCAACGCGGAGGCCGGCACCGCGTACACGCGCGCGAGGTTGTACTGCGATTGCGTGGTGCCGACCTCGACGCCGTTGACCCAGGTGGTGTCGGTGTCGTCGATGCGGCCGACGCCGAGGGTGAGCCCGCGCCCCGCCTCGGCTGCGCTCAGCTCGAACGTGGTGCGGTACCACGCGATGCCGTCCATGCCGTTGAAGCCGCCGCCTTCCCACAGGCCGGGCACGGCGATCTCGGCCCAGCCGGTGGTGTCGAGCCCGGCCGCCTGCCACCCGCTGTCGTCGGCGGGCAGCTGCCAGCGCGCCAGGTTGGCGCGCGCCTGCGTCAGTGCGCGCGCATCGTCGGCCCTCAGCGTTTCGGCCAGCGCCGCTTGCTCCCCGGCGTCGATGCCCTGGGTGGCGGCGTCCATCCAGGCCTCGATGCTGCTGCCGCCCCAGGTGCTGTCGACGATGCCGATCGGCACGCCTTCGCTGCGGCGCAGCTCGCGCGCGAAGAAGTGCGCCACAGCCGAGAACTCGCCGGCCACGGCCGGCGACGAGGCGATCCATTCGCCGCCGGCCAGCTGCCACTCGGGCGTACCGGACCAGGACTTCGGGATCTTGAAGTGCCGGATCAGCGGGTCGGTGGTGCGCGCGATTTCCGCTTCCGCGTCGGCGGACTGCTCGATTGGCCACTCCATGTTCGACTGGCCCGACGCCAGCCACACGTCGCCGATCAGTACGTCGCGCAGCTCGCGCGGCGCCCGACCGTCGTCGATCCGCATCGCGTACGGGCCGCCCGCCTCGCGTGCCGGCAGCGACACACGCCAGCCGCCATCCGCGCCGGCGGTCGTCTGCGCGCGGTCGCCATCGAACGCCACCTCGACCCGCGCCCCCGGTTCCGCACGACCCCACACCAGGATCGGGCGCTCGCGCTGCAGCACCATGCCGTCGGCGAACATGCGCGGCAACTCGACCGCGTGCGTGGCGCCAGCCGCGAGCAGGCAGGCGGCGATCGCGAGCGCGCGGAGGGTTCCCGCCGTTGCGCGCCGGGCGCTTTCGGCGTCCCTCCGTCCGCCAGCAGACCCTGTCCGGACCCGCGCAGCGCAGCGGGCGTTCGGTCGATCTGCGCGGGGGCGCCGCGCAAGCAGGTCGCCCCCGCCCCCCGCGGGCGGTAGAAGGGATGGCGATGCCGAGCGATTCCTGGATTGCGTCATTGCGGATCTCCGTACCAGATGCCCCGGCCTTCGGTGCCGAAGTAGACGCGGCCGTGCAGCCGCGGATCGCCGCTCACGTGGCGCATGACGCCGCCGAAGCGCATGCCGTCGTGGCCGATGCGCCGCCACTGGCGGCCGTTGTCGTCGGAGCGGTGCAGGCCGAGCGTGCCGTCGACCTCGCCGAACACGAACAGCACCGGCGGCTCCCCCTCGCGCGCCGGCTTGCCGAGCCCGACCGAGTGCGCCATCGACACGCCCGGCAGGCGGACCAGCGCAGACTCCGTCCAGTGCAGCAGGCCACGCCCCGCAGCGGCGATCCACACTTCGCCACTGCGTGCAGGATGCGGGCGCAGGGCGACGCTTCGGCTCACGCCGCCCTCCAGCGGTCCCGTGGCCTCCGGTGCGCGCACGTCGAGCGCGGCGAAGCGCAGGCCGCCGTCGCCACTGCGGTACGGCGTGCCGGAGGCCTGGTCGAACGCGACAAAGACGTCAGGATCGATCCGGTCGGCTTCCACCACCGCCGTGTCCGGCAGGCCATCGACGCGCGTCCAGCGCGCGCCCCTGTCCGTGCTGTGCCAGTGGCCGCCGCCGCGCACCTGCCACACGATGCGGGCGCCGTCCGCGGACAGCGCGATGCGGCCGGCGCCTTCGCCGTCGGGCGGTTCGCTGGCGAACGCGGTCCAGGACCGCCCGCCATCGTCGGACCAGGCGCCGCGCACCGCGGCATCTGGCCGGTTGTGGAAATAGCCGCTGCGCACCATGCGCCGCGGCGCCTGCCCGGCCCAGGCCAGGCTCTCGGTATTGGAGAAGCGCACGCCGGAAAAGCGCTGCTGCGGCACGTCGAGGTCGTCGTGGACGAAGCCGTCGACGTCGCCCAGCCCGCTCACCAGGTGCGCGCCCTGCGTCGGGCTGGCCAGCACCAGCGGCACGGTTTCCTCGAAGCCTGCCTGCGGGAACTCCCACTGCAGCGTGTCGCCCGCGTCGAACGCGCGCGCGTTGCGCGAGGCCCAGAGGCCGTAGCCGGTGACGAACCAGATGCGGTCGGGGTCGTGCGGGTCGATCTTGATGTCCGCCATCCAGTGCGGCTTCGCATCCGTCGTCCACGGCGCGCCGGCGTGGTCGAAGCGCGAACGCGCGAACATCGGTGTCCACGACGCGCCGCCGTCGGTGCTGCGGTACAGGTCGTCGCCCGGCGAGTAGCGCCGGAACGTGCTGGCGACGAGGATATCCGGGTCGCCTGCATCCACCGCCACCGCGCCCCAGCCGAAGCCGCGCCCGTCGCCGCTGGTCGACTGCGCCACCGGGGTGATCTCGGTCCAGCGGTCGCCGTCCGGATCGAAGCGGTACACCGCGCCGTCGGCCATGTGGTTCGGGCCAGGTTCGTCGCCGTAGCTCAGCAGCCAGCGCCCACGCGCGTCGCGCACCATGTGGCTCGGGCGCAGGCCGGTGGGCTGGCCCGGCACAGCCTGCCAGCTGCGGCCACCGTCGCGCGAGCGGTACACGCTGGCTTGGGGCGTCGACACGCCCGCATACAGCGTGCGCGAGGCCGCGCCGTCGCCGCCGCTGTCCGGATCGAACACCACGAACGCGATGCCGATCGGCACCGCGTCGCGGAAGCCCATCGCCCAGGCCGAGCGGTCGCGCGCGATGGCCGGGAACCCTGCGACCTCCGTCCACGTGGCGCCCGCATCCGCGCTGCGCCACAGGCCGTGCGCCCGGGTGCCGAAGAACAGCACGCGACCGTCGTTGGGATCCACCGCCAGGCGTTCGCCGTTGCCACGTCCCTGTTCGTTGCCGCCGAACTTGAACGGCAGCGGCGTGCGCTCGAACGTCGCGCCGCGATCGCGCGAGCGCAGGATCGCGCCGGGGCTGCCGCGTTCGTGCAGGTAGGTGCCGACGGCGAGGTACAGGCGGTCGGGATCCGAGGGATCGAGCGCGAGGCTCTCGACGCCGAAGCGTCCGCGATCGTCGGCGCCCATCCAGTCCAGCAGCGGCGTCCAGCGCTGCGCGTCCGGCTCCCAGCGGTAGACGCCGCCGATGTCGGTGCGTGCGTACAGCAGACCGGGCGTGGAGGGATGGAACACCAGCCCGGTGACGAAGCCGCCGCCGCCGATGGCCACGTTGCGCCAGCGATACTCCGCCTGCGCGGGTGCGGCGAGGCCCATCGACAAGCACAGCAGCGCCAGCCACGTCCACGCGGCCGTGCGTCGCTGCGCGCGCCGCACGCATCCTCCGATCCACATCCTCATTCCGCCAGCACCCTCGCCCCAGCTGGTGATCGCCGCAGCATAGGTGCGGGGGACATGCCATACCAATGACGAAATCGGTACCGCGTATAGCGCAGGAGAATGCTGCGGTGCGTCAGGCGCGGGATTCGCGCGACAGCGTGCGGGTGGAACGTGCGCAACCCGCGTCCGTTGACGCGCGGACGCGATCGCATTCGCTTCAGCACGCTCGCGCCCTCGCGGCTTCGCGCCCGCGCCCGGCGACGGGAGCGTTCCCGCCGTCAGGATGCCCACCACCATGTCGACCCGGGCGGACCGATGCCGGACGCAGACTAGCGGGCCGTCTGCACGACCGCCCTGGCCGCGCGGTCGATCGTGTCGGCCACCACCTTGGGCTGGGTCATGAAGAGCGCGTGGCTGGCGGAGACGCGGGTGACCTGCGCGTCGATGCGCTGCGCCATGTGCACCAGCATCGCCTGGTCGAAGGCCTTGTCTTCGGTGGCGATCACCGCCCAGCTGGGCCTGCTCCGCCACGCGGCCTGCGTGAGCGGCGTTTCGAACACCGACATGTTGATCGGCACCTGCGAATCGCGCAGGAAGGCCGCGTCCGCATCGCTCGCGTCGTGGGCGAAGCCGGCCTTGAAGGTCTGCGGGCGGATGAAACCGTAGCCGTCGCTGCCCACGTCGATCACGAACTCGGGCGTGGGCGCGAACCCGGCGTACTGCTGCGCGGTGGTTTCGCCGGCATCGGGCGCCAGGGCCGAGACGTAGACCAGCCCGGCGACCTTGTCGTGCACGCCGGCCTCGGTGATCACCGTGCCGCCCCAGGAGTGTCCGACCAGGATCGCGGGGCCGTCCTGGCGGTCGAGCACGCGGCGGGTCGCGGCGACGTCGTCGGCCAGCGAGGTGAGCGGGTTCTGCACGATCGAGACGCGGTAGCCGCGCGCGGTCAGGTCGTCGTACACGCCGCGCCAGCCGGCCCCGTCGGCGAATGCGCCGTGCACCAGGACGACGTTGTGGACGCCCGCCGGGGCGGACTGCGACGGCAACTCGGCGGCATGGGTGGAGGACGTGGCGGTGGCCATGGCGAGGGCGGTGGCCAGCAGGGAGGGGATCAGGGTGGACATGGCGGTTTCCTCTTGGACGATGGGTGGTCGCGACACGGCCAGCTGGCCGGTGAGGAGACTTTGCCCGCCCGATCGGAACTCCTGATCACGAATCGTCTCTGATACTTGATCCAGAGTACGATTCGAAGGCAGGGTACGGCACACGTCGCGCATTGCCGCGCACGGCGCCCAGCGGATGCGCCATGGTCCGGGCGCGTCGCCGGCCGCGGCGGTGGTGCGGTTCCGCCCGCCTCGCTTCGCGCGGTCTGAGGCCTGCGTCTGCCCCGGTTGGCAGCGCCTGCCCGGACTACGAGGACAGCGACGCGGCGTCAGGCAAGGGGCGCGTCGCGTTGGGCGAGCCGGTGGAAATGGACCAGCAGGCCGACCAGGCTGCGCAGGTCCTGGGCGTTGTGGTGGCCGACCCTGCGCAGCTTGTCCGCGCTGCCGCCGCGCAGGTACGACAGCCAGGCGGCGGGCGCTTCCGCGCCGGGCAGGTCGTCCTCGCGCACCACGCCCAGCAGCTGGCGCTCGGCGGTGGCGAGGCGGCAGTTCTCCCACACGCCGCGATAGCGCCTGCGCACCGGGTGCAGCAGGTCGATGTGCGCGCGCCCCAGCACCGGGTCGGCCAGCCGCGCCAGGGTGTAGCGCGTGCTCAGCAGCGGGCGGTCGTAGCATTTGCCGTTGTACGACAGCAGCACCGTGTCGGCCGCCAGCCAGCTTGCGAAGGCATGGAGCATCGCGTGCTCGGCGCCCATCGTGGTCATCAGCAGCTGGCGCAGGCGCAGGCCGCCGTCGCGCCAGTCGGCGGCGCCGATCATGAAGGCGCGCGTACCGGTGCCGCCGGCCAGGCCGGTGGTCTCGGTGTCGAAGGCGAGGATGCGGTGGGTGTCGATCCGATCGTGCTCGAACGCGGTCAGGTTGAGCGCCGCCAGGTCGAGCCGATCCTGCAGCTGCTCGAACGGGACACGGTGCTCGATATAGCGCAGGCCAGGCGCGATCTCCTCGCCGTCCAGGCTGCGGTCGAAACTGCGCACCTGTGCGAGCGCGCGCGGGCGCAGGCCGAGCAGCTTGCGCAACTGCGCCACCTGTTCGCCGGCGGTCTTCGCGCGCGGCGCGGCGGGCGTGTCTGCCTGCACGTGCGTCGACTTCCCGCGCAAGGCGGCGGCCATCGCGGTCCGAGCGCCGGGTGCCATCCCACGCCCAAAGGCCGGCGGCGCCGGAGGGCTGGCGGTCGTCGCCTCGCGCGGCGCAGCGGACGGCCGCGCCGTTTCGCCGCGCATCGGCCCACGCGACGCGGGCGACACGTGCTCGTTCCCCTCGTCCGCCGCCGCGGACCGCATCCCTTGTGCAGCAGCCGTCGCATCGCGCGGCGCATCAGGGAATGCCGCCTTCCCGGCCTCCATGCCACCGCCTGGACCCACGGGAACCTCACCTGGCCTGGCCGCTCCGCCCGCCTGCTGCCGCAATCCCGCCAGCCGCCTGGCCAGTGCGCTCAAGCCGCGGCTCCCAGCAGTTCCAGCACCTGCGCCCCGGCGGCCTTGACCGACTTGCCCGCCGCTTCGCTGCTGGCCAGGATCGGCCCCACGCAGGCGGGACAGCCATGCGCACACGGGCACGCGCGGATCAGGTCGAGCGCCTGCACGCGCAACGCCTCGCGCTGTTCGAACAGCGGCAGCGACAGGCCGACGCCGCCGGGATAGTTGTCGTAGAGGAACAGCGTGGGCGTGAATCCGCGCGTGGCATCGACCACCGCCTCGCCGCTGTCGCCGGAGCGGATCTGCCCGCGCCCGGCCTGGTCGGCGGTGGCGAACCACGCACCATCGCCGCTGCCCACCGCCTTCTGCAGGTCGCGGCCTTCGGCCATCACCGACACCATCGCCACCAGGTGCAGCGCATAGGCCGCGGAGAGGAAGCCGTCCAGCGCGTCCTGGCGGCTGTCGAAGTGCGCGTCGAGCACCTGCTGCGGCAGCTGCCACCAGCACGCGGTGGTGTGCAGTTCCTGGTCGGGCAGCGTCACCGGCCCGTAGCCGATGTTCTCGTGGGTATGGAAGCGGATCTTCTTGTAGCCCGAGACGCGCCGCAGCACGTGCACCTCGCCGTGGTGCGCGCTGCCCTGTCCGGCCGCGCCGCGGTCGGCCTCGTCGAGCACCTTGAGCTTGGTGTAGTCGATGGCGTCGGTGTAGTAGTCCACGTGCGTCTGCTGCACGTAGGCCTTGCGCCCCTCCCAGTCCAAGCGTTCGACCTGGTAGGGCTCGGACTGCACCATGTGGATCGCGCCCTCGTACAGGGTGAGCGCCGCGGCGGAGTAATCCACTTCCGCGATGATGGTCTGGCGTCCGCCGGTGCGGTCGACCACCACGAAGTTGCCGTCGGCCACCGAGCGCAGGTTCACCGCCTGCGCCGGGTAGCTGTCGGCGATCCACTCGAAGCGCCCGCCCTCCTGGTGCAGCACGCCGCTTTCCACCAGCACCTCCAGCCACGGGCCCGGATCGACCGGTCCGAACGCGTCGCCGTCCGCGAACGGCAGCTCGAACGCCGCGCAGCGCACGTGGTCCATCAGGATCAGCGGCTGGTCGGGCGCGATGCGCGCCTGCTCGGGCGTGGCGCTGGCGAAGAACTCCGGATGGCGCACCACGTACTGGTCCAGCGGCTGGCTGCTGGCCACCAGTACGCCGATCGACGGCTGCTGGCGCCGCCCGGCCCGGCCGAAGCGCTGCCAGGTCTGCGCGATCGAGCCTGGATAGCCGTTGAGCACCACCACGTCCAGGCTGCCGATGTCCACGCCCAGCTCCAGCGCGGAGGTGCTGACGATGCCGTCGATCTTCCCCGAGCGCATCTCGCGCTCCACCTCGCGCCGTTCGGTGGGCAGGTAGCCGCCGCGGTAGGCGCGGATGCGCCGCGGCTTGCGCGGGTCGTGGTCGAACACTTCCTTCAGGTACTTGGTCAGCACCTCGACCATCAGCCGCGACTGGCAGAACACCATCGTCTTCAGCCCGGACTTGATCGCCAGCCGCGCGATGCGGTTGGCCTGCGACCGGGCGGAGGCGCGGATGCCGAGGTCCGGGTTCACCACCGGCGGGTTCCACAGCAGGATGTGCTTGTCGCCGGTGGGCGCGCCGCTCGCGGTGATCGCCTCCACCGCATCCTCGATCAGCGCGCCGGCGTGCTCGGCGGCATTGCCGATCGTCGCCGAGCACAGGATGAACTGCGGCCGCACGCCGTAGAACGCGCACACCCGCTTGAGCCGGCGGATCACGTTGGCCACGTGCGAGCCGAACACGCCGCGATAGGTGTGCACCTCGTCGATCACCACGTAGCGCAGGTTCTCGAAGAACTGCGCCCACTTGGTGTGGTGCGGCAGGATCGCCTGGTGCAGCATGTCCGGGTTGCTGACCACGATGTCGCCATTGAGGCGAATCGCCTGGCGCGCGTCCCCGGGGGTATCGCCATCGAACGTGGCCGCGCGCAGCCCCAAGTTGCCGGCGGCGTTGAGTTCCAGCAGCTCGGCCACCTGGTCCTGCGCCAGCGCCTTGGTGGGGAACAGGTACAGCGCCTTGGCGCCCTGCTCCAGCGCCGCGCTGACCACCGGCAGCGTGTAGCACAGCGACTTGCCCGACGCCGTGGGCGTGGCCACCACCACATGCCGCCCCGCGCGCGCCGCGTCCCAGGCCTGCGCCTGGTGCGAGTACAGCGAGCGGATGCCGCGCGCCTGCAGCGCCCCGGCCAGCGCCGGCGGCAGGTCCCGCGGCAACGGCCGCAGGTCGGCCGCCTGGCCCTCGATGGTGAACTGGCCGGTGACACGGTCGGCATAGCGGTCGGCGAGCCGGCGCGCGAGCTGGCCGCCGGACGGGACGGGCGCCGGCAGCGGGCGGGCATGGAGAATGGCGTTCATGGATGGCCCGGTATGGGCGCCCCAGTGTTGCCGTGGTCCGTCTCACCAGGTGAGCCTGACCGCCGGACCGCCCCTCCGCGCCGACGAGGACAAGGCTCAACCGGAAAAGCGCTGCGTGCATCGCGAGCCCAAAAAAAGGGCCGCGCGGCGAACCGCGCGGCCCCGCTCCGCCAACGCGCCGTTACCAGCTGGCGCGCAGCACCGCCGAATAGCGGCGGTCGTTCTCGAACCAGGCGCGGTTGTAGAGCGTCTCGTCCACGAACCCGTCGCGACGGTAGCCGCGCGGCCCCATCAGCAGCTTGGTGGTGCTGTTGGTGATGTTGTTCACCTGCAGGCCGAGCTGGATGTTGTCGGTGAGGTTGTAGAAGAACGAGCCGTCGAGCTGGCCGTAGTCGTCGTTCCACACCGGCTGGCGCATGGCCGGCATCACGTCGCTGCTGGTGAGCAGGTAGCGCGAACGCCAGTTGTACGCCAGGCGGAAGGACACCGGGCCGCGTTCGAAGATGCCGATCAGGTTGTAGCTGCGGCGCGACAGGCCTTCGAGCGGCAGTTCGAGCGCGACCTCGGGCACCGTCGGCGCGCCATCCGGCGGGCCGACATCGACGTTGGTGCCGCCGGAGCTGTCGACGAAGGTGTAGTTCGCCTGCACGCCCAGTCCCGGCAGGAAGTCGAAGAACTGCGAGTAGCCCAGTTCGAAGCCCTTGATCTTGCCCTCGTCGAGGTTGCGCGTGCGGTTCATCTGGTACACGCGCCCGTCGATGATCTCGGTGCCCAGCGAAGTCGCGAAGTAGTCCTCGACGTCCTTCTTGAACAGTGTGATGTAGGCGCTGTTGGCCGGCCCGAAATACCATTCCAGCGCCGTGTCGAACTGGTCTGCACGCATCGGCTTGAGCTCGGGGTTGCCGCCGCTGCCGCTGTAGGCGAGGTCGTCGAAGCTGCACAACTCCTCGCGCAGGCCGTCCTCGCGCGCCTGGGCGCAGCCGGCGGCATTAGCGCCCAGGGTGATCCAGTTCTGCATCAGCCGGAACTCGGGACGCGCGATGGCCTTGGAGGCCGCGAACCTCCACTGCAGGCCGTGGTCGAAGCGTACCCGCACGTTCAGGCTCGGCAGCACGTCGGTGTAGGACGTGTTGACCGTGCTGGTGAACGCCTGGCCGTAGAAGGCGTCGCGCACCTCCTGCGCCACGTCCTCCACGTACGCGCCGGTCATGTCCGGGAGCAGGCCTCCGCCTACCGCCTTGACGCTGGTCTTGACCACGCGCACGCCGAGGTTGCCGTCGACGGGGTTGCGCAGTTCGTCGTTGCCGAAGTACAGCACGCCATAGGCGGCCTGGGTACGCTCGCGCTGCTGATTGATGGCATCGGGCGAGAACTGGATCGGGTTCCACTGCGCACCGGGGATCGTCGACAGCGTGTCGCGGACACGGCCGATGTCGACGAAGCCGTCGCGCGCGGCCCAGAACTGGGTCGGGACCGTGGCATCTCCGCCGAAGAAGTCTTCCAGCGTGTAGAGCGCCGACTCGGACGAATAGAACTGGTCGAGCCACGCCACCGGCGGCCGGGTCGGGTCCGGGTTCTCGATCCGGTTCCAGTCGTCGCTGATCGGCTGCCAGTTGTAGGTGGTGTAGAAGCTGGTGTACTCGCGATCGGCCACGCGCCCGCCGAAGCGGAACGTGCGCAGCCAGGTGCTGTCGGGGAAGTTGTACTCGAAGTCCACGCGGCCGGCCCGCTCGTGGCCCTCGTTGTCGGCCAGGTGGTCCATCGCCGAGCGCCAGAAGTAGGTGTCCTGCTGCAGCGCCCGGTCCGGATTGTCGAGCGTCACGGACGGATACTTGCCGGTGAGGTCCAGTGTGATGCCTTCGAGCAGGGTCGAGGTATGGACCGAGAAGTCGACCTGGTCGCTCTCGGCCTTGACGTACTGGAAGTCGCCGCGCACCAGGAAATTGTCGCTGATGAAATGCCGGAAGCCCGCCGACCAGTCCGTGGTCTGCGAGGACTGCACGTTGTGGCGGTTGCCGGCCACGAACTGGATGCCCGGCCCCTGGTACATGCCGTTGGAGTCGTCGCCCGGCTGCCCGCGCCAGCCGCCCAGGCGGATGCTGCCGCGCAGGAAACGGCCATTCTCGTCGTATTCGAACTGGGTGCCCGGCATCGGGATCAGCCGGTTGGTGCGGTCGGCCAGGCCGTCGCCGCCGTCGTAGGCGTTGCCGTAATAGTTCGGATCGCCGGTCCAGTTGTCGGTGTTGTTGGCCTCGCCCGCGCCGGCGTACTCCATGAAATGCTCGCGCCAGGTCATGTCGTACTTCGAGGTGATGAACTGGGTGTAGATTTCGGTGTCGTCGTTCGGGCGCCACTGGAATGCGAACGCGCCGCCCTGGCGCTTGCGGTCGAAATCGGTGCGGCGCCAGTTCACGCCGCCAGGCACGAACACCTGGTCGCGACCGCTTCCTTCGAGCAGCAGGTCCCGCTGGCTGTCGGACGACACCCACGCTTCCTGCTCCCAGTCGTACACCCAGCCTTCGCCGTTCGGCAGGCCTTCCGGCTGCTCGGCCGGCGTACGGCCACGGCGCGAGTACGGCTGGATCTGGATGCCGTCCGACTGCGTGGCCAGTTCCGAATACGAGACGTTGGCCAGGAAGCCCATCTCGCCGACGCCGGTGTCCCAGCGGTCGCTGAACAGGAACGAGGCCGACGGCCGCGCATCCTTGGCCTTATCGCCGTAGTTGGCGTCGACGCTGCCGGCGATCTTGCGCCCGGGCTCGTCGAACGGCATGCGCGTGCGCAGGTTGATGGTGCCGCCCAGCCCGCCCTCGATGATCTCGGCCGACGGGTTCTTGTACACGTCCACGCCGGCCATGAGTTCGGCGGACACTTCCTCGAAGCTGATGCCGCGGCCGCCGTTGGCGGTGAACACGTCGCGGCCGTTGAGCTCGCCGCGCACGAAGGTCAGGCCGCGGATCATCACGCCGCTGCCTTCGGCGGAGAAGTGGTCGGTATCGTCGCGCGCGGCGAAGCCGGTGACGGTCAGGCCGCTGATGCGCTTGAGGGTCTCGGTGACGCTGCGGTCGGGCAGCGCGCCGATGTCCTCGGCGGTAACCGAGTCGATGATCTGCGGCGCATCCTGCTTGATGTCCTGCGCGCGCATCACCGCGCCCCGCACGCCCTTCACCACCACGGTGTCGAGATTGGTGGCGTCCGTGCCGGCGGGGGCGCTGGCGCCCGTGGTCTGCGCGTGCAATGGAGCGGACAGCAGCGTGGCCACGCCGAGGGCGATGGCGCTGCGGCGGAACGTGCGCAGGGTGTCGTCGCCCGCCCGCCGGATGGCCGGCTGGCGGTGATGGTGCGTTCGCATGGATCTCCCTCCCGAGGATGTCGCGTCGAACGGATCGAGTTGTGTGTCGCGTCGGTTCTGCACGGAATGTCCGCGGCGCCGGGCACGTGCCCGCCACGCCGACCGCGCTGGCAACGGCCAGCGCCTGCACGACGGCGCCACCGTGCTGGCGCCCGCGCAGAAAACCGCATGCCGGATCAACCGGCTGGTGATGTCATCCCCTTGGCGACTGTGCGCCCTGTCCCGATGTTAGCGCTCGCATTTCGCGCGCGTCAACGCGGCAACCATCGGATTGGCCGAAGGTCGTAGATCGGGGATCGATACACCCGAAAGGGTTTCATCCGTACCTGTCGACATCGCCGACCGGCCACGTCGCCGCGGGTGCGGTCGACGCGCCGCCAGTGCATCCGCACGGAGCTGGCGACGCGCCGCCGCGGATGTCGCGGTGCCTGCGGCCCGGGAGGGGAAGCCGCTACACCGCAACCGGATGCGCGCGGCGCATCCACGCGCATCCGCCAGCCGGACGGACGCCGCACACCCGGCATCCGTCCGTTCCGTGCCCGTCAGAAGGTGAAGCGCAGTGTCGCCGCGTAGCGCCGGTCGTTGACGTACCAGGACGTGATGCGCTTGCCGGCGCCGTTCTGGTCCATGATCGTGCGCTGCTCGGCGTTGTTGAGGTTGTTCATCTCCAGGCCGATCTGCACGTTGTCGGACACCTTGTAGAAGATCGAACCGTCGAGCTGGCCGAAGCTGTCGCTGTACACCGGCAGCTTCCACGGGATGCCGCCGTCGCCGCCGTTGTAGCCGTTCGGGCCCACCGACAGCAGGTACTCGCTGCGCCAGTTGTAGGCCAGGCGCACCTGCCACGGCCCCTTCTCGTAGAACACCGCCGCGTTGTAGGAGTTCTTCGACAGGCCGTCGGCCGGCAGGTCGTCGAAGGTGCTGCCGTCGGTGTCGATCGGCACCGCGTTCGAGCCGGCGGGAATCTCGGTCGAACTGTCGATGTAGGTGTAGTTTGCCGACATGCCGAATCCGTCGAACGGGGCCGGCAGGAAGTCGAAGAACTGGTTCCAGCCGAGCTCCGCGCCCTGGATCTTCGCGGTCCCGATGTTGACCAGGCGCGAGATCAGGTAGTCGTACTCGTTGCCGTCCACGCCCGGGTAGGGCACCAGTTCGGTCTGCTGGCGGAAGTAGTCCTCCACATCCTTGTAGAAGAAGTTCACCCACGCCATGCCGCCCTTGTCCGGCGCGAAGTACCACTCCAGCGACAGGTCGAACTGGTTGGCCTTCATCGGCTCCAGGTACGGGTTGTCGGTGGAGCTGCCGGTCAGGTCGAGATCGTCCGGCGTGACCGTCTCGCCCGGGTCGGGCGTCACGCCGTCCCGCACCGCCGCACTGAGCTGCTGGTAGGCCTGCATGTCGCTGAAGGCCGGGCGCGCGATCGCCTTGGACGCGGCGAAGCGCGCGATCAGGTTGGGCGCGAACTCCCAGCGCAGGTTGAGGCTGGGCAGCACGTCGGTATACGAATTGCTCGCCGTGATCGGCGTCGATTCGCCGGCACCGAGGTACGGCGCGAACGCCAGGTTCGGGTACACCAGGAAGCCGTCCGCCTCGTTCTCGGTGCGGACCACGCGCACGCCGACGTTGCCGTCGAACAGCGCCTCGTCGTTGCCGAAGTTGAGCATGAAGTAGCCGGCGGTGGTCTGCTCGCCCTGGGTGTTGCGCCACTGCGGGTCGTCCAGGTCGCGTGGGGTGATCTGGCCGTAGCAGCAGGTGTAGTACGGCGTGGCCGCGCCGTGGATGTCGAGGTAGCTCTGCGGGAAGCCCAGCGCGGTGGCCAGCACCGGGGCGTAGAAGGCGCCCGGGGTATTGGCATCGCCGCGGTAGAAGTTCTCGAAGGTCTGCAGGTTCACCAGGCTGGAATTGACCGTGGCGTCGAGGTCGAGCCCGGGCAGCGCGCCGCCCGGCAGCGCCCAGCCCTGCATCCAGGTCTGGAACACCGGCTGCCAGTCGTAGCCGGTGTCGACGCTGGTGGCGTCGCGGTCGGTCAGGCGCACGCCGAACTGGATCGAGTTGAAGAATCCCGCGTCGAAGCTGTGCTTGAGGTCCGCGCGCCAGGCCACTTCCTCGGCCTCGTTGTCGTCGCGGTGGTCCATCGTGAAGCCCCAGTAGTAGTTCGCGGGGTTCGCGGTGAACTGCTCGTCGACGCCGATGCTCGGCCGGCCCGAACCGAGGTCGACGTCGATGTAGGGCACGTTCACGCCCAGCGACACCGTGGAATCCAGCGCGCGCGTATCGGCCTTGATGAACTGCAGGTCGGTCGAGAATTCGGTGCGCTCGCTGAAGGCCCACTTCATGCCCACCGAGTAGTCGGTGGTCTTGGACTCGCGGTGCGAGGCGCGGATGTCCGTGCCCATCGGAATGTCGCCGTTCGAACGCAGGCGGCCGGACACGAACACGTTGCCGTCCAGTTCGTAGGGCTGGCTGGCGTCGAGCCGGACCTGCAGCGGGTCGTTGGACACGAAGATCGCGTCCTCGTACCAGAGCTCGTCGTAGCTGGACTGGAACGCGGTGGCGAACAGCTCCAGGTTCTCGTTCGGGCGCCACTGCAGGGCCACGTACGCGCCCTGGCGCTCGCGCTCGTACTCCAGCGTGCGCCAGTCGGCGCCGCGCGGCAGCCACAGCGACTCGGTGGTGCCGTCGCCGTCCAGGTCGCTGTTGCTGGTGTTGAAGAACGGCCGCACGAACATGCCGTCGGTGCGCGTGGCCAGCTCCGAATGCGCCACGTCGACCAGGATGCCGAAATCGCCCGCATCGGTCTCCCAGCGGTTGCTGTAGAGGATCGAGCCCGACGGCTTCACCTGGTCGGCGAAGTCGCCGCGGTTGGCGCTGAACGACACGCCCAGGCGGCTCTCCTCGAAGTCGAGCGGCATGAAGGTGCGCAGGTCGACCGTGCCGCCCAGGCCGCCTTCGATCATCTCGGCCGTCTGGTTCTTGTACACGTCCACGCCGGCCATCAGTTCGGACGGCACGTCCTGGAAGCTCAGCGCGCGCCCGCCGGAGGCGGAGAAACTGTCGCGGCCGTTGAGTTCGGAGCGCACCTGGGTCAGGCCACGCACCTGCACGCCGCCGCCTTCGGCCGAAAAGTGCTCGGGATCGCCCACCGACAGGAAGCGGTCGATGGTGACGCCGGGAATGCGCGACAGCGTCTCGGTGACGCTGCGGTCGGGCAGCGCGCCGATGTCGAGCGCGGTGACCGAGTCGACGAAGGTCGGCGCGTCGCGCTTGATGTCCTGGGCCCGGTACACCGACCCGCGGATACCGGTGACGGTGACGGTGTCGAGCTGGGTGGCGGTCTGGTCCGCGTCCGCTGCGGGTGGGGCCTCCTGCGCCTGCGCGTTGGCGGCGAGCATCAGCGCGATGCCCACGGCGATGGCGGAACGGCGGTACGGGCGGAGATCGGCGGCGGCCGTCCCGGCAGCCGGGTGGCGCTTGCGGAGCGTTGGCATGGTGTTCCCCTCCCACGGGCACATGACAAGCGAGTCGGATTTTTTTGACGCTCGATGGCTTGCGCGGCGCGTTGGCGCGTCCGCGGATGACAGCGCGAGACAGGCTGTCCGGGGCGAGCATAGGAGCGCGCAGCCATGCGCCACCAATGATTTTTTGGCGGGGAGGTAGGCTTTTCCGGAATAGTTCGGGACGAATCCCGTGACCGGGTGCTCAGGCCGGGAGCGGCGCCCCGGGGGCGTAGAGCCGGCGCGCGGTCAGCCGCAGCGCCTCGAGCACGCGCTCGGCCCCGGGCGAGAGCAGCTGGTCGCGGCGGCGGACGATGCCGAAGCACTCCATGCGCACGCCCAGCTCGATCGGCAACACCCGCATCTGCCCGGTCTGCAGGTACGGCCCCACCGATTCGGCCGGCAGCGCGGTCAGCAGGTCGCTGTGCCGCAGCAGGTGGATGATCACCGGCAGCGAGGCGGTCTCGACGATGTTCTGCGGCAGCGGCAGCCCGCGCTCGAGGAACACCGCATCGACCCGGTTGCGCAGCACGCTCGCCTCCGGCGGCAGGATCCAGCCCTGCTCGGCTAGGTCGGCATGGCTGATCGCCTCGCGTCGCGCCAGCGGGTGGCCTTCGCGCACGATCACCGCGTGCGGCTCGTCGGCAAGCGGTTCGAAGTCGAGCTCGGCCGCGCCTTCGGGCCCCATGATCCGGCCGACCACGATGTCGAGCTGGCCGTCGAGCAGGCGCGCGACCAGCGGCCGGCTGTAGTCCATTTCGACCTTGATCAGGATGTCGGGGAAGTCGCGCTTGACCGCCGCGATCGCCTGCGGCACCAGGGTGGTGCCGGGATTGACCACGGTGCCGATCGCGGCCTGGCCCATGCGGCCGGTGCGCAGCGCGGCGATCTCGTCGTGCGCGCGGCCGATTTCCGACAGCGCCGAGCGCGCGCGCCGGATCAGCACCTGGCCGTACCAGGTCGGCTCCACCCCGCGTGCGTGGCGCTCGAACAGCGGCACGCCCAGCAGCGATTCCATCTCGGCCAGCAGCTTGGACGCCGCCGGCTGGGTCATGTTCGCCGCCTCGGCCGCGCGCAGCACCGAACGCTGCTCGTACAGGTGCAGCAGCAGCGCGAGGTGGCGCGTCTTCAGGCGCGTGGCGCCGAACCACCCCGTTGCCGGCTGCACCATGGCGCGCTCTCCCGCTGCATCATCTATTCGTTGGCAGAATAGCGTACGACTAAAATTTCATTTGTCGTACATACCGCCCCACGCGAGGCTATGGCCGCTGTCATCCGGGGCAGCGCCGGCCGTGGTGCCGGGCCGCGGCTCCATCACCGGTCCCGAGGGGGAGGAACACACATGGCGCGATCGCTGCAGGGCGACTCCGACGGCCGCGGCGTGGCGCCGGCCGGGGCGCGCGCGGAGCCGCACCGGCGACCGGACCTGGCGGGCCGAGGCGTCCGCGCGCATGGATGATCCCGCCACGCCGTTCCGCCTGCCCCTGATCGCGATCCTGCGCGGCATCACGCCGGCCGAAGTCGCCGACCACGTCGGCGTGCTGGTCGAGGAAGGCTACGACGCGATCGAGATCCCGACCAACTCGCCGGACTGGGCGCGCAGCGTCGCGCTCGCGGTCGGGGCCTTCGCCGATCGCGCGCGTATCGGCGCCGGGACCCTGCTCGAGCCGGCGCAGGTCGACGCCCTGATCGAGGCCGGCGGCACGCTGGGCGTCACTCCGAACGTCCGCCCGGCGGTGATCCGCCACGCGGTCGCGCGCGGGCTGCCGCTGGTTTCCGGCGTCGCCACCCCCAGCGAGGCCTTCGACGCGCTCGAAGCCGGCGCGCCGATGCTCAAGCTGTTCCCCGCCGCCGTGTACGGGCCGGCCATGGTGCGCGCGCTGCGCAGCGTGCTGCCGCCACCGGTGCCGCTGTTCGCGGTCGGCGGCATCACCCCCGACACCCTGCCCGTGTACCTGTCCGCCGGCTGCCAGGGCGTGGGCATCGGCGGCGAACTGTATCGCGCAGGACAGACCGCGGAGCACACGCGCACGCAGGCGCAGCGGTTCCGCGACGCATGGATGGGCCACACCGCATGAAGATCACCCGGCTGACCACCTGGCAGGCCGCGCCGCGCTGGCTGTTCCTGCGCATCGACACCGACGAAGGCGTCAGCGGCTGGGGCGAGCCGGTGATCGAGGGCCGCGCGGCGACCGTCGAGGCGGCGGTGCAGGAACTCGGCGACTACCTGGTCGGGCGCGATCCTTCGCGCATCAACGACCTGTGGCAGGTGCTGTACCGCGGCGGCTTCTACCGCGGCGGCGCGATCCTGATGAGCGCGATCGCCGGCATTGACCAGGCGCTGTGGGACATCAAGGGCAAGGCCCTGGGCGTGCCGGTGTACCAGCTGCTCGGCGGCCTGGTGCGCGACCGCATGAAGACCTACCGCTGGGTCGGCGGCGACCGCCCGGCCGACATCGTGGCGCAGATGCAGGCGCACCACGCCGCAGGCTTCGACACCTTCAAGTTCAACGGCACCGAGGAGTTGCGGCTGATCGACAGCCCGCGCGCGGTGGACGCCGCGGTGGCGAAAGTGGCCGCGGTGCGCGAGGCGGTGGGCGACGCGATCGACTTCGGCATCGACTTCCACGGCCGCGTGAGCGCGCCGATGGCGCGCGTGCTGCTGCGCGAACTGGCGCCGTTCAAGCCGCTGTTCGTCGAGGAACCGGTGCTGCCCGAACAGTGGGAGTACTACCGCCCGCTGTCGGACGCCACCTCGATCCCGCTGGCCGCGGGCGAGCGCATGTACTCGCGTGCCGAGTTCAAGCCGGTGCTGGCCGCCGGCGGCCTGGCACTGCTGCAGCCCGACCTGTCGCACGCCGGCGGCATCACCGAATGCGTCAAGATCGCGGCAATGGCCGAAGCGCACGACGTCGGCCTCGCCCCGCACTGTCCGCTGGGCCCGGTGGCGCTCGCCGCCTGCCTGCAGGTGGACTTCGTCAGCTGGAACGCGATGCTGCAGGAACAGAGCATCGGCATCCACTACAACGAAGGAGCGGACCTGCTCGACTACGTGCTCAACAAGGACGACTTCCGATGCGACGAAACCGGCAGCATCGCCGCCCTGCCCGGCCCGGGCCTGGGCGTGGAGATCGACGTGGAACGGCTGGAACGCGCCGCGCAGGAGCCGCCGCGCTGGCGCAACCCGCTGTGGCGGCACGCGGACGGCAGCGTGGCGGAGTGGTGAGGCGATGAGCGCCGCGTCCGCGTCGACCGCCGCCCTGGCCATCGACAGCCGCTGCCAGCTGGGCGAGGGCATCGTCTGGGACGACCGCGCGCAGTGCCTGTACTGGACCGACATCCTCTCGCGCCGGCTGTGGCGCCACAGTCCCGCCAGCGGCGCCACCGATGCGTGGGACGTGCCCGAAGCGCTCGGCTGCCTGGCGTTGTGCGACGACGGCCGGCTGCTGCTGGCGCTGGCCAAGTCGATCCGCATCGCCGAACCGCCGGTCGCGGGCCGGCCGCTCGCGCTGCGTACGCTGGCGCCGCTGGAGGTCGCGCTCGGCGCATCCACGCGCAGCAACGACGGCCGCTGCGATCGCAATGGCCATTTCGTGTTCGGCACCAAGGACGAAACCGGCGCGACGCCGCCGCTGGGCCGCTTCTACCAGTTCTCCACCGCGCACGGGCTGCGCGAGCTGCCGCTGCCGCCAGCCACGGTGCCGAACTCGCTGTGCTTCTCGCCCGACGGCCTCACCCTGTACTGGTGCGATTCGGTGCAGCCGCGCATCTGGTGCGGCGACTACGACGCGCAGCGCGCGCAGGTGACCGGCGCGCGCGTGTTCGCCGAAGTCGAGGGCGACAAGGCGCCGGACGGCTCGACGGTGGATGCCGCCGGCGGGCTGTGGAACGCGCAGTGGGATGCCGGCCGCGTGGTGCGCTACGCGCCCGACGGCACGGTCGACCGCGTGGTCGCGATTCCCGCCGGGCGTCCGTCGTGCTGCACGCTCGGCGGCGCGGCGCTGGACACGCTGTACGTGACCACCGCGCGCGAGGAGCTTGACGCGGACGCACTCGAGCGTACGCCCGAGGCCGGCGGCGTGTTCGCATTGACGCTCGCCCCCGACGCCGGCCTGCCCGAAGCGCGGCTGCGCACCGCATGATCGCCGCCGACTGGGGCAGCACCCACCTGCGCCTGTACCGGGTTGACGGCGACGGCATGGTGCGCGAGCGGCGTCGCAGCGACCAGGGCACGCAGGCCAGCCGCGGTCGCCACGGCGAGGTCCTGGCCGAGGCGCTCGCCGGCTGGGATGACGACACCGTGCTGTTGTGCGGCATGGTCGGCGCGCGCGGCGGCTGGCACGAGATGCCGTATCTCGACTGCCCGGCCGGGCTGGACGACATCGCCGGACAGCTGCAGCGCATCCATCCGCCCGGGTTCGAGCAGCGCGCGCTGTGGCTGGTGCCCGGGCTGCGCGACACGGTGTCGGACATGGTGCCCGACGCGATGCGCGGCGAGGAGACCCAGCTGGCGGCCCTGCTCGACGTGCTGCCCGGCGGCGTGCACCGCGTGTGCCTGCCCGGCACCCACAGCAAGTGGGTGACGATCCACGACGGCCGCATCCAGCGCATCCATACCGCGATGACGGGCGAGGTGTACGCGCTGCTGCGCACCCACAGCCTGCTCGGCGCGCTGATGGCGGCCGACGACGGACGCTTCGACGGCTACGCCTTCGACGCCGGCCTGCGCCGCAGCGGCGATCCGGGCGGCCTGCTGCACCACCTGTTCGGCGTGCGCACCACCGGGCTGTCGGGACAGTTCGGCGAAAGCGCGCTGCCCTCGTACCTGTCGGGCCTGCTGATCGGGCACGAGCTGCGCGGCGGGGCGCTGTCGCAGGAAGGCCCACGCCCGGCGCAGGTGCATCTGGTCGGCAGCGAACGCCTGCTCGCCGCGTATGCGCGTGCGCTCACCACGCTCGAGATCGGGGTGCAGCGCCATCCCGAGGACCTTGCCGCGCGCGGCTTGCATGCGCTGTGGCGGCGCCGCTCCGCCAACCTCGCAGTCGCGCCGCCGGCCGCCCTCGCCACGGACTGACCGCGATGCAACGACACGCCGCCGCCCTCTGTACCCTGCTCGTTCTGCTGCTGGCCATCGGCGGCGCCTGCGCCGGCGAAGCGCGCTTCATCCGCGTCGACTACCAGGGCGACGACGGCGGCCCCGCCCCCGGCGCGACGCAGTATGCGAACCCCGTGCTCGCCGGCTTCTACCCGGACCCCTCCGCCATCCGGGTCGGCGACGATTACTACCTGGTCACCTCCAGCTTCGGGTATTTCCCCGGGCTGCCCGTCTTCCACAGCACCGACCTGGTGTCGTGGCGGCAGATCGGCAACGCCATCGACCGCGTCGACCAGATGCCCTACGGCGACGGCGAAGCGCTGAGCCGCGGCCTGTTCGCCGCGACCATCAGCCATTTCGATGGCACGTTCTACATCGCCAACACCTGCTTCTACTGCCCCGGCCGCGGCATGGGCAATTTCGTCATCACCGCACGCGATCCGGCGGGGCCGTGGTCGGATCCGGCGTGGCTGGATCTCGACGGCATCGACCCCTCGCTGTTCTGCGACGACGACGGCCGCGCCTGGCTGGTCAACAACGGCGTGCCCGACGGCCCGATGCGCTACGACGGGCACCGCGCGATCTTCATCCAGCAGTTCGATGCGAAGACGCTGTCGCTGGTGGGCCCGCGGCTGCAGCTGGTGGACGCCGGCGTCGACCCGGCCAGCAACCCCGAGCATGTGGAAGGCCCGCACGTGTTCAAGCACGACGGCTGGTACTACCTGACCGCGGCCGAAGGCGGCACCGGCGAGCAGCACGCGCAGATGATCTGGCGCAGCCGCGAGGTGACCGGCCCGTACGAGGCGTGGACGGGCAACCCGACGCTGACCCAGCGCGATCTCGATCCGGCGCGCCCCGACCCGGTCACCTCGACCGGCCACGCGCAGTTCGTGCGCGCTCAGGACGACACGTGGTGGGCGGTATTCCTCGCCACCCGCCCGTACCGCGGCAACCAGTACAACCTCGGCCGCGAGACCTTCCTGCTGCCGGTGCGGTGGCAGGACGGCTGGCCGGTGATCCTGCCGCGCGGCGAAGCGGTCCCGGCGCTGTCGGCGCGTCCGGCACTGCCGCCCGGCGATGCGCCCAGGCGCCCGAACGGCGGACCGATGGCATGGACGGAATCCTTCGACGGCGCGGCGCTGCCGGCGCAGTGGGTGCTGCTCGATCCGCCCGCGCAGCCCTGGTTCGCCACCGGCGCCGGTGGGTTGCGCATCACGCCCTCGCCCACGCCGCTCGGCCTGCACGGCACGGGCGCGGCCCTGTCGTCGTACGTCGGACACCGGCTGCAGCACCACCGCGCCACGTTCTCCACCACGCTCGACCCGGGCGCACTCGAGGCCGGCGAGCTCGCGGGGCTCGCCCTGCTGCAGAACGAATCCGCGCATATGGTCGCCGCGCTCGAACGCAGCGCGGACGGCGCGGCGCTGGTGCTGCTGCAGCGCGCCGGCGAGGACGACCCCGCCGCCGGCCGCGAACGTGCGCGCGTCGCGCTGCCCGAGATGCCCGCGCAGGCGACGCTCCGGTTCCGGCTCGCCGCGCCGCGGCTGGAGGTCGACTACGCGCTCGACGGCGGCGACTGGCAGCCGCTTGCCACCGACCTCGACGCCAGCCTGCTGAGCGTCGACACCGCCGGCGGCTTCATCGGCAACACCTTCGGCCCATATGCCGTGAGGCTCGGACACGCCGGCAACTAGCTCGTGGCGAGGGTGGCGTAGCAGAGTCTTCGTGCGGACCGGCCTTCCTTCCTCGGTGAAACGGGGAAGGGAGGGAAGACGCGCGTGGTATGAGGTTCGCCGCGTGCGCCTGTGCTTCTCCGCCACGCGGAAGAACGGCCGCAGGCCCGATCCCTACATCCCCGCGTAGTTCGGACCGCCGCCGCCCTGCGGGGCGACCCAGACGATGTTCTGGGTGGGGTCCTTGATGTCGCAGGTCTTGCAGTGCACGCAGTTGGCGAAGTTGATCTGCAGGCGCTCGTTGCCGGCTTCGCCGACGAACTCGTACACCGCCGCCGGGCAGTAGCGCGCCTCGGGGCCGGCGTACTGTTTCAGGTTCACCTCCACCGGCACCGACGCATCCTTCAGCGTGAGGTGGCTGGGCTGGTTCTCGTCGTGGTGGGTGCTGGACAGGAACACCGAGCTCAGGCGGTCGAAGGTGAGCACGCCGTCGGGCTTGGGGTACGTGATCTTCGCGTGCTGCGCGGCCGGCTCCAGGCAGGCGTGGTCGGGCGTGTCGCGGTGCAGGGTCCACGGCGGGTTGCGGATGCCCAGGCGCGGCAGCAGCCACTGCTCGATGCCGGTCATCAGCGTCGCCAGCGTGCGGCCCTTCTTGAACCACTGCTTGAAGTTCTTCGACTGCTGCAGCTCGCCGTGCAGCCAGCTGGACTCGAACGCCTCCGGATACGCCGACAGTTCGTCCTGCGCGCGGCCTTCGCCCAGCGCGGCGAACGCGGCCTCGGCGGCGAGCATGCCGGTCTTGAGCGCGGCGTGGCTGCCCTTGATCCGGCTGGCGTTGAGCGTGCCTGCCTCGCAGCCGACCAGTGCGCCGCCGGGGAACACCAGCTTCGGCAGCGACAGCAGGCCGCCGGCGGTGATCGCGCGCGCGCCATAGCCGATGCGCTTGCCGCCTTCGAGGTGCTTGCGGATCGACGGGTGCGTCTTCCAGCGCTGGAATTCCTCGAACGGGCTCAGGTAGGGGTTGCGATAGTCCAGTCCGACCACGAAGCCGACCGCGATCTTGCCGTCCTCGGCGTGGTACAGGAACGAGCCACCGTAGGTGTCGTCGGGCAGCGGCCAGCCGGCGGTGTGCACCACCAGGCCCGGCTGGTGCTTCGCCGGATCGGCCTGCCACAGCTCCTTGATGCCGATGCCGTAGCTCTGCGGGTCGCGGCCCTGGTCGAGGCCGAAGCGTTCGATCAGGCGGCGGCCGAGATGGCCGCGCGAGCCTTCGGCGAAGATCGTGTACTTCGCATGCAGTTCCATGCCGAGCTGGAATTCGGCGGTGGGGTCGCCATCCTTGCCCAGGCCCAGGTTGCCGGTGGCCACGCCGCGTACCGCGCCGCCTTCGGCGTAGAGCACCTCGTCGGCGGCGAAGCCGGGGAAGATCTCCACGCCCAGGCTTTCGGCCTGGGCGCTGAGCCAGCGCGTCACCGCGCCCAGCGACACCACGAAGTTGCCGTGGTTGCGGAAGCAGTCCGGCAGCAGGAAGGCGGGCGTGGACTTCGCGCCGGTGTCGTCGAGGAACAGGAACTCGTCGTGCGTCACCGCCTGCTTCAGCGGCGCGCCGCGCGACTCCCAGTCCGGGAACAGCTCGGCCAGTGCGCGCGGATCCATGATCGCGCCCGAGAGGATGTGCGCGCCGGGCTCGGAGCCCTTCTCCAGCACGCACACCGACACCTCGCGCCCGTGCTCGGCGGCCAGCTGCTTCAGGCGGATCGCCGTCGCCAGCCCGCCCGGGCCCGCGCCCACCACCACCACGTCGTACTCCATCGACTCGCGGGGTCCGTAGGTGCTCAGCAGGTCTTGGGGCGTCATCGGCTTTGCTCCTCGCGGGGGCATGGCGGTGGTGTGGAACGGCATCCGGCGCGCATCGCGCGGCCCTGGTACCGGGCCGCAATCGTAACGTACGCCCGCGCATCGCCCGCGTGAGTCATCGGGGGACGCGCCGCCAGAACGGCGCGCACGCGATCGGGGACCCTTGCACCGCCGCTACGCATCTGGCGCCCAGGTGGATGCGACCGCCGTTGCCGGCTCCCGTCGATGAGCGGAGAATCCCGCGATGGACATCTTCAAGAGCTTCACCCTGGAAGCCGCGCACCGGCTGCCCAACGTGCCGCTCGGGCACAAGTGCGCGCGCCTGCACGGCCACTCGTTCCGGGTGGAGCTGCACGTGAGCGGCGAACCCGGCGCGGACACCGGCTGGGTCATGGACTTCGCCGACATCAAGGCCGCCTTCCGCCCGCTGTACGACCAGCTCGACCACCACTACCTCAACGACGTGCCCGGCCTGGAGAACCCGACCAGCGAGCGCCTGGCGATCTGGATCTGGGACCGGCTGCGCCCGGCGCTGCCCCTGCTCAGCGCAGTGGTGGTCCACGAAACCTGCACCTCGGGCTGCCGTTACACCGGCCCTGACGCGTAAGTGTCTGATTTATCAAGCCTCCTGAACAGGGCGGCCGCCCACGGCCGAAATATGTTGCATCGCAACAAAAGGCCAGGTATGGTGCACCGCACAACCCGGCAATTCCGTGCCGGCCACTGATCGCAGGAGATCACCATGAACTACCAGTACAACGAGCAGTTCGCCGCCGCGACGCGTCAGTTCGCCGACACCGCCGCGCGCATCAACCAGCTTGCCCTCGAGAACGCCCACAAGGTCTTCGGCCTGAACATGGCGACCCTCGAAGAGAACGCCGAAGCCACCTTCGCGTTCTTCGGCGCCGCGGCCGACGTGCGCGACTTCGACGGCATGAAGACCCTGTTCCCGAAGGGCGTGCAGATCGCCCGCGAGAACGTCGAGCGCACCATCAGCGCCGGCCAGGAAGTGTTCGGCTCGACCGTCAAGACCAACGAGGCGATCGCCGAGCTCGCCAAGTCGCAGCTCGAGTCCGCCACCGTCAAGGCCCAGGCCGAAGCGGAGAAGGTCGTGGCTTCGGCCACCAAGACGGCCAAGCGTCGCTGATCCAGTAGTCCCCAAGCCGTCGCCGCCGCCCCTTCGGCGCGTCGACGCAAGAACCCGGCAGCGCAGGCTGCCGGGTTTTTTTGTGCCTGATCGTCACGACCTGCAGCCGGCGCTCCGAAAGATCAGGCGAGAGCGCGCATCGCGAGGCGCGCCTAGATCTGACGGGATATCCGGCACTTTCGACTGGATAAGAGTTATCACCTCGGATCCGCGGCTCGCCCGTCGACGCCAAGGCCGCAGCAGCCGGCCCGAAGGGATTGGAAGTCCTTGACGGATGCGCTGCTAGAAGCGTTTGACCGGCGTCGGGCGAGGCTGAATACTCCTCGCTACACCCCGGTTCCGGGGTCTAATTAGTGTTAGGCCGCGCAGGCATGTCCACCAGTATTGGTAAGCGAATTCAGCGAATCTACGCATCGCTCGGCACGGTCGTAGAGACCGACATACAGTCGACTGTTAAGTACGTGCAGGAAGGCACTACCGGCCGCATGACCTTCGATAAGGACATGTCACCTGAAGAGATCGAGAACAACGCGCATTCGGCCATCGCATTGCTCGCTAATCTACCAGATCATCTGAAGCGGTGGCTTAGAGAGCATAAGCAGAGCACCGCTCCTCTTGAGCAGTTTACTCAAGCCTGCTTTGAGCTCAAGGTACTAAAGGACCTGGCCAATACAGAAAAGCATGGAGGCTTTGATCGCAACGGCGGTCACTCCGGCCTGTTTCCAACGCTGCACAATGTCCACCGAGGCATGCGCCTGGAGCCCAAGGCTGGCGGCAGCAAGGCGACAATCCAGATTAAATTTCCTGAAGGAATTATCACCCACCTCGATGGTGAGCCACTTCAGGTCGTGATAGACGCAGACGTGCGGGATTCTGCTGGCAACGTCGTGGGCAAGCTCACTACCCTCCTTGAGTCTGCCCTCACCCAATTTGAGGGCTTGTGCCGTCAAATCGGCGCGGCCTAACAATTCGTCCAAGCCGACGCCGCTTCGCGGCGCGGCTTAACTCAGGTGTTAGGCGGCATGGACACTACGAGTCGGGCCACAGTTCTAGTCACTCGTTCCTGGATAGCCGCGTTCGGCGTCAGTGCCGCGGCATTGCCGCTCGGGCTCTTCGCACTTGGCGCGGCAATCGTATCGGCTACGCTAAGTGCACGCGAGTGGCTTGTGGTATGCGTCTTCTTTGCGTCGTCCGCATCTTGCGTGCTTCTGTACACCTTGCGGGACAGGTTCTGTTCCCTCCCACGTCCCGCGCAACACACTTCCACTTATGCGCTTGTTGTTCTCGTGATCGTTGGCTACGTGCTTGTGCTGTTCAATGTGCAGCGTGCCGCCTAACAATTCATTCAAGCCGAAACCGCTTCGCGGGTCGGCTTGACTCAGGCTTCAGTTCCGTTGCATTGGGTGGCGCGGGCTCGGTTCACCTGGAGGCCATCGTCATCTGCGAAAGCGCCGATCCGCGCGGCATGCCGCAAGGGCTAGGCATCCGCGCGAGTTCCAAGCGATACTGGCTCCTGCCCGCTCAACACGCTCGGAACGCAGGTGCAATGACTGGCCGAAAGCACGAGCCTGCATATTCGCTTTTCGCCCTCGGGTTGCTCAGCTGGGCGGTGTGGATCTTCTTTCTTGTGACAGGTATCGCGTCCATTACAGGGCGACGTCGACGTGTAGCCAGCGTCGTCGTTGTACACGTCGCGGACGATCCGCTCCGTTTCATTATGATCGTGTCGTTTCCGTTCCTGCTCGGGTGTGTGCTGGTCTACCATGGCCTCGGCCTTGGCCGATCCAAGGACTGATTCGGTGGCAATCGCGTGAGGCGGCGAATGGCCGCCCAGAGCGAACGCCGAATAGTCGAGAAGCCATCATCCCCGGAGTGCGACGAGCAAATCCCTCCGCTGGTCGGACAGTCCCGCCACCGATCATCCGCACGCCGTCCGGTACGACGCTAGCTACTGCAGCGCCGCCTCGAACTGGATCCGCTGACCCGGCACGAGTCGGTCGCTCTCGATGCTCACCTGCAGCGCGTCGCGCGCGTGGGCTCCCGGGCAGGTCTCGAAATCGCGTGTCGCGCCCGGCAGAACACCCCTGAGCGAGGCGGCCGCCCGATGGCCGTTCGCGGCGGGCCAGGCGTCGTGGTAAATGGGAGCGACGCCATCGTTGCGCACGGTCAGGCGCACGCATTGGCCGTTGCTCTCGAGCCGGGTGATGCGGAAGGCGTAGCCGGTGGCCATGGAGGCCTGTCGGATGCGGGCGCGCGGCTGGTAGCGCGGCTGGTCGTTGCCGATGATGTAGCTGATGCGGTACTGGGCGGCGAAGGATTCGAAGCTGCGGCCGTGCGGGCCGTTGGGCAGGTCGAGCACGTGGGCCTGGTCGTATTCGCTGTAGTAGCTGAACTCGCCGCCGGCGGGGCCGTCGTGATGGCGCGCGTCGCCGAAGAAGCGCCAGGCGGCGCGGTTGTACTCGCTGTCGCTTTCCGAGTGGCGCTCGTGCATGAAGGAGTCGTCGAACAGGCCGAAGCGCAGGGTGCGCAGCGACGGCACGGACGGGAACGGCGAGTAGACCTCGCTCGCGGCATCGATCGACACCGACCATGGCGTCTGCGCGAAGCGCGCGCCGAGGTGTTCGAGGGCCTCGCGCTGGAAGGCCTTGGACGGGAACGTCTGCCCCAGCGTCAGCGGCCCGTCCCACAGGTGATACTCGGCGTAGGAACCGAAGCCCACCTGCACGAAGGCCAGGCGCGGGTCGCGGTCGTAGCGCTGCGCGAAACGGCTGTAGAAGTCCAGCACGAACTGCCGCAGCCGCTGCGAGCGCCAGTCGGGGATGAAGGTGCGCCGGCCCTCGACGGTGTGGAAGGCGGTGACGTGGTCCGGGCCGTCGGCGATGTCGGCCGGGATCGAGATCTCCGTGCGGCCGGGATAGGTGTCGTGGAAGCGCAGGATCATCTGGTGCCCGCGCGCGGCCGCGGCGGCCAGGCGCGTGTCGACGGCGGACCAGTCGAAGACGTTCGAGGTCGGGCTCACGTCGCGGTAGCGCAGGTAGGCGAACTCCAGCTGCACGTCGTCGCCCAGCGCGGCCAGGCCGGACGCGTTGTCGCTCCACAGCACGATGCCGGTCATCGGCTGCACGGCGTCGATGCGCGACTGCAGCGGCACCGGTTCGAACGCGGCCGCCGCACGCCGGTGGCGATGGCCGCGTCCGCCGGTGACGCGCGGCGCCGCCTGCGCTCCGGCGGGCACCGAGGGCGCTGCGGAGGGCACGATCGGGACGGAGGGCGCAGTGGTCCAGCTGGCGACCACCGGCGCGGCCGCGACGCGTCGCGGCGCCGCCGCCCCCACATGACGCAACGCTGTCGGAGATGCGATGCGCCGGGAGGCGGTCGTCCCGAACCACCCGTCGGCGATCGCCCGCAGCTCCACCCACCGCTCCGCACTGCGCGGCACCGCCTGCGACGCACCGCCGCAGGCCAGTCCCACGACCAGCGGAACCACGCCCGCCACGATCTTCCATCCCCGCATCGCCTCGACTCCCTGTCCGATGGAACGGCCGGCCACGCGGGCCGGCCGGGTGGCGCCGTCAGAAGCGGTAGCTCAGCCCCAGGGTGAGCGAACGCCCGTAGCGATAGTAGCCCTGCGACAGCAGCGGATTGCCGTTGATGCTGTAGGTGTTCTCCTCGTCGAGCAGGTTGCTGCCCTCCAGCGACACGGTGAAGTCGTCGTTGACGTTGTAGGAGACGTGCGCGGTGAGCCAGGTGATCGGATCCGCCTGCTCGTTGTAGCCGCCCCCCAGCACGTTGATCGCGGTGACGAAACCGTCGGTGTGGTCGGCGGTCGCGCCGGCGGACCACGCGCCCTTCTCGTACATCACGCCCAGCGAGTACACCGACGGCGCGATGCCTTCCAGCGGGCGCTCCTCGTCGGCCACCCAGCTCTTCGACCAGTTGCGCGTGTACTGGGCGCGGAAGCCGAAGCCGTTGTCCCAGAAGTGCTGCAGGCCGGCCTCGAAGCCGCGCACCTTGGCGTAGTCGCCGTTGATCGGGCGCATCACGTTGAACAGGGTCGGTCCGTCGGTGATGGGGTTGCCGTCGGTGTCGA
Source organism: Luteimonas rhizosphaericola (assembly GCF_029888045.1). Lineage (GTDB taxonomy): Bacteria > Pseudomonadota > Gammaproteobacteria > Xanthomonadales > Xanthomonadaceae > Luteimonas > Luteimonas rhizosphaericola. The sequence goes on along the minus strand of NZ_JARXRN010000025.1, from coordinate 451,750 downwards.
CGATCGGCCCCACGCCGATGTCCTGGCCCGGCTCCCAGCTGGTGGTGATCTGGTTCTCGATGCGCTTGTGGAACACGGCGAAGTTGGCGATCGAGTTCTCGGAGAAGTACCACTCCAGCGACACGTCGCCCTGGCGCGCGGTGTAGGGCTTGAGCTCGGCGTTGCCGCCGTAGATCTGGGTGAACTCGCCCCAGGACACGCTTTCGGTGGTGTTGGTGGGCGCCAGCTGGCTCACCGCCGGGCGGGCCATGGTCTTGGCCGCGCCCAGGCGCAGCTGCAGCTCGTCGGTGAAGTGCCAGGTGAAGTTGGCGGTCGGCAGGGCGTACGTGTACTCGGCCTCCTGGTACACCGAGCTCGGCTCGTCGTACACCGCGGAGTAGTTGAACGCCCCGAACTCGACGATGCTCAGGATCTTCGCGTCCCAGGCCTGGGCGGTGGTCTGGGTCTTGACCAGGCGCAGGCCGGCGTTGCCCTCCCAGCGGTCGCCGGCGAGGTCGAGTTCGATATAGGCCGCGTTGGTCTTCTCGCTCACGCGGTAGCTCTGCAGCGGGTTCCACACCGGCGCGGCCGCGGCGTAGTCGTAGGTGCCGCCGCCGGGACGCGGATTGCCGTCGTAGGCCCGCAGCGCGGCGATGTAGCCCGGCACGTCGAAGCCCAGGAACGAGCGCGGGAACACCGACGACACGCCGCTCATGAAGTTGGGCAGGTTGAAGGTGTCCGACAGCACGCTGCCGCCGAGGTCGCCCACGTTGATCGCGTTGCCGCTGGAGTAGTAGTCGGCGCCGCCGTTGAGCGCGTTGTTGACCAGGTCGCGCGCCTTGCGGCGGTCGGTGCGGTTGAAGCCGAACTTCAGCCGTTCGATCCCGAGCTCGCCGACGTACAGCTCGCCGGCCACCGAGCCGCCGTTGATGCGGTCGTCGATGTTGTCGCCGGCCAGCGAGAAGTAGTGGGTGTTGAAATCGCTGGGGCCGAATTCGCCGTTGGCCAGGCCGTCGATCAGGTTGCGCCCGTCGTCGAAGTCCGCGTCGACGTTGGGGATGCCCCCGTCGAGCCAGATGCGGGCGGTGTTCGGCCGCGCCATGCGCAGCACCACGTACGAGTCCTGGCCGCCGGAATAGCGGCTGGAGGTCGAGCGGTACAGGTCGGCGGTGACGGTGAAGTCGTCGTTGACCTTCCACTCGCCGTTGACGCCGTACAGGTCGGTATCGACCACGCGGTACTCGGTCTGGTTCAGCAGTTCGGGGTTTAGCCGCAGTTCCGGATCCGGATTGTCCATGGTGAAGTCGGTGACGATGCCGTTGTCGATCGTCATGTTCGACCAGCGGCCCGGCGCGAACAGCGGGTAGTACGACTGCTGGTAGCCCACCTGCGGCGAGTCCAGGCGCGTCTTCAGCCCGTCGACCGAGATCTTCACGCTGTCGCTCGGCCGCCACTCGAGTTTCGCCGAGAACGCCTTGCGCTTCTTCTCCTCCAGGATCGAGCCGATGCGGAACTGGCCCGGGCCGATCAGGCCGTATTCCTCCTCGTCCAGCACGCCGTTGCCGTTGGGGTCGATGTGCCCGCCCCAGGTGTTGCCCCACAGCCAGCTCTCGTCGGTGGGGTCTGCGTTGCGGCTCCAGCCGCCGTCGTTGCCGGCCACGTCGGTGCGGTCCTTGCGGCGCCCGTAGACCACGCCCAGCAGCACGCCGAAGGTGTCGTCGGCGAAGGTGTTGCTGTAGGCGGCCGAGAGCTTGCCGCCGTTCTGCTCGGACATCAGGTTGCGGTCGCCCTCCAGCCGCACCACGCCATGCTGGCCGGCCTGGTCGAACGGGCTGGCCGAGCGCAGGTTGATCAGGCCGCCGATCGCGCCCTCGGTGAGCGAGGCCTGCGCGCCTTTGATCACGTCGGCGCCGCTGATCACGTCCGCGGGCAGCACGTCGTAGGCGAAATCGCGCCCGGCGCCGTCGGTGGCGAGGATGCGTCCGTTGAAGGTGGTGAGCGTGTACTCCGGCCCGAGGCCGCGCACGCTCACCTTCTGGCCTTCGCCGCCGGCGGTGCGCGAGATCGACACGCCGGTGATGTGGCTGAGCGAATCGGCCACGTTGTCGTCCGGGAACTTGCCCAGCTCCAGCGCGCTGATCGAGTCCTGCACGGTCGAGGATTCGCGCTTGAGTTCGGTGGCGCGCGCGAGGCTGCCGCGCACGCCGGTGACGATCACGGTGTCGAGCGATTCGATCGACTCCGCGGCGGGCTGGCCGGCCTGAGGATCGGCGGTGGTGTCGGCCCCGGCCTGCTGGGCGAAGGCCGCGGACGGCAGCAGGGCCAGGGCGATACTGCAGAAAAGCGTCTTTCGGTGCAGGCGGGCGGGTGTCACGGCGGCTCTCTCCTCGGGCGTTGGGCGGCAAGGCTTAACGAAACGAAACCGAGCCTATCTCATGTTTCGTTTTGCATCAATAGCGAAATTTAACGAAATGTCGCATACTCGGGCGTCACAAGGAAAGGACCCCATGGCCGCCACCCGCGACACCAGCCAGCGACGCCTGCAGATCAGCGAACTCGTGCGCCAGCACGGCAGCGTGCAGGTGACCGCGCTGGCGCGGCGGTTCGGCGTCAGCATGCAGACCGTGCGCAAGGACCTGCGCTACCTCGCCGAACGCGGGGTGATGGCGCGCGCCTACGGCGGCGCGATCGACAGCCACGTGGTCGGCGGCACCCTGGCCGAGCCGCCTTACGAGGCCAAGCGCACCGCGCACCTGGACGAGAAGCGGCGCATCGGCCAGCGCGCGGCCGCCCTGGTCAAGGCCGGCGACACCATCGCCATCGATTCGGGTACCACCGCGATCCAGCTGGCCGAGGCGCTGCCCAACATCGAGGTGACCGTGGTCACCAACGATTTCGGCGTGCTCACCGCGCTCACGCCCAAGACCAACCTGCGCCTGGTGATGCTGGGCGGCGAGCTGCGGCGCAAGAACATGGCCTTCTACGGCGGGCTCACGGTCGAGGCGCTCGACGCGCTGCACGTGGACCGCCTGTTCCTGGGCGTGGACGGCTTCGACCTCGAACGCGGAATCACCACGCACTACGAGCCCGAGGCGATGCTCAACCGCAAGATGGTCGAGGCCGCGCGGCACGTGGTGGCGATCACCGACAGTTCGAAGTTCGGCACCGTGTGCCTGCACCGCATCATCCCGGTGCGCGAGCTCGACGTGCTGATCACCGACACCGGCGCGCCGGAGGAGATCCGCGCCGCCAGCCAGCAGCTCGGGTTCGAACTGCTGCTGGCCTGAGGCCGGCGCGCGCATCGACTCAGCGGCCGTCGCGCAGGAACACGCGGCGCGCGTTGGCGAAGTAGATCCTGTCGATCACATCGCGCGGCAGCGCCAGGCCGGGCACGTCGGCGTCGATCATGTCCACGCGCTGGGATTCGCCGGTGGCGAGGTAGCGCCAGTCGGAGGTCCACGTCTCGTGCGCGCTGCGCGCGAACTCGGCCGGTTCCGCATCCGGACCCTGGGTGAGGTCGGTGCCGTAGAGGATCCGGTCCTGGTAGCGGATGAAGAAGCGGCGCACGCGTTCGCGGTCGCGCACCGACTGGTATTGCACCTGGCTCATGCGCGCGGCGAGGTCGACGCTGGCGTTGGGGAACCGGTCGAGGAACGCGCCCACGCGGTCGACGTCGTATTCGAGGCTGGCCATGTGCGCGCCGACGAAGCGCAACTGCGGGTGCGCGGCCACGAAGCGGTCGCGCACCGCCATGTGGTCCTCGTACGAGGGCTCGTCCGGATGCAGGTACATGTGGTACTGCGGATGGTTGGCGAAGTACTCGCGGTCGTTGTCGGTGGTCATCTGCTCCAGCGGCAGCCAGCAGTTGTGCGGCTCGCCCTGGTGGCCGATCAGGGCCAAGCCGCGCGCGCGCACGTGTTCGGCCACCGGCGCCAGCGCGGGATGGTCGAGCATGACCAGGCGCCCGTGCGCATCCTTTTCGATCATGCCGACGTTCTTCCAGATCTTGACCGCCAGCGCGCCCTCATTGGCCGCGGCGTCGATCGCCTGCCCGACCGAACTGCGCCACTGCGGCGTGCCGAAGCCGTCCATCGAGAACGTGGCGGCCCAGTGCAGGCGCGCGGGATCGGCCTTCGCCAGCGCCAGCGCCGCGGTGCGCTGGTCGGCGATCGACGGGAACACCGGATAGTCGACGTTGATCGTCAGCAGTTCGAAGTTGTCGACCGCGGCCTGGTCGAGGAAGGCGTGCTGGGAGGTGTTGGCGTGCACGTGCGCGTCGAACTTCGCCACGCGGGCGAAATCGGCCATGGTGTAGGTCGCGTCCGGCACGGGCGCGCCGGCCATGGCGGGGGTGGTGGCGACCGGCGCACAGGCGGTCGCGAGCGCCAGCACGGCGCCGAGGCAGGCAAGGGTTCGGGCGTGCATCGCGGGCTCCATGGGAATGTAACGAAACTTATATACAACATATCGCAACAAAAATGTTGCATCACTCGAAGCCGTCGCGCAGAATGCCCCCGCACTCCTTCGGAACCGTCCCATGACCCCGATCGGACGCCGCACCGTCCTCAAGCTGGCCGCCGGCACCGTCGCGCTGGCCGCGCTCCCCTCTGTGTCCGCCGCGCGTGCCGGGTCCTCCCGGCCGGCACGCGCGGTGGCGCACGACGACCACCTGTCGATCCGCTTCGACGCGCGCATGCATACCGCGATCGAGCGCGGCGGCACCGCGATGACCGGCTTCCAGCCCAGCGAAGTGCTGCTGCTGGCCGATGGCAGCGAACTGCAGGACTTCGCCTTCGTCGACGAGCACATCGAACCGCTGGACGACGCGCGCCATGGCAGCGGACGGCGCCATGTCCTGCGCGGCCGCTCGGCCGGCGGGATCGAGAAGACCGTCGACCTGACCTTCTACGCACGCTATCCCGGCCTGGCGATCCTGGCCACCACCTGGCGCAACGGCGGCGACGCCCCGGTGGAGCTGGCCGGCTGGCGCAACGCAGCGCACGAGCTCGACGATGCGCCCGGGGGCTTCTGGAGCTTCTCCGGCGCCACCCATACCGACCGGCGCGACTGGGTGCAGCCGGTGGACGCCGACTTCAACCAGCGCAACACCCTGGCGATGGATTCGTCCGACTACGGTGGCGGCACCCCGGTGGCCGACCTGTGGCGCCGCGATGGCGGCCTGGCCGTGGGCCATGTCGAGGCGGTGCCGCGGCTGCTGGACATGCCGGTGCGCAAGACCGCGCGCGGCGCCAGCATCGCGCTTGAAAGCGCGCAGCCGGCCACGCTGCCGCCGGGCGGCACGCTGACGACCGAACGCACGCTGCTGTGCGTGCACAGCGGCGATTTCTACGCCCCGCTCGAACTCTACCGCGGCCTGCTGGGCGACCAGGGCATCGCCGCGCGCGAGGTGCCGGCGTCCACCTTCGCGCCGATCTGGTGCGCCTGGGGCTACGAGCGCGACTTCACCACCGAGCAGGTGCTGGCGACCCTGCCCAAGGCGCGCGAACTCGGGTTCGAGTGGGCGGTGCTGGACGACGGCTGGCAGACCAACGAGGGCGACTGGGCGATCGACCTGCGCAAGTTCCCGCGCGGCGACGCCGACATGCGCGCCTTCACCGATGCGGTGCGCGCCCAGGGCCTGCGCCCACGGCTGTGGCTGGCGCCGCTGGCGGCCGACCCCGGCAGCGACGTGCTGCACCAGCACCCGGACATGCTGCTGCTCGACGAGTACGGCGGTTTCCAGAAGGTGACGTGGTGGAACGCGCTCACCCAGTGCCCCGCCTACGGCAAGACCATCGACTACTACGTCGCGTTCGTGAAGAAGGCGATCGGCGAATGGGGCTTCGAGGGCCTGAAGCTCGACGGCCAGCACCTCAACGCGGTCGCGCCCTGCCATAACCCCGCGCACAACCACGCGCACCCGGCCGAGTCGTGCGAGAAGATGCCCGACTTCTGGAACGCCATCCACGCCGCCGCGCGCGCGGCCAATCCCGAGGCGGTGGTGGAACTGTGCCCCTGCGGCACCGCGTTCGCGTTCCACAACCTGCCGGCGACCGACCAGTTCCCCTCGTCCGATCCGCTCTCGTCGTGGCAGGTGCGGCACAAGGGCAAGACCGTCAAGGCGCTGATGGGGCGCGGCAGCAGCTACGCCGGCGACCACGTCGAACTCAGCACCGGCGGCCAGGATTTCGCCAGCAGCGTCGGCATCGGCGCGGTGATCTCGACCAAGTTCACCTGGCCGCGCGACACCGACCGCCCCAACCCCGGCCCGCTGCCGCCCGGCGGCTTCGTGCTGACGCCGGAGAAGGAAGCGCTGTGGCGCAAGTGGGTGGACCTGTACAAGGCGCACATGCTGCCGAAGGGCGAATACCGCGGCGCGCTGTACGACATCGGCTTCGACAGGCCCGAGGCGCACGCAATCGCGAAGGATGGCGCGATGTACTACGCCTTCTACGCCGACGACTGGAGCGGTGCGGTCGAACTGCGCGGACTGTCGCGCGGCCGCTGGCGCGTGCGCGACCTGTTCAACGCGCGCGACCTGGGCGTGGTGGACGCGGGCGCGGCGCGCCTCGATGCGCGCTTCGAAGGCTTCCTGCTGCTGCAGGCCACGCCCGAGGGCGGCGCGGCATGAGCGCCGGCTCGCAGCGTGCCCGCCCGTGGCTGGCCTACGCGCTGGTGACGGTCGTCCTGTGGGGCGCCTGGGGCGCGCTTGCGGGGCTGTCGGCCGAGCGCGGCTTCCCCGACACGCTGGTGTACTGCGTGTGGGCGCTGACGATGATTCCGCCGGCGCTGTTCGTGCTGGGGCGCGCGGGCTGGGCGCTGGACCGCAGCCCGCGCGCGATCGGGTTCGGCATGGCCATCGGCCTGCTCGGCGCGGGCGGGCAGATGATCCTGTTCAAGGCACTGACCACCGGGCCGGCATACTTCATCTTCCCGATCATCTCGCTCTCGCCGGTGGTCACCATCGCGCTGTCGATGCTGCTGCTGCGCGAACGCACCGGCAGGCTGGGCGCGGCCGGCATCGTGCTGGCGCTGGTGGCGCTGCCGATGCTGGACCTGTCGTTCGGCGACGGCGATGCGCAGGGCCTTGGCTGGTTCCCGCTGGCGCTGCTGATCATGGCGGCCTGGGGAGTGCAGGCCTACTTCATGAAGCTCGCCAACGACAGCGTGAGCGCCGAGAGCATCTTCTTCTACATGATGGCCGGCGCGCTGCTGCTGGTGCCCGTGGCCTGGACGATGACCGATCTCAGCCAGCCGGTGAACCTGGGCCTCGACGGCCCGTGGATGACCGCGGCGATCCAGATCCTCAACGCCGTCGGCGCGCTGACGCTGGTGTACGCCTTCCGCTACGGCAAGGCGATCGTGGTGGCACCGCTGACCAATGCCGGCGCGCCGCTGGTGACCGCGGTGCTGTCGCTGCTGTTCGCCGGCGTGGTGCCGGGGCCGCTGAAGATGGTCGGCCTGGCGCTGGCGCTGGTCGCCTCGCTGCTGCTGGTGATGGAACCCGAGCGCGCACCCGCCGCGCCCCGCCCCTGACACGGAACCGCACGCCATGCGCGTCATGCTCGACCTGATCCAGCGCCATCGCGGCGGCGACGCCTGCGGCATCGCCTCGGTGTGCTCGGCCCATCCACTGGTGATCGAAGCGGCGCTGCGCCATGCGCAGCGCGTGGACGCGCCGGTGGCGCTGTTCGAGGCGACCTGCAACCAGGTCAACCAGGACGGCGGCTATACCGGCATGACGCCGGCGGACTTCGTGCGCTTCGTGCACGGCATCGCCGACGCGGTCGGCGTGGACCACGCGCGCATCGCGCTCGGCGGCGACCACCTGGGCCCGAACCCGTGGACCGCGCTCGGCGCGGATGCGGCGATGGACAAGGCCGAGACGATGGTCGCGGCCTACGTGGCCGCCGGCTTCCGCAAGATCCACCTGGACTGCTCGATGGCCTGCGAGGGCGATCCGGTGCCGCTGCCGGAGGCGACCATCGTCGCCCGCGCGGTACGCCTGTGCCGCGCGGCCGAGGCCGCGCACGCGGCGGCCGGCGGCGAACCGCTGGTGTACGTGATCGGCACCGAGGTGCCGGTGCCGGGCGGCGCGACCGAGGCCATCGAAGGCCTCTCCGTGACCACGCCCGACGCGGCGCTGGCGACCATCGACGCCCACCGCGCCGCCTTCGCCGCGGCCGGCCTGGACGACGCCTGGCGCCGGGTGATCGCCTCGGTGGTGCAGCCGGGCGTGGAGTTCGACCACCACGAGGTGATCGACTACCGGCCCAAGGCCGCGCGCGCCCTGAGCGAGGCGGTGCTGGCGGTACCGGGCATGGTGTTCGAGGCGCATTCGACCGACTACCAGACCCAGGACGCACTCGCCACGCTGGTGCGCGACCACTTCGCGATCCTGAAAGTGGGCCCGGGGCTCACGTTCGCCCTGCGCGAGGCGCTGTGGGCGCTGGACGCGATCGAGCGCGAGACCGTCGCGCCGGAAGATCGCGCCAACCTGCGCGAGGTCGCGCTGGCGCGCATGCACGCGCAGCCGGGCCACTGGCAGCGCTATTACCACGCCACCGGCACGCAGCTGGAACGCGACCTCTCGTACAGCCTGAGCGACCGCATCCGCTACTACTGGCCCGACCCCCGGATCGAACAGGCGCGCGAGCGGCTGTTCGCCAACCTGCGCGCACAGCCGCCGTCGATCGCCCTGCTCGGCCAGTACCTGCCGCACGCCCTGCGCGCCCTGCGCGAGGGCCGCGCCGACGCCGATCCCCATTCCCTCGCCATGGCGCATGTCGCCACCGTCCTGGACGACTACCACCGTGCCTGCCATCCCCACCATGACTCCCGTTGACCTGCTGCTCGGCATCCCGGAACCGGAGCTCGACGCCTCCGGCGCGCTGTGGACCGCGCGCGAGATCGTGCAGCAGCCGCGCATGCTCGAGCGCACCCACACCCTGCTGGCCGCGATGCGCGAGCGGATCGAGGCCTTCGTCGCGCCGCTCGCCGGCGACGCGTCGGCGCGGGTGATCCTCACCGGCGCCGGCACCTCGGCCTACATCGGCGAATGCCTGGCCGCGGTGCTCGACCGCCAGCTCGCCGCGCGCGTGGACGCGGTGCCGACCACCGACCTGGTCAGCTGCCCGCGCCTGCACCTGGACCCGGCGCAGCCGCTGCTGCTGGTCTCCTTCGGCCGCTCCGGCAACAGCCCCGAGAGCCTGGCCGCGGTGCAGCTGGCCGAATCCCTGGTGCGCGACGTGCGCCACCTGGTGGTGACCTGCAATGCCGAGGGCGCACTGGCGCGGATCAGCGCGCGCCAGGCGCTGACGCTGACGCTGCCGGAGGAAACCCACGACGCCAGCTTCGCGATGACCTCGAGCTTCAGCTGCATGATGTACGCCACCCTGGCCGCGCTGGGCGGGATTCCCGCGCTGGACGCGCGGGTCGCGCCGATCGCCGACGCCACCGCCGCGGTCATCGTGCAGGCGCGGCCGATGCTGCAGGAACTGGCGCTGCGCGGCTTCGACCGCGTGGTGTACCTGGGCAGTGGCCCGTTCCAGGGCCTGGCGCGCGAGGCCTGCCTCAAGCTGGGCGAACTGAGCAATGGCGCGGTGGCGACCTGCTTCGACACGCCGCTCGGCTTCCGCCACGGGCCCAAGACCTTCGTCACCGGCAATACGCTGGTGGTGGTGTTCGTGTCCAATGACCCGATGACCCGCGCCTACGACCACGACCTGGTGGACGAGCTGCGCCGCGACGGCTGCGCCGCGCGCGTGATCGAGGTGGGCGCGCAGCCGCGCACGCCCGGCGCGCGCGACACGCTGGCGGTGCCCGGCCTGGCCACGGCCGCCGACGTCGACCTGCTGTGGCCGTACATCGCGGTCGCGCAGGTCTACGCCTTCCTCGCCTCGCGCGCGCTGGGCCTGTCGCCCGACAATCCCAACCGCCAGGGCACGGTGAACCGCGTCGTGCAGGGCGTGCGCATCCACCCACTGGCCGACTGATGGCGGGCGACTGCTACCTGGGCGTCGACGGCGGCGGCACCAAGACCCGCGTCGCCGTGGTCGACGCCAGCGGCGGCCTGCTGGGCGAGGCCCGGGTCGGCACCACCTACCATCCCCAGGTCGGCCTCGACGGCGTGCGGGCGGCGCTGGGCGAAGGCATCGACGCGGCGCTCGCGCGCGCCGGGCGCTCCCGCGCCGCGATCGACCACGCGTTCTTCGGCCTGCCCGCCTACGGCGAGGACAGCCGGGTCACGCCGCTGCTCGACGCGCTGCCGCGCGACCTGCTCGGCCACGAGCGCTACACCTGCGACAACGACATGGTCTGCGGCTGGGCCGGTTCGTTCGACTGCGGCGACGGCATCAACATCGTCGCCGGCACCGGATCGATCGGCTACGGCCAGCGCGCGGGCGCATCGGCGCGCTGCGGCGGCTGGGGCGAGGCGTTCTCGGACGAAGGCTCGGCGTACTGGATCGCGGTGCAGGGGCTCAACGCGTTCTCGCGCATGAGCGACGGCCGGCTGCCGCGCGGCCCGCTGCACGCGCTGCTGCGCGAACGGCTCGCACTGCGGCAGGACCTGGACCTGTGCGCGCACGTGTACGGCGAGCACGCGCTGGCGCGCGGCGCGCTGGCGCAGCTCTCGCCGCTGGTCGCCGAGGCCGCCGGGCTGGGCGACGCCACCGCCGCGAGCATCTTCCGGGTCGCCGGCGAAGAGCTGGCGCGCATCGCCGATGCGCTGCGCCGCACGCTCGCGTTCGACGACGGCGAAGCGGTGCCGGTGTCCTACTCGGGCGGCGCCTTCAGCGCCGGCGAACTGCTGCTGGCGCCATTCACCGAGGCGCTGCACGCGGCCTGCCCGCGCTTCGACCTGCGCGCGCCGCTGCATCCGCCGCACCTGGGTGCGGCCTTCTACGCCATGCACCTGGCGCGCCAAGGCTGAGTCGCCCGGGTCGCGCGTGACGGCGCGGCCCGCTCGTCGCGCCATCGCCCGGCATGGGCCGCGCACCCGTCGCTCCACGCGCGCGCGGCCACGCGGCCGCCACGCATCGATGCGCGTGGCGGCTCCGCCACGCGCCTGACCCGCCAGCCGTCAACCCTTCGACACAGGTCCCGACGCCGGCGTGGCCTTGCCCGTTCCCGGGAGCGGCTCGTCCATGCTGTCGCCGAGCATGCGCCGCACCGCGACGAAGAACACCGGGATCAGCAGCAGGCCGAGGAAGGTGGCGAACAGCATGCCGCCGATCACGCCGGTGCCGATCGCGTGGCGCGCATTGGCGCCGGCGCCGGTGGAGATCGCCATCGGCACCACGCCCATGATGAAGGCCAGCGAGGTCATCAGGATCGGGCGGAAGCGCAGGCGCGCCGCCTCCACCACCGCCTCGCGCAGGGTCTTGCCGGCCGCGCGTTCGAGCACCGCGAACTCCACGATCAGGATCGCGTTCTTCGCCGCCAGGCCGATCACCGTCACCAGCCCGATCTTGAAGAAGATGTCGTTCGACAGCCCGCGCATCATGGTGAACACCACCGCGCCGAGGATGCCCAGCGGCACCACGAGGAGCACCGAGACCGGGATCGACCAGCTCTCGTACAGCGCGGCCAGGCACAGGAACACCACCAGCACCGAGAGCACCAGCAGCAGGGTCGCGGTATTGCCGGCGATGATTTCCTGGTAGGACAGTCCGGTCCAGTCGAAGCCGATGCCGGTGGGCAGCTCCTCGGCCACGATGTCCTCCATCGCGTTCATCGCCTCGCCGGAGCTGCGGCCCGGGGTGGGCGCGCCGTTGATGTTCACCGCCGAATAGCCGTTGTAGCGGGTGAGCGAGGGCGAGTTCATCACCCACTCAGAGGCCACCACGTTGCTGAGCGGGATCATCGCCGCGTTGCCGTCCGCATCCATCTGCGTGGACGGGCTGAAGAAGCGTGAGAACGACTCCGGCCCGGTGCGGTAGGGCGCATCGGCACGCATGATCACGCGCTTGATGCGGCCCTCGGCGAAGTAGTCGTTGACGTACACCGGCGCCAGCATCAGCTGGATCGCGTTGTACACATCGCCCACCGCCAGCCCCATCGCCTGCGCCTGGGCACGGTCGACGTCGAGCTGCAGCTGCGGCGAGTCGGCCAGCGTGTTCGGGCGCACGCCGGACAGCACGTCGCCGCGCTGCGCGGCGGCGCCGAGCAGGGTGTCGCGCGCCTGCCCCAGCGCCTCGCGGCCGAGGCTCGCGCGGTCCTGCAGGTACATGTCGAACCCGCCGAACTGCCCCAGGCCCTGGATCGTGGGCAGGTTGACCACGAAGATCGACGCGTCGCGCACGCCCTGCAGCGCCCCGTTGGCCTGCTGGATGAACTCGGGCACAGTGACGTCGCGCTCGTCCCAGTGCTTGAGCCGGACGAACGCCATGCCCACGTTCTCGCCCTGGCCGACGAAGCTGAAGCCGGCGATCTGCATCATGCCCTCGAAGCCGTCGATGCCTTCGAGCGTGCCGCGCACCTGCTCGAACACCGCCTGGGTGCGCTGCAGGGTCGAGCCCGGCGGCAGCTGCACGATCGCCAGCGCGTAGCCCTGGTCCTCCTCGGGCACGAAGCTTCCGGGCAGGCGCGTGAACAGCAGCCCGCAGGCCACGCTCAGGGCGGCGAACACGATCATCCAGCGCGGCGCGTGCCGGATCGCACTGCCGATGTGGCCGACATAGGTGCGGCTCACCCGCTCGTAGCCGCGGTTGAAGTTGCGGACGATCCAGTTCTCCTTCTTCCCGTCCGGATGCTCGCCCGGGGCCGCGTGCTGCTTGAGGAAGGTCGCGCACAGCGCCGGGGTAAAGCCCAGCGCGAGGAAGGCCGAGAACGCCATCGCCATGGCGATCGTGATCGCGAACTGCTTGTAGATCTCGCCCGAGGCGCCGCCCTGCAGCGCACTGGGGATGAACACCGCGGCGAGCACCACCGTGATCGCGACCACCGCGCCGGTGATCTGGTCCATCGCCTTCTCGGTCGCCTCGACCGGCGGCAGGTGCTCCTCGGACATGATGCGTTCGACGTTCTCGATCACCACGATCGCGTCGTCGACCACGATGCCGATCGCCAGCACCATCGCGAACATGGTCAGCTGGTTGATGGTGTAGCCGATCAGGCTCAGGCCCAGAAAGGTACCCAGCAGCGCGACCGGGATCACCAGCGTGGGGATGATCGTCGCGCGCAGGTTCTGCAGGAACAGCAGCATCACCAGGAACACCAGCACGACCGCCTCGATCAGGGTCTTGACCACCTCGTTGATCGAGATCCGCACGAAGGTGGTGCTGTCGAACGGCGTGTACCACTCCACCCCGGCGGGGAACGTCGTCTGCAGCTCGTCCATGCGCGCGGTGATCGCCTCGGCCACCGCCAGCGCGTTCGCGCCCGGCTGCAGCATCACCGCGACCGCGCCGGTGGGCTGGCCGTTGAACTTGGCGTCGAAACCGTAGCCCTGGGCGCCGACCTCCACCCGGGCCACGTCGCCCAGGCGCACCACCGCGCCGTCGCTGTCGGCGCGCAGGATGATGTTGCGGAATTCGTCGGGCGTGCTGAAGCGGCCCTCGGCCGCCACCGTGGCGGTGAAGCCCTGGCCCTGCGGCGCCGGATCGGCGCCGATCGAGCCGGCGGCGAACTGCGCGTTCTGCCCGCGCACCGCGGTGAGCACCTGGCTGGCCGACATGCCGTAGCCCTGCAGCTTGACCGGGTCGAGCCAGATGTTCATGGCGTACTCGGAGCCGAAGTGCTGGGTGTTGCCCACGCCCGGCACGCGCGCCAGCGGCTCGAGGATGCGTGAGGCGATCAGGTCGTTGAGCGCGTTGCGGTCCATCGCCGGGTCGCTCGAGCGCAGGCCCACGACCATCAGGAAGCCGCTGTTGGCCTTGGCCACCACCACGCCCTGCTGCACCACCTCGGTCGGCAGCCGCGGCGTGGCGAGCGACACCTTGTTCTGCACCTGCACCTGGGCGATGTCCGCGTCGGTGCCGGTCTCGAAGGTGAGGGTGATCGACACCCGGCCGGACGAGCTCGAGGTCGAGCTGAAGTACAGCAGGTTGTCGATGCCGGTGAGCTGCTGCTCGATCACCTGGGTGACGGCCTGCTCGGCGGTGCGCGCATCGGCGCCCGGGTAGCTCGCGCCCACGGTGACCTGAGGTGGCGCGACGTTGGGATAGGACTCCACGCCCATGTTGAGCAGCGCGATCACGCCGCTGAGCGAGATCAGGATCGCGATGACCCAGGCGAAGACCGGGTGGTGGATGAAGAACCGTGACATGGCCGGTCAGCCCCCGGTGGCGGGATCGGCGCCGGCGTCGTTCTCCGCCGGCGGCGCATCGGGTGCGTCGCCCGCGGGCGCGGTTCCGGGCGCGGGCGTCTCGCCGGCGCCGGTCGCGGGCGCCTGCGCGCTGCCGGATGCGGGCGCGGAGCCAGGCGCCGGCGCGGGCGTCCACGGCACCGCCTTCGCCGGCGCATCGGCCTTGACCTTCTGCAGGCCGGAGACGATGACCTGCTCGCCGCCCGCCAGGCCGCCGCTCACGATCCAGCGGCCGGCTTCGGCGCGCTCGAGCGTGACATCGCGGCGCGCGACGTTGCCGTCTTCGCCCACCACCATCAGGTACGCACTCTTGGCATCGCGCTGCACCGCGGCCTGCGGGATCGCGAACACGTCCTGCAGTTCGCCCAGCTGCGCGCGCAGGCTGACGTAGGTGCCGGGCAGCAGCTGGCCGTCGGGATTGGGGATGCGCGCGCGCATCGAGATCGCGCCGGTGGCGGGATCGACGATGTCGCCGGAGAAGTCCAGCGTGCCGGCGTGCGCGTACACGCTGCCGTCCGGCAGCACGACCTCCACGCTCGACTCCGCGCCCGGCGCCGACTGCGCCTCGCGGATGCGCGCCAGTTCGCCCACGCCGAGCGAGAAATTCGCGTACAGCGGGTCGATCTGGTCGACGGTGGTGAGCAGGGTTGCCTCGCCCTGCCCGACCAGCGCGCCCTCGGTCACGCGCTGGCGGCCGGCGCGGCCGCTGATCGGCGCACGTACGGTGGCGTAGCCGAGGTTGATGCGCGCCGAATCCACGGCCGCGCGACCGGCCTGCACCGCGGCCGCGGCGCTGCGTTCGGCCGCCAGCGCATTGTCGAGGTCGGCGGCGGAGACGTAGTTCTGCGGCGCCAGCTTGCGCGCGCGGTCGGCGTTGGCGCGGGCGTTGGCGTGGTTGGCCTGGGCCTGGGCGAGCGAGGCCTGCGCGGTGCCGAGCGCGGCCTGCAGCGGCGCGGGGTCGATCAGGAACAGCACCTCGCCCTCGCGCACGTCGCTGCCCTCGGTGTAGACGCGCTCCTGCAGCACGCCGGGCACGCGGGCACGCACGTCAGCGGTCCGGAACGCCGCCAGCCGGCCGCCCACGTCCAGGGTCAGCGGCAGATCCGCGCTCGCGGCCTCGATCACGCCGACTTCGGGCGGCGGCGGCGCCTGCGGAGTGTCGTCGCCGCCGCAGGCGGACAGCAGGAGTAGGGCGGAGAGGGCGATGGGCAAGCGACGCATTCGGGCAGTCCCTGTCGGGCCGGCGGGGGCCGGCAACGGCTGAATTTCTGTACCGGACAGTATAGAGTGTCGTCCGGCGGACGGCCCCCTGCCGTTAGTCAGGGGCGGCCAACACCCGTGGCCACGCCGTCGGGACGCGGCATGTACGCTGGATCATGGAATGAATCTGGTTCACAATGCGCACCCCGCCCGCCCCTCCCCCGGCCGTCGTGCCGTTCCCATGTCCACTGTCGATCGCAGACAACGCGAGTTCGCGCACCGCGAGGACCGCTTCCTCGACTGCGCGCAGGCGCTGATCCAGCGTGACGGCCTGCTCAATCTGCAGATGTCGAAGATCGCGGACGAGTGCGAGTACGCGATCGGCACCCTGTACAAGCACTTCGCCAGCAAGGAAGACCTGCTGGTGGCGCTGTCGACCCGCAACTGCCTGGGCCGGGTGGAACTGTTCGAGCGCGCCGCGCGCTGGCCCGGGCCGACCCGGGAACGCATCCTCGCCATCGCCCTGGCCGACCTGATCGTGCTGCACGAACAGCCCGAGCACTTCCGCCTGGCGCAGTTCGTGTGGACCGACGTGGTCTGGGGCGCGGCCTCGGAAGACAGCCGCCGGCGCGCGCTCGAGGCCTGCGAACCGCTGGCGCGCCTGGTCGACGGGATCGCCGCCCAGGCCCGGCGCGACGGCGACCTGCCGTACGACTTCGCCCTGCCGGACGAGCGCCTGACGATCGGCCCATGGATCCTGTGCCTGGGCATGCATACTCTCGCCCAGCAGCAGGGCCTGCTGGATCCGTCCGGCATCGGGGATCCCTACCGCCTGCTGTTCAAGCACCTGCACTACCTGCTCAACGGCTACGGCTGGCGCCCCCTGTTCGATCCCGGCGACGACGCCGCGCTCGACCGCATGACCGAGCGCCTGTGCCGCGACGTGTTCGACGCGCCCTGCCCGTATCCCGTCCGCCCCTGATCGTCGACTCCCCCGAAGGCTCCTCCCATGTCCACCGCCCCCAAGCCGCGCAAGCCCCGCTTCACGCTGCGCCTGATCCTGATGCTGGTCGCCGCCCTGCTGATCTTCGGCGGCGTGTTCGCCGTCAAGGCGATCATCGGCGCGCAGACCAACAAGTTCTTCGACAACATGCCGCAGCCGGCCTCGGCCGTGAGCGCGGCCGAGGCGCGCACCGAGCGCTGGTCCGACGATGCGCAGGCGGTGGGCACGCTGGTGGCGGTGAACGGCACCGACGTGACGACCGAGGCCGGCGGCGTGGTGCGCAGCATCGAGTTCGAAGCCGGGCAGCCGGTGCGCGCCGGCGAAGTGCTGGTGCGGCTGAACACCGACAACGAGGCGGCCACGCTGCAATCGCTCGAGACCTCGGCCCGGCTGGCCAAGGTACAGGCCGACCGCTGGCAGAAGCTCGGCCAGGACCAGCTGGTGTCGCTGGACGAGATGCAGCAGCGCGTCGCGGCCTCGGCCAGCGCACAGGCGCAGGCCGACGCCCAGCGCGCGCTGATCGCGCAGAAGACCATCCGCGCGCCGTTTTCCGGCGAGCTGGGCATCCGCAAGGTGAACCTCGGCCAGTTCGTCTCACCGGGAACGCCGATCGTCAGCCTGCAGCAGCTCGATCCGATCTACCTCGACTTCACCCTGCCCGAGCAGCAGATGGACGACCTCGAACCGGGCACGCCGGTCCGAGCGACGCTGGAGGGGCTGCCGGGGCAGGTGTTCGAAGGCACGGTCACGGCGATCGAGCCGGGGGTCGACCCGAACACGCGCAACTTCACCGCGCAGGCGACGCTGGACAATCCCGACGGCCTGCTGCGCCCGGGCGCGTTCGCGCGCGTGGACTTCGACCTCGGCGGCGAGCGCGAGGTGGTGGTGATCCCGCAGACCGCGGTCAGCTTCAACCCATACGGCAACGCGGTGTTCGTGATCACCAAGACCCCGCGCGCCGAGGGCGAGACCGACATGCAGGGCAAGCCGCTGACCGGCGACAAGCTGGTGGTGAACCAGCGTTTCGTCACCACCGGCGCCACCCGCGGCGACCTGATCGCGGTGACCGACGGGCTCAAGCCCGGCGAACAGGTCGCCACCAGCGGCCTGCTCAAGCTGCGCAACGGCGCCGAGGTGACGATCAACAACGAGGTGCAGCCGAGCGCGGATGCGCGGCCCGAGGCGGAGAACCGCTGAGACACGAGCGACCTCCCCACCCATCCGGTCCGGCGCAGCACGCCGGCCGTTCGGGACACCCGCACGGCAGTGCCGTGCAAGCGGGTGTCCCTCACCCCCTCCCGCGGGGGAGGACACGAGAAGCGCGATGAAATTCACCGACATCTTCATCAACAAGCCCGTGCTGGCGATGGTCGTCAGCCTGTTCATCCTGATCTTCGGCCTGCGCGCGTTCTCCGAACTCAACGTGCGCCAGTACCCGGAGCTGCGCAACGCGGTGATCAACGTCACCACGGTGTACTACGGCGCCGACGCGGACCTGATCCAGGGCTTCATCACCACGCCGCTGGAGCGCGAGATCGCCAGCGCCGAGGGCATCGACTACCTGTCCTCGACCAGCTCGGCGGGCGTGAGCACCATCCAGGCCTACATCCGCCTGGACCAGGACCCGAACGAGGCGCTCACCCAGATCGCGGCCAAGGTCAACAAGATGCGCGGGCAGCTGCCGCCGGAGTCCGAGGACCCGGTGATCGACCTGCAGCAGGGCCAGCAGATCGCGGCGATGTACGTGTCCTTCGCCAGCGAGACGCTCAACAACAACCAGATCACCGACTACCTCACGCGGGTGGTGCAGCCGAAGATCGTCACCGTGCCCGGCGTGCAGCGCGCGGACATCCTCGGCGCGGGCACCTTCGCGATGCGCGTGTGGCTCAAGCCCGAGCGCATGGCCGCGCTGCAGGTCACCGCCAGCGACGTCTCCAACGCGCTGTCGTCGAACAACGTGCTGGCGGCGGTGGGCTCGACCAAGGGTCAGATGGTCGCGATCGACATGACCGCGCGCACCGACCTGCGCAACGCCGACGAGTTCCGCGAGCTGGTGGTGCGCGAGGAAGGCGGCGCGATCGTGCGCCTGGGCGACGTCGCGGACGTGGCGCTGGGCTCGGAGAACTACGGCACCTCGGTGCGCATCAACGGCGAGGCGGCCACGTTCATGGGCATCTTCGTCGCGCCCGACGCCAACTCGCTGGACGTGATCCGCGACGTGCGCGAGCTGTGGGACGACGAGATCGTGCCGCAGCTGCCCGAGGGCATCATCGCCACCATCCCCTACGACAGCACCGAGGCGATCCAGGACGCGATCAACGAGGTGGTGACCACCATCATCGAGGCAGTGATCATCGTGATCGTGGTGATCTTCCTGTTCCTGGGCAGCCTGCGCAGCGTGCTGATCCCCGCGGTGACCGTGCCGCTGTCGCTGGTCGGCGTGCTGTTCCTGATGCTGCTGATGGGCTTCACCATCAACCTGCTCACGCTGCTGGCGATGGTGCTGGCGATCGGCATCGTGGTGGACGACGCGATCATCGTGCTGGAGAACATCCACCGCCACATCGAGGAGGGCATGTCGCCCTACGACGCGGCGATCAAGGGCGCGCGCGAGCTGGCGTGGCCGGTGGTGGCGATGACCACCACGCTGGTGGCGGTGTACCTGCCGATCGGCTTCCAGGGCGGTCTGACCGGCGTGCTGTTCACCGAGTTCGCCTTCACCCTGGCCGGCGCGGTGCTGCTGTCGGGCGTGATCGCGCTGACGCTCTCGCCGATGATGAGCGCCAAGATCCTCAAGCCGCACGCGGAGGGCAGCAAGGGCCGGCTCGAAGCCTGGCTCGACGCGCGCTTCGACAAGCTGCGCCACGGCTACCAGCGTCGCCTGCACGGGGCACTGGAGACCAAGTCGATCATCGCGCTGTTCGGCGCGATCGTGCTGGTCTCGTGCGTGTTCCTGTACATGACCGCGCCCAAGGAGCAGGCGCCGCTGGAGGACGAGGGCTTCATCTTCTCCATCGCCCAGGCCGACCCGACCGCGACCCTGGACTACGTTGAACGCTATACCGAGCAGGTGACCCAGATCGCCAAGGGCGTGCCCGAGGTGCAGGACTACTTCCTGTTCAACGGCGGCTTCGGCGGCAGCGGCGGCGGCGCCAGCCCGATGGCGATGGCAGGCTTCGTGCTCAAGCCCTGGAGCGAGCGCGACCGCTCGACCAAGCAGGTGCTCGACCAGGAACTGCAGCCGCAGATCAGCCAGGTCAGCGGCCTGAACACCTTCGCCCTGGTGCCGCCGTCGCTGCCCAGCGCGGGCGGCGACGGCGGCGGCGAGTTCATTATCGGCGGCGTGGGCGAACTCTCCCAGCTCAACGAGCTGGCCGACGGCATCCTGCAGCGGGCGATGGACAGCAAGCGCTTCATCTTCCTCGACAAGGACCTGAAGATCGACAAGCCTCGGATCGAGGTCGAGATCGACCGCGACAAGGCGGCCACGCTCGGCATCGACATGCGCACCCTGGCCGCCGACATGGCGTCGATGCTCTCGGGCGGCTACACCAACCGCTTCGCGATGCAGAACCGCTCGTACCTGGTGATCCCGCAGGTGCAGCGCAGCGACCGGCTCAACGCCAGCGACCTGGAGAACTACTACACCCGCACCCGCGACGGCGAGCTGATCCCGCTGTCGACCCTGGTCACGCTGAAGGAAAGCGCGCAGCCGCAGTCGCTCAAGCGCTTCCAGCAGCTCAACGCGGTGTCGATCACGTTCATGCCGCGCCCCGGGGTGAGCAAGGGCGAGGCGCTGGAGATCCTCGACCAGGCCGCGGCGGAAGTGCTGCCGCAGGGCTACAGCGTCGACTACGCAGGCGAGTCGCGCCAATTCAAGCAGGAGGGCTCGGCGATGCTGCTGACCCTGGCGCTGGCGCTGGTGATCATCTTCCTGGTGCTGTCGGCGCAGTTCGAGAGTTTCCGCGATGCGACGATCATGCTGCTTACGGTGCCGATGGCGATCTGCGGCGCGCTGCTGACGCTCAACGTGCTCGCGATCGTCAGCGGCATCCTGGGCTTCTCGGGGATCGAGGCGTTCCCCGGCATGAGCATCAACATCTACACCCAGGTCGGGCTGGTGACGCTGGTGGGCGTGATCTCCAAGCACGGCATCCTGATCGTGGAGTTCGCCAACAAGCTGCAGATCGAGCAGGGCCTGTCCAAGCGCGAGGCGATCGAGGAGGCCACCGCCATCCGCCTGCGCCCGGTGCTGATGACCACCGCGGCGCTGGTGTTCGCGATGATCCCGCTGCTGATCGCCAGCGGCCCGGGCGCGGCCTCGCGCTTCTCGATGGGCATGGTGATCGCGTCGGGCATGACCATCGGCACGATGTTCACCCTGTTCGTGCTGCCGGCGTTCTACCTGTACCTGGCGCGCGACCACGCGCACGATGCCGACCACGCGCGCGGTCCGTCATCCGCCCACGGCGACGACGCCCCGCTGCCGCCACCGGCTCCGCAGCACGGCTGACGCCACGGAGCGGGTCCGCCGGCACGGGTCAGCGCGCTATCCGACGCGTCGCAGTTAGTCCGTGGGCGACATCGCCCGCTCAGGACAGCAGCGACGACACATCGATCCGCGCGGCGGCCGTCGCGCCGCCGGACGCCACGCCTGGCGAGGGCAGATGCGGCAGCACGCCCAGGCAGGGCGCGGGCAGCGCCTCCCGCAGCAACCCCAGATAGTCGTCGAACCGGTCGAAGTCCGGCTCGATCGTGTTGCCGATCCAGCCTGCGAACCGGCAACCGTCCGCCTCGATCGCGCGCGCACTCAGCCGCGCATGACTCAGGCACCCCAGCCGCAGCCCGACCACCAGCACCACGTCGGCGCCGATCGCGCGCGCGAACGCGGACTGGTCCAGGCCGTCGCCCATCGGCGCCAGCCAGCCGCCGGCACCCTCAACCACCATCGCCTGCGCCGTGGCCGCGAGCCGCGCATACGCCGATCGCAGCACCGGCAGCGCCACCGACACCCCCGCATCGCGCGCGGCGAGCTGCGGCGCGGTGGCGTGCTCGAGCGCATAGGGATTGGCGTCGCCGTAGGTGGGGGGAGGATCGCTCGCCGCGATCAGCGCCAGCGCGTCCTCGTTGTGCCAGCCGCCGTCGCTCCAGTCGCAGCCGCTGGCCACCGGCTTCATTCCCACCGCACGCAGCCCGCGCCCGCGCAGCGCATGCAGCAGGGCCACCGAGGCGACGGTCTTGCCGACGCCGGTGTCGGTGCCGGTGACGAACCAGGCGCGCGTCATCGCGCTGCCGCGTCCACGACGACGGCGCGGCCGCCTCCACGCGCCGCGCGGGACGCCCGGCTGCGAGGCAGGCGTGCAGGATCGATCCGGCCCCCGGACCGCGCGCGGCACGCATCACGCGGCCGGAACGCCGCACGCTGCACCCGCGTCCCGGCCGCTCCACGCTGCCGGATGCGGCCCATGTCCCGATGCCACCGCCCCACCGCCGTCTCCTCAGGTCGCGCGCGGGCCACTGCTACACTGGCCCGATGTTCACCGCCTCCAGTCTAAGCGGCGACAGGCCGCAGCAATACGCCCAGCTCGCGGACCACGCGCGCGCCCTGCTCCACGGCGAGCGCGACCGGATCGCCAACGCCGCCAATCTGTCCGCGCTGGTTTACCACGCGCTGCCGCGGCTGAACTGGGTCGGCTTCTATTTCTTCGACGGCACCGAACTGGTGGTCGGCCCGTTCCAGGGCCTGCCGGCCTGCGTGCGGATTCCGCTCGACAGGGGCGTGTGCGGCGCCGCCGCGCGCACGCGCCAGACCCAGCGGGTGGACGACGTGCATACCTTCCCGGGACACATCGCCTGCGACGCGGCGTCGCGCTCGGAACTGGTCGTGCCGCTGGTGCAGCATGGCGCACTGGTGGGCGTGTTCGACCTCGACAGCCCGGATCCGGCCCGTTTTGACGTTATCGACCAGGAGGGGCTGGAAACCCTCGCCCGCATCTACGTCGAGTCGCTGCCATGAATGCACCGCTGAAAATGCGCAACATCGGTCCCAAGTCCGCCGCCTGGCTGCGCCAGGTGGGGCTGCGCACGGAGGCCGACCTGATCAGTGCAGGGCCGGTGGACGCGTTCATGCGGGTCAAGCGCGCCGGCTTCAAACCGAGCCTCAACATGCTGTACGCGCTGGAAGGCGCGCTGCAGGACTGCCACTGGCAGGAAGTGCCCGAGGCCCGGCGCGCCGAACTGGTGGCCGCGGTGGAGGCGGCCACGGCCGACCTGCCGCCGCCGCGTGGGCGTCCGGCCGCCGCGCCGGTGACGACCACCCACCACCAGGAAGAATCCGCCGCGCCGGCGTTCGGCTTCCTCGACGATCCCTCCGGCGGCGGCGAACGCGACTGATCCTGCGACGGCCCGGCCGACGGGCCGCGCCAGTCGGTGCGAACCAGGTCTCGGTGGACAACCCTCGGGCCTGCGTACCTGATCGACGCGCCGCGTGGGCCGGCTGCCATGGGCCTATGTGCGGTCCGATGCGCCGGCAGGGGCTGGGCCGATCCGCGCGCGCGCCGAGGTCCGCGGCGCGCGCCCACAGCGCCGACGACGCCTGCCCCACGGACATCCGCCCGCGTATGACCGCGTGGCTTACAATGCCCGCGCTTCGAGGTGGCCCGCGGGCATGCGCCCAAGGGCTGAAACGGGAAGCCGGTGACGCCGGCGTCGCAGCATGCGACGCGGCCAGTCCGGCACTGCCCCCGCAACGGTAAGCGCGTCAGGCCGCCGCATCCGCCACTGTGCCCAGGGCATGGGAAGGCGCGACGGCCAGGGCATCCAATGCCCAGCGCGCGAGTCCGGAGACCGGCCACGGAGTCCACTGGTTGCGGCGCGGAGGGCGTCGCGGCGGCGATGCCGGCGCGCGTCTCCGGTTCCGCGGCCTCCGCTCTCCCTGTCGCGACCCGACCGAAACCGGCGCGTGCGCGGGTGTGCGCGCCATGGAGAGCCCTGCATGCAACGTTCCCTGCCCGCGGCCATCGCCGCCGCCCTGTTCCTGTCCGCATCCACCCTGCCCGGGGCGGCGCGCGCCGATGCCGCCGCCACCGACCTCGACACCGTGCTGGTCACCGCCACCCGCAGCGAGCAGCGGCTCGCCGACAGCCTGGTGCCGGCCCAGGTCATCGAACGCGCCGACATCGAGCGCAGCCAGGCGCGCGACCTGATCGAACTGCTGCGCGGCCGCGCCGGCATCGACGTCGGCAACACCGGCGGCCGCGGCAAGCTCAGCAGCCTGTTCCTGCGCGGCACCGAATCCGACCACGTGCTGGTGCTGGTGGACGGGGTGAAGATGAACTCCGCCACCGCCGGGATGGCCGCGATCCAGGACCTGCCCTTGGCGCAGATCGAACGCATCGAGATCATCCGCGGGCCGCGCTCGAGCCTGTACGGCTCCGAGGCGATCGGCGGCGTGATCCAGGTGTTCACCCGCGGCGGCCGGGAGCCCGGCTTCTCGCCCTACGCCAGCGTCGGCGGCGGCAGCCACGCCGCGCGCGAGGCCAGTGCCGGCTTCGACCACCGCGGCGAACGCGGCTGGATCGGCGCCCACGGCGCCGTCGATCGCACCGACGGCATCAACGCCTGCCGCGGCTCCGGCGCGCTGTTCCAGGGCTGTTTCGCCGACGAACCCGACGACGACGGCTACCGCAACACCTCGATCAACCTGCGCGGCGGCTACCGCTTCGGCGAGGCGCTGGTGCTCGACGGGCAGTTCCTGCAGGCCGACGCCGAGAACGAGTTCGACGGCTCTTGGACCAACCGTTCGCGCACGCGCCAGCAGGTCACCGGCGCGCGGCTGCGGCACGTGCCAGAGGACGGCCGCCTGGCGTTGACCTTCGCCCTGGCGCGCAACGTCGACCGCTCCGACGACTTCCTCGACACCCTGCCGCGCAGCGATTTCCAGACCCGCCGCGACAGCGCCTCGGCGCAGGCCGACGTGCAGCTGGCCGAGGACCACTTGCTGAGCGCCGGGGTCGACCACAGCAACGACCGCGTCGACAGCGCCACCGCCTACGCGGTCGACGAGCGCGAGAACACCGGCGTGTTCCTCGCCTACGGCGGCCAGGCCGGCGCGCAGCGGTTCCAGGCCAGCGTGCGCCACGACGACAACCAGCAGTTCGGCAGCCACGTCACCGGCGCGCTGGGCTGGGGACTGGCGTTCGACTCCGGCATCCGGCTGACCGCCTCGCTCGGCACCGGCTTCAAGGCGCCGACCTTCAACGACCTGTACTACCCGGGCTCGGAGAGCCCCGGCCTGCGGCCGGAGGAGTCGACCAGCCTCAACCTCGGCGTCTCCCGCATCACCGAAAGTCACCACTGGTCGTTCGACGTGTACGAGAGCCGGGTGGACGACCTGATCGTGTTCGTCTACCCGCCGCCGGACTATCGCGGCGTGGGCAGCAACATCGACCAGGCGCGCATCCGCGGCGCCGAATTCGCGTTCGGCACCACGCTGGCCGGGATCGACCTGGGACTGGAACTGAGCCACACCGATCCGCGCGACCGTAGCGGCGGCGCCAACGACGGCAACCTGCTCGCGCGCCGCGCGCGCAGCACGGGGCGGCTGGACCTGGATCGCGGCTTCGGCCCGCTGCGCGCCGGGATCACCGTGCAGGCCGCCGGCAGCCGCTACGACGATCCGGCGAACGTGGTGCGCCTGGGCGGCTACGCCACCACCGACCTGCGCCTGGAAGTCGCGCTGCACCGCGACTGGACCCTGCTCGCGCGCGCCAGCAACGTGTTCGACCGCGAGTACGAAACGGTGGCCTGGTACTACCAGCCCGGCCGCGAGTACCACGTCGCGCTGCGCTGGCGCCCGGCGCGCTGAGGTCCTGGCGCCACATCGCACCGGCTGGCGCGGCGGATGCGGCGCCTTACGTCGCAGCGGCGTACACGGTCGATGCGTGCGGAAGCACGCCAGCCTGGCGCTGGATCGAATCGCCGGCGGTGCACCGTGCGCCGCCGGCCGCACGCGCGTCGCGCCGCGCGCCCGTCAGTGCAGCGCGCGCGCGGCGACGGCGGGCACCTGCAGCGCGGCGTGTCCGCGCACCGCCTGCAGGGTCGCCACCAGCTCGTGGTAGGTGCCGGCCAGGCGCGCGAACAGCTCGGCATAGGCGTCGCGTCCGGCATCGGCCACGCCCTGGTAGGCGCCGCGCCCCAGGTCCACGAAGTAGTCCACGCCCACCCGGCGCCGTCTCGCCAGCGCCGGGAACAGCCCGGCCACCAGCAGGCAGCGGTCGCCCACGTCCCGCAGCGCCTCGGTGCGCACACGGCCGACCTGCGCCTGCGCATCGAGCCATTCCAGCGCCTGGATGCGTGCCAGCAGGCGTTCATCGCGCTGGTGGCGCAGCAGCACGAAGACCAGGTAGCTCTCCTGCGATTCGTCGAGCGCCGCGCCGCGCGTGGCAAGCGCCTCCCGGATCACCGCCTGCCACAGCGCGGCCGCCGCCCCCTGTCGGATCCCGCTCATCCACGTCTCCCGGTTGACCCGATCCGAGACTAGCGCCGCGCCACGCGGTCGTGTTGGCAGCAGGTCACAGCGAGTGCTGCCGGGGCAGGGTGTCGGGTCCAGCGCCGGCTACGCGGCGCCAGTGGTCATCGCATGCGCGACCCCGCCGGGCGCCGGCAGCTGCAGCAGGCTGCGCAGGTCGCCGGTGACCGCCACCGCGCCCGCACCGTGCAGGTCGAACTCGCGGTGATAGCCGTAATCCACCAGCACCAGCGGCATGCCAGCGGCGCGCGCGGCGGCGGCATCGGTGTGCGAGTCGCCGACCATCACGCAGGCCTCCACCGGCGCGTCGAACGCGCGCGCCAGGTGCAGCAGCGGCAATGCCGAGGGCTTGCATTCGGGCAGGGTGTCGCCGCCGACGATGCCGTCGAACAGCGCGCGCCAGCCAAGCGCGTCGAGCAGCGGATCGATGAAGCGCTCGGGCTTGTTGGTGCACAGCGCGACCGCGACGCCGCGCGCACGCAACCCGCGCAGCGCGTCGTCGACGCCCGGATAGGCGCGCGCCTGGCGCGGCAGCGACGCCGCGTAGTGGCGCATCAGCAGGGCGAGCACGCGATCGAAGGCGTCGCCGTCCGGCAGGTCGGCACCGACGTGGCGCAGCGCGCGGTGCAGCAGGAAGCGCGCGCCCTCGCCGATCCAGGTGCGCACCAGCGCGTCGTCGGCGGACGGGTGGCCCAGCTCGCCAAGCGTCTGGTTCACCGCCCAGGCGATGCCGTGGGCGCTGTCGACCAGGGTGCCGTCCAGGTCGAACAGCATCGCGCGCGGGCCTGCAGTCATCGCCATGTCTCGTCGTCGGGGAGCTGCAGTCTAGCGGCGCCGGATGCCTGGATGCCCGGCGCATCCGCAGGCCCCGGCGTGGCACGGCGACGTAGGCGCGTGCCGGGCCGGCCCGGCGGCGGGCCGGCGCGCGCCTGCGTGCGCGGCGGCCTCCCGGGCCTCACCCATGCATTCGCCGCACGACGCATCGGGTCGCGCTCAGGGCACAGCGGGTTGGGTGGGGAACAGCCCCGGCTGCGGCACCGTCTCGTCGACGTCGCGGAAGTTGGACAGGCCCACGCCGACCAGGCGGTAACGCGTCTCCGGCGGCAGCGCCACCCGGTCGAGCAGGGCAAGCGCGATCGCGGTGAACGCCTCGCATCCGCCCGGCGGCACGTCGGGCGTCAGGCTGCGGGTGAGGATGCGGAACTGCGCGGTCTTGAGCTTCAGCACCACGGTGTGACCGATGCGCCCGGTCTTGCGGCCCGCCGCCTGCCAGGCCTTCTCGGCGATCCGCCGCACGTGTGGCACCAGGTCGGCCAGCGGCAGGTCGTGCTCGAAGGTGTCCTCGGCCGAGATCGACTGCACCGGCTGGTTGGGTTCGACCGGCCGCTCGTCGATCCCGCGCGCACGCCGGTACAGCGACGCGCCGAAGCTGCCGAAGCGCAGCTGCAGCTCCTCCTGCGCCAGCCCGCGCAACTCGCCCACGGTCCGCACGCCCAGTTCGGCCAGCTTGCCCTGCATCACCTTGCCCACTCCCGGGATGCGGCCGACCGGCAGCGGCAGCAGGAACGCATCCACCTGCGCGGGCTTGACCACGAACAGCCCATCGGGCTTGTTCCAGTCCGAGGCGATCTTGGCGATGAACTTGTTCGGCGCGACCCCGGCCGAGGCGGTGAGGCGGGTGCGCTCGCGGATCTGCGCGCGGATCGCCTGGGCGGTGGCGGTGGCGCTGGGCGAGTCGATCCGCGGCTCGGTGACGTCCAGATAGGCCTCGTCCAGCGACAGCGGCTGCACCAGGTCCGTATGGGCGTGGAAGATCTCGCGGATCTCGCGCGAGACCGCCTTGTAGCGCGCGAAATCCGGCGGCACGAACACCGCGTCCGGGCACAGCCGCTCGGCACGCAGCGCCGGCATCGCCGAGCGCACGCCGTAGCGCCGCGCCTCGTACGAGGCCGCGCACACCACCGAGCGAGCGCCGCGCCAGGCCACGACCACCGGCCGCCCGCGCAGCGTCGGATCGTCGCGCTGTTCCACCGACGCGTAGAACGCGTCCATGTCGATGTGGAGGATCTTGCGCACGGGAGGCGGATTCTAGGATGCCGCGCCGACGGCGTCGCGGACTGCGGCGGGTGCCTGCGGCCAAGCGGTGCAGGCCGCGTCGGAACGTCGCGCGATTCCGTGCGCCGGCGCCGTGCGGGCAATAAAAAGCCCCGCAGGCAGGGGGGGCCGGCGGGGCTCGGGGAACGGGACTCGGGGAGAAGTCTTGCGTTCCGGATCTCTGCTCCAGGGGATGGGAGGAGATCAGCGACAGACCTTGCATCTGTCGCGAGCTATATGACCACCCCGAACATTGAGAGTTCGTGAAGATATCGCTTGGAACCCGGAAGAATTCAGCCCGCGTTTACCTCATGCGGGCTGCCGACGTATTTCCGGGAAGTTACATGCAGTTACATACCCTGCCGAAGGTCATGGACGCATGGCCGTAACCACCCCGGCGCGCGATGTGAGCGCTCACAGACTCCGGCTTTCCGCACTGCCTCGCACGGCTCAATGCGCCTCGTCCCAGTTCGTCCCGACGCCCGAATCCACCACCAGTGGAACACGCAGTTCCGCTGCTGCCGACATGCGCGCCGGCACTTCGCGCAGCAGGGTGTCGACGAAGCCCGCCTCGACCTCGAACACCAGTTCGTCGTGCACCTGCAGGATCATCAGCGCCGCATCGGCGTAGCCGGCCAGCCAGGCGTCAATGTCGATCATCGCGCGCTTGATGATGTCCGCGGCGGTGCCCTGCATCGGCGCGTTGATCGCGGCGCGCTCGGCGCCGGCGCGCTGCGCCTGGTTGCCGCGCTGGATGTAGTCCAGGTAAAGACGGCGGCCGAAGACGGTTTCCACGTAGCCCTGGTCACGCGCCTGCTGGCGGGTGCGCTCCATGTAGTCGCGCACGCCCGGGTAGCGCGAGAAATAGGTGGCGATGTAGTCCTGTGCCTCGCCGCGGCCGATGCCGAGGTTGCGCGCCAGCCCGAACGCGCTCATGCCGTACATCAGGCCGAAGTTGATCGCCTTGGCGGCGCGGCGCTCGTTCGGGGTCACCTCGGCCAGGGTGCGGCCGAACACGTCGGCGGCGGTGGCGCGGTGGATGTCGGCGCCGGCGGCGAATGCGCCCAGCAGGCCGGCGTCCTCCGACAGGTGGGCCATGATCCTGAGTTCGATCTGCGAATAGTCGCAGGCGACCAGGCGCCGCCCCTCCGGCGCCACGAAGGCCTTGCGGATGCGGCGACCGTCCTCGGTGCGGATCGGGATGTTCTGCAGGTTCGGATCGCTCGAGGCCAGCCGCCCGGTGGCGGCACCGGCCTGGTGGTAGCTGGTGTGCACGCGGCCGGTGTGCGGATTGATCATCTCCGGCAGCTTCTCGGTGTAGGTGCTGCGCAGCTTGGCCAGGCCGCGGTACTCGAGGATCACGCGCGGCAGTTCGTGCTGGTCGGCGATCGCCTCCAGCGCCTCCTCGTTGGTGCTGGGCTGGCCCTTGGGCGTCTTCACCAGCGCCGGCAGCTTGAGCTCCTCGAACAGCAGCGCGCACAGCTGCTTGGGCGAGTCGAGGTTGAAGCTGCGGCCGGCCAGCTCGGTCGCCTTCTGCTGCGCGGCGAGCATGCGCCGGGACAGGTCCGCGGTCTGCCGGCGCAGTTCGTCCGCGTCGACCCGCACGCCGTTGGATTCGATCCGCTCCAGCACCGGCACCAGCGGCATCTCGATCGTGCGGTACACGCGCTCGAGCGCCGGCTCGGCCGCCAGCCGCGTCGAGAGCTCGCGATGCAGGCGCAGGGTGATGTCGGCGTCCTCGGCGGCGTAACGGGTGGCGTCCTCGATCGCCACCGACGCGAACGGGATCTGCTTCGCGCCCTTGCCGGCGACCGCTTCGTAGGGAATCGTCCCGTAGCCCAGCACCCGCTGCGCGAGCGAGTCCATGTCGTGGCGCTGGCTGGAGTTCAGCACGAAGCTCTCGAGCATGGTGTCGTCGGCGTAGCCGCGCAGGTCCACGCCGTGGCGGCGCAGCACGTGCAGGTCGTACTTGCCGTGCTGGCCGAGCTTGCGCCGGGCCGGGTCTTCCAGCAGCGGGCGCAGCGCGTCGAGCACCGCGGCGCGGTCGAGCTGCACGGGTGCGCCGGGGTAGTCGTGCCCGAGCGGCAGGTACGCCGCCTGGCCGAGTTCGACCGCGACGCTGATGCCCACCAGGTTGGCGCGCATCGGGTCGAGCGAATCGGTCTCGGTGTCGAGCGCGATTTCGTCCGCCGTCGCAAGACGCTGCAGCCATGCGTCCAGCTGCGCCGGGGTGAGGACGGCCTCGTATTCGCCGGGCGACGACAGCGCCGGATCCGGCGGCGGCCCGTCGGTGGCGGCCGGTGCGGTGATGCGGCCGCTGCCGCGGGCCCGGCCCGGCTCCTTCTCCACCGCATCCGCCGCGGCGCCACCGTCGAGCTCCTTGAGCGCCTGGTTGAAGCCGTAGCGCGCGTACAGCACGCGCAGGTCGTCGACATGTCGCGGGCGCAGGCGCAGCCCGTCGGGCGCGACCTCGAGTTCGACATCGGTGCGGATCGTCGCCAGCTGCCGGCTCAGCGGCAGCTGCGGCAGCGCTTCGCGCAGGTTCTCGCCGATCTTGCCCTTGATGGCGCCGGCATTGGCGATCACGCCGTCGAGGGTGTCGTATTCGGACAGCCACTTGGCAGCGGTCTTGGGGCCGCACTTGGGTACGCCCGGGATGTTGTCGATCGCATCGCCCATCAGCGCGAGCATGTCCACGATCTGGTCGGCGCGCACGCCGAACTTGGCCAGCACCGCCTCGTCGCCGTCGATGCGGCTGCCGGTCATGGTGTTGACCAGTTCCACCAGCCCGCGGCCGGGCACCTGCGCCCGCACGAGCTGGGCGAAATCCTTGTCGCTGGTGGAGATGGTGACGTCGATGCCCGCATCCGCGCCCTGCAGCGCGAGGGTGCCGATGACGTCGTCGGCCTCGACGCCCGGCACGCGCAGGATGGTGAAGCCCAGCGCCTCGACGATCCGGCACATCGGCTCCACCTGCGCGCGCAGTTCGTCGGGCATCGGCGGGCGATTGGCCTTGTAGGCCGGATACAGCGCCTCGCGGAAGGTCGGTCCGCTGGCGTCGACCACGAAGGCGGCGTAGTCCGGACCCTCCTTCAGCGTCGCGCGCAGCATGTTGACCACGCCGAACAGCGCGCCGGTGGGCTCGCCATCGGCATTGGTCAGCGGCGGCAGCGCGTGGAAGGCGCGGAACAGGTACGAGGAACCGTCGATTAGCACGAGTCTTGGCATGGCCCGATTCTACGCGCGCCCGGTCGCACCGGCCGGGAACGCGCCGGCGACGCCACTGCGCCAGATCCTGCGTCGAGCCGTCGATCCGTCCCGCGCGCCGCATCCCTCGCGTCGCCTTGATCCACGCGGCGCATAATGGCCTCCACCCCCGCCGGAGCTCCGCCATGCGCACCCGTGCCCGCCTGCTGCCGATCTTCCTGTCCGCACTCGTGCTCGGCGCCTGCGCCAGCTCCGGTCCCGCCACGGTCGAGATCCCGCCCGGCGCCGAGGAGGCCACCCGCACCGAGGCCAACGGCGACGTGATCACCGAATACCGCGTCAATGGCGAACTGCGCGTGGTGCAGGTAACGCCCTCGCGGGGTCCGAGCTATCACCTGTACGTACGCGATGGCCGCGTGCTGTCCACGCGCGAGGGCGACGACGCCCCGCAGACGTACTTCAAGCTGTTCGGCTGGTGAGTCCAGGCGGCCGCGCCGGCGCTGGCGGCGCGCGGGAATGAGCGAGGCGCTGAACGTCGCCCTGGTCGGCTACGGCTTCGTCGGCCGGGTCTTCCACGCGCCGCTGATCGCCACCACCCCGGGACTGCGCCTGCACACCGTGGTGTCGCGCGACGCGGCGAAAGTACACGCCGACCTGCCGGATGTGCGCGTGCTCGCGGAACCGGCGCATGCCTTCGCCGATGGCGCCATCGACCTGGTGGTCGTCGCCGCGCCCAATGCGGTGCATGCCTCGCTCGCGATCGCCGCACTGCAGGCCGGCCGCCACGTGCTGGTCGACAAGCCGTTCACCACCTCGCTGGACGAGGCGCGGCGCGTGCTCGAGGTCGCGCGCGCCACCGGGCGGCTGGCCAGCGTGTTCCAGAACCGGCGCTGGGATTCGGATTTCCTCGCCTTGCGGTCCCTCCTCGAGAGCGGCGCCCTGGGGGAACCGGCGGAACTGCACTCGCACTTCGACCGCTTCCGGCCGCAGGTCCCCGACCGCTGGCGCGAGCGCGCCGGGCCCGGCGCCGGGCTGTGGTTCGACCTCGGCCCGCACCTGGTGGACCAGGCGCTGCAGCTATTCGGCATGCCGCTGTCGATCCAGGCCGACATCGCGGCCCAGCGCGCGGACGCGGTGGTCGACGACTGGTTCCACGTGGTGCTGCACTACCCGCGCCTACGGGTGGTGCTGCACGCCGGCGCGCTGGTCGCCGCGAACACGCTGCGCCTCGCCGCGCACGGCACCGGCGGCAGCTACGTCAAGCACGGGCTCGATCCGCAGGAGGATGCGCTGCGCGCCGGCACGGTGCCGGGGGCCGGGGACTGGGGCCACGACCCATCGCCGGGGATCCTGACCACGATCGGGGACACGGGGCCTGTCGCGCGCGTGTTCGACGGTCCGCGGGGCGACTACCGCGCCTGCTACGCGGCGATGCGCGATGCGATCCTGGGTCGTGGCGAGCCGCCGGTCACGCCGGCGCAGGCGCTGGAGGTGCTGCAGGTGCTGGAGGCGGGCGTCGCGAGCGCGGCATCCGGCCGCCGCATTTCCTTGGAGGCCGCTTCGTCCTGATCCGCGTGCCCGCGGCGCCGTCCGTCTTTTCAGCGCACCACCAGGACCGGCACCTCGCTCCGGCTGACCACCGACTGCGCCTGGCTGCCGAGCAGCAGCCGGCGCAGGCCGCGGTGCCCGTGCGAGGCCATCACCAGCAGGTCGGCGCCACCCGCCTGCGCGGTCTCGAGAATGGCTTCGTCCGGCAGGCGGTCGGCCACGTGCAGGCCTTCGACCACGACGCCGGCGGCGTCGCCCCGGCGCCGGGCGTCGGCCAGGATCCGCTCGGCCTCCTGCGCGTGGCGTTGGCGCTGCTGCTCGCGCAGCTCGAACGCCAGCGCCAGGCCGGACGGATCGCCCGGCAGCGGGTCCTGCCAGGGTTCGGTGACGGTGACGACGGTCGCCCTGGCGCCCAGCGCGGCGGCCAGGGCCAGCCCCGCATCGAGGCCCTTGCCGGCGAGTTCGGAGCCGTCGGTGGCGATCAGCAGATGCCTGTACATGGCGCGCGCCTCGGTCTGGATGGGCGTCCATGACGCCACGCGCGCGCGTGCGCCGCCTTGATCCTGCTCAATCGTCCGCGCGTCTCAGCCCGGCGGGTGGTCGGGCTTCACGCCGTGGCCGCCGAAGGCGTCGCGCATCGCCGACAGCAGCCGGTCGGCATAGGCATTGCCCTCGCGCGAGCGCAGCCGCTCGATCAGCGACTGGGTGATCACCGGCGCCGCCACGTCCAGTTCGATCGCTTCGGCCACCGTCCAGCGCCCTTCACCCGAATCCGGCACGTAGGGCGCGATGCCCTCCAGCTGCGGGTTGCCGGCCAGCGACTGCGCGGTCAGGTCGAGCAGCCAGGAGCGCACCACGCTGCCGTGGCGCCACAGCTCGGCCAGCGCGGCGATGTCGGGCACCAGGTCCTCACGCTTCTGCAGGATCGCGAAGCCTTCGGCGTAGGCCTGCATCATTCCGTACTCGATGCCGTTGTGGATCATCTTGGCGAAGTGCCCGGCGCCGCTGGGGCCCACATGCCCCCAGCCGCGATCGGCCGCGGGCGCGAGCGCCGCGAACAGCGGCGACAGCCGCCCGGCGACCTCCGCGTCGCCACCGACCATCAGGCTGTAGCCCTCGGCCAGCCCCCAGACGCCGCCGCTGGTGCCGACGTCGAGATACGCGATGCCGTGCTCGCGCAGCGCCGCGGCGCGCCGCTGGCTGTCGCGGTAGAACGAGTTGCCGCCGTCGATGATGGTGTCGCCCGGCGCCAGCAGCGGCTGCAGCGCGGCAATGGTCGCGTCCACCGGCGCGCCGGCCGGCACCATGATCCAGGCCACGCGCGGCGGTTCCAGCGCGGAGACCAGCGCCTCGAGCGAGTCCGCCGCCTCCATCCCCGCCGCGACCAGGCGCCCGCGCGCTCCGGGCGCGGGATCGAAGCCCACCACCCGGTGTCCGCCCTGCTGCAGACGCTGCGCCATGTTCGCGCCCATCCGGCCCAGTCCGATCATGCCCAGCTGCATGCTGTCCTCCTGCTGTCGTGCATCCGCCGTGCATGGTGCCTGATGCGGGGCCGCCTTTCGCGCAGCTGCGCGGCTGGCCTGCGATCCAGAGCGTTCCACCGCGGCGAACGCAATGCCGGCGACGCCGACGGCGCTGGCCAGCCATCCGCGTCATACGGCCGCGCCGCGGCTGTCTTTTTCACGCAACCTGCAGGGGACCGCCGGCACCCTGTCTCGATGAACGCACTGCGAGGCCAGGCCATGACCGGCCGCGAACGACGCGGCCAGGCGCCGGACGATCCGGCCGCGCTGCGCCGCGGACTCACGCCGGCCCAGCTCCGGGCGCTCGAGACCCTGGAGCACTTCCGCTGGACGCTGAAGTTCGTGCGCAGGCCGATGTTCCAGGATCCGGTGCCGGTGGTCTTCGACCGCGACGGCCAGCGCTATGCGGTGCTGCGCGGCGACGGCACGCTGGACGAGTCGCCGGGCTTCAGGATCCGCGACTGAACCGTCCCCGGAGACGCGCGACCTCAGGTGCCCGATGGGCGCCGCGGTATCCAGCAGCCAGTGGGCCTGCGGCCCGGACCGGGTGGGGTTCTGTCGCCGGTCGCGGTCGGGATCGCGACACGCGCACGCCCCCTTGCGCAGCGGGACATGCGACGCCAGCTGGCGCTGGGGCAGGAAGCGGCCCGCACAGGAAGCGGCCCGCGGTCGTCGCCCTCAGGCCACCTGCAGGTTCGCGTACGCCAGCACCAGCCACTTCGAGCCGGCTTCCTCGAAGTTCACCTGCACCCGCGCGTGCGCGCCGCTGCCCTCGAGATCGGTGACGATGCCGCTGCCGAACTTGGCGTGGACCACGTTCTGCCCGAGCTTGAGCCCGGGCGACTGGTCCAGCGACGCATGCCCCCAGTCGCGCCGCGGCTGCGGGCTGAAGGCCGGGCGCGACACCTGCAGCCGCGGACGCACCTCGCTCAGCAGCGCCGACGGGATCTCGCGCAGGAAGCGCGACGGCACGCCGTACATGTCCTGGCCGTGCAGGCGCCGGGATTCGGCGTAGCTGAGCACCAGCTTCTGCCGCGCGCGGGTGATGCCGACGTACGCCAGCCGGCGCTCTTCCTCCAGCCGGCCGCTCTCCTCGATCGAGCGCGCGTTCGGGAACAGCCCTTCCTCCATACCCGCCAGGAACACGAGCGGGAACTCCAGCCCCTTGGCGCTGTGCAGCGTCATCAGCTGCACGCCGTCCTCGCCGGCCTGGGCCTGGCCCTCGCCCGCTTCGAGCGACGCGTAGGCGAGGAACGCCACCAGCTCGCTCAGCTGCGCGGCATCCTCTTCGTCGCCCTTCACGAATCGCGAGGCGACCGACACCAGTTCGTCGAGGTTGTCCACGCGCGAGTCCGCCGCGCCCTTGGACTCGTTGGTGTAGTGCTGGCGCAGGCCCGAGCGCAGCAAGACATGGTCGATCTTGTCCTTGAGCGGCAGCTCGGACACTTCCGTGGCCAGCGCGTCGAGCAGCTGGTGGAAGCCCGCCAGCGCGTTGCGCGCGCGTGCGGCGAGCGCGCCGCCCTGCTGCACGCGCAGCGAAGCCTCCCACAGCGACACCCCGTCGGTGCGCGCCCGCCGCCGCACCTCGTCCAGCGTGCGCTCGCCGATCCCGCGCGTGGGCGTGTTGACCGCGCGCTCGAAAGCCGCATCGTCCGCGCGGTTGGCCACCAGCCGCAGGTAGGCCAGGGTGTCCTTGATCTCGGCGCGCTCGAAGAAGCGCACGCCGCCGTACACGCGATACGGCACCTGCTCGGCCAGCAGCGCCTCTTCGAACGCGCGCGACTGCGCGTTGCTGCGGTAGAGCACCGCGCAGTCGCCGTGGCTGCCGCCGCCCTGCACCCACTGCGCGATCCGCTCGACCACGAAGCGCGCCTCGTCGATCTCGTTGTAGGCCGCGTACAGGTCGATCGGCTCGCCCTCGCCGCTGTCGGTCCACAGCTGCTTGCCCAGGCGCTCCGGGTTGTGCGCGATCACCGCGTTGGCCGCGCCGAGGATGTTGGCGCTGGAGCGGTAGTTCTGCTCCAGGCGGATGGTGTGCGCGCCGGGGAAATCGCGCAGGAACCGCTGCATGTTCTCGACCTTGGCGCCGCGCCAGCCGTAGATCGACTGGTCGTCGTCGCCGACCACGAACACCTGACCGGTGTCGCCGGCGAGCAGGCGCACGAAGCCGTACTGCACGCCGTTGGTGTCCTGGAACTCGTCCACCATCAGCTGGCCGAAGCGCTGGCGGTAGTGGGCCAGCAGCGCGGGCGTGTCGCGCAGCAGCTCGTGCGCGCGCAGCAGGATCTCGGCGAAATCGACCAGGCCGGCGCGATCGCAGCGTTCCTGGTAGAGCGCGTAGCTCTTCAGCATCGCCTGCGACCACTCGTCGCCGCCGGACTGGATGTGCTGCGGCCGGCGGCCCTCGTCCTTCTGGCCGTTGATCCACCACGCGATCTGGCGCGGCGGGAAGCGCGCCTCGTCCAGTTCCAGCTGCTGGACTACGCGCTTGACCAGGCGCAGCTGGTCGTCGCTGTCGAGGATCTGGAAGCCTTCGGGCAGCTTCGCGTCCTGCCAGTGCAGGCGCAGCAGGCGGTGCGCCAGTCCGTGGAAGGTGCCGATCCACAGGCCGCGCGAGCCGTTGCGCAGCAGCGCATCGGCGCGGTGGCGCATCTCGCCGGCGGCCTTGTTGGTGAAGGTGACGGCGAAGATGCCGTGCACCGGCACCCCGACCACCTCGTTCAGCCAGGCGATGCGGTGGGTGAGCACGCGGGTCTTGCCGCTGCCGGCGCCCGCCAGCACCAGGTAATGGCCGGGCGGCGCGGACACGGCTTCGCGCTGGGCCGGGTTCAGCCCGTCGATCAGGTGGGACACATCCATCGACGCATTTTACGCGACCCCGCGTCGCGCCCTCCGCGACGCGCGCAGCCACGCCGTTCAGGCGAGGATGTCGATGAAGCCGTTGATCGACAGCCGCCCGGCCAGCGCGTCGGCCGGCGGGATGCGGGCGTTGTCGATGTCGCCCGAATGCAGCGAGTTGCGCCGGTAGACGACCAGCCGGTTGAACACGCCCTCGACCGCGTCGATGCGTTCGAACAGCGGGGAATCGCCGCGGATGTAGCCGTCGGTGGCGGCCTCGCGACGGCTCTCCTGCTCCAGCATCGCGAAATAGCCCGCCTGGCGCGTTTCGTCCACCGACTCGAAGCCGGTGCCGCGATGGCGGTAGAACGCGGTCCCGCCCCAGTCGCCCCGGAACAGGTAGTGCATGGTCGCCAGGCCGTTGCCCTGCACCGAATCGACATGCGGCACGCGCTGCAGGAACGCGAGCCGTTCCGGTGGCAGGGTGACCAGCGAGTAGTGGCACATCGGGAAGGTGAAGCGGCCGTCGGCGGGCAGGCCGAAGTGCGGCGCCAGCAGCGGCCGCAGCAGCTGCTCCAGGAACATTTCGTACGACAGCGGCGCGCGGATGCGCAGCCCGGGGAACAGCGTGCCCTGCGGCGTGAAGTGGCCGCGCGCGGCCTTGCGCACCAGGCGGTCGGGATCGGCCGCCGCCTGGTCGATCACCAGCAACGGCGCGCCCTCCGCGCCGATGCGGCGGGCCTGCAGCCGCAGGCCGGGGTGCGGCTGGATCAACATCGCGCCGTCACGTCGCCAGTCCGCCGCCGACACCCGCGACCTTGCCGGTCACCCGGGCGTGGGCGCGCGCCCGCTCGTACATCAGCTCCCAGGCCGATGGCGGCGCCTTGCAGTAGCTGTCCAGGAACTGCTGGTGGCTGGGCATGGCGGCCACGGCGCGTTCGATCGGCTTGCGGATGCCGTCGAACAGGCGCTGCATGGCGTCGTCGGGCAGCGCACGGGTCAGCGGATGGTGCGCCTTCGGCACCACGCCCTGGCCGAGCATGCAGTGGGTCCAGGAATCGAGCCGGAACAGCTCGTCCTCGCCCTGCGAGGCATGCGCGCGATCGCGGAACATCCCGATGCGGTGGGCGAGGTCGTCCGGCAGGTCCATGTGCCGCACCTGCTGCCACATCGGCTCGTCGCGCTGGTTGAGGTGGTAGTGCAGGATGATGAAGTCGCGCACGTGCTCCATCTCGGCGCGGCTGATGTCGTTGTAGCGCTGCACCATCGACTCGTCGATGCCCTCGGCCGGGAACAGCTTGAGCAGCCGCGCGACCCCGCTGAGGGTGAGGTGGATGCTGGTCGACTCCAGCGGTTCGATGAAGCCGCTCGCCAAGCCCAGCGCGACCACGTTCTTGTTCCAGGCCTTGCGCCGGCGCCCGGTGCGGAACGGGATGATCCACGGGTCGCGCAGCGGTCTGGCGGGGTTCTCCGCCA
Organism: Luteimonas rhizosphaericola; assembly: GCF_029888045.1. Classification (GTDB taxonomy): domain Bacteria; phylum Pseudomonadota; class Gammaproteobacteria; order Xanthomonadales; family Xanthomonadaceae; genus Luteimonas; species Luteimonas rhizosphaericola. The sequence goes on along the minus strand of NZ_JARXRN010000025.1, from coordinate 413,045 downwards.
GCAGCTTCGCGGTCGCCTCGTCGTCGGACATGTGCGCGTCGGAGAACACGATGCCGCAGCCGATCCGGTGCTGCAGGGCGATCTTCCAGTGCCAGCCCGCCTCGTGCGCGATGGCGCGGGTGTAGGGCACCGCCGGACCATCGGCCTCGGTCTGCAGGGCCACCGCCCGGTTGCTCGGCAGCCAGTGGTTCCAGTCCTCGTAGCCGGTGCCCAGCGCCTGCTCGCTCAGCACCGCGCGCCCGCCGGTGCAGTCGATGAACAGGTCGCCTTCCAGCACGGTGCCATCCTCGAGCACCAGCGCTTCGACGTAGCCGGTCTCCGGATGCTGGCGCACCTGGCGGATCTTGCCTTCCACGCGCACCAGCCCCTGCCGTTCGGCGCGCTCGCGCATGTAGGCCGCGTACAGCCCGGCGTCGAAATGGTAGGCGTAGTTGACCTCCAGCCGCTCGGGCGCCATCGCCTGGTTGCCCCAGCGCGTCGACCACTGCTGGGCCCCGCCGACCTGGTGGCCGGGCAGCGAAAAGCGGTCCACGCGCGAGGCCACGGTTTCCAGGCAGTAATCGCCCAGCTCCGACGTCATTCCGCGGCGCAGGCTGTCGAGCCAGAAATGGTGGAACTCGCACGCCCAGCTGCCCAGGCCGGTCAGGCCGAAGGGATGGAAGTACCGCTGCCCCGGGCGCAGCCAGTTCTCGAACGAGATCGAGAGCTTGAAGCTCGCGGCCACCGAGCTCATGAACTCGCGTTCGTCGATCCCCAGCAGGCGGTGGAAGGTGCGGATCGTGGGGATGGTCGACTCGCCCACGCCCACGGTGCCGATCTGTTCGGACTCGACCAGGGTCACCTCCAGCAGTTCGCGGAACTGGTGTGTCAGCGCGCACGCCGCCACCCAGCCCGCGGTGCCGCCGCCGGCGATCACCACCTTGCGGATCCCGCGCTTCACATCGTTCAACTCGTGCACTCCTCGATCGTCATTCCGCCGCGCCTGCGCGACGGTCCTCCATCATGCGCCGGCCGTCGCCGCCGGTGCGCCTGCCGCCCACACCGCGGCATCCGCCGGGCAGTACTGCCGCAGGAAGTCCGAATGCGACGGCATCGCCTCCACCGCGGCGCGGATCGGCTGGCGCACGGTGTCGAACAGGCGCCGGATCTCCGGCTCGGGCAAGGCCAGCCCCAGGGGGTGGAACTGTTGCGGTGCGATCCCCTGGCCCAGCATCACGTGCAGCCAGGAATCGGTGCGGAACAGGTCGCCCTCGTCCTGCCAGACGTAGGCGCGCTCGCGGAACAGCGCGATGCGCTCGGCCAGCGAGTCGGGGATCGCCATGTCCCGGCACTCGCGCCACAGCGGCTCGTCGCGCGCATTGGCGTGGTAGTGCAGGATGATGAAATCGCGCACGTCCTCCATCTCGTGGCGGCTGATGGCGTTGTAGCGCGCCACCATCTCCGGGGCGATGCCCTCCATCGGGAACATCTGCACCAGGCGCACCGCGGCCGAGACCACCATGTGGATGCTGGTCGACTCCAGCGGCTCGACGAAACCGCTCGACAGCCCCATCGCCACCACGTTGCGGTTCCATGCCAGGCGCCGCCGACCGGTGGTGAACGGCACGACCATCGGGTCCCGGATCGGCGTGCCGCTGGCTTCCCGCAACAGGCGCCGGCGCGCCTCGTCGTCGCTCATGTGCCGGCTGCAGTACACCCAGCCGTTGCCGACGCGGTGCTGCAGCGGGATCTGCCAGCGCCATCCGGCCTCGTGCGCGATCGCGCGGGTGTACGGCACCGCGGGCCCTTCCAGCCGCGTCTGCAGCGCCACGGCGCGGTCGCAGGGCAGCCAGTGGCTCCAGTCCTCGTAGCCGGTCTGCAGCGCCTGCTCGATCAGCAGCCCGCGGAAGCCGCTGCAGTCGATGAATAGGTCGCCCTCGACGAGCCGCCCGTCGTCCAGCCGCAGCGACTGGACGAAGCCCGACTCGGGCGCGAGCACCACCTCGGCGATGCGGCCTTCGATGCGGCGCAGCCCGTAGCCCTCCGCGAAGCGTCGCAGGAACCGCGCATAGAGCCCGGCATCCAGGTGGTACGCGTAGTTCAGTTCGGCCTGACCCTGCGCACCGGTCGCGCCGCCCTGGCGCGTGGTCCACTCGTTCGCGCCCACCTCGCGGCCGGAGATCAGGAATCTCCGCTCGCGCGAGGCCATCGCCTCGCGGCTGAATTCCGCCAGCGGAACCTTGATGCCCCGCTGCTGCGCCGCCAGCCAGAAGTGGTGGAACTCGCAGGCCCAGGTGCCCAGCCCGGTGTAGCCGAAGGGATGGAAGAACTGCCGCCCCGGCCGCAGCCAGTCCTCGAACGAGATCGAGAGCTTGAAGCTGGCCGAGGTGGCGCGCATGAACTCGCGCTCGTCGATCCGCAGCAGCTGGTGCAGCCGGCGGATCGGCGGGATGGTCGATTCGCCCACGCCGATCGTGCCGATCTGCTCGGATTCGACCAGGGTGATGTCCAGCAGGTCGCGGAACTGGTGCGACAGGACCGCCGCGGCCAGCCAGCCGGCGGTCCCGCCCCCGGCAATGACGACCTTGCGCACCCTCGATGTGCCCATGTGCCCTCCCCGGCACGCCGGTCAGCGGTTGAGCCTGGCGATCAGCCACGCGCGCAGCTGGCGCGCCGTGGTCTCGTCGATCGGCGCGAGCGCCTTGCGCGCCGGCTCCGGCAGGTGTTCGCCCGCCCGTTCCGCGGGACCGAACACGTAGTAGTCGAAGATCTCGCGCCAGGCCTGCTTTTCGCGCTCGGGCCGGTCGCGGATCGACCACAGCGCGTGGTAGAGCGCGTGCATCGGCGTGGGAATCCACGCCGGCATGCTGCTCCACCAGTAGTTGACCAGCACGTTGAACGGCTCCAGCCCCTGCACGTGATGCCACCACATGCTGGGGATGAAGATCGCATCGCCAGGCGCCAGCACCGCGCTGCGCGCGTGCTCGAGCGCCTCGCGGAAACGCGGATAACGCTCGAAGTCCGGCGCATCGAAATCGACCACGCTCACCGCCTGGCCGCCCGGGGTGGGATCCAGCGGACCGGGATACAGGTTGTGGACCTGCTCCGGCGGGAACAGGGTGAAGCGGCGCCGGCCGACGGCGCAGCAGGCGATGTTGTCGGGGGCGTCGTAGTGGCACGAGGCGGTGATGCGGTTGCCGATCCAGATCGCCGGCGGCGCGTCGATGCCGTGGGCGGCGAAATCCAGGTCGTTGCGCACGCGCAACCCCGGAAGCACGCTGTCGACCGGCACCGAGGCGATGTAGTGGGTCGGCGGGTGAGCGTCGTCCAGGTGCGCGGCGATCTCGTCCAGCACCGTCGCGAGCGTACCGCGCAACGCCTGGGTGTTGAGCGCGGTGAAATCGGCGGTGTAGAACGGGCGCCCGCCCGTCTCCGGCGGACCCCACGAGTAGGGCAACGGGCGGCCGTTGTCGTGCGCGCGCAGGTGCGCCATCGCGGCCTGCGTCGATTCGAGCCCGGCTTCGACCAGGCTCCAGCCGGCGGCGATGCCCTTCAGCAGGACCGGTTCGCCACCCTCGAGCAGGGCCTGCAGCGGCAGCGCGTCCGGACGGCAGCCGTCGAGTTCGCGGACCGGTGCGGGCACGGCGGCCATGGCCTCAGCCGGCCCGCTCCGCCTCGGCCTGGGCACGCAGCCGGCGCTGCTTCTCGGCGATCAGGCGGCGCACGTTGTACAGCGAGGACAGCATCAGGTACACGCCCTCGAGCAGACCCGACCGGTGCAGGCCGTGCAGCTGCCCGGCATCGAGCCCGGCGAGGCACTCGCGATCGATGCCGTGCAGGCCGGTCAGGCGCGCGCCATGGACGTCGTCGAACTTCAGGTCCAGCTCCACCGGCTGGATCAGGCCCAGCGCGTCGAGCGATGCGTACATCGCACGGCCCGCCTCGGTCCCGTCATGGATGCCCTTGAGCACGGTGGTCACGTGCTCCAGGTACGGGCTGTGGCCGCCCTTGGGAAGGAACACCGCCACGCCCTGCCCGTCGCGGGACACGCGCGGGTGGTCGAGGTCGACGTGGATCACCGGCTCGCGCGTCAGCGTGCCGTCCTGCATCTGCTCCTGGAAACCGATCAGGAACGGGCCGCGCGCGATCGCGCCGGGCAGATAGCCGGCATTCCATCGCTCGCCGTCCAGATACAGGTTCTCGTCGGCATCGAAGCCGAGCAGGGCGACGGCATGGAAGCCGCCGTCGGCCTCTTTGCGCAGGAAGATCGGGTACTCGCGCTGCAGCTCCGCGAACTCGGTCGGGAAGGCGGGGACCAGGCCCGCGGGGTCGTCGTTGCCCGCACCGAAGCGCGTGACCACGCGCAGGTCCTTGTGGGCCACGTTGTCGAGCAGTTCGTATCGCGCCATGTCGGTTCCGGCGGGGCGGGGCGACCGCTGGCAGCGCGCCCCGGAAAGAATTCGTACTCGCGCCATGCAGGCCGCGCCGCATGTCCATCATGCCCGTCCGGCGCGCGGAAATCGAGGCGCGGACAGGCCATGAAAAAGGGCCGCTGCGCGCGCAGCGGCCCCATCCTTCACACCATCTGGGCCTTGGAGAGGTTCGGCGTCAGAAGGTGTAGCGGATTGCTGCCATGTAGCGCGGGCTCTGGTCGATCAGACGAACCATCTGGAGTTCGCTACGCGCACGCCAGCGGACGTCCTCGCCCGTCAGATTGATCGCTTCCAGGCCTACCGCCCAGTTATCGCTCAGCTGCTTGGTCACGCTGAGGTCCCACTGCTGGTACTCCTCCACATAGTACGGGTTGGTGTTGGATCCGTTCTGGTTCGCGGCGAACAGATACTCGTCGCGCCAGTTCCAGGCCAGACGCGCGGTCCAACCGTACTTCTCGTACATGAACACCGCATTGGCAGTGTCGCTAAGGCCCTGCAGCGCGAACTGCTGGACGCCCGGAGCGGCGCCGTCGTCGATACCGACATCCCCGTCGACCTTGGTGTAGTTCGCCTGGATGCCGAAGCCGCTGTCGCCGAAGAAGTACTGGCTGCCGAGCTCGAAGCCATCGAGATTGGCCTTCTGCTGGTTGAGCGGACGGTTGACGTTGAACATGTACAGCGGATCGTCCGCCTCGCCGACGAATGCGCGTCCGGGTTGGCGCACCAGCTGTTCCATTGCATTCCACTGCGCGTCGGTTCCGTTGTAAGCGGCCAGGCCACCGGTCACGTCGGCATTGCGCAGCAGTGCGGCTGCCGTGAACAGGGCAATCGCATTGGCGCCGCAGGCATGGACGGCCGCACCGGGACCGACCTGCGCTTCGCACGCGGCGCTGTTCAAAAACTCCAGCGCCGCTTGCGCATCGGGCCCACCGGTCGGGTCGCGCAGGCCGTACAGGTTCTCCGTCACCTGGCTGTTGCCGACGAAGTTGTTCACGCGCTTGTCGAAGTATGTGAGCGACACGTAGCTGGCCGGGGCGAAATACCACTCCAGCGCCACGTCGAGGTTGTCGGACTCGAGCGGCAGCAGCGCAGGGTTCTGCGCGCTACCGGTGGCGCGGAATCCCAGCAGCACCGAGCCGTTCGGCGCGTTCGCGGTCGGCCCGGCGTAGAGGTTGCCGTACGGCGCCCGCGCGATGGTCTGGCTGAGCGACACGCGACCCTTCAGCGAACTGGTGAAGTCGAGGCTGAAGTCCAGGTTCGGCAGCCAGTAGTTGTACTCGGCTTCCTCCGAGAAGGGCTGCTGTTCGGCGGACGGGGTGATCGCGAAGTCGTTATCGCCGTTCCAGTTGATCGACTGCGGCACCTGCAGCGACGACACGGACGTGAGGTCGGTCTGTTCGTAGCGCGCACCCACGACGAGGTTGAACGGCATCGTGCCCAGCTCACCGTCGAACTCGTACTGGAGGTACGCGGCGCTGGTCTTTTCCTCGATCGTGTTGTCGTTGTTGTACTGGCCGTTGAAGTTCGAAGGGGTACCGTAGAAGCCGGTGGCCCACTGGGCCAGCTGGCTGGCATTGCCCCACCAGGCGTTCTGCGGCGCACCGTTGGTGCTGTAGTCGTCGAACAGCCCCGCGATGTTGATCGGACGGATCAGGTCCTGGAAGCCCGGCTCCTCGCCGACGTTGTTGACGCTCCAGTTTCCGAGCACCTGCTGGTTGTCGTTCGAGGTCAGGCGGCGCATCTGCACCTTGGACGAATCGACACCGAACGACAGCCGACCGTTGTCGAAGTCGAACGCGCCGTCGATCCGGCCCTGCTCGATCTTGCTGTCCTGGCGCGAGTACCAGATGCGCTGGATCTGGGTGCCCACCTGCTCCGGCGGGAACGCCGGGTTGACGACCCCATTGACGTCGTTGAAGGCGTCGTCCGAGTCCGGCGATTCCGGATACCAGGTCCGCGCCATGATCGGCAGGCCGGTGTTGAACCAGTACTCCTGCGCCCAGTTGCCGCCGCAGTACGGGCCGCCGGCGGACTGGCACGCGCTGGTGCCGGCGAACGAGAATGCGGTCGAGCTGGCGCCCGTGATCGAGTCGTTCGGCAGGCTCTTGTTCTCGGTGCGGTGGGCGTCGAACTCGAAGCTCAGGCGATCGGTCGCCTGCCAGTTGGCATTGAACCCGATCGAGTCCAGCTTGTACTTCTGCTCCTGGCGCTGCTGCTCGTAGCCGAAGTCCTTGGTGCCCACGATCTCGCGGATGTAGGTCGGCACCGCCACCGGGCCGCTGGTGTCGAACTCGATGCGCGAGAATGGACCCTGGTTGAGCCACTGGGTCATCTCGCCGCGGTCCTCGGCGATCTCGTTGGTCGAGTGGGTGTAGTCGAGGGTCAGGGTGAGCGCATCGGTCGGCGCGAACTGCAGCGTGCCCTGGGCATTGATGCGCGTGCGCTCGAAGTTGGAGAACGCATAGCGCAGGTCGGCCGGCACCGAATACAGCGAGCCCTCCGCCGGCGCGTTGATCACTTCCACCCGGTCGCCCCAGGCCGTCGGGGTCCCGGTCCAGCGCGACAGGCGCCACTCGTTCTCGGTCGCCTGGACTTCGCCGCCCTTGCGGTTCTGGAAGCTCGTGCTCAGGCTGGCGCCCCAGCGCTTGTCGTCGCTGGCGAAGCTGATGATCGACGAGATCTCGGGCGTGATGCTGTCGCCGATCACCTGCGCCTGATCGCTGCCGAGCTTCAGGCCCGCGTTCATCGTCAGGCCGGCGGGCAGGTTCAACGGGCGGTTGGTCAGGATGTCGACCGTGGCGCCGATGCCGCCGCTGGGGACGTCCGAGCGGCCGGTCTTGTAGACCGTGATGCCGCTGATCGCCTCGGACGCCAGCTGGGCGAAGTTGAAGCCGCGGGTGCCGGCGCCTGTGCCGCCCGTGACCGAGTCGCCGTTGCCGAATGCGTCGGCACCCGGGATCTGGCGGCCGTTGAGCGTGACCATGTTGTAGCCGGGGCCGAAGCCGCGCGCCGTGATCTGCGCGCCCTCGCCGTTGCGGCGTTCGATCGAGATGCCGGTGATGCGCTGCAGCGACTCGGCGAGGTTGGTGTCTGGGAACTTGCCGATGTCCTCGGCGCTGATCGCGTCGACGACACCGGCGGTGTCGCGCTTGATCCCCATCGAGTTCTCGAGGCTGTTGCGCAGGCCCGTGACGACGATGGTGTCGAGCGTGGAAGCATCCTGGCCGGTGGCCGGGGTCTGCTGCGCGGCGGGCTGCTGCGGGGCAGGGTCCTGCGCGAAAGCGGGATTGATGACGAGCATGCCACCGACGAAGGTGAACATCGCCTTCGACTTCAGGCCCTTCAACTTATGGTTCATGGAATATGTCCTCAGCACTGGATTGGAGCGAAGAAAAGCACGTCGCTGGCGCGTGGTGGCGGGACCGGCCCGCCACCCGCTTCAGTGCGGGACTTGAATCTGCACGTATTCATCCGACTGCCCTCCCCGTTATGCATGACTTTCAGTAGGAATCCTTCGATGACGCCCTCCTCCGGGCAACCGCGGCGCCGTCCGCCTTCCGCGTATCGATCAACACTCTCCACCGGGTTCTCTCCCCACGCGCGCCGCCCCGTCGCCCCGGTCGCTGTTGCGTCCTTCGGCGGCGGGCATGCGGTCGTCGTGTTTCACGGCCCCGGCCCTGCTTCCCTGCAGTTGTTATTTTTGTTAGCGCTAACATTAACGCGCTGATTTGATAACATGGCGTTACGCGGAGTGTCACTTTGCAGTGCAGCAAGACGGCGCGAAGCGCATGACAGCGCGATCGTTGCCGTGGAAACCGCAGCGTCTTCACGCAGCACTGCGCAGGAAAAAATGTGCGTTGCGCATGCAGTTCCGGCCTGTATTCGGGCGTCGCGCAGCCCTGCACCGCGCCGTGGAACGCCTTTCACATCATCGCGTGGTGTGCCGCGTGAGGGCCCCGCGGCGCCGAGCGGGCGACGAGGCGGGACGGCGGACGGACTCAGCCTGAGGCGCGCGGCCCGCATCCGTCATCCGACTTTGGCCCAAGCCGGCGCCGCCGGCGTCGGCACCCGGGCCGTGCGCCGGACTCGCCCGTCCCGGGCCTGCAGCTGTCAGTGCGCCGTCGCGTGCTCGCGCCGCGCGGTGCTGCCGGTCATCAGCTTGTCGGTGTAGGCGATGCCCATCGCCGAGAGGATGAAGGCCGCATGGATGATGGACTGCCACATCACGCCGGCGGCGGTCACCCGCGTGCACGCGGGCTCGGCGAGCGTGAGCCCGCCCGCGACCGCCTCCGCATGCGCCGACACCGCGGCGATGAACTCGGTCGTGCCGCACACCGGCAGGCCCACCTCGCCCGCGGCGATGAAGGTCTTCAGCAGGTGGATCGAGGAGATGCCGATGATCGCCATCGCCAGCTTGACCTTGAGTACGCTGGCGTTGACGTGGCTCAGCCACTCCGGCTGGTCGGGATGCCCCTGCAGCCCGAGGCGCGAGACGAAGGTCTCGTAGCCGCCGACGATCACCATCACCAGCAGGTTGGAGATCATCACCACGTCGATCAGGCCCAGCACCAGCAGCATGATGCCCTGCTCGGTCAGGGTGTTGGCGTCGGTCACTAGGTGCGTGAGTTCCTTGATGAACAGGAATACGTAGACGCACTGCGCGACGATGAGGCCGAGGTACAGCGGCAGCTGCAGCCAGCGCGAGCCGAAGATCACGTGGGCGAGCGGCGGCAGGCGCGGCGGGGTCGGAACGCTGGTGGCCATGGCGTCTGCGGGCAGATGGGGAGCGCGGAGGGTAGCGATGCGCGGGGAGGCTGCCAAGCGGCGATGGGCACCGACCGCGCGCATCCCGGCAGGGTCCGCGCGATGTCGATGCTGCAACGCACATGTTTCCACGCCACGACAAGGACTTGCGCGTGACCACGCGCGTATCGGACGCCCGGGTTTGACAACGTTGTCACGCCCCCTGTACAAGCACCGGTGCACCGGGGGCCGGCGCCGCGACGCGAGGAGAGGCGCATCGCTGGCAGCCGGCCATGCGGCGCCGGCGGCGGTCGGGAGGGGAGACACCCGACCGCCGCCCTTTGTTTTCCGACCCACCACTCGAAATGGCAGGCCCCATGACCACCCATCAGACCCGCTGGTCGCAATTCGGCGTCCTGGTCACCGTGTTCTTCTTCTGGGGCTTCGTCGCCGCCAGCAACGAGATCCTGATCCCCGTCTTCAAGAACGCCTTCGGGCTCACCCAGGCGCAGAGCCAGTACGTGGCGGTGGCGTTCTACGTCGCCTACACGGTGGGCTCGATCATCTATTTCCTCACTTCGCGCCTGATCGGCGCGGACGTGCTCAACCGGATCGGCTACAAGAACGGCATCGCGCTGGGACTGCTGATCTCGGCCATGGGCACCCTGCTGTTCTATCCGGCGGCCAATGCCGGCTCGTTCGGGCTGATGCTCTCGGGCCTGTTCATCGTCGGCCTGGGCTTCTCGCTGCAGCAGATCGCGGCCAACCCGCTGGCGATCATGATGGGCAATCCGGCGACCGGCGCGCAGCGCCTGACCCTGGCCGGCGGCGTCAACAACTTCGGCACCACGATCGGCCCGCTGCTGGTGAGCCTGGCGATCTTCGGCAGCGTCGCGGCCGGCGGCAACGTCGCCAACATCGAGGCGGTGAAGACGCCGTACCTGATCCTCGGCGCGGCGTTCGTGCTGGTCGCGGTGTTCCTGAAGTTCTCCTCGGTGCCCAACCACATCGACCTGGAGGAGATCGCGCGCGACGAGGCCGAAGATCCGGCGCGCCTCGCGCACAAGCCGTCGGCGTTTTCGTACCCGCAGCTGGTGCTGGGGATGATCGCGATCTTCGTGTACGTGGGCGTGGAAGTCTCGACCATCGCCAACCTGCCGGCGTACCTCAAGCTGCCGGTCGAGCAGGGCGGCCTGGGGCTGGACATCTCGATGATCGCGCCGTTCGTGTCGCTGTACTGGGCCAGCCTGATGATCGGCCGCTGGGCCGGCGCCGCGGGCGCGTTCGGCGCCCCGATCGGCGTGCGCCGGATGCTGACCCTGCTGCTGCCGTACCTGGCGTTCGGCGTGTTCCTCGCGGTGAACAGCTTCGCGGGCTATTCGGTCGGCCAGTTCCTGCTGTACGGCGCGGTGATCGTGGTGATGGTCGCGGCCACCTTCGCCAGCCGCGGCAACCCGGCGCGGATGCTGCTGTACTTCGCGCTGTGCGGCATCGCCGCGCTGCTGATCGGCATGAACACCACCGGCATGACCAGCGTGGTGGCCTTCATCAGCGTGGGCCTGTTCTGCAGCACGATGTGGCCGTGCATCTTCGCCCTGGCCATCACCGGCCTGGGCCGCAACACCGGACAGGGCAGCAGCCTGCTGGTGATGATGATCATGGGCGGCGGACTGGTGAGCTGGCTGCAGGGCTGGGTCGCCGACCACCACGGCATCCATACCAGCTTCATCGTCGGCGTCGTGTGCTTCGCCTACCTCGCGTTCTACGCCGCGCGCACGCCCGGCCTGCTGCGCCGGCAGGGCATCGACCTGGACAAGCTCACCGCGCAGGGCGGGCACTGAGCCCGGCGAGGCCCAACCCACGCCCCGGCTCCCGCCGGGGCGTCCGGCCGTGATGAAATAGGCGCCCGCGCTCCCCGGGCCCCGCATGCAGCACGCGATCACGACCACCGAGCTGTTCCTGATCGCGATGGCGGTCATCTTCGCTGTGCCTTACCTGGTCTGGCGCCTGCTGCGGACCGACTACTGGGCGCCGCTGGTGGTGGTGCAGATCATCGCCGGCATCCTGCTCGGCCCGGGGGTCCTGGGACGGGCGATGCCCGAACTGCACGCCACGGTCTTCAACCCCGACGTGATCACCGCGCTCAACGGCCTGGCGTGGTGGGCGGTGATGCTGTTCGTGATGATCGCGGGCATCGAGCTGGACGTGCGCCAGGCCTGGGCCAACCGACGCGAGACGGGGGTGACCGCGGGGCTGGCGCTGGGCGTGCCGCTGCTGGCCGGCGCCGCGGTGGCGCTGGGCATGCTCGGCTTCGTCGGCTGGATCGGCACCGGCGGCCGACCCTGGCAGTTCGTCGTCGGCGTGGGCATGGCGTGCGCGGTGACCGCGCTGCCGATCCTGATCCTGCTGATGGAGAAGCTGCAGCTGCTGCGGTCGCACCTGGGCCAGCGGATCCTGCGCTATGCCAGCCTCGACGACATCGCGATCTGGGGCGTGCTGGCGCTGGTGCTGATGGACTGGGAGCGGATCGGGCGGCAGGTCGCGTTCCTGCTCGCGTTCGCACTGGCATGCGTGGCGTTCCGGCGGCTGATGCGGGCGATCCCGGCGCGCGACCGCTGGTTCACGATGCTCATCTGGCTGGCGGTGTGCGGCCTGGGTGCCGACTGGGCCGGGCTGCACTACATGGTCGGCGCGTTCCTCGCCGGCGTGGTGATGGACGGGGAGTGGTTCGAGCGGGAGACGCTCGACCTGCTGCGCCACCACGTGCTGCTGGTGATGATGCCGGTGTTCTTCCTCAGCACCGGGCTGCGCACGTCGTGGGAAGTGGGCGGCGCGGCGGTGTTCGTGGCCGCGGGCGCGCTGCTGGTGGCCTCGGTGGCCGGCAAGCTCGCGGGGGTGCACCTGGCCGGCCGGCTGCTGCGCTGGCCGCCCGGCGAGGCCTCGATGATCGGCTGGCTGCTGCAGACCAAGGCCCTGATCATGATCATCTTCGCCAACATCCTGGTCGACAAGGCGATCATCACCAGCGCCACGTTCACCGCCCTGCTGCTGATGGCGGTGGCCAGCACGATGCTGACCATCCCCATGGTGGCGCCGAAACTGCGGTCGCTCGGCACGGTGGCCTCGGGCGCGGCCGATCCCGCGGGGCGTGTCCGCCAGCCCTGACCGTCTGCCGTGGGCGGCGTGGCGCCCGCCTCAGGGGCGCGCCGCGGGTGCGTAACTTCGCATGTACTCCATGTGCGGCGGCAGCTTGCCCGCGGTCGCGAGCACGTTCGCGCGGATGTCGTCGAGGAACCGCCTGAGCCCCTCTTCGCTCATGGCGTCCGCGGTGGGATGGTAGCGACGCGGCGTGACGCCCTGCCCCATCATCACCTGGATCCAGGAGTTGGCGCCGAACAGTTCGCCAGGCACGTGGAAGACGCTGCCGGTCTCGCGGAACAGGTCGATGCGATGCCGCAGCGTGTCGGGAATGTCCATCTGCGCGATCGCGCGCCAATACGGCGTGTCGCGCCGGCGGGTGAGGTGGTAGTGCATCACCACGAAATCGCGCACGTGGACCAGTTCCTCCGCCAGTTGCGCGTTGTACTGCGCCACCGCGGCGGGCGTGACCACCTGCGGAAACAGCTGCAGCAGATGCATGATGCCGCGCTGGATCAGGTGGATCGTGGTCGACTCCAGCGGCTCGATGAAGCTGCCCGCCAGTCCCAGCGCCACGCAGTTGCGGTGCCAGCACTTCATCCGCCGCCCCGGCCGGAAGCGGACCGGCCAGGGATCCTTGATGATCTCGCCCTCGAGGCTGGAGAGGAATTCGTGCCTGGCCTCGTCGTCGGCGATGTAGCGGCTGGAGTACACGATGCCGTTGCCGACCCGGTGCTGCAGCGGGATCCGCCACTGCCAGCCCGCGGTGCCCGCGATCGCGCGGGTGTACGGCACCGCGTCGCGCACGGCGGTGGTCTGCGTCGCCAGCGCGCTGTCGTTGAACAGCCAGTGCGACCAGTCCTCGTAGCCGACGTTGAGCGCCTTGCCGATCAGCAGCGCGCGGAAGCCGGTGCAGTCGACGAAGAAGTCGCCGTCGATCGTGCTGCCGTCCTCCAGGCTCAGGCTGGCGATGTCGCCGTCGTCGCCGACCGCGACCTCGACGATCTTCCCCTCCACCCGCTTCACGCCATTGGTCTCGCTGAAGCGGCGCAGGAAGCGGGCGTAGTGGCTCGCGTCCATGTGGTAGGCGTAGTTGATGCCGTTGCGGGGCAGGTGGCCGAACCTGTCCTGCAACGCGGCCTGCAGTTCGACGCAGTAGTCCTCGTAGCCGCTGGCCATTCCCTCGGCGCGTCCGCGCAGCCAGAAGTGCTGGAAGCCGGCCGACCAGTGGTCCTTGCCGTTGACGCCGAAGGAATGGATGTAGCGGTGGCCGCGCTCGAGCCAGTTCTCGAAGGAGATGCCGAGCTTGATCGTGCCCTGGACGGCGGACATGAACTCCTGTTCCGCGATGTCCAGCGCCCTGTGGAAGGTCACGAGCGTGGGGATCGTGGCCTCGCCCACGCCCACCGTGCCGATCTCCTCGGATTCGACCAGGGTGATGTCGACCACCCGGCCGAACATCTTCGAGATGCCGGCGGCGGCCATCCACCCCGCCGTGCCGCCGCCGGCGATGACCACGCGGCGGACCGGCTTGCGCGCGCGGTCGTCATCGGAAGTGTCCAAGGCTGTCGTCCTCATCGGTTGATCCGTTGCAGCAGTCGCGCGCGCAGGTCGCGCACGCGTGCCTCGTCGAACGGCGCGAGCACTCCGCGCGCATGCGGGGGGATATGGTCCGCGGTGGCCTCGCCCGGCTCGAACACGTAGTGGCGGAACACCTCCTGCCAGATGGCGCGTTGCGCCGGGGGCAGGTCGCGGATGGTCATGAGCGCGTACATGAGCGTGTTCATCGGCGTGTCCATCCACGCCGGCGCGTCGCGCCACCAGTAGTTCACCAGGACGTTGAAGGCCTCGAGCCCTTCCATGTGGTGCCACCACATCGAGGGGATCAGCACCGCGTCGCCCGGCGCGAGTTCGGCGGCCTGTGCGTGCCGCATGGCTTCGGCGAAGCGCGGGAAGCGTTTCAGGTCGGGGGCGGCGAAGTCCACCAGGCTCACGGCCTGCCCGGCCGGCGTGGCATCGATCGGACCGATGTACAGGTTCGCCAGCTGGTCCGGGGGGAACAGGGTCACCCGCCGTCGGCCCACAGCCACGCAGGCGAGGTTCTGCGGCAGGTCCTGGTGCGCGGCGATGCGGCTGCGGTTGCCGAACCAGATGCTGGCCAGCGGCTCGCGGGGCGCGAGGTCCAGGTCGTTTTCGGCGCGGAACCCGGGCAGGAAGGTGTCGATCGTGGTCGAGGCGACGTAGATCGACGGCGCGGACGCATCGCCGAGGTACTTGCGCAGGGTCTCCAGCGCGACCGCCAGTGGCACCTGCTCGCGGCGGAAGTTGAAGCCGGTGAAATCCGCGTTGTAGAACACGCGCCCGCCTTCGCCGGGCGCCGCGACGGTGGCCGTGACCGGCATGCCGCCATGGTCGAAGCGCTTGAGATAGTCGATCGCGGTTTCCGCGGAGCGCGCCGCCTCCACGAGCGGCCAGTGCGAGACCAGGCCGCGCAGCACCACCGGCTCCCGCGCGGCCAGCACCGTCTCCGGGAGCGACCGCGGATCGATCGCCGAACCCTCGGCGATGGGGTCAGGCGACGGCAGCACGACGCCGGTTCAGCCGGTCGATGAGGTCGCGGAAGCGCGAGGCCGACGCCAGCACCATGTAGGCGGGCAGCAGGTGGCCGTCGCGGGCGAGGCGCTCCAGCGCCGCACCGTCCAGCGCCGCGAGCCGCTCCTCGTTGATCGTATGGAAGCCGGCGAGCCGGTTGAGGCTGCCGTCATCGAGCTGCACGTCGAGGAAGAACGGCTCCAGCAGGTCGAGGCGTTCCAGTGCGTCCACGAAGGCCGGCGTCTCGGCCATCCCGTCGTGCAGGGCCAGCAGCACCGACCTCGCGACTTCCAGATGGGGGCTGGCGGCGCCCTGCGCATCGAACAGCGGGGTGTCGTTGTCGCCGGCGCTGCGCACGCGCGGATGATCCATGTCCATGTGCACCAGCCGGTCTCCGTCGGCGATGCCGATCAGGAACGGATGCCGCTGCATCGACAGCGGGACGTAGCCCGCGTCCCAGCGATCGCCGTCGAGGAACAGGTTGCAGCCCTGTTCCAGCCCGAACAGCGCCAGCGGCAGGACGCCGCCGGCCGGCTCGCGGCGGAAGACGATCGGATAGTGCGCCTGCACGCTGCGGAACTCGCCGGGGAACGTGAGCGCGCCCATGACGGCATCGCCCAGCCGGGCGCCGTGGCCCGCGCACACGCGCAGGTCACGGTGCTCCACGTTGTTGAGCAGGACATGCTGTGCCATCGGTCCTCACGACTCGGGCGCGGCGGTGCGTGCCGCATCGTGCCCCATCGGTCGCCGCCAAGGAAGCGGGCCGACGGAGATCCGCCGGCCCGCTGTTCGCCGCACGCCGTGGGGCGCGCCGGCCGTCCGCGTCAGAACTTGTAGCGCACGCCGAACATGTAGCGCGGCCCGGTCTGGGTGGCGAACCGGACCATGTTCTCGTGGCGTGCGTGGGTACGCATCGTCTCGTCGGTCAGGTTGATGCCTTCCAGGCTCAGGGTCAGGTTCTCGCTGACCTGCCAGCTGACGTTCGCATCCAGCTGGCCGTACGCCTCGACGTGGTTGGGGTCGGTACGCGGCCCGGATCCGGCGTAGAACTCGTCGCGCCAGTTGTAGGCCAGTCGCACCTGCCAGTCGTTGCGGTCGTAGAACGCCACCAGGTTGGCCGAGTCGCTCAGGCCGACCAGCGGATACTGCTGGCCCAGGCTCTGGTCGTCGAACGTCAGCCCGGAATCGACCATGGTGTAGTTCGCCGCCACGCCGAAGCCGGTCTGCCCGAACATGTGCTGGACGTTGATTTCCCAGCCATCGACCTCGTCCGAGCGCTGGTTGGCCGGCACGCTGATGTTGAACCCGGCAACCGGATCACCGGGCTGGCCGGTGATGCCACCGGTTGGGTTGCCCTCGCTGTCGAAGCCTGTCTGCACGACGCCGGGCTGGCCGGCGAAGTTCTCGAAGATGTAGGTGCGGATGCACACGCCATCGGTTGCCGAGCACCCGGCGGCGAGCGCCGCGTTCCAGTACGCGCCGCCGACCGGCGTATTCAGCTGGAACGGCTCTTCGCGCACGATCGTCGTGCTGATGAAGTTCTCGATGTCCTTGCGGAAGTAGCCGACGGAGAAGTAGTTGCCTTCGCCGTAGTACCACTCGAACGAGAGGTCGAAGTTGTCGGACTTCAGCGGCTCGAGCGACGGATCGCCGCGGCGGCCCTCGCCGCCGGAGGCGCGAACCACCGGCTGCAGTACCTGTCCGGCGCTGATGTCGCCCCAGCCCGGGCGGCCGATGGTCTGGCTGTAGCTGCCGCGCAGCACCATCTCCTCGGTGATGTCGAGCTTGAGGTCGAGGTTGGGCAGGACGAAATCGTAGCTGCCGGTATCGCGCGTGAACTCGCGTTCCGGCGCGTAGTCCACCGCAAGCTCGTTCGCCGCGATCCAGGTGATCGTCTGGCCGACGCGCTGCAGGCCTTCCGACTCCACGTCGGTCTTCTCGTAGCGCACGCCGAGCGCGACGTGCAGCGGCATGACGTCGCCGAAGGTGGAGGTCCACTGCACGTACGCGCTCTCGGACTTCTCGCGGGTGCGGATGTCGTCGGTGAACTCGGTCGGCATCTCGTAGCAGCTCGGGCAGCCGGTGATCCCGATCGCCGCCTGGCGCAGGCGCTCGAAGTCGAACACCAGGAAGTCGTCGGTCCACATCGGGTTGTCGTGGTTGCCGAACGCCTCGAAGTAGCGCGCCATGCTGTCGTTGTACCAGATGTCGTCGTCGTAGTCGGCCGGGGTGCCGACGCCGCCCCAGGTGTCGCGCTGCATCACCGCGGACGCCGAGCGGTTGTTGACCTCCATGGTGGAGATGCCGAAGTCCAGCCCCGAGTAGTCGCCGAACTCGAACCGGCCCTTGGCCTGCAGCTGCTCGACCTCGGACTTGTTGTAGCTGTTCTGGAACACCGAGCCGGTGACCAGCGCCTGCGACGGATCGACCTGGCTCACGCCCGCCGGCAGCAGCACGTTGACGATCGGGATCTCGCCGCTGTAGTCCACGGTGGTGTTGCCGCGGATGTACGCGGCCACGCCGAGCACGCCGGCCGACCCGTAGGGGCCACTGGGGCGCGAGGTGGCGCTGGAATCGTGGTAGTCGAACTCCAGGCTGAGCGCGTCGTTGACTTCCCACTCGACGTTGAAGCCGAGCATGTCGCTGGTGGTCTCGCTGCCGATCCTGGCGCCGCCCATCGACAGGTCGGAGCCGACCATGTCCTCGGAGTACATGATGGGTGCAGCGATCGGGCCGTCGGTCCAGCTGCTGTCGCCGGCGCCCTGGTTGAACCACACCGACAGCTCGCTGCGCTGCACCTGCACCTGCTGTTCGATGTAGTTGTAGTCGACCGTCGCGGTCACGTTGTCGGTCGGCGCCCACTGCAGGGTCACCTGGCCGTTGGTGCGCTGGCGCTGGATGCCGTTGACGCTGTAGCCGGTGTTCTGCGGACGGGCGTAGATGTCGCCCGGGCCCGGCCGGTTCTCGATGCGGTCGGAGTAGCCCTGGCCTTCCTGCGGCAGGCACTGCCAGCAGCCCGGGTCCGCGTTGTCGCCGGCGAAGGTCAGCCAGCCATCGGCGACCGAGGCCTGGTTGAAGCCGGAGTCGCGCTCCTGGTAGCTGCCGCTGAGCATCACGCCGAAGCGGCCATCGGCGTAGGACTGGCTGAAGATGCCCGACAGCTCGCCGGTGAAGTCGCTGCCCTTCAGCGTGCGCGGCAGGCGCTGGTTGGATTCGTCGTAGACCGACTTCAGGCCGAGGCTGACGACCGGATCGGCCTCCAGCGGACGCGCGGTGCGCACGTCGATGGTCGCGCCGATGCCGCCGGTGGGGTTGTCCGCGCGGCCGGTCTTGTAGACGTTGACCGCGGAGATCGATTCGCTGGCGAGGTTCGAGAAGTCGAACGAGCGCGCCGACGACGCGCCGGCGCCGCCGGGCCCGAGGTTCGAGGCCGGCATCTGGCGCCCGTTGAGCAGCACCAGGTTGTAGTCGGGCCCCAGGCCGCGCACGGTGATCTTCTGCCCCTCGCCGCTCGAGGTGCGGTCGATCGACACGCCGCTGATGCGCTGCAGCGACTCGGCGAGATTGGTGTCGGGGAACTTGCCGATGTCCTCGGCGACGATGCCGTCGACGACGCCCTGGGCGTCGCGCTTGATGTTCATCGACGACTCGAGGCTGGCACGGATGCCGGTGACGACGATGGTGTCGAGTTCCGCGGGATCGTCGTTCGTCGCCTGCTCGGCGGAGGTCGACGGGACGGGGTCCTGTGCGGCGGTTTGTGCCGCGAGCGGCGGGGCCAGCGCGATCAGCAGCGCAGACGTCAACAGGCGCCGCTTGGGCGCTGCGTGCGTGTATTTCATGAACCTTCCCTCTCCCAAGGTCGTCACGAAAGCGAGTTGTGGTGCCGCGACCATCACGGTCGGTGCGCCGGCATTAGGAATCCAACCTGACAGCGTTGTCAACCGCCGTTCGGCGTGTTACCGCTAACTTTCGAACGCGCTGCGTTTCGTTGATTGCGGCGGGTCATGCATCGGTCAATGCGTGACGCGTGCGTGTCGTGCGGAATGCAGATGGCGCGACGATCCTTGCGCGTATTCGGCGCACTCGCATGACGCGGCAGGCGAGCGCAGCGCGGGGAGTGTCGCGGCACTACCGTGCACCGCGCGCGCGGCGACCGGAACGGGACGGGGCCGCGTCGCGCGGCGGAGATCGCGTGCCCTCCGCCGCGCGCCGGCTTTCCACACAGCGCACTGCGCATGCAGCACGCGGCAGACGGGGATCGAACCCGATGCCGGGCGGCGCCACGCGCGCCGGTGTCGTGGACTCAGGTCCGGCGCGGACCGGTCGAACGCCGCAGCTCGAGCGTGTACGGGACCGTGACCAGCCCGCCCTCCCCCTGGTCGCGGATCGCCTTGAGCAGTTCCAGGCCGGCGAGGCGGCCCATCTCGCGCGTGGGCTGGCGCACGGTGGTGAGCGCGGGATAGATGTGGCGCGCGATCGGCGTGTCGTCGAATCCGCAGACCGACACGTCGCGCGGCACCGACAGCCCGCGCTCGCAGATCGCGCCGATCGCGCCGGCGGCCATGTCGTCGTTGGCGGCGAAGATCGCGGTGGGCGGATCGGGCAGGTCGAGCAGCCGGTTGGTCGCGTCGAAGCCCGAGTCGTAGGAGAACTCGCCCTGGATCACCAGCGACTCGTCCGCGGCGATGCCGGCCTGCGCGAGCCCGTCGCGATAGCCCGCCAGCCGCCACGCGCTCGCGCCGTGCGCGGCGTGGCCCTTGATGTGCGCGATGCGGCGGTGCCCCAGCGAAACCAGGTGCGCCACCATCTCGGCGACCGCGCTGCGCTCGTCCACCACCACGCCGATGCGCCGGTTCGATTCGGTCGGCGAGATGCTCGACCAGGGGATCTCCAGCTCGTCCAGCCGCGCCAGCAGCGCGGCGTCGTCGGTGATCGGCGGCGTCAGCACCACGCCGTCCAGGCGCGACTGCAGCACCAGCGACTCCACCTTCGACACGATGTCCTTGGCGTCGTACACCAGCGGCGCGAGCATCAGGTTGTAGTGCTGCGCCTGGCACGCGTCGAGCACGCCGAGCTCGACCTCCATCAGGTAGTTGCTCGACGGGTTGTCGTAGAGCATCGCCACCAGGTAAGACCGGCGCCCGGCGAGCACGCGCGCCGACGGGTGCGGCCGGTACTGCAGGCGCTCGACCACCGCGCGCACCCGCTCGCGGGTGGCTTCGGAGACGTTCGGCTCCTCGTTGAGCACGCGCGAGACGGTCTTCATCGACACGCCCGCTTCAGCCGCCACATCCTCGATCCGTACGCGCGCCATCGGTCTGCCGGTCCTTCCCGCGAAGGCTGCGGATTCTGCCAGAGCCGCGGGCGCGGCACCGGTGTGGTCTCTCCGGCGCGTGCCCGGCTTGCGTCCCCGATCGCGTTGCGGTGCCATTGCGCTGCTCCGGTCCGTGGGACGCGACCAACGCTTGTGCTGTGCAACAAGCTTCGCCGCGACAGACCGGGTATGGTGCACATTCTGACAACGCTGTCATGCCGCGACGCGCCATGCGTTCCGGCTGGCGGGCCGGCCTACGACCCAACGGAACCGAACCCATGAGCACTCCCCGCGCCTTCCTGTCCGCATCGCGCCTGAGCGCCGCCCTGGCCGCCGCCCTGGTGCTGGCGGCATGCGGCGATCGCGAGGCCGCCCCGGCACCCGCGGCCACGCCGGCCGATGCGCCCGCGGCCACGGCCGACGCCGGCACCGTCGATCCCGCCAACTGGCCGCAGCCCGAGTGGCCGTTCGCGGAGGACGCCGCGCTGGAGCAGAAGGTCGAGGCACTGCTGGCCTCGATGACGGTCGAGGAGAAGGTCGGGCAGATCATCCAGGGCGACATCGGCAGCGTCACGCCCGAGGACGTGCGCAAGTACCGGCTCGGCTCGATCCTCGCCGGCGGCGGTTCCGATCCCGGCGGCCAGTACAACGCCAAGGCCGAGGCGTGGCTCGCACTCGCCGACGAGTTCTGGGAAGCGTCGATGGACACCTCCGGCGGTGGCAAGGCGATCCCGGTGATCTGGGGCATCGACGCCATGCACGGCCAGAGCAACATCGTCGGCGCCACGCTGTTCCCGCACAACATCGGCCTGGGCGCGATGCGCAATCCGGAGCTGCTGCGCGAGATCGCGCGCATCACCGCGATCGAGACCCGCGCCACCGGCATGGAATGGACCTTCGCGCCGACCGTCGCCGTGCCGCAGGACGACCGCTGGGGCCGCGCCTACGAGGGCTATTCCGAGGATCCGGAACTGGTGGCCAGCTACGCCGGCGTGTTCGTCGAAGGCCTGCAGGGCAAGCCCGGCACGCCCGAGTTCCTCGACGACCATCACGTCATGAGTTCGGTCAAGCACTACCTCGGCGACGGCGGCACCGCCAACGGCAAGGACCAGGGCGACACCACGGTCAGCGAAGCCGAGTTGCGCGACATCCACGCCGCCGGCTACATCCCCTCGATCGCCGCCGGCGCGCAGGCGGTGATGGCCTCGTTCAACAGCTTCCACGGCGAGAAGATGCACGGCCACAAGCCGCTGCTCACGGACGTGCTGAAGGAGCGGATGAGCTTCGGCGGCTTCATCGTCGGCGACTGGAACGGCCACGGCCAGGTGCGCGGCTGCACCAACACCGACTGCGCGCAGACCTTCGTCGCCGGCCTCGACATGGCGATGGCGCCCGACAGCTGGAAGGGCATGTACGACTCGACCCTCGCGCACGTGAAGGCCGGCACGCTGCCGATGGAACGCCTCGACGACGCGGTGCGCCGCATCCTGCGGGTGAAGTTCCGCGCCAACCTGTTCGAGAAGCCCAGGCCCTCCGAGCGCGCGCTCGGCGGCAAGTTCGAACTGCTGGGTTCGCCCGAGCACCGCGAGGTGGCCCGGCGCGCGGTGCGCGAGTCGCTGGTGCTGCTGAAGAACCAGGGCGGCATCCTGCCGCTGTCGCCGAACTCGAACGTGCTGGTGGCCGGCGACGGCGCCGACAACATGAGCAAGCAGGCCGGCGGCTGGACGCTCACCTGGCAGGGCAGCGACACGAAGCGCGAGGACTTCCCGAACGCCGACACGATCTGGGACGGACTGAAGGAACAGGTCGAAGCGGCCGGCGGCCGCGCCACGCTGTCGGTCGACGGCAGCTACAGCGCCAAGCCGGACGTGGCCGTGGTGGTGTTCGGCGAGGAACCCTACGCCGAGTTCCAGGGCGACCTGGCGAACCTGATGTTCAAGGGCGGCAAGTCGGGCGACCTGGAACTGATGCGCAAGCTCAAGGCGGACGGCATTCCGGTGGTGGCGGTGTTCCTCAGCGGCCGCCCGCTGTGGCTCAACCGCGAGATCAATGCCGCCGATGCGTTCGTCGCGGCCTGGCTGCCCGGTTCCGAAGGCGGCGGCGTGGCCGACGTGTTGCTGCAGGGCGCCGACGGCAAGCCGCAGCACGACTTCAAGGGCAAGCTCAGCTTCTCCTGGCCCAAGCGCGCCGACCAGTACGCGAACAACCACGGCCAGGAGGGCTACGACCCGCTGTTCGCCTTCGGCCACGGCCTGACCTACGCCGACAACGGCGACCTGGCCGCGTTGCCGGAGGATCCGGGCATCGACGCGGACGCGGCGTCGGGCAACGTGTGGTTCGAGCGCGGGGTACCGACCACCGGCCTGACCCTGCGCCTGGTCGGTGCCGACGGCACGGCGATGGACGTGGTGCATCCGGCGGCGAAGACCGCCGACGGCTCGCTGGAAATGACCGCGGTCAACACCGACGTGCAGGAGGGCGCGCGCCTGTTCGCCTGGACCGGTGCCGGCACGGTGCAGCTGCTGTCCAACGCGCCGCTGGACCTCACCCGCGAGACCAACGGCGACGTGCCGGTGGTGCTGTCGCTGCGCGTCGACGCGATGCCGTCCGACGGCAAGGCGGCGCTGCTGGCCGGCTGCGGCGAAGGCTGCAGCGGCACGGTGGAACTCGGCGACGCGCTGGCCGCGCTGCCGGTCGGGCAGTGGACGCGCCTGGCGGTGCCGCTGAAGTGCCTGCGCGCGCAGGGTGCGGATACGGGCCGGCTGGACGTCCCGGTGCAGCTGCGTGCCGGTGCCGGCGCGAAGATCGCGCTGGCGCGGGTGGCGGCGAGCACCGAGTTCGACCAGCAGGTGGAGTGCGCCACCAACTGAGGCCTTCCTCCGCCGGGGCGCGCCGATCGGGCGATCGGTCGCCCCGGACTTTTCGGGGAAGCAGGCCGCGATGGCGGCGTGCGCATTGACGCCATTCCGCCGACGGTGATCCGTCTGCGCGTGCGCGCGAAGCGCGCGCACGCGGCCGTCGATCTTCCGCGACGCATGCAACGCAGCGGACCGTCCCCCGTGACGCCGCCGTGCATCCCGCGGCCTAGACTGGCGCCCCACGTCGCTGGAGGCCGCCATGATCGACCTGTACTACTGGCCCACGCCCAACGGGCACAAGGTCACGCTGCTGCTCGAGGAACTCGCCGAGGCCGGCGCGCGCCTGGACTACACCGTCAAGCCGGTGAACATCGGCACCGGCGACCAGTTCGCGCCCGGGTACCTGGCGATCTCGCCCAACAACAAGATGCCGGCGATCGTCGACCATGCGCCCGACGGCGGCGGCGCGCCGCTGAGCGTGTTCGAGTCCGGCGCGATCCTGCTCTATCTGGCGGAGAAGACCGGCCGCTTCCTGCCCACCGGCCTGCGCGAGCGCACCGCGGCGCTGGAGTGGCTGTTCTGGCAGATGGGCGGGCTGGGGCCGATGACCGGGCAGTACGGCCACTTCCACGTCTACGCGCCGGAACCGATCGACTACGCGAAGACGCGCTACGCCAACGAGGCCAACCGCCTGCTCGGCGTGCTCGACCGGCGCCTGGCCGGGCGCGCCTTCGTCGCCGGCGACGATTACACGATCGCCGACATGGCGATCTATCCCTGGATCGGCGTGTACGACAAGGCCCCGATCGACATGGCGCCCTATCCGGACGTCCGCCGCTGGCATGCGCACATCGCTGCGCGCCCGGCCACCGTCCGCGCCTACGCGCTGGCGGCGCAGGTGAACCCGGATGCCGGCAAGCCGATGGGCGAGGCGGAGAAGAAGCTGCTGTTCGGGATCGAACCGAAGCGATAAGGGTGCCGGTATCCCGGATAGGCGAAGCGCATCCGGGATCGCATCGTGCCCGGCGCCTCACATCCGACGTCGCACGTTGACGACGCGAGGGCCACCCGGATGCGCTGTGCTTATCCGGGCTACGGCGAACGCTACATGGATCGGACGCGGCTTCTACAATGGCCGCCAAGCCCGACGGATGTTGTCCATGCGCCTGACCGCCCTGCTCGCCATGACCCTGATCGCCGCCACCGCCGCTCACGCCGCCCCCGGGACCGCCCCCGGGAAACTGACGCTGGAGGCCATCACCGGCGACGCGCCGCTGTCCGGCCCGACCCTGATGAAGCCGCAGGTCGCGCCCGACGGCTCGCGCGTGAGCTTCCTGCGCGGCAAGGACAGCGACCGCAACCGGCTCGACCTGTGGGAATACGACGTCGCCAGCGGCCAGACCCGGATGCTGGTCGATTCGCGCGTGGTGCTGCCCGGGGAGGAGACGCTCAGCGACGAGGAGAAGGCGCGGCGCGAGCGCCAGCGCATCGCCGGGCTCTCGGGCATCGTCGACTACCAGTGGGCGCCGGATGCGCGCTCGCTGCTGTTCCCGCTGGGTGGCGAGCTGTACCTGTACGACCTGGCGAAGTCCGGCGGCGACGCGGTGCGCAAGCTCACCGGCGGCGGCGGTTTCGCCACCGATCCCAAGCTTTCGCCGCGCGGCGGCTTCGTCAGCTTCGTGCGTGAGCGCGAGCTGTGGGTGATCGACCTGGCCAGCGGCGAGGAGATCCGCCTGACCCACGACGCCAGCGACACGGTCGCCAACGGCGTGGCCGAATTCGTCGCCGACGAGGAGATGGACCGCCACACCGGCTACTGGTGGGCGCCGGACGATTCGGCGATCGCGTTCGCGCGCATCGACGAGTCGCCGGTGCCGCTGGTCAAGCGCTACGAGATGTACGCCGACCGCACCGAGGTGGTCGAGCAGCGCTACCCCGCCGCGGGCGAAGCCAACGTGCGCGTGCGCCTGGGCGTGGTCGCGCCGCGCGCCGGCGCGAAGCCGCAGTGGATCGACCTGGGGCCCGACGAGGACATCTACCTCGCCCGCGTGGACTGGCGCGATCCGGCGCGGCTGACCTTCCAGCGCCAGTCTCGCGACCAGCAGCGGCTCGACCTGGTCGAGGCCACGCTGGCCACCGGCGCGCAGCGCACGCTGGTCACCGAGACCTCCGACACCTGGGTGCCCCTGCACAACAGCCTGCGCTTCCTCGACGACGGACGCTTCGTGTGGCAGTCCGAACGCGACGGCTTCGAACACCTGTACCTGGCCAGCGAGGACGGCGCGCGGCTGACCCAGCTCACCCGCGGCGACTGGCCGGTGGACGCGCTGCTCGCGGTCGACCAGGCCGCCGGGCAGCTGTACTTCAGCGCCGGCATGGTCACGCGCCGGCCCGGGGTGCGCACCGATGCCGAACTGCCCGCGCCGGTGGCCGCGCCGACGCAGCGCCACATCCATGCCGTGTCGCTCGACGGCGGGCGCATCCAGACGCTCTCGCGCGAAAGCGGCATGCACAACGCCAGCTTCGCCCGCAACGCCAGCATCTACGTCGACAACTGGTCGAGCACGACCGTGCCGCCACAGATCGAACTGTTCAAGGCCGACGGCGCCCGCATCGCCACCCTGGTGCCGAACGACCTCGACGCGCCGGATCATCCCTATGCCCCGTACCGCGACGCCCACCTGCCGACCGAGTTCGGCACCCTCACCGCCGCCGACGGCGAGACGCCGCTGCACTACAGCCTGATCCGGCCCGCCGGCTTCGATCCGGCCCGGCGCCACCCGGCGGTGGTGTTCGTCTATGGCGGGCCCGCGGCGCAGACCGTGACCGACGCCTGGCCGGGACGCAGCGACGCGTTCTTCAACCAGTACCTGGCGCAGCAGGGCTACGTGGTGTTCTCGCTCGACAACCGCGGCACGCCGCGCCGCGGCCGCGATTTCGGCGGCGCGCTCTACGGCGTGCAGGGCACGGTGGAAGTGGACGACCAGCGCAAGGGCGTGGAATGGCTGCGCGCGCAGCCCTGGGTGGACGGCGCGCGCATCGGCGTGCACGGCTGGTCCAACGGCGGCTACATGACGCTGATGCTGCTGGGCCGCGCGCCCGACGACTACGCCTGCGGCGTGGCCGGCGCGCCGGTGACCGACTGGGCGCTGTACGACACCCACTACACCGAACGCTACATGGGCCTGCCCGACGCCAATCCGCACGGCTACCGCGACGCGCGGGTGCTCGCGCACGCGGCGGGCATCCGCCCCGGCGCGCTGCTGCTGATCCACGGCATGGCCGACGACAACGTGCTGTTCACCAATTCCACCGCGCTGATGAGCGACCTGCAGCAGCGCGGCACGGCGTTCGAACTGATGACCTATCCCGGCGCCAAGCACGGCCTGCGCGGCAGCGACGCCCTGCACCGCTACCGCCTGGCCGAATCCTTCCTCGGGCGCTGCCTCGCGCCGATGCGCTGAGCGCGCGTCGCGCATCCGGCACGGCGTCGGCGACGCCTGCCTCGACAGCCTGCCGGGGGCGGATGCGGCCCGTGCCCGTCCCGCGCCGCGCGCTCAGCCGAGCCGCGCCAGCATCGCGCGGTCGCCGACCAGCCGGGCCCAGCGCGAGCCCAGGTCGACCCAGCACACGCAGGCCGATTCGCGGGCGATCCGCCACAGCGTGAGCGGGGTCCAGCGCAGCGCCGGTTCGGCGGCGCACAGTTCGTGCTCGTAGCCCAGCCAGCGGGCGAACAGCGCGCAGCGCGCGAGGTGGTAGCGGCTGCTCAGCAGCACAACCGGGCCGGTCCCGGTGCGATCGCCCAGCAGCGCGCGCGCGTTGCGCAGGTTCTGCAGGGTGTCGCGCGAACCGGACTCCAGCAGCCAGGTCGCGTCGGCCGCGACCCCCGCGGCCAGCAGCCTGCGCTGCGCGAGTTCGGCTTCGCTCTCGCCTTCGCCGAAGCCGCCGCCGAGCAGCACCAGCGGCCGCGCCGGGGATTGCCGCCAGACGTCGGCCGCGCGCTGCAGCCGCCCCTGGAAATCGCCGTCGATCCGTCCACCGGGCGCATGCTTGCCGAACACCAGCAGGCAGCCCGCGCCGGCGGGGCGACTCGGCGCGCGCCGCGCGGTCCGCAGCACGTGCGCGAAGTAGCCGACGTAGACCAGGCCGAAGCTGAACACGCAGGCCGACCCCGCCACGACCAGCGCGGTCCAGGCATGGCGGTCGGCCAGCAGCCGCGCACGGTGGGCAAGGCGACTGCCGCGCGGCGGGGCCTGCAGCGGGAGGGGGGCGTGGGTCGGGTCCACGCCGATATAATCCACGGTTTCCCGTCCGGTGGCATCCGTGGTCGAACCGCAAGCGCCCCAAGCCATGCCCGCGCTGGCGATCCGCGCCTTCACCGCCACCACCGCCCTCGGCCGCGGCCGCGATGCCCAGGCGGCGGGCCTGCGCGAGCGGCGCGGCGGGCTGCACCGCAACGACTTCGGCGCGCAACCACTGCCGACCTGGATCGGTCGCGTCGACGGCCTCGAGCAGGCCGCGTTGCCCGAACGCTTCGCGCAGTGGGAATGCCGCAACAACCGGCTGGCCTGGCTGGCGCTGTCGCAGGACGACCTGCTCGGCCGGCTGCAGGCGCTGGTGGAACGCCATGGCGCCGATCGCGTCGCGCTGGTGGTCGGCACCTCCACCTCCAGCATCGGCGCCAGCGAGGAGGCCTACGCGCGCGCCGCGCCCGGCGCCGACGGGACGCCGGCGATGCCGGACGACCTGCGCCGCCCGATCGTCCACACCCCGCATTCGCTCGGCGATTTCCTGCAGCACGCCACCGGCCTGCGCGGGCCCTGCGTGACCGTCGCCACGGCCTGCTCCTCCAGCGCCAAGGTCTTCGCCCAGGCCGCGCGCCTGATCCAGGCCGGCGTGGTGGACGCCGCGCTGGTGGGCGGCGTCGACACCCTGTGCGGCAGCGTCCTGTTCGGCTTCAACGCGCTGGGGCTGGTGTCGCAGCAGCCGTGCCGTCCGTTCGACGCCACGCGCGACGGCCTGTCGCTGGGCGAGGCCGGTGGCTTCGCGCTGCTCGAGCGCATGGCACCGGGCGAGGATGCGCCGCTGCAGCTGCGCGGCTACGGCGAGTCCAGCGACGCGCACCACATGTCGGCGCCGCATCCCGAAGGCCTCGGCGCCACGCTGGCCATGCGCGACGCGCTCGCGCGCGCGGGTGTCGAATCGGGCGAGGTGGGCTACCTCAACCTGCACGGAACCTCGACCCCGGCCAACGACGCGATCGAGGCCGCAGCCGTGGCGACGCTGTTTCCGCCGACCCTGCACGCCAGTTCCACCAAGGGCTGGACCGGACACACGCTCGGGGCGGCCGGGATCGTGGAATCGGTGATCGCCCTGCTCGCGCTGGAGGACGGGCTGCTGCCGGGCATCCTCAACAGCGCCGCGCCGGATCCGGCCTGCGGGCCGCAGATCCGTTTCGACAACGCGCAGCGCGCGATCACGCTGGCGATGAACAATTCCTTCGGCTTCGGCGGCAACAACTGCTCGCTGGTGTTCGGCCGCGGAGCCGCGGCATGAGCGCGCTGGGCGCCACCATCGCCGGCATCGGCTACTGGAGCGAGGGCCTGCCCGACTGGTCCGCCGCACGCGCGTTCGCGACCGGCGGCGCCCTGCCGGCCGACGCACCCGCGCGTCCCGCGCCGCAGCTGCTGGCGCCGAACGAACGCCGGCGCGCGCCGCCCTCGGTGCTGGTCGCGCTCGAGGTCGCGCTGTCCGCGTGCCGCGACGCCGGCCACGATCCCGCCTCGCTGCCGTCGGTGTTCGCATCGACCCACGGCGACCTCGGCATCACCGACTACATGTGCGCCACCCTGGCCGGCACGCCCACCGATGTCTCGCCGACGAAGTTCCACAACTCCGTGCACAACGCCGCCGCCGGCTACTGGACCATCGGCAGCGGCTGCATGCGCACCGCGACCGCGATCAGCGCGCATCGCGCGACGTTCGCCCAGGGCCTGCTGGAAGCGCTGTCGCAGCTGGCCACCGATGCCGACGCGGTGCTGCTGGTGGGCTACGACACCGCCTCGACCGGGCTGCTGGGGACGATCACCCGCAGCGAGGGCCTGCTCGGCGCCGCCCTGGTCCTGACCCGCGACGGCACCGGGCCGCGCGTGGTCGCGACGCTCGAGGACGGCGACGCGGCGCAGGGCACCGGCGCACTGGCGTCCCGCGTCGGCGCGAACGCGATGGCGCCGATGCTGCCGCTGCTGGACGCACTCGCCGCCGGCGCCACGCAGGTGGACCTGCACGCCGGACCCGGCCGCCGGCTGCGCCTGGACCTGGCGCATGGCTGAGCAGCCGGCGCTGCACCGCGACAATGTCGCGGTGGTGATTCCAGCGCTCAACGAGGCGCTGCGCATCCGCGGCGTGGTCGAAGAGGCGCTGGCGCACGGCGGGCTGGTGATCGTGGTCGACGACGGCTCGGACGACGACACCGCCGCGATCGTCTCGGCGCTGCCGGCCGTGCTGCTGCGCCACCCCCGGCGCATGGGCAAGGGCCAGGCCCTGCGCACCGGCTTCGCCGAGGCGCTGCGCCGCGGCATGGCGGCGGTGGTGACCATGGACGGCGACGGCCAGCACCGCGCCTCGGACATCCCGCGCCTGGTGGCGGCGGCCAACGCGCACCCCGGCAACATCGTCAACGGCGCGCGCCTGCAGAAGCGCGAGACCCAGCCCTGGTACCGGCACCTGGGCAACGATTTCGGCGACTGGGGCATCGCCTGGGCCTGCGGCTTCCGCCTGGTCGACAGCCAGAGCGGGCAGCGGCTGTACCCGGCCCCGGTGCTGGCGCTGGAGGACGTCCCGGGCGAAGGCTTCGTGTTCGAGGCGCAGCTGCTGATCTCGGCCGCGCGCCGGCTCGGCTTCGGGGTGGTCTCGGTGCCGGTGGAAACGCGCTACGCGGTCGCCGGCTCGTCCGAGCAGTTCCGCAAGAGCCACTTCAAGCTGTTCCGCGACCTGTACCGCATCACCTCGCACGTGGTCGGCCAGGTCTGGAGCCATGGCCGGGTGGCGAGCGCCTACCGCAGCGCGCGGGCGCGCCCGCCGGTGGTGCACGACCCCGGGTCGTGAACACGGGCGACCCCGGCGTGCGGTAGGCTCGCAGTCCCCGCCCGCGCCCTCCGGACCCGCCATGCTCCAGCCTATCGACCGTGCCGACGTCGCCATCCTGGGCGGCGGCCTCGCCGGCCTCACCCTGGCCCTGCAGCTGCGACAGCAGCAGCCGGACCTGTCGGTGGCGGTGATCGAACGCCGCGCGCACCCGGTGCGCGAGGCGGCGCACAAGGTCGGCGAGTCCACGGTCGAGATCGGCGCCTACTACTTCGCCGACGTGCTCGGCCTGCGCGAGCACCTGGACACCGAACAGATCCGCAAGTTCGGCTTCCGCTTCTTCTTCTCCGAGGGCAGCCACGCCATCGACGACTGCACCGAGCTGGGCGTGAGCCAGCTGCTGCCGACGCCGTCGTGGCAGATCGACCGCGGCCGCTTCGAGAACCACCTCGGCACGCTGGCGCGCGAGCGCGGCGTGCGCTTCGAGGACGGCGCCGTGGTGCGCGGAATCGAACTGGCGGACGATGCCGCCGACCACGTGGTGCGCTACGGGACCGGCGAGGACGAACGCACGCTGGCCTGCCGCTGGGTGGTGGACGCCAGCGGCCGCGCCGGCCTGCTCAAGCGCAAGCTGGACCTGGCGCGCGGCAACGACCACGTCGCCAACGCGGTGTGGTGGCGCGTGGACGAGATCGTCGATCCCAACGGCTGGTCGGGCGATGCGCAGTGGCTGCAGCGCTGCGACCCGCCCGACCGCTGGCGCTCGACCAACCACATGTGCGGGCCGGGCTACTGGTTCTGGCTGATCCCGCTGGCCTCCGGCGCGCATTCGCTGGGCATCGTCTGCGATGCGCAGATGCATCCGCTCGAGACGATGAACACCCACGCCAAGGCGATGGAGTGGCTGCGCGCGCACCAGCCGCAGGTGGCCGCGAGCCTGGACCGCGCCGAGCACACGCTGCAGGACTTCATGTTCCTGCGCGATTTCTCCTACGGCGCCAGGCAGGTGTTCTCGCGCCAGCGCTGGGCCACCACCGGAGAGGCGGGCGTGTTCCTCGACCCCTTCTACTCGCCGGGCAGCGACTTCATCGCCATCAGCAACACCTACATCTGCGACCTGATCGCGCGCGACGCCGCCGGCACCGGCTTCGAACCCTACGTGTCGCTGTACGAGCAGCTGTATTTCTCGTTCTACGAGAACACCCTCACGCTCTACCAGGACCAGTACCCGCTGTTCGGCGACGAACGGGTGATGCCGCTCAAGGTGATCTGGGACTACACCTACTACTGGGCGCTGCTGGCGCCGCTGTTCTTCGCCGGGCGCATGACCGACCTGGCGACGCTCGGCCGGCTGCGGCCGGCGTTCGAGGACGCGCGCGCGCTGAACCTCGCGGTGCAGCCGCTGCTGCGCGAATGGGGCCGGCGCAACGCGGGCCGCCCGCCGCCGCAGGCACGCCTGCTCGACCAGTTCCGGATCGACTGGTTCCGCGAGATGAACCGCGCGCTCAGCGACACCCTGGATGCGCCGGCCTTCGTCGCCCGGATCGAGGCCAACGTGGCGCGCATGCGGTGGCTGGCCGGCGAACTGCTGCAGCGCGCGCGCGGCGACCACGCCGACATCGACGATGGCGGGCTGGAAGCACTGCTGGAGGCGCCCGGCGGTGAGCCGGCCGGGGCGTCGCTGGCCGCGGAGTGGTACGCGCGCGTCGCCGCCTGAGCAAGGCAGCCGGCGCGGTCGCAGGCATCGCACGCGGCCCTCTGCCGGGTCGTGCCGGATCGTCGAGCCCGGTTGGAGCCGGTCGAAGCGACTACCGCGGCTTCGCTGTCATCGGCCCGCGCACGCAGCGCGCTCGATGGCGCCCATGGGCAGTGCGGCAGGCGATGCCGTGCGCCGGGGGGTCAAGGCGTCGACGGCGGCGTCGCCGGCTCGGCGGGCGGCGGATTCGGCACCCAGATCGCGATGCCGTTGGCGTACTTCTGCCGCGGCGAGATGTTCACGCCCACGCCGACGCCACCGTAACTGCTGCCGCCGACGCGGCCACCGCCGCCGCCCACGCTGAGACCGCCGCCGCCCTGGCCGTCGGCCGTGCCCTGGAACAGGATGCCGTTCGCGCCCAGGCGCGCGGCTTCCTCGCGCAGCTTGCGCAGTACCGAGTCGGTCTTGTTCTGCTCGCCGTAGGTGAGCGCGCCACTGGCGACCTCCAGCCGCGCGATCTCCTCGAAGCCGCCCGGCGGCGGACCGTAGTACAGCCGCACCTGCGCCGGATCGATCGGCGGGCGCGGCGTGCCGGTGAGCACGTGGGAACTGGAACAGGCCGCCAGCACGGCGACCGCGGCGAGCAGGACGGGAACCATCAGGCGGCGCATGGGCAACGACTCCAGCCGGAAGGCGGCCATCATCCGCCCGCACGCGTGAACGGGGCGCGACACGCCCGCGCGCCCTCGGCGGGCGCCTTCAGCTCATGCCGCCGTCGATGCCGATCACCTGGCCGTTGATGTAGCCGGCCTCGTCCGAACACAGGAAACCGACCAGCGCCGCCACCTCGTCCGGCGTGCCCGCGCGCCCCGCGGGCACCATCTGCCGGATCGCCTCGGGCGCGAACACGCCTGCGGCCATGCCGCCGCCGATCACGCCCGGCGCGACCACGTTGGCGGTGATGCCGCGCGAGCCCATTTCGCGCGCCAGCGACTTGCTCGCGCCGTGCAGCGCCGCCTTGGCCGCGGCGTAGTTCGCCTGGCCGCGGTTGCCGAGCACCGCGGCCACGCTGGAGATGCTGACGATGCGCCCCCAGCGCATGCGCGCCATCGGCAGCAGCAGCGGCCGGGTGACGTGGAAGAAGCCGTGCAGCGAGACGTCCACCACCCGCTTCCACTGCGCGTCCGACATGCCGGCCATCGGCGCGTCGTCGTGGATGCCGGCATTGTTGACCACCGCCTGGATCGTGCCGCCGCCGAGCAGCCCGTCCATCGCCGCGGCGGCGGCGTCGCCGTCGGCGACGTCGAACGCGATCGCCTCGGCGCTGCCGCCATCGGCAACGATGTCGGCGACGATGTCGCCCGCGCGCGCGAGGTTGGCGTTGGCGTGCACGATCACGTGCCAGTGCGCGGCCGCGAGCCGGCGGCAGATCGCGCTGCCGAGCTCTCCGCTGCCGCCGGTGACGAGGGCACGCTTCATCCGGGTTCCTCCGTATCGAGACGGGATTATGCAGACTCGCGCAGGCGCGCGCCGGGCGATCCGCGGGCGCGCCTCGCTTGGACGTCGTTCCGCGCGGACAGCGCGACCGTCAGCGCAGCATCGCGGTCGCGCGGCCCTCGGCCAGCAGGTCGCCGGCGTGGTGGATGCGGAAGGCGTACTGCTGGCTGGCCTCGCCCGCGGCGAGCAGTTCCGCCGCGCATTCGATCGCGCCGGGCAGGCGATCGATGCGGTCGACGTGCAGGCGCACGTCACGCAGCGCCACCAGCAGGCCGGCGCGCGCCACGCCGCCGGCCCCGCTCGCCAGCAGGCCGCCGTGCACCGCCATGGCCTGGGCGCCGTATTCGCACAGGTGCACCGCGCGCAGCCGGTCGCCGCTGCGCAGCGGATGGCCGGGGTCGCGATGGTTGCGCGCGCGCAGGTGGATGCGGCCCGCGTTCCAGGCCAGCACTTCGTCCCACAGGCACATCGCGTGCTTGTGCGGCACCAGCGCTTCGAGCACGGCGCGGCCGATCGGCGCAACCGGCGCCGTCGCCGGATCGGCGCCTGCAGGACCGGATGTGCTCATGTCGCCTCCCGGGGAGTACCGGCGTGCGCGACTGGTCCGGCGCCCACCGGCGCGCGCGCCACCAGCAGCGCCAGCACGAAGTTGAACACCACGCCCAGCGCCACCGTGCTGCCGATCGCGCGCAGCACCGGGATCGACGACAGCGCCAGCAGGCTGAACACCAGCAGGGTCATCAGGCTGCACACGATCACCGCATGCAGGGTGCGCAGCTGGTCGTCGCGATCCTCGCCGGCATGTTCGAAGAACAGCGCGTAGTCCAGCCCCAACCCGGCGGCCAGGATCAGCGAGACCAGGTGGAACAGGTTGAGTTCGACGCCGACGGCGCGCAGCACCGCCACCACCAGCAGCGTGGTCAGCGCCATCGGCAGCAGCACGCGCACCACCCGGCGCGGCGTGCGCAGCGCGAACCAGACCGTCGCCACCAGCGCCAGCGCCGCCAGCGCCAGCGCACCGAGGATGCGCACCCGGTAGTCGGCCACCAGCGATTCGCTGGCCTGCTTCATGTCGAGCAGCTGCGCGCCGTGCGCGGACGCCACCCGCGCCACCGCGTCCACGTCGCGCAGGCCGGTGAGCGAGACCAGCGCGGTTGCGCGGCCGTCGCCGGCCAGCAGCAGTCCTTCGACGCGCGTGGCCAGCGGCGTGCCCGCCAGGTCCGCCGCCTGCAGCGGCGGCGCGGTGCGCGCGCGTTCGACATCGGCGAGGAAGGGGCCGAACGCGTCGGCGCGGAACGGCGAGTCCGCCAGCGCGGCGTCGAGCGCCGCCTGCAGTGCGTCCGGGGCCGGCAGCGCCTGCTGCCGCGCACGCTGGCGCGCGGCGCTGGGCAGGTAGCGCGCGGCCAGGTCGTAGCCGTCGATCGCATCCTCGGCCACCAGCGCGTCGAGCGCCGGCCGCAGCCGCTCGCTGGCGCCCAGCGCGGCATCGGCATCGGTTGCCTGCAGCGTGAGCACGTAGCGCACGTCGGGCGCGCCGAGTTCATCGCGCAGTTGCGCGTCGCGCTGCAGCAACGGTTCGGGCACCGGGGTCAGGCGCGAGAGGTCGTTCTGCCAGAACTCGCCCGGGCGCAGCGCCACCACCGCCAGCGCCGCCACGGCCAGCGCCAGCAGAGACCAGCGCGGCCGCGGCAGCCGCTCGATCCGCTGCCACAGCGCCAGCAGCCGCGGCGAGGCGGCGGCGTCGCGCTGCGCCGGATCGATCAGCCCCGGCAGCGCGAAGCGCGTGCACAGCGCCGCGGTCGCCAGCGCCACGATGGTGAACACCGCCAGCTGGCGCAGGCCGTCGACCCCGGAGAACAGGAACGTGAGGTACGCGATGCAGGTGGCGGCGACGCCGGTCGCCAGCGCCGGCCACAGCCGGCGCACGCTGTGCCACGGCGACAGCCCCGCGCGCTGGTGGCTGAAGAAATGGATCGGGTAGTCCTGCACCACGCCGATCAGGGTGAAGCCGAAGGCGATGGTGATGCCGTGCACGCGGTCGCCGAACAGCAGCATCAGCGTCGCCATGCCGGCCAGGCCGGCGCTGGCCAGGGGCAGCACGCCCAGCAGCGGGATCTTCCAGCTGCGGTAGGCGAGCAGCAGCAGCAGCACCAGGCCGACGCTGTCGACGGTGCCGATCCAGCGCGCCTCGCGCGCGGTACGGGTGCCGATCTCGTCGGCGAAGGCGCCCGGGCCGCTGATCTCCAGCGCGCTGCCGGTCGAGCCGCGTGCGGCGGCGAACGCGGCCTCGATCGCATCCACCGCCAGGCGCTGGCCGTCGGGATCGAAGCCCGCCGCGCGCGTTTCCGCCAGCAGCAGCGCCTGGGTGCCGGCGCGGTCGAACCAGGCCTCGTGCAGGGTGCGCGGCGCATGCGCCGGCATCCACGCCTCGGCCAGCGCCAGGGTCTCGAGCGTGGGATCGGAGGGCAGCAGCGGCTCGACCAGGTCGGCCGTCGGCGAACCCAGGTCCTGCACCCGCGCCTCCAGCGCCTCGCCCAGGAACGCGGCGTCGAGCGCCTGCGCATCGAGCGTGGGCGACAGCAGGTAGCGGTACGGCCGCAGCCGTTCGGGGATCGCGTCCAGGCCCGCGTCGGCGCCGTTGGCTACGAAGCTGAAGCGGGGATCGCCGGCCAGCGCCTCGCGCATCGCGTGCGACTGCGCCGCCAGCACGTCGGGGTCTGCGCCCGACAGCGCCAGCATCAGCAGGCGCGAGCCGGGGCCTTCGCCCAGTTCATCGATCAGCAGGCGCTGCTCGGGTGTGCGCGCGTCGGGCAGGAAGCGGCGCAGGTCTCCACTGACCGTCAGCGTCTGCGACAGCCACGTGCCGACCGCCAGCAGCAGCGCCAGCCACGCCAGCGCGCAGGCCAGGCGCGCGCGTGCGCTCATCCGCCGGCGGCGCCACCGCGGCACAGCGCGGCAAGGTCGGCGGCGTCGCCGGCGCGGGTCGCGGCCTCGGCCGCGGCGCCCATCAGCGTGCGCTGGACCTCGCCCTTGACCGGCATGTTCTCGATGCAGTGCAGCTCGGCATCGCGACCGTGCAGCACCAGTTGCTGCAGGCGCGCGGCCAGCTTCGGGTCGCGCGGCACCAGGCGCAGCGACCAGCGCTGCGTGTCGCCCTGCGCGTCGACGGTGTAGTGCCTGCGCAGGGCCTCCGCGTCGCCGGCGAGCAGGGCGCCGAAGCTGCCCTGCAGCGCGACCAGTTCCGGCGCCCGCGCCAGCGCGAAGCGCCGCTCGGGCTTGCCCGCACGCGCCAGTACCGCCTCGCCGTCGCGGATGGTGGTGGTCTCCGCGTACGGCGCGCGGACTTCGCGCACCAGGGTCTCGGCGTCCGGCCGGCGGTATTCGCCGCTCACGCGCAGCGGCGCCTTGAGCATCGGCGAGTCGCGCACTTCCACGAACGGCGTGGCCGCCGGCACCGGGCGGGCCAGCGCGCGCAGGATCGCATCGCTATCGGGACTGGCCTGCGCCCACGCCGACGGCGCCATCGCCAGCAGCAGGCACGCCACCGGCCAGCAGCGACGGAGGCGCATCGGCGGAAGCCTGCGGGACGGAACGGAGCTGCTGTTGGTCGACATGCCAGAAATCGTAGAAGTTGAACCAGTTGTAGGGCGCCAGCCGGGCATGATGCTCCAGCCGCGCGGCGTAACCGCGGATGAGCGCGGCCAGCACCGCCTCGCGCCGGCCGCGCGGCGCGTCGATGGGATCGCTGAAGGGCTCGAACTCGAGCGAGTAGCGGTTGCCGCCGCGGTACAGGCCGAAGCCGAGCATGACCGGCAGCTTCAGCACCGCCGCCATCTGCCACGGCGCCAGCGGGAACGGTGCCGGCGCGCCGAGGAACGGCGCCGTGACCGCGGGCTGGCCCGGCAGGGTGCGGTCGACCAGCAGCGCCACCAGCGCGCCTTCGGCCGCGGCCTCCTGGATCTGCAGCATCAGCGCCGGGCCGTCCTGGCTGGCGTCGATCACGCCGGCGGCGATCTCCGGCGCCAGCGCGTCGAGCAGCTGGGTGAGCGCGCGGCTGTGGGCCTTGTCCAGCACCACCCGCAGCTTCAGCCCCGGGCGCTCGCGCGAGAGCACGCGCATCGCCTCGAAGCTGCCCAGGTGCGAGCCGAACAGCAGCACGCCGCGGCCTTCGTCCACCTTCGCGGCGAGCGCTTCCACGCCACGCACCTCGACCTCGAACCGCCCCGGCGCGCCGTCGAGCAGGTACAGCCGGTCGAGGATGGTGGAGGCGAAGGTGTGGATGTGGCGCGCACCGTCCAGCAGCCGCGCCGGCCGGCCCAGCGCGCGGCCGAGGAAGGCGATCGAGGCGCGCCGCTCGGGGCCGCGGCGCAGCAGGAAGTACAGCGTCGTCGGATACAGCAGCAGCCGCGCCAGCGGCCGCCCGCCGTGGCAGGCGACGGCGCGGATCATCGCCAGGGCCAAGCGGTTGCCGCCTTCGGGACGCTGCTTCCAGTCCACGCTCACGGCGCGCTCCCGGCGGCGATCTCGCCGCTGGCGATCAGCATGTCCCCGCGCAGCACGCGGAAGCGCCAGCGTCGACCGGCGTCGGAGGCGAGCGGCTCGAGGGCGATCTCGGCCGCCTCGGCCGGCAGCAGTGGCTGCACGAACTTCACCTGCGGCAGGCGCAGCGCCGCCAGCGGCCCCGCGTCGCGCTCGATCGCTTCCAGCACCCGGTCGAGCACCACCACGCCGGGCACCACTGGCTGCCCCGGGAAATGACCGGGCAGCGCGGGATGGCCGGGGTCGATCACGAACCGCATGCGCCGCTCACGCCCAGGCCTGAAGAAGCGCCAGGACCTCGGCGCGTGACCGATCGGCCAGCGCCTGGCGGGTGACCGGGACACCGTCCACCCGCACCGGCAGCGGGGTGCCGAAACCGAGCCGGATGGTGCCGGGGCGCACGCGGAAGAAGCCGTCGACCGGCAGCACCCGGCCCGCGCCCTGCAGCGCGACCGGCACCACCGGCACGCCGGCGTCGATTGCCGCCTGCAGCGAGCCGGCCTTGAACGGCGCGACCTCGCCGCTGCGGCTGCGGGTGCCCTCCGGGAACAGGCACAGGCTCTGCCCGCCCGCCAGCAGCGCCGCGGCGTCGCGCCGGAACAGCGCGCCGGCACGGGCATTGTCGCGGACGATGAACAGCATGCCGGTGGCGCGCGCATACCAGCCCACGAACGGCACCCGCTTCATCTCTTCCTTCAGCAGGAAGCGCAGCGGCACCGGGATCGCGCGGAACAGCGCGCAGATGTCGATCACCGATTGGTGGTTGGCCACGAACAGGCACGGCTGCGACCAGTCCACCCGCTCCAGCCCCTCCACCTCCAGCCGCGCGCCGGCGCCCCACAGCAGCCCCGGCGCCCAGCAGCGCGAGGCCATGCGCAGCGGCAGCCGCGCCTGCGCGCCGGACAGCGGCCGCAGCATCAGGGCCAGGGTGATCCAGCCGGCCGTCCAGGCCAGCGTGAACGCGAACTGGAGCACGTTGTACAGCCGCCACATCATCGTCCCTGTCCCTGCATGCTCCTTGTCCTCCGCGCGCTCCGGCGCGTGTTGCCCGTCGTGCAGGACGGCCTCGTCCTGCACGCCCATCCGGGCGGACGCGACCGTGGGCGCACCCTCCGGACTCATCGCAGCACGTCCCGCCAGAAGGCCGGACCCAGTCCGCCGAGGCGGCGCAGGAACCCGAAGAAACCCGGATTGCGTTCCGGGAACCGGTGGCGCCGCCACTGGAACTCGAGCACGAAGAAGCCGCCCACCACGCCATAGCCCAGCAGGTTGGCGACCCACGACCACTGTTCATGCGTGATCGGCCACGGCGGGGCGATGCCCGCCTGCGCCAGCAGCCCGCCGGGGCTGGCGAGCAGGGCCAGCACCAGGTTGGCCACCGCCATCAGCACCAGCAGGCCGGCCCAGATCGCGGTCAGGCCGCGGGCATACGCGGCCACGTCCGCCGGCAGGCGGTCGGGCGGCTCGCCGTCGAGGCCGGACACGATCCGGGTGATCAGCGGGACCCGGCCGGCCACCAGGCTGCGCGCGAACACCCAGGCCACCAGCGCCACGAACACCACCGGTACCAGGAGCAGCGGCAGCGTGGCCAGCCCCTGCCGGTACAGCGCCCAGGCGCCGGCCGTGGACAGCGCCGCCAGCGCGAACGCCCACGGCCGCCCGCGCAGCAGCGGCGCGGCCAGCACCATCGCCACCAGCACCAGCAGCGCGGCGAAGGCCAGGCGCGCGTCGTCGCCGCTGCTGGCTCCGTGCGCCAGCAGCGCGTAGGCCACCGCCAGCGCGATCTGCAGGATCGGGATCAAGTCGTTCGGTGTTGCTGGACGTGTTCGGACAGCGCCCGCAGCGAGGCGAAGATGCGCCGGTTCTCGTCGCTGTCCGAACGCAGCTGGAAGCCGTAGCGCTTGCTGATCGCCAGCGCCAGCTCGAGCGCGTCGATCGAATCCAGGCCCAGGCCGGCGTTGAACAGCGGCGCCTCGGGATCGATCCCGTCCGCGGCCACGCCGTCCAGGTTCAGGCTCTCGACCAGGAGTTCGGCGAGTTCGCGTTCGGCGTCGGTTTGCGCGGGCATCGGGATCGGGCGGTTCGGACAGGACCCGCAACAATCCGGCATCGCGCCGCCCGGCGCAACCCGCGCCGTTCCGTTCAGGAACGGCCCGCCCCGCATGCGGCGGGGCATCCGGGCGCGCGCCGGGCGTCCGCTATCATGCGCACCCGCTCCGCCCGCCCCGACCCGCAGACGCCCACCGGATGGCCAGCCACGCCCCGCCCGCCAGCCCCCTGCCCGCACCCGAGGACTGCGACGTCCTGGTGATCGGTGGCGGCCCGGCGGGCAGCACCGCGGCCACCCTGCTGGCGCGCCGCGGCTGGCGCGTGGTGCTGCTGGAGAAGGACGCCCACCCGCGCTTCCACATCGGCGAATCGCTGCTGCCGATGAACATGGCGATCCTGGCCGAGCTGGGCGTGCTGGACCAGGTGCGCGCGATCGGCGTGCACAAGCCGGGCGCGGACTTCCCGCTCGAGGAGATGGGTGGCCGGCGCTACGTCTTCCATTTCAGCCGCGCGCTCGACCCGCGCCACGACTACGCGGTGCACGTGCGGCGCGACCAGTTCGACCAGCTGCTGTTCGAACGGGCACGCGCCTGCGGCGTGGACGCGCGCGAGCGCACCCGGGTGGTGGACGTGGCCTTCGGCCCGGGCGACCGGCCCCGCGTGGTGGAGGCTCGCGAGGCCGATGGCACGGTCCGCCGCTGGGCGCCGCGCTACCTGCTCGACGCCAGCGGCCGCGACACCTTCCTCGCCGCGCGCCGCCGGCTCAAGCGCAAGGATCGTCGCCACCAGTCGGCGGCGCTGTTCAGCCACTTCCGCGGCGTGGCCCGGCACGAGGGCGCGGACGCGGGCAACATCACCGTGGCCCGCTTCGATCACGGCTGGTTCTGGCTGATCCCGCTGCCCGACGACGTGATGAGCGTGGGGGTGGTGTGCACGCCCGACTACCTGCGCCAGCGCGACGCGCAGGCCGGGATCGATAACGAAGCCCTGCTGATGCGCACGCTGCAGGGCAACCCCGGCATCTGGGCGCGCATGCAGGGCGCGCAGCGCGCGGGACCGGTGCACGCGACCGGCAACTATTCCTACGGCGCCACCCGCATGGCCGGCCCGGGCTGGATGCTGGTCGGCGACGCCTACGCCTTCCTCGACCCGATCTTCTCCTCCGGTGTGTTCCTGGCGATGGACGGCGCGCGCGAGGCCGCCGCGGTGGTCGACGGCGCATTGCGCGAGCCGGCGCGCGAGGCGGCGCTGCAGCGCGCGATGCAGGCGCGGCTGCGGCGCGGCATGCGCCACTTCGCCTGGTTCATCCAGCGCTTCAACACCCCGGTGATGCGGCGACTGTTCTCCGCGCCGCGCAACGACTGGCAGCTGGAGCAGGCGGTGATCTCGATGCTGGCCGGCGACGTGTTCGACAACCGCCGCGTGGGCTGGCGCCTGTACCTGTTCCGGCTGGTGTACGCGGCCAATGCGATCGCGATCGCGCCGCGGGCACTGCGCGGCTGGCGCGCGCGCCGCCGCCAGGCGCGGGCCGCGTTCGCCGGCGAGACGCTGCACGGAGACGCGACATGAGCCGCCCGCTGCCGCTGCCACCGTCGGCGCCGCCGCGGCTGCAGGTCGAATACGTGGAGGCGCCCGCGCCCGACGCCCTGCTCGCGCGCGACGACGTGCTGGCGGTGCTCGGTTTCGGCGACGCGGCGCCCCACGCGCAGGACCCGCGCTACCTGCGCGTGCCGCTGCAGCCGCACGGACCGGCGCCGTTCGAGGTCTGGCACGCCTCCGGGCCGGTCCAGTCCGGGCGCGAGCCGGCGACCGGGGCCGATGCCGAGATCGCGTGGGCGTGCGACGGCCAGCTGTTGTTCGGCGCGATCGAGGTCGACGAACCCGCCGGCCATACCGGCGACGGCGACAACAGCGGCATCGCGCTCGCGGCCGAAGCCGCCTATCGCGCGCTGACGCGGTTCGTGGGCGCCAGCGACTATCCGCACCTGCTGCGGGTGTGGAACTACCTCGACGCGATCACCCTCGGCGACGGCGATGCCGAGCGCTACCGGCGCTTCTGCGTCGGCCGCGCCCGCGGGCTCGGGGACTTCGACGCCGGCACGCTGCCGGCCGCGACCGCGATCGGCCGCTGCGACGATGCGCGCACCATCCAGGTCTACTGGCTGGCCGCGCGCACGCCCGGCACGCCGGTGGAGAACCCGCGCCAGGTCAGCGCCTACCGCTATCCGCGCACCTACGGCCCGCAGCCGCCGAGCTTCGCCCGCGCCATGCTGCCCCCACCCGGCGCGCAGATGCCGCTGCTGCTCTCGGGCACCGCCGCGGTGGTCGGGCACGCGTCCTGCCACGACGGCGAACTGCTGGCGCAGCTGGACGAGACCTTCGCCAATTTCGACGCGCTGCTGGGCGCCGCGCGCAGCCGCGCCCCGACGCTGCCGGACCGGTTCGGCGCCGGCACCCGGCTCAAGGTCTACGTCCGCGACGAGGGCGACCTACCGCTGGTGGCCGACGCGCTGCAGGCGCGCTTCGGCGACCGGGTGCCGCGGATCGTGCTGCACGCGGCGATCTGCCGGCGCGAGCTCGCGATCGAGATCGACGGCGTGCACGGCGCCGGCTGAGCGCCGGGCCCCGGCGCTCCCGCCCCGTGTCGGCCGCGGCCCGGCCGGACCCCGGCGCGCGGCTGCCGCTTCGGTCACAATCGCCGCGCACGCGTCGTCCTGTCACCACGGGCATCGAGCCCGGCACCGAGGAGAACCGTCACCATGGGACTGATCAGCCTGGTCTGGGGCATCATCGCGATGATCTGGATGGTGCTCGCCCTGATCCCGATCGTCGGCATCACCAACTGGCTGCTGATTCCGTTCGCCGCGGTCGGCGCGATCATCGCCGCGATCGGCCTGCTGGTGACCCGCACCGGCCGCCGCGGGCGCGCCAAGGCGGGCCTGATCATCAACGGCATCGTCATCTTCGTCGCCATCTGGCGGCTGGGGCTGGGCGGCGGACTGATCTGAGGGTCCGGCACGGCGGCGTTCGCGCCGCCGTGCGCCATCGCCGCGCACGCGGGCGGAGTCGCCCGCAGCTGCCGCACGGCACCGTGCGGCCGGTCCCCGCGCATGATCCCCAGGCGTCGCGCCGGACCGTCCTCCGCGACGTCCATGGCCGAAGC
The DNA here is from genome assembly GCF_029888045.1 of Luteimonas rhizosphaericola. Taxonomy (GTDB): domain Bacteria; phylum Pseudomonadota; class Gammaproteobacteria; order Xanthomonadales; family Xanthomonadaceae; genus Luteimonas; species Luteimonas rhizosphaericola. The sequence goes on along the minus strand of NZ_JARXRN010000025.1, from coordinate 369,958 downwards.
GCCTAGAATCCGCGCATGGCCTACCCCGATACCCGCCCGCGGCGGATGCGTCGCGATGCGTTCTCGCGCCGGCTGATGCGCGAGACCGTGCTCACCGCCGACGACCTGATCTACCCGGTCTTCGTGCACGAATCCGACGGCCGCGCGCCGGTGGCGTCGATGCCGGGCGTGGAACGGCTTTCGATCGACGAGCTGCTGCGCGTGGCCGAGGCCGCGAGCGAACTGCGGATCCCGGCGCTGGCGCTGTTCCCGGTGACCGCGCCGGAGGCCAAGTCGCTCGACGCCGCCGCCGCCTGGTACGAGGGCGGCCTGGCGCAGCGCGCGGTGCGTGCGCTCAAGTCGCGGTTCCCGGAGCTGGGCGTGATCACCGACGTCGCGCTCGACCCCTACACCGCGCACGGGCAGGACGGCCTGCTCGACGACACCGGCTACGTGGTCAACGACGCCACGGTCGACGCGCTGGTGAAGCAGGCGCTCTCGCACGCGGCGGCGGGCGCCGACGTGGTCGCGCCGAGCGACATGATGGACGGGCGCATCGGCGCGATCCGGCTCGCGCTGGAAGAGGCCGGCTTCGTGCACACCCGCATCCTGGCCTACGCCGCGAAGTACGCCAGCGCCTTCTACGGCCCGTTCCGCGATGCGGTCGGCTCGGCGGCCGCGCTCGGCAAGGCCGACAAGACCACCTACCAGATGGACCCGGCCAATTCGGACGAGGCGCTGCGCGAGGTCGCGCTGGATCTCGACGAGGGCGCGGACATGGTGATGGTCAAGCCCGGCCTGCCCTACCTCGACATCGTGCGCCGGGTGAAGGACACCTTCGGCGTGCCGACCTTCGCATACCAGGTCAGCGGCGAGTACGCGATGCTCAAGGCCGCCGCCGCCAACGGCTGGCTGGACGAACGCGCCTGCGCGCTGGAGGCGCTGCTGGCGTTCAAGCGTGCCGGCGCCGACGGCGTGCTGAGTTACTTCGCGCTCGATGCGGCGCGCTGGCTGCGCGCGTCGTGATCCGCCGCGCCGCCAGCGACGATCTTCCCGCGATCGCTGCGCTCGCGGGGGAACTCGATGCCGAGGCCGACGCCGCCGGCCTCCAGGCGCGCCTGTCGCGGATCCTCGACCTGGCCACCCACGCGGTGTTCGTGGCCGAGGGCGATGCCGGCCCCTGCGGCTTCGCCGCCGCCGAGCACCGCCTGCTGCCCGCGGGCGAACGGGTCGAGCTGACCTGGCTGGCGGTCGCCGCCGACGCCCGCCGCCGCGGCGTGGGCACCCAGCTGGTGGCCGCCACCGAAGCCTGGGCGCGGCGCCGCGGCGTGGGCCAGGTGCTGGTGCGCGCGGCGCTGGCGCGCGATGCCGCGCACGGCTTCTACCCGGCCCTGGGCTACGCGCCGCTCAAGACCCAGCACGTCTACGTCCGGGCGCTGCGCTGAGCGCCCGCGCTGCGGGTAGACTCGCAGCCGGGTCCGTGCACACAAGCGTTCCGCCATGAGCAGCCACTACGCGGTCTTCGGCCACCCCGTCGCGCACTCGCTGTCGCCGCAGATCCATGCGACGTTCGCCCGGCAGGCCGGTATCGACCTGCGCTACGAGGCGATCGACGCCACCCTCGACACGTTCTTCGACGCACTCGAGGCCTTCGCCGCGGCCGGCGGCCAGGGCGCCAACGTGACCCTGCCGCTGAAGGAATCCGCCTTCGCCCTGAGCGCGACCACCACCGAGCGCGCCCGCCGCGCCGGCGCGGTCAACACCCTGGCGCGCATGGGCGACCAGTGGCACGGCGACAACACCGACGGTCCCGGGCTGGTGCGCGACCTCACCGAACGCCGCGGCCTGGACCTGCGCCAGCGCCGCACCCTGATGATCGGCGCCGGCGGCGCCGCGCGCGGAATCGCGCCCTCGCTGCTGGATGCCGGCATCGGCGAGCTGTACATCGTCAACCGCACGCCCGAGCGTGCCGACGCGCTGGTCGACACGCTCGGCCAGCCCGGGCGCGTGCACGCGCGCTACCTGGCCGACCTGCCGGCGCTGGGCGATTTCGGCCTGCTCATCAATGCGACGTCGGCCGCCCGCGGCGGACAGCTGCCGCGGCTGCCGATGTCGCTGCTGGGCCCGCGCAGCGCCGCGGTGGACCTGAGCTACGGCGAGGCGGCGATCCCGTTCCTGGCCTGGGCCCGGGCGGCGGGCGCGCTCGAGGCGGTGGACGGCCTGGGCATGCTGGTCGAACAGGCGGCGGAAAGCTTCGCCCTGTGGCACGGCGTGCGTCCGCAGACCGATGCGGTCTACGAGGACCTGCACGCCCGCCACGCGGCGCTGGTGACGGCCGACTGACGCCGGCCGGCGACGGCGCCGCGGACCGGGCCACCGGTCGGCCTGCCCGCTGCCGTCCTCAGCACGTTGTCGGAGCCATCTCCGACACACTGGACAGGCGAGCCTTGGCCGGACCCGGATGCGGCCTGCGGCCTTATCCGGGCTACGCGGGGCTTCGCGACTGCGCTGGCGAATCCGCGGATGGCTTGCCCGGGCGTGAGCGCCGTAGCCCGGGTAAGCGCAGCGCACCCGGGAGCCGCGTGATCGTTTTGTATCGAAGAAGCCAACGCACGCTGCAAGACGCCCGGGGCTGGCAGCCTGTCGCCGGCAACGGTCGGCTACAGCAGGCCTTCGCGCTTGATCGCGAGGTAACGCTCGACCAGGGCGCCGGGGAGCTGCGCGGCGGTGACGTCCAGCACCGCGACGCGGTGGCGGCGCAGCGCGTCGTGTGCGGCGGCGCGCTGGGCGAGGTAGCGCGCGGTGGCGCCGGCGCGCACCGCGGCGGCGAGGTCGGGCACGTCCTGCTCCAGCACCGCGTCGAGCTCGCGCTCGCGCAGCGAGGCGACCACCACCAGGTGCCGCTTCTGCAGCAGGCGCACCGCGGCGAGCAGGTCGTCGAGGTCCTCGTCGCGCAGGTTGGTCACCAGCATCAGCAGGCCGCGGCGGCGCTGGCGCAGCGACAGTTCGGTGGCGGCGGCGAGATAGTCGGTGGCCACCGGCGCCGGCTGCAGGTCGTAGCTGGCGCGCAGCAGGGTGTCGATCGTGGCCATGCCGCGCCGCGGCGGCACCCAGCGGCGCTCGCCGCCGGTCGCGTACAGCCCGACCGCGTCGCCGCGGCGCAACGCCAGCCAGGCGACCAGCAGGCTGGCGTCGAGCGCGTGGTCGAAATGCGACAGGCCGTCGCTCCCGCCATCGCCCGCCGGTTCGCGCGCCAGCATCCGCCGGCCGGTGTCGAGCACCACCACCAGCTGCTGGTTCTGCTCGTCCTGGTATTCGCGTGAAATGAGCTTGCGCGCGCGCGAGGTCGCCTTCCAGTCGATCTGGCGCAGGCTGTCGCCGACCCGGTACTCGCGCATCTGGTGGAAATCGGTGCCCTCGCCGCGCCGCCGGCGCAGGTGCGCGCCGATCATGCGCGAGGCGCGTTCGGCGCTGACCAGGGCGAACTTCGACAGCGGCGCGAAGTCGGGGAACACGCGCACGCGCTGCGCCGCGCCGGCCAGGCACAGGCGCCGCCACAACCGCAGCGGCGAATGCAGCACCAGGTGCACGCCGTCGAAGGCAAATGTGCCGCGCACGTCCGGCCGCGCCAGGTAGCGCACGGTCGACACCGTGCCGGGCGCCAGCGCGACGCGACGCGGCAGGCCCGAGACCGCCCACCCGCCGGGATGCAGGTCGTGCACGTCCACGCGCACGGCGCGCGCGCCCGGTTCGAGCTCCAGCGCCACCTCGCGCTCGACCCCGAGCGCCAGCGCCTCCGGCACCCGCCGCGCCACGTCCGGCACCGCGGTGCGCCACAGCCAGGCGAGATCGCCCGCGGCCAGCAGCGCCAGCGCGGCGCCGGCCACGGCCCACGCCTGCGCCGGGATCCAGCCCAGGCTGGCGGTCGCGCCCGCGGCGCCCCAGCCCACCGCCGCCCACACCAGCGCCGACGCGGGCCTGGGCAGGAAGCGGCGGCGCACGGGCGTCGTGCTGGCGGCCGCGACGCTCACCGGCGCGGTGCGTCCACCCGGGCCAGCAGCGCGGCCAGCACCTGGTCCGCGTCCTGGCCCTCGATCTGCAGCTCCGGCGCCAGCGCGATGCGGTGGCGCAGCGCCGGGATCGCGACGTCGCGCACGTCGTCGGGGGTGACGAAATCGCGCCCCGCCAGCACCGCCTGCGCGCGCGCGGCGCGCACCAGCGCCAGGCTGCCGCGCGGGCCCGCGCCCAGCGCGACGCCCGGCCAGGTGCGGGTGGCGGCGGCGATCCGCACCGCGTAGTCGACCACCGCCGCATCGAGCGTGGTCGCCGCGGTGCCGCGCTGCAGGGCGACGATGCCGTCGGCGTCCAGCACCTGCGCCACCTGCGACAGGTCGAACGCGGCGGCCACGCGCCCCTCGCTGATCGCGCTCACCATCGCCACCTCGTCCGCATGGTCGGGGTAGCCGATCACCACCTTGAGCAGGAAGCGGTCGAGTTGCGCCTCGGGCAGCGGGTAGGTGCCTTCCTGCTCGACCGGGTTCTGGGTGGCCAGGGTCATGAACGGCGGCGGCAGCGCGAAGCCCTGGCCTTCGATCGTCACCTGCAGCTCCTGCATCGCTTCGAGCAGCGCGGACTGCGTCTTCGCCGGCGCGCGGTTGATCTCGTCGGCCAGCAGCAGGTTGGTGAAGATCGGGCCGCGGCGCACGCTGAAGGTCTCGCTGCGCGCGTCCCACACCGCGTGGCCGCTGACGTCGCTGGGCATCAGGTCGGGCGTGAACTGCACCCGCGCGTGGCCGCAGCCCAGCGCCTGCGCCAGCGCGCGCACCAGCAGGGTCTTGCCCAGGCCGGGCACGCCCTCCAGCAGCACGTGGCCGCCGGCGAGCAGCGCCACCAGCACCTGGTCGAGCACCTCGTCCTGGCCGATGAAGGCGCGCGAGACTTCGGCGCGCACGCGCGCCACGCGTTCGGCCAGGGCGTCGCCGGTGAGGGCGGGCGGAAGGGAAGGAGCGTCGGTCATAGTCGTCTTCTCATGTCGATGAGCCGGGCCACGCGCTGGCGGAAGTCGTTGCCGTCGCGCGGCCGCGGCTCGCGCAGGGCGTGTTCGATGTCGGCCGCGGCCAGCCCGGTGCGCGCGGCGATCGCCGCGACGCGCGCGGGACCGTCGAGCGCGGCGGCCAGCGGGTCGCGCCGGCGCAGGCGGTCGAGGAAGGCCTCGCGCACCGCCGCGTGCAGCAGCGCGGCGCGGCCGTAGCGGCGCAGGTGCTCGCCGCTGGCCTGCACGTGCTCGAGCAGCGAGCGGCGCTGCTCCGGCGGCGACGGCAGCACCGGGCCGATGCGCTGCAGCCGCATCCACAGCCACGCGGCCAGCGCCAACAGCAGCGGCGCCCACGCCATCCACGCGCGCTCGAGCAGCAGCCGCCACAGCCCCGGCATGCTCGCCGCGTACACCAGGTGGATCGTGCCCCGGCCGTAGTTGCGGTCGAGCAGCTGGCGAGTGAGCGCGGCGTGCGGCGCTTCGTCGAGCGCGCCGTTCACCACGAAATCGTGCGCGGCCAGCACGTCGACCGCGCCTTCGCCGCGCCGCAGGCGCGCGAACACGAAGCCGGCGGCGAAATCGCCCCAGGCCAGTTCCGGGTCCACGCCGCGCGGGATGAAGCGGGTGCCGCCGCAGAACTCCACGTGCTGCTCCTGGCCGGGCAGGTGCATGCGCTCGCAGCCGCCGGCCGCGCGCAGTTCGATGCCCAGCCGCGTCAGCAGTCCCGACGCCGGCGCGGCTGCCATGCGCCGCCCGCGCGGGGTGGACACCAGCAGGTGGCCACCGCCGTCGACCCACGCCAGCAGCGCCTCGACCTCGCGCGGCGCGAGCGTGCCCGGATCGCCCAGCAGCAGCACCGTGTCGCGCGGGCCGGGCGGATGCGCGTCCAGGTCCAGGCGCTGGCGCGAGGTGGCCTCGACCCCGTCGGCGCGCAGTGCCAGCCGCAGGGCGTACAGCGGGTTGTAGGCCGCTTCGCCCGCGGGCGGGAGCGGCAGGCGGTGCTCGACACGTTCGTAGCTGTGCAGCCACCACGCCGCGAACGCGCCCGCGCACAGCAGCCCCAGTGCGACCAGCGCGACACGCGGGGCCCAGCCGTTCATCGCGCCCATCCGAAGCGCAGCGACAGTTCGTCGAGCAGCGCTTCGAACCCCGCCTCGTCCGGCAGGCGCCGCGCGTAGGCGGCGTGCTGCCACACCCGCACCGCGCGCGCGAACGCGTCGCGGTCGCCGGCGTCGGGCAGCCGGCGCGCGGCGCGCAGGCATTCGGCCTCGGTCGCGCCGGGCACCAGGTGCACGCCCGCGCGCACGACCATCGCCTCCACGGCGCCGCGGTACAGCAGCGCCAGCGCGCGCCGCGGACGGCCCTCGCGCCACAGCCGGCGCACGTGCGCGGCCAGATCGTCGGGCAGGCTGTCGGGTTCGACCACTGCCGCGCGTTCGACCGGCGTTTCCGGCATGCGCGGCGCGGCCAGCCCGCGCATCCACGGCCACCAGCGACGCGCGGTGAGCGCGGCCACCAGCACCGCGACGCCCAGCAGCAGCCACAGTCCCCACTCGGCGATCATCGCGATCACGCGGCCCGCCGCCAGCAGCCATGCCGGCACGTCGGCGGGTGGGCGCGGCTTGGCGGGGTTGCGCGGCTCCCAGCTGCGCACGACGCGGCTGCGGTCGAGCAGCGGATCCTCGTGCGCGCGGCGAACCGCCTGCCGGAAGGCGCGCGAATCCACCCGGGCGGGTTCGCCGAACACGCGTGCGAGCGTGTCGGTCTCGGTGTCCGGGGTGGCGGCATCGGCATCCGGCCGCGGCGGCAGGTGGGCGCGACGTTCGCGCTCGGCCTCGATCCGCTGCGCCGGGCCCGCCTGCGCATGGGCCGGCGTGGCGGGCAGCATCAGCGCCGCTGCCAGCGCGCAGGCAGCGACAGCTGCCGCGGACGTGGCGCCGGCGGGCGCCGCCAGGCGCGCGCGCATGCGCCGCAGCGCCAGTTCGATGTCCCAGGCCTCGATCCGCACCCGGCGGCTGAGGTACAGGCCGAAGCCGGCGCCGACAACAAACGGCTCGATCGCCGACAGCGCCAGCCACAGCGCCAGGTTGAACGCGAGCTGGGCCCAACGCGGCGGTGCCTCGGTGACCAGGGACCATATCGCGCGCGCCGATTCGGACAGCAGTTCGGACGGCACGAACATCAGCACCAGCGCCAGCAGCGACACCAGCAGCGCGAGCACGAACAGCTGGCCCGTCAGTGCGAGCAGGAACGCATGCCCCTGCAGGCCGTCGGCCATGACGCTGCGCCGCTGGCGCAGCGCCGCGCCGTCCAGGCCTTCGAGCAGTTCGACCGGCATCGCGATGCAGCGCCACGGGCTCGGACGCGCCCAGGCCAGGCGCGCGCCGGTGCCGCGCCAGCCCAGGCGCCACTGCGCCGCCAGCACCTCGCGCGCCGCGGGCGCATCGCCGAACACCGCGCGCGAGAGCACCAGCAGCACGATCCGGTCGAACAGCGGCAGCAGCCACCACATCGCCAGCGCCGCCAGCCACAGTGCGTCGATCGCCCACGCCGCGGCGTTGAGCAGTGCGAACACGGGCAGCGTCGCGATCGCCCAGGGACGCCAGACCGCGCGCGCGTGCCGGCGCACCAGCGCGGTGCCCAGCTCCATCGCCTCCCACGCCGAGCGCGGGCGCAGTTCCACCCGGGCCTGGTCAATCCGCATGCGTCGACGCTCCACGCCGGCGTCGGCGCGCCGCGCGCCCGACGGTCGCGGTCGACGCCTCGCCGTCGCCGCGCCCGGCCAGCGCCAGCCAGCCCAGCACCAGCGCCCACAGCCCGCCGCCGACGCCGAACTTCACCGCCGCCGGCAGCGACCCGGTGGACGACCAGAACGCCTCGACGAACGCGGCGAACACCAGCATCGCCAGGATCCCCAGGCACAGCTGCGCGCCCACGCGGCCGGCCTGCACCAACGCATCCACGCGGCGCAGGCGCCCGGGCACCAGCAGCGCCAGCCCCAGGCGCAGGCCCGCCGCGCCGGCGATCACGATCGCCACCAGTTCCGGCGCCGAATGCCCGGCGACGAAGCGCCAGAACGGATCGCCGTGGCCCACCGCCTGCAGGTGCCCGGCGACCACGCCGAACACCACGCCGTTGAACACCAGCACGAACGCGGTGCCCACGCCCGCCAGCAGCCCGGAGGCGAAGGTGCGGAAGCCGATGCTGACGTTGTTGAGGATGTAGTAGCCGAACATCGCCAGGTCGCTGCCGCTCTCGCGGCCCAGCGCGTGGCGCGGATCGGACGGGTCGTACATCGCCTCGAACCGCGCCAGCTCGTGCGGCGCGAACACGCTGTGCGCCAGCTGCGGCGCGGCCAGCACCGCGGCGAACATCGCCAGCGTTGGCAGCACGAACAGCGCCGCCGACAGCCACAGGCAGCCGCGCTGCGCGCGCACCAGGCGCGGGAAGCCGACCGCCAGGAACCGCAGGCCGCGTCGCCACGGCGCCGGCGGCGCGCGGTAGAGCACGTCGTGGCCGCGCTGCACCAGCGCCTGCAGGTGCTCGACCAGCTGCGGGCTGTAGCCGCGCCGACGCGCCAGCGCGAGCTGCTGGCACAGGCGCCGGTAGCGCACCGGCACGTGTTCGTCGGCCAGTGCCGCGGAGTCGCCCGCGGGCCGGCGGCGTGCGGCGCGGCCGCCGCGGCGCTCGAGCCAGGTCTCGAACTCGCGCCATTCCGGGCCGTGGCGGGCGGCGAACGCCTCCTGCCTCACGTCGACCGCCCCAGCAGCCAGCGCGCGATGCCGAACAGCCGCTGCATGCCCGCCTCGCCGGGCGCGCCGGTCAGCGGCGCGGCGATGTCGGCCAGTTCCTCGCGCCGCTGCGGGGTGAGCGTCCAGGCGCGCTCGGCGAAGGCCACCACCGCCGCCTGTTCGGCGGGCAGCAGCGCGACCGCGGGCGCCGCCACCGGCCCGCCCGGCAGGTCGACGCCGGGACGTGGACGTGCCACGTGCACCACCAGCGTGCGCGCCACCAGGTCGCCAAGGCGCCGGCCCCAGCGGTCGACCAGGGTCGAGGCCAGCCCGAAGCCGTAGCCGACCGGCAGCATGTCGACGGTGCGCATCAGGTTGCGCGTGAACGACGCCAGCCAGCCCACGGGCGCGCCATCGCCCGCCACCACCCGCAGCCCCAGGGCGCGCTTGCCCGGCGTCTGCCCGTCCCACAGCACTTCGAACAGCACCGGATAGGCCCAGATCACGAGGAACAGGAAGCCCAGGTACAGGCCGCTGCCGGCCCGACCCAGCAGGGCAAGCGTCATCGACGCCACCACCAGCAGGCCGAAGCGGATCGCGAGGTCGATCAGCCAGGCGCACGCGCGAGGCACCGGGCCGGCCGCGGCCAGTCGCAGCGCGATGCCTTCGGGGGTGTGGATCTCGCGCAGCGTATCGAGCACCGCGCCATCGCGTGCAGGCCTGTCCGCCGCGTCCGTTGCGGTGGTGCCGTCTCCCAAGTGCCCGTCTCCCCGTCGCCGTGCCGTCGCCGCCACGCGGCTACTGTACGCGAGCGCGCGTGCCGCGGTTCAGGCGCCGGCGGCGTCGGCCAGGTAGTCGTCCTTGAGCCGCACGTAGTGCTGCGCGCTGTAGTACAGCGCCGCGATCTGGGCCTCGTCCAGGCGGCGCACGAAGCGTGCCGGATTGCCCAGCCACAGCTCGCCCTCGCCCACCACCTTGCCCGGCGAGACCAGCGCGCCGGCGCCGACGAAGCCGTGCTTCCTGACCACCGCGCCGTCCATCACCACCGCGCCCATGCCGATCAGGCAGGCGTCCTCGATCCGGCAGGCGTGGATGATCGCCTTGTGGCCGATGGTGACGTCCTCGCCGATCACGGTGGCGAAGCCGCCGGCCTTCAGGTGCGGACCGTCGTGGCTGACGTGGATCACCACGCCGTCCTGCACGTTGCTGCGCGCGCCGATGCGAATGTAGTTGACGTCGCCGCGGATGACGGTCATCGGCCAGATCGAGACGTCGTCGCCCAGCACCACGTCGCCGATCACCTCGGCCGAGGGGTCGACGTAGACGCGCTGGCCCAGTTCGGGCAGGCGGCCGCGGAAGGGACGCAGACGGGTGGGCATCGGAGTCATGGCGCGCATTGTAGGGCCTGCGACCCCGCGGCCCCGTCTACACTGCATTCCATGCAGCCCGCCGCGGACACGCCGCCCGCCGATCTCGCGCCCACGCTGGCGCGGCTGCGCGGCGCGTGGCGGGCGCGGACGCCGGACCTGGTCCAGCGCCGCGGCGACCTGCAGCGCCTGCGCGACGCGCTCAAGCGGCGCCTGCCGGAGATGGCCGACGCGATCGCCGCCGACTTCGGCCACCGCTCGCGCCACGAGTCGCTGCTGGCCGACGGCATGACCGTGCTGACCGAACTCGACCACCTGCGACGGCACCTGCGCCGATGGATGCGGCCGCGGCGCGTGCCCACCGGCTGGCGCTTCTGGCCCGCGCGCGCGGAGCTGCGACACGCGCCGCTGGGCGTGGTGGGCGTGATCGCGCCCTGGAACTATCCGGTCAACCTGGCGCTGATCCCGCTCGCGACCGCGATCGCGGCCGGCAACCACGTCTACCTCAAGCCCTCCGAGCACACGCCGCGCAGCGCGGACTTCCTGCGCGCGCTGCTGGCCGAGGTCTTCCCGGCCGACCGGGTGGCGGTGGCCACCGGCGACGCGGAGGTGGGCGCGGCGTTCGCCGCGCTGCCGTTCGACCACCTGGTGTTCACCGGCTCGACCGCGGTCGGGCGCAAGGTGATGGCGGCGGCCGCGGCCAACCTCACGCCGCTCACCCTGGAACTGGGCGGCAAGTCGCCGGCGATCGTGTGCGCGGATGCGGACGTGGCGCGCGTGGCCGCGCGGCTGGCCACCGGCAAGTGGTTCAACGCCGGGCAGACCTGCATCGCGCCGGATTACGTGCTGGTGGTGGGCGATGCCGCGCGCCGCGATGCGCTGGCGGCGGCGCTGGCAGCCGAGGTCGCCGCGCGCTACGTCGGCGCCGATGCCGGCGACGACTACACCCGCATCGTCAACGACGCCCAGTTCGCGCGCCTGCAGGCGCATCTGGACGACGCCCGCGGGCGCGGCCTCGAGGTGCGCACGCTGGCGCCCTGGCACGACCGCGCGCGGCGCGTGTTCGCGCCCACGCTCGTGCTCGACCCCGGCGACGAGGCCAGCGTGATGCAGGAGGAACTGTTCGGCCCGATCCTGCCGATCCGCCGCGTGCCCACCCTCCAGGCCGCGATCGCCGAAGTGGATGCGCGCGACCGGCCGCTGGCGCTGTATCCCTTCAGCGACGACCGCGACAGCGTCGAGGCGATCCTGCGCGGCACGCTGGCCGGCGGCGTCACCGTCAACGACACCCTGCTGCACTTCGGCATCAACGCGCTGCCGTTCGGCGGCGTCGGCGCCAGCGGGATGGGCGCCTACCACGGCCGCGCCGGATTCGACGCGATGTCCAAGCAGCTGCCGGTGCTGTGGCAGCCGCGGCGCGCGGCCAGCGACCTGCTCAGGCCGCCGTACGCGAAGCTGTCGCGGCTGATCGACCTGCTGGTGCGCTGAGCCGTGCCCGCGCCGCCGCCCGTCGCGCTGACCGACGACGAACGCCGGCTGCGCGACGGCCTGCCGCGCCCGCCGCCGCTGCGCGACGTCGCCACCACCGGGGTGTGGGTCGTGGAATGGCGCAGCGAACACGGGCCCCGCCCGGGCACCGCGCTGCACCGCTGGCTCGAGCCGCGGCATCCGGGCTGGTCGCGGCTGGTCGGCTGCCAGGGCCGGACCGACGTCGTCTCCGCGATCAAGGCCGCCACCTGGTTCGCCCGCGACGGCAAGGCCAGCCCGATCCTGCACCTGGAGGCGGACTGCGACGCCGACGGGCTGAGCGGTCCCGGCCGCGACGGCGCCACCGAACGCATCGCCTGGCACGAACTGGCGCCGCACCTGGCGCGGCTGAACCTCGCCACGCGCTGCAACCTGGTGCTGGTGTGCACCGCCGGCGAGGGCGTGGCCGCGCAGTTGGCGGCCGCGGCGGGCCAGCGCATCGCCTGCGTGGCGGTGATCGCGCCGGCAAGCGCCTTCGCGCCCGCGCCGGCGCAGTGGCTGATCGCGATCCAGCGCCTGTACCGCTGCTGGCAGGCCGGGCAGCCGGGGCTGGAGGAAGCCTCGGTATCGCTGGCGCCGATGCGGCTGGAGGCGACGTCCATGCCGGCCTGCGCCTATGCGCACCTCATGGACGCGCTGCTGTCCGCCACCCGCGCCGACCCGGCGACGGACGCGCGGCCGCGCGCGGCCGCCACGGACATCGCCGCCCTGCTCGCGGGCGGCGACGGAACCCGCGCGTCGCGCAGCGCCGGATGGCCCACGTTGCCGCGGCAGCTGCAGCGGCACTGGCGCATGCTGTTCATGGCCGACCTGTATCCGGCCAACCTGGTGCGCTTCGACTTCGACGCCCGCACCGCGGCCTGGCGCATCCTGCAGGCGCGCGGCCTGGCCTGAGGGCGCTCCCGACGGCCGGTCCGCGGCCGGACGCAGGTCAAGACACGGGGCGGACCGCCGATAACGGGCGCGAGACGCCTCTTCCCGCCCCGACGCCCATGACCATCCCCGTGCCCCGCCCCCGGCAGGGCCATCGCCCCGGCTTCCGGCCGCCATCCGCGCGCCGCTTCGCCGTCCTGTGGCTGCTGAGCGGACTGGCGCCGGCAGTGGGCGCGCAGGACGCCCCGGACCTGGCGACGCTCTCGCTCGAACAACTGCTCGACGTCGAGATCGTGACCGCGTCGCGCTTCCAGCAGAGCGTCGCGCAGGCGCCCTCGGTCGTCCAGGTGATCGGCTCGGACGAGATCCGTCGCCATGGCTGGCGCACGCTGGCAGAGGCGCTCGACAGCCTGCCCGGGCTGTTCCTGAGCGACACCGGCCTCTATACCTACCTCGGCACCCGGGGCCTGTTGCGCGCCGGCGACTACAACACCCGCTTCCTGGTACTGGTCAACGGCCAGCGGATCAACGACGCGGTCTACAGCCAGGGACCGGTGGGCGTCGAGTTCCCGGTCGACATGGCGCTGGTGGACCGGATCGAGTACGCGCCGGGCCCGGGCTCGGCGGTCTACGGCTCCAATGCCTTCTTCGGCGTGATCAACGTCCTCACCCGCGACGCGCGGAGTTTCGGCGACGGCCAGCTGCGCGCGGTCGCCGGCAATGCCGGGAGCAGCGGCGCGCAGGTCACGGTACCGCTGTCCGGCGGCGACGGCTCCACCCTGCTGTCAGTGCGCCAGTTCCACCGTCGCGGTCGCGACCTGTTCGTGCCCGAATTCGCCGACGGCCCGTCGCGCGGGTGGAGCATGGGGAACGACGACGAACGCGTGCGCCAGCTGTTCGCGCGCCACGTTGAGGGCGCGCTGGCGCTGCAGCTGTTCGCCGGCGACCGCCGCAAGGAAGACCCGGTGGCGCCTTACCTGCAGACCTTCGGCGCGCCGGGCGGGCAGGTGCAGGACCGCTGGGTCGGCTTCGGCGCGCACTACAGCGCGCGTCTGGGCGACGCCAGCGAGGCCAGCGCGCGCCTGGAGGTCAACGACTTCCGGTACGTCGGCGATTACGTCTACGGCGAAGCGGGCGATCTCTACCTCAACCGCGACATCGCGTCGGGGCGCTCCTTCTCGATCGGGGGCCAGGTCGTCACGCGCCTGGGCGCGCGCCACACACTGGTCGCCGGGGCCGAGGCGCAGCTGGACCGTTCGATCGAACAGCGCAACTTCGACCTCGACACCGGTGCCGTGTACCTCGACTCGCGCCAGGACATGGCCAGCTGGGGCGTGTTCGTGGACAGCCAGGTGAGGCTCGACGACCACTGGAGCTTCAGCGGCGGCCTGCGCGCCGACCGCAGCGACCTCGGCACCGTGCGGCTCAGCCCGCGCATGGCGCTGGTGATGTCGCGCCGGGACGACCGCGTGTTCAAGCTGATCGTCGGCCAGTCGTTCCGCTCGCCCAATGCGTACGAGCGCTATTACCAGGTCGAGTACGAGGATGGCTCGCAATTCGCGAATCCCGCGCTGGGGGCCGAGCACGTGCGCACCGCCGAGCTGTTCTACGGCATCGGCCTGTCGGCGCACAGCCGCGCCGAACTGAGCGTCTACCACTACCGGCTGCGCGACCTGATCACCCTGGTCCCGGTCGGGGACGACTCGCTGATGCTGACCAATGCCGGCAGCGCCGCCTCGCGCGGCGCGGAACTGGCATACGCCTACCAGCGCCCGTCGGGCATGTCGCTGCGCGCCAGCTACGCTTACAGCGACGTCAGCGATTCGGAAACCGCCCGGCCGCTCGATGCCCCGCGCGGCATCGCCCGGGTGTCCGGCTACTGGCCGGTCGCCGCCGACTGGGGCGTCGCCGTGAGCGCCCAGCGCATGGGCGCGCGCGCGAGCCGTGCGGGCACGGCGCCGGCCTACGGCGTGGTCAACGCCAACCTGCACTGGCGGCCTGCCGCACTGCCGATCGCGCTTTCGCTGGGCGTGCGCAATCTGCTCGACGAGCGCGCATTCGACCCCGTCGGCCCGGAGTTCACCCAGGATCTGTACCCGCGCGGCGGGCGACAGGTACTGCTCGAGGCGACATGGCGCTTCTAGGCCATCGACTCCGGACCCTGAGCGGCGCGATGCTCGCCGCGGGGCTCGGACTGGGGCTGTGCGCGGCGGGGACCGCCCGCGCCCAGGTGGACGAGCACGCGCTCAAGGCCGCGTTCGTCTACAACATCGCCGCGTTCTCGCACTGGCAGGCGCCCGCGGCGGAGGCGCTCACCATCTGCCTGCAGGTGGACGCGCAGCTCGAAGGGGCGATCGCAGGCCTCGCCGGTCGGCAGCTGGCCGGCCGGCCGGTGAAGGTGCGCTGGGCGAGCCCGGTGACCGGATGCGATGTGCTGGTCCACGGCGCGCAGACGCCGGTGGTCGCCGCCGCCGGGACCCTGGTGATCTGCGATGCCTGCACCCTGCCCGACGGCGCCAGCGCGATCGCCCTGGTCCGCGAAGGCAACCGGATCCGGTTCGATGTCGATCCCGCGCGCGCGCGCGATCGTGGCATCACCCTCAGCAGCCAGCTGCTGAAGCTGGCCAGGCGCGTGCTGTGAGCGCCTCCGCGCTGAGGGCGGGGCTGCCGGGCGTGCGGATGAACACGCTGGCCGCGGCGCTGGTGCTGCTGCTTGCCGGCGGCGTGCTGATGCTGATCCAGTGGGTGGGCATTCGCGCCGAATACCTGGCCGACGCCGAGGCCCAGGCGCGGGTGGTCGCGTCCAGCAGCGCCGCGGCCGTCATGTTCCGCGATGCCGCCGGGGCCGCCGACACCCTGGCCCCGCTGGCCTCGGTGCCGATGGTGCGGCGGGCGCGAATCCTCGACGACACCGCTGCGGTGATCGCGCGCTATCCGCAGACCGACGGCGCCGCGCCTGCCGACGCCACGACCGACTGCCGTCGCGGCTGTACCTGGGTCAGCGCGCCGGTTCGGCTGCACGATCGCCAGGTGGGCGTCGTGCAGCTGCAGATCGACATGGCACGCGCGCATGCGCGCGTGTGGGGCCTGTTGCTGGCGTTCTGCATCGCCGCGCTGGTCGCCTACGCCCTGGCCTATCCGCTGATGCGGCGCATGCGCGAGCGCGCGCAGGGGGCGGAGGCGCAGCTGCGCTACCTGGCCCACTTCGACCCGGTGACCGGCCTGCACAACCGCAATGCCTTCAACGCGCAGCTCGAGGATGGACGCGCGCGCGGCGGTCGCATGGCGCTGATCCAGCTCGACCTGGATCGCTTCAAGGACGTCAACGACAAGCTCGGCCACCAGGGCGGCGACCAGCTGCTCCGGCAGGTGGCCGCGCGCCTCGTCGAGACCCTGGGCGAGGGCGAGCACCTGTTCCGGCTGGGCGGCGACGAGTTCGCCGTGGTGGTGCTGGAGCCCGCGCGCGTCGCGCAGGTGATCGGAACCGCCGAAGCGATCCTGGCCCGGTTCGCCGCGCCGTTCGTGGTGGACGGGGTGACCCTGAGTATCACCGCCAGCGCCGGGACCAGCCTCTGGCCCGACGACGCCGACCGGCTGGACTCGCTCGCCGCCAACGCCGACATGGCGATGTACTGCGCCAAGCGCGAAGGCCGCAATCGCGCGACCGCGTTCGAACCGCGACTGCGGGAGGCGCAGCTGGCGCGGATCGGCATCCGCGACGCCCTCGGCCTGGCGATCGCCGCCGGCCAGCTGGCGCTGCACTACCAGCCGCAGGTCTGCGCGCGGACCGGCCGCCTCCAGGGCGCGGAAGCGCTGCTGCGCTGGACCCACCCCGACCTGGGCACGGTGCCGCCGTCGATGTTCATCCCCATCGCCGAGGAAGGCAGGCTGATCATCGAACTGGGACGCTGGGTGGTCGCCGAGGCCTGCCGCCAGATGGCGGCGTGGCACGCCGCAGGCCACGGATACGTGCGGGTGGCGGTGAATCTCTCCGTGCGCCAGACCCGGGACGAGGCATTGCCGGCGTTCATCGACCACGTCCTGCGCACGACCGCGGTGCCGGCGCGCTGCCTGGAACTGGAGGTGACCGAAAGCGTGCTGATGGAGGACACGGACCTGGCGGTGTCGCAACTGGCTCGGCTGCGCGCGCGCGGCCTCCAGCTGTCCATCGACGACTTCGGCACCGGCTACTCCTCGATGGCCTACCTGCGTCGGCTGCCGATCGACAAGCTGAAGATCGACATGGCATTCGTCCAGGCCGTGCCGGGCGAAGGAGAGGCGATCGCCAGCGCGATCCTGGCGATGGCCGACGCGTTCGGCCTGCAGGTGGTGGCCGAGGGCGTGGAAACGACGGCGCAGCGGGACTTCTTCCGCGATGCCGGCTGCCAGCACCTGCAGGGCTACCTGTTCGGGCGGGCCCTGCCGGCGACCGAGTTCGCGGCGTCCTGGCTGGTCGCCCACGGGACTCCGGGCGCCCCGGGCGACGACAGCGGCCGCCACCCGGACACCACCATGCAAGCGCGTGCCGGTTGACCCGCCCTATCCAGCCGGGCACAGCGGCCCGTGACGGTTTCAAGACATCGCGCGGGTAGCCGTTACCGGAGACGACCCACCGTGCGTCGCCGCCCATGACCGTCCCCTGCACCCGCACCGCGCCATGCCCATGCGTCCCCGTCCGCGCGACGGCGGCGCGCGCGCGGCGCGTCGACCGGCGGCCGCGACCGTGACCTGCCTTCCCGAGCGCTCGTCCCCGCAGCGTGCCGTGTCCATGGGCGAGCCCCAGCCGGACCGCATCTGGATCCGCAACCTGCTGGACGCCTCCGACGAGGCGATCTACTTCAAGGACCTGGACAGCCGCTTCCTGCGCGTCAGCCTGGGCCTGGCGAACCGGCACGGGCTGATCCAGGCGCACATGTGCGGCATGACCGATGCCGACCTGTTCGCCGGCGTGCACGCGGCCGAGGCGCTTGCCGACGAGCAGGCGATCCTGCGCACCGGCCGGCCGATCCTGGACAAGGAGGAATGCGAGGACTTCGACGACCGCCCGGCGCGCTGGGTCTCGACCAGCAAGTTCCCGCTGCGCGACGCCGACGGCGCGATCATCGGCACCTTCGGCGTGTCCCACGACATCACCCGCCGGGTGCTGGCCGAGCAGGAGATGGTCCGCCTGGCCGAAGCGTCCGCTGCGGCCAGCGCACGGCTGGCGCGGGCGGAGGCGCAGCTGCGTTCGGTGCTCAACGGCTCGGCCGACGCGATCGCGCAGTACACGCCCGACCTCACCTACCGCTACATCAATCCCGCCGGCGAGCGCCTGCGCGGCCGCTCGCTCGCGCAGCTGGTGGGCCGCACCGACCGTGAGGTCGGGCCCGCGCACGAGGCGGCCGACTCCTGGGAGGCGGCGCTGCGCCAGGTGCTGGAGACCGGACGCCAGGGCGAGCACGAATTCTGCATGGCGCTGCCCGGCGGCAAGCGCGGCTGGTTCCACACCACGCTCTCGCCCGAGACCGACGAGTCCGGCGCGGTGGTCGGCGTGCTCACGTCGACCCGCGACGTCACGGTGAGCAAGGAGGCCGAACTCGCGCTCGCCCACCAGGCGCTGCACGACCCGGTCACCGGGCTGGCCAACCGCTACCTGCTGATGGACCGCCTGGACCAGGCGCTGCTGCGGCTGGAGCGGGTGCGCGGCCGGGTGATGCTGACCTTCATCGACCTGGACCACTTCAAGTCCGTCAACGACGGCTACGGCCACGACGTCGGGGACGAGGTGCTGGTGGAACTGGCGCAGCGGCTGTCGGCGCTGACCCGGCGCGAGGACACCGTCGCCCGGCTGGGCGGCGACGAATTCGTGGTGCTGTGCGAACACGTGACCCGCGACGAGGACGTGCGCGCGATCGCGGCGATCCTGGTCGAGGCGATGGCGGCGCCGTTCACCGTCGGCGAGGGCCTGCAGGTGCAGCTGTCGGCGAGCATCGGCGTCGCGGTCACCACGGATGCGTCGATGCGCGCCGGCGACCTGCTGCGCAACGCCGACAGCGCCATGTACCGGATCAAGCAGCAGGGCCGCAACGGCTTCCACGTCTTCGACCCCGCGGCCGACGCCGCCACCACCGGCGCGGTGCAGCTGGAGGCCGAGCTCCAGCACGCGCTGTCGCGCGACGAGTTCGCACTGGTCTATCAGCCGCTGCTGTCGCTGTCGGACCAGCGCGTGATCGGCTTCGAGGCGCTGCTGCGCTGGCGCCATCCGGTCCGCGGCACGCTGGCGCCGGGCGAGTTCCTGGCCGCGGCCGAGCGCATGGGGCTGATGGGGCGGATCGGCGACTGGGTGCTCGACACCGCCTGCGGCCGCCTCGCGACCTGGTCGTCGCGCCACGGCACGCACCCGGACGCGCAGCCGCTCAGCATGGCGGTGAACATCTCCGGCAGCCAGTTGCGTGCCTGCGGCTTCGCCGCGCGCGTGCGCGCCGCGCTCGACGCCCACGGCGTGGCGCCGGCCGCCCTGCGGCTGGAGATCGGCGAACGCGAACTGATCCATGACGACCCGCGTGTGCTCGCGGCGCTGGCCGACCTCGGCGAGATCGGCGTGCAGCTGGTGGTGGACGACTTCGGCGCCTCGGTGACCTCGCTCTCGCGGCTGCCGCGCATCCCGGTGAGCGTGGTCAAGCTGGCGCGCTTCGCCGACCTGCACCAGCGCGGCATCGTGGCCGCGGTGATCGCGACCGCGCACGGGCTGGACATGAGCGTGGTCGGCGGCGGCATCGAGGACGCCACGCAGCTGGCCGAACTCAAGGCCATGGCCTGCGACGACGGCCAGGGCTTCCTGCTTGGCCGCCCGCTGGACGAGTGCGCGGCCGAAGCGCTGCTGCAAGGCAACCGCGAGGTGGCCGGCATCGTCGCGGGCGAGGCCGCTGCCTGCTGAGCGGCGCGACGGCCGGCGGCGCGCGCGTCGACCGGCGTGGCTGCGCAAGGCGCGGCCGCGGTTTCGCACCCCGACGCGCCACGGTAGAGTGCGGGCGCCAATGGACTCCGCCGCGCCCATGAAAATCGCCAGCTGGAACGTCAACTCGCTCAACGTGCGCCTGCCGCACCTGGAACAGTGGCTGCGCGATGCGGCGCCGGACGTGGTCGGGCTGCAGGAAACCAAGCTCGAGGACGCGAAGTTCCCCGACACCGCGCTCGCCGGCCTGGGCTACCGCAGCGTGTTCCACGGGCAGAAGACCTACAACGGGGTGGCGATCCTCGCCCGCGAGCGCGCGATCGAGGACGTGCAGGCCGGGATCCCCGGCTTCGAGGACGACCAGAAGCGGGTGATCGCCGCGACCGTCGACGGCGTGCGCATCGTCAACCTGTACGTGGTCAACGGCCAGGACCTGGGCACCGACAAGTACGCCTACAAGCTGCGCTGGCTCGACGCCGTGCACGGCTGGCTGGCGGACGAACTGCAGCGGCACCCGAAGCTGGTGGTGCTGGGCGATTTCAACATCGCGCCGGATGCGCGCGACGTGCACGACCCGGATGTCTGGAACGACGACCATATCCTGACGTCCAGCGCCGAGCGCGACGCGCTGCGGCGGCTGCAGTCGCTGGGCCTGCACGACGCCTTCCGCCTGCACAGCGGGGAGGCCGGCGTGTTCAGCTGGTGGGACTACCGCCAGGCCGCATTCCGCCGCAACCTCGGCCTGCGCATCGACCTCACGCTGGTGTCCGAGGTGCTGCGCCCGCAGGCCACGGCCTCGGGCATCGATCGCGAACCGCGCACCTGGGAACGTCCCAGCGACCATGCCCCGGCATGGGTGACGCTGGCCGGCTGACGCGGGGTCTTCCCGGCGCGCCTGCGCATCGGATCTCCGCGTCGCCAATCCGCGTAGCCCGGATAAGCGGAGCGCATCCGGGGGCCCCTGAGGATCCGGCCTCCAACGGTGTACATCCCGTCCGCGCAGCCCGCACAAGCGACGCGCGTCCGGAGCGCTTCCGGAATCCCCGAGAACCGCCGCGTCTGCGGAGACCGACGTCGTCGGTCGGGTCCGGATCACGTTTGCGCGGCGCGTGCCTCACGCATCCGGGACCTGTGGATTTGCCGCCAGTCATTGTCACCCGCGACGGCGCGACGAAAGAGTTGCGCCGCGCGAATGGCGTTGCGATGTCCCGACGCCCGCAAATCCCCGGATGCGCTGCGCTTATCCGGGCTACGGCGTGGATGCTCGCGGGAGCATCGGCTGCACGGCGTCCGCCCTGACGGCGCGACGTTCGATCGCGCGCTCGAAGCAGTGGTGCCCGGCCGGGTGCCGCCAGCCTTCGCCGGCGAAACCGCCCGGCGTCCGGTCCTCGCGGGTGTCGGTGGCGAAGCGCGCGCACAGGCGGTAGCGGCGTCCGTCGCGCGGTTCGTAGGCATACGGCGTGCCGTCGACCGGATCGACCAGCGACAGCGCGCGGCCGGTCTCGGCGCCGAGCGATGCGATCGACTCCGGCAACCGGTCCTCGCGGCGCGCGTGGTCCTCGATCGCGTCCTGCAGCTGCACCAGGTCCTGCACCCGGCGCTCGTCCAGCCGCGCCTCGCGCTGGACCCAGGGCGGCCCCATCACCACCACCGCGGCGGCCACCGTGGCGACGATCGCCACCGCGGCCGCGATCACCAGCACTCGCCCCGTGCCGCCGCTCACGACGCCACCTCTTCGCGGCGCAGGTCGCTCAGGTAATAGCCGAACACGGTGCCGGCGATCACCGCGACCACCGCCACCTTGAGCACGAAGCGCAGGCTCGCCTCGCCCCCGAGCACGTTGTAGACCAGCACGATCACGTCGCCCACCAGCACGCCCGCCGCGACGAACAGCGTCAGGTAGGTCAGCCAGCGCCGCACCGGAGACAGGCGCTTGACCGGATGCCGCGCGACATCGCGGCCGATGTGCCGCGCCAGCCAGGCGAACAGCGGGAACGCGACCAGCAGCGTCGCCACCGACCAGCGCATCGACTGCCCGCTGGCCTGCAGCCGGTAGGCCGGATCAGCAGCATCGGGCAGCGCGTGGTTGACCAGGTCGAACAGCAGGCTGCCCAGGTGCCAGGCGGTGAGGTACAGGGTCGCGAACAGCAGCAGGTACTCGAACGCCTCGCGCGCCGACAGTTGCGGCCGCGGCCGCGGGACCGGCACCGGGAACTCGATCTCCGCGTAGCCCGACAGCGCCACCCGCGCCTGCTCCGGCGACCAGCCGGCGCTGGCGAGCGCCGCCTCGACCTGTGCCCGCGTGGCACCGGCGGCGAGCGCATCGCGCACGAAGCGCTCCAGTTCCTGCGTGGGCTGGCCCATGGCCTGGCTCCGGTCGAAGAGGGGGCGCTACCGTGGCGCCGCGGGCCATCAGCGTCAACCCCGACCGGCGAAGTCGACGCTGGCGTCCCCGCGCGGCCACGAACGCGCGTCGCGATGCCCGGCGCAGCGCAAGGACGGCGCCAGCCGGCGAACCGCCGGCGCGACCGGTCGCGTGGTGAAGCCGGTCGGTCCGGGCGCGCTCGCCCAGGCACCGGCCGGACCCGGGTGGCGCTGGACTTACCCCGCGTCGCGCACCGTCAGCGTGCCGGCCGGTGGCGTGCCCAGCTCCAGGCTCATCGCCAGCAGGTCGCCCGACAGCTCTTCCTGGTAGAAGTCGTTGGACAGCACGCGGAACACCTCGTCCGGCGTGGTGGCCGCGGCCAGCGACTCGGTCAGACCGAAGGCCACGATCGGATCGCGGTCGATCGCCTCGAGCTTCTGCTCCCCGTACTCGCCCTGCAGCCGCACGATGTAGTCGCGCGCGTCCTGGCGGATCCGCATCAGGTCGGCCTCGGTGAACTCCAGGCGCACGTGCTGGCCGCCGTCGAAGCTGCCGTAGGAGGACTCGGGATTGGCGATGTCGCGGTTGTAGGCGTCGTTGATGTAGGCCGACAGCGTCGGGTCGTAGTTCGCCAGCACCATGCCGTAGCGGGTGGTGCCGGGCACCGGCTGGCCGGCGGCGTCGCTGGTCCATGTGACCTGGCTGTAGTGGTTGTCGCCCACCTGGTAGCTGCTGGTGTTCTCGGTGGTGCCGTCGGCCCAGCGCGTGGACACGATCTCCAGCTCGCTGCTGTTGATCTCCGTGCCCCAGCCGAAGCCGCCGATCTCCAGCCCGAAGCGCGCGGCGTGGTCGGCGGCGAGCACTTCTGTGGTCCCGGCCTGCAGCACACCCGGCGGCGACCACTGCGGCATCTGCCCGCCGCTCATGAAGGCCTGGTAGGCGGCCTGGCCTTCCTCGGTGCGCAGGTCCAGGCGCGCGACCGACATCGAACGCTCTTCCAGGCTGCGGTCGGAACTGAGCCCGATCGCGGCGATGCCGCGGTAGCCCAGGCCGACGAACATCTCGTTCTCCACCGTCTCCACGTCGCCGGCGACGATCTCGAAGGTGTTGGCGTCGATCCGGCGCACGCCGAAGCCCTGTCCCGACAGGTCGGTGCTGGTGCCGTTGACGTGCAGCAGCTTGTAGTTGGCCTCGAAGTGGCTGCCGGTGAGCGTCTGCCCGCGCATCAGGGTGCCGGTGCCGATCGGCATCGACATCGGGTCGAGCGGATTGGGCGCGGCCGACAGGTCGCCGTCTGCGATGCGCGCGCCCTGCTCGGGCGTCACCACCGCCTCGTAGCTGACGCGGGTGCCGGCGAACTGCTCGTAGCTGCCGGAGACCGGGATCGGCAGGCCCTTGACCACGTTGCGCAGCAGCGGCGAGCTGTCGACCATGTTGCGCAGTTCCGGGAACGCGTCGAAGCGTTCGGCGATGCGGCTGCCCCACTCGTAGTACTTGTTGAGCGGCGTGCGCCCGACCGCCGCGGTGGCCGTGCCCTGCATCTGCACTTCCATCTCGAAGGTCTGGGTCTGGCGGAAATCCATGCCGGTCTGCACCCCGGACAGGTCGACCTGGCCGACCAGGGTGAGGTCGACGCCGCCGCGCACCGGCAGCGGCAGCGTGGCGGCGCCGGCGACCGGCGTCTCGAAGCGCACCTGCTGGCCGGGATTGATCGCCCAGGCGAGCACCCCGTCGGGCGCCAGCGCCAGCACCTCGTAGCCGGCCTGCACCTGGGCCGGGGTGGCGTCGGCGGGCAGTTCGATGCCGAGCGCGCCCAGCGCGGTGCGCACCTGGGTGATGTCGAGCCGGGTGACGTCGGTCGACGGCCCGTCGCCGGTGCGCAGGTAGGCGGGAATTTCGGTAGGGTTGGCGGTCGCTTCGTCGACGATCCGGCGCAGCTGCTGCACGTGGGGGTCGTTGTCGAACGCGCTGCGCGCCTGGCCGTACTCGTACGCGCGGGTGGCGCCGTTGAGGCCGTCGTAGTCCGACAGCTGCGGCTCGAGCCGGTCGAGCGCCGCCTGCGCCTGGGCGGCGCGGCGGTCGTTGAAGGTTTCCACCCGCGACTCGTAGATCGAGCGCCGGTCCTCGTCGGGGAAGCCGGTGGGGATGTCCGACCAGGTCGGCAGCGGCAGGTCGTGGATCGCCTCCACCGCCTCGGCCGGGGTCTGCGCGGTGGCGAAGGTGACCGGCTCGGCGGCCGGCGCCTCCGGACCCGCGGGCGCCTCGGGCGCCGGGGCGGGCGTTTCGGCCTGCGCCGCCTGGTGGCTGCTGCGGATCGCCTGCTGGTCCTCCGGCGGCAGCCGGTGGTAGGTACTCGAATCGATGCCGTAGATCTCGGACACGGGGCGCGCTCCGCGGGACGTGGATGCCGCGGACCTTAGCGTTCGCACCTGCGTCCGCGGTATCCGGTGCGACCCTAGGGGGGGCCCGGCGCGGCGGGCTCGACGCCCCGCCTTCGTCCCTCGCGCCAGCGAGGCGGCCGGCCGCTAACGGCCGGATCCGCGCGGCGCATGGTCAGCGCGCGGCGAAGGCGGCGAACCCGGCCATGAAGTCGCGCAGCTGCGCGTCCACCTTCGCATCGACCAGCGCACCCTCGGCATCGAATACGCCGCCGGCGCGCGAGACCATCAGCCGCCCGCCGAACCAGACCCGCGCGCGCAGCGTCCGCAGCACCGGCCACCAGGCGTCCTGGGCCAGCTGGGTACCGAAGCCGCCGGGCGAGGCGCCGATGACCGCGAACGACCGGTCACCGAACACCGCGGGGATGTCGGCGCCCGGGCGCGAGAGCCAGTCGATCGCGTTCTTGAACACGCCCGGGATGCCGTTGTTGTACTCCGGGGTCACCAGCAGCACGCCATCGGCCGCGCGCACGCGGTCCTTCAGCGCCTGCACCGCCGGCGGCAGGCCCGAGGCCGCCTCGAGGTCGCCGTCGTAGAGCGGGATGCCGTGGAGGGTGGCCGCCTCCAGCGTGGTGCCGGCCGGCACCCGCGCCGCCGCCGCGTGCAGCAGCGCGGTATTGAGCGAGGCGGCGCGCAGGCTGCCGGAAATGCCGAGCAATCGAACCATGGCCGTGGTCTCCCGGGGAACGCCCCATCCTAGCGGCCGGACCCCGCGTCGAGCAGTGGCGCGTCGAACCCGACGCCCGTCGTTCGTCTTCCATGGACTTGACCGGAACGGGAGTCCGCATGGGCAGGATCATCGTCGAACAGATCGTCAGCGCCGACGGTTTCGCCGCCGAGACGGATGGCGGCATCGGATTCTTCGCCGCGGCCGCCGAGCTGACCACGCCCGAAGTGGAAGACGAGCAGCTGCGCATGGTGGAGACGGTGGATGCGATCGTGCTCGGTCGCACCACGTACGCCATGTTCGAGGCCTACTGGCCGGACGTCTCGCCGCAGGTGGAGCGCGTGGCGGCGCCGATCAACGCGCTGCCCAAGTACGTGGTCTCCTCGACGCTGTCACAGGCGCCATGGGGCCGCGGTGGCGACCACGCCCACATCCTGCGCGGCGACGCCGTGGCGTCGGTGTGCGCGCTGCGCGAACGCGGCGCCGGCGATCTGATCGTATGGGGCAGCCTCACCCTGACCGATGCCCTGCTGCGCGCGGGGGCGGTCGACCTGCTGCGCCTGCGCGTGGTGCCGGTCCTGATCGGCGCGGGCCGTCCGTTCGTCCCCGCGGACCTCGGCCAGCGCGGGCTG
Source organism: Luteimonas rhizosphaericola (assembly GCF_029888045.1). GTDB lineage: Bacteria > Pseudomonadota > Gammaproteobacteria > Xanthomonadales > Xanthomonadaceae > Luteimonas > Luteimonas rhizosphaericola. Next base: position 344,410 of record NZ_JARXRN010000025.1, on the reverse strand, counting down.
GTCCTCGACTCCCTGCACCGCTTCGCCTCGGGCGCCCAGCTGGTGGCGTGGCGGTTCGCCTGACGCGGTCCCCCGACGCGACGATGCCCGGCGGCGCCGGGCATCGTCCTGCCGCCGCGCGCGGCGGGGGCGCTCAGTCCTTCGCCTTGCCGATGACCTCGCCGGTGTTCGGATCCAGCCGCAGTTCGACGTCCTTGCCGGCCTGATCGTCGGCCTCGGCCTTCCACACGCCGCCTTCGAATTCCACGTCGTGCACGTTGGTGTACCCCGCCGCCGCGAGCTTGGCCTCGACATCGGCCTTGCCCAGGGTGGCGACCTGTTCGTCGGGATAGATCTCGCCGGTCGACGGATTGATCGACAGGTCGACGCGGTTGCCGTCGGCGCTGCGCGCATCCGCGCTCCACACACCGTCCTCGAACTCGACGTCGTTGATGTTGGTGTAGCCCTGCGCCTCGAGCTTGGCGCGCACTTCGGCGGCCGTCAGCGCGTCCTGGGCCAGCACGGTACCGGCGGCCGCCACCAGTGCCAGTGCGAGCAGGGCCTTGCGGCCATTGCGGATCGAATGCATCACCCACTCCTGTCGTGTCCTGTCGGGAGCCCGATCGTGGCGAGCGGGCATGCAAGCCGCCGTGAACCCGCTCGCCGCGAACGGCTGCCGTTCAAGCTTGCGAAGATTGCGCGAACCCGCAGGACGCGCCCGGAAGCCGCCGCCCGACGCGGCCGGGTGGCCTCCGCGCGAACGCAAGGAGGAGGCCACCGCCTGCAGGCGGTGGCCGGGGGACATTCGCAGCGGGGGCCACCCGGTCGCGGCGGGCGCCGTCCGGTCGCATCGCAAGGTGGCAGCGCCGTGAGTCGGACACCGGGGGAGCGAGGCGCGAGATCGCAATGATCGAGCCCCATGCGGGGGCTCGCCCCGCAACGAAAATGGACCGAGTCCGCCATCAACTTCCATAGAAGGGCTGACCCAAAAAAAAGCCCGGCATGCGCCGGGCTCTTCTCGTGTTCGACGACGCTGCAATCAGCGCACGTTGCCGCGTCGGAACAGGTTGACGATCGCCAGCAGGATGATGGCACCGATCAGCGAGACCACGAAGCTCATCACGGTGATGCCGTCGTTGATCGAACCCGCACCGAGGAGGGGACCGATCAGCCAGCCGCCGATGATGGCGCCGACGATGCCGACCACGATGTTGAGGATGATGCCCTGCTGCGCGTCGCGCTTCATGACGATGCTCGCCAGCCAGCCGACGATGCCGCCGACGATCAGCCAGATGATGATGCCCATGCGCTGTCTCCTGTCAGGTGAATCCGTTGAACGAGGCTCGGCACTCGCGTGCGGAGTGGGCGCATGCTGACAGCGGGATCGTGACGGCGACGTCAGCGCAGGGTGTCGTCCTCGCCGCACTGCAGCAGGCGCTGCAGCGCCGCGCGCGGCAGCTTGCCGGTGTCGTTGCGCGGCAGGGCAGGGACCCGCCGCAGCGGCCGCGGCAGGAACACCGGATCGATGCAGCGTCGCAGCGCGTCGCGCATGGCGCGCTCGTCCAGGGTGTCGCTGACGTAGGCCGCCGCGATCCGGCGCACGCCCGCGTGCTCGTCGGCGAGCTGGAACACCACCCCGTCGCGCACGCCCGGCACTTCGAGCAGGCGGCGGGTGAGATCGGCCAGCGAGGCGCGCTTGCCCGCGATCTCCAGCAGGTCGGCCTGGCGCCCGCGCAGCAGGAAACCACCGTCGGCGCGGAGTTCGACCAGGTCCGCCAACAGCACCGGCGCGGCAAGCTGGGCGGCCGACACCAGGGTGCCGTCGGGCCGCGGCTGCAGCCGCACGCCCGGGAACGGCGTCCACGCCTCGTCGACGGCGGTTCGCCGGCTGGCGATGATGCAGGTCTCGGTGGAGCCGAAGGTCTCGCGCACCTCGCAGCCCCAGGCCGCCTCGGCGTCGGCGGCGAGTGCCTGCGGCAGCGGCGCGGTCGCGGTGACGATCCCCGCCAGCGGCGGCAGCGCCACGCCCGAGGCCAGCAGCGCGCGCAGGTGCACCGGCGTGGTCACCAGCACGCGCGCGCCCGCGGCGTCGTGCAGCGCGCGCGCGATGTCGTCGGGGAAGAACGGGCGTGCGCGGTGCACCGCGACGGACGTGAGCAGCGGCAGCATCACCGACAGCTCCAGCCCGTACATGTGCTGCGGGGGCACCGTCGCGACCACGTGCGGCACCGCGCCGGGCGGCCACAGGCTCGCGAGCGCGGCGAGGTTCTGCGCGGTGCTGGTGCGCAGCGAACCCAGGGTCTTGGCATTGGGCACCGGCGTGCCGGTGCTGCCGGACGTGAAGCCGATCGCGACCACGGCCGCATCGTCGACCTGCAGCGGCGCGCCCTCGACCGCGATCAGTTCGGCCGCCAAGTGCACGAAGTGCGCGTCGGGCGCGGCCAGTTCGGCGTCGCAGCCGCAGGCCTCGCCGTCGCCGATGCAGTAGCTGTCGGGATGGCGCGCGCGCACCTCGTCGATCGCGGCGCGGGTGCGCGTGGGCGGCAGCAGGTTCACCTGCCCGCGCACGGCGACGGCGCAGAACGCGACCAGGAACCGGTAGCGGTCCTCGCACAGGTTCACCGCGTAGGCGGCGGCCGGCAGTCGCGCGGCCAGCGCGCGCACTTGCGCGGCGAACTGCGCCCGGCTGACCCTGCCGCCGGCGTCGAAGGCGAACGCGTCCGCGCCCCCGCCCCCGGGTAGCAGGAAGGCCCCGTGTCCTAGTGCCGTGCTGTGCTGGATGACTGCCGACATCGTCCCCGACCGGCGGCGAAGGTTCACGCCGCCCGGCCGCTAGCTTACGCTGGCCCGCCCCCGCCGGCCGAACCGACTGTTCATGCTCACCGTGCACGACAGCCTCGACCTCGGCCCGGTGCGCTGCGCCTGGGGCCCGTACCGTCGCGGCGAACCGGCCGAGCCGCTGGCCCGGCGCTGGCTGGCCGACCAGCTGGGCGTGCCCGAACCCGCGCTGGGCCTGTGGCGCGACCCCTACGGCCGTCCCCACCTCGACGCCACGTACGCGGGGCTGGACGCGAACTGGAGCCACAGCGGCGGGCGGCTGCTGGTGGCGCTGGCGCGCGGCGCGCGCGTGGGCGCGGACATCGAATGGCTGCGTCCGCGTCCGAACGCGATGACCCTGGCCCGCCGCTTCTTCACCGCCCACGAGTCCGCGCAGCTCGCGGACCTGCCGCGCGACGCCGGCGAGCGCTGGTTCGTGCGTCTGTGGTGCGCCAAGGAGGCGGTGCTCAAGGCGCACGGGCGCGGCATCGCCTTCGGGCTGGAGAAGCTGGAGTTCGCGCACGAGGGCGACGGCTGGCGACTGGCCGCCTGCGATCCCGCCCTCGGCGCCCCGGGCGACTGGCACCTGCACGCGTTCACGCCCGCGCCGGGCTACCTGGCCACGCTGGCCTGGCGGACGGGGCATGTCGGCCACACCGGCGACGCGGCGCCGTAGCGCCGGTGCCCCCGGCGCGCCCTCCTACAATGGCGCGATGACCGCACCGTCCCCCGACCCCCTGCGCGCGGCGCTCGAAGCCGGCCTCGCGGCGCTTGCGCAGCCAGCCGCGCTGGCCGAGCCGCTGCTGGCCTACCTGGCGCTGCTGGTGCGCTGGAACGCGACCTACAACCTCACCGCGGTGCGCGATCCGCTGCAGATGGTGACCCTGCACCTGCTCGATTCGCTGGCGCTGGCGCCGCACGTGGCCGGCGTCGCCCGGCTCGCCGACCTGGGCACCGGGCCCGGACTGCCCGGCATCCCGCTGGCGATCGCCTGCCCGGCGCTGGAGGTGACCCTGGTCGAGTCCAACGGCAAGAAGGCCCGCTTCCTGCGCGAGGCGGTGCGCCAGCTGCCGCTGCCCAACGCACGGGTCGCCGAATCGCGGGCCGAAGCGCTCGACCTGCCGGGTGCGTTCGACGCGATCACCGCCCGGGCGCTGGCGACCCTGGCCGACATCATCGCCGTCGGCGGCCACCTGCTGGCCCCCGGCGGCCGCCTGCTGGCGATGAAGGGCGTACTGCCCGAGTCCGAGATCGCGGCCCTGCCCGCCGGCTGGCGGGTGGAGTCGATCCATCCGCTGCAGGTGCCGGGGCTGGCGGCGGAGCGGCACCTGGTGGTGGTGGCGCGCGACGCCTGACCCTGCGGCCACGCGGGGTGCCGGCGGACGCGCCACCCGGCCGGCGCGCCACGCGGTTTTCACCCCGGCGCGGGAAGATCCCGGCCGGGCGCGGCATAATCCCCCGTCCGGACCGCCCGCTGCGGCCGCTCCCCCGCCGCAACCGAGGCACCCGGACCCCATGGCCCGCATCATCGCCATTGCCAACCAGAAGGGCGGCGTCGGCAAGACCACCACCGCGGTCAACCTGGCCGCGGCGCTGGCCGCGTCCCCCAAGCGGGTGCTGCTGATCGACCTCGACGCCCAGGGCAACGCCACCATGGGCAGCGGCATCGACAAGCGCGACCTCCACGCCTCGACCTGCGACGTGCTGCTCGAGGAGCTGCGCGCCGAAGACGCGATCATGGAGACCGCCGAAGGCTACGACCTGCTGCCCGGCAACACCGACCTGACCGCGGCCGAGATCGAACTGATGGACGAGGATGCGCGCGAGCAGCGGCTCAAGCGCGCGCTCGACCCGCTGCGCCCGCGCTACGACTACATCATCGTCGACTGCCCGCCGGCGCTGTCGTTGCTCACGCTCAACGCGCTGACCGCGGCCGACTCGGTGCTGGTGCCGATGCAGTGCGAGTACTACGCGCTGGAAGGCCTGACCGCGCTGCTGCAGACCATCGACGCGCTCAAACAGCGGCTGAACCCGGCGCTCGAGATCGAGGGCGTGCTGCGTACCATGTTCGACGTGCGCAACAACCTCGCCAACGCGGTGTCGGCCGAGCTCGTCGAACATTTCGGCGACAAGGTCTTCCGCACCATCGTGCCGCGCAACGTCCGCCTGGCCGAAGCGCCCAGCCACGGCCAGAGCATCATCGGCTACGACAAGGCCTCGCGCGGCGGCATCGCCTACCTGGGCCTGGCCGGCGAAGTGGTGCGGCGCCAGCGCGAACGCGAACAGGCCGCGCGCCAGACCGACAAGGAACCGAACGTGACGGAGACCCAGGCATGAGCACCGCGAAGTCCACGCCCGCCAAGAAGCGCGGCCTGGGGCGCGGGCTCGAGGCCCTGCTCGGCCCCAAGGGCGCGGCCGAAGCGCCGAAACTGGAGGCGGCCCCCGACGACGTGCTGCGCACGCTGCCGGTCGACGCGCTGCGCCCCGGCAAGTACCAGCCGCGCAAGCACTGGGACGGCGAGAAGCTCACCGAACTGGCCGAATCGATCCGCTCCCAGGGCGTGATCCAGCCGATCGTGGTGCGCGCGCTGGCCGACCGCACCTACGAGATCATCGCCGGCGAACGCCGCTGGCGCGCGTCGAAGGAAGCCGGCCTGGCGGAGATCCCGGCCGTGGTGCGCGAGGTCGACGACCGCACCGTGGTGGCGATGGCGCTGATCGAGAACATCCAGCGCGAGGACCTCAATCCGCTGGAAGAGGCGCAGGCGCTGCAGCGGCTGATCGACGAGTTCGACCTGACCCACGCCGCGGCCGCCGAAGCGGTGGGCCGCTCGCGCGCGGCGGTCTCCAACCTGCTGCGCCTGCTGGAGCTGCCGCCGGCGATCCGCGCCCTGGTCGAGGCCCGCAGGATCGAGATGGGGCACGCGCGCGCGCTGCTCACGCTCTCGCCCGAACTCGCCGCGAAGCTCGCGCGCGAGGCCGCCGAGCAGGGCTGGTCGGTGCGCGAGGTCGAGCATCGCGCGGCCCAGTTCGCCGCCGGCAAGCTGCCCGGCGCGGCGAAGAAGAAGCCGGCCGCGAAGCACGCCGCCTCGCCGGACCTGGCGTCGCTGGAGAACGAGCTGTCCGAAACGCTGGGCGCGAAGGTGGCGATCCAGAACGGTCGCGGCAACAAGGGCAAGCTGGTCATCCACTACACCGGCCTGGACGCGCTCGACGGCGTGCTGGAACGGCTGCGCCGGCGCTGACGCGCCCCGCCCGACGCACAGGCGCCCCCATGTTCAGCCTCGAACAGTTCCACCGGCTGGCTTTCCTGGAAGGGCGCTGGATCGGCACCGCCCCGGATGGTGCGGAATTCCACGAGGAATATGCGTTCACCGCGCCCGGCGCCCTGGCCTGCACCCGCCACGCGACCGCAGCCTTCGCCGAGCCCGTGGATACGAGCACCGTCACGCTGCTGGAGGGCGAGGTGCTGTCGCAGTGGAACGTGTTCCGCTGGCGAGCGGTTGCGCTGGACGATGGCCACGCACGCTTCGAGCCCGTCGACGCACCGAGCGCATTCTCCTGGACGCGCCTGGCCGACGGCCGTATCGAGGTGGTGCAACGCTGGACCGACGAGGGCGGTGCCTCGCAGTCGATGACGATGCACCTGCGTCGCGCCTGAGGCCACGCGCGAGCGCCTGGGCGCTCGCTGCGCGCCCCATGCAGTCCGATCGCGACGATCCAGCGCTTGCGCCAACGGGCGGACAAGTGCGGTGCCTCAGTCGCGCGCCGGCCCATGCGGTCCGCGCAAGCCCGGCGATGCCGGTCACGGTCTCCGCGCGCGAGCCCGCCGCGTCGCCCAGCGCCGGGAGGGACCGGGCGCACGTCCCGATGACGCTCCGCCGCTACCATGGCCGCCATCACGCCCGGATCTCCGCATGAGCACCTACCGCCTCGAATCGGTGTTCGCACCCGCCGCGGTCGCGGTGGTCGGCGGCAGCCCGCGCGAGCGCTCGGCCGGGCGCGCGGTGATGCGCAACCTGCGCGAGGGCGGCTATGCCGGCAGGGTCGGCTGGGTCAGCCCGCGCCACCGCGAGATCGACGGCATCGCCACCGTGCGCCGCCTGCGCGACCTGCCCTGGGTGCCGGACCTGGTGGTGATCACGGCGCCCGCCGCGGTGGTACCGCAGCTGGTGGCCGAGGCCGCGGAACTGGGCGTCGGTGCCGCGGTGCTGCTCACGGCCGCGCCGGCGCCGGAACGCGACGCCCTGCACGCCGCGATCGTCTCGGCCGCGCGCCCGCACGGCATGCGCATCCTCGGGCCGCATTGCCTCGGCATCCTGTCGGCCCACGCGGGCCTCAACGCCAGCATCGCCGCGCGCGCGCCGCAGCCGGGCGACCTGGCGCTGGTGTCCGAATCGAGCGCGATCGCCGCGGCGCTGGTGGAATGGGGCGTGGCGCGCTCGATCGGGTTTTCCAAGGTGGTCTCGCTCGGCGACGCGCTCGACGTCGACTTCGCCGACCTGCTCGACCACCTCGCCACCGACCGCCATACCCGCGCGATCCTGCTCTACGTCGAGCACGTGGGCAACGCGCGCAAGTTCATGTCCGCCGCCCGCGCGGCGGCGCGCGCCAAGCCGGTGGTGGTGGTGCGGGCCGCGCGCCCGCAGCCGCCGGCACGCATCGCCGAGGTCGGCCTGCGCGCACTGGCCCCGGCCGACGCGGTGCATGCGGCCGCGTTCCGCCGCGCCGGCCTGCTGCAGGTCGACGCCCTGGACGAACTGTTCGCCGCGGCCGAAACCCTGGCCAACCTGCGCACCTTCCCCGGTCGGCGGCTGGCGATCCTGGGCAACGGCGGCGGCGTCGGGTTGCTCGCCGCGAAGCGGCTGCAGCGCTTGGGCGGCACCCTGGCGACCCTGTCGCAGGCCACGGTCGACGCGCTCGACGCGCTGCTGCCCGGGGGCTGGTCGCACGCCAATCCGGTCGACCTGGTGGTGGATGCCGACGGCGCGCGCTACGCCACCGCGGTCGACGCACTGCTGGCCGATCCCGAGGTCGACGCGCTGCTGGTGATCAACGTGCCCACCGCGTTCTCGGCGCCGCTGGACTCGGCGCAAGCGCTGGCCGACGCGCTCGCCCGCCGCGGCGGGGCGGCCGCGCGCAAGCCGGTGTTCGCGGTGTGGCTGGCCGACGACGACGACGCCCACGCCACCCTGCATGCCGCCGGCGTGCCGAGCTACGCGACCGAGACCGAGGCGGTGAACGGCTTCATGCACCTGGTGCGTTATCGCGAGGCGCAGCAGGCGCTGATGGAAACGCCGCCCAGCCTGCCGTCGGATTTCGCCGTCGATGCCGCCGCCGCGCGCAGCCTGGTGCACGACGCGATCGCGCGCGGCGAGGTGCAGCTCGATCCGCAGGCGACCGCGCGCATCCTCGGCGCCTACGGACTGGACTGCCAGCCGCCACTCGCCGCGCCCGATGCGGACGCCGCGGTGCGCGCCGCCGAGCCGCTGCTGGCCGCCGGCCGCACGGTCGCGGTCAAGCTCGATTCGCCGGACGTGGCGCACAAGACCGTGGTCGATGGCGTGCGCCTGAACCTGGCCAGCACGCAGGCGGTGCGCGATGCCGCCGACGACGTGCTGCGCCTGGCCCGCGAACGGCGCCCGGACGCGCGCGTGCGCGGGGTGACCGTGCAGGCGATGGCCGCGCGCCCCGACGCGCGCGAACTGATCGCCGCGATCGCCGACGATCCGGTGTTCGGCCCGGTGGTCGTGTTCGGACGCGGCGGCACCGCGGTGCGCGTGATCGACGACCTGGCCTTGGCGCTGCCGCCGCTGGACCTGCGCCTGGCGCACGAACTGATCGCGCGCACGCGGGTGGCGCGGCGGCTCGAGGCGCACCGAAACCAGCCGGCCGCCGACGTGGACGAGGTGGCGCTGGCGCTGGTGAAGCTGGCGCAGCTGGCGGCCGACGTGCCGGAGATCCGCCAGCTGAGCGTGAACCCGCTGCTGGCCGACGCCGACGGCGTGCTCGCGGTGGATGCGCGCATCCTGGTCGGCCCGGTGGAGCCGCTGCACCGCGGCCGCGGCCATCCGCGCTTCGCGATCCTGCCCTATCCCAGCGAGTGGGAGCGCCGCATCGAGCTCGGCAACGGCGCCCCCGCGTTCGTGCGTCCGGTGCGGCCCGAGGACGAAGCGCTGTTCCGCGAGTTCTTCACTCATGTCACCGAGGAGGACCTGCGGCTGCGGTTCTTCCAGGCGGTGAAGCACTTCAGCCACGAGTTCATCGCCCGGCTGACGCAGATGGACTACGCGCGCTCGATCGCGCTGCTGGCGCTGGACGAGGGCGGCGCCATGCTCGGCGCGGTGCGCCTGCACGCCGACGCCAACTACGCCGCCGGCGAGTACGGGATCCTGGTGCGCAGCGACCTCAAGGGCCAGGGCCTGGGCTGGCAGCTGATGACGATCATGATCGAGGTCGCCGGCTGGCTCGGCCTGCGCGAGGTCGAGGGCCAGGTGCTGCGCCAGAATCGCGGCATGCTGGCGATGTGCGCACAGCTCGGCTTCGACATCGCGCCCGACCCGGACGAACCCGGGCTGATGCGGGTCCGCCTGCCGGTGCCGACGGCCCGGGGCTGAGGCGACCGGGCCGCCCGGGCTGCGCCGTCCACCGCATGGGACGCCGGTCCGGGTCCCGCGGACGCGGACCGCACCGGCATCGCCCACCCCGGCGGCAGGCCAGGCCCGGGGCGACGGCCGACGGCCGCCGCCGGGCCGCCGATGCCTGTCCCGGGGTCGACTTGTCCACAGCCCCGCTGCCGGGCATAATGCCCGGCTCGCTGCGCCCGGGACCGTCGTGTCCCTGGCACGGACCGGCCGGGAACGCGATCCCGCCCCCCGTCCGGCGAGCCCGAACACCCGTATTGCGTGGCAGGTGCCGGCCCTGGTGGCCAGCGCCCGCCGGGGCCGCCGCCTCCCTGGCCAAGGGGGGCACCATGACACTTTCGAGGTGTGCAATGTCCCGAGTCTGCCAAGTCACCGGCAAGCGTACGACGACCGGCAACAACGTGTCGCACGCGATGAACAAAACCCGCCGCCGCTTCATGCCCAACCTGCACGAGCGCCGGTTCTGGGTCGCCAGCGAGAACCGCTGGGTGAAGCTGCGCGTTTCCACGGCTGCCCTGCGCACCATCGACAAGAACGGCATCGACGCCGTGCTCGCCGACCTGCGCAAGCGCGGCGAGAAGGTCTGAGGAGTAGAGAGTCATGGCAACCAAGCGCGACAAGATCCGTCTGATTTCGTCGGCCAACACCGGCCACTTCTACACCACGGACAAGAACAAGAAGAACACCCCCGGCAAGATGGAGATCAAGAAGTACGATCCCGTCGTCCGCAAGCACGTGATGTACAAGGAAGGCAAGATCAAGTGACGCATTGACCTGCGCGCAGCGCAGCCGACATCGCGTCACCCCCGCGCAGGCCGGGGTCCAGGGGCCCGCCGCAAGGCGGGCCTTTTCGTAGCCGAGTCAGTGGCTGAAACACGGCCATCCCGCGCCCCCATTGCATGCGTCCGCCTGTCGAGGGGTGTGCCGAGGTCCATCCACGGGTCGGCCGTCATCGACCCGCGCGCGCCCGCCTAGTCGCGTCTTCGGAAGCTCCATCCCTGAGGAAGCGAAGACGAAGGCGTCGGACGGACGCTGTGCCGTGGCGGCCGGGGGCCGCTCTCCCTCGGTCAGGGCTCCTGCCCTGACTCGGGCGCGCGCCATCCATGCGCGCTCGCCTCGGCCCCCGGCCGCACGGCACGGCTCATCCCTTCGGTCCTCCACTGCCTTCGGCGGCGGAACCGCCGCCAGAGCGCAGATCCAGGTGCATGGCGGCGCATGGCTCCACCCGGTCGCGGCCCCGGCATCAGGGCGATCGCCACTGACGCACCCGCACCCGAGCCGGCACAATCGGCCGATGACGCTGCCCGATCTCAACCTGGGCCTGTGGCTGCTGGTCGTCGACTGGCTGGTGCGGATCGTCGCGCTCGCCTGGATCCCCACCCGGACCACGCCCGGCGCCGCGCGCGCCTGGCTGCTGCTGGTGTTCTTCCTGCCGCTGCTGGGCCTGCCGCTGTACCTGCTGCTCGGCCATCCGTGGCTGTCGCGCGAGCGCATCGCGCGCCAGCGGCTGGCCTCGCAGGTGATCCGCGAGGAGCAGGCGCCGCTGGCCGACCAGCGCTGGACGCCCGCGCCCGGCGGCGCCGACACCGAGATGGTGCCGCTGGTCGAATGCCTGGGCGATTTCATGGCCACGCACGGCAACCAGGTCGAGCTGCTCGACGGCTACGACGACGCGCTGCGGCGGCTGGTCGCCGACATCGACGCCGCGCGCGAACGCGTGCACCTGCTGTACTACCTGATGTTCGACGACGCCGTCGGCGACGTGGTGGCGGCCGCGCTCGCGCGTGCGTCGGCGCGCGGCGTGCAGTGTCGGCTGCTGCTCGACGCGGTCGGCGCCAAGCGCGGCCTGCGGCGCTATCGCAAGCCGCTGTCCGCGGCCGGAGTCCAGGTGCAGGACATGCTGCCCGGTGGCCTGCGCTGGCGCCGCAGCGGACGCATGGACCTGCGCAACCACCGCAAGGTCGCGGTGATCGACAACCGCGCCGGCTGGATCGGCTCGCAGAACCTGGCCGACGCCGACTTCATCCGCGGCGTCCCCAACCGCGAACTGGTGGCCCGCGTGCAGGGCCCGGTGGTCGGCCACCTCGAGGGCGTGTTCGCCAGCGACTGGTTCATCGAGACCGGCGCACGGCTCGATGTGGCGCCGACCTCGCCGGTGCACGATGCCGACATCGCCACCCAGTTGCTGCCCAGCGGGCCGGCCTATCCGTTCGCCAACGCCCGCGACGCCGTGAATGCGCTGATCCACCTCGCGCGCCACCGGCTGGTGCTGGTCACGCCGTACTTCGTGCCCGACGACGCCACCCTGAGCGCGCTGCGGATCGCGGCGCTGTCGGGGGTCGAGGTGCAGCTGATCCTCTCGCGCAGCAACAACCAGCGTCTGAGCGCGTGGGCGCAGGCGTCCTATTACGCCGAACTGCTGGCGGCGGGCGTGCGGATCGCGCTGTACCGGCCGCACTTCCTCCACGCTAAGCATCTGAGCGTCGACGACGAGATCGCCCTGGTCGGCTCGATCAACCTCGACATCCGCTCGTTCGCGCTCAACGCCGAGATCGGCATGCTCTGCTACGACCGCGACGTGGTGGCGAGGATGCGCGGCATCGAAGCGGACTACCTGGCCGACGCCGACCACCTCGACGCCGCGACGTGGGCCCGCCGCCCCGCCTGGCAGCGCAGCCGCGAAGGCATCGCGCGACTGGCCGATCCGCTGCTGTAGCGCAGCGGAGTCCACCGAGCGGCGGCGCGGCGGCGCGGCGTCGCGGCCGGCCGATCCGGCCGGGCGCAGCGACCGGCCGGTCCGCGACGCGGCACCACGGCGGCATCGCCGGACCGGTTGCGGCCATCCGGTCGCGGGACACGGTGCGGGGCGACCGCGGCGATTTGCGTACACTGCCCCGCACGGTCTGGTCCGGGGGGAGGCGCCTTGCTGCCAGGATGGGTCCTGCTGCTGGTGTCGGTCGGCTACGCCGCGCTGCTGTTCGCGGTGGCGTGGATCGGCGACCGCTATCCGCTGTATCCGCAGCGGCCGTGGCTGCGCCCGCTGGTCTACAGCCTGGCGCTGGCGGTGTACTGCTCGTCGTGGACGTTCTACGGCGCGGTCGGCACCGCGGTGCGCTCGGGCATCGGCTACCTGCCGATCTACGTCGGCCCGCTGCTGCTGCTGCTGTTCGGCTGGCGCATCCTGGAACGCATGGCGCGGGTGGCGCAGACCCAGAACACGGTCTCGATCGCCGACTTCATCGCCTCGCGCTACGGCCGCTCGCAGCCGCTGGCGGCGCTGGTGGCGACGATCGCGCTGATCGCCGCGGTGCCGTACCTGGCGCTGCAGTACAAGGCGGTGGCGATCAGCCTCGGCGTGCTTGGCGGCCAGGATCCATCCGGGCCCGCGCTGGGCGACCCGGCACTGTACGTGGCCGCGCTGATGGCGCTGTTCGCGATCCTGTTCGGTACCCGCCAGGTGGACGCCACCGAGCACCGGCCCGGCATGATGCTGGCGGTGGCGCTGGAGTCGCTGGTCAAGCTGGTGGCGCTGGTGGCGGTGGGGCTGTTCGCCTCGAACTGGCTGGGCGAGCGCCAGCTCGACTACGTCGCGGCCACCCGCTCGCTGATGGACGTCGCGCCGCCGGTGGGCTTCGTGGCGCAGACGCTGCTCGCGTTCGTGGCCATCATCTGCCTGCCGCGCCAGTTCCACGTCGCGATCGTGGAATGCGGCAACGTCGACGACATCCGCCGCGCGCGCTGGCTGTTCGGCGCCTACCTGGTGATCGTGAGCCTGATGGTGGTGCCGATCGCCGCCGCCGGCATGGCCCTGTTCGGCCAGGGTTCGGGCGTGGCGCCCGACAGCTTCGTGCTCGCGCTGCCGCTGGCCGAGAAACGCGACACCCTCGCGCTGCTGGCCTACGTGGGCGGGTTCTCCGCGGCCACCGGCATGGTGATCGTGGCCAGCGTGGCGCTGGCGACGATGGTCAGCAACGACCTGGTGATGCCGCTGCTGCTGCGCCGGGGCTGGGCCGACAGCCACGATGGCGACGTGGCCTCGACGGTGCTGTGGATCCGGCGCGTGGCGATCGTCGGCATCGCCGGCCTGGCCTGGGGCTACTACCGCACCAGCGGCAGCGACGCCTCGCTGGCCTCGTTCGGCCTGATGGCGTTCGTAGCCGTCGCCCAGTTCGCACCGGCGCTGATCGGCGGGCTGTACTGGCACGGCGCCAGCCGTCGCGGCGCGGAGGTCGGTCTCCTGATCGGCTTCGCGGTCTGGGTGTACACGCTGCTGCTGCCCACGCTGACCGACGCCGGCTGGTTCGACCCGGCCTGGGTGCGCGACGGCCCCTTCGGCATCCACTGGCTGCGGCCGCGGCAGCTGTTCGGCCTGTGGGGCTGGGACCCGCTGACCCACGGCACGTTCTGGTCGCTGCTGGCGAACGTGGGCGCGCTGCTGCTGGTGTCCGCGCGCTGGCGCCCGAGCCTGGACGAACGCCTGCGCGCCGCGCCGTTCCTGGAACCCTATGCCGAGCGCAGCGCGCTGGCCGCGGGCGAGTGGAAGGGCAACGTCACCATCGGCGACCTGCTCACGCTGGCCAGCCGCATCGTCGGCGAACGCACCGCGCAGCGCGCGTTCGCCGACTACGCGCGCGAGCAGTCGCTGGAACTGGCGCCGCAGGCGCGCGCCGACCGCAAGTGGGTGCAGTTCACCGAGCGCCTGCTGGCCGCCGCGGTCGGCGCGGCCTCGGCGCGACTGGTGCTGACCAGCGTGCTCAAGGGCTCGGGCATGGAGGTGGGCGAGGTGGTCGCGGTGCTGGACGAGGCCGGGCAGGAGCTGCGCTTCAACCGCGAGATCCTGTCCAACACCCTGGAGAACATCGACCAGGGCGTGAGCGTCGTGGACAGCGACATGTGCCTGGTGGCCTGGAACCGGCGCTACCAGCAGCTGTTCGGCTATCCCGACGGCATGCTCTACGTCGGCAGGCCGGTCGCGGACCTGATCCGCTACAACGCGCAGCGTGGCGAACTCGGCCCGCTGGGGCCGGAGGAGATCGAGGCCGAGGTCGACAAGCGCATCGACTACATGCGGGCCGGCTCGCCGCACGTGAGCGAACGCGTGCGCGGCAACGGCCAGGTGCTGGAGCTGCGCGGGCAGCCGCTGCCGGGCGGCGGCTACGCCACCAGCTACAGCGACGTGACCGACTACAAGCGCGCCGAGCGCGAGCTGCGCGAGATCAACGAGCACCTCGAGCAGCGCGTCGCCGAGCGCACGCGCGAGGCGGAAATCGCGCAGGAGACGCGCTCGCGCTTCCTCACCGCGATCAGCCACGACGTGCTGCAGCCGCTCAACGCCGCGCGGCTGTTCACCTCGGCGCTGCGCGAGAGCACCGCGCCGCAGGAACAGGCGCACCTGGCCGAACGCGTGGACGCGGCCCTGCGCGCGGCCGAGGAACTGCTCGACGGGCTGCTGGACGTCTCGCGCCTGGATGCGGGCAAGCTGAAGCCGGAGATCACCGACTTCGACGCCGGCGCCCTGCTGCGCGAACTCGCCGCGCAGTACGCGCCGATGGCCGCGGCGCGCACCATCAGCATGCACGTGCACGCGCCGCCGCTGCCGGTGCGCAGCGACCGCCGCCTGCTGCGGCGCGTGCTGCAGAACTTCATCGCCAACGCGCTGCGCTACACCCCGCGCGGGCGCGTGGTGCTCGCCGCGCGCCGGCGCGGCGACGGCGTCGCGCTGCAGGTGTGGGACACCGGCCCGGGCATCCCCGAGCACCACATGCGCCAGATCTACGACGAATTCCACCGCTACGAGCAGCCCTTCGACTGGGACGGCCGCGGGCTGGGCCTGGGGCTGTCGATCTGCCAGCGCATCTCGCGCCTGCTCGGGCACGCGCTCGATGCCCGTTCGCGGGTCGGCCACGGCAGCATGTTCTCGATCGTGGTGCCGCGTGGAGCGGCCGGCGCGCAGCTCGGGCCGGCGCAGTCCGACGCGCCGCGGGTGGATATCGACCAGGCCCTGCACGGGCTGACCGTGCTGTGCGTGGACAACGACCGCGACATCCTCGCCGGCATGCAGGCGCTGCTGCCGCGCTGGGGCGTGCGCACGGTGCCGGCCACCACCGTGGACGAGGCGCTGGAGCGCCTGTCCGAGCAGCCCGACGTGCTGCTGGTCGACTACCACCTGCACGACCGGCTCGACGGCCTGGATACCCTCGACGCGCTGCGCGCCGCCGCCGGCCAGCCGATCCCCGGCGCCCTGCTCACCGCCGACGGCAGCGACGCGCTCAAGCAGGCCGCGCGCGAACGCGGCTACCGGGTGCTCACCAAGCCGGTGAAGCCGGCCTCGCTGCGCGCCTTCCTCACCGCGCAGCGGCGGCGGATCGACGCCGACGCCTGATCGCCGCGCGATTCAGTCGTCGGTCTCGTCCGGCGCCACGACCTTCTCGGGGTCGACCGACAGCTTGCCCGCCATCAGCACCGCCTGGGTGCGGTTGGAGGCGCCGAGCTTGCGCAGGATCGCGCTCATGTGGGCCTTGATCGTGGCCTCGGATACGCCCAGCTCGTAGCCGATCTGCTTGTTGAGCTTGCCCGAACCGAGCATCTGCAGCACCCGGAACTGCTGCGGCGTGAGCTCGCGCACGCGCGCCGCGACGTCCTGTTCGTCCGTGCCGGTGCGCGGCGCGGAATCGGCGCTGTCGGGCACCCAGCGGTCGCCGTCGAGCACGCGCCGCAGCGCGGTGCCCAGGGTTTCGGCGTTGGAGGACTTGGGAATGAAGCCCATGGCGCCGTGGTCGAGCGCGCGACGGATCACCGCCGGCTCCTCGCGCGCGGACACCATCACCACCGGCAGCTGCGGGTGCAGGCCGCGCAGGTGCACCAGGGCGCTGAAGCCCTGCGCGCCGGGCATGTTGAGGTCGAGCAGCAGCAGGTCGGCGTCGGGATGTGCATCGGCCATCGCGTACAGGCCTTCGGCATTCTCGGCCTCGTGCAGCCGCGCGTCGGGAATGACGCGGACGACGGCGCCGCGCAGGGCCTCGCGGAACAGGGGGTGGTCGTCGGCGACGAGGATGGTGGGCATCGGTCCGTGATGGGGTCAGGGGTCAGGGGGGATGAATGGCGATCGGTGGTGCCGGCCCGGTGAGCGGTCAGGGGTGACGCGGCGATCCGCGGGCGGTGCCCGACGCTTGCGCATGCGCTCTCCGGGCGCGATCGCCGGTTCGCCGCCGCTGCCGAGCCGGCGCCAGGCTCCGCCGTTCCAGCGCGCACGTCGCCCGGCGCGCCACGGTCACGCCCCGTGCCGATGCCTGACCAGCGAATCGACCACCGACGGATCAGCCAGGGTGCTGGTATCGCCGAGCTGGTCGGGCGCGTTCTCGGCGATCTTGCGCAGGATGCGGCGCATGATCTTGCCCGAGCGCGTCTTCGGCAGGCCCGGCGCCCACTGCAGGAAATCGGGCGAGGCGATCGGCCCGATCTCCCGGCGCACGTGCGCCACCAGTTCCTTCAGCAACTCGTCGCTCTCGGCCTCGCCCGCCACCAGGGTGACGTAGGCGTAGATGCCCTGGCCCTTGATGTCGTGCGGGAAGCCGACCACCGCGGCCTCGGCCACCTTCGGATGCGAGACCAGCGCGCTCTCCACCTCGGCGGTGCCGATGCGGTGGCCGGAGACGTTGATCACGTCGTCCACGCGCCCGGTGATCCAGTAATAGCCGTCGGCGTCGCGGCGGCAGCCGTCGCCGGTGAAGTACATGCCCGGATAGGCCTTGAAATAGGTGTCGATGAAGCGCTGGTGGTCGCCGTAGACGGTGCGCATCTGCCCCGGCCAGGAATCGAGGATCACCAGGTTGCCCTCGGTGGCGCCCTCGAGCAGCTGGCCGGCGGCGTCGACCAGCGCCGGCTGCACGCCGAAGAACGGCAGCGTCGCCGAGCCGGGCTTGAGGTCGATCGCGCCCGGCAGCGGCGAGATCAGGATGCCGCCGGTTTCGGTCTGCCACCAGGTGTCGACGATCGGGCAGCGGCTGTCGCCCACGACATCGAAGTACCAGCGCCAGGCTTCCGGGTTGATCGGCTCGCCCACGCTGCCGAGCAGGCGCAGCGAGGCACGCGAGGTCGCCTTCACCGGGCCCTCGCCCTCGCGCATCAGGGCGCGGATCGCGGTCGGCGCGGTGTAGAAGATGGTGACCTTGTGCCTGTCGATGACCTGCCAGAAGCGCGAGTAGTCCGGGTAGTTGGGCACGCCCTCGAACATCAGCGAGGTCGCGCCGTTGGCCAGCGGGCCGTAGACGATGTAGCTGTGGCCGGTGACCCAGCCCACGTCGGCGGTACACCAGTAGACGTCGTCCTCGCGCAGGTCGAACACCGCCTCGTGGGTGTAGCTGGCGTAGAGCAGGTAGCCGCCTGTGGTGTGCAGCACGCCCTTGGGCTTGCCGGTGGACCCGGACGTGTAGAGGATGAACAGCGGGTCCTCGGCGTTCATGCGCTCGGCCTCGCACTCGGCCGGCTGCGGATCGACCACCGCGTCGTACCAGCGGTCGCGCGGCATCTGCATGTCGACCGCGGCGCCGGTATGGCGCACCACCAGCACGGTCTCCACGGTGCTGGTCCCGGGCAGCTTCAGCGCCGCGTCCACGTTCGCCTTCAGCGGCACCTTGCGGCCGCCGCGCAGGCCCTCGTCGGCGGTGATGATCAGCTTGGACGCGCAGTCGGACACGCGGTCGGCGATCGAATTCGGCGCGAAGCCGCCGAACACCACCGAATGCACCGCGCCGATGCGGGCGCAGGCCAGCATCGCCACCGCGGCCTCGACGATCATCGGCAGGTAGATGGTGACGCGGTCGCCCTTCTCCACGCCCAGCGCGCGCAGGGCGTTGCCCAGCCGGCACACGCGCTCGTGCAGTTCGCGATAGCTGACGTGGCGCGGCGCGGTCTCGGGGCTGTCGGCTTCCCAGATCAGCGCGGTCCGGTCGCCGCGCGTGGCCAGGTGGCGGTCCAGGCAGTTGACGCTGGCATTGAGCTCGCCGTCGTCGAACCAGCGGATGCGGAAATCCTCCAGCGCGAAGCTCACGTCGCGCACGCGGGTGGGGGCTCGGAACCAGTCCAGCCGCTGCGCGGCGCGGCCCCAGAACGCGTCGGGGTCGTCCACCGAGGCCCGGTAGTCGCGCTCGTACGCGGCGCGATCGATGCGCGCGTGCGCGGCGAACTCCGGATTGACGGGGTAGATGTCGCTCATGTCGCCCTCCCGAGGCAGTGTTGCCAGCCACCGACCGGCGTCCATGCGCCAGTGTGCCGCATCGCGTGCGTGTTGCGACGCAACAGCGCGCTTGGACTTTGGTCGCACGCGGCGGCCACCCTCGACCAAAGACGAATAGGCACCGCCGCCCCCGGCGCGCAGCCTCGCCGTGCGGGTGTGTGACCAACATTCTCTGGGAGGGGAACTTCATGACTAGACGCAGGCCGATCCGGCCGCTTGCGGCCGCTTTGACGCTGGCCCTGATCGCGCCGGGGGTGGCGTTCGGGCAGACCGCGAAGGAACGCGAACTCGAGGCGCGCATCGCCCAGCTCGAGGCGCAGGTGCAGGCGCTGCTGCAGGGCCAGCAGCAGACCCAGGCCACGGTGGAACAGACGCAGGCGTCGGTGGCCGCCACCCAGACCCAGCTCGACGAAGTCCGCGTGGCGCAGGGGGCTCCGGGCGACGGCAAGCCGCGCATCCAGTCCGCGCCGATCCTGACCGGCGGCAACCCGGGCAGCGTGTTCTCGTACGGCGGCTTCATCAAGCTCGACGCGATGACCACCGACACCAGCGACGGGGCGATCGCGGAGGGCTCGGCCGGACGCCTGTTCTACGTGCCCGCCACGATCCCGGTGGTGGCCAACGGCGCCGAGCCCGACACCGATCCGTACACCGACTTCCACGCCGCATTCTCGCGCTTCTGGCTGGCGGCGGACTGGACCAGCGAGGGCGGCGACAAGTTCCGCGGCTTCATCGAGGCCGACATGTTCGGCGGCGGCAGCGCCAACCTCGGCAACGAGGTCGCCACCAACACCCATGGCGTCACGCTCCGGCACGCCTACGTGACCTGGAACAAATGGCTGGCCGGCCAGACCTGGTCGAACTTCCAGGACGTCGCGGCCCTGCCCGAGGCGGTGGACTTCGTCGGCGTCACCGAGGGCACCACCTTCGTGCGCCAGGCGCAGGTGCGCTACACCAGCGGCCCGTTCTCCATCGCCCTGGAGAACCCGCTCACCACCGTCAGCAGCGTCGACACCGCCGCGCGCAACAGCGCCGGCGGCAGCAACCTGATGCCGGACGTCACCGCGCGCTGGGTCGGCAAGGGCGACTGGGGCCACTTCAGCGTCGCCGGCCTGCTGCGCCAGCTCAAGAGCGGCGACGAGAGCACCAGCGGCGCGGCGGTCAGCCTGTCGGGCCGCTTCAACCTCGGCGACAGCGACGACATCCGCTGGATGGCGAACTACGGCTCGGGCATCGGCCGTTACCTGGCCTTCGGCCTCGGCGCCGATGCGGTGCTCGACGCCAATGGCGAACTGCACTCGCAGACCGGTGCCGGCGGCTTCGTGGCCTGGCGGCACGCGTTCACGCCGCAGCTGCGCAGCAACCTGATGTATTCGGTGGCCGAGTTCGACAACGACCGCGGCCTGGCCGGGTGGGGGCCGGGCAGCTGGGCGGCGATCGAGCGCGCGCAGTCGTTCCACGCCAACCTGATCTACTCGCCGTTCCCGAAGCTGGACATCGGCGCGGAGGTCAGCTGGGGCGAGCGTGCGCTGGAGGACGACCGCAAGGGCGACCTCAAGCGCATCCACACCACGGTCAAGTATTCGTTCTAGCCGCGTCCGGGCCGGGTCGCCGCCGATTTGGTGGCGGCCCGGCCGGTTCCGTTCCAGGGCCCGTTCCGGCAATCGTTCCCGCAGATCCACGGAGGCATGTCACCCATGAGTGCAGACACCGAACACTGGCGCAAGACGCGCAACCTGACGATCGCCCACCTGCTCGTCTGGTTCGTCTTCGCGTTCCTGATCCACTGGTTCGCCCACGACATCAACAACATCCGCTTCCTCGGCTGGCCACTGGGCTACTACATGGCCGCGCAGGGGTCCCTGGCCGTGTTCGTGGTCCAGCTGTTCCTGTTCAGCCGGCAGCAGCACGCCATCGACGTGAAGTACGGCGTCCACGAAGAAGACGAAGTCTGACAACCGAGGGGATACGTCATGGCACTGCAATTCGAAGGCAAGTCCTTCACCCAAAGCCTGCCGAAGATCTACGCGATCTACACCGGCGGGTTCCTCGCGTTCTTCGCGCTGATGGCGGTACTGGAGCAGTTCGGGCTCAGTGCGCGCGCGATCGGCCTGAGCTTCGTCGCCTTCACCATCGCCATCTACGCCTTCATCGGCGTGATCTCGCGCACGGCCGCGGCCGACGCGTATTACCTGGCGGGCCGCAGCGTGCCGCCGGTGTTCAACGGCATGGCGACGGCGGCCGACTGGATGTCCGGCGCCTCGTTCGTGGCGATGGCCGGCGGCATCTTCATGTCCGGCTACCCGTACCTGGCCTTCGTGGTCGGCTGGACCGGCGGCTACATCCTGGTGGCCACTTTGATGGCGCCGTACCTGCGCAAGTTCGGCTGCTACACGGTGCCGGACTTCATCGGCACCCGCTACGGCGGCAAGCTGACGCGGTTCTGCGCGATCGTGGTGCTGATGGTGGCGTCGTTCACCTACGTCACCGCGCAGATCACGGCGACCGGCACGATCGCGGCGAGAGCGTTCCTGATCCCGTTCGAGCTGGCCTGCTGGCTGGGCCTGATCGGCATCCTGGTGTGCTCGATGCTCGGCGGCATGCGCGCGGTGACCTGGACCCAGGTGGCGCAGTACATCGTGCTGATCGTGGCCTACATCCTGCCGATTGTGTGGATGTCCGGCGCACAGGGCTTCGGCTGGTTCCCGCAGCTGCAGTACGGCCCGGCGGTGGAACGCATCCAGGAGCTCGAGCCGCTGCTGGGCGTGGGCACCGCGCCGGTGGACACCGTGACCGGGCTGTCGGCCCTGACCACGCTGCACGCCTCGCCGGCGGACGGCGCGCTGGCCGCGTGGCAGTTCGTGACCCTGGCGTTCTGCATGATGGTCGGCACCGCATCGCTGCCGCACATCCTGATGCGCTACTTCACCACGCCTTCGGTCAAGGCCGCGCGCAGTTCGGTCGCCTGGTCGCTGTTCTTCATCTTCCTGCTGTACTTCTCCGCGCCGGCCCTGGCCACGCTGAGCAAGCTGTCGCTGTTCGATCCCAACCTGGCCAGCTCGATCTTCGGCAAGGCGATCGCGGACGTCGAAGCGCTCAGCTGGGTGCGCAACTGGGGCGAGATCGGCCTGGTGGCGATCCGCGACTCCAACGGCGACGGCATCCTGCAGATCAACGAGTTCTTCCTCAATCCCGACATCATCGTGCTGGCCACGCCGGAGTTCGCCGGCCTGCCCTACGTGATCTCGGGCCTGGTGGCCGCGGGTGGCCTGGCGGCGGCGCTGTCGACCGCCGACGGCCTGCTGCTGGCCATGGCCAACACCCTGTCGCATGACCTGTACTACAAGATCATCGACCCGAAGGCCGAGACCCGGAAGCGCCTGCTGACCGCCCGCGTCCTGCTGCTGGTGATCGGTGCGGCCGGTGCGGCGGTGGCGTCAATGCGGCTGGAAGGCATCCTCGGCGCGGTGGCCTGGGCCTTCTGCTTCGCGATGTCGGGCCTGTTCGCGCCGCTGGTCCTGGGCGTGTGGTGGAAACGGGCCAACCGCGCCGGCGCGGTCGCCGGCATGGTGGTCGGCCTGATCGCGGGCTGGGGCTACCTGCTCGCGGTGCGCAACGGCATGACGCCGTGGCTGGGCCTGGACCACCTGCGCTTCGGCGTGGTCGGCGTGGTGGCGAGCTTCATCGCCATGATCACCGTCTCGCTGCTGACGCCGGCGCCGGACGAGGAGATCCAGCGCATGGTCGACGAGGTGCGCATCCCGCGCGGCGACGCCCTCGTGCGCCACCACTGACGGACCCGCGGTGCAACCGGATGCCGGGGCGAGGCGACTCCCCCGGCATCTTTTCTTTGTGAGAGCATGGCCGCGAAGGCCGTAGATGGGGAGCCGCGACGACGCATGGTGACCGGAGTTCCGCTGTACGCGGTCGTGATCGACTACCTGCTGGGCATGGTGATGTGGACGCTGATCGGGCGCTTCGGCATGCGCCTGTTCCTGCCGGAGGAAAGCAGGTTCTTCTTCAGCCGCTTCTTCGTCCGCGTCACCGACCCGCTGCTCAAGCTGTTCAAGCCGATCACGCCGGGCTTCCTGGTGCCGGCGATGGTGCCGCTGTACGTGGCCTGGTTCTTCTTCATGGCCCGCTTCTACGTGCTGCCCTGGGCGCTGGGCTACTCGGTGATGGGGATGCTCTCGTTCCCGCTCGAAGGCCAGATCGCGCAGGGCCTGTACTGGATCGTGTCGAAGCTGCTGGGCAGCTGAGGCGGACGGCTATCGCGCTGTCGGCATGGCGGGGGCGATGCCGCCCGCCGCGCGCGGTCGTCAGTCCGCGAACGCGCGGTCGACCGCCTGCGCATCCAGCAAGGCGCGCAGGTCACGGCGAACCTCCTGCCAGTGGTAGCGCACCGAATTGCGCACCACCTCCTCGTCCAGCCGCATCAGGGTCTCGACGATCGGCGCATGCCGCACCAGGGCCGCGGGACTCTCGTGGAAGCAGCCTTCGTCGTCACCGACCTGGCTCCACGGCGTGAGCGCGATGCGCGCACGCACCCGTCCGGCGTGTTCGACGAAGCCGTCGTCGGCCTCGGCCGGCACGCCGGTCTCGTCGAGCGTGCGCTCGAGCTGGCCCCGCATCATCGCGCCGACGCGGTCCTCGGCCATCCCGCCGCGCGCCAGCAGGCCGCCGGCATAGACGCTCAGGTCCGACAGGCTGGCCAGCCACATGTGCCATTTCGCGGCATTGAGCAGTTCGACGAAGCCGTCGTTCTCGAACAGTTCCGGGTAGCGCTGGCCGGCGCGCGTGCGCATGTAGCCGTACAGGCTGGTCTGGGCGATGAAGCTCGCGCGCGAGGAGACGAAGCCGCGCAGCGCCTCGGGATCGCGCACCGGCTCGCGGCGCACGCGGCCGCCGATGCCGAGGTAGTCGCGGGCCGTGTCGAGGAAGCCGGCGATGCGGGAGCGGGCGCCGCCGGTGTCGTGGGGCTGGGTCATTGCGCGCGGACATCCTGCCGTCGGGACATGGACTGTGACCGAAGCCGGCGCACTAGTCGAGGTCGCGCAGGCGCACGCGGGCGCCGCCGCCGAGCGCCTCCACCTGCGCCAGCAGCAGCTCGCCGCAGGCCAGCGCGTCCGACACCGCCGAGTGCTGCGCATGCGGCGCCAGGCCATGCCGTTCGCGCGCCGCGGCCAGGGTGAGCGCACCACCGTGTTCGTCGACCCGCCCGCCGCCGCCCTCGAGCACGGTGCGCGCAAGCACCAGCGTGTCGATGAAGGGGTTGGGCAGCGCGACGCCGCCATGGCGCCGCAGCAGCGCGCGCAGGAAACCGCGCTCGATGCCCGCCGCGTGCGCCGCGATCGCGCGCCCGGACAGCGCGGGCAGCAGCGCCTGCAGCAGCGCGGCCTCGTCGCTGGCCTGGGCCAGGTCGCTGTCGAACAGGCCGTGGATGGTCGCGCTCTGGCCGACGCCCGCCTCGCCGCGCGGCCGCACCCGCACCTCGCGCGCCTCGCCCATGCGCAGGCGGCCGCGGTCGATCGGCACCCAGCCGGCGGAGAGGATCTGGTCGCGCGCCGGATCCAGGCCGGTGGTCTCGAAGTCCAGCGCCAGCACCGGCAGCGCCTCGAACGGGGTCGCCGGCGACGGAAGCGCCACCGCGAGCGCCTCGCGCTGCGCCGGCAGCCGGCAGCGCGCACGCGCGCGGGCCAGCCGCCACGTGCGCCAGGGGTTCACGGAAAATCCTGCTTCAGCGCGTCCTGCGCTTCGCGGATGACCAGGAAGGCGTCGCGCAGCGCGCTGCGCTCGGCGTGGCCGATGCGACGCACGTCGAGATGGTTGTGTGGGGCCTCGCCGCGGCGCGCGAGGTCGGCGTGCAGGCGCACGCGCAGCCCGCACAGCAGGCGGTAGGCGCCGTCGAGGCGGTCGCCCTCGGCGCGGTCCATCGCCCCGCGCGCGACCAGCGCGGCGATGCGCTCGCGGGTCGAGGCCACGGTCACCCCGCCCTGCAGCGCGCGCACGCGCACCAGGTCGGTCAGAGGCAGCAGGCCGGCGGCCTTGATCTCGAGGGTGTCCCGGTGCTCGCCCTGTCGCTGCAGCACGAACTGGCGGAAGAACCCGAGCGGGACGTCGTACTGCGCGGCCTGCCGCGCCAGCGCGCTCAGGAACACGGCGCGTCCGCGGCCGCCGGCGCAGTCGGCCATCGCCTCGCGGATGCGCGCCACCAGGCCGGCGTCGCCGTCGATCCCGCGCAGGTCGAAGAAGATGCTCACCCGCAATACCGCGGTCGGGTCCGGCAGCGTGGCCCAGCGCGCGAAATGCCGCAGCCAGCCCGACAGCGGCTGCCGCCATTCCGGCGTGGTGGCCATGATGCCGCCCGGGCAGTACACGTAGCCGCAGGCGTCGAGGCCGTCGCTGACCTCGCGCGCCAGCGCCGCGTACCAGGCGTCGGCACCTGCGGGCGCATCGTCGGCGTAGACGATGCCGTTGTCCTGGTCGGTGCGCAGGCTCTGCTCCTCGCGCGCCTGCGAACCGAAGGCCAGCCACGCCCACGGCGCCGGCGCCGGGCCCAGGCGCGCCTGTGCGAGGTGGATCAGGCGCCGGGTCACCGCATCGGCGAGGGTGCTCATCACCTTGGGCACTTCCTCGGCGCGCAGGCCCGAGGCCAGCAGCAGTTCGAACAGCTGCGGGATCCGCCGGCACACGTCGACCACGCCTTCGCGGGTGTCCTGCTTCTGGATCTGCGCCGCGAGGTAGAGCGGATGGTGGGTCTGCAGGCTGAGCAGGTCGCGGGTGGTGACCATGCCCACCACCGCGCCCTCGCGGACCAGCGGCAGGTGGTGGATGCCGCGGCCGGCCATGGCCACGATGGCCGAGAGCACCGGGCTGTCGGCGTCGAGCGTCAGCGGCGCGGAGGTCATCACCTCGGACACCGGCGTGGACGGATCGCGGCCCTGCGCGAGCACCCGGTTGCGCAGGTCGCGGTCGGTGAGGATGCCCTCGAGTTCGCCGCCCTCGCCCACCAGCAGCGAGGACACGCCGTGCGCGGACATCGCCCGCGCCGCCTCCGCCACCGGCGTGACGCGCGGCACCGAGATCGGCGCGCGCCGGGCCAGCTGCGACAGCGGGGTGAGGAACAGGGTCGCGGTCTGCTTGCCCGCCGCGCTGCCCTCCAGCGCACCGACCAGGCGCTGTTCCAGACTGCGGATGTAGAAGTCGTCGAACGCGCGCGAGGCCGCGCGCAGGTCGTCGAACGCCGCGCGCGGCATGCACCACAGCAGGCTGTCCTCGATCAGGACGGCGCGGAACCGCACCGGCCGTGCGCCCAGCAGCGACTGCAGGCCGAAGCTCTCGCCCTCGCCGTAGCGACCGACCAGGTTGCCGGCGCCGTCGCGGGTCTCGACCGCGCCGCGGCGCACCAGCCACAGGGTGTCGTTGGCCTCGCCGATGCGCAGCACCTCGGTGCCGCTGCGGCGGTACACCGCCTCGAACGCCGCGGCCGCGCGCCGCAGCTGCGGCGGCGCCAGGCCGTCGAACGGCGGCGTCTGCGCGAGGAAGCCTTCGACATCGGCGAGCGGGCTGTCCATGGCGGCGATGGTAGCGCCGCCGCGCGGCCGCGGCGGGCGACCGCGACCAAGGTCGAGTGCGCCGCGGGGCGTCAGCTCTTCAGCCGCAGCGCCCGGTTCACGCCCAGCGCGGCGAGGGTGCCGATCGCGCCCGACAGCAGGTACAGGCCGATGTAGGGCAGGCCGAACTCCGCGCACAGCCCCAGCGCCACCAGCGGCGCGAACGCGGCGCCGATCAGCCAGGCCAGGTCGGAGGTGAGCGCGGCGCCGGTGTACCGGTAGCGGCTGCCGAAGTTGGCGGTCACCGCGCCGGCCGCCTGGCCGTAGGACAGGCCCAGCAGCACGAAGCCCAACAGCACGAACACCACCTGCCCCGGGCCGCCGGCGCCGAGCAGGGTGGGCGCGAAGCCGCTGTACATCGCGATCGCCACCGCCGTACCGCCGAGCGTACGCGCGCGGCCGACGCGGTCGGCGATCATGCCCGAGGCGACGATGCCCGCCGCCGCCAGCACGCCGCCGAACACCTGCAGCAGCAGGAAGCCGCTGACCGAGTCCTCGGTGAACAGCTCGATCCACGACAGCGGGAAGATCGTGACGATGTGGAACATCGCGTAGCTGGCCAGCGCCGCGAACGCGCCGATGAACACGTGCCGGCCGCGGCCGCGGAACAGTTCGCCCACCGGCGTGGGCTCAAGTTCGAGCTCGCCCATCTTGTCCTGGTACTCGTCGGCCACCACCAGCCGCAGCCGCGCGAACAGCGCCACCACGTTGATCGCGAACGCGGCGAAGAACGGATAGCGCCAGCCCCAGGCGTAGAAGTCCTCGGGCGACAGGCTCGAGATCAGGAACGCGAACAGCGCCGAGGCGACGATGAAGCCCACCGGCGCGCCCAGCTGGCCGAGCATCGCGTACCAGCCGCGGCGCTCCTTGGGCGCGTTGAGCGCCAGCAGCGACGGCAGCCCGTCCCACGAGCCCCCCAGCGCCACGCCCTGCAGCACCCGGAACAGCGCCAGCAGCACGATCGCCGCCGCGCCGATGGCGCCGTAGCCGGGCAGGAACGCGATGCCCGCGGTCGAGGTGCCGAGCAGGAACAGGGCCACGGTGAGCTTGGTGCTGCGGCTCCAGCGCTGCTGCAGCCACATGCCCAGCACCGTGCCCAGCGGCCGGGCGACGAAGGCCAGGGCGAAGATCGCGAACGCGTACAGGGTGCCGGTCAGCGGTTCGGCGAAGGGGAAGAACACCTTCGGGAACACCAGCGCCGAGGCGATGCCGTAGACGAAGAAGTCGAAGTATTCAGAGCCGCGACCCACCACCACGCCGACCGCGATCTCGCCCGGCGCGATGTCCTTGTGCGCCCGCGTCCCGTGGTCGTGGGCGGAATGGATGGCGTCTGGATGGGCGGACATCGTCGGGTGGCTCGTCTCGCGGGGCGGCCGGCCGCAGCCGGAAGGGGGTCGGGCCGCCGGTGGCAGTGGCGGCGACGCCAGTGTCGCAGCGACGCGCGTGCGAAGCGATGGGACAAAACGTCCAATGGTCCGGCATCGGCGCGCTGACTACATTGATCCGGATCAAGCGCCATGCCGATTCGAGCCCCCATGCCCGCCTTCCCACGCGCCCTGCCCCGGTGGATGCTGCCCATCGCCGTCCTGCTGCTGTCCGGCTGCAGCACCGTCGTGCTGTCGCCGCCCGGCGACGTGGCGGCGCAGCAGGGGCGGCTGATCCTGGTCGCCACCGGGCTGATGCTGCTGGTGATCGTGCCGGTGATCGCGCTCACCTTCCTGTTCGCCTGGCGCTACCGCGCCTCCAACCGCAAGGCCACCTACACCCCGGACTGGGACCACTCCACCCAGCTGGAGCTGGTGATCTGGGCGGTGCCGCTGCTGATCATCATCGCGCTCGGCGCGGTGACCTGGATCAGCACCCATCTGCTCGACCCGCACCGGCCGCTGGAGCGCATCGCGCCCGGGCGCCCGGTGCCCGAGGACGTGCAGCCGCTGGAGGTGCAGGTGGTGTCGCTGGACTGGAAGTGGCTGTTCGTCTATCCCGAGTACGGCGTGGCCTCGCTCAACCAGATGGCCGCCCCGGTGGACCGCCCGATCCGCTTCCGGCTCACCTCGTCGACCACGATGAACGCGTTCTACGTGCCAGCGCTGGCGGGCATGGTCTACACCATGCCGGCGATGGAGACCACGCTGCACGCGGTGATGAACGCGCCCGGCACCTACAAGGGCTTCTCCTCGCACTACAGCGGCGAGGGCTTCTCGCACATGCGCTTCGACTTCATCGCGCTCGACGACGCGGGCTTCGCGCAGTGGATCGAGACCGCGCGCGCCGGCGGCGCGACGCTCGACCGCGCCGGCTACCTCGCGCTGGAAGCGCCCAGCGCGCGCGAACCGGCGCGCCTGTATGCCAGCGTGGCGCCGGACCTGTTCGACGCGGTGGTCAACCGCTGCGTCGACACCGACCGGCTGTGCATGGACCAGATGATGGCCTTTGATGCGATGGGCGGGCTGGGGCTGGAGGGCATCGACGCGCTGGCCATGCCACGCCGCGGCCGCCTCGATGCCGGCCCGTTCGTCAGCGCCGGCGTGTGCACCGTGGACGAGGCGCGCGCGCTGGTGCCGCCGTCCCGCCCCGTCTTCGCCGGCGGCCTGCAGGCGCCCTGACCCGCGCCCTGCCGACACCCCGTTCTTCCGGACATTCCTTCAGATGGCTTTCGATCCCTCCACCGTCGAGACGTCCCCGCTGACCGGCCGCATGGCCTGGGACGCGATCCCGATGCTGCACGACCCGATCATCGCCGCGACCTTCGTCGGCACCTGTCTCGGCGGCCTGGCGCTGGTGGCGGTGATCACGAAGTACCGGCTGTGGGGCTGGCTGTGGAACGAATGGTTCACCAGCATCGACCACAAGAAGATCGGCATCATGTACATGGTGCTGGGCCTGGTGATGCTGCTGCGCGGCTTCGCCGACGCGATCATGATGCGCCTGCACCAGGCGATGGCCTTCGGCGACAGCATGGGCTACCTGCCGCCCCACCACTACGACCAGATCTTCACCGCCCACGGCGTGATCATGATCTTCTTCGTGGCCATGCCGCTGGTCACCGGGCTGATGAACTACATCGTGCCGCTGCAGATCGGCGCGCGTGACGTGGCGTTCCCGTTCCTCAACAACTTCAGCTTCTGGATGACCACCGCCGGCGCGATGCTGGTGATGCTGTCGCTGTTCTTCGGCGAGTTCTCCACCTCCGGCTGGCTGGCGCTGTCCAACCTCGGCAACCAGAGCCCGTGGGTGGGGCTGGACTACTACATCTGGGCGCTGCAGATCGCCGGCGTGGGCACGCTGCTGTCGGGCGTGAACCTGCTGGTGACCATCATCAAGATGCGCGCGCCCGGCATGGGCCTGATGAAGATGCCGGTATTCACCTGGACCGCGCTGTGCACCAACGTGCTGATCGTGGTCTCGTTCCCGGTGCTGACCGCGGTACTGGCGCTGATGACGCTCGACCGCTACGTGGGCACGAACTTCTTCACCAGCGACCTCGGCGGCAATGCCATGCTGTACGTGAACCTGATCTGGATCTGGGGCCATCCGGAGGTCTACATCCTGATCCTGCCGGTGTTCGGCGTGTTCTCCGAGATCGTCTCGACCTATTCGGGCAAGCGCCTGTTCGGCTACAGCTCGATGGTCTACGCCACGGTCTGCATCACGGTGCTGTCGTACCTGGTGTGGCTGCACCACTTCTTCACCATGGGCTCGGGCGCGAGCGTCAACTCGTTCTTCGGCATCACCACGATGATCATTTCGATCCCCACGGGCGCGAAGATCTTCAACTGGCTGTTCACCATGTACCGCGGGCGCATCCGCTTCGAGGTGCCGATGCTGTGGACCATGGGCTTCATGGTCACCTTCGTGGTCGGTGGGATGACCGGCGTGCTGCTGGCGGTGCCGCCGGCGGACTTCGTGCTGCACAACTCGCTGTTCCTGGTGGCGCACTTCCACAACGTGATCATCGGCGGCGTGGTGTTCGGCCTGTTCGCGGCGATGACGCACTGGTTCCCCAAGGCGTTCGGCTTCCGGCTGGACGATTTCTGGGGCAAGGTCTCGTTCTGGTTCTGGCTGGCCGGCTACTGGCTCGCGTTCACGCCGCTGTACGTGCTCGGCCTGATGGGCGTGACCCGGCGCATGAGCCACTTCGACGATCCCTCGCTGCAGATCTGGTTCCAGATCGCGCTGCTGGGCGCGGTGCTGGTGGCGATCGGCATCGCCGCGTTCCTGTGGTGCATCGCGGTCAGCTTCCGCCGCCGCGAGCAGCTGCGCGACGTCACCGGCGACCCCTGGGACGGGCGCACGCTGGAATGGTCGACCTCCTCGCCGCCGCCGGAATACAACTTCGCCTTCACCCCGGTGGTGCACGACAACGACGCCTGGGCCGACATGAAGCGGCGCGGTTTCAGGCGCCCGGAGAGCGGCTTCGTGCCGATCCACATGCCGCGCAACACCGGCGCCGGCGTGATCCTCTCGGCGTTGAGCACGGTCTGCGGATTCGCCCTGATCTGGCACATCTGGTGGCTGGCGGCGGTGTCGCTGCTGGCGACCGTGGTGTACGCGATCTGGCACAGCTTCGACCGCGACCGCGACTACCACATCCCCGCGCAGACCGTGGCCGCGACCGAGGCCGCGCGCACGCAGCAGCTGAGCAGCGTCCATGTCTGAGTCCATCGCCCTGTCCCACGCCGACGGCAGCCCGGTGTTCCTGGACACCGCCGGCCGCCACCATCCCGAGAACGGCACCCTGCTGGGCTTCTGGATCTACCTGCTCAGCGACCTGATGATCTTCGGCAGCCTGTTCGCCACCTTCGGGGTGTTCGCGCAGAGCTATGCCGCGGGGCCGTCGGGCCGCGACCTGTTCGACCTCAAGCTGATCGCGGTCAACACCGCGGTGCTGCTGGTGTCGTCGATCACCTACGGCTTCGCGATGATCGCGATGCTCCGGCGCAAGGCGCGCGCCACCATCGGCTGGCTGGCGGTGACCGGCCTGCTCGGGCTGGCGTTCCTCGGGATCGAGCTCTACGAGTTCCAGCACCTGATCCACCTCGGCGCCGGGCCGCAGCGCAGCGCGTACCTGTCGGCATTCTTCGCCCTGGTCGGCACCCACGGCCTGCACGTGCTGTTCGGCGTGGTGTGGCTGGTGGTGCTGTGCGTGCAGGTCGGCCGCTGGGGCCTGAACCGCACGACCACGCGCCGCATCGCCTGCCTGTCGCTGTTCTGGCATTTCCTCGACGTCGTCTGGATCGGCGTCTTCACCTTCGTCTATCTCATGGGCGTGCTGTGATGAGCGACCATTCCCACGATCCGCACGACGACTTCCTCGAGGACGGCATCCCGCACGTCAGCGTGAAGGAGTACGCCACCGGCTTCGGCCTGTCGG
Organism: Luteimonas rhizosphaericola; assembly: GCF_029888045.1. Classification (GTDB taxonomy): domain Bacteria; phylum Pseudomonadota; class Gammaproteobacteria; order Xanthomonadales; family Xanthomonadaceae; genus Luteimonas; species Luteimonas rhizosphaericola. Next base: position 312,748 of record NZ_JARXRN010000025.1, on the reverse strand, counting down.
TGGTGCTGACCGCGATCCCGTTCTGGCTGGTGATGGCCAAGGTGCTGCCGACGCCGACGATCACCCTGCTGGTGATCCTGGCCTTCGCGATGGTGCAGGTGGTGGTGCACATGGTGTACTTCCTGCACATGAACCCGAAGTCCGAGGGCGGCTGGAACCTGCTCGCCCTGATCTTCACCGCGGTGCTGCTCGTGATCGTGCTGATCGGCACGCTGTGGGTGATGCACCACATGAACACGAACATGATGCCGTCGATGCACGACGTGGAACGCATGCTCTAGCGTCGCCGCGCCGCCTCCACGCGCCGGATGTCCGCCGGCGCGCGGCGCGGCTGGAGCGCGGCGCCACGAAGCGACACGCAGCCCTTGCGCCACACCGCCGCCATGACCCCGCATCCCGCCCCCGCGCCGCGCCGCGCCCGCAAGTTCGCCTTCCTGGCGCTGCTGGCGGCGCTGTTCGCGATGTTCTGCGCGCTCGGCACCTGGCAGGTGCAGCGGCTGCAGTGGAAGCGCGACCTGATCGCGCGGGTGGATGCGCGGGTGAGCGCCGAGCCGGTGGCCGCGCCGGGGCGCGCGGCCTGGGGCGGGATCGACCGCGCCAGCGCGGAGTACCGGCGCGTGGTGGCGCGCGGACGGTTCCTGCCCGGCCGCGACACCCGCGTCGACGCGCTCACCGCACTCGGCCCCGGCGACTGGATCCTCTCTCCTCTGCGCACCGTCGACGGCGATACGCTGCTGGTGAACCGCGGCTTCGTGCCGGCCGGCGAGACCGCCGCGCCCGCGCCCGGCGGCGAGGTGCGGGTGCAGGGCCTGCTGCGGCTCGACGAACCCGACGGCCGCATCCTGCGCGCCAACGTGCCGGCGCAGGAGCGCTGGTATTCGCGCGACGTGCACGCGATCGCCGCCGCGCGCGATCTCGGCGCCGTGGCGCCGTACTTCATCGACGCCGCCTTCGACCCCGCCGCCGCGCCCTGGCCGCGCGGCGGCATGACCGTGGTACGGTTCCGCGACCACCACCTGCAGTACGCGCTGACCTGGTTCGCGCTGGCGCTGATGGTGGCCTTCGCCGCGTGGCGCGTGCTGTCCGGGCCGCTGCCGCGGCGCCGGGTTCCGCCCACCGATCCCCCCGATGCCGCACGCCGCCACGCCGCCCTCGCCGACCGACCCGATCGCCGCTGATCCGCGCGTCGCCGTGCGCGCGACCGGCGACAGCGCCGGGGTCAACAACATGCGTCAGCTGGTCCAGCTGCGCTGGATCGCGGTGGTCGGCCAGCTGCTCACGATCGTGGTGGTGCACGCCGGGCTCGGGATCACGCTGCCGCTGCAGCCGATGCTGGCGGTCCTCGCGGCGCTGGCCACGTTCAACGCGCTGGCGATGCTGCGCTGGCGCGGCCCCAGGCGCGTCACCAACACCGCGCTGCTGCTGGGCCTCCTGGCCGATGTCGCCGCGCTCACCGCGCAGCTGTACCTGAGCGGCGGCATCGCCAACCCGTTCGCATTCCTGTACCTGCTGCAGGTGGTGCTGGCGGCGGTCCTGCTCAAGCCCTGGTCGAGCTGGGTGATCGTGGCGCTGACCAGCGCCTGCGTGGTCGGACTGGCGCTGTTCCCGGGGCCGGTGACGCTGCCGGCCAGCGAGGAAGGTGGGCTGTCGGATCCCTACGTGTTCGGCCTGCTGCTGTGCTTCATGCTGATCGCGACCCTGCTGGTGGTGTTCATCACCCGGATCGGCCGCATCATCCGCGCCCGCGACGCGCGCCTGGCGGCGCTGCGCCAGCGCGCGGCGGAAGAGGAGCACATCGTGCGCATGGGCCTGCTGGCCTCCGGCGCCGCGCACGAGCTGGGCACGCCGCTGTCGACCCTGGCGGTGATCCTGGGCGACTGGCAGCACCTGCCGCACTTCACCTCCGACCCCGAGCTGCTGCAGGACGTGAGCGAGATGCAGGCGCAGGTGCTGCGCTGCAAGGCGATCGTCTCGGGCATCCTGGCCTCGGCCGGCGAGACCCGCGGCGAAGCGCCGCGCGGCACCACCCTGCGCGCCTTCCTCGACGGCCTGGTGGACGAGTGGAACCGCAGCCGCAGCGTGCGGGGGTTCCGCTACGACGACCGCATCGACGAGGACGTCCCGATCGTCGCCGACGCCGGCCTGCAGCAGATGCTGTGGAACATTCTCGACAACGCGCTCGAGGCCTCGCGCTCGCGGGTGACGCTGGAAGCCGCGCGCACGGCCGAGGCGGTGGTGTTGCGGGTCCGCGACGACGGCCCCGGCTTCAGCGAGGGGATGCTCGAACGCCTGGGCACGCCCTACCAGTCGAGCAAGGGCGCGCCCGGCCGCGGCCTGGGGCTGTTCCTGTCCGTGAACGTTGCGCGCACGCTCGGGGGTACCATCGAAGCGGGCAACGAGCCCGCCGGGGGCGCGTTGGTGACGATCACCCTGCCGCTGCCGGCGCTGTCGCTGGAACACGAGGAAGACGATGCACGCTGACCCGCGCCGCCTGCTGATCGTCGAGGACGACGCCGCGTTCGCGCGCACGCTGTCGCGCTCGTTCGAACGCCGCGGCTACGAGGTGCGCACCGCGGCCGGACTCGACACGCTCGAGCCGCTGCTCGAGCAGTTCGCGCCCAGCCACGCCGTGGTCGACCTCAAGCTGGCCGGTGGCGGCTCCGGGCTGGCCTGCGTCAAGGCGCTGCACGCGCGCGATCCGGACATGCTGATCGTGGTGCTCACCGGCTACGCCAGCATCGCCACCGCGGTCGAGGCGATCAAGCTCGGCGCCCGCCACTACCTGGCCAAGCCGTCGAACACCGACGACATCGAAGCCGCGTTCGCGCGCGAGGGCGGCGACGAGGAGGTCGAGCTCACCCGCCGCCAGACCTCGATCAAGACCCTGGAATGGGAGCACATCCACGAGGCGCTGGCCGCAGCCGACTTCAACATTTCCGAAGCCGCGCGCCAGCTCGGCATGCACCGCCGCACGCTGGCGCGCAAGCTGGAGAAGCAACGGGTGAAATGACGCCGTTGCGCGACGGCGCACGCGGCGATCACTCCGCGTCCGGCTCCCGGTACACCGTCTCGATGTCGTCGCCGCGGTCGCGGCGCACGTTCTCGGCCCAGTGCAGCACCTCGGCCACGGCGTCGAAGAAGTCGCTGCCGATGTAGTCGTCCAGCTCCACCTGCTCGTTGAGTCCGCGCGCCAGCGGCACGTTCTGCAGGATCGGGATGCCTTCCTCCTGCGCGGTCTTCTTGATCAGTTCGGCGAACGCGCCCTCGCCCTTGGCCACGACCACCGGCAGGTCGGTCTCGCCCGGTTCGTACTGCAGGGCGACGGCGATGTGGGTGGGGTTGGTCACGACGACGTTCGACTTGCGCACGGCCGAAAGCATGTTCTGCTGCGCCCACTCCTGGTGCAACTGCCGGCGGCGCTGCTTGACGTAGGGGTCGCCCTCGTTCTCCTTGACCTCCTGGCGGATGTCGCGCCGGCTCATGCGCAGCTTCTTGGTGTAGGAGAACTTCTGGTACCACACGTCCAGCGCCGAGACGAAGAAGAACACCGCGATCGTCCACACCGCGATCCACTTCACTCCGTGCCAGAACGCCGCCGCCATCGCCTGCGGCGGGGCGTAGGGGAGCTTGAGCAGCCACTCCATCATCCCGCGCAGCACGATGTAGCCGATGCCGAGCATCGCCGCGCACTTGAGGATCGACTTCACCAGCTCGACCAGGTTGTCCATCGAGAACATGCGCTTGATGCCCTCGACCGGATTCATCTTGTCCATGTTCGGCGTGATCTTCTTGATCGACGCGACCGGCCCGACCTGCAGGAACTCGATCAGCACCCCGAGCGCGAGCGTCATCGCCATCAGCGGCAGGCACACCCACATCAGCGTCTCGAACGCCAGCTGCCCCAGCCGCGGCAGCACGATGTGGAACGGCTGGCCGATCGCCTCCAGGCTCTGGTCGAACAGCGCCTGCAGCCGCCCGTAGATGAACGCGGCCAGCATGCCGCCGAGCGCGATCCAGCCGAGCAGCAGCACGGTCGCGGTGAGCTCCTTGCTCTTGGCGACGTTGCCTTCCTTGCGCGCGTCGCGGATCTTTTTCGGGGTGGGCTTTTCGGTCTTGTCGGCGCCCTGGTCCTTGTCGGCCATTGCCGTGTCCCGTGCTGGGGGAGGTCGCGCCGGCCGAGGCTAGCACGCCGTCCCGCCCGCCCCGGTCGAGGCCGCACGCGATCCGCGCATGAACGTCCGCCGCGCGCGCCCACGGGCCTAGGGGCGACCCGAGGTGACAGTCGGATGACACGCTCGCTAGAGTGTGCCCATCGCCGGGAACGGCCCTATCAGACCCCTCGCACGCCGCAATGAGCAGCATCGGTTCCACGCCCCCGGGCCTGAACACCGCCGGATTCGATCCGGGCGGGCAGGTCTCGCTCGACCAGGCCCGCCAGCAGGGCCTGCTGCGCGCGGATGGCGGGCTGGGCGAGGCCGATGCCGCTCCGGCGGCGCTGGTGGATCCGGGCGAATCGCTGCTCAACCATGCCGCCTGGCCCGAGGGCGGCCTGCGCGCGCTGCCCCGCCAGGACGCCTTCGGTGCGCAGCTGGCCGGCCTGGACCGCGCCGAGGCCGCGAACGCCGCGGTCGACGGCATCCTCGCCGCGCTCTGAATCCACGCACCGGCGGCCCCCACGGCGGGGTCGTCCGCACGCGCGGCGTCGCCATCCGCAGCAGCGTGAGCGTGCGTCCGACGCGCGGGCCGATAATGGGCGCCTGTTCCCGTCGCAGCGCCACATGTCCACCACTCCACCCACCGCCGAACAACTGCGTGATGCCGCCGGCCGGCTGGTCGCGGCGCTGGGTGCGCACGACGATCCCGAATACCGCCTGGCGGTGCTCAAGCGCCTGTCCCGGCGCCTGGGCGAGGACCAGTACCCGATGTTCCTGCGCCTGCTCGGGGTGGTGGCCGAAAGCGACGACCGCGAGGCGAAGCGCCTGCTGGCCGACACCGTGGCCACCGCGCTGCGGCGCGCCGACCTGCCCGGCGGCGCGCTGAGTTCCTGGGGCGCGACCCGCCTGCCGGACGACGTCACCGGGCTCACCGCGGGCGCGCTGTCGGGCCACTTCTTCGGTGCCTCGCCGCGGCGGATGCTCGGGCCGGTGGAATACCTGCTGGTCTGGCACCTGCAGCGCACCCAGCGCACCTCGCTGGGCGTGGACACCTTCCGCACCCAGCTCGCCCGGCTGGTCGACCTGCTCGACCACAGCCCGGACGCGCGCCAGCTGTATCCGCAGAAGCTGGCCGCCGACGCCCAGAACGAGCTCGAAGGCGCCTACACCCGCGCCACGCGGACCCGGCTGGCGGCGATCGCCGCGGCCTGGCAGGCCGGCCGCACGCCCGAGGAGGTGGCCCAGGCCGCGCTCGATGCCGCCCATGCCGACCTGCCGCCGGGCTGGGTGGTGCGCGACCTGTAGCCGCGGGCGCGGGACGCGACCCCGGCCACGATTCGCACCGCGCGCGGTTGCCGCCCGTGGCCGCAGTCGCCAAGATGCGGCGACGCGGGTCGGGGAGAGGTCGTGGCGATGGGGACACGGGCGCTGGCCCTGCTGTGCGTGCTGGTGGTCGCCCTCGCCGCGGGCCTGGCCGGGTGCGAACGGCGTCCGGGCGCCGAGACCGCGGCCCCGGCCGAGCCGGCCACGCCGGGCGAAACCGTGCGCCGCCTGACCGCGCACCTGGTCGCCAACGACCTCGAAGCCTTCGCCCGCGACGCGGTCACCCCGCAGGTGCACGCGCAGCTCGAGCAGGCCTGGCGCGAGGGCCGCACCCGCTGGCCGCTCGACCAGCTGCCGTTCGCCCAGCACCTGCCGCGCGCGATGGCCGCGCTGTCGGCGCCGGATGCCGAGCAGACGCTGCAGCAGGGGTTCGACCGCCAACTGGCCAATGCCAGCCTCGCCTCGGCGGCCGAGTTCCTCACCGTGTTCACGGTGCAGTACATCACCCAGCAAGGGGATTTCAGCGTCGGCGAGCGCGAGCACTACCCGCAGCTGGTCCAGGCCCTGGGCACCTGGGCCGGGCGGGCTCCGATCGGCGACCGGGCGCGGGCGCGCGCGACGATCGCGCGCATGGCCGCGGCCGCGCGCGAGGCCGCGCTCGACAGCGACGCCGCCTTCGCCGAGGCGGGAATGGCCGCCGGCCTGCAGCGCATGTCGCGGGTACTGGCGGCCGGCAAACTGGTCCTGTCCGGGTACGGACTGGACCTGGACGCGGACCTGCGCGCAATCGACGTGCAGCTGCTCTCGCAGACCGGCGACCTGGCCCGCGTGCGGATGCAGTACGCGCTGGCGGGCACGCCCATCGACACCATCGTCCAGCTCGAGCGCCGCGACGGCACGTGGTACGTGAGCGATTTCCTGCGCCATGCCGAGGCGGCGGTGGCGACGGACTAGGCAACGGAATCTGCCCCCGTGCCGCAGCGCGGGGAATGCGGCCGCGTGGCCCGCGGCGTTCGCAGGGAGCGAACAGCGGCGACAGCCCCGAGCGCGTGGGCCTGCCCGACTTCCGGGTGGCGCGCCATGGCTGCGCTGTGACGGCCGCGGCGTCGCATCGACTGGCGTCGGGCGCACCGGCGCGCCGCCTGCCCTGTCCCGCCCTCAGAGCAGGATGCCGACTCCCACCAGCACCATGAACACGGCGAACACGCGCCTGAGCGCCGGGCCGCTGATCGCATGCGCGAGCCGCGTGCCGAGCGGCGCGGCCATGACCGACGCCAACGCGATGCCGATCGCCGCGGGCAGGTAGATGTAGCCCAGCGCGTACTCCGGCAACGCGCCCGCGGGTGCGTGGGCCGCGTAACCGGCCGCACTCGCCAGCCCGATGAAGATGCCGCAGGCCGAGGACGTGCCCACCGCGCGCACCGGCACCACGCCACGCCACACCAGCAGCGGCACGGTCATGCTGCCGCCGCCGATGCCCACCACCGCCGACACCGCGCCGATGCCGCCGCCGGCCACGCTCATCGGCCAGCCGGTCGGCGCCCCGGCGGTGGCGGTCGTGCCGGCGCGTGGACCACCGAAGGCCATCTGCGCCGCGACCAGGAAGCAGTACAGGGCGACGCACCAGCGCAGCACGTCGCCGGCGAGCGCGACCGCCACCAGGCTGCCCAGCCAGCCGCCGAGCAGCAGCCCCGGCACCATCCATGCCACCGTCGGCCACAGCACGCTGCCGCGGCGATGGTGCGCGCGCGCGGACGACGCCGCGGTCAGCACGATGCTCGCCAGCGAACTGGCCAGCGCCGCGTGCATCGCCGCCTCCTGCGGCACGCCGTACGCCGGCAGCAGCCACACGAGCGCACCGATCAGCACCAGCCCGCCACCGATGCCGAGCAGGCCCGCCAGCACGCCCGCGGCCACGCCCAGCAGCGGGAACACCCACCAGCCCTCGATCATGCGCGCGCCTCGCGCACGCGCGACGCGGACGGGAAGCATCGCGGATCGGGCAATGAATTCATGGGGCCTTCGCTATAGTCGGGGCATGTCGATTCCACGCCTGACCATCGTACTCGCCGCCGCGCTGCTGGCCGTGCTGCCCGCGCGCGCGCAGCCCACCGACGCCGCACTGCGCACCGCACTCGAGGCCGCCGAACGCGGCCTGCCCGCGCCGGCGCTGGCCGCCGACCATCCCGCCGCACGCTGGGTGGAGATGGCGGTGCTGCGTCGCAACCTCGACACGCTGCCGAACGCGCAGGCCCAGGCCTTCCTGGCCCGCTACCGCGGCGAGGCGGTGGCCGGCGTGTTCCGCGAAGCCTGGCTGCGCGCGCTGCTCAAGCGACAGGACTGGAGCGGCTATCGCGCCGCCTGGTCGGACGACGTGCGCACGCCGGCGCTGCGCTGCGCCGAGCTCGACGCCCGCCAGCGCACCGGCGCCGCCGACGCGCAATGGACCCGCGACGCGCAGGCGATGTGGCGCAACGGCGCCTCGCTGCCGGACGAATGCGATCCGGTGTTCGCGGCGCTGGCCGCGCGCGGCGGCCTCACCGATGCGCTGCGATGGGAGCGGCTGGAACTGGCCGCCGCCGAGTGGAACCCGGGCGTGATGCGTGCCGCCGCGCGCGGCCTGCCCGCCGGCGAGCTGGCGCTCGCGAACGACTACGCCGCGTTCGTGCAGGCGCCGCACCCGCGCGCCGCGCAGTGGCCCAGGACCGCGCGCAGCCGGCTGGTGGCCTCGCACGGACTGGCGAAGTTCGCCAAGGACGATCCGCTCGCGGCCGAGGCCCAGCTGCCTGCGATCGCCCGCGCCCTGGCGTTCGGCGAGACCGAGCGCGGGCGCGTGCTGTACCAGGCGGCGCTGTGGACGGTTGCGTCCTACCTCCCGGACTCCCCGCGCCTGCTCGCCCTGGTGCCCGCCAGCGCCTACGACGAGCGCCTGCACGAATGGCGCGTGCGCGATGCGCTGGCGCGCTCGGACTGGGCGGCGGCGCTGACGGCGCTGCGCGCGATGCCCGACTCGCAGCGCGCCGATTCGCGCTGGCAGTGGTTCGAGGCGCGGATGCTGGAACTTACCGGCGATCGCGACGGCGCCCGCACGGTGTTCGCGCGCGCGGCGCGCAGCGCCGACTTCCACGGCTTCCTCGCCGCCGACCGGCTCGACCAGCCCTACGCACTGTGCCCGTGGATGCCCGACTGGACCGCGGCGCAGAAGGCCGCGGTCGCGAAGGATCCGGCGCTGGTGCGCGCGCTGGCGCTGTACCGCGCCGAGCGCGCGGCCTGGGCGGTGCGCGAATGGAACGACGCGCTGTCGCGCTTCGACGACGCCCAGCGCCGGATCGCGGTGGAAGTGGCGCAGGAGCACGGCTGGTTCGACCGCGGCGTGTTCGGGCTGGGCAAGTCGCCGGACGAGAACCGGCTGTACACGCTGCGCTTCCCGATCCACCACGCCGACGTGATCCAGCGCGAGGCGCGCCGCAACGGGCTCGACCCGGCCTGGGTGGCGGCGGAGATCCGCGCCGAGAGCGTGTTCAACCCGCGCGCGCGCTCGCCGGCCGACGCGCGCGGACTGATGCAGGTACTGCCCTCCACGGCGGCCGCGGTCGCGAGGCGCCTGGGCATGGCCTGGAGCGGCGCCGAGCGCCTGTACGACCCGGAGACGAACATCGCCCTGGGCACCGCATACCTGCGCGAGAAGGAGGAGATGTACGGCAAGCCCTACGTGGCCATCGCCGCCTACAACGCCGGCCCCACGCCCACCTCCCGCTGGCTCGCGCAGCGGCCCGGGCACGACGCGGATCTGTGGATCGAAACCATCAGCTACAAGGAAACGCGCGAGTACGTGGCGCGCATCCTCGCCTTCAGCGTGATCTACGACTGGCGCATGTTCGGCAAGGCGGCGCCGGTGAGCGACCGCATGCACGGCGTCGCGGGCACGCCGCGCAAGGCCTTCGCCTGCCCGGCGCCGGCCTAGTCGTCGCGCGGCGCCTGGTCCGCGCCAGGCGGCTGCGACCCCGCGGCGGACGCGTCGACCGGCGACGCGGCGTGCGCCTGCCAGACCACGCCCCGGCGCGCGGCGCGCCTCTGCCAGCGTTCGCGGGCCAGGCGCTGCATGTCGGTGGCGCGGTCGCGCTCGTCGACGATCTCGTCGCCCAGCAGGGTCTCGACCACGTCCTCCATCGACACCAGGCCCACGGTGTCGCCGTATTCGCCCACCACCAGCGCGATCTGCTGGCGCCGCTCGAGCAGGAACTCCAGCAGCGCGCCCAGCGGCATGCTGTCGGCGACGGTTGCCAGCGGCCGCGCCAGGTCCGCGACCGCCTCGCCGCCGCGCCCGGCGGCTTCGGCCTGGCGCAGTTCGTCGCGCAGCACGAAGCCCGCGATATCGTCGATGTCGTTCGCGTACACCGGGAGGCGCGAGAACGGCTGGGCCTTCGCGTCGGCCAGCGCGTCGGCGACCGGCGTGTCGGACGCGAGCGCGGCGACCACCGGCCGCGGCGTCATCACGTCGCGCGTGCGCAGCGTGCCCATCGCGAACAGGTTGCGCAGGATGCGCGACTCGCGCGGGTCCAGGTCGCCGCTGGCCTCGCCCATCCCGGCCATGGCCAGGAATTCCTGGCGGTTGAACCCCTCAGCCTGGTGGCCACGTGCCAGCAGGCGGGTCAGCAGTTCGGAGACCACGATCAGTGGATACAGCAGCACGATCATCGCGCGGATGAACCACGCCACCGGCGCGGCCAGCCGGCGCCAGTACAGCGCGCCGAGCGTCTTGGGCACGATCTCGGACAGGAACAGGATCAGCAGGGTCGCCACCGCCGAGAACACGCCCACCCACGCGCTGCCGAACACCACGGTGGCCTTGGCGCCCGATCCGACGGCGCCGACCGTGTGGGCGATCGTGTTGAGCGTGAGGATCGCCGCCAGCGAGCGGTCGATCTTGTCCACCCGGAGCGTCTGCAGCCGGTCCGCCAGCGCCGGGCGCGTGGCGCGCAGCCCCGCGACGTAGGACGGCGTCATGCTCAGCAGCGCGGATTCGGCGATCGAGCACAGGAACGACAGCACGATCGCGCCGAACAGGTAGGCCAGCATCAGCGCCACGTCGGCGGGCGTGCCGGACGGCGCCACGTCCGCGGTCGGGGCCGCGCCGGCGGCGAGGGCCGCCGCCGGCAGGAGCACGGCGGCGGCGGCGCACCCGCGAGCGGACGCGCGTAAACGGAAGGACTTCATGGCCCGAGTATAGGCGCCCGATGAGCGGTGGCCGCGTGAGGCCGTCGCTGCGGCGCGGCTGGCGCGTACGCCGATTGCGGCATCATGCGCGCATGGAGACCTATCTCGTCGGCGGCGCGGTGCGCGACCGCTTGCTCGGCCTGCCCGGCGGCGATCGCGACTTCGTGGTCGTCGGCCAGACGCCCGATGCGATGCTGGCCGCCGGCTTCCGCCCGGTCGGGCGCGATTTCCCGGTGTTCCTGCATCCCGAGACCGGCGAGGAGTACGCGCTGGCGCGCACCGAGCGCAAGTCCGGGCGTGGCCATCGCGGGTTCGTGGTGCACGCCGATCCATCGGTGACGCTGGCGCAGGACCTGGAACGCCGCGACTTCACCATCAACGCGATCGCGCAGCGCGACGACGGCCGCCTGGTCGATCCGCTCGGCGGCGCGCGCGACCTCGAGGCGCGCGTGCTGCGCCACGTCGGCCCCGCCTTCGTCGAGGATCCGCTGCGCGTGCTGCGCGCGGCGCGGTTCATGGCGCGGCTGGCGCCGCTGGGTTTCAGCGTCGCCCCGGAGACGCTGGCGTTGATGCGCGACATGGCGGCCGGCGGCGAACTCGACACGCTGGTCCCGGAACGCGTGTGGCAGGAGCTGGCCAAGGCGCTTGCCGCGCCGTGTCCGTCGGCCTTCCTGCGTACGCTGCGCGACGCCGGCGCACTCGCCGCGGTGCTGCCCGAGGTGGACGCGCTGTACGGCGTGCCGCAGCGCGCGGAATTCCATCCGGAAGTCGACACCGGCCTGCACCAGGAACTGGTGAGCGACATGGCCGCGCGCCTCGCACCGGGCGACGCCGTGGTCGGCTTCGCCGCGCTTGCGCACGACCTCGGCAAGGCACGCACGCCGCCGGCGCAGTGGCCGCGCCACATCGGCCACGAACAGGCCGGCCTGGCGCCGCTGCAGGCGCTGTGCGCGCGCCTGAAGGTGCCGCAGGAACACCGCGACCTCGCGGTGGCCGCGTGCCGCGAACACCTCAACGTGCATCGCCTGGACGAACTGCGCGACAGCACCGTGCACGACCTGCTGCTGCGCTGCGACGGCTTTCGCAAGCCTGGGCGCATCGACCGGCTGGCCACCGTGTGCGAGGCCGACAAGCGCGGGCGACTCGGGCATGAGGACGCTGCGTATCCGCAGGCCGACGCGCTGCGACGCCTGCATGCCGCCGCGTGCGCGGTGAACGCCCGCGACCTCGCCCTCGACGGCCTCGACGGCCCCGCGGTGGGTGAGGCCCTGCGCAAGGCCCGGATCGCCGCGATCCACGCCGCGCGTGGCGCACCGGTGCGCGAACGCTAGTCGCGCAGGACGATTCGAAGCCGACGGCAGATGATGGATGGTGGGCGATGCGACGAGGCCACCGGCATGCCTGTGCGCGTGTCGCGACGAACGTGACCTCCAGGCCGGAAATTCGCCGCCCCCCGGATGCGGCCTGCGGCCTTATCCGGTCTACGAACACGCCTCGCGTAGCCCGGGTAAGCGCAGCGCACCCGGGATCCGGAACGGCATCCCCGCTCCGGGCCAGACCCGATCCGGATTTCGCATCGATCCCGACGCCTCTTTCACCGGACGTCCGGCGTCCAGCGTCCGGCATCCGGCATGCCTCATCCATCCTGCGCGATCCTCCGGCCCACCGACCTCGGCCGCGGTCAGGCCGCGCCCTTGCGCGTGCGCGACGCGCGCGCCAGGAACCGCAGCAGCGCGCCTTCCCACTGGCGCGGCCCGCGGACGTGCTTCGCCGCCCGCTGCAGGCGCCCATCCTCCCAGCCGTCGAACACGCGTGGGTCCACGTATGACTTGCGGCACACCGTGGGCGTGTTGCCGAGCATCGACGCCACCGCCTCCACCACCTGTTTGCGCACGCCGACCACGGTGATGCGCTCGCCTTCCTCGACGACCGTGCCGGCGAGCTGGCGGAAGGCGGCTTCGGTCGCGCCCCAGGTGCGGAAGTCCTTGGCGGTGAACGACGCGCCCATCGCCTCGCGCAGGTAGTCGTTGACGTCGGCCGAATCCACCGGCACCAGGGTGCCGTCGTCGTCCCGGTACTGGAACAGGCGCTGGCCCGGCAGTTCGTGCATCTGTCGCACCAGCTGCAGCAGGCGCCGGTCCTGGATGCCCGCCTCGTGCGCGCGCCCGCCCTTGCCGACGAACTGCAGCCGCAGCGCGCCCTTGAGGAACTTCGCGTGCCGGTTGCGCAGCGTGGTCAGTCCGAACGACCCGTTGTCGCGCGCGTAACCCTCGTTGCCCACGCGCACCAGGGTGCTGGCCATGATCGCGACCACGCCCGCCAGCACCTTTTCGCGCGGCAGGCCCGGCTGCGCGAGGTCGGCGCGCACGCGCCGCCGCAGCTTCGGCAGCGCGCGCCCGAATTCGACGATGCGGTCGAACTTGTTGGCATCGCGCAGCGGCCGCCAGTCCGGGTGGTAGCGGTACTGCTTGCGCCCGCGCGCGTCGCGGCCGGTGGCCTGCAGGTGGCCGATGGGCGAGCTGCAGATCCAGACCTGGCGGTAGGCCGGCGGGATCGCGAGCGTGCGGATGCGCTGCAGGGTGTCGGCATCGCGCACCGCCTGGCCCTGCGGGTCGCGATAGCAGAAACCGCGGCCGCGGCGCTCGCGCGAGATGCCGGGGGCGGTGTCGCTGACGTAGCGGAGCCCCGCCTCGATCGCGTCGCGCTCGGCCGGGGTCAGTGCCTGTCGACGGCGGGCGCGGGCGGAAGGGATCGATCGGGAGGCGGGCATGCGCGGAGTGTCACCAGCGGCCGTGATCGAGCGGTGAATCGACGCCGCCTCGACACGTCGCCATGCCCCCGCGTCAGATCTTCAGGTGCCAGCCGCGGCGATCCATCACCCGCACGATCGCCCACCACAGCGCCACGAACGCCAGCGCGAACAGCAGCGACGGCAGCCGCGGGCCGACATGCGGCGCCATCCATGCGAAGCCGTGTCGGTACAGCGCGCCCCACACGCCGACCGCCACCAGCCCGTACACAATCAGCGCCGATCCGGCGTAGGCGGCGATCGCGTTGACGCCGAAGACGCGTCCGACGGCCGGCCAGCCGCGCCGGTCGACCAGCACGTGCAGTGCCGCCAGCGCCAGCGCCGCCCAGCCGCCGGTCCACAGCACATACGAAGGCGTCCACAACGCCTTGTTCACCGGCACCGCCAGCGACCACAGCGCGCCCAGCGCCAGCATCGCCACGCCTGCGGCGCACAGCCGGCGCACCTGCCCGCGCCGCAGCCAGTCGCCGGCGCGCACGCCCAGCAACACGGTCGCGATCGCCGGCACGGTCGACAGCAGCCCTTCGGGATCATGGCCGCGGCCGGTCGCCGGCTCGAAAACGTACAGCAGCGGCGCGAACAGCGCGGTGTCGACGCGGTCGGCGAGGTTGTCGAAGCGCGCATAGCCCCCGGGCGCGAGCGCGGCCCAGTAGCCGAGCAGGATCGCCAGCACCAGGGCCCACTGCGCGCGCGGCGAGGTGCGCATCGCCAGCGGCGCGGCCACCAGGACGCACAGGCCGATCCGCTGCAGCACGCCCCACGGGCGGTAATGCGCGGCATCGAGCGCCCACCACGCCACCACGTGCAGCGCCAGGCCGAGCGCCACGATGCGCAGGCCGCGCAGGATGGCGTCGCGCTGCAGCGCGCGCAGGTCGTCGCCGCGCTCCACGCGCGGCACGATCCCCAGCGCGATCGACACCCCGACCACGAACAGGAAGAACGGGAACACCAGGTCGGTGGGCGTGCAGCCGTGCCAGTCCGCGTGCAGCAGCGGGGCGTAGACGTGGCCCCAGTCGCCCGGGGTGTTGACCAGCAGCATCGCCGCCACGGTGAGCCCGCGCAGGGCGTCGACCGAGGCGAAGCGGCGCACCGGCGCGCTCAAGCCGCGTGGCGCTCGTGCTGGCCGCCGACCCAGGTCGCGCGCACGCCCAGGGTGTCGTCGAGCAGGACCAGGTCGGCCGCGTAGCCGGGCGCGATGCGTCCGAACCGGTCGCCGATGCCGAGGAATTCGGCCGGGTAGCGCGAGGCCATGCGCACCGCTTCCTCCAGCGGGACGCCGAGCAGGCGCACGCTGTTGCGCACCGCGGACGCCATGTCCAGCGCCGAACCGGCCAGCGCGCCGCTGGCGTTGCGCACCACGCCGTCGACCGCGGTGATGGTTTCGCCGTAAAGCTCGAACGAGGGCGAGTCCGCGCCCACCATCGGCATCGCGTCGGTGACCAACAGCAGCTTGCCGCGCGGCTTGGCCGCGAGCGCCACGCGCAGGCTGGCCGGATGCGCGTGCACGCCGTCGACGATGATCCCGCACCAGCTGTGCGGATCTTCCAGCGCCGCGCCGACCGTGCCCGGCTCGCGGCCCTGCAGCGGCGACATCGCGTTGTACAGGTGGGTGAAGCCGCGGATTCCGGCCTCCAGCCCGGCGCGCGCCTCGCGCCAGCTGGCGGCGGTATGTCCGGCGGCGACGATCGCCCCGCGCGCGACCAGCGCCCGGATCGTGGCGACCGGCACCTGTTCCGGCGCCAGCGTGATCAGGGTGACGCCGTTGCCCAGCGAGGTGGCAAGCGCGATCTCGTCGGCATCTGGCACGCGGAACACGCGCGCGTCATGCGTGCCACGGCGCGAGGGCGCCAGGTAGGGCCCTTCGAGGTGGATGCCGAGCACGCCCGGCACGCGCGCGTCGATCGCCTCGCGCACCGCGGCGATCGCCTCGCGCATCACGCCCACGCGGTCGCTGATCAGCGTCGGCAGCAGGCCGGTGGTGCCGAAGCGGCGATGCGCGCGGGCGATCGCGCGCACGCCCTCGGCGGTCGGCGTGTTGTTGAGCAGCACCCCGCCGCCGCCGTTGACCTGCACGTCGATGAAGCCCGGCGCCAGCAGGCCGCCTTCCAGGTCGAGCCGGGTCGCGGCGGCCACGCGTGGATCGTGCGCCGGCAGCACCGCGGCGATGCGGTCGCCGGAGAGGACCACGGCGGTGCCGCTGCGGATGCCGTCGTCGCCGACGAGACGGGCGTTGACCAGCGCGGTTTCGAGCATGGCCATCGTCACAGGGTCTCGGTGACCTTGTTCAGGTGCGGGGGCGTGTCCGGGTCCAGCCCGCGCGCCAGCGACAGCGCGTTCGCCATCCGGTAGAAGCTCTGCACCAGCAGCAGCGGCGCGCAGGCCGGATGCGGCGCCGCGGCCACGGGGAGGTCGGCGCCGGGTTCGCGCGAGGCCAGCCATACCTGGGCGCCGCGGGCGCGGAACTCGCCGGCCAGGGCCAGGGTGCCGGCCTCGGTCTGGTCGGGCTGGGCCAGGATCAGCACCGGGAAGCCCGGCCCCACCAGCGCCATCGGCCCGTGCTTCACTTCCGCCGAACTGTAGGCCTCGGCGTGCAGGCCGCAGGTTTCCTTGAGCTTGAGCGCCGCCTCCTGCGCCGCGCCCAGTCCCAGCCCGCGCCCGAGCACGAACAGGTTGCGCGCCGGCACCAGCGCCTCGCCGGCGGCCGACCAGTCGCAGTCCCAGGCCTTCCGCAGCGCGTCGGGCACCTTGTCGAGCGCATCGAGCAGGGCGAAGTCGTCGCTCCACAGCGCGCCCAGCTGCAGCAGCGCCGACAGCGAGGCGAGGTAGCTCTTGGTCGCCGCCACGCTGCGCTCGGGCCCGGCGTGCAGCGGGACGACCACGTCCGCCAGGCCGGCCAGCGGCGAGTCGGCCACGTTCACCAGCGCGACCACGCGCGCGCCGGCCTCGCGCGCGGCCTCGGCGTTGCGCAGCAGGTCGGGGCTCCTGCCGGATTGCGAGATGGCGATGAACAGCGCGTCGCGCAGCTGCTGGCGCACGCCGTACACCGAGCCGATCGACGGCGACACCGAGGCGGTGACCACGCCCAGCCGGGTTTCGAACAGCGCCTTGGCATAGGTGGCGGCGTGGCCGGAGCTGCCGCGCGCACAGGTGGCGACGAACGCCGGCGGACGGCGGCGCAGGTCGGCCGCGAGCGCGGCGAGCACGTCGCGGTTGGCGACGAACTGCGCGCCGACCACCGACGGCGTCTCGGCCGCCTCCTGGAACATGCGGGTGGCGGCGGCGCGCGCGTGCAGCGCCTCGGGTTCGATCACTGCGTTCATGCCTCGCTCGCGTTGGGGGTCCCGCGCGGCCGCACCGGCGCGGTGGAGCCGCGCACCACCAGCTGCGGCACGAAGCCCTGGTTGTGCGCGGCGGCGGCATCCTGGCGCAGGCCGGCGATGAGCATGCGCGCGGCGTGGCGCGCGATTTCCTCGGTGGCCTGCTTGGCGGTGGTCAGCGCCGGCCAGGACTGGCGCGAGAACGGGCTGTCCTCGAAGCCGGCGATCGACAGGTCGAAGGGCACGTTCATGCCGGCCGACTTGGCCGCGGCCAGCACGCCGGCGGCGATCTCGTCGTTCGAGCCGAAGATCGCGGTCGGCGGATCGCGCAGCGCCAGCAGCCGGCGCGCGCCGCGGAAGCCGTCGTCGAAGGTGTAGTCGCCCGGGACCACCAGGTGCTTGTCCAGCGTGATGCCGTAGTCCTTCAGCGCCTGCTCGTAGCCCAGGTAGCGCTCGGAGCTCGAACGGTGCTCCTGCCCGCCCCACAGGAAGCCGATGCGCTGGTGGCCGAGCTGCACCAGGTGCTCGGTGATCTCGTAGGCGGCGTCGCGGTCGTCGACGTAGACGCAGGGGTGGCCGTCCTTCGGGTCCTCGGCCGCGGCGATGATGCGGGTGGCGCGCACGCCGGCCTTCTCCAGCGCGTCGATCAGCTCCGGGCGCTCGGAGATGGGCGCGGTCAGCACCAGGCCCGCCAGGCGCGAGCGCTGGACCAGTTCCAGCAGCTCGTCCGCCAGCAGCGGCGAGGTCGCGTCGCAGGGATGGATCTGCAGCCCGAAGCCCGTCTCGCGACAGGCGGCCAGCACGCCGTTCTGCAGGCCGATGATGTGGTACGGGTTGGGGTTGTCGTAGACCAGCCCGATCACGTACGCGCTGGCGCTGCGCAGGTTGCGCGCGGAGGGATCGGGCTCGTAATCGAGCTCGGCGATGGTCTGCAGCACGCGCGCGCGCGTGGCCGGCAGTACCGACGGCTCGTTGTTGATCACCCGCGAGACCGTCTTCAGCGACACCCCGGCGCGCTCGGCCACGGTGCGGATCGTCGGCTTGCGCGGGCTGGCCGGTGCTTCGCTCATTTCCGCTGCGCCCCTCATGTCCTGCCTTCCGGACAAGGTGACTAACGTTGTCATACTTTGCGCGCGGATGCCACCGACGGGCGTCCCGGCCGGGACGCGAATGGCGGCCGATGGTGTTGTCCTGCAGCATTTCGACGTCGGACATGGACTGGACACGGCGCGAATCAGCGCGTGAATAACGCGATATCGGCAACGATCGCGGTGTTTCTCGAGCCGGCATCCCATGCACGTGAAGAATTTGTGACGGTCCGTCGTGGTCATCCGGGACTGGCTTGACATCGTTGTCACGACGTGCCGACACTGCGACGACGCCGCTGCCGCCGATGCGCAGCCCTGCAGGAGCCCGTTTGGCCGCCATGACCCGCCCGCTGCCCGCCGCAGGCCCCCGTCCGATCCCCGCGCCGTTCCTGGCCGCGGACGTCGGCGGGACCCACGTCCGCGTCGGCCTGGTCACCGCCAGCCCCGAGGCGCCGACGCACTACCGCAAGTTCGCCTGTGCCGACTTCCCCGGACTGGCCGCCATTCTCGAGGCCTACCTGGCCGAACTGCCCGCGCCGGCCCTCGTCCGCCGTGGCGTGATCGCCTGCGCCGGGCATCCGCTCGAGGACGGCTCGCTGCTGTCGGTCAACCTGCCCTGGCCGGTGGCGCCGGCGCGCATCCGCGAGCAGCTCGGGTTCGAGGACCTGCGGCTGGTGAACGATTTCGAGGCCGTCGCCCATGCCGTGGCCTCGGCCGATGCGCATTCGCTGCTGCGTCTGTCCGGCCCCGAGCGCGCGCCCGTGGGCCCGACCCTGGTCGTGGGGCCCGGCACCGGCCTGGGCGCCGCGGTGCGCATTCCCTCGCGTGGCGGCGCGGTGGTGCTGGCCACCGAGGCGGGCCAGGCCTCGCTCACCGTCTCCACCGAGGCCGAAATGGCGGTCCTGCGCGAGTTCCTGCGCGAGCGCCGCCACGTCTCGATCGAACACGCGCTCTCCGGCCCCGGCCTGGTGCGCCTGCACGACGCGCTGGCGCGCGTGCACGGCACCCGCCCCACCCATTCCACGCCCGACACCATCACCGCGGCGGCCCAGGCCGGCGACGATCCGCTCGCGCGCGACACGCTGGAGCTGTTCTGCGGCCTGCTCGGCAGCGCGGTCGGCGACATGGCGCTGCTGTACGGCGCCCACGGCGGCGTCGCCCTGGCCGGCGGGATCCTGCCGCAGATCCGCGACTTCCTGCTCCACAGCAGCTTCGTGCAGCGGTTCCTGGACAAGGGCCCGATGCGCGAAGCGCTGCTCCGCATTCCCGTGACGCTGGTCGAGCACGGGCAACTGGGCGTGATCGGCGCCGCCGGTTGGTACCTCGACCAGGACCAGAACGACAACGAGCGAACGGATGCCCGCCTGCTGACCTGACCCACCCGCCACGCCCACGCCGGCCCCCGGCGGCGAGGAGATGGCACTGCCCCGGCGCCGGCGCGCCTTCACCGGCGTCCACAGCCACACTTTCGCAATGGAGAGAACCGTCATGAAGCACCGCACATCCATGCTGTCGGCCGCCATCGCCGCGTGCCTCGGGGTCGCCGCGCAGGCGAACGCGCAGGACGCGGTCGACCCGGCCGCCGCGCCGGGCGACAGCGCCACCGAACTCGATCGCGTCGTCGTGACCGGCATCCGCGCCAGCCTGCAGCAGGCACTGGATACCAAGCGCAACTCCGACGCCATCATCGACGTGATCACCGCCGAGGACGTAGGCAAGTTCCCCTCGACCAACGTCGCCGAGGCGATTTCCTCGTTGCCGGGCGTGACCATCGACAAGGCCTTCGGCCAAGGCGAGAAGATCAGCATCCTCGGGACCGATCCCGCGCTCAGCCGCACCCTGCTCAACGGCCAGACCGTGGCCTCCGCCGACTGGTTCATCACCGACCAGCCGGGCCGCACGTTCAACTACTCGCTACTCGCCCCGCAGCTGGTCGGCAAGGTCGAGGTCTTCAAGTCGCCAGAGGCGCACATCGACGAAGGTTCGATCGGCGGCACCGTGATCGTGCACACGCGAAAGCCGCTCGACCTCGACAAGACCACCATCGCCGGCCACGTCGGCTATCTGTACAACGACCGAATCGAGGGCGGCGATCCCCAGGCCTCGCTGCTGTTCGGCTGGAAGAACGATGCCGAGACGTTCGGCCTCATCGTTGCCGCGCAGCGCGCGGACGAGGGCATCCGCCGGGACGGCGTCGAATCCTACGGGACGGTCACAGGGCGGGACTACGCCGAGGGTCAGGGCGGCGGCAATTCATTCACCCCGACCATGGACTGGGGCGCGGGTGTGGAAGTGCCGCCTGCGTGCCAAGGCGAATGCGAGACGACGCTGCGGGCGAACCTCGACGCGATCGCGCCCAACTCCATCAGCGCTCACTACTTCGAACAGCAGCGCGAACGCGACACGATCTCGCTGGCCCTGCAGTTCAAGCCGCACGAGAAGTTGAACGTCGAGTTCAATGCGCTCGACGTCACTGCCCATTACGACAACATCAGCCACTCCATGTTCGCCTTCAACGGCAATGCCTGGAACAGCCTGATGCGGCTGACCGACCTCGACGTCGAAGGCGGCGTCATCACGCGGGCCTCCTTCAGCAATGCATTGACCGTCTACGACCTGATCAACCGCCAGGCCACCGTGGACACCAACTCCTACGACATCAAGGCCACATGGAACGACGAGCGCTGGTTCGCGACCTGGCATTTCGGCACGACCGAGGCCACCGGCGGCACGGGCCGGCAGGTGTTCGGCGAGTTCCTGAACTGGGCGGACTACAGCTACGATCTCACCGGTACGCCACGATTGGATTTCGCCGGCTATAACTACGGCTCGGCGCCCGCGACCAGTCCGAACATCGCCGGCAGCCCGTTCACCGACCCGGACGCCTTCCGCATCGACGGCGGCTGGGGCGCGGATCCCGATGGCGGCCCGTCCACCTGGAACACCGGCTGGGGCGGCAACATCGTTACCAAGCCGACCTGGGACGAAGAGGTGTATGGACAGGTCGATTTCGGCATCCGCCTGGAATCGCCCATCTACCAGGTGCGGTTCGGCGCGAAACGGCGCCAGCACGAGACCGGACAGACCATGGCCGGCGTCTCGGTCGCCGCGGTCGCCGGCTACGGTGACGCCACCGCGGCCGAGTTCTCGCCACGCCCGCTTCCGGGCAATTACCTGAGCGGGTTCGGCAACACCGGCGACCTGTCCAACCGGTTCACGATCGACGGCTGGGCACTGGCCGACTGGATCCTCGCAGGGGAATGGCTTGCTCCCTGGCAGACCATGCCGACGCCGGGAACGTTCAACGACCTGTCCTTCGTCCAGAACACCTGGGTGGTGGAAGAGGACGTCAACGCGGGCTACGTGCAGGCGGACTACACATGGAACGGCCTCCGTGGCAACGTCGGCTTCCGCTACGTGCAGACGGAGTCCGACAGTCTTGGCTGGCAGTGCACGGCAAGCGCCAACTGCAACAGCGCTGCCAACGGCGGCGTCCACACCTATGAGCAGGTCAGCGTCAAGAAGAAGTACAACGACTTCCTGCCCAACATCAACGTGGTCTACGACTTCGCCAACGACCTCGTGCTGCGCTTCTCCGCAGCGAAGGTGATCTCACGCCCGAATTACGGCGATATGTCGAACTACTTGTGGCTTGGCCCGCAGACGCTCACCGGCGGCGGCGGCAACCCGGAACTCGACCCCTACCGTTCCACCAACCTGGACCTGTCGGCCGAGTGGTACTTCGCCGAGAACGGCATCCTGGCGGGCACACTGTTCCGCAAGGACGTCGGCAACTACATCCTGTACACGACCGGCATCGAGCAGCACATCAACGAGAGCAACGGGCAGCTCATGGATTTCACCGTGTCGCGTCCGCAAAACGCCGGCGAGGCCACCATCCAGGGCGCATCGTTCAACTACCAGCAGAACCTGTGGGGTGGCCTGGGCATCCTCGCGAACTACACCTACTCCGACGCCGAGGCCGACAACGGCGATCCCATGCCCTGGACCTCGGAGAACCAGTACAACATCAGTCCGTTCTTCGAGAACGACCGCTGGAGCGCGCGCGTGACCTACTCGTGGCGCTCGAAGTACTACACCCAGGTCGATCGCGGCAACTTCCTCGTCACCAGCGACTACGAGTCGCTCGATGCGAGCATCGGCTTCCGGATCAACGACAGCCTCAGCCTCACCCTGGACGGCATGAACCTGCTCGATTCGGAGTACTACACCTACGCCGACGTTCCCGGCGTGGCGAACACCGAGAAGCTGGTCCGCGGGCTGTACCGGACCGGGCGCCGCTACATGGCCTCGCTGCGCATGCAGTTCTGACGTTCCGCGGCGTCCCCTCCCAGATCGATGCCGTTGTCCATGCGGGCCTGGATTCGTCCGGGCCCGTTTTTTTTCGCTATCGTCCGACCGTGATCCAGGAGACGAGATGAACCCGATCCGCCGCCCGTGGCGCCTCGCGCTGACCCTGTCCTTCTGCCTGCTGGCCGCCTGCGACCGCGAGCCCGCGCCGCCGCCGGCGCCGTCGGTGGCCGAAGCGACCGCGCGCCCGGCGCTGATCCCCGCACCCGCCTCGGTGCAGACGCGGGAGGGCAGCTTCCGCTTCGACCGCGGCACGCACCTGGTCGCCGAGGGCGATGCCGCCCGCCGGGTCGCGGTCTCGTTCGCGGGGCTGGTGGCCACCACCCAGGGTGTCACGCCGGCGCTCGCGGGCGCCGACACCGCGCCGGCGATCGCGTTCGTCCTCGACCCGTCCATGCCCGCCGACGCCCCCGAGGCCTACGTGCTCGAGGTCGCGCCGCAGGGCGTGCGCGTGGCCGCGGCCGACGAGCGCGGCCTGTTCTACGGCGCGGTCACGCTGTGGCAGCTGCTGTCCTCGGCGCAGGGCGAGGCGGTGCGCATCCCGGCGCTGCTGATCGAGGACGCGCCGCGCTTCGGCTGGCGCGGGCTGATGCTCGATTCCGCGCGCCACTTCCAGTCGGTCGAGCAGATCAAGCAGTTGCTCGACGCGATGGCCTGGCACAAGCTCAACGTCTTCCACTGGCACCTGACCGACGACCAGGGTTGGCGGATCGAGATCCCGAAGTACCCGAAGCTGATGGAGGTCGCCGCCTGCCGCATTCCCGCCGGCGAGGCGGGCACCGATCCGGCGACGGGGCAGACGCGGCCATACTGCGGCTACTACACCCAGGACCAGATCCGCGACATCGTCGCCTACGCGGCCGACCGCCACATCACCGTGGTGCCGGAGTTCGACATGCCCGGCCACGTGCAGGCGGTGGTCGCGGCGTATCCGGAGTACGGCTCGCTGGGCGACACGCCGGCGGTCTCGAACGAATGGGGCGTGCACCAGTACCTGTTCAACGTCGACGAGCCGACGTTCGACTTCATCGAGGACGTGCTGGACGAGATCGTCGCGCTGTTCCCGGCGCCCTATGTCCACATCGGCGGCGACGAGGCGGTCAAGGACCAGTGGGAGCAGTCCGAGCGCGTGCAGGCGCGCATGGCCGAGCTCGGCATCGCCGACGAGACCGCGCTGCAGAGCTGGTTCGTCAAGCGCCTGGAGACGTACCTGGAAGGCAAGGGCAAGCGCCTGCTGGGCTGGGACGAGATCCTCGACGGCGGCCTGCCGCCGCAGGCCACGGTGATGTCGTGGCGCGGCACGGAGGGCGGCATCGCCGCCGCGCGCGCCGGCCACGACGTGGTGATGACGCCGGCGGAAAGCCTGTACCTGGACTACCTGCAGACCGGCTCGCCGAACGAACCGCCGGGCCGCCCGGCCCAGGTCACCCTGCAGACCGTCTACGAGTTCGAGCCGGTGCCGGCCGTGCTGACGCCGGCGCAGCGCAGGCACATCCTCGGCGTGCAGGCGAACCTGTGGACCGAGCACCTGGGCACCTGGCCGCGGATGCAGCACGCCCTGTTCCCGCGCGTGGCCGCGCTGGCGGAAACGGCCTGGTCGCCGGCCGGGCGCAGGGACTACGCCGACTTCCTCACCCGCCTGCCGGCACAGCTGGCGCGCTACCGCGCGTTCGACATCGCCCATGCGCAGACGCCGTTCGAGGTGCTGGCCAGCGCCGAGGCCGGCGAGGGCGACGCGGCGACGGTGACGCTGGAGAACCCGCTCGGCTACGCGATCCGCTACACCACCGACGGCCGGGATCCCGATGCGGACGCGCCGCTGTACGAGGCGCCGCTGCAGGCGACGCTGCCGGTGGAGATCCGCGCCGCGGCCTTCGCCGGCACCACCGCGCTGGCGCCGGCCTCGCGCCATGCGTTCGATGCCGCGCGCCTGCGCGTGCGCAGCGACGAGCAGATGGCGACGTGCCCGGACACCGGCCGGCTGCTGCTGCGGCTGGAGGACGACGGTCCGCCCGACGGCGAGCGCGCGATCTTCAACGTCACCATCTTCCGCCCGTGCTGGCTGTGGGCCGGGGCCGAGCTGGACGGCATCGCCTCGGCGAAGGTGCGGCTGGGTCGGCTGCCGTACTACTTCCAGCTCGCGCACGACGAGCCGGCGCGCCGGTTCGAGCCGGCGCAGTCGCCGCACGGCGAACTGCTGCTGCGCACCGGCGGCTGCGAGGGCGAGCCGGTCGCGTCCTTGCCCCTGCCCGAAGCGCCGGGCGCGGACGGGTTCATCGAACTCGACCTGCCGCTGCCCGACGCGGGCGCCGACGTCGGACGCGCCGACCTGTGCCTGATCGCCACCGGCGACACGCGTCCGACGATGTGGGTGCTGGACCGGATGGAGCTGGTGCCGCGCTGAGGCGCGGGCGCGCTGCGCTAGGCGGCGTTCTCGCGCCGCCCGTCGAGCCGCAGCAGCAGGTCGTGCGCCGGGGTGAGGCGGGTGCCGAGGCCGGCGATCACGCCCAGCGTGTTCGCCAGCCCGTCGCGCATGTCGAGCATGCGGTCGGCGGTGAACGCGTCCTGCGCGTACTCGATCCCCACGCCCAGCAGCACCAGGCCCAGTCCCGCGCCCAGCAGCGCCGGCCAGTTGCGGAACAGCTGCACCGCGCATGCGGCGAGCACCGCGTAGGCGAGGAAGTGCGACCACTTGTCGCTGTCCTCGAAGTCGGGCATCGGCGGCGGCGGCATCAGCGACACCACCACCACCGCCGCGATCGCCAGGCACCACAGCGCGCACCACAGCCGCGGATGCCGCAGCGGCTTGAGCGAACGCCCGACGCGGCGCCGGGTCACAGCCGGAACGCCAGGTCGCCGAACAGGAACGCGGCATCGAGATCGACGTCGCGCGCGAAGCCCATCACCTGGAAGCGCTCGCCCATCCCGCCGGGCAGGGTCAGCAGCTTCGCCTGCTGCCGCAGCGCGTAGCGCGCGGCCTCGTCGGTGGCGCGCGCTTCGTGCGCGTCCACCCGCGCGGCCAGGCCGTTGCCGATCAGGAAACTGGCCTGCGTGCAGTAGCCGGCGAATCCGAACCCGGCGCCGGTGCCGGCCTCGGCGAGCGCGGTGAAATCGACCGAGGCGGTGAGGTCCTGCAGGCCCGCGCGCGCCAGCACGTCCGCAACCACCTGGTGGCGATGGAAGGCGCGCAGGGTGCCGTCCGGCCGGCGCGGATCGTAATACTCGCGTCGCGGATGGCCGTAGTCGACGAACAGCAGCGCGCCCGCCTTCAGTCCGCCCGCCACCGCCTGCACCCAGTACGGCAGCTGCGGCAGCAGTTCGGAGCGGTAGCCGTCCGCGAACGGCGCGTCCAGCTGCGATTCGACATGGCGCACGGCGGCCGCCAGCAGCGCGTCGGCGGGGCGGTCGCTGCGCACGAAACGGTCGCCGTCCAGGGCCACGTGTTCCTCGAACACCTCGCCGCCGAGGATCGAGAACCGCGGCGTGGGCAGCGCATCGACCACTTCGTTGGCGAACAGCACGCCGGTCCAGTCGTCGGGCATCGGGCCCTGCAGCCATTCCACGCGCGCGTGCAGCGCGGGCGGCAGCGCCTGCGCCAGGTGCGCGCGCTGGCGCTCGCGCAGGTCGGCGCTGGGTTCGAGGATCGCGTAGCGCCCGGGCGCCGCGCCCAGCGCGTCCAGGTGCGACAGCGCATCGGCGGCGAACCGGCCGCTGCCGGCGCCGATCTCGAGCATGCGCGCATCCGGGCCAAGCTGGCGCAGCACCGGCGCCAGCGCCTCGGCCACGCACTCGGCGAACAGCGCGCCGAGCTCGGGCGCGGTGACGAAATCGCCGGCGGCGCCGAACTTGGTCGCGCCGGCACTGTAGTAGCCCAGCCCCGGCGCATACAGCGCCAGCTCCATGAAGCGCCAGAACGGGATCGCCCCGCCGGCGGCGGCGATCTGCTCGCGGATCAGCGCCTGCAGCCGCGCGTTGTGGGCGCGCGCATCGTCGGGAAGCGGGGTTTCGGGCATCGTGCGGCGTCAGCGGCGACAATGCACAGGATACCGGCAATCGCGAGCGCTCCCATGCCAGAACCGACCCCCGTAGCGCTGGTCACCGGCGCCGCGCGCCGCCTCGGCGCCGCGATCGCGCAGCAGCTGCACGCGGCCGGCTACGCGGTGGTCCTGCACTGCCGCGGCTCGCGTGCCGAAGCCGACGCGCTGGCGGCCCGGCTGGAGGCCCGGCGTGCGGGCAGCACCCTGGTGCTGCAGGCGGACCTGGCCGAGTTCGACCGGCTGCCCGAACTGGTGGCGCAGGCCGTCGGCCGCTTCGGCCGGCTCGACGCGCTGGTGAACAACGCCGCCGCGTTCTTCCCCACCCCGGTCGCCACGGTGACCCCGGCGCAATGGGCCACTCTGATGGACGCCAACCTGCGCGCGCCGTTCTTCCTGTCGCAGGCGGCGGCGCCGCACCTGGCCGCCACCCGCGGCGCGATCCTCAACCTCAGCGACGTCTACGCGCGCCAGCCGCGCGCGGACCTGGTCGCCTACGCCACCAGCAAGGGCGCGCTGGAGGCGATGACGCGCGCGCTGGCCGCGGCACTCGCGCCGGATGTGCGGGTCAACGCGCTGGCACCCGGTGCGATCCTGTGGCCGGACGAGGCGGGCGACGCGGCGCTGCAGGACCGCATCCTCGCGCGTACCGCGCTCGGTCGCACCGGCACGGTGGAGGAGATCGCCGCCACGGCGCTGTGGCTGCTGCGCGACGCCACCTACATCACGGGCTCGACGGTGGCCGTGGACGGCGGACGCTCGCCGCTATAGAGGATGCGGCCCGGGATCCGGCACCTGAGCCGGCGCCGACGCGTGTGGACGTTGGCGCCGGAATGCGTGCAGGTCGCAAGCCGGGATCCGCGAAACCGGAACCCGGGGTCAGAGTCGACTTTTCCCGCCTTACCTGACGTCCCGTCACATCTGGAAAAAAGTCGACTCTGACCCCGGTTTTGCGCCACCCCGGTTTTGCGCCCGTGCAGGCGGACACGGGCGATGGTCGTCCTACGCCTTCGGCAGGAACGCGTGCTCCAGGTCCGCGCCGCGGAACGCGGCGGGCGTTTCGTGCGAGACCGCGTAGCGGTACAGCGCCGCGGAATAGATGCCGCTCAGCGCCGCCTGGTACACGCCCACCAGGAGCGCCGCCAGCAGGGCCAGCGCGCCCACCACGATGGCCAGCGCGAACGAGACCTGCGCCGCCAGCACCGCCAGCCCCGCGCCGACGATCGCCACCGCCGTGGTGATCAGGCCGAAGGCGGCGCCGATGCCGACCTGGCCGACCGCGTTCTCGCCCCAGGTGCGCTTGAGCAGCGCCACGCTCTGCTTGAGCGCATCGATCGGACCGATGTCGCGCGAGACCAGCACCGGCACCACCAGGAAGGTGGCCAGCGTCCAGGCCGCGCCCAGTACGCTGCCCATCAGCCGCACCAGGAAGTTGTCCTTCTGCTTGAGCCCCTGCAGCAGCACGCCGACGGTGGCGGCGATCGCCGCGTAGCCGAGGATCGCGGGGATCCGCGCCTTCGCCGCGTTGAAGCCGTCGGCCAGGGTCGGGTCGCCGCCGTCCAGGCGGATCATCGCCGCGCCTACCAGCGCGCAGTTGAAGAAGATCATCACCGCGTACTGCACGAAGTAGAACAGGAAGCCGAACACTACGCCGCCCAGGCCGAAGCCGTCGGCGAAGATCCGCAGCGCGAACGCCGGCAGCAGGAACGTCGCCAGCACCACCAGGGTGACCGCGCCGGAGATCACCGGGAACAGCATCAGTTCCTTGTCCGAGCGCAGCACCGAAGCGCTGGCCTTGACCAGGTCCCAACTGCGCGAGAACTTGTCGAACATGGTGTCGCCTCCGTGGATGGCCGCCATCGTGCCGCGGCGCCCCGGCGCCGGCAATTGACGGATGTCATGTCCACGACCGCGCGGGCGCGCCGGATGTGACCGGGGCGCTGGCCGCGGGTCGCTGCAACGCGCCGCGACGCCGGCGCCCGGCGCACGCCCGCCGGGCTCACCCCGCGTGCGTGACCGGCTCCAGCGCCACCGCCTCGAACGCGCGGTCGTGGTCGGCATGCGCGCGCCACAGGTCGGCCACCGTGCGCCGCGCGGTGGGATGCACGGCGTCGGGCGCGATCTCCGCCAGCGGCTTGAGCACGAAGGCATGGCGCAGCTCGTCGCGCGGCAGGCGCAGGTGGCCGGCGCCCTCGGCGACCAGGTCGTCGTAGAGCACGATGTCGATGTCGAGCGTGCGGTCGCTGTAGCGCGGGCCGCTGCGGTCGCGGCCGTGCGCATCCTCCAGCGCGTGCAGCCAGGCGTTGAGCGCATCCGGCGACAGGTCGGTCTCGAGCGACGCCGCGGCATTGAGGAAATCGGGACCGTCGTACCCCACCGCCGGGAACCGGTACACGCGCGAGACCCGCACCTGGCCGAAGCGCGCCCGCAGCGCCGCGATCGCCGCACGCAGGTGCCGCTCCGGATCGAGGTTGCTGCCGAGGCTGAGGTGGGCGGTGGGCATGGGGCGCTCCGGGCGGGTGCCCATGATCGCGCATCGCGGCGCGATCGGGCGACGTGCAGGTGGCGCAGCCGTGCGTTGCGCCCCGGCCGGCTCAGCCGGAAACGGTGACGTCCGCCGGGTCGGCGGCGGCGCGGTGCAGGCGCACGTCCAGCGGCGCGTCGCTGCGGCTCTGGAACACCTTGAGCCCGAACTGCGGCAGGATCGCCAGCAGGTGGTCGAAGATGTCCGACTGGATGCCTTCGTACTCGGCCCATGCGGTGGTCGCGGTGAAGCAGTAGATCTCCAGCGGCAGCCCGGTCGGGCCCGGGTCGAGCTGGCGCACCAGCAGGGTCATGTCGTCGCGGATGCCCGCATGCGCGCGCAGGTAGGCCAGCGCATAGGCGCGGAAGGTGCCGAGGTTGGTCACCCGCCGCGCGTTGACCGGATCCTTGCCCGCCGCCTCGAGCTGCGCGTTCCACGCCTCGAGCTCGGCGCGCTTGGCGTCGAGGTACTCGTCGATCAGCGCCACCCGGCGCAGCGCGTCGCGCTCGTCCTTCTCCAGGAACCGCACCGAGGCCTGGTCGATCAGCAGCGCGCGCTTGATCCGGCGCCCGCCGGCCTCGCTCATGCCGCGCCAGTTCTTGAACGACTCGCTGATCAGGCGATAGGTCGGGATGGTGGTGATGGTCTTGTCCCAGTTCTGGACCTTGACCGTGTTCAGGGCGATGTCGATCACGTCGCCGTCGGCGCCCAGCGCGGGCATCTCGATCCAGTCGCCCACCCGCAGCATGTCGTTGCCCGACAGCTGCACGCTGGCCACCAGCGACAGGATGGTGTCCTTGAACACCAGCAGCAGCACCGCGGTCATCGCGCCCAGGCCGGACAGCAGGATCAGCGGCGAGCGGTCGATCAGGGTCGCCACCACCAGCACGCCGGCCAGCAGGAATACCAGCAGCTTGGCCACCTGCAGGTAGCCCTTGATCGGGCGCGACTGCGCGCGCGCCACGTCGCGTGCGTACAGGTCGCCGATGGCGTTGAACAGGTTGCCCAGCGACAGCGCCACCGTGAGCACCACGTAGGCGTGGGCAACGTTGCGCACCACGGTCGCCACCGCCGGCGGCAGGTCGGGCACCAGGCCGATGCCGGCCGACAGCACCAGCGCCGGGACCACGTGGGCCAGCCGCGTGAGCACGCCGCGCGCCATCAGCGCGTCGTCCCAGGACATCGGCGAGGCGCGCACCAGGCGCCGCACCACGCGCAGCAGCACGCGATGGGTCAGCCAGTTCGCCAGGAGTGCGACGACCACCAGGGCCAGCAGGCCCGCCAGGGTGTCGCCATACGGCACGCGGTCGAGCCACGCGAGCCATCGGTCGTCGAATTGCATGGCGCCATCGTAACAAACGCCCTGCGTACGCCCGTTGCGACGCGCGAAGGTCTCAGCCGGCGCGCGTGCGCTCCACGATCACGCCCACCGCCTTCGCGCCGCGCACGGCGCCGGGCTTGCTCAGCTTCAGGCGCACGTGCGCCACATCGAACTCGGCGAGCACGATCGCGACGCAGCGTTCGGCCAGCGTCTCCACCAGCCCGAAGTCCGACTGCGAGACGTACTCGACCAGGCGCCGGCTCACCGCCTTGTAGTTGAGCGTGTCGGCGATGTCGTCGCTGGCGGCGGGCACGCGGTTGTCGAAGCCCATCTCTAGGTCGAACACGAGCGTCTGCCGGATCCGGCGCTCCCAGTCGTAGATGCCGATCAGGGCCTCGATCTCGAGGCCTTCGATGAAGACTCTGTCCATGGGCCGGGATCCTACGCCGCGACCGGCGGCAGCGACGCCATGTCCCAGCGCGGGGTCACGTGCACCGCGGCATCGTCGTGCTGGCCCGCCTGCAGGCGCAGCGCGCCGGCGAAGGCGATCATGGCGCCGTTGTCGGTGCACAGCGACGGCCGCGGGAAGCAGGCGCGGCCACCGCGCTTGGACGCCATGTCCTGCAGCCGCGCGCGCAGGCGCTTGTTGGCGCCGACGCCACCGGAGACCACGATCACGTCGCACCCTGCCGCGTCCAGCGCGCGCCCGCACTTGATCGCGAGCGTCTCGACCACCGCGTCCTCGAAGCCGCGGGCGATGTCGGCCTTCGTCTGCGGCGACTGGTCGGACTGCTGCCAGGCCAGCAGCACCTGGGTCTTGAGCCCGCTGAAGCTGAAGTCCAGTCCGGGGCGGTCGGTCATCGGCCGCGAGAAGCGGAACGCGCCGGGCGTGCCCTGCTCGGCCAGCGCGGCCAGCTGCGGGCCGCCGGGATAGGGCAGCCCCATCAGCTTGGCGGTCTTGTCGAAGGCCTCGCCGGCGGCGTCGTCCAGGGTCTCGCCCAGCAGCCGGTAGCGGCCGATGCCGTCCACCGCCACCAGCTGGGTGTGCCCGCCGGAGACCAGCAGAGCCACGAACGGCGGCTCGGGCGCGCCATGGACCGGATCGGGGTCCTCCATCAGCGGCGCCAGCAGGTGGCCTTCCATGTGGTGCACGCCGATGGCGGGGACGTCCAGCGCCCAGGCCAGCGAGCGCGCCACCCCGGCGCCCACCAGCAGGGCGCCCACCAGCCCGGGGCCGGCGGTGTAGGCCACCCCGTCGAGCTCGCCGACGCCCAGGCCGGCCTCGGCCAGGGTCTGGCGCACCAGGGGCAGCAGCTTGCGCACGTGGTCGCGGCTGGCCAGTTCCGGCACCACCCCGCCGTACTCGGCGTGCAGGGCCACCTGGCTGTAGACCGCGTGCGCGCGCAGCCCGGCGGCGCCGGCCAGGGCCGTGTCGAACACGGCCACGCCGGTCTCGTCGCAGCTCGATTCGATGCCGAGGACCTTCATGGGCGGGCGGGGCGGCTTGCGTCGTCGGGAAACAGGCCGTTATCATACGCGGCTCGCCCGGTCCGGGGACCTGGCGTTTGGCGAAGCTGCTTCGCACGAGCCCGGTGTCGACCGCCGGATGATCCCAGAACCGAGATTCCTATGCCCAGCGTCAAAGTCCGCGAAAACGAGCCGTTCGAGTTTGCCCTGCGCCGCTTCAAGCGCACCTGCGAGAAGGCCGGCGTGCTCGCCGAGACCCGCAAGCGCGAGTTCTACGAGAAGCCGACCCAGGAGCGCAAGCGCAAGGCCGCCGCGGCCGTGAAGCGCCAGGCGCGCCGCACCTCGCGCGACGTCACCAAGCGCCAGCGCCTGTACTGAGCCGCGTTGCTTCGCGCAGAAGCCGGCACGCGCGAGCGTGGCCGGCTTTTTGCGCTTCTGGACCCCCGTTTTCCATCCCTTCGACCCGACCCACACGGAGCGCCCCATGGCCCTCAAGCAACAGCTCACCGACGACATGAAGGCCGCGATGAAGTCCGGGCAGAAGGAGCGCCTGGGCGTGATCCGCCTGATCAACGCCGCGATCAAGCAGAAGGAAGTCGACGAGCGGGTCGAGCTGGACGACGCCGCGGTGCTGGCGGTGCTGGAGAAGATGGTCAAGCAGCGCCGCGATTCGGTGAGCCAGTACGAGGCCGCCGCGCGCGAGGACCTGGCCGCGGTCGAGCGCGCCGAGATCGCGGTGATCGAGGCCTACCTGCCGGCCAAGCTGGGCGAGGCCGAGATCCGGGCCGCGATCGACGCCGCCATTGCGCAGACCGGGGCCACCGGCCCGGCCGACATGGGCAGGCTGATGGGCGTGCTCAAGCCGGCGCTCGCGGGCCAGGCCGACATGGGCCAGGTCTCGGCGCTGGTGAAGCAGCGGCTGGCGGGCTGACCCCGCCTCCCCCGGTCCGGGCGCCGCGGCCGTCGCGGCGGGTGTCCGCACAGTGGGAGCCCCACCGCCTCGCGCCCCGCGGCGATCCAGGGACGAGGCGCGCGCCCCGCATCAGGAGTAGCCGCTCATGACCCAGCAGACCCGGGTATCGATCCGACCGGCGCGTCGCGACGACGTGCCCGTGATCCTCGCCCTCATCCGCGCCCTGGCCGAGTACGAACGGCTCGCAGACCAGTGCCGGGCCGACGCCCCGTCGCTGGAGGCGACGCTGTTCGGCGAGCGGCCCGCGGCCGAGGTGCTGATCGCCGAGGTCGGCGGCGCCGCCGCCGGCTTCGCGCTGTTCTTCCACAACTACTCGACCTTCCTCGCCAGGCCCGGGCTGTACCTGGAGGACCTGTTCGTGCAGCCGGAGCATCGCGGCCTGGGCGTGGGCCGGCGGCTGATGGCGGCGCTGGCGCGGATCGCGGTGGCGCGCGGCTGCGGGCGCTTCGAGTGGTCGGTGCTGGACTGGAACGCGCCGGCGATCGGCTTCTACCGTCGCCTGGGCGCGATCGGCATGGACGGCTGGACCGTGCAGCGCGTCAGCGGAGAGGCGCTGCAGCGGCTGGCGCAGGACGCCTGAGGCCCTGACGCCACGCCAGGTCATGGCGCAGCGGCGTACCCGCCGCCACCCCGGGATTCTCGTCGGCGCGCGACCGCCACGGCGCGATGACGCCACGGCTACGCCGTCGCCGCGATCATGCCGGCCATGATGCTGCCCCCCTCGCTCCAGGCGCGCCTGGACCGCCTCCAGCGCACGCTGCCGGCCCAGCTGGTGCAGCGCTTCATCGAGATCGACCTGCTCACCCAGGCCGCGTCGCTGTCGTTCTTCGCCCTGCTGTCGCTCGCGCCGCTGCTGGTGCTGCTGCTGTGGCTGACCGCCTCGCTGTATCCCTCCGCGCAGGCCGAACTGATGGAGCAGCTGGGCGCCCTCGCCGGCCGCGGCGCGCAGGAAGTGGCGGCCACCGTGCTGCGCAACGCCGAGGAACAGCCCGACGTGGGATCGCTGGCCGGGCTGTGGAGCACGCTGCTGCTGTTCGTCGGCGCCACCGCGGTGTTCGCGCGGCTGCAGAACACGCTCAACCTGGTGTTCCATACCGATGCCAGGCGCCTGGGGCTGCAGGCCTGGCTGCGCAAGCGCGTGTTCTCCTTCGGCGTGGTCCTGGCGCTGGGCTTCCTGCTGGTGGTGTCGGCGGCGCTGACCACGGCCCTGGAAGTGGTGTTCGCCGGATCGCCCACCCTGCCCGTGCTGGGCAACCTCGCGGCCCTGGGGATCTACTCGCTGGCGTTCGCGCTGATGTACCACTACCTGCCCGACCGCCGCGTGCGCTGGCAGCAGGCGCTGCTGGGCGGCGTGATCACCTCGCTGCTGTTCGTGCTCGGGCGCTGGGCGATCGGGCTTTACATCGCCCGGGCCGCGCCCGGCAGCGCCTACGGCTCGATGGGCACCCTGGTGATCCTGCTGGTGTGGATGTACTACGCGGCGATGGTGTTCTTCACCGGGGCGCTGGTCACGGCGCTGATCGACGAACGGGTCTCGCGGCGGGCGCGCGAGGAACGCGCGGCCGCGCGGGCGGCCGCGCGCCCGGACACCGCCGACTGACGCGCACGCCTGGCGGGCGCCCGACCGGCGCGCCCCGACAGGCGCCGGGATGCGATCATGGCGGCGTGGCCCTGACCGCTGACGCACCTGCCCGCCCCTGCGGCGCCGCCCCGGGCGGCGCGGCGACCCCACGCGCGCGCGCCGTGATGCGGAGGCGCTGACCATGGCCCGCATCCCCGACGCCTTCATCGACGAGCTGCTGGCGCGCACCGACATCGTCGAGGTGATCCACGCGCGCGTGCCGCTCAAGCGCCAGGGCAAGGAATACTCGGCGCGCTGCCCGTTCCACGACGAGCGCTCGCCGTCATTCACCGTCTCGCCGACCAAACAGTTCTACCACTGCTTCGGCTGCGGCGCCCACGGCACCGCGATCTCGTTCCTGATGAACTACGACCGGCTCGAGTTCCTCGATGCGGTCGACGAGCTGGCGCGCGCCGCCGGCCTGGAGGTGCCGCGCGACACCCGCCAGCGCAACGCCAACCCCGACACCCAGGACATCTTCAAGGCGCTCGATGCGGCCGCCGGCTTCTTCCAGCGCCAGCTCGCCGCGAGCGACAAGGCACGCGCCTACCTCGACCGCCGCGGCGTGGGCGAGGCGATCCGCGCGCAGTTCGCGATCGGCTACGCGCCGGACGGCTATTCCGCGCTCAAGGATGCGCTGGGCACCGATCCGCGGCGGATGCAGCTGCTCGAGCGCGCCGGGCTGTTCTCGAAGAACGACCGCGGCCATGTCTACGACAAGTTCCGCGACCGGGTGATGTTCCCGATCCACGACCGCCGCGGCCGCGTGATCGCCTTCGGCGGCCGGGTGCTGGATCCGGACGCGGCGCCGAAGTACCTCAACTCGCCCGAGACCGCGGTGTTCCACAAGGGCCGCGAGCTGTACGGCCTGTGGCAGGCGCGCCAGGCGAACCAGGCGCTCGCGCGGCTGGTGGTGGTGGAGGGCTACATGGACGTGGTGGCGCTGTTCGAGCACGGCGTGACCCAGGCCGTGGCCACGCTGGGGACTGCGACCACGCCCGACCACGCCGAGCTGCTGTTCCGCAACGCGCCGGACGTGTACTTCTGCTTCGACGGCGACCGCGCGGGGCGCAGCGCGGCGTGGAAGGCGCTCGAGTCGGTGCTGCCGCGCATGCGCGACGGGCGCCAGGCGTTCTTCCTGTTCCTGCCCGAGGGCGAGGACCCCGACACCATCGTGCGCAGCGAGGGCGCATCGGGATTCGACGCGCGGCTGCGGGACGCTACCCCACTGTCGCAATACTTCTTCGACACGCTCTCGGACGGGATCTCGCTGGGCACGCTCGACGGCAAGGCGCGGCTGGCCGAACGCGCGAAGCCGTTGCTGGCGCAGATTCCCGATGGCGCCTTCGGCGACCTGATGCAGCAGCGGCTGACCGAACTGACCGGCGTCGGCGCGCGCCCGTCGGTGGCCGAAGCGTCGGCGCCGATCCGCCGCCACGGCAGCCAGCCGCTCGCGCCGCCCAGGCGCAGCCTGGTGCGCAGCGCGATCGCGCTGCTGCTGCAGCAGCCCTCGCTGGCGCTGGACCTGCCGCCGCCGTACCGCTTCGTCGCGCTGCGCCAGCCGGGCATCGACCTGCTGACCGAGCTGATCGCCCTCGTCAGCGTGCGCCCCGAGATCACCACCGGCGCCCTGCTGGAACATTTCGAGGGCCGCGAGGAAGGCGCCGCGCTGCAGAAGCTCGCCAGCCAGTCGCTGCCCGGCGACCAGGCCAGCTGGCGCGAGGAATTCCACGACGCGATCGCCCAGCTCGACCGGCAGACCCTGCAGCAGCGCATCGACGAACTTCAGGCCAAGCTCGGAACGGGCCTCGACGAGGCGGAGAAGGTCGAGCTGCGGGAGCTGCTGCAGGCGCGGCGCTGAGCCGCGGCAGCAGGCTGCGCACCGGACGCGTGGCCGCCTGTCCCGCCAGCGGCGTCTTCACCTGGCATCGCGATGACGAGGCGCGCGGACCGCGCCTGACAACACCGGCCGCCGACGCTGCCCCTGCCCGACGGCTTCCGGCAGCGCCCCAGCCAGCACCCCGCTCCCGCTTCCCCTGACCATCCGCCGCAGGCAGTTCCAGCCGTACCGGCGCAGTGCACCGGGCGTTCGCACCCGGCCCGAGGCATGCCTTCGGCCGGGTAAACGGCGCCAGACGTGGCGAAACGGCGACCAGGTCATGGTGGCCGCCGTGGTGCCGCCGCGGGCGGACAGCGTCAATGTCACGGTCCTGATGCTGCTGGGGCTTCGCCCCCAGGGCGGCATCGGCAGGCAGGCGTCATCTGGACTAGGCTGTCGCCACCCTGCCGCCGGAGCCGCCCATGCGCCTGATCCCGTCGCTGTCCAGCCTTGCGTTCGCGCTTGCCCTGCCGGCGCTGGCGCAGTCCCCCGTCGCCACCGCACCGAAGGACGCATCGCCTGCCGCGGTCGAACGCATCGAACAGGGCAACCGCGTCACCGAGCAGATTCCGGAGATCCCGGCAGACCTGGTCGAACGCCTCAACCGCTACCAGAACACCCGTGGCGCCTCGGTGGAGGGCTGGACCGCCGACGACTGCCTGCTCGTGTCCACGCGCTTCGCCGAGACCAGCCAGGTGCACCGCGTCTGCCAGCCGCTGGGCATGCGCGAACAGCTGACCTTCTATCCCGAACCGGTCGCCGGGGTGGCGGTGGCGCCGCCCGGCGCGCCGCGCGAGGGGTTCGTGTTCGGCAAGGACCGCGGCGGCGACGAGTTCTCGCAGCTGTACTGGTTCGACGCCGCCACGCGCGAGACCACCCTGCTCACCGACGGCAAGCGCAGCCAGAACGGCGGCACGGTGCTCAGCGACGACGGCGGCCTGATGGCCTGGAGCAGCACCGCGCGCAACGGCACCGACCGCGACCTGTGGCTGCGCGACGCGCGCACGGGCGAGTCGCGGCTGCTGCTGCAGGAAGGCGGCACCTGGAGCGCGCTGGATTTTTCGCCCGACGGCGAGCGGCTGCTGGTGTCGCGCTACGTGTCGATCAACGAGTCCTATCCCGGCGAAGTGGACGTGGCCAGCGGCGCGCTGCGGATGTTCCCGGTCGAGGGCGGCAAGGCGGCCTTCGGCGATTTCCGCTACGCGCCCGACGGCGTCGGCGTGTACTACGTGTCCGACGAGCCGGTGGACAGCGCTCCGAGCGAGTTCCAGACCCTGCGCTACCATCGCCCCGGCACGGCGCCGGTGCAGCTGAGCACCGCGCCATGGGACGTCGATGCCTTCGAACTGTCGGGCGACGGCCGCCACCTGGCCTACGTCACCAACGAGGACGGCATCCATCGCCTCACCGTCCTGGCGCTGCCGGCCCACACCCCGATCGCGCTGCCCGAACTGCCGGTGGCGCTGATCGGCGGACTCGAATTCTCGCCCGATAACCGGCGCCTGGCGGTCACGCTCAACACCGCCACTTCGCCCAGCGACACGCACGTGATCGACCTGGGCGCGGCCACCCTGGTGCGCTGGACGAAGAGCGAAGTGGGCGGACTGGACACCACCGGTTTCGTCGCGCCCACCCTGGTGCGCTATCCCACCTTCGACACCGTCGATGGCGCGCCGCGCACGATCCCCGCGTTCTACTACCTGCCGGCGCGGCCGACGCCGGCGGGCGGCTATCCGGTGGTGATCAGCATCCACGGCGGCCCCGAATCGCAGGCGCGGCCGGGGTTCAACGCCAGCACCCAGTTCCTGCTCGACCAGCTGGGCGTGGCGGTGCTGGTGCCCAACGTGCGCGGCTCCTCCGGCTACGGCAAGACCTGGCTGACCCTGGACAATGCCGAAAAGCGCGAGGATTCGGTCAGGGACATCGGCGCGCTGCTGGACTGGATCGCGCAGCAGCCCGAGCTCGACGCCTCGCGCGTGGGCGTGATGGGCGGCAGCTACGGCGGTTACATGGTGCTGGCCTCGCTTATGCACTACAGCGACCGCATCCGCGCCGGCATCGACGTGGTCGGCATCTCGGACTTCACCACTTTCCTCACCAATACCGAGGAATACCGCCGCGACCTGCGCCGGGCCGAGTACGGCGACGAGCGCGACCCCGCCATGCGCGCCGTGTTCGACCGCATCTCGCCGCTGAAGAACGCCCACCGCATCGACGCGCCACTGTTCGTGGCCCAGGGCCGCAACGACCCGCGCGTGCCCTACACCGAGGCCGAGCAGATCGCCACCGCCGTGCGCGCCAACGGCAATCCGGTGTGGTTCCTGATGTTCAACGACGAGGGCCATGGCTTCCGCAAGAAGAGCAACAGCGACTACTTCGGCGCGGCCTCGGTGCTGTTCTGGCAGCAGCACCTGCTGGAGCGGTGAGGCATGCGCACGGCCATACGCGCGCCCGTGCCGACGGCGCCGACATCCGACCCGCCGTGTGCGGACCAGGGTAGGGGCATCATGCGCCGATCCGACCTGCCGACGCCGGCACGGCGCCTCGCTGCGGCACGCACGTGGCGTCGACCTTCATCGAAGCCCCGGCCATGATCGGCCATGCAACCCGCGCCACCTGCGCATGCGGCCAGGTGGCGGTCGAACTCCGCGGACGGAGCATCTACTGCGCGGCCTGCCACTGCGACGACTGCCAGCGCGCAGCGGACCAGCTCGCGCGCCTGCCGACACCCGACCCGGTGACGGACCCATATGCGGGGACGCACTACCTGCTGCACAGAAGGGATCGCTACACGGTCGAACGTGGCGCACTGGTGCCCCACAGGCTGCGCGCCGGATCGCCGACCAGGCGCATGGTGGCAGAGTGCTGCAACACGCCGGTGTTCGTCGCGTTCGACAACGCGCAGCACTGGATCAGCGTCTATCGCGCGCGCGTCGATCCCGCGCCGGCGCTGCAGGCGCGGATCGCCACGAAATTCCATCCCGGTCGCGCGCCGCTTCCCGACGATGTTCCCGCCTACCGGACATTTCCGCTCGCGCTGGTGGCGCAGCTGCTCCTGTCCAGGGCGCGGATGGCGGTCGGGCGGTGAAGGCCGCATGCCCGCGGTCGCGCGGCCCGGCCGACTGCGCGGTCCCCGCACGCTGGGCGCGGCCGTGCTGCGGCGCGACGAGGGCGCGATCGCCCCTTCCCTGACGGTCACCCGACAGGTCTCGGAGGAGAGCATCCCGGTCGATCCGGCGGCATCCCGATCGTCGGATACGATGAACGGTCAGTCGCGCGTACGGCCACGGCCGCCACAGTCCCCAACACGGAGCATCCCATGGCACCCCAGGCAAAAGTCGCAGGCCCGGCCTCGTATTTCCCGTCCATCGAGAAGACCTACGGCCGACCGGTCGCGCACTGGCTGGCACTGCTGGACACGGTCGCCGACCGCCCGCACATGGCGCAGGTCGCCTTCCTGAAGCAGGACCACGGCCTTGGCCACGGACATGCGAATGCGCTGGTCGCCTATCGCAGGTCGCAGGCCGGTCGCTGAGCGACCGCGCGGCGCATCCCTCACCCTCACCCGCCACAGGCGTCTGCATGGCCGACACCGGAATCACCGAACTCAAGCGCGTCTTCATCTCGCGCCTGGACACGCTGGACCATATCCTCGACGTGGGGCAGGCGCACCTGCCGGACATCGACGCCGCGATGGGCGAGCGCCTGGCGCCCGACATGTTCCCGCTGGGGACCCAGGTCGCCTTCGCCTGCAACCAGCCGCGCGGCTTCGCGCTGTGGTGCGCACGGCAGCCGATCTCGCTGCTCGACCCGGAGGTGCGCAGCCTCGACGCGGCGCGCGGATACATCCGGGACACGCGCGCCCTGGTGGCGGCGATCGATGCCGACGACGCCCGGCTGGACGAGGCCAAGCGCACGGGCCTCGGTCCCGGCCTGTACTGCGAGACCACCGCGCACCTGTACGTGAGCGACTACCTGCTGCCCAACTTCTACTTCCACATCACCACCACCTACGCGATCCTGCGCCTGCTCGGTGTGCCGGTGGGCAAGGCGGATTTCATGCGTTTCCTGCTGCCGCACGTGCGCCAGGACAGGTGAGCCCGCTGCGGGGCCGGCGCCGGCGGGCTGCCATGAGCGTCCGTCATCGCCCATCGCGCGTGATGCCACTCCGGTAGCCGCAAGGTCATCGCGTTTCGAGATCGATCCGGGAGGGGAACCCTTGAGTGCCGATGAAGGTCGACGCGAGCGAGCACGCGCCGCTGTGCCTGAAAGGCGTTTCCATCCGGCACAGCGCCGCTGTGCCTGAAAGGCGTTTCCATCCGGCACGGGTGGGGCACCACGCATGAGCAGCCACCGCATCTTCGCGATGAAGTTCTCCAGCGTGTATCCGCTGTACGTGCAGAAGGCCGAGCGCAAGGGTCGCACCCAGGCGGAGGTGGACCAGGTGATCCGCTGGCTCACCGGCTACACCCAGGCCGGCCTGCAGCGACAGATCGCGCAGGACACCGACTTCGCAGGCTTCTTCGACCAGGCACCGGCGATACACCCGGCCAGCGAACGGGTTACCGGCGTGGTGTGCGGGGTACGGGTGGAAGCGATCGAAGACCCGCTGATGCGGCGCATCCGCATCCTCGACAAGCTGGTCGACGAACTGGCCAAGGGCAAGGCGATAGACAGGATCCTGCGCGCGTAGCCGTGTTGGATGATTCAGGTCCGTAGCCCGGGTAAGCGAAGCGCACCCGGGGTGTTTTCCGCATCGACCCAATCCCGGGTGCGCTCCGCTTACCCGGGCTACGCGAGTGTGGTGAGCCCGACATGCAAATAGCCGCGCGAGCTCACTCCAGCGGCAGCACGTCCACTGCCTGGGCGGCGGTCTGGGCGCCGGTGGTCTTGAGCACGCCGGCAATGGGCGAGACGTCGGCGTAGTCGCGGCCGTAGGCGATGGTGATGTGGTCGTCTCCGGCGGCGATCCCGTTGGTGGGATCGAACTCGCGCCAGCCCATCTGCACGCCGCACCAGGCGCGCACCCATGCGTGGGTGGCATCGGCGCCTTCCAGGCGCGGCCGGCCCTGCGGCGGCACCGTGCGCAGGAACCCGCTGACGTAGCCGGCGGGAATGCCCAGGCCGCGCAGCCCCGCGATCATGATGTGGCTGAAGTCCTGGCACACGCCCGCCCGCATGTCGAAGGCCTCGCCCGCGGGCGTGTCGACTTCGGTCGCGTCGGGGTCGTAGGCGAAATCCCCGTGCAGGCGCAGGCCCAGATCCTGCACCAGCGCGTACACGCTGCTGCCGCTGCGCGCGCTGGCGCGGGCGTAGTCGGTCAGGCGCGCGAGCAGCGGCGCGCGCGCGCTGGCGGGCAGGAAGTGCCACGGCGCATCGGGCGCGAGCGTGCGCAGCCCGGCCAGCTCGGCCTGCAGGCCGGCCGGGTCGGGCGAGAGGTCGAGCTGCGACTGCCCGTCGCGCTCCACGCGCACGTGCGCGCGCATCTCCACCTCCAGCGCGCGGTGCGGCGGGCGCAGCGCGATCGACAGCACGGGATTGCCGAAATAGTCGTCGAACTGGGTGCGTTCGGACGGGGCGGGATCGATGCGCACCCGCACGTCTTCCACATGCTGGATGCCGGGCAGTTCGCGCGGCTGCACCCGCACCAGGTGGTGAGCGTCGCCCACCGGGCGCTGGTAGGCGTAGCTCAGGCGCAGGCGCACGTCATAGCGCATCGGAAGATCCTCGGCCCGGGCCCGCCACGGCGCTCAATGGAAATAGGCGCGCGAGACGCCGTTGTAGAGCCCGGCGATGTCGCGCGACAGGCCGGCGAGCGTCGCCGGATCCAGCGCCGCGGCATCGCGGGTGGCCAGTTCGGTGTGCAGGCGCATCGCCTGGCGGGCGAAGTCGGGCAGCGGGTGGCCGGCCCCGGTTGCCGGCAGCTGCGCGAACGCCTCGCGCAGCTTGTCGACCTGGAACATCACCGAACGCGGGTTCGCGCCGTCCAGTGCCAGCAGGTCGAGCACGCTGTGCGGGCCGGCGTTGACGCCGTAGCGGTTGCGGTGGGTCATGACGCTGTCGGCGATCTCCAGCAGCGCCTGCTGCAGCCCCGCCGGGGCCTCGCTGCGGAACAGCAGCGCGAGCACGTCGGCGATCTGGATGCCGCGCTCGATGCGACGGCCGATCTCGAGGAAGCGCCAGCCGTTGGAGCGGTACATGTTCTCGTACATCAGGCCGGAGAAGCCCGCCAGCTTGCGCAGCAGGACCGTCACCGCGCGGCTGGCGTCGTCGCCCGCCGTCACCCGCTCGGCGAAGCGGTTGGCAGTGGTGGACAGGTCGTGCAGCGCGCCCCAGCCGTCGGGCGAGAAGCGGTCGCGGATGCGGCTGGCGCTGGTGGCCGCGCCGTCGAGGCTGCGCAGCAGGCCCGCGGGAATGGGATCGATGACCTCCACGCCGATGCGGTCGAGGTAGTCGCCCAGCACGTCGAGCAGCGGCGCGGGGTGGTCGCCGATCTCGGCCAGACGCACGTGGTAGGCCCGCAGCACGCGCGCGATGGCCTCGCTGCGCTCGGTGTAGCGGCCGAGCCAGAGCAGGTTCTCGGCCGCGCGGCTGGGCAGCGCCGACTCGCGCCGCTGCAGGTGGGCCCCCGCCAGCAGCGTCTCCTGCACCACCGGGCGCTCGCCCACCACCCACACGTCGGCCGCCTGGCCGCCGAGCTGCATCGCGATCGCGCGGGTATCGGCCTGGGCGCCGATGCGGGCGAAGCCGCCGGGCATCACTTCCCAGCCGTCGGGCGTGCGCGCCACGAACGCGCGCAGCACGAACGGGCGCGGCTCCAGGCGGCCGTCCATGTACACCGGCGTGGTCGAGAGCCTGACCGCCTCCTGCGCCACCCAGCGCGCGCCGTCGCTGCGCAGCTGCTGCAGCAGGCGCGCGCGTTCGTCGGGGTCGAGCTGGGCGCCGGGACGGGTGGCCTGCGGATCCTCGTAGGGCAGGCGGGTGGAGAACGCCGGGCCGATCAGCATGCGGTCGGCCTGTGCGATCACCTGCTCGCGTTCGGCCGGCTGCCCGCACCACCAGGTGGCGATGCCCGGCAATTGCAGCGCCTGCCCGGTGAGCGCGTGGCAGATGCGCGGCAGGAAGGCCTGCATCGCGCGCGTCTCGACCACGCCCGAGCCGAGCGCGTTGGCCATCGTCAGGCTGCCGGCGCGCAGTGCGCCCACGGCGCCGGCGGTGCCGATCCACGAGTCGCCGCGCAGCTCGAGCGGATCGACGAAGGCCGCGTCCACGCGCCGCCACAGCACGCTCAGCGGCTGCAGGCCCGACACCGTGCGCACGTGCATCGCGCCGTCGCGCACGGTCAGGTCGTCGCCTTCCAGCAGCAGCACGCCGAGGTAGCGCGCGAGCCAGGCGTGTTCGTAATAAGTCTCGTTGTTAGGGCCCGGCGTGAGCACACCGATCGCGCCCATGCGGCCGTCGGCCAGGTCCAGCA
The DNA here is from genome assembly GCF_029888045.1 of Luteimonas rhizosphaericola. Lineage (GTDB taxonomy): Bacteria > Pseudomonadota > Gammaproteobacteria > Xanthomonadales > Xanthomonadaceae > Luteimonas > Luteimonas rhizosphaericola. The sequence goes on along the minus strand of NZ_JARXRN010000025.1, from coordinate 269,176 downwards.
GCGCATCGCGGTAGCGGCGGAAGAAGCCGGCCAGCCGGTACAGGTGCATGTCCTCGGGCAGGTCCGGGAACGCGCGCACGGTGGCGACGCGGTTCTCCAGCGCGAAGCCGGCGCCGGACGGCGCCTGGGTGCGGTCGCCCAGTACCCACCAGCGGCCGTCGGGCCCGCGCCCGAGCTCGAATGCGCAGAAATGCAGGTAGTGGCCGCCACGCGGCGCCACCCCGACCATCGGCCGCAGGAACTCGGGATTGGCGGCGATCAGCTCCGGCGGCAGCAGGCCGTCGGCCACCAGCTGCTGCGGACCGTGCAGGTCGGCCACCACGCGCTCGAGCAGTTCGGCGCGCTGCACCAGGCCGGCGCCGATGTCGCGCCATTCCGCGGCATCGATCAGCACCGGCAGCGGCGAGAGCGGCCATTCGCGCTCGCGCGGGCCGCCGCGGTCGTCATAGGCGCTGTAGTACACGCCGGCATCGCGCATGTACTGGTGGGCGCGGGCGAAGCGCGAGGCGAGCTCGGTCTCGGTCAACCCGTCGAGCATGTGCACGAAGCGCTGCCACACGGGGCGCAGCTGGCCATCGGTGCCGAGCATCTCGTCCACCCCGCCCCACAGCGTCCGGTAGCGCGACTGCAGGCCGTCGGCGTGACCGGGGATTGGCGGAGCTGCGGGCATCGCGTGCGCATCCATCCGGTGGCGGGCCGCGTCCCGGCGCGGCCCCGGGCGCGGACCGCGACCGACCGCGGGTCGGACGGCAGAGTATAGGGGCGGGGGGTGACGGGGCCGGCACGACGCGGCCGGCGGGCGCGTCCCGCCCCGGGTTTTCCCCAATGTCGCGCCCCGCCGGGGCTGCGTACCCTGCCTCACCGAGGGTGCCGTACGGCACCGCACGCCCCCGGCCTGCGCATGATGGACGAGACGTTCCGCTTCCCGCCGCCGACGGCTCCCGGGGGCGACTGGCCCGGATGGTCGGCCCCGCCCGCCTTCGCCGGCGCAGTGCCCGGCTTCGGGCCGGACCTGCTCGCCGCCGATCCGGCGGACGTCCGCTTCGCACTCGACCCGGCCTCGGTCCGGCTGCAGGACGAGCGCGCCGACCAGTGGAACACCCACTACGCGGCCTCGGGCACGGTGGAGGCATCGGCGCCGGGCGTCGCGCCGCAGTCGGTCGAGGTGCGCTACAGCGTCACCCTGCGCAACGAGCACGCGAGCCCGCTGCAGATGCGCGAGGTGAACCCGTTCGACCCTTCGACCATTCCGCCGCGGACGCGGATCGAGATCCAGGGCGCCGACACGCTCGGCACGCCGCTGGAGGCCAGCTTCCAGGCGCTGGCGAAGGCCAACGGACTGGGCGCCGTCAGCGACGTGCGCCTGTCGCTGGAGATGACCGCGGATGGCGAACTGCGGGTGATGACCGCCAGCCAGGCCCTGTTCGACGCGCCGCGCGACGGCGGGCCGGCGTCGCTCCCGGCGGACCGGCAGGATTTCATCCGCCACACCGCGCTGCTCGACGACCCGGCCGGCACCGACCGCGCCGGCTACACCCGCATGCTGCTCGACGGCACCCCGCACGAGGCGAGCGTACGCATCGCCGAGGACGTGGACGGGCGCGCGATCACCGGCACCGTGACCGAGACCGGCAGCGGCGAGACCAATGAAGTCGTGTGGACGCTCGACGACAGCGGACGCCCGCGCTCGGCCGACGCCACGCTGACCTGGGAGCCGGGCAGCGGCGGCCGCGAGTCCGACCGCATCGAGGCCAACGCGCAGAGCCGCTTCCGCGCCGACAACGACATGAAGGGCAGCGGCGACGACGTCGGCCACGTGATCGCCTACCGCTTCGTCAACGGCCACGGGCCGGTGAACATGTTCCCGCAGCAGAGCCACTTCAACCAGCGCGTGTTCGCCGCGATGGAGCAGGAATGGGCTGACTGGCTGGGCGCGGGCATGGACGTGCGCATCCAGGTCACGCTGGGGCCGGAGAACACGCGCCGCCCCGACGAAGTGCGGGTGGACTACGAAGTGATCGACCCGGCCAGCGGACGCACGGTCTATGATCCGCAGCTGGTGGTGTTCGACAACGAGGCAGGCCAGGTGTTCGACCGGATCGCGCGCGAGGACATGGATTCGATGATCGGGATGCGCGCTTGAGCGGCGCCGACAAGGACGCGCTGGTGCGCGGCATCGGCGAACTGCTGGTGCGCGACATCGCCACCGCCGGACACGACCTGGACGGCTATGCGCTGATCGCCGACTACGCCGGCGATGCGCGCCGGATCAGCGGCTTCGGCTATCGCGACGGCGAGGCGCCGCGCGCGGCGACGCCGCAGGCCGCGCTCGACACCATCGGCGCGCGCCTGGACGAGCTGCGCGAGGCGACCCGCGTCGACGGCCGGGCGCCGTGGACGGTGTGCGTGATCCAGTTGCGCCGCGCCGGCGGCAGGCTGCACGCCGAGTTCGTCTACGACGAGGCGGCGCAGTGGGAAATCACGCCCGCGACGCTGGCCGAAGTCGCGGAGCGCGCGCGGCCGGCCTGACGCCTGCAGGTCTCAGCCGACGCGCTGCAGCTCGAACGCCTGCACCGGCGCCGGATCGATCCACGGCAGCAGCCAGTGGTCGAGCAGCAGGAACGCGAACAGCGCCATCAGGTACACCACCGAGTAGTTGAACACCTTCATCGCGAACAGCTCGTCCGGTGGATCGAGCAGGCGCCAGGCGTACCACAGGAACACCAGGCCCAGCACCACCGCGCCGCCGAGGTAGAACAGCCCGCTCATGCCGATCGCCACCGGCAGCAGGGTCACCACGCACAGCAGCACGGTGTAGAACAGGATCTGCCAGCGGGTGTAGGCCACGCCGTGGGTCACCGGCAGCATCGGTACCAGCGCACGCGCGTAGTCGTCGCGGCGGAAGATCGCCAGCGCCCAGAAATGCGGCGGCGTCCACACGAAGATGATCAGCACCAGCAGCAGCGCGTGGGCCCAGTCCCACTGCCCCTGCATGTTCGTCACCGCGGCCCAGCCCAGCAGCGGCGGCGCCGCGCCGGCGATGCCGCCGATGACGATGTTCTGTGGCGTGGCGCGCTTGAGGAAGCCGGTGTAGACCACCGCGTAGCCGATCAGCGAAGCGAAGGTGAGCGCGGCGGTGAGCGGGTTCACCAGCGCCACCAGCAGCGCCATCGACAGCGCGCCCAGCGCGACCGCGAACGCCAGCACCTGCGCCGGGCGCAGCGCGCCGGTGGCGAGCGGGCGGTCGGCGGTGCGCACCATGACCTTGTCGATGCGCTGGTCGATCAGGTGGTTGATCGCGGCGGCCGAGGCCGCGGCCAGCCAGATGCCGAGCAGCCCGAACACCGCCTCGCGCCAAGGCGGCAGGCCCGGCACCGCGAGGAACATCCCCACCAGCGCGGTGAACACGATCAGCGCCACCACGCGCGGCTTGGTCAGCGCCCAGTACGGACGCAGGTCGAAGGCGCGTGCAGCGCTCATCGGCCCGCCACCACGGAGCGGCCGAGCGCGACGCGACCCGGGGTGCCCGCGCCAGGCATGCGCGCGCGCGAAAGGCCGGCGCTCGCCGCTGCGACGCTGGAACGCGCCAGGGCACCCGGCTGTGCAGGGAGGCCGCGCACCGGCCTCAGCCCGCGCGCCGCAGGCGCGCCAGCAGCGACACCAGCGCGAACAGCAGCAGCGCCGCGCCGCCGTTGTGCATCACCGCCACCGGCAGTGGCAGCGACAGCTTCACGTTGAGCACGCCGAGCAGCACCTGCGAGACGGTGAGCAGCGCGAGCGCCAGCGCCCAGCCGCGCAGGCCCGGCGTGCGCGACAGGCGCCACGACAGCGCCAGCAGCACGCCCGCGGCCACCACCGCGAACAGCCGGTGCGCCATCTGGATCGCGATGCGCGACGCGCCGTCGAGCACCCCGCCCTCGTAGTCCACGCCCACGCCGCGCCAGAGCACGAAGCCTTCGCGGAAATCGGACGGCGGCCACCACTGGCCGACGCACTTGGGGAAGTCGATGTAATGGGCCTGTGCGGTGGTCCAGCCGCCGGCGCCGCAGGCCAGCGCGGCGTAGTTGGCGCTGACCCAGCCGCCGAGCGCGATCTGCACGCCGAGCACCGCCACCGCCGCGACCAGCCAGCGCCGCAGCGCGCGCGCGTCGGCCAGCACGATCGGCAGGTGGGTGGCACGCCAGGCCATCCACGCCAGCAGCGAGAACGTCAGCATGCCGCCCAGCAGGTGGCCCATCACGATCACCGGCTTGAGCAGCATCGTGACCGTCCACTTGCCCAGCAGCGCCTGGAAGATCACCACCGCCAGGGTGAGTGCGGCGGCGGGCGCGAGATCGCGCGGGCCGCCGGCGGCCGTGCGTCGGGCCCAGGCGACCGCCGCGCCCAGCAGCATCGCCTCGCCCAGCCCGGCGACCGCAAGCGCCGCCCCGATCTGGCCGCGCATGTACAGCGGAATGGCTCCCGCCACCAGCGCGGAGGCCACCAGCACCAGCGCCACGCCGAAACGGCGCCGGCGCGCGGCGAGCAGCGCCAGCACCAGCACCAGCACGCCCAGGGTCGCGGCGAGGTGGCGGTGCACCTGCTCGCGCCAGGCCTTGTGGTCCTCGAACGGGCGGATCGCGCTGGCCGCGTGGCCGCTGGCCTCGTCCACCGCCTGCGGCCAGGTCGCGCGGCCGTAGCAGGTGGGCCAGTCCGGGCAGCTCAGGCCGGCATCGGACAGCCGCACGAAGGCGCCGAACACGATCACGCCGAACGTCAGCGCCACCGCCAGCCAGGCGATGCGGTGGAAGTGCCGGTGCACCAGCGGGCGCGAGGGGACGGGAGCGGGGGTCGACATCATCTGAGCTTGAGCAGGCGGGCCACGTCTTCGCGCAGGTGGCCCGGATCGGAGCCGGGAGGGTAGCGCAGGATGACGAAGCCGTTCGGGTCGATCACGTACACCGGGGTGCCGGCCGGGTCCTCGCGCCGCGGCAGCGCCTGCAGCAGCGCGGGGTCCGGCGCCAGTTCGCGCCAGGCGGCATTGCGCACCGCGCCGACGGGCGGAGTGCCGATCCAGAGGATGTGGACGTGGTCGGCGCGGTGGCCGAACAGCTGCCACACGGTATCGAGCTGGCGCGAGAGTTCCACGCACGCCGCCGCGCAGTCCGCGGGCGGCGCCAGCGCGATGCGCCAGGTGCGCTCCGCCGGCCGCCAGGCGTATTCCCCGCCGTCCCGCAGCCGCGGTGCCACCGTGCGCAGGTCGCCCGGCGGGTCGAGCAGTTCGCCGTGGTTGCGCGTGCCCTCGGGCCGCCAGCCGGAGAACCGCAGCGCGCCGGCCACCAGCGCGCTGCCCAGGAACAGGACCACGATCAGGACCAGCATGCCGCGATTGCGGGCGCGCTGCGGCGCGGGGAGGGGGGCGTTCATCGGCGGGACCGGCGGAAGGTGAGGATCAGCGCGGTGACCAGCACCGCGAGCGCGAGGCCGAACCACTGCACCGCGTAGCCCAGGTGCTTGTCCGGCGGCAGGGTGTTGGGCAGCACGTCGAGGTCGCGCGCGTGGCCGAGCGGCAGCGCCGGGTCGAGCTTGAGCACCCGCGGCGGCAGCCCGTCGAGTCCGAGCCCGGCCGGCAGCGCGGCCCCGTCGAGCCGGATCGCCAGCAGGTTGCCGTGGGCGGTGCTCGCCGGCGCCGCATCGGCCAGGCCGGCCGACGGCGGCGGCGCGAGCAGGCCCTGCACGCGCTGCCGTCCCGCGATCGGCGGCGACACGGGCATGCTGCGGTCCGGCGGTACCGGCAACCAGCCCAGTTCGACCAGCAGCGGCGGTGCGCCGACCGGTGCGAAGGCGCGGTACACGCGCACGCCCGCACGGCCGCCGCGCTGCTGGTTGTCGAGCAGTACCGCCGGCGCCGGCAGGAACTCGCCTTCGCCGGCGGCCCAGTCGAACGTGCGCGCGCGCGACGCGTCGGCCGCGGCCGACAACGGCCGGGGATTGCGGTCGGCGAGCGTCGCGGCCACCGCGTCGAGCAGCGCCTGCTTCTCGTGCATGCGCGAGAGCTGCCAGCGCCCGAGCGCGGCGAAGGCCGCGATCGCCAGCAGCGCCAGCGTCCAGCCGGCAACCAGCGTGGCGCGCCTGCTCACGCCCGGATCCCGCACGGCTGCGATAATGCCGCCCGGCCCCGCAGCCCTGCCCGGAGTTGGTGATGAACGATTCGCTGAAGACGCTGGTGATCGTCGCCTTCCTGGCGCTGATCCTGTGGAACCTGGGCGCCGGCCTGTACTACATGCTGGTCGACAAGGGCCAGAGCAAGCGCACCGTCAACGCGCTGACCAAGCGCATTGCGCTGTCGGTGGGACTGATCCTGCTGGTGCTGCTGGCCAACCACATGGGCTGGATCGAGTTCCACGGCGTCGGTCGCAACCCGGGCTAGCGCCGGACGCGGTGGCCCCGCAGAAACGGAAAGCGCCGGCATGCCGGCGCCCTCCTGCTTCGGATCATGGCGATCGCGCTGTTCCGATCCCCGATCCCCGGTGGCCCGGACGGGGCCGTCAAAGCACATAGACGAACAGGAACAGCCCCAGCCACACCACGTCGACGAAGTGCCAGTACCAGGCCACCGCCTCGAACGCGAAGTGGTTCTCCTTGGTGAAATGACCCTTGGCGCAGCGCAGCCAGATGATCGCCAGCATCAGCGTGCCGAGCGTGACGTGCAGGCCGTGGAAGCCGGTGAGCATGAAGAACGTCGAGCCGTAGATGCCCGAACCCAGCGTCAGGTTGAGGTCGCGGTAGGCGTGGACGTATTCCTCGGCCTGGAAGAACAGGAACACGCAGCCCAACAGCACGGTCAGCCCCAGGAACACCAGCAGCTGGGTGCGATGGCCGGCCTTGAGCGCGTGGTGGGCGATGGTGACGGTCACGCCCGAGGTCAGCAGGATCAGGGTGTTGAGCAGCGGCAGGCCCCAGGCGGGGATGGTCTGGAAGCTGCCGCCGACACTGCCGGGGCCGGCGGTCGGCCACGCGGCGCTGTAGCCTTCCCACAGCAGGTAGTTGGTGGCCACGCCGTCGCCGGCCCCGCCCAGCCACGGCAGCGCGAACTGGCGGGCGTAGAACAGGGCGCCGAAGAACGCAGCGAAGAACATCACTTCCGAGAAGATGAACCACACCATCCCCATCCGGAACGAGACGTCGACCTGCTTGTTGTAGTAGCCCGACACCGACTCGAGCACCACATCGGCGAACCACTTGAACAGGATGAACGACAGCCCGGCCACGCCGACCAGGAACGTCGCCTTGCCCCAGCTGACGTCGTTGAGCCAGGTGGCGAAGCCGAGCATCGCCACGAACAGCGCGACCGAGGCGTACACCGGCCAGCGGCTGCCGTGCGGCACGAAATACACGTTCGGGTCGCTCGGGTGGGCGTGGGTCTGGGCCATGGTGTGGAGTCCGGATTGCGTTGGGTCAGGGGGCCGAATGCGGCACGGTCGACGACGGCGCCGCCGCCGCGAGGCGTTCGGTGAGCACGTCGTTCTTGAAGAAGGTGTACGACAGGGTGATGGTGTGCACGTCGGCCGGCAGCGACGGGTCGACGATGAAGCGCACCGGCAGGTCGCGCGTCTCGCCGGCCTGCAGGGTCTGCGCGGTGAAGCAGAAGCACTCGGTCTTGGCGAAGTAGCCCGAGGCGCGCGCTGGCGCCACCGACGGTGTCGCGCTGCCGACGATCGCCCGCGCGCCGTTGTTGTGCGCGGCGTAGGTGGCCTCGTACTGCTCGCCCACGCGCACGCGCATGCGGGTGGCGTTGGGACGGAAGCCCCAGGGCAGCTTCGAGTTCACGCTGCCGTCGAATTCCACCGTCACCCAGCGCTCATCCGGCACCGCCGACGCGACCGCGGAGGCGTCTGCGGCGGTGTTGTCCAGGCGAATGCCGAACACCTTCTCGCACGCGATCCGGTAGAGCGGCACCAGCGAGAAGGTGAACACGAACGCGCCCAGCGAGATCGCCGCCAGCTTCGCGATGCCCTTGCCGGGTGCCGGCGCACTCATCGCCCGATCACCCCGGACGCGATGAAGGCGACGTAGATCGCCACCGCGATCGCGCCGACGATCACGGCCGTGCGCACCGCGCGACGGCGGCGCAGGGCCGCGTCGTCGCCGTCGTGCTGCGGGGCCGGTGTCATCTCGATCGCCATATCGCGCCGTCAGTGCGCCACGTCGTCGTGCGCCAGGTCGCCCGGACGCAGCACCGGTGGGGTGCCGAAGGTGTGGTGCGGCGCCGGCGACGGCACGGTCCATTCCAGGCCCCGCGCGCTGTCCCACGACCGCGCCGCGGCCGGCGCGCCGTGCTTCAGCGAATGCCACAGCACGAAGAACATCATGAATGGAGTGACGAACATGCCGAACGCGCCGATCGAGCTGATCAGGTTCCAGTCCGCGAACACCACGTTGTAGTCCGGAATGCGGCGCGGCATGCCGGCCAGGCCCAGGAAGTGCTGCGGGAAGAACAGCAGGTTCACGAACACCATCGTCCACCAGAAGTGGAACTTGGCCCAGGTCTCGTTGTACATGCGCCCGGTCCACTTCGGCCACCAGTAGTACACCGCGGCGATGATCGCGAACAGCGCGCCGGTCACCAGCACGTAGTGGAAGTGCGCGACCACGAAGTACGTGTCGTGGTACTGGAAGTCCGCGGGCACGATCGCGAGCATCAGGCCGGAGAACCCGCCGATGGTGAACAGGATCACGAACGCGATCGACCACAGCATCGGCGACTCGAAGCTGATCGAGCCGCGCCACATCGTGCTGACCCAGTTGAACACCTTCACGCCGGTGGGGATCGCGATCAGCATGGTCGCGAACATGAAGTAGATCTCGCCGCCCAGCGGCATGCCCACCGTGAACATGTGGTGCGCCCACACGATGAACGACAGGAACGCGATCGAGGCCGTGGCGTACACCATCGCCTGGTAGCCGAACAGCGGCTTGCGGCTGAAGGTCGGGATGATCTCCGACACGATGCCGAACGCCGGGAGGATCATGATGTAGACCTCGGGATGCCCGAAGAACCAGAAGATGTGCTGGTACATCACCGGGTCGCCGCCGCCGGCGGCGTTGAAGAACGAGGTCGCGAAGAACTTGTCGGTCAGCAGCATGGTGACCGCGCCGGCCAGCACCGGCATCACCGCGATCAGCAGGAACGCGGTGATCAGCCACGCCCAGCAGAAGATCGGCATCTTCAGCAGGTCCACGCCCGGGGCGCGCATGTTGAGGATGGTCGCAATGACGTTGATCGCGCCCATGATCGAGCTGATGCCCATCATGTGGATGGCGAAGATCACGAACGCCACGTTGTAGCCGCCCTGCAGCGACAGCGGCGGGTACAGCGTCCAGCCGCCGGCCGGGCCGCCGCCGGGCAGGAACAGCGTCATCAGCAGCAGGGTGAAGGCGAACGGCAGGATCCAGAACGACCAGTTGTTCATGCGCGGCAGCGCCATGTCCGGCGCGCCGATCTGCAGCGGCACCATCCAGTTCGCCAGGCCCACGAAGGCCGGCATCACGCCGCCGAAGATCATCACCAGCGCGTGCATGGTGGTCATCTGGTTGAAGAACTCGGGGCTGACGTGCTGCAGGCCCGGCACCGCCAGCTCGGTGCGGATGACCACGCTCATCGCCGCGCCGATGATGAACATCACGAACGAGAACAGCAGGTACAGCGTGCCGATGTCCTTGTGGTTCGTGGAGAAGAACCAGCGCTCGACGAACGACTGCCGGTGGCCGTGTTCGTCGGTGTGGACGTGCTCGATCGGAGCGGCGACGGTGTTGGGATGCGTTGACATGGGGCGATGGCCTTGGAATTCGGTCAGCCGGCGCTGGGCGCGTCGGCGGGAGCGGCGGCGTCGGTCGCCTGCGGCGCGGCGGGCTCCTCGCCCTGCTGCACGTCTTCGATCATGTCCGGGTCGACCGAACGCGGGGAGGTGCCGTCACCGCCCTCGGGCACCTGCGACGGGTCGGCCGGCGCGGAGTCTTCGGCCTTGCGCGCGGCCAGCCAGGTGTCGAACTCGGCGCGCGGCACGGCGCGCACCACGATCGGCATGAAGCCGTGGTCCTTGCCGCACAGCTCGGCGCACTGGCCGCGGTACACGCCGGGCTCGAGGATCTCGGTCCAGGCCTCGTTGATCAGGCCCGGGATCGCGTCCTGCTTCCAGCCCAGCGCCGGCACCCACCAGGCGTGGATCACGTCGTCGGCAGTGATCACGAAGCGGATCTTGGTGTCGGTCGGCACGACCAGCTCGTTGTCGACCTCGAGCAGGTAGTGCGGGTTGGCCGCGGCGTCGGGACGCTCGCCGCTCTGGCGCAGGCGGTCGGACTCGCGGTCCAGGCGGCTGGTCAGCTCCACGCCCTCGCCCAGGTATTCGTACTTCCACATCCACTGGATGCCGGTGACCTTGATGGTCATCTCCGACTCGCGGGTGTCGTACATCGCCACCAGCTTGGCGGTCGCCGGCACGGCCATGATCACCAGCAGGATGATCGGCACCACCGTCCACAGGATCTCGAGCTTCGTGCTGTGGGTGAAGGTGGTGTCCGGCACCGCGCCGCGTGAATGGCGGAACTTGTACATCGCCACGCCCATGGCCGCGAACACGATCACGCCGATCGCCACGCAGATCCACAGCGCCAGCATGTGCGCCTCGTACGCGTTCTGCGCCGAGGTGGTGACCCCGCGCCCCATGTTCAGCTGCCACGGCTTCGCATCCGCGGCCAGCGCCGCCATCGGCAACGATGCCAGTACCGCCAACCCCCACCGCGAGAAACGCGCCTGCATCATTGCCTAGACCCCAGTCATCGGTCGCGGCCCGGGGGCCGCCTGCGAACCTCAAGAGCTCATGACTGCGGACACCACGCCGGCGCAACCCGCCACCGCACCACCCGCGTCTGAACGTGGCGCACCCGCATCACGGGCGCGCGAAAACTTCCAAATGGTAGCGGCCGCGAGGGTTTAGGGGCAAGCCGACGGCCGCGACGCGGGCCGGCGCAGGCGTCTGCGCGGGACACGGCGGGGCTAGAATCCGGGCTTGTTCCCCCCGGCGCCGACGGACCGGTCGCGCTGGCCGCCGCGCCCGTGCGCAGGATCCGACCGCCCCATGCGCCAGCCCGCATCGCCCGCCCTGGACGCCACCGAGGTCGAGGCCCTGTTCGACGCCATCCCGGAGGTCCTGTTCTTCATCAAGGACCGCGAGGGCCGCTACACCCACGTCAACGCCACCATGCTGCGGCGGCTGGGCCTGCGCTCGCGCCGCGACATCATCGGCCGCCGCGCCAGCGACGTGTATCCGGGCGGGCTGGCGGCCAACTACGGGCTGCAGGACCAGCAGGTGCTGGCCGGGGCGGTGATCGACCACCTGCTGGAGCAACACCTGTTCTCCGACCAGGAGCCCGGATGGTGCCTGACCAGCAAGCGCCCGCTGCGGGTGGGCGGCGAGGTGGTGGGGCTGGTGGGCATTTCCCGCGACCTGGCCGGGCGCGAGGGCCTGGAAGACGACTACCGCTCGCTGCACGCGGCGCTGGTGCACATGAACCAGCACTACGCCGGGCACGTGCGCGTGGCCGACCTGCGGGCGATCACCGGATTCTCGGAGTCCAAGCTCGAACGCACCTTCCAGAAGGTGTTCCAGCTCACCCCGCTGCAGCTGCTGACCCGGATCCGGATCCAGGCCGCGATGCATCGGCTGCAGGGGCCCGAGCCGATCGCCGTCATCGCCCAGGCCTGCGGCTTCAGCGACCAGAGCGCGTTCACCCGCCGCTTCACCGCCCTGGTGGGCCTGACGCCGGGCGCCTACCGGCGCCTGCACGCGGGCTGAGGCGGCCGGACGCGACCGATTGTGCCGCCGCCCGCGCCGGCGCCGGGGGAATCGTTCAATCCGCGCCCACACCGCGGCGGCGACAATGGCCGACCGCCGTGCGCCAACCGCGCGCGCGGCCCCGCCGGCGGTCGCGCCGGCCCCTGACCGGCCCGCCCATGACCGTTTCCTCCTCCCCGTCCGCCCCGGCACCCGTCCAGCCCGACCCGGCCACGCCCGGTCCGGCGCCGCTGCGCGCGGCGATCACCGCCGGCTGGGCGCTCGACGAGGCCATGCACGTGCAGGCCCTGCTGGCCGTCGCCCGGCAGCCCGCGCCGGGCTGGGGCGAGTCCGACCGCGCGGCGATCCGGGCCACCGCGACCGACCTGGTCCGCCGGGTGCGCGCCCGCGCCGCCGACCAGGGCGCAATCGAGGCCTTCATGCGCCAGTACGACCTGGGCAGCGAGGAGGGCGTGCTGCTGATGTGCGTGGCCGAGGCGCTGCTGCGCATCCCCGACCAGGACACCGCTGACCGCCTGATCCGCGACAAGCTGGGCGAGGCGGACTGGAAGAAGCACGTGGGCCAGTCCGATTCGGTGCTGGTCAACGCCTCGACCTGGGGCTTGATGCTGACCGGGCACCTGGTCGACCTGGCCGACGAGACCCGGCGCGACGTGCACAACGCCTTCAAGCGCCTGGTCGGGCGCGTGGGCGAGCCGGTGATCCGGCTGGCGGTGCGCCAGGCGATGCGGATCATGGGCCACCAGTTCGTGATGGGCCGGACCATCGGCGAGGCGCTCGCGCGCTCGCGCAAGGGCGCCAACGCCGCCTACCGCTATTCCTTCGACATGCTGGGCGAGGCGGCCCTCACCCAGGCCGACGCCGACCGCTACCTGCAGGCCTACGCCGCGGCGATCGACGCCATCGGCGCCACCGGCCCGTTCGCCGACGCGATCGCCGCGCCGTCGATCTCGGTCAAGCTCTCGGCGCTGCACCCGCGCTACGAGCACGCGCAGCGCGCGCGCGTGCTGGCCGAACTGGCGCCACGGCTGCTGAAGCTGGCGCGCCTGGCCAAGGGCCACGCGATAGGCCTGACCCTGGACGCCGAGGAGGCCGACCGGCTGGAACTGTCGCTGGACGTGATCGAGCGCGTGTTCGCCGATCCGCTGCTCGCCGGCTGGGACGGCTTCGGCATCGTGGTGCAGGCTTACCAGAAGCGCGCGCCGTTCGTGATCGACTGGATCGCCGACCTCGCCCGCCGCCACGGTCGCCGCATCCCGGTGCGCCTGGTCAAGGGCGCGTACTGGGACAGCGAGGTCAAGCGCGCGCAGGTGGACGGCCTGCCGGGCTACCCGGTGTTCACCCGCAAGCCGAACACCGACGTCAGCTACCTGGCCAACGCCGCGCGGCTGCTGTCGAACACCGACGCGATCTACCCGATGTTCGCGACCCACAACGCGCAGACCATCGCGGCGGTGCACCGGATGGCGGGCGCGCTGCTGCCGTCGTCCGCCGGTCCGCGGTCGGCGGACGGCGCAGGGGCGGGCGACGGCGCCCGGCATTCCTACGAGTTCCAGAAACTGCACGGCATGGGCGACGACCTGTATGCCGAGGTGATTCCGGCCGACCGCCTCGGCGTGCCGTGCCGCGTGTACGCCCCGGTCGGTTCGCACGAGGACCTGCTGCCCTACCTCGTGCGCCGGCTACTGGAGAACGGCGCCAACTCCAGCTTCGTCAACCGCATCAGCGACGAGGACGTCTCGATCGACGATCTGGTGCGCGACCCGGTCGAGGTCGTGGCCGGCTTCGACGCCATCCCCCATCCGCGCATCCCGCCGCCGGTCGACCTGTACCGCAGCCAGGGCTTTGAAAGGAGCAATTCCATGGGCGTGAACCTCGCCGACGACGACCAGCTGCGCGCGCTCGCCTCCCAGGTGGAGGCGGCCATCGCCCGCGCCGGCGACGGCGGCTGGCGTGCCGCGCCGCTGGTCCCGGGCGCGCAGGCGTCCGGGCCGATGATCGCGGTCACCAGCCCGGCCGACCGCCGTCGCCAGGTGGGCCAGTGGCAGGCCGCCGACACCGCCACCGTGCAGCGCGCGCTGGCCAATGCGGTCGACGCCCAGGCCGCGTGGGACGCGACCCCGGCCGCCTCGCGCGCGGCGATCCTCGAGCACGCGGCCGACCTGCTGGAACGGCGCATGCCGCAGTTCATCGCGCTGTGCACGCTCGAAGCCGGCAAGACCATCCCTGACGGCGTGGCCGAGGTGCGCGAGGCGGTGGACTTCCTGCGCTACTACGCCGCGCAGGCCAGGCGCGAGTTCGCGCCGCAGCCGCTGCCCGGCCCCACCGGCGAATCCAACGCGCTGCAGCTCGGCGGCCGCGGCGTGTTCGTGTGCATCAGCCCGTGGAACTTCCCGCTGGCGATCTTCGCCGGCCAGGTGGCCGCGGCGCTGGCGGCCGGCAACAGCGTGATCGCCAAGCCCGCCGAACAGACCAACCTGGTCGGCTGGCACGCGGTGACGCTGCTGCACGAGGCCGGCGTGCCGGAGGCGGCGCTGCAGTTCGTGCCCGGCGACGGCGCCACCGTCGGTGCCGCGCTGACCTCCGATCCGCGCGTGGCGGGCGTGGCCTTCACCGGCTCGACCGACACCGCGCGCGCGATCAACCGCGCCATGGCCGCGCGCGATGCCGCGATCGGCGTGCTGATCGCCGAGACCGGCGGCCAGAACGCGCTGATCGCCGATTCCTCCGCCCTGCCCGAGCAGCTGGTGAAGGACGCGCTGGCGTCCGCCTTCACCTCGGCCGGCCAGCGCTGCTCGGCGGCGCGGGTGCTGTTCGTGCAGGAAGACATCGCCGACAAGGTGATCGGCATGCTCGCCGGCGCCATGGCCGAACTGCAGGTGGGCGACCCGGCCCTGCTGTCGACCGACGTCGGCCCGGTGATCGACACCGACGCCAAGTGCCTGCTCGACGAGCACGCCGGGCGCATGCAGGGCGCGGCGAAACTCATCGCCGAGGCGAAACTGGGCGCGGGCACCGAACACGGCACCTTCTTCGCGCCGCGCGCCTGGGAGCTGCAGTCGCTGTCGCAGCTCACGCGCGAGAACTTCGGCCCCGCGCTGCACGTGATCCGCTGGAAGGCGAGCGACCTCGACGCGGTGGTCGACGCCATCAACGCCACCGGCTACGGCCTCACGCTGGGGATCCACTCGCGCATCGACGAGACCGTCGATCGGATCGTGCAGCGGGCGAAGGTGGGCAACGTGTACGTCAACCGCAACCAGATCGGCGCGGTGGTCGGGGTGCAGCCCTTCGGCGGCCAGAACCTGTCCGGCACCGGCCCCAAGGCCGGCGGCCCGCACTACCTGCCGCGCTTCGCCACCGAAAAGACCGTCACCATCAACACCACCGCCGCCGGCGGCAACGCCTCCCTGCTGACGTTGGGTGAGTAGCTGCCGTATGCGCGGCATGCCGCGCGGCAGCTGCGAACGCCCGCTGCGCTGCAGCGGGCCGGACCGAGTGAGCGCGCTGACGAAGCATTGCTTCGTGCGCGAACGAACGCCCGCCGTGCTTCGGCGGGCCGGACCGAGTAGCTGCCGTGTGCGCGGCATGCCGCGCGGCAGCTGCGAACGCCCGCTGCGCTGCAGCGGGCCGGACCGAGTGAGCGCGCTTGCGAAGCATTGCTTCGTGCGCGAACGAACGCCCGCCGTGCTTCGGCGGGCCGGATCGAGTAGCTGCCGTGTGCGCGGCATGCCGCGCGCAGCGATGAGCGCCCGTTGCGCTGCAGCGTGCTGGACCGAACGAGCCGCGTAGCCCGGATAAGGCCGAAGGCCGCATCCGGGAGAAACGGAAAAGCCGGCACACATCCATGTCAAACGTCGTGCGGCGGGGCGACGGCACCCCGGGTGCGCTTCGCTTACCCGGGCTACGAATCACGGGTCCGCCTGCATCCAAAGCCGCGTAGCCCGGATCAGGCCGAAGGCCGCATCCGGGGGAGAACGCAAAAGCCGGCGCACCGTCCATGTCAACGTCGTGCGGCGTGGCGACGGCACCCCGGGTGCGCTTCGCTTACCCGGGCTACGAATCACGGGTCCGCCCGCATCCAAAGCCGTGTAGCCCGGATCAGGCCGAAGGCCGCATCCGGGAGAAACGCAAAAGCCGGCGCACCGTCCATGTCAATGTCCTGCGGCGTGGCGGCGGCACCCCGGGTGCGCTTCGCTTACCCGGGCTACGGATCACGGCCCGCCTGCATCCATCGGCCAATGGCGCGCCATGATCGCGTGCCTATGATGGCGATCCTCCCACGACGCGTGACCGGTCCCGATGGCCTTCGCCGCCTTCGCACTGATGCTGGCGATGCTCGCCCTGGGGATGGCGTTCGCGCGGCTGCGGGTACTGCCGGGCAACGCCGCGGAGACGTTGAACCGGGTGGTGCTGTACGTGTGCCTGCCGGCGGCGATCCTGATCCACGTGCCGCGGCTGCGCTTCGACCTGTCGCTGCTGGGGCTGGTGCTGGTGCCCTGGGCGCTGGCGGCGGCCACGTGGCTGGCGCTGCGGCTGCTGGCGCCACGGCTGCAGCTGCGCCGCGACGAACACGCGGTGCTGCTGCTGTGCACGATGCTCGGCAACACCAGCTTCATCGGCTATCCGATGGTGCAGGCGCTGCTGGGCGCGCAGGCGCTGCCGTATGCGGTGGTGTACGACCAGTTCGGCACCTTCGTGATGCTGTCCACGCTGGGGCTGGTGGTGCTGGCACGCTACGGTGGCGAGCATCCGCCCACCCGCCGCGAGATCGCGCTGCGCATCGCGCGCTTTCCGCCGATGTGGGCGCTCGCGTTCGGACTGACCCTGATGCCCGAACAGCCACCGGTCTGGATCGCATCTGCACTCGAGCGGTTGGCCGGCGTGCTGTTGCTGCTGGTGATGCTGGCGGTAGGGCTGACGATCCAGCTACGCCTGCCGCGCGACGAGATCGCGCCGCTGGCCACCGGGCTGCTGCTCAAGCTGGCGCTGCTGCCGGCGCTGTCGCTGGCGCTGGCGCTCGGCGTCGGCCTGCGCGGTGACGTGCTGCAGGTGGCGGTGCTGGAATCGGCGATGCCGCCGATGATCACCGCCGCGGCGCTGGCCATCTCGCACCGCCTGGCGCCACGCCTGGCCGCGGCCCTGGTCGGCTACGGCATCGTGCTGTCGCTGGCCACGCTGCCGGCGTGGACGTTCCTGCTGCAGCGGCTGGGGTGAGTGCCGCGCGTTCCGTGCGCTTGACCGCATTGCAACGGTTGCGGCGCACGGGACCCGCTGCCGCACAACCGGATGCAGGCCGCCGTCCGTTGCGGCAGCGGACATGCGCATCGAGGCCAGGCGCCGCTGGATGATCAGGAGATCCGATGCGACGGGCACCGGCACGACGGATTCGTCTGCCGAAGTTTCGTCGAGACGGCCTGACCTGCCGCGGGGGATCCACCCCGGGTGCGCTTCGCTTACCCGGGCTACGCGGGTCGTGGCGCCCGCCCCGGGCAGGCGCGTAGCCCGGATAAGGCTGTAAGCCGCATCCGGGAAGCCGAGACGCCGGAAGATGATCCGCGGGCGAGTCGTTCCATGCGATGCCACTCCGTCCTGCGGCGTGGCGCCGACCACCCGGGTGCGCTTGGCTTGCAGGGCTGGGGTGCGGTTGGGGGTGCGGTTGGGGGTGCGGTTGGGGTGCGGTTGCGGTTGCGGTTGCGGGTGCGGTTGCGGTTGCGGGTGCGGGTGCGGGTGCGGGTGCGGGTGCGGGTGCGGGTGCGGGTGCGGGTGCGGTTGCGGGTGCGGTTGCGGGTGCGATTGCCGTCGAGCATCCAGCGCAAGAAAAAGCCCCGCCGAAGCGGGGCCTTTTCGTCTCACGAAGGACCGCAGGATCAGAAGCGGTACTGCGCCGACACGCCGTAGAGGTTGGCGCTGCCGTCGTAGGGCCCGACGATGCGCGAGCCGCTGGAGGCGATGTCGACCTTCGGGTCGTCCGGCTTGATGTGGGTGAAGCCGAAGTTGACGTCGAGCGTGTCGTTGACCATCCAGGTCGCGCCGACCGAGTACCAGCGACGGTCGTCGTCGGGCAGGCGCGGGGTGCGGTGCACCAGGCTGGTGGGGGTCTGGTCGTCGGCGATGCCGCCGCGCAGGGTCCAGCGCTCGTTGAGCTTGTACTCGGCGCCGATCGACACGAAGCTGGTGTCGTCCCACTCGAACGGCTCGACCGCGTCCGGATCCGGATTGTCGAAGTTGATCCGCACCTCGCGCAGCGAGGACCAGCCGGTCTCGGCCCAGCTCGCCGACAGCGCGAACTGCTCGTTGAGCTGCCAGGTCGCGCCGACCGAGAGGATCGACGGCGTGGTCAGGTTGGCCGAGACGTCGCCGTCCTTGAACAGCGGAGAGGTCATCGGGCTGGCACCGAACACCGCGGCCACGTTGCCCGGCACGGTCCAGTCGGCGGTGCCGCGCAGTTCGTAGTCGATTTCGGAACGGTAGCTCACGCCGATCGCGACGTTGTCGGTCGGGCGGAAGTGCGCGCCCACCAGCCAGCCGAAGCCGTTGTCGTCGCCGCCGACCTCCACGAAACCGTCGGCCGCCTGCGGCTGCGCGAACGGCAGCGGGCGCGTGGCCGGGTTGGAGTACAGCAGGGTGCCGAAGTCGACCGAACGCGACAGGGTCACGTCCGCGCGCGAGACGATCGCGCCCAGGCCCACGGAGAAGCGGTCGGTGATGTCGAGCGCGCCCGACAGGGTGAGGTCGACGATCCGCACGTCGGAGGTGTGGGCGAAGTAGCGGCCGACCCAGCCGTCCTCGTATTCGGTCTTCAGGCCGAACGGGGCGCTGACCATGGCGCCGAAGGCGACGCCGTTGTCGAACTTGCGGATGTAGGACATCGCCGGGACGGGCGTGATGTCGCCGGCGTCGCCGCCGTTGCTGCCGGTCATCGGGCGGCCGAACGCGTCGGTCGCGGTGCCCTCGAACTCGTAGCTCAGGTCGATCGCGGTGACGTCGATCTGGAAGGTGTTGCCCTCGAACTGGGTCATCACCGCCGGGTTGTTGGCGACGACGGACGAGTCGCCGGTCTTGGCGGCGGTGCCGGCGAAGGCACTGCCCATCGACTTGACGCTGTTTTCCTTGAGCTGGAAGCCGGCGGCGTGGGCGCTGGAGGCGAAGCCCATCGCGCCGGCAATGCCGAGCGCCAGGACGGTGACGTGGGGAAGCTTGCGCATTGCGGGTCTCTCTCCGATGACGGGGTATGACGCGCCGCAGTGCACGCGGGCCTCATGCCCGCCTTCGCCGCCGGAACTCGCCCTCCCGACCCACGACGCGGCGCGCACTATACCGTACCGGTGCGTGTGGTGAACGTGCCCTGCGGCACGCGACGCCTGCCGCACCGGCGTGCGTGGGCGCGCGAGCGTGTAAGGTCGCGCCATGTTCGTGTCGGTCCCCACCCGCTCCGGCGCGTCGCTGCGCTGGGCGACCCCGCTGCTGGCCGCGCTCCTGTGGGCGGCGTTCCTGTGGGCGCTCTCGCGTCCGGACGCGCTGCAGCGCAGCCTGCTGCTGGAATGGGGCGCCCTGGCCGGCGGCGCGCCCGGCGAAGGGCCGTGGGAGACCTGGAGCGACCCGCAGCAGTGGCTGCGCCTGGTGAGCGCCCTGTTCCTGCACGCCGACTGGGCCCACCTGCTGGGCAACCTGGTCTTCCTGCTGATCTTCGGCCTGCCCGCCGAGCGGGTGATGGGGCCGTGGCGGTTCCTGGCGCTGTTCTTCCTCGGCGGCGCGCTGGCGAACCTGTTCGCGGTGCTGGTGATCGGCGCCCCGGACCGGCTCATCATCGGCGCCAGCGGCGCGGTCTCGGCCCTGATCGGCGCCTATTTGGCGCTGTTCCCGCGGGCGCGCCTGGGGGTGGTGGTGCCGCTGGGGCTGTTCCTGGAATTCGTGCGCGCCCCGGCCTCGCTGCTGATCGGGGTGTGGGCGGCGCTGCAGATCGTGTTCGCCTACATCGGCCCGGCGTTCGGCGCCGTGGCCTGGGCCGCGCACGCGGCCGGGTTCCTGTTCGGGATCCTCTACGCGATCGCCTCGCGCGGCGCGATCGCGCGCCGGCTGCGGCGCTTGAAAGGCTACTGAGCGCACCCACCTCGTCGCCAGCCCGTTCCGCCCCGCGCCTATACTCCCGCCATGTCGAAGACGCTCTACAAGGTCACCTTCCTCAACCACGGCAAGGTCTACGAGCTGTACGCGCGGCGCGTGGAGAGCGGCCGGCTGTGGGGCTTCGTCGAGGTCGCCGAACTGGTGTTCGACGTGCACGACGGGATCGTGGTCGATCCCACCGAGGAGCGCCTGCGCGACGAGTTCGGCAACACCCGCGCCCTGCACCTGCCGATGCAGGCGGTGCTGCGGGTGGAGGAAGTGGAGAAGAAGGGCCAGTCCGCGATCCGCGACGCGGTCTCGGGCGAGAAGGTGGTCACGCCCTTCCCGCTGCCGGCCAAACCGCGCTGAGCGCGATGTCGCTGCCGGCGATCGCGCTGGTGGGGCTGGGCGGGGCTGCCGGCTCGATCGCGCGCTACCTGCTGGCGGGCTGGACGCTGGCGACGGCCGCGCCGCAGAAATTCCCGCTCGGCACCTTCGCGGTGAACGTGGCCGGCTGCCTGGCGGCCGGCCTGCTTGCGGGCCTGGCCGAACGCCATCCGGGCTGGCTTTCGCCCGACCTGCGGCTGCTGCTGTTCACGGGCCTGCTCGGCGGCTTCACCACGTTCTCGGCCTTCGGCCTGGAGACCGCCCACCTGCTGCGCCGCGGCGAGTGGCTGGTGGCGGCGGGCTATGCGGGCGGCAGCCTGGCACTGGGCATCGCCGCGGTGTGGATCGGCCTTCGGGTGGCGGGGCCGCCCTAGGCGCACCTGCCGCGACGCGGCGGGCTGCGGCCGCATGCGGACGGCGCGCGGGTGCGCAGCGCGCCACGGTCGGGTCACGCGACGTCGGTCCGCGGCCGCGGACGAGGATCGTGGGACGCGATGGGCGTCGGCAAGCAGCGACGCCCGCGTGGGTCGCCGGACCCGGCCGCTGCACGAGGCCAGGCCGCCCGGACCGGAGGGCGACGAGGCCCGAGGCGGGCGGACGCGACGCAGGGCCGTGCGGACAGCGTGGGCCGCGGGCCAGGGCCCTGCACTATGGCGTCACGGGCTCAGCCGGTTGCGCGGGGCGGTCGGGCTGCGGCATCGGGGCGTCCGGGTCGGTCGGGGTCCCGGGGTCTGCGGGTTCTGCGGGGTCCGCGGCGTCCGCCGAATCTGCCGCGTCCGCCGCCTCGGTGGCCTCGGTGGCCTCGGTCGCCGTCGTCGCGTCGGCCGGGGGCGCGCCGGAACCGGCAGCCGGTGCCGGCGCATCCGCCGCCCTGGCCGCCGCGGACCCGGGCGCGGACGGCGTCGCCGCGGGGGCGGCCTGCGTGGCCGCCTGCCGTCTGGCGACCGAGCCGGGCGCCTTGAGTTCGGCCAGCGCGGCGGTGATCGGGCCGTCGCCCTCGAGCACGTCGCCGGCGTTGGCGCCTTCCTCCTCCTCGTCGCCGCGCAGGTGGCCCGGCAGGGTCGCCTCGGTGTAGCCGGGGCCGTTCGCGGTCGCGCTTGCCTCGCGGTCGTCCGGCGTCAGCACCACGTCCGGATCGATGCCGCGGGCCTGGATCGAACGCCCGCTGGGGGTGAAATAGCGCGCGGTGGTGAGCTTGACCGCATCGCCGTTGCCCAGCGGCATCACCGTCTGCACCGAGCCCTTGCCGAAGCTGCGGCTGCCGACGATGCGCGCGCGGCGGTTGTCGTGCAGGGCGCCGGCCAGCACCTCCGAGGCGCTGGCCGAGCCGGCATCGATGATCACCACCACCGGTGCGCCGGCCAGCAAGTCGCCGGCGGTGGCGCTGAATTCAGTGTCGTTGACCGGGTTGCGGCCCCGGGTGCTGACGATGCGGCCGCGCTCGAGCAGGTCGTCGGCCACCCGCACGGCCGAGGTCAGCAGGCCGCCTGGATTGCTGCGCAGGTCGATCACCAGGCCCTTGAGCCGACCGCCGGCCTCGCCCTTGAGCCGCTCGACGGTGCGGGTGAAGTCCTCGCCGGTCTCGACCTGGAACTGGCTGATGCGCACGTAGCCGTAGCCCGGCTCCAGCATGCGGCCGCGCACGCTGGCGACGCGGATCGTTTCGCGGTTGACCGTGATTTCCAGCGGCTCGGCCTCCCCTTCGCGCAGCACGGTGAGCACCGCGCGCGTGCCCGGCGCGCCGCGCAGCGGGCCATGGCCCTCGGCGTCGGCCGGGGTCAGCGGCTTGCCGTCGACCGCGACGATGGTGTCGCCGGAGCGGATCCCGGCCTTGGCCGCCGGGGTATCGTCGATCGGCGCGATCACCCGCACCTTGCCGTCGGGCAGTTGCAGTACCTCGACCCCGATGCCGTCGTAGGCACCGGTGGTGCCCTCGTCGAAGGCCTCGGCCGCGCGCTTCTCGAGGTAGGCGCTGTGCGGGTCGAGGTCGAGCAGCAGGCCACGGATGGCGGCGCTCATCAGCTCGCGGTCGTCCACTTCGTCCACGTAGCCCTGGCGGATGGCGTTGAACAGGCCGACATAGCGGCGGATCTCTTCCAGTGGGACCTTGGTGGCGGCGCTTTCGGCCGCGTCGGGATCGTCGCTGGCGGGCACCGGCGCCTCGGCCTCGGGTGCGGTCTCTTCGGGCGCGTCGCCGGGGTCGGATGCGTCCTGCGGCGGGGCGGGCGAGCGTTCCGGACGACCGTCCTCGCGAGCCGGAGCCTCCGGACCGGCGGGAGGGGCGTCGACCTGCGGCGGGGTGGGGTCCATCGGCCGCGGCGCGGGCGATGCGGGATCGCGCGGCGCCTGCGGTCGCGCGTCGTCGACCGGCGCCGGCACGGGCGCGTCCTGCGCCTCGGGGGCGCCCTGCTCGGGCGCCGGACGTGGGGCCTGCGCCTCCGGCGCCGGCTGCGGTTCCTGGGCGGGTGCGGGCAGGGACGCGAGCGCCAGCGGCAGCAGGGCGGCGAGCAGCGGCAACGGGCGGACGGGCATGCAGGAACTCCGGGGGAACGGCGACGTGTGGCCGCGCGGGGCGCGGCTCCGCCCGATTATGCGGGCGCGTCGGGGAGTTTCGTGAAGCCGCACTGGCTGCGGACGCTGGCCGGGCAGGCGGGCAACTCAGCCGCCAGCCCGATCGCCTCGCGCGCACCGATGGCGGCAGGCCTGGCGCCGTCCCAGAGCGGACACCGCACACGCAGGACCGGTGCGCTGCGGCGAGCGCCCCGACCGTGCGCCTGGCGCGGGACGAGTGCGCCGGCGCGCCGGCGCAGCCGTCTCGGAGCGCGGGGAGTCCCTGCAGGCGCGTGCCGCGCCGCTCAGCGCTTCTGCAGGAAGCCGGTCGGATTCACCGGCTGGCCGTTGCGGCGCAGTTCGAAATACAGCGCCGGCTGGCCCTGGCCGCCGGAATTGCCGACGGTCGCAACCGCGTCGCCGCGGCGGACGGCGGCGCCGGCCTCCTTGAGCAGCGCGTCGCAGTGGGCGTACAGGCTCATCGCGCCGTTGCCGTGGTCGACGATCAGGATCATGCCGTAGCCGGTCATCCACTCGGCGAACACCACCGTGCCGTCCGCCACCGCGCGGATCGGCGAACCGGCCGCCGCACCGATCAGCACGCCCTGGCTGCTGCGCCCGTCGGGCATGCGTCCGCCGAAGCCGGCCAGCAGCGAGCCCGACAGCGGCCAGCCCAGGCCGCCGACCTGGATCGGCGCCGCGCGCGCGACCTGGGCGGGAGCGCGGCGCGCCGGGTTGCCGCCGCCGGGCGAGGCCTGCCGCCTGGCCTCCCGCGCGGCGGCCGCCTTGCGTTCGGCCTCGGCCTTCGCCGCGGCGGCGCGCAGGCGCGCCAGCAGGCGCTCCAGCGATTTCGCATCACGGCCCAGGGCCTGCTCGCGCGCACTGCGGTCGCGGTAGCGCTTGTCGAGCGTCGCCACGGCCTGCGCACGCTCGCGGCGGTCGCGCTCCAGCGCCGCCACCTGGGCGCGCTGGTTCTCGCGGGCGCGCTCGAGCGCCTGGCGGCGATCGGCGATCTCGCGTTCGAGCGATTCGAGCCCCGCCAGCTCCCCGCGCAGCGCGGCGATGCGTTCGGCGCGCTGCCGCTGCAGGTAGCGGTGGTAGGTCAGCGCGCGGCTGGCGTCGGCCACCTGGTCCTGGGCCAGCAGCAGCTTGAGCGGCGCGGCATCGCCGGCGGTGTAGCTGGCGCGCAGCAGCGCGCGCAGCTCCTCGCGCTGGGCGCCCATGCGCGTGCGCAGGGCGTCGCGGGTGGTCGCAAGCTCCTTCAGCGCGGCCTGCTGCCGCGCGAGTTCGGCCTCGGTCTGCTGCAGGGCGCGCGCACTGCTGGCGACCTGCTCGTCGGCGGCGCGCAGCTGGCGCGCGGCCTCGCCGCGCTGGCCTTCGATCCGGCGGCGTTCGCTGGCGACGTCGCGCAGCTCCTTGCGCACGCGGTCCAGGCGCTGCTCGGTCTCGCCGCCGGACTGCCAGGCCCCCGCCGGCGCCGCCATGCACGCGGCGGCCAGCAGCGCCGCCGCCAGGGCCCGCCGGGCGCGGGCCGCGTGGATCATTCCTTCGCGACCAGCAGGCTGGCGCCGGTCATCTCGGCCGGTTGCGTAACGCCGAGCAGGTCGAGGATGGTCGGCGCGAGATCGCGCAGCGCGCCCCCGCGGCGCAGCGTGGCTGCACGGGAGCCGACGTAGACCAGGTCCACCGGGCCGACGGTGTGCGAGGTATGCGGCTCGCCGGTCTCCGGGTCGCGCATCATTTCGCAGTTGCCGTGGTCGGCGGTCACCAGCAGTTCGCCGCCCTTGTCGCGCACCGCGGCGATGATCTCGCCGACCGCGCGATCCACGGTTTCGACGGCCTTGATCGCCGCCGACAGCACGCCGGTGTGGCCGACCATGTCGGGGTTGGCGAAGTTGCAGATGATCGCGTCGAAGCGCTCGGCTTCGATCGCCTCGACCAGCTTCGCGCACACTTCCGGCGCGCTCATCTCCGGCTGCAGGTCGTAGGTGGCCACCTTCGGGCTGGGGACCAGGATGCGCTCCTCGCCCGGGTACGGCGCCTCGCGGCCGCCGCTCATGAAGAAGGTGACGTGGGCGTACTTCTCGGTCTCGGCGATGCGCAGCTGGGTCAGCCCCTGCGCGCCCAGCACCTCGCCGAGCGTGTTGGCGAGGTTGTCGGGCGCGAACGCGACCGGTGCCGGCAGCGTGGCGTCGTATTCGGTCAGGCACACGTAGCGCGCCAGCGCCGGACGGCGCACGCCGTTGCCGAAGCCGGCGAAATCCGGCGATACGAACGCGGCGCTGAGCTGGCGCGCGCGGTCGGCGCGGAAGTTCATGAACACGATCGCGTCGCCGTCGCGCATCGGCTGCGCGCCGGCGAGCGCGGTCGGCGCGACGAACTCGTCGTTCTCGCCGCGTGCATAGGCCGCCCGCAGCGCCGACAGCGCATCGGGCGCATCGCCCTGCGCCTCGACCACCGCGTCCCAGGCCTTGCGCACGCGCTCCCAGCGCTGGTCGCGATCCATCGCCCAGTAGCGGCCCGACACGCTGGCGATGTGCGCATTGCCGAGCGCGTCGCACTTGTCCTGCAGCGCGCGCAGGCTCGGCTCGGCCGAGCGCGGCGGCATGTCGCGGCCGTCGAGGAAGGCGTGCACGGCCACGCGCGGCACGCCGCGGCGGGCGGCGAGGTCGAGCATGGCGAAGATGTGCGCCTCGTGGCTGTGCACGCCGCCGGGCGACAGCAGCCCCATCACGTGCAGGGTGCCGCCATCGGCGAGCACCGCGTCGCAGGCGGCATTGAGCTCGGCGGTCTCGAAGAAGCTGCCGTCCTCGATCGCGGCGTCGATCCGGGTGAGGTCCTGGTAGACGATGCGCCCGGCGCCGATGTTCATGTGCCCGACTTCGGAATTGCCCATCTGCCCGTCCGGCAGCCCGACATAGCGGCCCTCGGTGTGGATCAGCGTGGTCGGGTGCTCGGCCAGCAGCCGGCGCCAGTTGGGCACGTCGGCCAGGGCGATGGCGTTGTCGGCCGGATCGTCGCGGTGGCCCCAGCCATCGAGGATCAGCAGGACCACGGGGCGGGGGCGGGCGGCGCGGGAAGCGGGGGAGGCAGGCACGGACGGGAGTCCCGGTGACTTTCGACCGGTGCGATTGTAGCCAAGCCGGTGCAAGCTGGTTCCGAACCTGCTCCACTGCACACCGTTGCACCGGCAACCGCATGCCGCACCGCCCGGGAGGGCCATCGCCATGAAGCATTCCTGCATCGCCGTCACCCTCGCCTGCTCGCTGCTGCTGTCCGCCGCCCCGGCGCTGGCGCAGCAGGACATCAGCAAGGTCAACGGCAGCGTCGTCGCCCAGGCCGGGCGGCCCTACGGCGACGTCGACACCGTCAACGGCAGCATCACCATCGAATCGGGCGCCATGGTCGCGGATGCCGAAACGGTGAACGGCAGCATCCGCGCGGGCGACGACATCGGCGCCGACAGCCTGTCGACGGTCAACGGCAGCATCCGCATCGGCGAACGCGCGCGCATCGCCCGCGACGTGGAAACGGTGAACGGCAGCATCTTCGTCGGCGCCGCCGGCAGCGTGGGCGGTGGCGTGAGCACCGTCAATGGCGCGATCGGGCTGGTCGACGTCGACCTGGCCGGCGGCATCGAAACCGTCAGCGGCGACATCACCGTCGGCGTCGGTTCGCACGTGCGCGGCGGCATCACCGTGACCAAGCCGACCTCGAACTGGTTCCCGGTGCAGGTCAACAAGCGCAAGCCGCGGATCATCATCGGCCCGGACGCGGTGGTCGAAGGCCCGCTGAAGTTCGAGCGCGAGGTGACGCTGTACGTGCACCAGACCGCGCGCACCGGCCCGGTCACCGGCGCCACGGCGACCCCGTACAGCGGGGAGCGCGCGCCGGCGGAGTGATCCGGCCGGCGACGCGGGCGCGGTGGTCGGGGACGCGTAGAATCGGCGCACCGTTCGACCGGAGTCACCGATGCGCCATTCCCTGATCCTGCTGTGCAGCGGCAGCCTGCTGCTGGCCGCGTGCAACCGCGCGCCCGCGCCCGAGGCCGCCGACACGCCCGCCCCGCCCGTCGCCGAGGCGCCCGCGCCCGACGCGCACACCTTCAAGCCGGAGATCGACGCCGACGACGTCCGCGCCCTGGTCACCACGCTCGCGTCCGACGAGTTCGAGGGCCGCGCCCCCGGTTCGGCCGGCGAAGAGAAGACGGTCGAGTACATCAAGGCCCAGTACGAGCGCATCGGCCTGGAGCCGGGCGGCGACAACGGCACCTATTTCCAGACCGTGCCGATGGTGGAGACCACCGCCGACGAGGCGACCGTGCTGCGCCTGGACAGCGGCGGCGCCACCCGCGAGCTGAAGTTCGGCAGCGACATGGTGATCGGCACCCGCACCGGCAAGACGCAGGTCGCGGTGGCCGACAGCGAGCTGGTGTTCGTCGGCTACGGCGTTAACGCCCCCGAACAGGACTGGAACGACTACGCCGGCCTCGACGTGAAGGGCAAGACCGTCGTGATCCTGGTCAACGACCCGGGCTTCCATGCCGGCGACGAGAGCCTGTTCGAAGGCAACCGGATGACCTACTACGGCCGCTGGACCTACAAGTTCGAGGAAGCCGCGCGCCAGGGCGCCGCCGCCGCGCTGATCATCCACGACACCGAAGGCGCCTCCTACGGCTGGGACGTGGTGAAGAATTCCTGGTCGGGCGCCCAGTTCGACCTGCGCGCCGAGGACGATCCCGAGCCGCGCCTGCCGGCACAGGGCTGGATCACCGGCGAGGTGGCGCAGCAGCTGTTCTCCGAATCCGGGCTCGACCTGAAAGCGCAGTACGCCGCCGCCAACCGCCGCGGCTTCAAGGCCGTGCCGCTGACGGCGAAGGTCTCGTTCGACCTCGCCAGCACGGTCGAGCAGAAATCCTCGCAGAACGTGATCGGCTACATCCCGGGCACCCAGGCGCCGGAGGAGTCGGTGATCTACCTCGCCCACTGGGACCACCTGGGCAAGCACGAGGGCGAAGGCGACACGATCTACAACGGCGCGGTCGACAACGCCACCGGCGTGGCCGGCATCATCGAGATCGCCGAGCGCTTCAAGCAGTCCGCGCAGCCGCAGCGCTCGGTGGTGTTCCTGGCGGTGACGCTGGAGGAGTCGGGCCTGCTGGGCTCGAAGTTCTACGTCGCCCAGCCGGGCTTCGCGCTGGAGAAGACCGTCGGCGTGATCAACCTCGACGCGATGAGCGTCGCCGGGCGTTCGCGCGACGTGGTGGTCACCGGCAAGGGCAATTCGGCGCTGGAGGACATCCTCAAGGCGCACGCCGACAAGCAGCAGCGCACCCTGGTGGAGGAAGGCAACCCGGCCGGCGGCTTCTACTTCCGCTCCGACCACTTCAACTTCGCCAAGGCCGGCGTGCCGGCGCTGTACGCCAAGGGCGGCAGCGACCTGCTCGAGGGCGGCGCGGAGGCCGGCAAGACGGCGAACGACGAGTACGCCAGCCGCTACCACCAGCCGGGCGACGAGATCCACGCAGGCTGGAAGTTCGACGGCATCGTCGAGGACCTGGAACTGCTGTTCTCCGTCGGCCTGGACCTGGCCGACGGCGGCCAGTGGCCGAACTGGTACGACGGCAACCCGTTCAAGGCCGCGCGCGACGCGCAGCGGGCCGCGCTCGAATAGCGCGCAGCGGGGCGCCGCGCGGCCTCCCGGAGACGGCGCCCATGCGGCGCCGTTTCCGTATCCGTCCCGCGACGTCGTGCCCCGTGCGTCCCACGCAACGTGGAGGCTGTCCGCCGCACCCTGCGCCGATCCGCCTGCAGGGTGGCCGGGGCGCGCGCCGGCATCGGCACCATCGGGCGACGGGGCGCGCCCGTCCTGCTCTAATCTGGCATTCCTGCCGGAGACCGCCGACGCCATGACCCTCGCCACCGCCTACTGGTGCGTGCTCATCGCCGCCCTGCTGCCCTACGTGTGGGTCGCCTTCGCCAAGACCGGCGCGCCCGGCTACAACAACCGCAATCCGCGCGCGTGGCTCGGCAAGCAGGAGGGCAACTACCGCGTGCAGCGCGCGAACGCCGCGCACCTCAATGCATTCGAGGCATTCGCGCCGTTCGCCGCCGGCGTGGTGATGGCGCAGCTGGCGGGCGTGGACCCGGGCCGGATCGCGCTGCTGGCGGTGGCATTCGTGGTCCTGCGCATCGCGCACGGCGTGTGCTACCTGGCGGACCTGCCGCGGTGGCGCAGCCTGGCGTGGATCACGGGCTACGCCTGCGTGCTCGGCCTGCTCGGCCTGGCGGCGCTCAGCGTCGCCTGACGCGCGCCGGATCCTCGGCGCTGGGCGCCTGCGACACCGCGGCCTGCGGGTCCTTCGCGGCCTCCTGCAGGCCCTTGCGCTTTTCCCACCACGACAGCGCGACCAGCACGAACAGCGACAGCGCGGTGGCGGTGCCGGCGACCAGGTAGTAGTCCAGTCCCGCGGCCACGCCGATCACCGCCACCGTGAGCAGCGAGGCGGCGGTGGTGATGCCGGAGATGGTCTCGCCCCCGCGGCGGCTCTCGCCGAAGATCGTCCCGGCGCCGATGAACGCCACGCCGGCGATCACCGCCTCGACCAGGCGCAGCGGATCGACCTGCATGATCCCGCTGGCCGGCGAACCCGCCTGCGCCTCGACCGTCAGCCGGCCGACGCCGACCAGCAGCGCCGACGCGCCGGCCACGAGCATGTGGGTGCGGAAGCCCGCCGGCCTGCGCTTGAGTTCGCGCTCGAACCCGATCAGGCCACCGAGCAGCATCGCGATCGCCATGCTGGCGACCACGTCCAGTTGTTGTGCGATTCCGGGGTCCATGCCCGCCAGCCTGGCGGGCGCCTCGTCATGCCGCGGTGACGAGCCGCACCCGCGCGAAGTTGCGCTTGCCCACCTGCAGCACGCCTTCGAAGCCCGGCGCCAGCACCAGGCCCGCGTCCTCCACCACGGCGCCGTCGATCTTCACCGCGCCCTCCCTGAGCTTGCGGTTGGCCTCCGAATTGGACGGCGTGATGCCGGCGGCGGTCAGCAGCGCGGCCACGCGCAGGCCCTCGGCGGGCACCGCCACGTCCTGCAGCGGCAGCAGCGAGGTGTCGCCCTGGCCGGTGACCGCCGCATGCCAGCCGGCGATCGCGGTTTCGGCCGCGCTCGCGTCGTGGAAGCGCGCCGCCAGCTCGCGCGCCAGGCGCAGCTTGATCTCGCGCGGGTTCAGTCCCGCGGCCACGCCGGCCTTGAGCCGCTCCGCCTCGTCGATCGAGATCTCGAAGCTCAGCAGGTCGATCCACCGCCACATCAGGTCGTCGCCGATCTTCATGGTCTTGTTGACGATGTCGATCGGGGCTTCGGCGATGCCGATGTAGTTGCCCAGCGACTTGCTCATCTTGTTGACGCCGTCCAGCCCCTCGAGCAGCGGCATGGTCAGCACCACCTGCGGCGCCTGTCCGTGCGCTTCCTGCAGGCCGCGGCCCATCAGCAGGTTGAACTTCTGGTCGGTGCCGCCGAGCTCCACGTCCGCGCGCAGCGCGACCGAGTCGTAGCCCTGCACCAGCGGATAGAGGAACTCGTGGATCGCGATCGGCTGCTGCGCCGCATAGCGCTTGGCGAAGTCGTCGCGCTCGAGCATGCGCGCCACCGTGTGCTGGCCGGCGAGGCGGATCATGTCGGCCGCCGACATCGCGCCGAACCATTCGCTGTTGAAGCGCACCTCGGTGCGGTCGCGGTCGAGCACCTTGAACACCTGCGACTCATAGGTCCGTGCGTTCTCGAGCACGTCCTCGCGGGTCAGCGGCTTGCGGGTTGCACTCTTGCCCGACGGGTCGCCGATCATCCCGGTGAAGTCGCCGATCAGGAACACGACCTGATGGCCCAGGTCCTGGAACTGCCGCATCTTGTTCAGCAGCACCGTGTGGCCCAGGTGCAGGTCTGGGGCGGTGGGGTCGAAGCCGGCCTTGACGCGCAGCGGGCGGCCTTCGTCCAGTCGCGCGGCCAGCTCCCCGGGCTTGAGGATCTCGTCGGCGCCCCGGGCCAGCAGTTCCAGGGCGGCGTCGGTCGCCGGGCCGCTCACGGGGAGACCCGGCGCGCAGCGCCCGGCTTCAGGGATGTGATGCCTGTCATAAGAAATCGTAAAAGTCCCGTTAACAAGTGTGCGCGCGCAAAACCCTTGGGCAACAAGGGTTTGACGCTCCCAGTTCATGTGCTTATGGTACGCCGCTGACGCGCCCGTCACGCCATACCCGGATTTTCGCCATGACGCAGCCGCCCCAGATGTCGTCGGACGTCGCCCATCACCAGGCCGTCCGCCAGCACAACCTCCGGGCCGCCGCGCAGAACACCGCCAACGAACAGCGACTGGCCGATGCCGGCGATGCCGGTGCGCGCTTCTCGTTCAACGGCCGCTGGAGCCGGCGCGACTGGGCGCACGCCAGCCTGTTCGCCACGCTCGGTGCGCTGGTCATCGGCCTGGTGCCGGGCTTTTCCAACGCCATGCGCGTCGCCGACCACGGGCCGGCGCTGACCACCCTGGCCCTGCCGCTGCCGCCGCTGCCCAAGGCGACCCGCGCCGCGCAGGCCCAGCGCAGCTGGGAGGTGGTCAAGGTGGAATCCGGCCAGACCCTCGGCTCGATCTTCGAGGCGCGCGGCATTCCCGCCGCCACCCTGCACCGGCTGCTCGAGGCCTCGGACGACCGGCAGGCGCTGGCCCGGCTGCGCCCGGGCGCCGAACTCGCGTTCGACCAGGCCGCCGACGGCCGCCTGCTGGCGTTCCGCTACGACCGCAACGACACCCAGCGGGTGGAACTGTCGCTGGCCGGCGACCGGGTCGCCGAACAGGTGATCGAGCGTCCGGTCGAAGTGCGCACCGCGGTGGTGAGCGGCAAGGTCGGCAAGTCGCTGTTCCATTCCGCGCGCAAGCTGGGCCTGAGCCCGTCGGTGATCAACACCCTGACCGACGAGGTGTTCAAGTACGACATCGACTTCGACCGCGACGTGACCTCCGGCGACCGCTTCAGCGTGGTGGTCGAGCAGACCTGGCGCGAGGGCGAGCTGATCCGTTCCGGCCCGGTGACCGCGGCGGTGTTCACCGCCAAGGGCAAGCCGTTCACCGCGATCCGCTTCGAGCGCGACGGCAAGGGCGAGTATTTCTCCGCCGAGGGCCGGCCGCTGAAGAAGAGCTTCATCCGCAGCCCGATCCAGTACGCGCGCCTGAGCTCGCGTTTCGGCAACCGCCGGCATCCGGTGCTGGGCACCCAGCGCATGCACAAGGGCGTGGACTACGCCGCCCGCAGCGGCACCCCGATCATGGCCGCGGGCGACGCGCGAGTGGTCTCGGCCGGCTGGCACGGCGGCTACGGCAACACCGTGGTGCTCGACCACGGCAAGGGCCACACCACGCTGTATGCGCACATGTCGCGCACCGCCAAGCTCAAGCGCGGCCAGCGCGTCTCGCAGGGTGACGTGATCGGATTCGTCGGCTCAACCGGCCTGTCCACCGGCCCGCACCTGCACTACGAATTCCGCGTCAACGGCGTGCACCGCAACCCGCTGCAGCACACCATGCCGCCGCCCGAGCCGCTGAGCGGCACCGCGCTGGCGCAGTTCCGCGCCCAGACCGGTCCGGCGCTGGAGCGCATCCGCGAAGTCGAGGAAATCATCTACGCCAGCGTGCCCGAGGCGGCGGACGCCGACCGCCGCGTCGCCGCCGCCACCGCGCCGCGCGGCAAGCGCGGCTGAGCGCCCGCGCGACGCGCAGCACCATCGCGTAGCCCGGGTAAGCGAAGCGCGCCCGGGGGGACCCGCCGCATACGCGGCCCGCAGGCCGCGAACGCGTCGACGGCGGGTGCGACGACGGTGAACGGCCCGCCCCTTCGATCCGCAGACGCCGCTCCGGCGGCACGTCCTTCGGTGCCGTCACGCGAAGATGGCCCTGATCCCGGCGTCGCCCGCACAAGCGAAGCGCGCCCCGGGGTCGATCCGCGTCCCGGGCGGATCGCACCTCACGCCATCCGCGCAGATCGTCCTGGCCCTTGCCACCGCGCCGGCGCAACGCGCCGCTATCGGCCAACACCGGCGCGCCTGGCCGCACCCGCATGCGTCCGGTCCGGTGCAAGACGTCCGCTGGCCGCGCATGCCGCCCCGTAGAATCCCGCCATGTCT
Source organism: Luteimonas rhizosphaericola (assembly GCF_029888045.1). Classification (GTDB taxonomy): domain Bacteria; phylum Pseudomonadota; class Gammaproteobacteria; order Xanthomonadales; family Xanthomonadaceae; genus Luteimonas; species Luteimonas rhizosphaericola. Next base: position 236,130 of record NZ_JARXRN010000025.1, on the reverse strand, counting down.
GACCTCTATCTCGGCCTGATTTCCGGCACCAGCGCCGACGGCATCGACGCTGCCCTGGTGCGTTTCGACGATGGCCCTGCGCGGCTCGTGTTCGGCCGCACCTATCCCTGGGATCCGATGCTGCGCGCGCAGCTGGTGGCGCTCGGCCAGCAGGGCGCGTCGCTGTCGCTGGACGCGATCGCCGAACTCGACGTGCGCGTCGCGCGCGCCTTCGCCGAAGCCGCCAACCTCGCACTCGCCGACAGCGGCACCCCGGCGCACGCGGTCCGCGCGATCGGCTCGCACGGCCAGACCCTGCGCCATCGCCCCTGGGGGCCGTATCCGTTCACCCTGCAGCTCGGCGATCCCTCGACCATCGCCGAACGCACCGGGATCACCACCGTGGCCGACCTGCGCCGGCGCGACATCGCCGCCGGCGGCCACGGCGCGCCCCTGCTGCCGGGCCTGCACGCCGCGCTGCTGCACGCGGCCGACGAGGACCGCGCGGTGCTCAACCTCGGCGGCATCGCCAACCTGACCCTGCTGCCGGCCCGGGGCGAGGTGCACGGCTTCGACACCGGCCCGGCCAATGCGCTGATGGACGCCTGGACGCTGCGCCACCTCGACCAGGCCTTCGACCAGGGGGGCGCGTTCGCCGCCGGCGGCCGGGTCGACCAGGGCCTGCTCGGACGCCTGCTCGACGACGACTGGTTCACGCAGCCGCCGCCCAAGTCCACCGGGCGCGACCACTTCCATCTCGGCTGGGTCGAGGCGCGGCTGCGCGGCGACGAAGCGGCCGCCGACGTGCAGGCCACGCTCAACGCGCTGACCGCGCGCACCGTGGCCACCGCCCTGCAGGCGAGCCAGCCGGGCACCCGGCGCGTGATCGCCTGCGGCGGCGGCGTGCACAATCCGGTGCTGATGGCCGCGCTCGCGGCGGCGCTGCCGGACGCGATCGTCGAGTCCACCGCGGCGCACGGGATCGATCCCGACCACGTCGAGGCCATGGGCTTCGCCTGGCTGGCGCGGCAGACCCTGCTCGGCCTGCCCGGCAACCTGCCCAGCGTGACCGGCGCGGCGGGGCCGCGCGTGCTGGGCGGCCTCTATCCGGCGTGATTGCCGCGCCGGGGCGCGGTTCGCGTTGTGTCGGGCATGACCCCTCGCCACGAGGCATCGCCCCATGGACCTCCGCCGGGTGCCGCCATCGACGTTCGCCCTGCTGGTCGCGGGCGGGCTGGTCCTCGCGACCGGCCTCTACACCGTCAATACCGGCCTGCAGCTCGCCGGCGGCCTGATTTTGGTCGTCGCTGCGATCCTCGCGCTGGGGCAGGCGAAGGGTCCGCCGCGACGCCGCTGAACCCGCCCGCACGGCACCGCGGCCGCTTGCAGGCGCTCCGCGGTGACGCAACGCCCCTCACCCCCCGGCGGGCGGCCCCACCCGACCGATCGCCGCGTAGCCCGGATCGCTCGGGATCTGCTCCAGCGCGGCGATCGCGGCCTGCAGCGCGTCGGCCTCGCTCAGGTCCAGCCGCACCGACCCGTCGCCCTCGTAGACGTGCAGGCCCTGCTCGAGCAGGTACTGCATCGCCGCCGGCAGGGTCCAGCCGCGGGCCTCGGCCACGCGGCGGATCCGGTCGACCAGCACCGGGTCGGCATCCCTGAGCACGATGTCGGTCATGGCGGTGGCTCGGCGGCGGACGTCGCGACGCCATCGTCCGCCAGGACCAGCCTGGGTTTCAACCAGAAGAACAGCGCCACCGCCGGCACCGCCACCAGGGTGGTGATGGCGAAGTACACCCCGTAGCCGACCTGCTCGACGATCCCGCCCGAGACCGCGCTCAGCACCTTGCCCGGCAGCATCACCAGCGAGGAGAACAGCGCGTACTGGGTGGCGGTGAAGCGCTGGTTGACCAGGGCCGAAAGGAACGCCACCAGGGTGGTGCCCTGGAAGCCCTGGGCCAGGTTCTCGCCCGAGATCACCACCGTGAGCTTCCACACGTCGCCGTCGGCGCCGACCAGCCACAGGTACAGCAGGTTGCTGGCCGCGCCCAGGATCACGCCCGCCAGCAGCGGCCACTTCACGCCCCAGCGGGCGACGGCGATGCCGCCCAGGAACACGCCCACGATTCCGATCCAGATGCCGTAGACCTTCGACACCGCGGCGATTTCGGTCTTGGTGAATCCCTGGTCGAGGTAGAACGGCGCCATGATGCCGCCGCCCAGCGACTGGTCGGAGATCTTCGCCAGCAGGATGAAGGCCAGCAGCGCCAGCGCCAGCCCGCCGCCGAAGCGGCGGAAGAAGTCGGCGAAGGGTTCGACCACGCCCTCGCGCAGGCCCCGGGCCCAGGTTTCGGCGCGCACCCGCACCACGTCCGGCTCGCGCGCGATCAGCACCGCCGCCAGCGGTACCAGCATCACCAGCGCCATCACCCGGTACACCACCGGCCAGGCGACGTGGTCGGCCAGCACCAGCGCCAGCGCGCCGGTGACGATCAGCGCGATCCGGTAGCCCAGCGAATAGGTCGCCACCAGCGCGCCCTGCGAGGTGTTGGGCGCGATCTCGACCCGGTAGGCGTCGACCGCGATGTCGAGCGTGGCGCCGGCGAACGCGGTCATCAGCGTGATCCACACGAATGCGGCCAGCCGGTCGGGGGTGAGCTGGGCCATCAGCAGCAGGCCCGCGGTCACCACCACCAGCGCCAGCAGCAGCCAGCCGCGGCGCTGGCCGAGGCGGCCCAGCAGCGGCAGCCGCCAGCGGTCCACCAGCGGCGCCCACAGGAACTTGAGCGTGTAGGCCATGCCGGCGCTGGCGATGAGCGTGATGTTGCGCAGCTCGATGCCGTTTTCCTTCAGCCAGTACGCCAGCGTGCCGGCCACCAGCAGGAACGGCATGCCCGAGGCGAAGCCGAAGAAGAACATCGTCCACGCCGCCGGCTGGGTGAACGCCCGCCAGATCGACGGCTTGGCCGCTGCGCTCACTCGGCGTAATCCACGACGTAGGGCGCGTGGTCGGAGAAGCGCGGCTGCGGATGCACCTCGGCGCCGCGGATGCGCTGCGCCAGCGCGGGCGTCACCAGCTGGTAGTCGATGCGCCAGCCGACGTTGTTGGCGCGCGCCGCGCCGCGGTTGCTCCACCAGGTGTACTCGACCGCGTCCGGCCTGGCCACGCGGAAGCTGTCCTTCCAGCCGTGCGCGGGCGGCTCGACCAGCCCGTCGCCGTGGGCGTCGGCGATCATGCCGTTGAGCCAGGCGCGCTCGGGCGGCAGGCAGCCGGAATTCTTCTGGTTGCTCGACCAGTTCCTGATGTCGTTCTTCGCGCGCACGATGTTCCAGTCGCCGCACAGCACGTAGTCACGGCCGCTGGCCAGCCACTGGTCCAGGATCGGCCTGAGCCAGTCCATCACCTCGAACTTGAAGCCCTGGCGCAGTTCGCCCGACGACCCCGAGGGAATGTAGAACGAGACCACGCTCAGGTTGCCGTAGCGGGCCTCGATGTAGCGGCCCTCGTCGTCGAACGGGGCCCAGCCCAGCGACGTGCGCACCTCGTCGGGTTCGCGCTTGCTGTAGATCGCCACGCCGCTGTAGCCCTTCTTGGTGATCGCGTCGCGGTAGTGGCAGTGGCCGTAGGGACGGAAGCAGGCGTCGCCGAGCTGGTCTTCCTGCGACTTGGTTTCCTGCAGGCAGACGATGTCGGCGTCCTGCGCGGGCAGCCAGTCGAAGAACCCCTTGTTGGCGGCGGAACGGATGCCGTTGGCGTTGAAGCTGACGATGCGCATGCGGACAGGCGGGCGTGGGGGATCGGGCAAGCCTAGCCGAATCCGCACGGGGTCGCCCATGGGCCGCACCTCCGCTGTCGCACGTTCGGTGCCCACCGCGGCAGCAGCCGCGCGCCGGCTCCGGTCCGTGCGGACGCCCGCCGCCCGCGTGCGCTCAGGCCTTGCGCACGAACGCCGACTTCAGTCCCATCTGGCCGATGCCCTCGATCCGGCAGTCGATGTCGTGGTCGCCGTCGACCAGGCGGATGTTGCGCACCTTGGTGCCGCCCTTCACCACCAGCGACGAGCCCTTGACCTTCAGGTCCTTGAGCACCACCACGCTGTCGCCGTCGGCCAGCAGCGTGCCGTGCGCATCGCGCACCTGCGCCGTGGCGGCGGCATCGGCCGCCTCGTCGGCCAGCTCCGCCGGCGACCATTCGTGCGCGCACTCGGGACAGACGAGCAGCGCGCCGTCCTCGTAGACGTGGGCGGACGCACAGTGCGGGCAATCGGGCAGGCCTGGCATCGGGGCGGGTCCTCGGGAGAAGAGGCGGCATTGTCCCATCGCGCCGCCTCCGGCACGCATGGGACAATGCCGCCATGACCGACCACCGCACCCGTTTCCTGGAGCTGGCGCTGCGCGCACAGGCGCTGCGCTTCGGCGAGTTCACGCTCAAGTCCGGGCGCGTGAGCCCTTACTTCTTCAACGCCGGGCGCTTCGATTCGGGTACGGCGCTGGCCACGCTCGCCGGCTGCTACGCCGATGCGCTGGAGGCGTCGGGGGTCGGCTTCGACCTGCTGTTCGGGCCGGCCTACAAGGGCATCCCGCTGGCCACCGCGCTGGCCTGCGAATACGCGCGCCGCGGCCGCGACCTGCCGCTGGCGTTCAACCGCAAGGAGGCCAAGGCGCACGGCGAGGGCGGCACCCTGATCGGCGCGCCGCTGGACGGGCGCCGGGTGCTGGTGGTGGACGACGTGATCACCGCCGGGACCGCGATCCGCGAGGCGCTCGGCACCATCCGCGCCGCCGGCGGCACGCCCGCGGGCATCGTGATCGCGCTCGACCGCCAGGAAATCGCCGGCGACGGCGCCACCACGTCGGCCGCGCAGGCGGTGACTGCGGAGGCCGGGATCCCGGTGGTGGCGGTCGCGACGCTGGACGACCTGCTGGCATTCGCCGACCGGAGTGCGGCCCTGTCGGACGAGCGTTCGCGTTTGCAGGCCTATCGGGCGCAATATGGCGTCCATGGCACACGTTGATTCGATCCGCAGGGGGCGGGCTTCGATGAAGATGCATCCATGGCTGGCGGCCGCGGCGCTGTGCGCGCTGTCCGCCGGCGCTCCGGCACAGAAGCGGCCGGCCGACGCCGGCGCCGAGAAGAAGCTCTACTGCTGGGACGAAGGCGGCCGCCGGGTCTGCGGCGACGCCCTGCCCGCGAACGCGGTCAATGCCGCGCGCACCGAACTCAGCGCCCGCAGCGGGCGCCCGCTGGCGAGGCTCGACGAGCAGATGACGCCCGAGGAGCGGGCGGCGGCCGAAGCGGCCGAGCGCGAGGCCGGGATCGCGGCCAATGCCGAGGCCGCGCGGCTGCGCCGCGAACGCGCGATGGCGGAGTCCTACGAAACCGAGGAAGACCTGCGCGCCGCGTTCGGCGACCGCATCGTGCTGGTCGACGAGGGCCTGAAGACCTCGCGCATGGGCGTGGCCAACCTGCGCCAGAGCCTGGTCTCGCTGCTGCGCCAGGCCAACGACCTGGAGCTGCAGGGCCAGCCGGTGCGCAAGGCGCTGGCCGACAACATCCAGTCCCAGCACCGCGACCTGCTGCGGCAGCAGGCGATCATGCGCCAGCAGATGGAGGAACGCGCCTCGCTGGACGAGGAACTGGCGCACGCGGTCGAGCGCTACCACGCGCTGAAGAGTCCGCAGCGGCGCTAGCACGGGCGTCCAAGCGGGCATGCGCCATCGGGTTACTCCGCCGCGGTCGGCCGCAGCCAGCCGACGACCCCGTCCGCGGCCACGCATCCGCTGGCGAAGCACGCGGTGAGCAGGTAGCCGCCGGTCGGCGCTTCCCAGTCCAGCATCTCGCCGGCCACGAACGTCCCCGGGCGGGCGTGCAGCATCAGCCCGTCGTCGAGCGCCTCGAGCCGGACGCCGCCGGCCGTGCTGATCGCCTCGGCCACCGGACGCGGGCGGCGCAGGCGCAGCGGCAGGCGCGTGAGCGCGGCGGCCACCCGGTCGGGATCGTCCAGGGCGTCGGCCGGCAGTACCTCGCGCAGCAGGCCGGCCTTGGCGCCGTGGACGCCGACGGTGCGGCGCAGGTGCTCGGACAGGCTGCGCCCAGCCCGCGGGCGCGCCAATGCGGCGCGCAGCGCGTCCGGGTCCCGCCCCGGCACCAGGTCCAGGGCGATGTCGGCATGGCCGTCGCGTTCGATGCGTTCCCGCAACGTCGCCGAAACCGCATAGATCAGGCTGCCTTCGAGCCCGTATCCGGCCACCACGCACTCGCCCTGCAACTGTCGGGCGCCGCCGTCCGCATCCTGCCAGTGCAGCACCACGGGCTTGAGCGGCGCGCCGGCATGGCGCTGCGCGAAGTGCGGCGACCAGTCGAGTTCGAAGCCGCAGTTCGCCGCACGCAGCGGCGCGACCTCCACCCCCGTGGCCGCCAGCACCGGGGCCCAGGCGCCATCGCTGCCCAGCTGCGGCCAACTGGCGCCGCCGAGCGCGAGGACGGTGGCATCGGCCCGCACCTGCACCGGGCCGTGGGGCGTGTCGAAGCACAGCGCGCCGTCATCGGCCCAGCCGGTCCAGCGCTGCTGGACGTGCAGCGCCACGCCCTGCGCGCGCAGCCGCCGCACCCAGCCGCGCAGCAGCGGTGCGGCCTTGCGGTCGAGCGGAAACACGCGCCCCGAGCTGCCGACGTAGGTATCGACGCCCAGGCCACGCGCCCAGTCGCGCAACGCGTCGGCATCGAAGCGCTCGAGCCAGCGGCCGACGGCCGCGGCGCGTTCGCGATAGCGGCTGGCGAACAGCGGCCGCGGATCGGAATGGGTGAGGTTGAGCCCGCCCTTGCCCGCGATCAGGAACTTGCGTCCCACCGAGCCCTTGGCCTCGAACAGGTCCACCGCGAACCCGGCGGCCCGCAGGCGTTCGGCGGCCATCAGGCCGGCAGGCCCGCCGCCGACCACTGCGACGCGACGTGTGGGATGCGGGTCGTGCATGCACGCATTATCGCCGCCGCGTCGCACCGGGCCGGCGCATGCCGCGGGTGAGCGCTAACATGGACCCGACACCGAAGGATGGGAGGACGCGATGACCGGGGACCGGAACCGTGGCTGGACGCGCCGCCAGGCGCTGCAATCGATGGCGCTCGCGGGCGCGGCGGCAGCGTGGAGCCCGCGCTCGCTGGCGCAGGACCGCAGGATCGGCGTGGCGCTGGTGGGACTGGGCGGCTACGCCAAGGGCCTGCTCGCCCCGGCGCTGCAGCTGACCAGGCACTGCCGCCTCGCCGGGCTGGTGACCGGGTCGCCCGACAAGCTGCCCGAGTGGCAGGGCAAGTACGGCATCCCCGACCGCAACGTCTATTCCTACGAGGATTTCCACCGCATCGCCGACAACCCGGACATCGATGCGGTGTACATCGTCACCCCGAACCACCTGCACAAGGCGCACGCCCTCATCGCCGCGGCCGCCGGCAAGCACGTGTGGTGCGAGAAGCCGATGGCGATGGACGCGGCCGAGGGCGAGGCGATGATCAAGGCCTGCCGCGACCACAAGGTGCAGCTGACCATCGGCTACCGCATGCAGCACGAGCCCAACACCCGCCGCTTCATGGCGATGGCGACCGAGCGCCCGTTCGGCCGCATCGTCAAGCTGCGCGCGGACGCGGGCTGGTTCGGTTGGCGCAACGGCCCCGACGAGGCCTGGCGGCTGGATCCGGCGCGCGGCGGCGGCGCGATGTACGACATGGGCGTGTACTGCGTGAACGCGGCGCGCTATTCCACCGGCCTGGAGCCGGTCGCGGTCCAGGCCTGGGACGAGACCGCGCGCCGCGAACTGTTCAAGGGCGTGGACGAGACGATGCGCTTCCGGCTCGAATTCCCCGAGGACATCGTCGCCGAGTGCGTGACCAGCTTCGGCCGCAACCTCAACACGCTGCAGGTCGACTGCGAGCGCGGCTGGTACACGATGTCGCCGTTCCAGAGCTACGACGGCAATGGCGGCCGCGCCAGCGACGGCACCGTGTTCGAGCCGCAGCTGGGCAAGAGCCCGCGCATGCAGGCCGAGCAGATGGACCAGGACGCGCTGGCCATCCTCGAGCGGCGTGCGCCGCGCGTGCCGGGCGAGGAAGGCGTGCGCGACCTGCGCGTGCTCGACGCCGTCTTCGCCTCGGCAAAGGCCGACGGCAAGCGGGTGGAGATCGCGCAGGGCTGAGCGCGTCTCCGGTACTGCAGGTCGCGGTTTGGCACCGCCGGTTCGCCGGCCGCGCTCCGGGCCGCTGGATCGGGCTTCTGATGCGGTCGGACGTTCCGTTGCTCGCCGCGCGGGTAGCGGCGGCGCAGCGTGCCGCCTTTTCCGGTGGCCGTGAGCGGCAGACGGAGGTCCCTCAAGACGATGCGTTGCAGCGAGCAGTCATGGATACGTGGCATGGCTCCATGTCCGCGCAACCTGAGCGACCCCGGTCCGACCGGTGGGCCTTCGCTGCGAATGTCCCCCGGCGTCCGCATGCGCGGCCGCCTCCTCCTTGAGTTCGCGCAAAGGCCCACCGGCCGGACCGGGGCTGGGCTTGCGGCACGAACGGGAAGCCGCTACTCCGCTACCCGCGCGTCGAGGCGCTTCGACGCTGCCGTCGTCTTCAGTGCGGCGCGTCGTCCCTCCGGCACGGCTGATCCGCACTGCCGTCGCGGCAGTCGGTTCGCCGGCCCATGCGCGTCGCAGGCATTGCAACCCGGCGGCCGTCATCCCACGGCTCCCCGGGACTGCGACGCATCCGCTATTTGCACCGGACGACACACGATGCTCGGGACGCCGGGGGCGGGTGTCTCCGGGGACGGAATCAAGGAGGAGGCGACGGCATGAGCCGTCGCCCGGGGGACATTCGTCACCGGAGGCACCCGGCTCCGGCGCCGCCCGATCATCGCGGCCCCACTCTTGCCCGGACCAATCGTCGCGAGGCGCAGCGGCGGCATGTCACGCGCGGCCGCGAACTCCCAAGTTCCTCGCAGGCGCGCAGAAGACGCCTGCCGACTCACGCCGACCGGACGCTCCCGTGCAGGAGCGTCCCGTCGCCCTCAGAACGGCAGCTTCAGCTCCGGATCGACCAGCGCGATCTGGGCGCGGAAGTCGGCCAGGATGCGGTCGAGCGCCTCCTGGCTGTCGGCGTCGAAGCGCAGCACCAGCACCGGGGTGGTATTGGAGGCGCGCACCAGGCCCCAGCCGTCGTTCCAGTCCACGCGCAGGCCGTCGATGGTCGACGTGCGCGCGCCCTCGAAGCGCGCCTGCTGCTGGAAGCGTTCGACGAAGCCGTGCGGGTTGCCGTCGGCCACCTCGACCTTGATCTCCGGCGTCGACACCCCGCCCGGCAGCGCGTTGAGCGCCTCGCTGGGATCGCCCGGGTCCAGCGCCAGGATCTCGAGCAGGCGCGCGGCGGCGTAGATGCCGTCGTCGAAGCCGTACCAGCGCTCCTGGAAGAAGAAGTGGCCGCTCATCTCTCCGGCCAGTTCGGCTTCGGTCTCGCGCATCTTGGCCTTGATCAGCGAATGCCCGGTCTTCCACATCAGCGGGCTGCCGCCGTGGCGCAGGATGTGGCCCGGCAGGCGCCCGGTGCACTTGACGTCGTACACGATCACCGCGCCCGGGTTGCGGTCCAGCACGTCGGCCGCGAACAGCATCAGCAGGCGGTCGGGGAAGATGTTCTCGCCGTCCTTCGTGACCACGCCCAGGCGGTCGCCGTCGCCGTCGAAGGCGATGCCCAGGTCGGCCCCGAAGCGCTTGACCGTGCCGATCAGGTCCACCAGGTTGTGCGGCTCGCTCGGGTCGGGGTGGTGGTTGGGGAAGGTGCCGTCGATCTCGCAGAACAGCGGGATGACCTCGGCGCCGATCGCCTCCAGCACGCGCGGGCCGATCTCGCCGGCGACGCCGTTGCCGGCGTCGACCACGACCTTCAGGGGCCGCGCCAGCTGGATGTCGCTGGCGATGCGCTCGACGTAGTCGTCGCCGATGTCGCGCTCGCTCACCTCGCCCGGCGCCGGCGCGTCGTGCAGGCGGCCGTCGGCGATGCGCGCGTACAGGTCGGTGATCGCATCGCCCGACAGCGTGCCGCCGCCGACCACGATCTTGAAACCGTTGTAGTCAGGCGGGTTGTGGCTGCCGGTGACCGAGATGCAGCAGCCGGTGCGCAGGTGGTAGGCGCCGAAGTAGGTGACCGGGGTCGGCGCCAGGCCGATGTCGATCACGTTGCGGCCGGCGCGGCGCAGGCCCTTGACCAGGCCGGCGACGAGGTCGGGGCCGGACAGGCGGCCGTCGCGGCCGATCACGATGTCGTGCAGGTCCTGCTCCTGCATCAGCGAGCCCACCGACTGGCCGATCAGTTCGGCCACGCCGGCGTCGAGGGTCTTGCCGACGATGCCGCGGATGTCGTAGGCGCGGAAGATGCCCTTGTCGATGTCGACCGGCGGCGGTCGCGGCGCGTCGCGCGCGACCACGGTGGGCGTCGCGGGCACGGCCGTGCCGTCCCCGGCCGGCGGCTCGGAGAGGGCCTCGACCAGGGTGCGCTCCGGCGCCGCATCGTGCGCACCGGCGTCCGGCGACAGCGCCCGGCGCACGCGGGCCGGCACGCGCCACAGCAGGTAGGCCAGCAGCAGCAGGAGGATCACGGCGACGAACAGCGGGATGCCCTCCAGACCGAAGGGTGGACGCCCGGTGCGCGGCATCGAGGCGGCCACGCGCAGGTCGCTTCCCGCGACCGGCACCGCCATGCGCTCGGCGGCCTCGGCCTGGGACACGTCGCCCTTCTCCAGCAGGGTGAATCCGCCCTGGCGCAGCGCCACGTAGGTGGCCGGGTCGACGTCGACGCCATCCAGCGCCGCGGTCGCGCGCGTGGCCGGCAGGCGCACGAACGCCACGCCCCTGGCCACCTCGCCGGCCTGGACCGGGGCCGCGATCGCCAGCCGCGGCGCGTCGTCGACCCGGATCAGCGACACCACCGGTTCGCCGCGCACCAGCGCGGCTTCCATCACCGCGACCGGGCCGTAGCCGCCCGCCGGCAGCGCCGCATACATCGCGTCCAGTTCGGCCGGATGCAGTTCCACCTGCTCGGCCTCGGGCCAGCCGGCGGCGACCGCGCGCGCCGCGGCCGGCAGGTCCCCAGCCTCCAGCGCGGCCTGGACCGGAGCGTCCGCCAGCAGGTCCTGCAGCCGCTTCACGTCCGTGCGCAGGAGGCCGGCGACCATGCCGGCCGCGTTGTCGCGCGCCAGGGTCACGCTGGTGCGGCGCGACTCCTCCTGCAGCGCGCGCCAGCCGCTCCACGCCAGCCACACCGCCAGCAGGGCCAGCGCGGCGGCCAGCCACGGCAGCCAGGGGCGCAGCTGCGCGAACACGCGCGCCTTGGTGGGTTCGGTCTTGTCGGTCATGCGGAATTCCGGTCCGTCCGTGTCAGCGCACGCCGGTATGGCCGAAGCCACCGCCGCCGCGCGCACTGTCGTTGAAAGTATCCACGACCTGCAGGCGCGCGCGCACCACCGGCAGCAGCACCAGCTGCGCGATGCGGTCGCCGGGTTCGATCGTGTAGGCCTCGCTGCCGCGGTTCCACACGCTGATCAGCAGCGGGCCCTGGTAGTCCGAATCGATCAGGCCGGTGCCGTTGCCGAGCACGATGCCGTGGCGGTGCCCCAGCCCCGAGCGCGGCAGGATCACCGCGCACAGGCCGGGATCGTCGATGTGGATGGCCATGCCCGAGGGCACCAGCGCGGCGTCGCCCGGCGCCAGCACCAGCGCGGCGTCGAGCGCCGCGCGCAGGTCGAGCCCGGCGCTGCCGTCGGTGGCGTGCGCGGGCAGCGGCCACTGCGTGCCGAGCCGCGGGTCGAGCAGCCTGACCTGCAGGTCATGGGCGGCGGTGGCGGCGCTCATGCCGGCAGCCTGCCGGCGATCAGGGCCACCAGCTGCGCGGCGACCTCGCGTTTGGGCGCCGGGCCCAGGCGCTGCTCGCCCCCGTGCCAGTACACGGCCAGGGTGTTGTCGTCGCGCTCGAAGCCGCCCTCGGCGCCGCCGACCAGGTTGGCCGCGATCAGGTCCACCCGCTTGGCCGCGAGCTTGCCGCGCGCGTAATGCTCGACTTCGTGGGTCTCGGCCGCGAACCCGACCACCAGCGCGGGACGCCGCGGATGCGCGGCCACGTCGGCCAGCACGTCGGGCGTGCGCACCAGTTCCAGCACCAGGGTGTCGCTGCCGGCGGTCTTCTTGATCTTGTGTTCGGACACGCGGCGGGGGGTGAAGTCGGCCACCGCCGCAGCGCCCACGTAGACGTCGGCCGGCAGCGCGCCCAGCACGGCGGCGTGCATCTGCGCCGCCGAGCGCACGTCGATGCGGGCGACGCCCGCGGGCGTGTCCAGGTGCACCGGGCCGGCGACCAGCACCACCTCGGCGCCGGCCTCGCGCGCCGCCTCGGCCACCGCGAAACCCATCTTGCCGCTGCTGCGGTTGCCGACGAAGCGCACCGGGTCGATGTCCTCGAAGGTCGGGCCGGCGCTGACCAGCACCCGCTTCCCGGCCAGCGCGCCTGCGGCGGGCGCGCCGCTCACGCGGCCTCCAGCGCGGCGACGATCGCCGCCGGTTCGGCCAGCCGGCCCGGGCCGGATTCGCCCTCGGCCAGCGGTCCGTCCTCCGGCCCGACCACGGCCGCGCCGCGCTCGCGCAGCAGGGCGACGTTGGCCTGGGTGGCCGGGTGCAGCCACATGCGGTGGTTCATCGCCGGGCACAGGGTGAGCGGCGCGGTGGTGGCCAGGCACAGGGTGCTCACCAGGTCGTCTGCCAGGCCGTGCGCGAGGCGGGCGAGGGTGTTGGCGCTGGCCGGTGCGATCACCACCCGGTCGGCCCAGCGCGCGAGCTCGAGGTGGCCCATCGCCGCCTCCGCGGCCGCGTCCCAAAGCGAGGTGCGCACCGGGCGGCCCGACAGCGCCTGGAAGGTCTGCGCGCCGACGAAGCGCTGGGCGTTCTCGGTCATCGCCACCTGCACCTGCGCCCCGGCGTCGCCCAGGCGACGCACCAGCTCCGCCGCCTTGTACGCGGCGATGCCGCCGCACACGCACAGCAGCACGCGCTGTCCCCGCAAGCCGAGACCGGCTGCCATCGTCAGGAATGTCCTACCCCGGATCCGGGCGACAGCTTACCCGATGGCGGGGCGTCGCCCGGCTGCGCGGCGCGCGGCGATGCGCTGCAATCCAATCCATGCTGGCGGCCGGGTCGGGCGCGCGCCGATGGGAATTCCCCTGTTCCGCCGGGGCGCCCCGCCCGCCGCCAGCGCCTGCCTCCGCTTCGACCGCCGCCCATGCACATCCGCGACTGGCCCAGCCACGAACGTCCCCGCGAGAAACTGCTGTCCCGGGGCGCGGCGGCGCTGTCGGACGCCGAACTGCTGGCGATCTTCCTCGGCTCCGGGCTGCGCGGGCAGGATGCGGTCGCCACCGCCCGGCAGCTGCTGGACCGCCATGGGCCGCTGCGCCGGCTGCTGGAGCTCGATCCGGCGGGACTTGCGCGCCTGCCCGGGCTGGGGCCGGCGCGCGCGTGCAAGCTGTCGGCGGCGCTGGAGCTGTGCAACCGCTGGCTCGCGGCGGGACTGGAGCGCGGCGAGGCGCTGACCGATCCCGCGTCGGCCGGCCGCTATTTCGCCCAGCGCCTGCGCGGCCAGGCGATCGAGGTGTTCGCGGCGCTGTTCCTGGACACGCGCCACCGCGCCCTGGCGTTCGAGGAACTGTTCCGCGGCACCATCGACGGCGCCGAGGTGCACCCGCGCGAAGTGGTGCGCCGCGCGCTGGCGCACAACGCCGCTGCGGTGATCGTCGGCCACAACCACCCCAGCGGCAATCCCGAGCCCAGCGCGGCCGACCGCGCGGTGACCGCGCAGCTCAAGCAGTCTCTGGCGCTGGTGGACGTGCGCCTGCTGGACCACTTCGTGGTCGGCGACGGCGCGCCGGTATCGCTCGCGGCGCGGGGCTGGGTGTAGCCGCGCGACGGCGCGACCCGGGACCGGCAGCGCCGCGTCGGCCCCGCCGGCGCGGCTCGCGTACACTAGCGCCCTGCAAAACCGACGCGCCTGTTCCGTGAATCCCCAGCTCCGCGGCCAGATCCGACAGCATGTCGAGACGGCCATCGCCGCCCTGCGCGACGCAGGCACCCTGCCCGCCGACCTCGCCACGCCCGACTTCGTCGTTGAGCGGCCGAAGGACCGCGCGCACGGCGATTTCTCCACCAATGCCGCGATGCTGCTGGCCAGGCCCGCGAAGTCGAACCCGCGCGCGCTGGCGCAGGCGCTGGTCGACGCGCTGCCGGCCAACGACACCATCGCCGCGGTCGAGATCGCGGGCCCGGGCTTCCTCAACTTCCGGCTCACGCCCGCCGCCTGGCAGCGGCAGCTGGCCACGGTGTTCGCGCACGGCCACTGCTACGGCGCCAACGACAGCGGCGGCGGTCGCACGGCGGGCATCGAATACGTCTCGGCGAATCCGACCGGCCCGCTGCACGTCGGCCACGGCCGCGCCGGCGTGATCGGCGACTGCATCGCGCGCGTGCTCGGGGCCAACGGCTGGAAGGTGCGGCGCGAGTACTACTACAACGACGCCGGGGTCCAGATCGAGAACCTCGCGCGCTCCACCCAGGCGCGCGCGAAGGGCCTCAAGCCCGGCGACGCCGACTGGCCGGCCGACGCCTACAACGGCGACTACATCGCCGACGTCGCACAGGCCTACCTGCGCGGCGACAGCGTCGAGGTCGACGGCCACACCGTCACCGGCAAGGACGACGCCGACGACCTCGACGCCATCCGCCAGTTCGCCGTCGCCTGGCTGCGGCGCGAGCAGAACGACGACCTGGCCGCGTTCGGGGTGTCGTTCGACGTCTACTTCCTCGAGTCCTCGCTGTACACCGACGGCAAGGTGGAGGAAACCGTGCGCACGCTGGTCGAGCGCGGCCACACCTACGAGGACGGCGGCGCGCTGTGGCTGAAGACCACGGACTTCGGCGACGACAAGGACCGCGTGATGCGCAAGTCCGACGGCACGTACACGTACTTCGTGCCGGACGTGGCCTACCACCTGTCGAAGTGGCAGCGCGGCTACGAGCGCGCGATCACCGAGCTGGGCGCCGACCACCACGGCTCGCTGGCGCGGGTGAAGGCCGGCCTGCAGGCGCTCGACGCCGGCATTCCCGCCAACTACCCCGAATACGTGCTGCACCAGATGGTCACGGTGATGCGCGGCGGCGAGGAAGTGAAGCTGTCCAAGCGCGCCGGCAGCTACCTCACCCTGCGCGACCTGATCGACGAGGCCGGCAGCGACGCGGTGCGCTGGTTCCTGGTCGCGCGCCGGCCCGACTCGCAACTCACCTTCGACATCGACCTGGCGCGCAGCCAGTCGCTCGACAACCCGGTGTATTACGTGCAGCTCTCGCACGCGCGCATCTGCGGGCTGATGCGGCAGCTGGCCGAGCGCGGGCTGGCGTTCGAACTCGAGGCCGGCCTGGCGCAGGCGCCGGACCTGTCCGACGCCTCGCTGCGCGACCTGCTGATCGACCTCTCGCGCTGGCCGGAGGTGGTGGCCGCCGCGGGCGAGCAGCTCGAGCCGCACCTGGTCGCGGCGTACCTGCTCGAACTGGCGCAGGGGTTCCAGACGTATTACAACGACCACCAGTTCCTGGTCGACGACGCCGACGCCCGCAACGCGCGGCTGGCGCTGGCCCTGGCCGTGCGCCAGGTGCTCGCGAACGGGCTGGCATTGCTGGGCGTGAGTGCGCCCGAACGGATGTAGGGGCAGTACGGCATGGCGGCGAAACGCGGCAGGTCACAGGCGAGGCGCAACGGCGGCAACGGGCTGCCCGGCTGGGCGTGGATGATCCTCGGGATCGTGATCGCGCTGGTCGCGGTGCTGGTGCTGCCGCGGTACCTGAAGTCCGAGCGCAGCGACGGCTTCTTCCGGCCGCAGCCCGACGCCGGCGCGCAGCCCGCGGTCAGCGCGATCGACGAGGACGACGCCCCGCCGGAGGCGGACGTGCCCGCGCCGTCGGCCACCGTGCGCCCGGGCGCCGAAGCGGCCCCGGCCAGCCCCGACTACGATTTCTACACCGTGCTGCCGGAGCAGGAGGTCGCGCTGACCGACGCCGAACTCGCCGCCAGCGCGCGCGAGGAGGCCGAGCGCCAGCGCCGCACCCTGGCCGCCCAGCGCCAGCGCGAACAGGATGCCGCCGACCTCGCGGCGCAGGCCCCCGCCACCCCGGCGGCGACGCCCGCTGCGGCAGCCGCGACCCCCGCCGCTCCGGCCGCGGCCGCCTCCGACGGCGCCCGCTACATCCTCCAGGCCGGCTCGTTCAGCGCGTCCGGCGATGCCGAGGCGCTCAAGGCCCGGATCGCCCTGCTCGGGCTGAGCGCGCGGGTCGAATCCGGTTCGGCCAACGGCAAGACCGTGTACCGCGTGCGCATGGGGCCCTACGGCACCGCAACCGAACTGGCCGAGGCCAAGCAGAAGCTCGGCAACGGCGGGCTGCCGGCGCTGGCGATCAGGGCGAACTGAGCGGTCCGTCCCAGGCCGGTCGCAGGCCGCGCGATGCCCGCCCGGCACACTGCCGGGCCTGGAGAGAGGCACCGCCATGGCCATCGAAGCCGCCCTGATCAAACCCGTGGTCGATGCGCTGCTGGCGCTGTTCCGCGAGAGCAACGACCTGACCCTCAAGCGCAGCGCCGAGCGCGCGCTGCGCGAGGCCATCCGCGAACTGCTGCAGGCTAACCCGGACGAGAACCGCGCCCAGGCGCGGATCGCGATCGCCAAGGCCGCCGGCATCCTGTCCGAGGACGTGGTGCTGGCCGAGGACATGCTGGAGAAGCACCGCGCCACCAAGGCGCGCACGCGCGGCAAGTCGTCGACCGGGCGCCGGCGCGCGGGCCCCGCGCCCGACAGGCCTGCGACGAAGACGACGCGCGCGGCGCGCACGCCCGACGCGGGCGACGCCGCCGCGGGATGAGGCGCGCGGCACTCCGGCGGCATCGCCGCGCCGAACCGCCGCGCGCCCGTCGGTCGCGCGGGACCCGCTGCAGCAACCGCGTAGGCGCGGACGGGCGACGGTCAGGCGGGTCCGTGGGCATCCGCCGGCTTAGAATCGCCCCATGTCCCGCACCATCCTGATCACCGGCGCCACCTCCGGCTTCGGCGCCGCCGCCGTCGAGCGGTTCCTGGCCGACGGCTGGCGCGTGGTGGCCAGCGGCCGTCGCGCCGAACGCCTGCAGGCGCTGGCCGACCGCCACGGCGACGCACGCCTGCACGTGGCCGCCTTCGACATCCGCGACGCCGACGCCATGCACGCGGCGCTCGACGCGCTGCCCGAGGCCTTCGCCGGCATCGACGTGCTGGTCAACAACGCCGGGCTCGCGCTCGGCACCGCGCCGGCGCAGCGCGCCGACCTCGCGCAGTGGCGGCAGATGATCGACACCAACGTCACCGCCCTGGTCGCGCTGACGCACGCGCTGCTGCCGGGCCTGATCGAACGCCGCGGCACGATCATCAACATCAGCTCGATCGCGGGCGTGTATCCGTATCCGGGCGGCAACGTGTACGGCGGCACGAAGGCGTTCGTGAGCCAGTTCTCGCTCGGCCTGCGCAGCGACCTGCACGGCACCGGCGTGCGGGTGACCGCGATCGAGCCGGGCATGGCCGAGACCGAGTTCACCCTGGTGCGCACCGGTGGCGACCGCGCCGCCTCCGACACCCTGTACGCCGGCGCGCAGCCGATCACCGCCGAGGACATCGCCGGCGTCATCCACTACGTCGCCACGCTGCCGCCGCACCTGAACATCAACCGGCTCGAGCTCATGCCGGTCAGCCAGTCCTTCGCCGGCTTCCAGGTCGCCCGCGATCCGGGTTGAGCCGCCCTGCTGGCCGGGTTCCGTGCCTGGAGGACCCGACAGACCCGGATGACCTGGCCGGACCTCCGGGTGGCGCCGGCGTCGATGCGATGCGCCGCCCGCGCACGGCCTCCACGCGGCCTGCGGCTAGCATGGGCGCGTCGCGTCGCACCCCCTCCGTTCCAGGACCGGATCATGTCAACCGAACGCATTCGCGGATCCGTCGCCTGCTGATGGCGGACGCCGCGCCTGACGCCCCGGCCACGCGCGACGCCGGCCATCGCCCCGTGTCCCGCGGCTCGATGGCGGTCGCCGCGCTGTCGACGATCGTGGAGTGGTACGACTTCACCCTGTACCTGTACCTGTCGACGGTGCTGTCGCGCGTGTTCTTCGGCGGCGGCGAGTCCTCGCTCATCGCCACCCTGGGCGGGTTCGCGGTCGCCTACCTGATGCGGCCGCTGGGCGCGCTGTTCTTCGGCCACCTCGGCGATCGCGGCGGACGGCGGCGGATGATGCTGCTGTCGGTCGCGGTGATGACCGCTGCGATGCTGGCGATGGCGCTGATGCCGACGCATGCGCAGATCGGTTCCGCCGCCGGCGTGGCGATCATCCTGCTGCGCTGCGTGATGGGCTTCGCGGTGGGCGGCGAATACACCGGCGTGGTCGCCTACCTGCTGGAAGGCGCGCCGCGCGGCCGGCGCGGGCTGGTGACCTCGCTGGCCGCCGCGGCGGCGGAAGTCGGCGCGCTGCTCGCGGTCGCGGTGTCGGCGCTCACGGTGAACCTGCTCGACGCGCAGTCGCTCGACGCTTGGGGCTGGCGCATCCCGTTCTTCGTCGGCGCGGCGCTCGCCGGCACGGTGTGGATCGCACGGGCACGGATGCAGGAATCGCCGGAGTTCGAGCGCCAGCGGCGCGAAGGCAGCATCCCGGCCAGTCCCCTGCGGCATGCGCTCAGGTTCCACCGCGCGGGCATCGCGCGCGGCTTCGCGATCTCCGCGCTGGGCTCGATCACCTACTACGTCGGCATCACCTACGTGCCCGCGTTCCTGACCTCGGTGGGCACGTTCAGCGAGGGCGTCTCGCTGGGGCTGTCCACGTGGGCGGCCGTGGCGGTGATCCTGGTGACGCCGCTGTTCGGGCTGGTTTCCGACCATGCCGGCCGCCGCGCGGTGCTGGTGGCGCTGGCGCTGTGCAGCGCGCTGCTGCCGATCACGTTGTTCGCGATGATGGCGCGCGGGTCGGCCGACACGGCGCTGGCCGGCGCCCTGCTGCTGGCCTGCGTGGCCGGCGGCGTCAGCGCGGTGGGCGCGGTGGCCACCGCCGAGCAGTTTCCGGGGGAAGGCCGCCTGAGCGGGCTGGCCTTCGGCGCCACCACCGCGACCGCGCTGTTCGGCGGGCTGACGCCGTTCCTGGCGCAGGTGCTGGTGGAACGTACCGGCTGGGCGCTGGCGCCGGGGGCGATGATCGCGGTAGTCGGGGTAGCCGTGTTGCCGGTGCTGCTGCGTCTGCCGGAAACGGCGCCACGGCGGACCCGATGGGAACGGCGGCGCTGAAGGGCGGCTCGCCCACCGGGGAGGCGTCGCCCGGTGAGGGCCGGAGACGGCCGCCGGCAGGTTGGACTTCACGAGCGAAGTGGAGATGGTCCCGGGTGCGCTGCGCTTACCCGGGCTACGCGGCTGCCGGCACGGCGCCCCGCCAGGTGCCCTCGGGGCGGCGGTGAGGGGCGAGTCGCGGGAAGGATGGATCGGCCGGGCGAGCCTGGAGACGGGTGCCGGGGGGCGCGCCCCCATGCGTGATCGACGCGGGAGGACACCCCCGGGTGCGCCTCCTGCCCGGGCTGCGCGGGTGCGGCGGCATCGGCGATGGTCGTGTGGCGCGGGCGCGACGACGCTCGGAAGGAGTAGGCTGGGTCTGCCGGCGGCGACGCCGGCGCGTCCGCCCCTTCGCAGCACAGGAGCCCGCGATGATCTTCCTGGTGGCCTTGCTGCTCGGCATCGTGTCGGGCCTCCGCGCCATGCTGCCGCTGGCCGCCGTGGCCTGGGCGACGCGCGTGGGCTGGCTCGATTTCGGCGACAGCTGGCTCGCGATCCTCGGCCATGCCTGGGCACCGTGGATCCTGACCCTGCTGGCGGTGGGCGAACTGGTGGCCGACAAGCTGCCGTCGACCCCGAGCCGGACCGTGCCGCTGCAGTTCGGGACCCGGCTGGTGGTGGGGGCGGCGGCCGGGGCCCTGCTGGCGCTCGGTTCGGGCGCGCCATGGATCGGCGGGCTCGTGGCGGGCCTGATCGGCGCCATTGGCGGCACCCTGGGCGGCCGTGCGATGCGCGCACGCCTGGCGGCGAGGTTCGGTCGCGACCTGCCCGCCGCCCTGATCGAGGACACGGTCGCCATCGCCGGTGCGTGGCTGCTGCTGCGGACGTTGGCATGAGCCGCCACTTCGACGTCATCATCGTCGGCGCCGGCCAGGCCGGGCCGCCGCTCGCCGCGCGCCTCACCGCGGCAGGACGGTCGGTGGCGGTGGTGGAGCGCAAGCTGCCCGGCGGCACCTGCGTCAACACCGGCTGCATGCCGACCAAGACCCTGGTGGCCAGCGCGCGCGTGGCCCACCTCGCGCGCCGGGCGGCGGACTTCGGCGTGCTCACCGGCGGCGCGGTCGGGATCGACATGGCCAGGGTCCGCAGCCGCGCCGACACGGTCTCGTCCAACGCGCGCCGTGGCGTCGCCGACTGGCTCCAAGGCATGGACGGCTGCACCCTGCTCCACGGCCACGCCCGCTTCGAAGGGCCGCGCACGCTGCGCGTGGGCGACGAGACGATCACCGGCGACCAGGTGTTCCTCAACGTCGGTGGCCGCGCGCTGGTGCCGGACCTGCCCGGGCTCGACCGCGTCCCGTACCTCACCAATACCTCGATCCTGCGCCTGGACCGCGTGCCGCGGCACCTGGTGATCGTGGGCGGCAGCTACATCGGGCTGGAGTTCGCGCAGATCCATCGCCGTTTCGGCGCCGAGGTGACCGTGCTCGAACGCGGCCCCGCCCTGGTCGGCCGCGAGGACGACGACGTCTCGACGGCGGTGCGCGAGATCCTGGAGGGCGAGGGCATCGCCATCCGCACCGGCGTCTCGGCCATGCGCTTCGCGCCCGCGGCCGGGGGCATCGACGTGGAGGTCGATGGCGAGCGCCTGGACGCCAGCCATGTGCTGGTGGCGGTGGGGCGCCGGCCCAACACCGACGACCTCGCCCTGGAGCGCGCCGGCGTGGCGGTCGACGCGAAGGGCTACATCACCGTCGACGACGGCCTGCAGACCAGCGCGCCCGGGATCTGGGCGCTGGGCGACTGCAACGGCCGCGGCGCGTTCACCCACACCGCCTACAACGACTACGAGATCGTCGCGGCCAACCTGCTCGACGGCGAGTCGCGCAGGGTCGGCGACCGGGTGCCGGCCTACGCGCTGTTCATCGATCCGCCGCTGGGCCGCGTGGGCATGACGCAGCGCGAGGCCGCGGCGAGCGGCCGGCCGCTGCTGGTCGCCACCCGACCGATGCGTCGCGTGGGTCGGGCGATCGAAAAGGACGAGACCCGGGGCATCATGAAGGTGGTCGCCGACGCCGCCACCGGGCGCATGCTCGGCGCCGCCATCCTCGGCACCGGGGGGGACGAGGCCGTCCACGGCCTGATCGACATGATCAGCGTCGGCGCCACCGCCGACCAGCTGCGGCGTACCGTCCCCGTCCACCCCACGGTATCGGAACTGCTGCCCACCCTGGTGTCGGAGTTGCGGCCGGCCTAGGCCGGGGCCGCCGCCGGCGACCCCGCCGGAACGGCGGCAGCACCGCGGCATTGAACCGTCCGGCCGCCGGACGCCACCTTCCTGCATCACGCCAGGGGAGCGACCGGTGCCGCGCGATGCCGCCAGGATCTACGACGAATATCTCGCCGCCTCGGCGCGCGCGGGCGACCGCGCCGCCTGGGAGCGGCTGGTGGCGCGCTGGCAGCCGCGGCTCGAGCGCCACGCCTGGCGCCTGACGGGGGATCCCGACCGCGCGCGCGACGCGGTCCAGGATGCCTGGATCGAGATCATGCGCGGCCTGCGCGGTCTCGACGACGTGGTCGCGTTCCCGGCCTGGGCGCTGCGGATCGTGACCCGCCGCTGCCAGCGCGGCTTCGGCCATGCGCGACGCGAACGCGAGGGCCTGGCCGCACTGGCGGCGGACCGGACCGATGCGACGGCCGTGGACGAGGGCGAGCAGTCGGTCGCCGTGGCGCAGGTGCTGGCCGCGATGCGCGAGCTGCCGGCCGCACAGCGCGCGGCGCTGGCGCTGTTCCACCTCGAACACCTGGGCGTTGCGGAGATCGCGATCGCCCTGGACATCCCGCCGGGGACCGTGAAGACCCGGCTCATGCACGCGCGGCAACGCATCCGCGCACGACTGGAAGGAGCAACGAAATGAACGAAACCGACGACCTGATCCACCGCGCGCTCACCGAGGAGGACCGCGCCCTG
Organism: Luteimonas rhizosphaericola; assembly: GCF_029888045.1. Classification (GTDB taxonomy): domain Bacteria; phylum Pseudomonadota; class Gammaproteobacteria; order Xanthomonadales; family Xanthomonadaceae; genus Luteimonas; species Luteimonas rhizosphaericola. The sequence goes on along the minus strand of NZ_JARXRN010000025.1, from coordinate 213,794 downwards.
CTGGCGCGCCATGGCGAACCCGGCTACATCCGCCAGGCGCTCGGGCTGTTCCGCGGCCCGGAAGGCTGGGTGGGCATGCTGGCCTACGTCACCGCGCTGGTCGCGTTCGCGGGATTCGCCTACGCCTTCTGGCAGCTGTGGATGGCGACCGATGCCGTCGCGGCGGTGCGCTGGGGCGTGGTGGCGCTGCTGGCGTTCCAGTACTCGGCGATGATGAAGTCGGTGATGGGCACCCGGGTGGAAGCCAACCGCGTGCTGCGCGAACTCAAGCGCGTGGAACTGCGGGTGGCACTGGCGCAGGACGCGCGGCCCGGAGGCGTGGCATGACCGCGCCGCTCACGCCGGCGGCGCGTCGTCGAGGTAGGTATAGCCGGTGAGGCCGGCTTCCAGCGCCTCGTTCAGGCGCGTGGCCTCGGACTTGGACAGGTCGGCCGCGCCCACGCGCGCCCGGTAGATCCGGCGCAGGTCGTCGAGCTTGTAGCCGACGTAGTCGAGCATCACGTCGGTGGTGTCGCCGCGGCGCTGCTGGGTGATGGCGTAGCCGCCGTCGTTGAGCCGGACCTCGACCGCGTCGGTGTCGCCGAACAGGTTGTGGATGTCGCCCAGGATCTCCTGGTACGCGCCGACCAGGAAGAAGCCGAGCCGGTAGCGCTCGCCCGGGCGCATCGAATGCAGCGGCAGCGAGGTGTCCAGGCCCTCGTTCTCGACGTAGGTGTCGATCTTGCCGTCGGAGTCGCAGGTCATGTCGGCGATCACGCCACGCCGGTCGGGCGTCTCGTCCAGGCGCTCGATCGGCACGATCGGGAACACCTGGTCGATCGCCCACACGTCGGGCATCGACTCGAACACGCTGAAGTTGACGAAGTACTTGTCCACCAGCCGCTCGGCCAGCTCGTCCAGCAGCGGGCGGTGGCTCTTCTCGCCGTACTCCAGCCGGGCGCGCACGCCGTGGGCGATGGCGTAGAACAGGTCGTCGATGCGCGCGCGCGCGACCAGGTCGATCTGGCCGAGCGCGTACGCGGCCAGCCCCTCGGCGTGGAAGTGCTGCGCTTCCTGGAACAGTTCCACCGGCGGGCGGCGGTCGAGGTCGCCGTGGATCTCGCGCAGGTAGGCGATCGCGTGCGGCTCGTCGTCGTGCGCGTCGGGCACGCGCCCCTCCGGCGCCTGCTCGACCTCCACCACGTTGGCCACCAGCATTGCGTGGTGCGCGGTCATCGCGCGTCCGCACTCGGTGACGATGCGCGGCGGCGTCAGGCCATGCTCGGCACAGGCGTCGGCGAGCGGCTGGACGATGGTCGAGGCGTACTGGTGCACGCCGTAGTTGATCGAACAGAAGCTGCGCGAACGCGTGCCCTCGTAGTCGATGCCGAGGCCGCCGCCGACATCGACGTGGCTGACCTTCGCGCCCAGCTTCGAGAGTTCGACGAAATAGCGCGTGGCCTCGCGCATGCCGTTGGCGATGTCGCGCACGTTCGAGATCTGCGAGCCCATGTGGAAATGCAGCAGGCCCAGAGCGTCGGACATGCCGCCGTCGCGCAGGGTCTTCCACAGGTCCAGCACCTGGCGCGGGGACAGGCCGAACTTGGCCTTGTCGCCGCCGCTGTTCTGCCACTTGCCGGCGCCCAGCGAGGCCAGGCGCATGCGCACGCCGATGCCGGGCTGCACCCCGAGCGCCTTCGCCTCTTCCAGGATCAGCGGCAGCTCGGACGGCTTTTCCACCACGATGAAGGTCGCCAGGCCCAGCTTGCGGCCGATCAGCGCCAGGCGGATGTATTCGCGGTCCTTGTAGCCGTTGCACACGATCAGCCCGCCCGGGCGCGAGAGCGCCAGCACCGCCATCAGCTCCGGCTTGCTGCCCGCCTCCAGGCCGAAGCCATCGCCGTGGTGCGAGGCCAGGGTGCCCGCAACGCCCGCGTGCTGGTTGACCTTGATCGGATACACCGCGGTGTAGCCGCCGGTGTAGTCCGAGTCGGCCTGGGCCTGCGCGAACGCCGCCTGCAGCCGACGCAGGCGATCGCCGAGGATGTCGGGAAAGCGCAGCAGCAGCGGCAGCTTCGCGCCCCGCTCCATCGCCTTGTCGACGATCTCCGGCAGCGGCACCGCGAGCCCGTCCGCGCCGAGCGGACGCACCACCACGCGGCCGCCGTCGTCGACGTCGTAATAGCCTTCCGACCAGTGCGGGATCGAATAGGTCTTGCGCGCGTGCTCGGTCGACCAGGCGGTCATCGGCGGGCATCCGGGGCGGGGGAACGCACATTCTAGGGCTTGCGGCGGCACGCCCACGGCGCCGCGCGTGCCCGCCGGCCGCCCGTCCGGCCGCTGGCGTCGGCGCGCGCCGGGCGTGGCGCGGTGTCAGCGCGCCTTGCGGTAGACCGGATCGCCGCCCGCGGCGCGCACCTGGCGGGCCAGGCGCCGCTGCCCGGCGCCGGTGAAGATGTCGACGGTACTCCCGGGCGGCGCCAGCGCCTGCTGCAGCGGTGCCAGCCCGGTCGCCTCGCCGGCCACCGGGCCGCGCCAGTCGAGCAGCACCAGGTAGTGCACGGGCGCCTCGCGCAGGGCCGTGCGCCGGCGCGCGATCCACGCGCGCGCGACGCGCGGTTCGCAGGCCAGGCGGCGGGCGATCCGCTGCAGCGCCTCCGGATCGAGGCCGTGCGGCAGCAGTGCCGGCGCTTGCGCTTCGCCGTGGTCGACGTGCGTGCCGGCCAGCGGGGCGAAGGCGGCGCGCAGGCAGTCGATCTCGGCTGCGGTATCCGGGTCGAGGTCGGGATCGAGTTCGATCCCGCGCAGTTCCTCCAGCACCGGGCCTGCGGCGCCGGGATCGAGCTCCACCGCCCGCCGCAGGCGCGCGCTGCCGGCGTCGGCCGCGCCGCGGCGCAACTGCAGCAGGCCGGCGCGGAAGAGCGCCAGCACGCGCGCGGGATCCGCGGCCAGCGCCCGTTCGTAGAGCGGCAGCGGGTCGAGGTCGATGCGCACCTGCTCGACCAGCAGCGCATGTTCGGCGAGCTGCTCCGCCGTCGGCGCGGCGACGGCGTCGAGTTCGGCCAGGCGCACGCGATCGCGGGCCGCGGCCGCATGCAGCGCATTCCAGTGCGCGCGGATGTCCTCGCGCCAGGCGGTGTCCAGGCGCGGGTCGAGCGCGTCCTGCAATCCACCGAGCAGGGTCGCGGACGATTCGGCCGGCGGCAGCAGGCGCGCCGGGACGCGCAGCGCGTCCAGCCGCTGCGCCAGCGTGGGGTGGGTGTCGCGCGGATCCTGCGCGCGCCTGGCCGCGGCGAGCAGGCGGTCGAGCGCCACCGCGCCGCCTTCGATGGCCTGCCGCAGCGGCGCCTGCAGTTGGACCGGCGGGTGCGGCTGGCTGCGCGCCCGGGCCCACAGTCCTGGCCAGAAGCGTGCGTCGAGCCGGCGCGAGGCGATCTCGACCCGCAGCAGCGCGCTCGCGGCCACGGCCTCGCCTGCCACACGGGCCGCCACAGCGTCGGCGGCGTACTCGTGTCGCCGGGCCAGGGCGCGGCTGGCGAGGTCGAAGCGCGGCGCGAGCCAGCCGTAGAACCGGGCCAGCAGCCAGGCAAAGGCGAATCCGTGCCGCGCCATGCCGTCGCGCAGCCGGTACCAGGTGCCGCGCGAGAGGTAGATCCACGCCGCGAAGCGGCCGTCGCGCGCACCGAAGTGGCCGAACTCGTGCGCGATCACCGCGGACAGTTCCTCGCGACCGAGCGCGCGCATCAGCGGCAGCCCGAGCACCAGCACGTGGCGATGGCCGAGCAGCCCCAGCACGCGCGGGATGCTCGCCGCCTTGGCGTTGAAGTCTCCGTCGATGACGATGGCGTCGAGCGGCGGCGCATCGGTGTCCTGTCGCAGGCGCTCGACTTCCGCCTCCAGCAGCGGCGCCTCGCCGGGCGACAGCCGATAGCCCGGCGGCGGCTCGAAGCGCACCCACAGCGCGCGCAGCACCACCGCGGCCACCACCGCCGGCAACAGCAGCACGTAGGCATGCTGCGGTGCCAGCGACGCGCCACGCACGGCCAGGTGCACCGCCACCAGTGCGAACGGCGCCAGCGCCAGCAGCAGCAGGCCGGCCACCACCCCGTGGCCCAGCAGCGCGAGGGCCAGCAGCTGCCAGCGTTCGCGCCGCGCAAGATCGGCGCCGGCCTCGCCCGTCGGGCCTCCCGGCAGGCGCGCGTCTTCGTGGTCTCCGGCCATGCCTGCGCCCCTGCGTGATCGCGTCGCCATCGTAGAGGATCGGTCGCGGAACCGTCGCAGGCGGTCCGCTACAATGCGCGCCACGCCGCCGCACGCACGGCGGCGGCGCCGGTTCGCCGCGTGCGTCGCGGGCCGCGCCGACCCCACGCCACCCCCCAGGACCGCCCATGACCGCCAGCGACTGGCTGCACGAACGCTTCGAACCCGCCGGCTCGGCGATCGGCTTCCGCATCACGCGCAAGCTCGACGAGGTGCAGTCGCCGTTCCAGAAGATCGAGATCTACGAATCGACCGACTGGGGCAACGTGATGCTCATCGATGGCGCGATGATGGTCACCACGCGCGACAATTTCCTCTACCACGAGATGATGTCGCACCCGGCGCTGTTCACCCATCCCGACCCGAAGCAGGTCGTGATCATCGGCGGCGGCGACTGCGGCACCCTGCGCGAGGTGCTCCGGCATCCGGGCGTCGAGCGCGCCGTGCAGTGCGACATCGACGAACAGGTCACGCGCATGGCGGAGAAGTACTTCCCCGAGCTGTGCGAATCCAACGACGATCCGCGCGCCGAGATCCTGTTCGACGACGGCATCGCCTATATGGCCAACTGCGCGCCGGGCAGCCTGGACGTGGTGATCGTGGATTCCACCGACCCGGTCGGCCCGGCCGAGGGCCTGTTCAACAAGGCCTTCTTCGAAAGCTGCTTCCGCGCGCTGAAGGACGACGGCATCCTGGTGCAGCAGTCCGAATCGCCGCTGGTGCTGCTCGACCTGATCAAGGCGATGCGCGCGGAGATGGGCAAAGCCGGTTTCACTTCGTTCCAGACGCTGCCGTTCCCGCAGCCGTGCTATCCCACCGGCTGGTGGAGCTGCACCCTGGCGCGCAAGGGACAGGGCTTCGAATTCCGCGAGGCCGACGCGCGCGCCAGGCCGTTCGAAACGCTTTACTACACCGCCGAGATCCACAAGGGTGCGCAGTCGCTGCCCCCGTTCGTCGCGAAGGCGCTGGGCGACTGAGGGACCCCGCCCACCGCGTACGGCCGGCGTACGCGCGCAGCGGCAGGTGCGTGTACCGCACGGAACCCGGCCCGTACGCGCCACGCAGGTTGGGTATCCGCATCATCCCGTCAGTGGTAGGGCCGTCGTCCCGCGTGGACCGCAATCGGTCCGCCGGGCCGGCGTGCGACCGCTGGCGGCAACCTGTGCGCTACAGCGCGTCGCCGTCCAGTTCACCGGTGCGAATGCGCACCGCGCGCGTGAGGTCGTAGACGAACACCTTGCCGTCGCCGATCTTGCCGGTGCCGGCGGCCTTGACTATGGCCTCGGTCACCGCGTCGACCTGGTCGTCGACCACCACCACCTCCAACTTCACCTTGGGCAGGAAGTCGACCACGTACTCCGCGCCACGGTAGAGCTCGGTGTGGCCCTTCTGCCGGCCGAAGCCCTTCACCTCGCTGACGGTGATGCCGGTCACCCCGACTTCGCCCAGCGCCTCGCGCACGTCGTCGAGTTTGAACGGCTTGATGATCGCCATCACCATCTTCATCGCGCGGCTCCTGTCTGCGGGCGGTCGTGCCGCCCGGCGGCACCGCGCTAGCATACCCGCTGCCGGAGTCGGGCTTTTCCTACCTCCGGCCGCGCCCAGCGCCGACTGCGCCGTCACCCGGCCTGCGCGACGCTGGCGGCCGACCCGGATGGAGCACGCGCCATGATCGACCTCAACCACATCGACGAACTCGCCCGCCGCCTCAGCGGCCTGGTGCCGCCCGGCCTGCGCGAGAGCCGCGAGGAGCTGCAGGAGAACTTCAAATCCGTGCTGCAGTCCGGCCTGGCGCGGCTGGACCTGGTGACGCGCGAGGAGTTCGAGGTGCAGCGCGCGGTGCTGCTGCGCACGCGCGAGAAGCTCGAGCAGCTGCAGGCCGTGGTCGCCGAGCTCGAAGCGCGCCACAGCGCCGTCGGCGCGACCGGCGACGCGCCGGCCGCTTCCTCGCCGCCGACCCACTGAACCCGCCGCCATGGGACTTGCGCTCGTGCATGGACGCGCGAGGGCCGGGGTGCGCGCGCCTGCGGTCAAGGTGGAGGTGCACCTGGGCGGCGGCCTGCCCTCGATGTCGATCGTCGGCCTGCCCGAAGCCGCCGTCCGCGAAGCCAAGGACCGGGTGCGCGCGGCGATCCAGTGCGCGCAGTTCGAATTCCCCGCGCGCCGGATCACCGTCAACCTCGCGCCCGCCGACCTGCCCAAGGGCGGGGGGCGCTTCGACCTGCCGATCGCGCTCGGCATCCTCGCCGCCAGCGGCCAGCTGCCGCAGGACGCGCTGCGCGAATACGAATTCATCGGCGAGCTGGGGCTGACCGGGGAGCTGCGTCCGGTCGACGGCGTGTTGCCGGCCGCGCTGGCCGCGGCGCAGGCCGGCCGCCGGCTGGTGGTGGCCGAAGGCAACGGTGCCGAGGCGGCGCTCGCCGCGGGGCTGGAGGCGTACACCGCGCGCACCCTGCTGGAGGTGTGCGCGCTGCTCACCGGGCGCAAGCCGCTGCCGGCCGCGGTCGCGCCGCCGCACCAGCCGGCGGATGGCCCGGACCTGCGCGACGTGCGCGGCCAGGCCCAGGCGCGGCGCGCGCTGGAAATCGCCGCCGCCGGCGGCCACCACCTGCTGCTGGTCGGGCCACCCGGCTGCGGCAAGACCCTGCTGGCCTCGCGCCTGCCCGGGCTGCTGCCCGAGGCCGACGAAGCCGCGGCGCTGGAGACCGCGGCGATCGCCTCGGTGAGCGGCCGTGGGCTGGACCCGACCCGCTGGCGCACGCGTCCGTTCCGCGCCCCGCACCACACCGCCAGCGCGGTGGCGCTGGCCGGCGGCGGCTCCGAGCCGCGCCCGGGCGAGATCTCGCTGGCGCACAACGGCGTGCTGTTCCTCGACGAACTGCCCGAATGGGACCGGCGCGCGCTGGAAGTGCTGCGCGAACCGCTGGAATCGGGCGTGGTCACGATCTCGCGCGCGGCGCGGCAGAGCGAATTCCCGGCGCGGTTCCAGCTGGTGGCGGCGATGAATCCCTGCCCCTGCGGCTGGGCCGGCGATGCGTCGGGCCGCTGCCGCTGCCACGGCGAGGCCATCGCCCGCTATCGCGCGCGCATCTCCGGTCCGCTGCTCGACCGCATCGACCTGCACGTCGAGGTGCCGCGGCTGCCGCCGGCCGAACTTCGACCCGACGCGCCCGAAGGCGAGTCGAGCGCGGTGGTGCGCACGCGCGTGACCGCGGCGCATGCGCGCCAGCAGGCGCGCGGCGGGCGGCTCAATGCGCACCTGTCGCAGGCGCAGACCATGGCCGACTGCCGGCTTGCGGCGCGCGACCAGGCGCTGCTGGAACGCGCGGTCGAGGCGCTGCGGCTGTCGGCGCGCGCGATGCACCGCATCCTGCGCGTGGCCCGCACCGTCGCCGACCTCGACAGCAGCGACGCCATCGCCACTGCGCACCTGACCGAAGCGCTGGGCTACCGCCAGGCCGATCACGGCGCGGGCCAGCAGGCCGCCTGAGCGACGCGGCCCCGGTTCCCGCCCGCCGCCGGCGCAACCGCGCCGCGTCTGGCCGTATCCTCGGCGGCACATCACCCGGGGAACCCGTCCATGTCGCGTCTCGTACTCGCTTCCGCCATCTCCCTCGCCCTGGCCGCCTGCAGCGGCGGCAAGGCCGCCGATGCCACGCCCGCCGCAGACACCGCGCCGGCCGCCGCCACGTCGCTCGATGCGGTGGAGCTGATCCCGCGCGAGGCCCTGTTCGGCAATCCCGAGCGCGCCAACGTGCAGCTCAGCCCCGACGGCCGCACCCTGAGCTGGGTCGCGCCGCTCGACGGCACGCTCAACGTCTGGGTCGCACCGGCCGACGACCTGTCCGCGGCGAAGGCGGTCACCCGCGACACCGCGCGTGGCATCCGCAGCTACTTCTGGTCCTACCAGCCCGACACCCTGCTGTACCTGCGCGACAGCGGCGGCGACGAGGACTTCCACCTCTACGCCGTCGACCTCAAGACCGGGCAGAGCCGGGACCTGACGCCGTTCGAGAAGACCACCGCGCAGGTGGTCGGCGTGAGCGACCGCCATCCCGGCACGATCCTGGTCGGCATGAACGACCGCGACCCGAAGTGGCACGACCTGTACCGGGTCGACCTCGCCAGCGGCGAGCGCACCCTGGTGGAGAAGAACGACCAGGAGATCTCCGGCTATCTCGCCGATGCCGACTATCGCCTGCGTTTCGCCTCGCGCGCGCGTCCGGACGGTGGCGAGGACCTGCTGCGCCGTAGCGGCGACACCTGGGAGACCTACGACCAGATCCCGTTCGAGGACGGCATGACCACCGGCTTCGCCGGCCTGAGCAAGGACGGCTCGACGCTGTACATGCGCGATTCGCGCGAGCGCAACACCGCCGCGCTGTTCGCGGTGGACGCCGCCGGCGGCGGCAAGCGCCTGCTGCACGAGGATGCGCGCGCCGACATCGGCGGCAATCTGGCCGATCCACGCACCGGCGAGGTGCAGGCGGTGTCGGTGAACTACCTGCGCGAGCAGTGGACGGTGCTGGACGATGCGATCCGCGCCGACCTCGCGCGGCTCGATGCGATCGGCCCGGGCGAGGCCTCGATCAATACCCGCACGCTCGACGATCGCACCTGGATCGTGGCGTATTCGGCCGCCGAGTCGCCGGTGGAGTACTACCGCTACGACCGCGACGGCCAGGGCGGCGGCACGCTGACCCGCCTGTTCTCCGGCCGTCCGGCGCTGGAGGGCAAGCCGCTGGTGCCGATGTGGCCACTGGAGCTGCAGTCGCGCGATGGCAAGACCCTGGTCAGCTATCTCACCCTGCCCCCGCACGCCGACGCGAACCAGGACGGCAAGGCCGACGCCCCGGTGCCGATGGTGCTGCTGGTCCACGGCGGCCCCTGGGCGCGCGACGCCTACGGCTACAGCAGCTACGACCAGTGGCTGGCCAACCGCGGCTACGCGGTGCTGAGCGTGAACTTCCGCGGCTCCACTGGTTTCGGCAAGGCGTTCACCAACGCCGGCGACGGCGAATGGGCCGGCAAGATGCACGACGACCTGATCGACGCGGTGGACTGGGCGGTCGATTCGGGCGTCACCACCGCCGACAAGGTCGCGATCATGGGCGGCAGCTACGGCGGCTATGCGACCCTGGTGGGGCTGACCTTCACCCCCGACACCTTCGCCTGCGGCGTGGACATCGTCGGCCCGGCCAACCTCAACACCCTGCTCTCGACCGTGCCGCCGTACTGGGCCAGCTTCTACAAGCAGCTGGTGCGGCGCATGGGCGATCCGGAAACCGATGAAGGCAAGGCCTGGCTGACCGAACGTTCGCCGCTCTCGCGCGTGGACGCGATCAGCAAGCCGCTGCTGATCGGGCAGGGCGCAAACGACCCGCGGGTGAAGCAGGACGAGAGCGACCAGATCGTCGATGCAATGACGGCCAAGAACATCCCCGTCACCTACGTCCTGTTCCCGGACGAGGGCCACGGCTTCGCGCGGCCCGAGAACAACAAGGCCTTCAACGCGGTGGCCGAAGGGTTCCTGTCGCAGTGCCTGGGCGGTCGCGCGCAGCCGATCGGCGCGGAGTTCGCCGGCTCCAGCATCACCGTGCCCACCGGTGCCGAGGGTGTGCCCGGGCTGGCCGAAGCGGTGGAATCGCACCAGGCCGACGTGCGCAGGTAGCCACACGCCCCACAACGGGTGGACGGGAGGGGCGCCCGCTGCGCCTCCCGTTCGCGCGTTGCGCAGCCTGGCTGCGCGTGCGGAGGTGGGAGGCCGCCAACCTGCCGTGACACGCCCGCTGCGACGCACGGTTGCGGCGTCCCCCGCCCGCAGGCCGGGTCGCGGATGGACGCGACGTGTCGCCACCCGGCGCACGCTCACGGCGTGCGGGCCGCGCAGGTCCGGTCGCTCAGGCGGCGCGCTCGAACCCCTGCACCAGCCCGGCCTGGTCCATCGGCCGCGCGAACAGGTAGCCCTGCGCGCGCTCCACGCCGCATTCGCGCAGCGTGTGCGCCTGGGCCTGCGTCTCCACGCCTTCGGCCACCACCGCCACGCCGGTCCGGCGCGCCAGGCCGGCGATCGCCTGCACGATCGCCAGATCGAACGCATCCTCCGGCAGGCCGGCGATGAAGGCGCGGTCGAGCTTGAGCACGTCGATCGGCAGCCGCTTGAGATAGGCCAGCGACGAATACCCGGTGCCGAAGTCGTCGAGCGCGACCGAAACGCCGACATCGCGCAGCCGCGCCAGCGTCTGCGCCGCGACCTCCACGTCCGGCAGCAGCGCGCTCTCGGTCAGCTCCAGGCACAGCCGCCCGGGCTGCAGGCCGCTGGCGGTGATCGCGGCGGTGACGTCGTCGACCAGGCTGGCCTGGGCGAACTGGCGCGCCGACAGGTTCACCCGCAGCTTCGGCCCCAGGCCGTCACGCAGGGGCCATTGCCGCGCCAGGCGGCAGGCCTCGTGCAGCACCCAGCGCCCGATCGGCAGGATCAGTCCGCAGCCTTCGACGATGTCGATGAACTCGCAGGCCGGCCGGCAGCGGCCGTCCTCGTCGCGCCAGCGCAGCAGCGCCTCGGCCGCGATCCACCGGCCGCTGGCGAGGTCGACCTCGGGCTGGAAGTACACGTGCATGCGCCCGGCGTCGAACGCGTCGCGCAGGGTGCGCTCCAGCCGCAGCCGCGTCACCAGGCCGCGGTGGTGTTCGGCATTGAACACCTCGCAGCGGCCGAGCCGCGCGTTGCGCGCGTTCTGGCTGGCGGTCTCGGCGTTGCGCAGCAGGTTGTCGGCCGAGGGCGCGGCCAGATCGCGCGAGAACGCGATGCCGGCGGTGACGATGGTGGCGGTGCCGCTGGCGTCCAGGTGCGCCTGCACCACGTCGATGCAGCGTTCGGCGAGGTTGAGCGCCTCGGTCTCGTGCAGGTGGCGGTGGGGCAGCACCGCGAACGCGTTGCCGCGCACGCGCGCCAGGGTGGCGCCACCGTCGAGCTCGCGCCGCAGGCGGTCGGCGGCCTCGACCAGCAGTTCGTGGCCGGCGTCGCCTTCGTGCGGCGAGGCGTCGAGGTTGAGGTGGATCGCGACCAGCCCGTCGTCGCCGCCGTGCAGCGGGCGCAGCGCCGAATGCACCACTTCCAGCAGGTGGTCGCGGTTGGGCAGGTTGGTGTGCGGGTCGTGCAGCTCGAGGTAGCGCACCCGGCCTTCGAGCCGGCGCCGGCGGTCGATCTCGTAGGCCATGGCCACGTAGTCGCCGATGCTGCCGGCGAAGGCCTGGTCTTCCGGCGTCCAGTCCCGCGCGGGCCCGACGTGCTCGTGGCAGATCACGCCCAGCAGCTCGCCGGCCGACCGCACCGGCGCGTCCAGCAGCGACCCGATGCGGTGCCGGCGCAGGTAGGCGCCCAGGCCGTTGTCGTCGCCATCCCGCTCGACCGCGTCCAGGTCGATGACCCGCACCTCGCGCAGTGCATCGCTGTAGCCGGCATCCACCCGCAGCGACTCGTCGCAGGTGGACGAATGCAGGTGGCGGCCGCGCTCATACTGGTGCAGGCAGTGCAGCTCCCGCGCCTGCGGGTCGTGCCGCCAGATGTTGACCCGTTCCACCTCCAGGGTCTCGGCCGCCGTCTCGCAGATCAGCGCGAACGCGTTGGCGAGCGTGCAGTCGTCCTGCCACACGCGCCGCGCCAGCGAGACCAGCGCCTGATGGTGGCGCCTGGCCCAGGCTCCGCGATCGCGTTGCGCACCCGCCTGCACGTCGGCTGACATCCGGCCCCCTTGGCCTCGTTGGCATGACGGCCGGCACCGGTTTCGCCCCCGCTGCGCGTGTTGTATACCCAGCGCGGGGGCCGCGCAAACCGGCCGGCGCCGCCGGGGCCACTGTTACACTTGACACGATTTTTCCCCCGGGATCTGCGGCGCCATGCGGCGTCCAGCCAGCGGCGCCCGCGCCGCCCGCCAAGCGAACCGCCATGACCAGCACCGCCGAACTGTCCTCCCCCGCCTCCGCCAACACCGGCCTGACCCACGGCGTCACCGACCCCGACTACACGCTGGACCACAAGTACATCCGCACCGAGGGGCGGATCTACCTGTCGGGCGTGCAGGCGCTGGTGCGGCTGCCGCTGATGCAGCGGCTGCGCGACCAGGCCGCGGGGCTGAACACCGGCGGCTTCATCTCCGGTTACCGCGGCTCGCCGCTGGGCGGCTTCGACCTGGAGCTGTGGCGGGCGAAGAAGTACCTGGCGCAGTCCAATGTGAAGTTCCAGCCGGGCCTCAACGAGGACCTCGGCGCGACCATGGTCTGGGGCACGCAGCAGACCAACCTGTTCCCCGGCGCGACCGTCGATGGCGTGTACGCGATGTGGTACGGCAAGGGCCCGGGCGTGGACCGCTGCGGCGACGTGTTCAAGCACGGCAATGCCGCCGGCACCTCGCGCCACGGCGGCGTGCTGGCGCTGGCCGCCGACGACCACGCCTGCCGCTCCTCTACCCTGCCGCACGGCAGCGAGGGCGAGTTCACCAGCGCGATGATGCCGATCCTCAACCCGGCCGGGGTCCAGGACATCCTCGACATGGGCTTGGTGGGCTGGGCGATGAGCCGCTTCACCGGGCGCTGGGTCGGCTTCAAGACCATCGCCGAGACGGTGGAATCCTCCGCTTCGGTGGACGTCAACCCGCTGGCGCTGCAGATCGTCACCCCGGAGGATTTCGAGCTGCCGCCGGGCGGGCTCAACATCCGCTGGCCCGATCCGCCGCTGGACCAGGAGATGCGCCTGCACCGCTATGCGGTCAAGGCCGCGCAGGCGTTCGCGCGCGCCAACCGCATCGACCGCATGGTGCTCGACGCGCCCGACGCGCGCTTCGGCATCGTCACCACCGGCAAGAGCTACCTCGACGTGCTGCAGGCGCTGGAGTACCTGGGCCTCGACGCCGAGCGCTGCCGCGAACTGGGCATCCGCGTCTACAAGGTCGGCATGACCTGGCCGCTGGAGCCTCTGGGCATTCGCGCCTTCGCGCGCGGCCTCCGCGACATCCTGGTGGTGGAGGAAAAGCACGCCTTCATCGAAAGCCAGATGAAGGAGCTGTTCTACAACTTCGAGGGCGACCGGCCGTCGATCGTCGGCAAATACGACGAGTCCGGCCAGTGGATCCTGCCCAGCACCGGCGAGCTCACCCCCGCCACCATCGCCGGCGTGATCGCGCGCCGGCTGGAGCAGTTCATCCCCGAGGGCAGCCGCGACACTGCGCACATCCGCGACGTGCTGCGCTGGATGGCGCAGAAGGAAGGCGAACTGGCGCTGCCGCGCGCGCAGTTCCCGCGCGTGCCGCACTACTGCTCGGGCTGCCCACACAACACCAGCACCAAGGTGCCCGACGGCTCGCGCGCGCTGGCCGGCATCGGCTGCCACTACATGGTGACGTGGATGGACCGCGACACCGACACCTTCACCCAGATGGGCGGCGAAGGCGTGACCTGGTGCGGGCAGGCGGCGTTCACCGACACGCCGCACGTGTTCCAGAACCTCGGCGACGGCACCTACTTCCATTCCGGCTCGCTGGCGATCCGCCAGTCGGTCGCGGCCGGCGTCAACATCACCTACAAGATCCTCTACAACGACGCGGTGGCGATGACCGGCGGCCAGCCGGTCGACGGCACCCTGAGCGTGCCGCAGATCGCGCACCAGGTGCGCAGCGAGGGCGTGTACACGATCGTCCTGGTCAGCGACGACATCGGCAAATGGCGCGACCGCTCCATCTTCCCGTCCGGCACCGAGTTCGAGGACCGGCGCGAGCTCGACGCGGTGCAACAGCGCCTGCGCGAGGTCAAGGGCGTGAGCGTGCTGATCTTCGATCAGACCTGCGCCACCGAGAAGCGCCGCCGCCGCAAGCGCGGCAAGATCGTCGACCCGGCCAAGCGCGTGTTCGTCAACACGCTGGTGTGCGAGGGCTGCGGCGACTGCGGCAAGAAGTCGTTCTGCGTCTCCGTGCTGCCCAAGGACACCGAATTCGGGCGCAAGCGCGAGATCGACCAGAGCAACTGCAACAAGGACTACTCCTGCGTCGAGGGCTTCTGCCCCAGCTTCGTCACCGTGCACGGCGGCAAGCCGCGCAAGGGCGACAAGGCCGCGACCGCCGGCCGCCTGGCCAGCCTGCCGCCGCCGAGCTTCGCCACCGACCTGGCGCAGCCTTGGAACATCCTGATCACCGGCGTCGGCGGCACGGGCGTCGTGACCATCGGCGCGCTGCTGGGCATGGCCGGTCACCTGGAGGGCCGCGGCTCGACCGTGCTCGACCAGACCGGCCTGGCGCAGAAGGGCGGCGCGGTGACCACCCACATCCGCATCGCCCGCAGCCCAGAGGACATCCACGCCGTGCGCATCGCCGCCGGCGAGGCCGACCTGGTGCTCGGCTGCGACATGGTGGTGGTCAACGACTACTGGGCGCTGTCGAAGCTGCGTGCAGGCCGCTCGCAGGTGGTGCTCAACACCTACGAGGCGATGCCGGGCACGTTCACCACCCAGCCGGACATGCAGTTCCCGGCGGCCGATATCTTCCAGGCCGTGACCCAGGCGCTCGGCGGCCAGGCGCCGCTGCGGATCGACGCCACCGAACTGGCGACCGCGCTGATGGGCGATGCGATCGCGTCGAACCTGTTCATGCTCGGCTACGCCTGGCAGCGCGGCCTGGTGCCGCTGTCGTTCGACTCGCTGATGCGCGCGGTGGAACTCAACGGCGCCGCCGTGGAGATGAACAAGACCGCGTTCGCCTGGGGCCGGCTGGCCGCGATCGACCCGGAGGCGGTCTACGAGGCCGCCGGCGTGGTGCGCAACGCGCCCACCGTGGCCGAGAACACGCCCGCCGCGCTGCAGTCGCTGCCGCCGGGCGAGTGGGAGAGCACCGAATGGGGCGCGACCTCCGCGCCGCGGCCGCTGCGGGCCGAGGACGAACTGCGGCACGTGCCCGCGCACGCCGGCACCGATGCGGTCGCCTTCCTGCCGCTGGACGACCTGCGCCTGTCGCGCTCGCTGGACGAGCTGATCGCGCGCCGGGTCGAGTTCCTCACCGACTACCAGGACGCGGCCTACGCGAAGCGCTACGCGGATTTCGTGGCGCGCGTGCGCGAGGCCGAGCGTGCGAAGGCGCCGGGCTCGACCGACCTGTCCGAGGCGGTGTCGCGCTACTTCTTCAAGCTGATGGCCTACAAGGACGAGTACGAGGTCGCCCGGCTGTACACCAGCGGCGATTTCCTGCGCCGGGTGGAGCAGCAGTTCGACGGCGACTACCGGCTGCACTTCCACCTCGCGCCGCCGCTGCTGGCGAAGAAGAACGCCAAGGGCGAACTGGTCAAGCGCGAGTACGGCCCCTGGGTGTTCAAGGCCTTCGGCCTGCTGGCGAAGCTGAAGTTCCTGCGCGGCGGCGCGCTGGATCCGTTCGGCCGCACCGCCGAGCGGCGCATGGAGCGCCAGCTGATCGACGACTACGAGCGCACCGTGGGCGGCCTGCTGGATGGACTCGACGGCGGCAACGTCGGCCTGGCCGCGGAGATCGCCGGCATCCCGGAGCAGATCCGCGGCTACGGCCACGTCAAGGAGGCGCACCTGCACGCGGCCAAGGCGCGCGAGGCCGAACTGCTGCGCGAGTGGGCCAACCCGCTGCGCATCGTGCAGGCGGCCTGAGGCACGGCAGGGAAGGCCGGGGTGACGACCGCAGCGCCGCCGCCCCCGCGCCGCGCCCCCGTGCGCAGGCGCACCTTCGAATTCGTCGTCGGCGCCTGCGCGATCGTGGTCTCGATCGTCTCGCTGTTCGTGGCGATCAGCGCCAACCGCACCCAGGAGCGGATGCTGGCGGCCAGCGTGTGGCCGTCGATGATCTTCGGCAGCAGCAACGTCTCGCGCGACGACGGCAGCCCGGAGATCGCGCTCGACCTGCTCAACCGCGGCACCGGTCCGGCACGCGTGCGGTGGGCGGAACTGACGTACCGCGGCAAGCCGATGGCCACCTCGGGCCAGTTGCTGGACGCGTGTTGCGGCGGCATGCCGGCCATGCGCGAGGACAGCTATCCGATCATCGGCAGCGGCATCCAGAACCGCGTGTTCGGTGCCGAGGAGTGGGTGTCGTTCCTGCGCATGCCGGCCTCGCGCGTGCCGGCCGATACCTTCGACGCGTTCGACCGCGAGCGGCACCACGTGCGCCTGCGCGCCTGCTACTGCTCGGTGCTCGACGACTGCTGGCTGCTCGACAGCGACCTGGAGGAACCGCGCCCGGTGCGCGTGTGTCCGGCGACGCCACCGTTGCGCTGGCGCGGCTGAGCCGGCGTCAGTCGCCCTGCCGCACGTACTCGATCACCGCGCCACCCTGCCGCAGCGTGACGCTCCGCGCGGGCGCGTTCGCCGGCGCGAATTCCAGCGTCGCTTCGACCACCTTGTAGAAGAACGTCGACGGCGATTCGGCGAAGATCTCGAACGCCGGCTGGCCGGTGAGCTGCGCCTTGGGCACGTCTGCGTCCAGGAACACGCGCAACACCACGCCCGCGTGCACGTACTCGCCCGCGATGCGCTCGAGCGCCTCGCGCGGCAGCTGCACCTCTGGCCGGCCGGCGGGCACGGGTTCTTCGCTGCGCGGCGCCACTTCGCCCGCGCCTTCGCCTTCCGGGAAGAAGCGCATCGCCGCGATGCGCCCTGCCTCATCGCGTTCGAACACGATCCGCGAATGACCCTCCTCGAACGCGAACGTGTCGGCCGCGACCGGGATCAGCGGATAGGGCTGGCCGCCGGTCCGCTGCGAGGTCAGCCGGCCATCCGACATGCGCACAATGCGGGTGTTGCCGGCGTCGATCCGGTACACGCCGGCGTATTCGCGCAGCGTCGCGTCCTCCACCTCGATCGGCGTCTTGTCCGGATACGGGCGGCCGATCGCCTGCGCCGCCAGCAGCTGGGCGATGCGTCCGGTACCGAGCATGCCGTCGCGGCCGGCGTCGGCGTTGTACAGCACCGCCACGGTCAGCTCATCCTCCGGCAGGTACAGCAGGTAGCTGCTGAAGCCGAAGATGCCGCCACCGTGGTCCAGCTTCGGGCGGCCGCGCAGGGTGCCGGTGGAGATGCCGAAACCGTAGTCGTGGTCGGCGGCCTTGCCGGCCGGCGTCACCATCGCGCGATAGCCGGCCTCGCGCAGCAGCCCGCCCGCGTGCAGGGCGCGGTTCCAGCGGTGCAGGTCGTCGAGCGTGGACACCAGTCCGCCGGCGGCATGGGGCTGGGTCATGCTCAGGTACGCCGCGCGCGCCCAGCCCGCGCCCTTGCGGGTGTAGCCGGTGACGTGGCCCGGGATCACGGCCTCGGCCTCGTTGCCATAGCCGGTGTGGTCCATCCCGAGCGGCGCGAAGAACGCCGTGCGCAGGTAGTCGTGCCAGGACTGTCCGCTCACGGCCTCGATCACCGCGCCCACCAGCACGTAGCCGGAATTGTTGTAGCGCCAGTCGGTGCCGGGTGCGAAGTCCGGCGCCTGGTCCCTGAAGCTGTCGATCAGGCGCGCGGTGGACAGGTCCTGCATGATGCCGCCGCTGCTCATGACCGCGGCGATGTCGGTGTAGCTGCGGATGCCGGAGGTGTGGTCGAGCAGCATGCGCACGGTGACCGCCTCGCCACCTGGATAGCCGGGCACGAACTTCGACAGCGGATCGTCGAGCGAGAGCCTGCCGTCCTCGGCCAGCTTCAGCACCGCCGCGGCGGCGAGCTGCTTGGTCACCGAGCCGATCCGGAACACGTGCCCGGGCGACAGCGGCACGCCGAGCTCGAGGCTGGCGCGGCCGCAGGCGCCGCGGTAGAGCACCTCGTCGCCGCGCGCCACCAGCACCGCCATGCCCGGCGCCCCGGAATCGCAGTTCGCCTCCAGGCTGCGTGCGGCGAACGCCGACACCTCGGCGTCCGATGGCAGGGACTGCGCATGCGTGGCGAGCGGGACGAGCAGGCAGAGCAGCAGGATCAGGCGCATCGTGGACTCCTTGTGGATCGGGGGGCGCCCCACCGCGGCCGGCGCGGTTCGGCTGCGGGAGCGGGGCTGGCCACGCCACGACGCACGAGCAGGCGCCGGCGTGACGCGACCCGCGCGATCGCGCCACGCCGGGCGCGGCACGCAGGCCAGGGCCGCCGCGGGACGCAGCTCAACGGCATTGGCGGCGCGATGGCGCTCACGGCGCCTGCCTGCCCCCTCACGCCGGATCCGCCGGCAGCGGCCCCCTGCGCCGCGCCCGTCGTGCTTCGCGGCGAGCGCGCGCGGCATCGTTGCGCGCGCGCTGGCGCTTTCGCGCCACGGCCAGCGCCTGCTCGAGCCAGGCCTGCACCTGCGCGGCGCGCCGGTTGCGGCACACGCCGCCCAGCCCGTAATACCCGGGGCGGATGTCGACTGCTTCCAGCACCTCGCGGTTGATCAGCAGGCGCAGGAACTCGGTCGCCAGGCCCAGGCGGCGCACGTGGTCCTGCACCCGCATCAGCCGCAGCGTGCCCTCCGCCATCGCCGCCACGCCGAGCGTGGTGTCGGGCATCGCGGTGGCGGTGCGCGCCAGCACCGCCGACCATTTCAGGCGCAGCACGTACAGGTGCGTGGGGCGCACCGCGTGCTTGGTCAGCGGGTCGGACAGCAGGATCGCGTGCTCGACGTGGTTGATCGTGCCCTGCGCCATCAGCGCGTCGCACAGCCCCTGCCAGTCGCCGCCCGGCGGCACCGGATGGCGCTCCAGCCGCAGCACGCGGCGCCGGTCCTCGCCGTCGTTGTCCAGCCGCGGCAGGTCGAGCCGCTGCTGGCAGAACGCGACGAAGCGCGCACCGAAGGTCGGCGCGCCGACGATCCAGGCGATGCGGAACATCGGCGCCCAGCTCCAGTGGCGGAACGCGTTGACCCAGCCGCGGTTGTCGGGGTGGTCCCACGCGTGCTCGAGGCCGAGGTCGTGGTAGACCGCCTCCATCAGCCGGATCAGCTCCTGGCAGAAGTAGAAGCAGGCGCGGAAATCCTCCGGCGCGGGCAACCGCGTGCGCCGCTCCAGCGGCGAGGGCGGGGCAGCGCCCGGCGCGTCGGGCGCGCCCTCCACCAGGTCGGTCCAGGCCGGATGGAACTGCGCGTCGAGCACCGCCAGCGCGGGCGTGTCGCGCAGCTTGCCCAGCAGGCGCGTGAGCGCCTTGCCGTGCAGCGCGAAGCGGTCGTCCAGACGCGGCAGCGGCGCCACCCAGCGCTGGCGCAGGGCGATCAGCAGCTTGTCCTTGAGCGCCGAGTCGTACAGCCCCAGTTCGTCGTGCGCGGGCGAGCCGGGCGCGGCGTCGATGCGTTCGAGCGCCGGCTCCAGCGCGCGCCGCGCGATGTCCTCGCCCAGCCGGCGGTAGCTCTCGAACTGCGCTTCGTCGAAGAACTGGTCGGAGGTGGGCTCGTGCGGGAAGCAGGCGTGGCTGCGCGCGTAGTGCGCGATGTCGGCCGGCTCCTCGCCGGTCAGCGTCGGCTTGAGGTACAGCAGGGTGCCGACGCTGCCGTCGGCGTAGGCAATGTGCCCCACTGCGCAGCTGCGCTCGGCCAGGCCGCCGTCGCCCGCGGCCAGCGCGGCGACGTCGATGTCGATGTTGGCGCCGAAATCGACCCGGCACTTGTGCACCGCGTTGCCCAGGTCGGCGAAGGCGCGCGCGCCGTCGGCCGCGGCATCCACGCACAGGATGAAGCGGCAGCGCCGGCGCACCAGCTCGTACAGCGCCAGGTTCTCGAAGTGGCCGCCGTCGGACAGGTGCACGAACTTGCCGCCGGCATGGGTGCGGCCCAGCAGTTCGGCCAGCAGCCAGCGGCCGAAGAACGGCGCGTCGTCGGCGCGCGGGCGTTCGGGATGGCGCGGGTTGGGCAGCCACCAGCCCAGGCGCGCGTCGAACAGCGTGAGCAGGAAGGTGACCGCCGGCGAGCTGTGGTAGCCCATGTTCGGGTTGACCGCGGCACCGGAGATCGCGATCGCGCTGCCGAGGGTGAGCGAGCCTGCCAGCGAATCGCCGTGGTCCACGTCGCCACGCGCGGGCGGAGGCACGGTGCGGCAGGCGGTGCCCGCGGTCGCCGCCATGCGGTCGCCGATCGGCGCATCGCCGGCACGCGAATCCGGCGGCAGCGATCCGCACCAGCCCGGCGTCAGACAGAACGAGGCCGCCTTGCGGTCCTGCCAGTCGAGCTGCTTGGCCGCGACCAGGTTCAGCGCGGTGCCGATCAGCGGATACAGCGGGCGCGCCCCGTCGTGGCGTTGCACCTCGACCAGGTCGGCCAGCACCAGGTCGTCCTGGACGTCGAAGTTGGTGGTCGGCTCGGGATTGCGGTGCAGGTTGCTGGCGCCGAGATAGCAGCGCACCAGCCGGTTGCGGTAGAAGGCATTGAGGCTGAATTCGTTGACGTCCACCGCCCAGCCGAACAGCAGCCACAGCGCGAGCGCGCCGACGAGCAGCAGCAGCAGCGCGCGCGGATGGCCGCTGACCGCCGCGTGCAGTTGCACCAGATAGTCGCCCAGCGACTCGCTGGCGAACGGCGGCAGCGCAGCCGGGGCGCCGCCGGCCACGCGCTCCAGCCACGGCCCGGCCGCCTGCAGCAGCACGTGCCCGGCCAGGCTGAGTGCGATCAGCAGCCCGAGCAGGAACACCCAGGGCGCCACGCGCGCGACGAGGTCGAGCAGGCGCGAGCGCTTCGAACCGCCGCTGCCGTCGCGCTTGCCGTGCGCCACCAGCAGGCCGACGCCGGTGGTCGACAGCCACGCCAGCGCACCCGCCCAGCCCAGGCCCGACAGCGCGCGCACGCCCTGCCCGGCGCCGTAGCGCATCGCCCACGGGCCGTAGATCGTCAGCGCCAGGGTCAGGGTCATGCCGAAGGCCACCAGCGCGCTGGTCTTGCCGCCCACGCGCGCCCAGATTTCCCGCTGCAGGTCGCTCATCGCCGGGCCGGCCAGGCCCAGGTGCACGATCGCGGTCAGCACCACCGCGGCCACCACCAGCGGCGGCCCGAATGCGAGCACGTGCCACAGGCTGCCCACCGCCTGCCATGCCGACAGCCAGTCGCGCAGCGCCACGATCGCCACGCCGGCGAACGCGCCCGCGCCCACCGTGGCCAGCACGAACCGCCAAGGGTGGCGCTGCAGCGCCGGCGGCGGGGCATCGCCGCGCGCCACCATGCGCGAGTACCACGGGTCGAGCAGCAGCCACGCATGCCAGACCAGCAGGTACAGCGCCGCGGTGACGAGGCCGAGGTCGAACCCGCTGGCCGCCCACGGCTCGGGCAGCCAGCCCACCGCCGCGGCGAACAACCCCGGCAGGCGCTCGTAGCGCCCCAGCCCGAGCGCACCGAGCATCGACGCCAGCGCCAGCGCGAGGATGGTCGCCAGCGCCGCCAGCACCACGCGGCGCGGCGGCGGCGCGACCTCGCCCTCCTGGTGCGGACGCCGGTTGGCGTAGGTGCTCACGTAGGCCAGCAGCACGATCGCCAGCATTCCGGTCAGCCCGGCCAGCGACAGCAGCAGGGTCGGGTTGCGCACGGTGACTTCCACCGCGCCGGCGTACAGCAGCAGCGGCAGCAGGCACAGCGCGAGGATCAGCGCGCACAGCTGCACCTGCACCAGCAGCACGTTGCGCACGTAGGTGCCGACCATGCCCAGGGTGTCGCCGGAAAACGGCGATTTCCGCGGCGCCAGGTAGTTGCTGTATTCGCGCAGGTGGCGGATCGGACGCTGGCCCGGGCCGTCGTCGTCGGCCGGACGGTCGCCGCGCGGGGCCAGGGTGGCGAAGGCGCGGGCGAAGCCGTGGCGCCGGATCAGCCCCTGCAGGAATGCGCCGGCGTAGCCGCCGCCCGACACGGTCGACTGGTAGTGGAAGCAGCCCAGCAACCCGAGCCGCGCCAGCGCCTGCAGCACGCCCAGGCCGAACGTCGCGCTGCGGATGCCGCCGCCCGACAGCGCCAGCCCCCAGGCTTCGACCGCGGCCGGATCGCCACGCGCGCCGGCCTCGCCGAGGATGGTGCGCAGCTCGGCCGCCTTGACCGCATCGATGTCGGGCGTGTCGCGGGTGGTCCTGCCCCAGCGCGCCCTGAGCGCGGGCAGCATGTCCTGCAGGCGCACGGCATCCTCCGTGTGCGTTGGCAGATCCCCCGGCCGCCACTGTAGTGCAAGCCGGGCACGCGCGGCGCGCGCATGCTGGCCGCCCGCATCGCCGCAACGCGTTGGCCTCCGGGAACCAGGCGCCGACACCGGCGGGGGGACTGGCGGGGCCGCATGCGCGGCCGCAGACTCGTGGCCGGGAGGCCTGGCGATGGCGATCAAGCGCATCTACGACAACTGGAGCCAGCTGCGCGCCGCCAGCGGCACGCCGCGCTCGCGCCAGCGGCGGGACTGGCAGGCCTACCTCGAGCGGCGCCCGCTGATCGCGTACTGGGGCGATTCCTGGTTCAGTACTCCGCTGTACAAGAACCTGTGCTGGAACAGCTTCGCCCGCATCGACGGCATGTCGATCCGGCTCGGCGGCCCCGGCCTGACCGCGGCCCAGATGCTCACACCGGCCGCCTGCCGCAACAACGCCGAACGCTTCGCCGCGCGCGGCTTCGACCTGCTGTGCCTGAGCATCGGCGGCAACGACTGTCTCGGCGAACGCCTGGCGCAGGTGTTCGCCGGGCGCGGGCGGATGTCGGCCGATGCCGCCTTCGACGCGGTGGTCGCGCACGGCATGTTCGACCGGCTGCGCGGGCGCTACGACACCCTCCTCTCGGCCATGGCCGGGATGGGCGGTGGCATCCGGGTGGTCGGCCATGGCTACGCGCCGATCTCGCGCCACGCCATCGGCAAGCAGGGCGCGCTGACCGTGCAGAACCTCGGCCTGGCGGCACTGGTGATGGGCACGGTCGGCCCGTGGCTGTGGCCGGTGATGCAGCCGGTGCTGGGCAGCAAGGCGGAGGCCGAACGCTTCGCCTGGCGGCTGCTGGTGGACGGCTTCCGCGACCAGGTGCTGGCGCCCACGCGCGCGGCCTGGCCGGGCCTGTTCTCCTACGCCGATTTCTCCGGCATCGGCTCGGTCGACGACCGCGCGTTCTGGTACGACGAGATCCATCCCACCGAGGCCGGCTTCGGACTGCTCGCGACCGGCTTCAACGCGGTCCTGCGGCAGGCCCTGCCTGCCGCCAAGCGCGCCGCGGTGGGCTGAACGCCGGCCGATCATGGCCGGTCCCGCCCCACGCGCCCTTCAGGAACCGGACGCTATGTTCACCCCCACCCGCGATCCCACCGACTCCGGAGGTCCGCCATGATCCACCTGCCACGCCGCACCCGATTTCCCGCCGCCAGCGCACTCGCGATTTCGCTGGCGCTGCTGCTGGGCGCCTGCGCACCGCGCGAGGATGCGCCTGCACCCGATGCCGACACCACGCCGCCCGCGGCCACCGCCCCGGCACCCGCGGCCGCGCCCCCCGATGCCCGCGTTCCACCCGATACCGTGGACGCGATCGATGCCGGCAGCGAGCCCGACGCGAGCACCGCGCAGCGCGTGTGCAACGCCGATGCGGTGCAGGCGCTGGTCGGCCAGGAAGCGACCGAGGCCGTGGTCACCAAGGCCACCGCCGACAGCCAGTCGGCCAGCGTGCGCGTGCTGCGTCCGGGCGACGCGGCGACCATGGACTTCCGCCAGGATCGCCTGAACATCAACGTCGACGACGCCGGCGTGATCGAGAAGGTCGGCTGCGGCTGATGCAGCCCTCGCCGGATCGCGGTCCAGGTCGCGATCCGGCGGCAATGCGCCGTGTTCCTGCGAGCGCCCGGCCGTGGCCAGGTGGTCGCATGCATTCGGCACGCCTCAGTCGCGGCAACCGTCTGCCCGGGTCGCGGCACAGACTGTCCGGTTCGCCATCGGCGGAACCGCTCCCCATGCGTGCGCAGCGTCCTGCAGTGCGGGCGCAATGGCAGCAGCGGCCGGCGATATGCTCGTGGAAGCATCTGCGGACCCCGGCGCGGTTGAAACGCGCCACTGTCCGCGATGCGCCCCGCGCGCAGTGCGAGGCTGGCGCGCTCAGTCGTCCTTCGGCTTTCCGCTGAAATCCACCGGCGCGCGCTCGCCGCGCTCGCTGCTCCAGGTCGTCTCGGTCTTGCGCTCGCAGGCCGGCGACACCGGTTCCCCCGGCCGGTCCGGGCGACTGGTGCAGGCCGGGTCGCGGTCGACCGTGGCGTGGGTATCGCGTACGTCGTAGCTGCCGCAGCCCGCCAGCAGCACGGCTGCCGCCAGCCAGAGTCCCATCTTCCGCATCGTGCGCGTGCTCCATCTCCTCAACGAACCGCATCCTGGCATCCCGGCGTGCATCGCGTCATCTCCCGTCCGTGGCTGCCGGGCCGCCTGCGTCCGTGGCGAACGCGCCGTCATCCGGCATCGGCGATCGGATCGCGCACCGGCGCGCGCGGCGCGTAGCGCCAGGCGATGCCCGCCGCGGCCGCGAGCAGTGCGGCCGCGAGCATCCACGGCGCGCCCGGGAACTCGACCGGCGCGCGTTCCCCGATGAACAGACCGAACACGCTGGCGAACGCGATCGGCGCGATGATTCCCGCCACCGACACCAGGCTCATCAGCGCGCCCTGGATGCGGCCCTGCATGTCCTTGTCCACCTGGCGCGTGATCAGCGCCTGGCTCGCGGGCGCGGCGATCGCCCACAGCGCGCTCACCGGCAGCCCGAGCAGGAAGATCCAGCCGACCGGCGCGAACGCGTACACCAGGAAGCCGGCCACGCCGCACGACAGGCCGAGGATCAGCGCGCGGCGCTCGCCGAACGCACGCACCACGCGCCCCACCACCGCCACGTTCACCAGCACGCTGCACACCCCGACCAGGAACAGCACCCAGCCCACCTGCCACGGCCCCCAGCCGAAGCGCACGTCGGCGAACAGCACGAACACGCTCGGATACACGTAGTGGGCGAGGTTGGCGATGAACACCACCGCGGCCAGGCCGATGATCGCCGGATAGCGCGCGATCAGCACGATCGCCGCCCACGGACGGGTGGCGCGCCAGTCGAAGCGGCGCGAGCGCGCCTCCGGCGGCAGCGACTCGGGCAGCACGAACAGCCCGTAGCAGAAATTGAGCAGCGCCAGCCCGGCGGCGAACCAGAACGGCAGCCGCAGGTCGACCTCGCCCAGCCAGCCCCCCAGCACCGGGCCGATGGTGAAGCCCACGCCGAACGCGGCGCCGATCAGCCCGAAGCTTTTCGCGCGCTGTTCGGGCGAGATGATGTCGGCCACGTAGGCGTTGGCGGTCGTGAAGCTGGCGGAGAACACGCCCGAGAACACGCGCGCCAGCAGCAGCCACCACAGCGTCGGCGCCAGCGCCATGATCGCGAAGTCCAGGCCCAGGCCCAGGCACGACAGCAGGATCACCGGGCGCCTGCCGTAGCGGTCCGACAGCGCGCCCTGGATCGGCGAGGACAGGAACTGGATCGCCGCGAACACGGTGCCGAACACGCCGATCCACAGCGCGGCCTGGGCCGTGCTGCCGGTGAATTCCTCCACCAGGTGCGGCAGCACCGGAATCACCAGCCCGAAAGCCAGCACGTCGATCAGCACCACCAGGAAGATGAAGACCAGCGCGGCCTTGCGCCGGGACGGGACGGGTTCGCTCACGCGCGGGCGCCGGGTCGGGGAAGGCGCGCATTATCGGGCAAACCGGCACGCGCGCCCGTGCGCCATCGGCGACGCACCGGTTCAGTGCGTCGCTACAACGCGCGCACAGGCATGCGTGGCCGGTCGAACGCGGAACAGCGCGTCGCCCGGGTAAGCGAAGCGCACCCGGGGAGCCATCGCCGCGACCCACAAGGGCCGTACGAAGAGCCGCACGAAGGTGCACGACGGGCTTCCCGGTCCAGCGCACCATGAGGCGGCCCCGCCCTACGCGGAAATCCGGAGCGATGTTCGACCACGGGTTCCGGATCAGCGGCCGGCGAACATCCGCGCCACGTCCACCGCGAGCGACTCGACCGCGTTGCCGAACCTGTCGTGCCCGCCGTCAGCATAGGCCACGCCGTCGCGCGCGAAGCGGTCGGCGACGCCGGCCGCGATATCGCGGGCGCCTGCGAACTGGGTGCCGAGCGCGCGTTCCAGGCTGGTCGCCGCGGCCTGCGGACTGGACACGTCGAGCCCGGAGAGCACGCCCGTGGCCAGCGACTGCACGTCGGTGAGCGAGCGCGCCACGGCGCCGAGGTCGCCGATCGACGGCGTGTGCCCGGTGATCGCGCCGGTGGCGAAGCTCGACAGCGCGCTTTCGACCGAGGTGTTGGCACCCGGCACGCGGCCGGCGAACGCGTCGATGGCCAGGTTCGCCAGCGGCTGCATGGCCGCCGGCATCTGGCTGGCGACCGTGTCGCGCGCGGCTTCGGTGAGGCTGCCGCCGACCAGGCCGTTGACCACGCCCATCACCGCGCCCGGCAGGCCGCCGGTGAGCGCACCCACCAGGGCCGCGCCGACGATGTCCTGCAGGTCCTGCGCATCCAGGCCCAGCGCACCGGCCAGGCCCGACATCGCATCCGCGAATCCGCCGGCGTCCAGTCCGAGGGCGTCGCTGACCGCGCTGGCCAGACCGCTCACCGCATCGGAGACGGCATCGCCGAGTCCGTCGAGGCCGCTGGTCGCACCGGTGTCGTTGCCGGCGGCATTGCCGCCCCCACTGCTGCCGACGCCGCCGGCGCCGTCGCTGCCATCGCTCATGGCTGCATCCCTGGCTGCAAATGTCACCCCGAGCATAGGCGGCCCTCGCCGCACTGCCAGCTGGGGCTGACCCCAGCCGGCGGTGCGAGGTGCTTCCGGGTGCGGGTGCGATCGGTGGGCGGGCGGGTCCCGGATGCGGCCTGCGGCCTTGTCCGGGCGACGGCCTTGCGGAGCCACCCGGCGGTATGGCTTCGCGTAGCCCGGGTAAGCGAAGCGCACCCGGGGCCCCGCCGCGCCGAGGGAGGCCAAGGCAGAGCAGTGCGCGGCACAGGACCGCGACCGACCTCAGCGCGCGGCGCGCAGCGCCTCGAGGATCCGGGTACCGGCGCGTCCGTCGGCGGGCGCGATGCCCAGGCGCTGCTGCTCTTCCACGATCGCGCGCCGGGTGAGCGTGCCGATCATGCCGTCGGCCTCGCCGATGGCGTGGCCGCGGGCGAGCAGCAGGGTCTGCAGCTCCTTCCGCTGCGCACGGGACAGGCCGGGATCGTCGGTCGGCCAGGGCGTGGCCAGGCCGGCGCCGCCACGCAGGCGGTCGGCGAGCGTGGCGATCGCCAGCGCGTAGCTTTCGGCGGCGTTGTAGGAATAGATCGCGTCGTAGTTGCGGAACACCACGAACGCCGGACCGCTGTGCCCCGCGGGCAGCAGCAGCGCGCTGCGCACGTCGGACGGCGCGATCGCGCTGCCGTCGGCGCGGGTCACGCCGCGCGCCACCCAGTCCGACAGTGGCCGCCGGCTGGTGCGTCCCGCCAGCGAGGCGTCGAAACCCGCCGGCACCTTCGCCTCGAACCCCCACGGCCGCCCGGTCTGCCAGCCGGCCTGCTTGAGGTAGTTCGCGGTCGAGGCCAGCGCGTCGGGAATGCTGGTGACCAGGTCGCGGCGGCCGTCACCGTCGCCGTCGACCGCAATCCGCGCATAGGTGGTGGGCATGAACTGGGTGTGGCCGAAGGCGCCCGCCCACGAACCGGTAATCGCCGGGTCGCGCAGGTCGCCGTCGTGCAGCAGCTTCAGGGTGGCGAGGAATTCGCCGCGGAAGAATTCCTGGCGGCGGCCGAAGCACGAGAGCACCGACAGCGACTGCAGCAGCGGCCGCTTGCCGTGGACGCGGCCGTAGTCGCTCTCCACGCCCCAGACCGCGACGATGGTCTCCGGATCGACGCCGTAGCGCGACGACACCGTCGCCAGCAGGTCGCGATGCGTCTCCAGCATCGCGCGGCCGTCGGCCACGCGCTGCTCGTCGACCAGGCCGGCGAGGTAGTCCCAGATCGGCGTGGTGAACTCGGGCTGCGCGTCGAGCAGGTCGAGCACGCTGCGGTCGGGCGTGACACCGACCATGTAGCGGTCGAAGGCTTCGCCCGGAATGCCGCGCGCGACCGCCTGCGGACGCAGGCGGTTGGCGACGCAGGTGTCGTAGGCCGGGTCGGGCGCGCCTGCAGGTGCAGATGCAGGCGTCTGCGTCTGCGTCTGCGTCTGCATCTGCGGCTGCGGCTGTGCCTGCGCCGCAGGAGACACCTGCGCCGCAGCCGTCAGGGCCGGCACGGCGCAGGCCAGGGCGAGGACGAGGGGTCGGATCATGGAAGGGCTCCTGCACGCGGATCAGCGCGCAGCATAGCCGCGCGTCCCGGACCGTCCGCCGCGCTGTGGTGACCGGTTCGCGACGCATTCACGCGTGGCGACCGCGCTGGAGGCGTTCGTCACCTCTGCGCCATTCGTTCGCCGGCACGTCGCCCGGCTCGGTGCAGCGCACGCGGGAACGTCCTGTCCCTCCATCGCGTGCAAGCCCCCACCCCGGCGGCGGCCTGCGGCCTTGGCCGGGCTACGCTGCACCGACCGTTCCGGCCGCGTCGCCTTCCACGTGGCTCGGGCAAGCGAAGCGCACCGGGACAAATGGGCGCGCATCCCGCGCGCCGCCCCGACCCGACTCCCGGCGGCGGCCTGCGGCCCTGGCCGGGCTACGCTGCGCCGACCGTTCCGGCCGCGCTGCCTTCCACGTGGCTCGGGTAAGCGAAGCGCACCCCGGGCATGCGGGCGCGCAGCCCGCGCGACGCCGAAACCCGACTCCCGGCGGCGGCCTGCGGCCTTGGCCGGGCTACGCCGCGCCGACCGTTCCGGCCGCGTGGCCTTCCACGTAGCCCGGGTAAGCGAAGCGCACCCGGGGCGCCCGGGCGCGGCGCGGTACGCACTCATGCGCGGCGGGCGACGACCCGTTCACCCCTGCAGCGCGTCCAGGTAGAACCAGTGCCCGTCCTCGCGCACGAAGCGGCTGTGCTCGCGCATGCGCACCACCGAGCCGCCGCCGATGCGGTAGCGGGCGACGAACTCGACCTCGGCACTGTCGGCCCCTGTCGCCGCATGGCGCAGCACGTCGAGCTTGAGCCAGGTCGGCCGCTGCGCCCTCGGCGCATCGAACGACAGTTCGCCCGGCCGCGTGGACGCATGCCAGCTGCGCAGCAGGTAGTCCGCATCCTCGCGCACGTAGGCGCTGTAGCGCGAGCGCATCAGCGCCTCGGCATCGGGCGCCGGCGCACCGGCGTGCAGCGGCCCGCAGCAGTCCTCGTACGCGCCGCCGCGGCCGCAGGGACAGGCCGCCATGCGCGGGCCGCCGTCAGCGCCGGCCGTTGCCGGATTCGATGAAGCGCAGGAACTCGGCGCGGGTGCGCGCGTCCTCGCGGAAGCTGCCAAGCATGGTCGAGGTCACCATGCTCACGCCGCGCTTGTGCACCCCGCGCGTGGTCATGCATTCGTGGCTGCCGTCGACCACCACGCCCACGCCCAGCGGCGCCAGCACGCGCTGGATGCAGCCGGCGATCTGCGCGGTCATCTTCTCCTGCACCTGGAAGCGCTTGGCGTACGCCTCCACCACGCGGGCCAGCTTGCTGATGCCCACCACCTTGCCGGCGGGCAGGTAGCCCACGTGCACGCGGCCGATGATCGGCGCCATGTGGTGCTCGCAGTGGCTCTCGAATTCGATGTCGCGCAGCACGATCATCTCGTCGTAGCCGGCGACTTCCTCGAACGTGCGCCGCAGGTACTCGTCCGGATCCAGCGCGTATCCGCTGAACCACTCCGCATAGGCCTTGGCCACGCGCTTGGGCGTGTCGATCAGGCCTTCGCGCGACGGGTCCTCGCCGGCCCAGCGCAGCAGGGTGCGCACCGCCTCCTCGGCCTGCGCGCGCGGCACGCCGTTGCGGGCGTCGTCGGAGTCGGTCACGGGCGGGTCCTGGGCGCGGAATCGGGAGCGCACATGGTAGCGCGCGACGCCCCGGTCGCGATGGCATGGCGGCGTGCAACGCGCGGACGCGCAGTGCGGGGATCCGGTGCGGCCAGGCGCACGACGCGTGGTCCCGCGACGCCGGCAACGGGCGCGGAACCGCGTCCGCCCGCCCGCGGGGAGAGCGGACGCCAGCGGAACCCCGCATCGACGCCCGCTCGGCGCGGCTCAGCGCCGCCCGGCGATGCGTTCGCGTTCGGGGATGGTCTGCGGCCAGCCGCCGGCGAGCGACTTGTACAGCGCCACCGCGCTGGACACGCTGCGGGTGCGGCCGTCGGCGAAGGCGTCCTGCGCCTGCAGCTGCACGCGTTCGGCATCGAGCACGTCGAGCAGGGCGGAGGCGCCGGCCTCGAACCGCGCCCGCGCCAGCTGCGCCGCCTGCTCGGCGTCGATCGCGGCGCGCTCCAGGTGCGCGTCCTCGGTGCGCGCGCGGGCGTGGCGCACCAGCGCGTTCTCGGCGTCCTCGAGCGCCAGCAGCACCGTCTGCTGGTAGCTCGCCAGTTCGCCCTCGGCCTCCGCGTTCGCCGCGGCGATGCGCGCGCGCACCCGGCCGATGTCGAGGAACGACCAGTCGATGCCGAGCGCGACGATGCGGGTCTCGCTGTCGCGTTCGAACAGCGCGTCGACGTCGACCGCCTGGCTGCCGATCAGTCCGCCCAGGGTGAAGCGCGGGAACAGGTCGGCGGTGGCCACGCCGATGCGCGCGGTGGCCGCGTGCAGCCGGGCCTCGGCGGCGGCGACGTCCGGACGTGCGCGCAGCAGGTCGCCCGGGGCGCCGGCGTCGATCCGCGGCGGCAGCGCCGGCAGCGCGCGCTGCGCGGCCAGCTCCGCGACCAGCGCGCCGGGATCGCGCCCGGTCAGCACCGCCAGCCGGTGCATGGCCACGCGCTCCAGCGCCTCCAGCGCGGGGATGCGCGCGGCGGTGGTTTCCAGCTGCGCCCGGGCGCGCGCGGTGTCGAACTCGGTGCCTGCGCCCGCGTCCAGCCGCGCCTGCACCAGGTCGAAGGTGCGCTGCTGGTTGTCGCGGTTGGCGCGCGCCACCCGCAGCCGCTCCTGGGTCCCGCGCAGTTCGACGTAGGTAAGCGCGACCTCGCCGGCCACCGCCACCTGCACCGCGCGCAGGTCCGCCGCGCTGGCGCCGGCACCGGCGCGCCCGGCCTCGATCGAGCGGCGCACGCGGCCGAACAGGTCCAGCTCCCACGCGGCGGAGATCCCGCCGTTCCATTGCTCGCCATCGCGCTGTTCGCGGGGCACGCCCGGCGCCTGGTCGGCGCTGCTGCGCACGTCCGCGACCTCGCCCTGCGCGGTGACCGTGGGCAGCACGTCCAGCCGCGCGTTGCGCAGCAGTGCGTTGGCGCGGTCGACGCGCGAGAGCGCGATGCGCAGGTCGTGATTGGCGTGCAGGGCGTCGTCCACCAGCTGCGCCAGCTGCGGATCGCCGAGGCCGTCTAGGAAGGCATCGTCGAACGGTGCGGCGGCGACGCCGGCGGGAGCGGTATCCGGGGTGGCGGTCGCGTCCGCGGCCGACACGTCGCCGGATCCGAAGCGCTCGGGCACGGCCATGTGCGGCCGCACGTGGTCGGGGCCCACCGCACAGGCGCTGAGCAGCGCCGCGGCCAGCGCGGTGATCGTCAGGCGACTCACCATGGCAGCGAGTCCTCGCCGTAGAAGAAGCCGCCGCTCGGACCGTCGTCGTCGATCAGCGCCAAGCGCACGCTGGTGCGCGCGCCATCGGCGACCTCGAGCTCGCCGTTCTGCTCGTCGCCCCTGCGGTTCATGTCGGTGCGCACGTAGCCGGGGTGGATGGTGTTGACCTTGATCTTCGACCCCTTCAGTTCGTGCGCCAGGTGCACCGTCCACGCGTTCACCGCGGTCTTGGACACGTCGTAGGCCGGGATCTTGAAGTCATAGATGAAGGAGTCGGGGTTGAGGTGCTCCTGGATCGAACCGAGCAGGCTGGAGACGTTGACGATGCGCGCGGACGGCGACTGGTGCAGCAGCGGCAGGAAGGCATTGGTCACCGCCACCAGCCCGAACACGTTGGTGTCGAAGGTGGTGCGCCAGGTTTCCATCGTCTGCTGCGACGGCTTCAGCGCCATGTCGTCGATCGCGATGCCGGCATTGTTGACCAGGATGTCGAGCCGACCGTGGCGGCGCCCGACCTCGGCCACGGCCGCGTCGATGCTGGCCGCGTCGGTGACGTCGAGCGCGATCGCCTCGACCGGCAGGCCTCTGGCCTGCAGCGTCAGCGCGGCTTCGACCGCGCGCTCGCGGTTGCGGCCCGCGAGCAGGGTGTGCACGCCGGCCTCGGCCAGCTGGCGCACGGTTTCCAGGCCGATGCCGCGGGTGGCGCCGGTGACCAGGGCGATGCGGGGGGATGCGTTCATTGCGATGGGGATCCTGTACGGCGGAGGGAGGAAGCGCGGCGACGGTCGCCGCGCGGAATCAGCGCGGGAACCGGCCGGCGCGACGGCTGGCCGGTTCCGGACGTGTCAGTCAGGCATCGAGCTGCGCGTGCGCGGCGGTGGGCGCGGGTCCATGCGACACCAGCGGCTTGTTGGCGAACTTGCGCAGCGCGACGTAGAAAACCGGGGTGAGGAACAGGCCGAAGGCGGTCACGCCGATCATGCCGGCGAACACGGTGATGCCGGTCACCGAGCGCACCTCGGCGCCGGCGCCGCTGGAGAGCACCAGCGGCACGGTGCCGGCGATGAACGCCACCGAGGTCATGATGATCGGGCGCAGCCGCAGGCGGCAGGCTTCCAGCGCCGCGTCGACGATGCCCTTGCCCTGCAGCTCCAGTTCGCGCGCGAACTCGACGATCAGGATCGCGTTCTTGCACGCCAGCCCCATCAGCACCACCAGGCCCACCTGCACGAACACGTTGTTGTCGCCACCGGCCAGCCACACGCCGAACAGTGCGGCGAGCATCGTCATCGGCACGATCAGGATCACCGCCAACGGCAGGGTCCAGCTCTCGTACAGCGCCGCCAGCACCAGGAACGCTAGCAGCACCGCCAGCGGGAACACCACCAGCGCGGCGCCGCCCTGGGTGGCCTGCTGGTAGCTCAGGTCGCTCCAGTCGATGCCCATGCCGGTCGGCAGCACCTGCCCGGCGAGTTCGGTCACCTTCGCCATCGCCTCGCCCGAGGACAGCACGCGCGGGTCGGCCTCGCCCAGCAGGTCGGCGGCCGGGTAGCCGTTGAAGCGGATCACCGGATCCGGGCCGTAGGTCTGGCGCACGTCGACCATCGATCCGATCGGCACCATGGCGCCGGCTTCATTGCGGGTGCGCAGGTTGGCGATGTCGGTGACTTCGTCGCGGAAGCCGCCGTCGGCCTGGGCGATCACCTGCCAGGTACGGCCGAACATGTTGAAGTCGTTGACGTAGGCCGAGCCCAGGTACACCTGCAGGGTCTCGAACAGTTCGGTCAGCGGCACGCCCTGGGCCTTGGCCTTGACCCGGTCCACGTCGGCATCGAGCTGGGGCACGTTGGCCTGGTAGCTGGTGATCGGGAACCCCAGCCCCGGCGCCTGCGAGGCCGCGCCCTGGAACGCCTGCACCGCGTCCTGCAGCGCGCCGTAGCCCAGCCGGGTGCGGTCCTCGACGAACAACGACCAGCCCGAGCCGTTGCCCAGCCCCTGGATCGGCGGCGGCATGAAGGCGAACGTGAAGCCTTCCTGGATCGAGGCGAACTTCTGGTTGAGTTCGGCGGTGATCTCTTCGGCGGTGCGCGAGCGCTCCGAGAACGGGTCGAGGGTGAAGAACACCACGCCGTTGTTGGGCGTGTTGGTGAACTGCAGCGGGTTCAGGCCCGGGAACGCGACCTCGCTGGCGACGCCGTCGACCTCCTTCGCGATCGCGGCCATCTGCTTGAGCACCGCGTCGGTGCGCTCGATCGACGCGCCCTCGGGCATCTTCACGCCCGCGATCAGGTACAGCTTGTCCTGCACCGGGATGAAGCCCGCCGGCACCGCCTTGAACATCAGGCCCGCGCCCGCCAGCAGCACCAGGTAGACCACGAACACCGCGCCGCGACGTCCGAGCGTGCGCGACACCGCGCCCTCGTAGCGACCGGAACTGCGCTTGAAGAAGCGGTTGAACGGGCGGAACACCCAGCCGAACAGGCGCTCGATCAGGCGCCCGAGCGCATCGGGCGGGGCGCCGTGCGGCTTGAGCAGCTTGGCCGCCAGCGCCGGCGACAGGGTCAGCGAATTCAGGCCCGAGATCGCCGTGGCGACCGCGATCGTGACCGCGAACTGCTTGTAGAACTGGCCGGTCACGCCGTCCAGGAACGCCATCGGCACGAACACCGCGCACAGCACCAGGGTGATGGCGATGATCGGCCCGGACACCTCGCGCATGGCCAGGTGCGCCGCTTCGAGCGGCTGCGCGCCTTCCTCGATGTGGCGCTCGACGTTCTCGACCACCACGATCGCGTCGTCGACCACGATGCCGATCGCCAGCACCAGGCCGAACAGGGTCAGGGTGTTGATCGAGAAGCCCAGCAGGTTGAGCACCGCGAAGGTGCCCACGATCGACACCGGCACCGCCAGCAGCGGAATGATCGACGCGCGCCAGGTCTGCAGGAACAGGATCACCACCAGCACCACCAGCAGCACCGCCTCGAGCAGGGTGGTGATCACCGACTTGATCGAGTCGCGCACGAAGATGGTGGTGTCGTAGATCGACTGGATCTCCACCCCCGGCGGCAGCGACGGGCGCAGCTCGTCCATCTTCGCCACCACCGCGTCGCGGATCTCCAGCGCGTTGGCGCCCGGCGCCTGGAAGATGCCGATGGCGGCGGCGTTCTTGCCGTCCAGCCGTGCGCGCAGGGTGTAGTCGCCCGCGGCCAGCTCGATCCGGGCCACGTCGCGCAGGCGCACGATCTCGCCGCCGGCGCCGGCCTCGAGCACGATGTCGCCGAACTCCTCGACGCTCTCCAGGCGGCCGCGCGCGTTGATCGGCAGCAGGAAGTCGCTGCCGTTGGCGATCGGCTCGGCGCCGAGCTGGCCGGCCGAGACCTGCACGTTCTGCTCGCGCACCGCGCGCAGCACGTCGCCGGCGGTCAGCCCGCGGGCGGCGATCTTGTCCGGATCCAGCCAAAGCCGCATCGCGTAGTCGCCGCCGCCGAACAGCTGCGCGTCGCCCACGCCGCTGATGCGCGAGAGTTCGTCGCGTACGTGCAGGCGCATGTAGTTGCGCAGGTACAGCGAGTCGTAGCGGCCGTCCTCGGAGGTCAGGTGCACCACCATCAGGAACACCGGCGACTGCTTCTGCGTGGTCACGCCCTGGCGGCGCACGTCCTCGGGCAGGCGCGCCAGCGCCTGCGCCACCCGGTTCTGCACCTTGACGGTGGCATCGTCCGGATCGGTGCCGGGCTTGAAGGTCACGGTCAGCTGCAGCACGCCATCGGAGCCGGCGACCGACTTGACGTACATCATGTCCTCGACGCCGGTGATCGCCTCCTCCAGCGGCGTGGCCACCGTCTCGGAGATCACCTTGGGGTTGGCGCCCGGGTACACGGTGCGCACCACCACCGACGGCGGCACGACCTCGGGGTATTCGCCGATCGGCAGCAGCGGGATCGAGATCAGCCCGGCGGCGAAGATCACGATCGACAGCACCGCGGCGAAGATCGGCCGGTCGATGAAGAAGCGGGAGAAGTCCATGGGGCGGTGTCCTGTGCGGCGAAGCCGCGTGGCCCGCGCGGGGCGCGGGGAAACGGAGGAAAAATCCGGCCCGGCGGCCTTCCCGTCGTCGGGGAGGGACCGGGAAGGCCGTCGGCCGGACGGGCCGGAGGGAACGGCCCGGGGGAACGGATTGCCGGGGTCCGGCGGGGCGGCGGCGGTCGGGCCGGCGCGCCCGCGCGGATCGCGGCGACTACTGCGTGCGGTCGGGCGTCGCCGGGGCCGCGGTCATCGCGACCTGCGGCGCGCCGGCGGCAGGCGCTTCCATCGCCACCTCCTTCGGCGCCACCGGCATGCCCGGCATGAACACCTTCTGCACGCCGTTGACGATCACGCGGTCGCCGGGTTCCAGGCCCGACTGCACCACCCGCAGGCCGTCGACCACGCGCCCGAGCTGCACGTCGCGCCGCTGCGCGGTGTTGCCCTCGCCCAGCACGTAGACGTACTTGCGGTCCTGGTCGGTGAGCACCGCCTTGTCGTCCACCAGCAGGGCGTCGAACTTGCCGCTGCCTTCCAGCTGCACGCGCGCGAACAGGCCCGGGGTGAACAGCCGCTCCGGGTTGCGCAGCACGGCGCGGGCGCGGATGGTGCCGGTGGCCGGATCGACCTGGTTGTCGATGAAATCGACGCTGCCCGCGTGCGGGTAGCCGTCCTCGCCGGCGAGGCCCACGCGCACCGGGTTCTCGGTGGTGGCGCGTTCGCCCTGCTGCGCGAGCCGGCTGTAGCGCAGCCAGGTCTGTTCGTCGGCCTCGAAGTGCACGTGCACCGGATCCTGCGAGACCACGGTGGTGAGCAGGGTGCCGTCGGCCTGGGCGAGGTTGCCGGTGGTCACCAGCGCACGCCCGGCGCGGCCGTCGATCGGCGAGCGCACCTGGGTGAACTGCAGGTCCAGGCGCGCGGCGGCGACCGCGGCCTCGGCCGCGCGCACCGCGGCGTCGCCCTGGGCGGTGGCGGCGTTGCGGGTCTCGAACTCCTCGCGCGAGATCGCGCGCGCCTCCACCAGCGCCTTGGCGCGGGTGTTCTGCGCGGCGGCCAGGCGCGCCTCGCTGCGCGCGCGCTCGAGCTCGGCCTGGGCGCGGTCCAGCGCGGCGCGGTAGGGGCGCGGGTCGATCTCGAACAGCAGGTCGCCCTTGCGCACCTCTTCGCCCTCGTCGTAGGCCACGCGCAGCACGTAGCCGCTCACGCGCGGCCGCAGCTCGACCGTCTCCACCGCGCTGATGCGCCCGGTGAAGTCGTCCCACTGGGTCACCGGCCGGGCGACCACCTCGGCCACGCTCACCTCGGGCGGCGGCGGGGCGCCGTCGCCAGGGGCGGCTTCGCTGCTGCAGGCGACCGCGAGCGCGGCGGCGAGCAGCACGGGAATCAGGCGTACGGTGCGCAGGGCGCGGGCCGCGCGGCGCGGCGTGGAATCAGCAATGTTCGTCATGGAGGTTTCCTGGGGAGGTGGGAAAGGCGATGGCGTCGAGCAGTGCGCGCGCTGCGCGCAGGTCGCGCGCGGGCAGCAGGGAGTCCGGGGTGGCGCCGCGCCGCGGCGCGGTGTGCGCGGAGGACGATCGCTCACGCACGGGCGCGGCGGCGATGACCTCCGGGGTCATGGCGGCGGCGTAGTCGACGATCGGCGGCGGGCGGCCGCGGCGCGCCGCGTCCAGCATCGACAGCGCGCGGCGGCCGATCGCGAGCGCCTTGTCGGCGTCGGCCTGCGCATCGGCATTGGCGCGCACCGTGCCCACCGGCGCATCCAGGGACAGCAGTTGCACCCGCTGGCCGTGGCGGGCGGCCTCGTCGTGCAGCACGCGCGCCATCATCCGCAGCGCGGCGGCGGCGATCGAGCAGTGGCCGTAGCCGGCCCAGGGATAGGTGCCGCCCGGGCCGCCGACCAGCACGTAGCCGGCCGCGTCGTGGCCCAGCAGCGGCAGCAGGTGGCGCGCGGCGAACAGGTGCGGCAGCAGGTCCTGGTCCAGCGCGCGCTGCAGCACCTCGGCCGGCTCGTCCATCAGCCGCCCGCAGGGATGGCTGCCGGCGAGGCTGGCGACCACACCCTCGAACGGGCGGCCCAGGCCGCGCAGCTGCTGCGCGAGCGTGGCCGCGTCGGCGTCGCTGGCGATGGTCGCCGGCAGCGCGAGCAGGTCGGCCCGGGGATGCCGTCCGGAGATCGCGCTGCGCGCCGCCTCGTCCAGACCCACCGCGACCACCGCGCGCCCGGCGGCGACCGCGGCCTCGGCCACGCCGCGGCCGACCGCGCCGCTGGCGCCCAGGACGACGAGGGCGGCGGGCATTGTTCCGGAATCGATTATCCCGTTCACGGGAAAGTCCCTCCCGAAAACGTCACCTCAGCGGCCCGACGGGCCGCCACGAACACCCGGTCGACCAGCCACAGCAGGCCCGGCAGTGCGGCGGCGGTGAGGCCGGCGGCAAGCAGCCAGGCCCAGCCCTGGCCGACCGCAAGCCACTGATTCAGAACGAGCGCAGCCAGCGCCAGCAGGTCGGCGGCCAGCAGCAGCACGAGGCTCGCGTAGGAGAGATGGCGGCGGGGGGCGGTGCGCATGGCGGCGCTCCATCGGTGGGAACGGCGCCTAGGTTGCGCCTGCAATCAGGACTTGATTAGTCCCCAATCAAGGGAATAATTGTCCAGCAGGTGGGCCAATCGCCATTTCCCCCAATTTCACCCGGAGGCACGCATGTCTCACGATCTCAACGACACCCTGATCTTCGTCAAGGTGGTCGAACACGGCAGCTTCGTCGGCGCGGCCAAGTCGCTGCGGCTGCCCAAGACCACGGTCAGCCGCAAGGTGCAGGAACTCGAATCGCGCCTGGGCGCGCAGCTGCTGCACCGCACGACGCGCAAGCTCGGACTGACCGAGGCCGGCAACGTCTACTACGAACATTCGCAGCGCATCGCCCGCGACCTCAGCGAGGCCGAGAGCGCGGTCAGCCAGCTGCAGGCCGGCCCGCGCGGCTGGCTGCGCTTCACCGCGCCCTATTCGATCGGCATCGACAAGATCGCGCCACTGCTGGGCGAGTTCCACATGCGCCACCCCGAGGTGCGGGTGGAGATGATGCTGTCGAACGAGCCAGTGGACCTGATCGCCGGCGAGATCGACGTCGCCCTGCGCATCGGTCCGCTGCCCGATTCGAGCCTGGTCGCGCGCCGGCTCGGCACGCTGCGCACCCAGGTCTTCGCCGGCGCCGCCTACATCGAACGCTACGGCGAGCCGCTGCATCCGGACGAGCTGCCCTACCACCGCACCCTGGCCATGCCCAAGCACCGCCACGGCAACGGCTACGCGTGGACGCTCGACGACGGCACCGGCGCGCAGCAGTTCCCGGTCAACCCGATCCTGGTCGCCAACGACCCGGCCGCGCTCAAGGGCGCGCTGCTTTGCGGCGAAGGGCTGGTGATCGGCGCCGACGTGATGGTCAAGCCGATGGTGGAGCACGGCGTGGTCAAGCGCGTGCTGGCCGGCTGGACCGGCGGCGACTACGAGTTCAACGCGGTGTTCCCGCGCGGCCACGGGCAGTCGCCGAAGGTGCGCGCGTTCGTCGACTTCTTGCTCGAACGCCTGAACCTGGAGATCGACTACATGGCGGCGCAGTGCCCGCTGATGGCCGCGCGCTGCGGCGAGGCCGCGCGCGAGGCGCAGGCCGACGCCCTGCAGGCCGACGCCCTGCAGGCCGAGGACATCGCCACCGGCAAGCGGATCCTGGAGACCGTTACCGCGGGCTGAGCGCGGTCCCGGGCAACGCGCGGTTCGCCGCGCGCCCGCGGGCGTTGCCCGCGACCTGCGATCATGCGCGCATGACCACGCCGCACGCCTTCGCGCAACTTCCGCTGTCGCCCGCGCTGTTGCAGGGGGTCGACGCACTCGGCTACACGGCGATGACGCCGGTCCAGGCGCAGGCGCTGCCCGCGATCCTCGCCGGTCGCGACCTCGTCGCCCAGGCGCCGACCGGCAGCGGCAAGACCGCCGCGTTCGGCCTCGGACTGTTGCAGCGGCTCGACGCTTCGCGCCCGGGCACCCAGGCGCTGGTGCTGTGCCCCACGCGCGAACTTGCCGACCAGGTCGGCAAGCAGCTGCGCAGGCTGGCCGTGGGCATTCCCAACCTCAAGATATCGATCCTGTGCGGCGGCATCCCGCTCGGCCCGCAGCTGGCCTCGCTGGTGCATCCGCCGCAGGTCGTGGTCGGCACCCCCGGGCGGATTCAGGAACTGGCGCGGAAACGGGCGCTGCACCTGGGCGGCGTTCGCACGCTGGTGCTCGACGAGGCCGACCGGATGCTCGACATGGGATTCGAGGACGCGATCCGCGACATCGTCGCGCGCACGCCGGGCGATCGCCAGGGCCTGCTGTTCTCGGCCACCTATCCCGACGCGATCCGCGCGCTGGGCAACGCGATGCTGCGCGATGCGCTGGAATTGAGCATCGACGGCGGCGCGCAGCCGGCCTCGATCGAGCAGCTGTTCTTCGAGGTCGATCCCGCACGCCGCGCGCCGCTGCTGGCCGCGCTGCTGTTGCGTTACCGACCGGAATCGACGGTGGTATTCTGCAATACCCGCGCCGATACCGCCGAGGTGGCCGGTTCGCTCGACCACTACGGCTTCTCCGCGCTGGCCCTGCATGGCGACATGGAGCAGCGGGATCGCGACGAGGTGCTGGTGCGCTTCGCCAACCGCAGCTGCAGCGTGCTGGTCGCCAGCGACGTCGCCGCGCGCGGGCTCGACGTCGAGGACCTTGCCGCAGTCGTCAACTATGAGCTGCCCACCGACGCCGATACCTACCTGCACCGCATCGGCCGCACCGGCCGCGCGGGGCGCACCGGCCTGGCGCTGAGCCTGTGCACCCCGCGCGAGTTGCCGCGCGCCGCCGCCATCGAGGAACGCCAGGGCCAGCCGCTGCGCTGGGAAAGCCAGCAGCCGCTGTCGGGCAAGGCCTCGCG
Organism: Luteimonas rhizosphaericola; assembly: GCF_029888045.1. GTDB lineage: Bacteria > Pseudomonadota > Gammaproteobacteria > Xanthomonadales > Xanthomonadaceae > Luteimonas > Luteimonas rhizosphaericola. The sequence continues at coordinate 172,966 of NZ_JARXRN010000025.1, read as the reverse complement.
CGTGCCGGCCGCCGCGATGTCCACGCTGCGCATCGATGCCGGCCGCAGCGACAAGCTGCGCCCCGGCGACATCGTCGGGGCGCTGACCGGTGCGGCCGGCCTGCACAAGGACGCGATCGGACGGATCGACGTGTTCGCGACGCGCAGCTACGTCGCCGTCGCGCATGCGCGGGCGACAGAGGCGCTGGCGGGATTGCGCGAAGGCAGGATCAAGGGACGCAGGTTCCGCGTGGCTCGGCTGTAGCGCCAGCCACGCGCAGCGGATCAGTCGCGCCGCGCGCGGATTCGAAGACTGCCGGGGTGGGTTCGCGCCGGCGATCCCGGGCGGCATCGGACGCAAGGGGAACATCGCGGCGCAGTTCCCGGCCGGTTCGACAGTCACATGGTGGCCGTGCTGGAGCCCGCTCGCGGCACGTCAGGGCCGCAGCAGCACCTTGCCGCCGCGGCCGGGGCGCTGGCTCGCCGCCACCGCGTCACGCGCCTGCGCCAGCGGGAACACCGCGTCCACCGGCAGCCGCAGTTCGCCGCTGGCCGCGCGCTGCAGCAGTTCGCCCACCAGGCGCCGGCGCACGTCCGCGGGCAGGGCGCGGCCGGTGCGGCTGCCCCAGAATCCGCGCACCACCAGGTCGCGGAAGATCACCTCGCCCGAAGGCACGTGCATCGGTTCCCCGCCCATCGCGCCGAAGCTCACCAGGGTGCCGCCATCGCCGAGCAGCGCGACCAGGTCGGCGGTCGCCGCGCCGCCGACCGAATCGATCGCGACGCGCGCACGCGCCTGCCCGACCAGCGCGCGTGCGCGCTCGCGCCAGTCGGCGCCGGTGCAGGCGATCGCGTCCCCGACGCCGACCGCCGCGAGCTCGTCCACCCCTGCCTCGCGCCGGACCAGGCTGAGCACGCGCACGCGGCGTGCGGCGGCGAGCATCGCCAGCGCCTTGCCGACCGCGCCGTTGGCCGCGTTCTGCACGATCCACTGCCCCGGTTCGAGTTCGAGCGAGTCGAGCAGCATCAGCGCGCTCAGCGGCATCGCCACCAGCTGCGCGCCGACCGCGTCGTCGACGGCGTCGGGCAGCGGCACCGCCAGCACGGCCGGCGCGACGAAATACTCGGCCCAGGTGCCGTGCGCGGACGCGATGTTGACGCGCTGGCCCACGGCCAGGCCCTCCACGCCTTCGCCGAGCGCGTCGATCGTGCCGCAGGCCTCGCTGCCCCCGATCGCCGGCAGCGTCGGCTTCCAGCCGTACTGGCCGCGGACGGTCCACAGGTCGTGGTTGTGGATCGGCGCGAGCGCCATGCGCAAGCGGATCTCGCCGGGGCCGGGCTCGGGCAGCGGCGACTCTGCGGCTTCGATGACGTCGGCCGGATCGCCGAAGCGGTCATGGCGGGCGCTGCGCATGGGGAAACTCCTGACGTGGCGGTGGCGACACGCTAGCGCATGCGCGCGGTCGACGGCGTCGAGATCCGGCCAGGCGACGCGCGGCGGTGGCAGGCGCGCAGCGGCGCAGCGATCGCAGCGCGATCGACGCGACATGCACGACGCCACAGGCACACTGCGCGCTGACCCGCGAGGAGATGGATCGATGCCGACGCCGGACTGGCCGCAGCTGGCCGCGATCGCCTGGCCGCTGGCGGTCGCGCTGGGACTCGGGCTGCTGGTGCGCCAGGGGCTGCTGGCGGTGGCGCGCCGCGCACGCGCGCGATCGCGCGATTCGCTGCCCGCGCGCGTGGTGCAGGTGATCGCGGTACCCGCCGCGCTGGCGCTGCCGCTGCTGTTCCTGATGCTGGCGGTGGAGGCCACGCCGCTGTCCGAGGCGACCACCGCTCAGGCCAAGCACTGGCTCGGCATCGGCGTGCTGCTGTGCGTGACCTGGCTGGCGGTGCGCGCGGTGGGCGCGGTCGAGGCGCGCATCCTGCGCGAGCATCCGGTGGACGTGGAGGACAACCTCGCCGCGCGCCGGGTGCAGACCCAGACCCGCGTGATCGCCGGCGTGATCCAGGGCGCGATCGCGCTGGTCGGCCTGGCGCTTGCGCTGATGACGTTCCCCGCGATCCGCCAGGTGGGCGCCACCCTGCTCGCGTCGGCCGGCATCATCGGCCTGGTCGCGGGCATCGCCGCCAAGCCGGTGTTCGGCAACCTGATCGCCGGGCTGCAGATCGCGCTGGCGCAGCCGATCCGGCTCGACGACGTGGTGATCGTGGAAGGCGAATGGGGCCGCATCGAGGAGATCACCGCGACCTACGTGGTGGTGCGGGTGTGGGACGAGCGGCGCATGGTGGTGCCGCTGCAGTGGTTCATCGAGAACCCGTTCCAGAACTGGACCCGCACCAGCGCCGAGCTGCTCGGCACCGCCTTCCTGTGGCTGGACTACCGCACGCCGATGGCCGAAGTGCGGGCGCAGCTGCAGGCGATCTGCGAAGAGGACCCGCGCTGGGACGGGCGCGTATGCGTGGCCCAGGTGACCGAGGCCTCCGAGCAGACGGTGCAGGTGCGGCTGCTGGTGAGCGCGCGCAACTCCGGCGACCTGTTCGACCTGCGCTGCGTGGTGCGCGAGCGCATGATCGACTACCTGTCCCAGCACCATCCGCAGTCGCTGCCGCGGCTGCGCGCCGAGCTCTCGCGCGAAGCGCCCGCCGACGCCTCCGCCGCGGGTGGCACGCCGACCCAGGCGCCGGACCACGCCGAGACCAGGTCGCCGGGCGCCGAGGACACCGCCGACACGCCGCAGGCGCCCGGGCGGCCAGCGGCGTGACGACGCGTTCGCGCCGGATCGCTACCCTGTCGCGTCACGACGCCGCGGCCGCCGCATGCAGACCGATCAGATCCTGATCCTCGCCATCCTCGCGGCCACCGTGGCCGCTTTCCTGTGGGGCCGCTGGCGCCACGACCTGGTGGCGGGCGGCGCGCTGATGGCCTGCGTCCTGGCCGGCGTGGTGGCGCCGGAACAGGCGTTCGCCGGCTTCGGCCATCCGGCGGTGATCACCGTGGCCTGCGTGCTGGTGCTCAGCCACGGACTGCAGACCTCCGGCGCGGTGGACGCGCTGGCGCGGGTGGCGCTGCCGGCCAAGGCCGGGCCGATGCTGTCGATCGCGGCGCTCACCACGCTGGCCGCGGCGCTGTCGGGCTTCATGAACAACGTCGGGGCACTGGCGCTGCTGATGCCGGTGGCGCTGCAGATTGCGCGCAAGCGCAAGCTGGCGCCGGGACAGGTGCTGATGCCGCTGGCGTTCGGCTCGATCCTCGGCGGCATGACCACGCTGATCGGCACGCCGCCGAACCTGATCGTCTCGGGCTATCGCGCCTCCACCGGCGAGGCGCCGTTCGCGATGTTCGACTTCAGCCCGGTGGGCGTGGCGGTGGCGGCCGCGGGCGTGCTGCTGATCGTGCTGGGCGGCTGGAAGCTGGTGCCGGTGCGGCGCGAGGCGGCGGCCGAGGGCTTCGACCCGGGCGCCTATACGACCGAGGTGCGGGTGCCCGAAGGCGCGCGCGCGGTGGGCAGGACGCTGGCGGAGATCGAGCGTTCGCTCGACCAGCACGACGCGCAGGTGCTGGGCATCGTGCAGGCCGAGTTCCGCGTGCACGCGCCGCATCCCTCGCGCGTGGTGCGGGCCGGCGACGTGCTGGTGATCGAGGCCGATGCCGAGGCGCTGTCGAACCTGCTGTCGGACCTGGGCCTGAAGCTGGAGGAAGACGTGCCGCCGCCGGAGGGCGCGGGCAAGGCAGACGACACCGATGGCGACGCAGCGGACCCGGCAGGTGACGACAGCGGCACCGAAGCCGAAGCCGATGCCCGCACCCGCGAGGGCATTGGCGATGCCGGCCGCCCGCCCGGCGGCGGCGACGGCGCGCCGGTCACGGTCACCGATGCGGCCGCGCGCCTGCGCGACCGCCGGGCGTCCGCGACGGCTGTGGCCGGCACGCGCGACGGTCGCGGCGGCGACGCGGCCGTGGCGTGGGCGCCGGCCGACGATGCGGCCTCCGCCGCGCGCGCGGCGGAGGCGGGCGACCAGGACGACGCGGACGACGACGCCCCGGCCCCGCGCGACCCCGCGCGCACCCCGCACGAGGAGATCGTGCTGCAGGAGATCGTGGTGCTGCCCGGCTCCGGGCTCTCGGGCCGCTCGGCGACCGAGCTGGACCTGCGCACCCACCACGGCATCAACGTGCTCGCGATCTCGCGCGCGGGCATCCGTTCGCGGCGGCGGCTGCGTTCGCAGCGGTTCCAGGAAGGCGACCTGCTGCTGGTGCAGGGCACCCAGGCGGCGATCTCCGGCTTCGCCGCGCAGTTCGGCGCGGTGCCGCTGGCCGAGCGCGCACTGCGCATGCCCGACCGGCGCAAGGCGATCACCGCGAGCCTGGTGCTCGCGGGCGCGATCGCCGCCACCGCATTCGGCCTGCTGCCGGCGGCGGCGGCGTTCGCGCTCGGCGTGGTGGCGTCGATGGCGCTGCGCACGGTGCCGCCGCGCGAGGTGTACACCGCGATCGACTGGCCGGTGATCGTGCTGCTCGCAGCGCTGATCCCGGTGGCCGGGGCGATGGAATCCACCGGCACCGCCGACCTGCTGGCACGCGGGCTGTTCGACTCGATCGCGCAGGGCCACCCGGTGCTCGGCCTGGTGCTGGTGATGGTGGTGACGATGACCCTGTCGGACCTGATGAACAACGCCGCCACCGCGGCGGTGATGTGCCCGATCGCGGTGGGGGCGGCGACCACGCTCGGGGTCGATCCCGACCCCTATCTGATGGCGGTGGCGATCGGCGCCTCGTGCGCGTTCCTCACCCCCATCGGGCACCAGAACAACACCCTGATCCTCGGCCCGGGCGGCTTCCGCTTCGGCGACTACTGGCGGCTGGGCCTGCCGGTGCAGCTGGTGGTGCTGGTGGTGTCGATCCCGCTGCTGCTGCGGATCTGGCCGCTGTAGCGCGCGGGCCGGCGCACGATGCGGATCCTGCTGCTCACCTACGGCACCGAGGGCGATACCCGCCCGCTGGCCGCGCTCGGCCATGCGCTGCAGCAGGCCGGGCACCAGGCGCGGCTGCTGGGCGATGCGTCCACGCTCGGCAGCGCGCGCGCCCTGGGGCTGCCGTGCGAGGCGCTGGCCGGCGACATCCGCGGCGCGATCGCCGCCGAAGGCGCGATGCGCGCGATCACCCGCAACCTGGCCGCGCTCACCCGCCGCCACACCGGCGACTGGCTGGCGCAGGCGGTGGAGGCGGGACGCGGCTGCGATGCGGTGGTGGTGTCCGGGCTGGCCGCGTTCGCGGGACTGTCGGCGGCCGAGGCACTCGGCGTGCCGGCGATCGGCGCGATGCTGATCCCGATCTCGCCCACGGCCGCGTTTCCCTCACCGTTCCTGCCGCTGGCGCCGCCGCGCGCGCTCAATGCCGCCAGCCACCACCTGTTCGGCCAGCTCAGCTGGCAGCTGTTCCGCGGCGCGACGAATCGCGCCCGCCGCGCCACCGGCCTGCCGCCGCGGCGGCGCCTGTGGACCGGCCATCCGATCCTCTACGGCGTCTCGCCGGCGCTGCTGCCGCCACCGGCCGACTGGCCCGGCAACGCGCACGTGTGCGGACAGTGGATCCCGCCGCTGGCGCAGGCGTACACGCCGGACCCGGCGCTGGCCGCGTTCCTGGACGCGGGCGAACCGCCGGTCTATGTCGGCTTCGGCAGCATGGCCGGGTTCAACGAGGCGCGCCTGATGGCGGCGGTGGTCGGTGCGATCGGCGGGCGCCGCACGCTGTTCCATGCCGGCTGGAGCGGCATCGACCCCGCGCGTCTGCCGTCCAACTTCCATCCGGTCGGCCACGTGCCGCACGACTGGCTGCTGCCGCGCACCGCGCTGGCGATCCACCACGGCGGGTCCGGCACCACGCACTCGGCCTGCCGCGCCGGCGCGCCGTCGGTGATCGTGCCCTTCGCCGGCGACCAGTTCTTCTGGAACGCGCGCCTGCGACAGGCCGGCGTGATGCGCGACGCGCTCCGGGGCAGCGCCATCACCGCATCGCGCCTGGCGGCCGCGATCGCGTTCGCGGACAGCGGGCAGGCGCGCGCCCGCGCAGCCGCGCTCGGCGTGCGGATGCGCCACGAGGACGGCTGCGCCACGGCCGTCGGGCTGGTGGAGCGATACGCCCGGCGATAGCGCCCGGGGTGGCGTCGACAGCGCGACCCCGGTCCGCGGCGCCGGCTGTCCCGCAGGCGCTCGCCGCGACGCGGATCCGGAACGACGGCGACTTCACCGCGCGCCGCCTATACGTGTGCCCCGCCCACGCGCCCGCAGGCCCCGCATGTCCGACCACCCCGCCACCGTCGCCCACGTCGACCTCGCCCGCTACATGGGCGCCTGGTACGAGATCGCGCGCCTGCCGATGCGCTTCGAACCGGAGGACGCCACCGACATCTCGGCGCACTACGCGCTGCAGGACGACGGCAAGGTCGAGGTGCGCAACCGCATGCGGCGCGGCGGCGAGGTCGAGGAGGCGACCGGCGAAGCCGGCGCCGTGGACGAGTCCGGCAGCCGGCTGGAGGTGAGCTTCCTGCCGCAGGGGCTGCGCTGGATTCCCTTCACCAGGGGCGACTACTGGATCCTCGCGCTGGCGCCGGACTACAGCGTGTCGCTGGTCGGCAGCCCGGACCGCAAGTACCTGTGGCTGCTGTCGCGCACGCCCGAGCTCGATGCCACCACGCGCGAGCACTACCTCGCGATCGCCCGCCAGCGTGGCTTCGACCTCGCGCCCCTGATCCACACGCCGCACACCGGCCAGCCGACCTAGGCCGCGTGCCGGCATCGGCCAGCGGGGAGCGAGTGGCGACGCGACGGGCCATGCGCGACGCCGCGCGGGCGCCGCGCGCGGCGCAGCCTACTCCGCCGCCTCCGGCGCGCCCATTGCGCCTTTGCTGTACATGCCTGAGCGGTCGAAACAGCAGGCCCGGCGCTTGCCCGAGGCCAGCATGTCGATCGCGGTGGCGAGGCGCTTGCCGCTGGTCTCGGCCTTCTTGCCCGAGGTGATCCAGTGGATCCAGTCGCGCCGGGCCACGGGCGTGATGTCGGCCCAGGTGGCCTGCGCCTCCGGATGCGCGACCAGCGCCGCGCGCACGTCCGCGGGCACCGTCGGCTCGGGTTCGCGCGCCACCGGCGCGATCGCCAGCGCGACCGTGTCGCCGGCCTCGACGCCGGCCGCCTCGTACAGCGCGCGCTCCACCTTCAGCCAGTGGCTGCCTTCGCCATCGGGTTCCAGCGTGGCCTGGAACGGCGCCCCGGCGAGCGTGCCCTCGACCGTGACCATACTGCGCGTGGGCAGCTTCGCGCTGGCCGCCGCGGGCAGCACCAGGAAGCGCCAGGCGGCCGCGCGCGGCTGCGCGGGGCGGCGCAGGGTGGCCTTGAAGCGGACGGGGGCGGTGGCCTTGGATGCCATGCGCGGACGATAGCACCGACGCCGGCCGCCGAAACCGGCGGCCGCGCATCCGGCGTGCTTGAAAACGCGGCACGCGCACGCATATCCGCCGCCTGCCCGGCCATGCAGAGGGAGCCATGACCACGACCACCGAAACCCGCAAGTTCGAAGCCGAAGTCGCCCAGGTGCTGCACCTGGTGACCCACTCGCTGTACTCGCACAAGGAGATCTTCCTGCGCGAGCTGATCTCCAACGCCTCCGACGCCTGCGACAAGCTGCGCTTCGAGGCCATCGCCGATCCTTCGCTGCTCTCGGGCGAGGGCGAGCTGCGCATCGATGTCAGCTGGGACAAGGAGGCGCGCACGATCACCATCGCCGACACCGGCATCGGCATGGGCCGCGACGAGGTGGTGGCCAACATCGGCAGCATCGCCAGTTCCGGCACCCGCCGCTTCCTGGAGTCGCTGGGCAGCGAGCAGAGGGCCGACGCGCGCCTGATCGGCCAGTTCGGCGTCGGCTTCTACTCCGCCTTCGTGGTCGCCGACCGCGTCACCGTGCTCACCCGCCGCGCCGGCGAGCCGGCCGGGGCCGGGGTGAAGTGGGAGAGCGACGGCCGCGGCGAGTACACCCTGGAGCCGGCCACGCTCGACCAGCGCGGCACCACCGTGTCGCTGCACCTGAAGGACGGCGAGGACGAGTTCCTCGACGGCTGGAAGCTGCGCGCGCTGGTGCGCAAGTATTCCGACCATGTCGCGTTCCCGATCCGGATGCCGAAGGAGGCGGGGTCCGCGCAGGAGGACGGCGACGAGGCGAAGGCCGACGACGCGCCGGAGTGGGAGACCGCCAACGACGCCTCCGCACTGTGGACCCGCCCCAAGAGCGAGATCAGCGACGAGGAGTACCAGAACTTCTACAAGTCGCTCGGCCACGATTTCAACGACGCCGCGACCTGGTCGCACAACCGCGTCGAGGGCAGCCAGAGCTTCACCACCCTGCTGTACCTGCCCTCGCAGCCGCCGTTCGACCTGATGATGGGCGGGCGCGACGAGCGCAAGGGGCTCAAGCTCTACATCAGGCGCGTCTTCATCATGGACGCGGCCGAGGAACTGCTGCCGCACTACCTGCGCTTCGTGCGCGGCGTGGTCGACGCCGACGACCTGCCGCTCAACGTCAGCCGCGAGATCCTGCAGCACAACCGCCAGCTCGAGCGCATCCGCGGCGCGTGCGTCAAGCGCGTGCTGGACCTGGTCGAGAAGCTCTCGCGCGACGAGCCTGAAAAATTCGCCGCCTTCATCAGGGCCTTCGGCAACACGCTCAAGGAAGGCATCGTCGAGGACCATGCCAACCGCGAGCGGATCGCGAAGCTGCTGCGCTTCGCGTCGACGAAGGGCGAGGGCGAGGCGCAGACGGTGTCGCTGGACGACTACGTCGGGCGCATGGCCGAGGGCCAGGACGCGATCTGGTACGTCACCGCCGACGGCTACCGCGCCGCGGCCGGCAGCCCGCAGCTGGAGGCCTTCCGCGCGCGCGGCATCGAGGTGCTGCTGATGTCCGACCGCATCGACGAGTGGATGCTCGGCCCCCTGCGCGAGTACGCCGGCAAGCCGCTGCGCCACGTCGCCAAGGGCGAACTGCCGCTGGACGAGGCGGAGAAGGCGAAGCAGGCCGAGGCCGCGCAGGCGGCGGCGCCGCTGCTCGAACGCATCAAGGGCCTGCTCGGCGAACGGGTCGAGGACGTGCGCGTGTCCGCGCGCCTGACCGACTCGCCCGCCTGCCTGGCCCTGGCCGAGTACGAGATGGCGCCGCACCTGGCACGACTGCTGCGCGAGGCCGGCCAGGACGTGCCCGGCACCCGACCGGTGCTCGAGGTGAATCCGCGCCACGCGCTGCTGCAGAAGCTGCTCGGCGAACACGACGACGCCCGCGCCGCCGACCTCGCCCACCTGCTGCTGGAACAGGCCGAACTGGCCGCCGGTGCGCCGCTGCCGGACCCGGCCGCGTTCGTGCAGCGCATGAACCGACTGCTGGCGGGGTGAGGAACGGCCGCTCGCACGGCACTGCCGTGCGGGCGTTCAGAACGCCCGGCGCGCTGCTCCGGGCCCGACGCTCGACAGCCGCCTGCACTGCCCCATCTTCTGCCCGTCGCGTCGAAGCCCCGCGCCTGGGTAGCCCGGATAAGGCCGCAGGCCGCATCCGGGGCCCCTCGATGCCCGACGTGCACGCCTGACGCGCACGCCCCATCCGCCGTCGGGACCATCCTCCCGTGAAGGGCGCAATGCCCCGCGTGCGTGGCAAGGAATGGGACCGTATCGGGCGGTCCAGAAGCCACGTTCGCGCGGCGGGAAGACGGGACGCGGGTCCACCGCGTGCGGGGCCGCGACACGTCCGCGCGACAGCCGCCGCGTCGTACCGCTCACGACCGGGGCGGACGCGTCGCGCTATCGTGGCCTGCACCACGCCCCGGAGACACGCATGGCCTCGACCGGTTCCCGTCCCCGCACCGCATTCGCTGCCCGCGTCCTCGGGACATCGGGCGTGCTCGTCCTGCTGCTGGCCGCCTGCGAAGCGCCGACGCGGGCGATTGCGCCGGCGGCGTCCGGAGACGCGCTGGATCCGCCCGGGTCCGCACGGGCATCCGCCCCCGCGCAGGCGCCTTCGCCTGAACCTGCGCCCGTGCCTTCGCCCGAGGGCGTCTACGCCATGGCGCCGCCGCTGGGCTCGGAGTTGCGCGTGGTCGCGCTGACCGGGCGCCCAGACGAGTACCGGATCGAGGTCCATGGCGGCGGCGATCCGGACGACGGCGCCGCGGTCGGTGCCGACTGCCAGGCGGTGGCCGAAGGCCGTCTGGAAGGCGCCCGCATCGAGGCCGCGCTGCGGCCGTTCGAGAGCGACCTCGGCGGCCTGGACGCCAGCGACCTGGCGGATGCGCCGCGCGTCGAACTCCAGTTGCACGGCGACACCGTCGAACTCCAAGGCGCGTTCGCGCACTGCGCGATGGCGACGGTCATGGCCGGCACCTACCGCCGCACCGCGGCACCGTCGGTGTTCGAGGACTGTCCGCCGCTGCCCGCGGCCTGCTGGAACCGTGACTGAGCACACGCGGACTCGGGTCTTCCCCAGGGTGTGGGATGCCGCGCATCGCGCTATTGCTGTGTGCTCATTCCTGCGGACATGAGCCATGGACAGCAGCAACGGCGTCGGCGGTGCCAACGGACACGACCGGTCGCATGACGTCCAGGGCAACGCCCAGGCCAACTCGACCGGCACCGCGCGGGGCTTCGACGCCCTCGATGCGACCACCTTCGACAACCCCGCCGCGCAGCGCGCGGTCGCCGACGCAGTCGCGACCGGCACGCCGATCGGGCTGTCCGGGCCGGTCTGCTACTCGATGCAGCCCGGCCAGACGCTGCAGGACGTCGCGACCGCGTTCGGCACCACCGTGCGCGAACTGGCGATCGCCAACGACATCGCCAACCCCGACACGGTGCAGCCGGGGCAGACGATCAGCATCGCGCCACCGGCCGACAAGCCGGAGATCGGATCGCTGTCGGCGCAGTACGAGACCGGCAATCGTGGCCCGGGCACCGTGTCGACCGGCCGCGGCGACATCGGCGGCGTGTCCTACGGCAGCTACCAGCTCTCGACCGCGGCCGGGCGGCCGCAGGAATTCCTGGCCGCGGAGGGCGCGCAGTGGGCGGCCGACTTCGCCGGCCTGCGCGCGGGCACGCCCGCGTTCAGCCAGGCCTGGCGCGATGTCGCCGCGCGGGACCCGGCGGCCTTCCAGCAGGCGCAGCACGACTACATCGAGCGCACCCACTACGACCCGCAGGCCGCGCGCGTGGAACAGCGCACCACGGTGGCCGGCGTCGACGGCGGCATCGCCACCGCGGGCGTCGACCTTGCGCAGCATTCGCGCGCGCTGCAGAACGTCGCCTGGTCCACCGCCGTGCAGCACGGCCCGCGCAGCAACATCGTCGCCGACGCGGTGCGCGAGGTGCGCGCCGCGGGCATCCAGGACTGGGATGCCGGTTTCGACCGCGCGGTGATCGACGCCGTGTACGACGAGCGTGGCCGGGTCGACGCCAATGGCGAGCTGGCGCATTTCAGCCGCAACTCCGAAGCCGTCCAGCGCGGGGTCGCCGAGCGCTTCGTCGACGAACGCGCGGACGCGGTCGCGGCCCTGGACGCCGAAGACCGCGCGCTCGAGGTCGCCCTGGGCCGCGCCGATCCCTGACCGGAGCATGTCCGGCGCCTCGAGCGGCGCAGTGTTCCGCGCAAACGAAAGCCCCGGCGCGAGCCGGGGCTTTCTTCATTGCTGATTACAGCTGCGCGAACGGATGGCTCAGCTGGCCGCCTTCATCGCGTGCTTGCGATTGCGCATGATGTCGTGGCACTGGACCACGCGCGGCAGCAGGCGCTCGGCGGAGATGCGGGCCTCGGCGGGCGTGTCCTCGTCGGAGACGGTTTCCTTGAACGCCTTGAGCAGGCGATCCTCGGATTCCTCGAGCTCGGCGACGTAGCCGTACTCGGTGTCGCCCAGCGCGGCACGCAGCTTGCCGTACATCTGCTGCATCGAGCCAACTATGGTGCCGTGGTCGGCCGGCTTGCCGCCGGTGGCCGCGACGTCCGCGCTCAGGGCGGCGACGATCTCGCGCTTGTGGCCGGCCATCTGGCTGAACAGCGATGCCAGCTCGGGATCCTTCACCTTGCCGGCGGCTTCGGTGTAGAACTCGCCGCCGTCACGCGCGATCTCGATCAGGTCGTTGAGGGTGTGCTGGATCTTCTTTTCGGTGTTCATCGGTGGCTCCTCGAAATGTGGAGGCCACTATCGACCATGCGCAATCAAAGCCGCGTGCAGCATGCATGGCGGAATGAATGCATCGTCAGCTTTGCCGTGCCGGCGTGAACGCGAATCGGAACGCATGAACGCGGCGCGAACGCGACGACGCTGCTGACGTGCGTACGCGCAGTTCACGTACGAGCCGCGGCGCGCTTCGCTTGCTCCCGCCCGGCACGCCGCACCGACGGGGACCGCGGCCCGGCCCGCGTCCTCAGGATTCGAACCGTGGCACCGCACGACCGCGGATCGACGCGAACCGCCGCTGCACCATCCGCGCCAGCGCCGCCGGATCGGTGATCGCCTGCACGCGCTCGATTCCCAGCGCCTCGGCGAGATAGCGCGCGTTGCCGCCGCCGAGCCAGACCGGCACGCCAGGGGAGAGCGCCGCATCGAGCGCCCGCAGCTGCGCGAGCGCATCGGGCGCGTGGCCGGGATCGATCGAACTCAGCGCCACCGCCGCCGCGCCCAGGCGACCGGAGACGCGCGCCAGTTCCTCCGCCGGCAGTTGCGCGCCCAGGTACAGCACCGGCGCGCCGGCATCGTGCGCATACAGCGCGGCACCGAGCAACCCGAGCTCGTGCGGCTCACCGGGCAGGGTGGCGAACAGCACGCGCGGGCGCTGCTCGCGCGGATGCTGGTTGAGCACCGACAGCAATCTGGTGCGCAGCAGGCTGCTCACCAGGCGCTCCTGCGCGATGGCCAGGCGGCCGTCCGCCCAGCGCACGCCCACCTCGCGCAGCAGCGGCATCACCACGCGCGCCAGCAGCACAGCGGTCGGCAGGGTGGCGATCGCCACCGACAGTTCGCGATCGAACACGTCCACCTGGTAATCCGCGATCGCGTCCAGCATGCGCTCGGGCAGCAGGTCCACGCCGCCGTAGCCGGCCTGGCGGCTTTCTTCCAGCAGCCCGTCGAGCGCCGCGTCGTCGAGCGCGGCGAGGTCGCGGATCGGATGGCCGCGGTTGGTCAGCCGGTGCAGGCGCGTCAGGCGGTCGACCATCGCCGCGTCGTACAGGCGGCGTCCCTGCTCGTCGCGATGCGGCACCACGGCGCCATGGCGGCGCTCCCAGGCGCGCAGGGTCTCGGGGGTGAGCCCGCTGAGTTCGGCGGCGGCCTTGACCGGGAACATGTCGGGGACTGTACAACCTACGTACAAGTACAGATTGGACGACAGCATAACAGCGTCGCGGCGACAGTGGCCCCGCACCCCAATACCAGGAGTCACCCATGTTCAAGCCGTTCCGCACCACCCCAGCCGTTCGTGGCCTGGTGGCCGCACTGGCCCTCGGCCTCGCGGCCCCGCTGGCGTTCGCCGCCCAGCCCGCCACGCCCGCTGCGTCGGCCCCCCAGGCCCAGGGCGACATCGTCGACACCGCCGTGGCCGCCGGACAGTTCACCACCCTCGCCGCCGCGCTCGATGCCGCGGGTCTGGTAAGCACCCTGAAGGGCCCGGGTCCGTTCACCGTGTTCGCGCCGACCGACGACGCCTTCGCGGCGCTGCCGGCCGGGACGGTCGAAGACCTGCTCAAGCCCGAGAACAAGGACAAGCTGGTCGCCATCCTCACCTACCACGTGGTGCCGGGCCGCTACCCCGCGTCCAGTGTCGTCACGCTGGATGAAGCCACCACGGTCCAGGGCGGCAGCGTCGACATCGCCACCGCCGATGGCGGCGTGACGGTCGACGGCGCGAAGGTCGTCACCGCGGATGTCGCGGCCAGCAACGGCGTGATCCACGTGATCGACAAGGTCCTGATGCCGGACGGCTGATCGCCTCCCGCAAGCAGGCACCCGCACCCGCACATCACCACTCCCGCACCAAGGAGTCATCCCATGAAAGCGCTCAACATCATCACCCTCGCCCTCGTCATCGTCGGCGGCATCAACTGGGGCCTGGTCGGTGCGTTCCAGTTCGACCTCGTCGCCACGATCTTCGGTGGCCAGGACGCGCCGCTCGCCCGTGTCGTGTACGTGCTGGTCGGCCTGTCCGCCCTGTGGCAGATCGTGCCGCTGACGCGCGCCGGCAGCGCCGGCGAAGTCCACGCCCAGGCCCACCGCTGATCCCGCGGCACACCTGACGCCTGCGTTCACGGGCCGGTCCGCGCACGCGCGGCCCCCTCCCCGGCCCGGGACCTTCGCACGCGGTTGGTGCACCGGGGTCGGAGTGGTCCTGTCCCTCGCGGGGCATGGCGCTTCGACCCCGGTTTTCTCCCCCGCCGCCGCGCGTCGATCGACACGTTCGCATCGCGCGATGGCCGACCCACTGTCGTGTCGTGCCGGCACCGGAGCCATCGCGCTCCGACCGGTCCGGTATCGATCCACCCCCAGGCGAGGACCACGTCCCCGCCATCGACTTCCCGAGAGGATCCATCCGATGAAGCTCCATGTACTCACTGTTGCCCTGATGGGCGCCGTCGCGCTCAGCGCGTGCCAGAACGACGCCACCACCGACACCGCCGCGACCGACGCGCAGACCGCGCCGATGGCCGATGACGCGCCCGCCACCGATGCCGCCACCCCGACGGGCGACTACGCCGCCGAAGCGCCGGCGATGGACACCGCCGCCAGCGGCACCCTCGTCGAGGTCGCGTCCGGATCGCCCGACCACACCACCGTGGTGACCGCCGTGCAGGCTGCGGGCCTGGTCGACACGCTCAATGGTGCAGGCCCGTTCACCGTGTTCGCGCCGACCAACGCCGCATTCGACAAGCTGCCCGCGGGCACGGTCGACGGCCTGCTCAAGCCCGAAGCGAAGGACGACCTGAGCGGCGTGCTGACCTATCACGTGGTGTCGGGCAACGTCGACGCCGCCACACTCACCCAGCAGATCACCGACGGCGGCGGCAGCGCCACGCTGACCACCGTGCAGGGCGGCACGCTGACCGCGCGCGCCGACGGCGGCAACGTGACCCTGACCGACGCCAAGGGCAACACCGCCACCGTGACCACGGCCGACCTCAAGGGCAGCAACGGGGTGATCCACGTGATCGATACGGTGCTGATGCCGTAAGCGGGATACCACCACGCCTTGCCGGCGCATCGATGGCCGGCGCCAGGCAGTACCACGCGGACTCCTCGTCTGGTCCGCGTGCCCAGGGAGGCGGCTTCGGCCGCCTCCTTTCTTTCTGGCGAAACCTGTGCCGCCGAAGCGCACGCGAGGCGACGCCACCGCAGGGACAGCGTCGCGGCGAGCCTTGCGAAGTTGCCACGAACCGGTTGCAGGTTTGAGTGCAGGCACGCACTTCGAGTCGCGCAAATGTGCGAAGCGCAACGTCTTCGATGAGGCGTCCCCCGCGACCACCCGCGGGCCTCGACCCGGATGCGGCCGCAGGCCTTGTCCGGACTACGAAGGCTGGTGCGCTACGCGGGGGCTTGGTCCATTGCGCGCGTGCCTGGACGTGGCGGTATCGGATGACCGCGTTGCACAGGCCGGAGATCGATCTTGTGGCGACACCATCGTGCGAGACGAACTCTCCGCATTGGCGTCATTTCGCTGACTTCACCGTGTGTGCGCGCGCTCGCGCGTATCGTGGAGGCGTACCCACAGAAGGAGTCCGCGATGATCAAGTTCCTCGGCAAGACCGCCGGCATCATTTTCCTGATCGGCCTGGCGGTCGTGATCGGATTGTTGATGCTGATCTTCTGAACCCTGCCTCGCCAGATCGCGACGCAGCTCTCTGGCGCCCACGGCGCACGCGCACGATCCGACGCGCCCGCGCCGATTCCGGGATGCATTGATTTCCTCCGGTGCGAGGGCAGCCACACGAATACCCCGATCCGCCTGCATCGCGTTGCACCTTGACGCGCCCTGCACCCGCGCAGCCCACACTGCGGCGTCTGTCTCGAAGGGCGCCCCGATGCCTCTCCACCCGCGCACGCACCTTGTCGCCGCCTGCCTCGCACTGGGGCTGGCGGCCTGTGCGGGCGAACGGGAGGACGGCCGCGTCGCGCGCGCCGGCGCGCAGATCGCGCGCGATGCGGATTCGCCCGCCGGACGCGAGGGCGCGCTGCAGGCCTACTACGCCGCACTGGTCGCCGAACATGGCGAAGACATCGGCCTGTGCCCGCAGGCCGACGCACCGCAGGCCGCCGCGTGTCCGGACGCCGGCCTGCCCGGCGTCGCGGTCGCACCGCGGCGCATCCTGCTGATGCTCGATGCCTCCGGCTCCATGGCCGGGCGGCTCGACGGTCGCCGCAAGCTCGATGTCGCGCAGGACGCGCTGCTGGCCTTCGCCTCGCGCCTGGAGGGCGATGCGCAGGTGGCGCTGCGCGTGTACGGCCATCGCGGCGGCAACCGCGAACAGGACAAGCCCGAATCCTGCCGCGCCAGCGAACTGGCGCTGCCGTTCGGCCCGCGCGATCCGGCGGGGTTCGAGGCGGCGGTGCGCGCATTCCAGCCGAGCGGCTTCACGCCGATCGCCGCGTCGCTGCAGGCCGCCGCACGCGACTTCGACGCAGGCGGCGCGACGGCGGACGGCAACGTGGTGTACGTGGTATCCGACGGTATCGAGACCTGCGACGGCGATCCGGCGGCGGCAGCGCGCGCGCTGCGCGAATCGGACATCGGCGTGGTCGTCAACGTGATCGGTTTCGACGTCGACGCCGCCGCGGAGCGGCAGTTGCGCGAGGTGGCCGAGGCCGGCGGCGGCGACTACCTCGCCGCGCGCGACCGCGACGCGCTGCTGCGCGTGTTCCAGCAGCGCCTGGCCGCCTTGAACGCGCGCTTCAACTGCCGCATCGGCACCGCGTCGACCGCATTCAACCGCACCGTGGACACCCATTCGGCGCGCTTCAACTGCCTGGTCGACAAGGCGTCGCGCGAATTCAATGCCATCGTCGACGCCGCCTCGGACGATGCCAATGCCGGTCGCGCGACGCCCGAGCAGCGGCGCTACGCGATCGACCAGGCGCGCGCACGGCGCGCGCGCATCATCGAGCCGGCACGTGCCGAACGCGATGCCGCGTTCGCCCGCGGTCGCCAGGCGCGCGACACGAACGTCGACGACGCGCGTCGCGATCGCGCCGATGCCCGCCGCGATGCCGAGGCGGTGCGCCCGCACTAGCGCCGGGCGCATGCGTTCCACCCGGAGGTCTGCGGCCTGCCTTCTGCATGCACGCGCGCGCGATCGGGCGGTGGATGAATCCGGGCGTCCCCATCGGCCGCGCCCGCACGCCGCGACGCGTTACGATGCGGCACCCCACGCCGTCCCCTTCGCCCCCATGACGTCCCGCCCGCCCGCCGGCCCTCCGGCGGCATGAGCCCGGCGCCGCCCCACGCGGGGGCCGATGCCGATCGCCGGATCGAACGCCTGCAGCCCTGGCTCGCCGCGCTGGGCAGCGCGCTGCTGCACGTGCTGTGCCTGCTGGTCGCGCTGTTCGCGCCGCCGATCACCATGACCAATCCCGCAGGCGACGCCGCCGGCGGCAGCCCGGTGCAGGTCGAGTACATCGGCGTCGGCACGCCGATCCCCAGCCCCGCGCCCAGTGACACGCCGCCCTCGAGCGCGCCCTCCGCCGCCGCGCCCGCGGCGTCGCGGGTCCAGACCACGCCGGTGCCGGTCGCCGAGGATCCGGTGCCGCCCACCGCGGACACGCGTTCCGATGCCCCCGTGCCGCCACGCGTCCCACCGACCGCACAGCGCCCGAGCGCACCCAGCCCCGCCGCCGCGCCGCCGCCCGCCAGCCGCCGCCGTGGCCACACCTGGGGCCAGCCGCCGGGGATGGCGGTGCAGGAGTCCGCGCCGGTCAATGCCGGCCCGGCGCGCACCTCGGCAATCGACAGCGGCCGCAGCCAGGGCACCGCCTCCACGTCCGAACCGAGCCTGGAGGTCGCCGGCTACCAGGTGGTGTACGACACCCGCAGCGAGCGTCGCCTGCGCGAATGGCAGGCGCAGGGGATGACCGAGCTGTTCATCCCGCTGCCCGGCACCCGCAACCTGATGGTCTGCCCGCTGGAAACCGCGCTCAAGCGCGAATCCGGCCCGTGCCGCCAGCTGCCGCCCGACTCGCCCGAACTCGACGCGATCGGCGACGCGCGCGAAGTCATCAGCGTGCAGCAGGTGTATCGCCAGGGCGAGGTCGTCTGGCGCGGGCCGGGGGCGTACCGCTAGGCGCGTGCGCGCGCGCTGTCGCCGCGGCCGCGGGCCGCATCAGACGAGCGTGATCGCGTCGCGCCGTTCGACCAGGAAGTCGATCAGAAGCGCACCCGGGGAACCGTCGCCGCTCGTCGACCCCGCCCCCCGATCCCGGATGCGGCCTGCGGCCTTATCCGGGCTACGCCTGCCGCGCCATGAAGCGATGCCCGATCAACCCGTCGCCCGTCGCCCGTCGCCCGTAGCCCGTAGCCCGTAGCCCGTAGCCCGTAGCCCGGCGGTT
>NZ_JARXRN010000025.1:0-154342 GCF_029888045.1 Luteimonas rhizosphaericola | reverse complement strand
CCCGGGGAACCGCCGGGCGGACGAGTGGTGCGACGATGTCCGTGTCGCCTGCCAGTCGCGCCTCGCGGGGGCGGCCACGACCCGACACGGCACGTCGCAGGCGCGCATCCCGGCCGCCGCACTCCGCGGCCCGGGGATGCGCTCGCCCCGTGCAGGGCTCAGATCCCCTGCCCGCCCGAGACCTCGATTCGCTGCGCGTTGACCCAGCGGTTGGCGTCGGTGAGCAGCGAGGCGATCATCGGCCCGATGTCGTCCGGCACGCCCGCGCGGCCGAGCGCGGTGGCGCTGGCGATGTGGGCGTTGAGCTCGGCGTTGTCGCGCACCGCGCCGCCGCCGAAGTCGGTCTCGATCGCGCCGGGCGCGACGCAGTTCACCGCGATGCCGCGTTCGCCCAGCTCCTTGGCGAGGTAGCGCGTGAGCACCTCGACCGCGCCCTTTGCCGACGCGTACGCGGCGTAGCCCGGATACGCGAAGCGGGTGAGTCCGCTGGACAGGTTGACGATGCGGCTGCCGTCGGCCAGCCGCGGCAGCAGCGCCTGGGTGAGGAAGAACACGCCCTTGAGCTGCACGTCGATCAGGCGGTCGAACTGCTCGACCGTGGTCTCGGCGAACGGCGCCATGAGGCCGTGGCCGGCGTTGTTGACCAGGTGGTCGAAGCGGTCGCGCCGCCACGTCCCGCGCAGCGCCGCGTCGACCCGTTCGGCGAAGGCCTCGAAGCCGGACACGTCGCCGGTGTCGAGCGGCAGCGCGACCGCGCGCCGGCCGAGCGCTTCGATCTCGGCGACGACCACCGCGGCCTCGTCGGCCTGGCTGCGGTAGGTGAGGATGACATCGCCGCCGTTGCGGGCGACGGCCAGGGCGGTATTGCGGCCCAAGCCGCGGCTGCCGCCGGTGATGAGGGTGATCTTGCTCACGGGATGCTCCTGATGTCGGTGGGAAGGGTCAGTCACGCGCGGTGACGATCCGGTCGATCTCCCCGCGCCATGCGCGCCGGCAGGCGATGCGCGATCCAGCCGGCGGCCGATCCGATCGCGGTCGCAACGAACAGGTGCAGCCAGCTCGCGACGGTCGGTTCGAGGTGGGCGGCGAACCACGTCACCAGGCCGAGGAAGTAGGCCAGCAGGTTGTTCATCGCCGGCAGGCCGCGCAGGCTCACGACCTGGAACGCGACCACGAGCACTACCAGCGGCAGCGCGACGCCCGGCCCGGTCATCGCCGCCACGCGCGGCAGGGCGAGCGAGGCCAGCAGGCCGATCGCGAGACCCAGGCCGACGCAGCCGAGGTTCTCGAACGTGCTGCGGGTGGTCAGGCCGCGGGTGTAGAACGCGATCCAGCCGACGAACATCGCCCAGACGGGCAAGCCGACGGTCAGGCTCAGCGCCGCCGCCGATGACGCGACGATGGCGGCGATGAGGGTGGTGAGGAAGAACACGCGGGGCGGGGTTCGGGCAGGGCCCATGGGTGCTGTCCGGGTCGGGCGAATGCGAGGGGCCGCGGTCGTGCGGGGGGCCGGCGGGGTGCCTGCGCCGCGATCAGCCGGGTGCAGCGGGCCTGAGCAGGCTTTCCAGCCCGAGGTTGCGGTAGAACTCGCGGCGCACGCGGTCGCCCACGGCGTTCACCGCTTCGGCGCCGTCTTCGCTGGGGTCCACATGCACGCGGAACGGACGCGTGCCATGCGGCAGCTCGACCACGCGCGCGATCGCGGCGGCGACATCGGCCACGTCGGCGTCGTCGGGCTCGAGCGCCTTCAGCCGCTCCAGGATCTGATCGGGCAGCCCGGCATAGGGGCCTTCGTCGTACTCGCGCGCGCGCCCGGCATCGCCGGGCTTGCCGGCGTTGGCGAAGTGGTTGGTGCCCTGCGTATAGGCACCGGGCAGCACGATGGTGGTCTCGATGCCCCAGCGCGAGAGTTCGGTCGCGTAGGAGACCGCGATCGAATCCATCGCCGCCTTCGCCGCGAAGTACGGCGCCAGGTACGGTGGCGTGCCACCGCGCGTGCTGCTCGACCCCACCCACACCAGCAGGCCGCTGCGCTGCGCGCGCAGGTGCGGCAGCGCCGCGCGGTTGACACGCTGGGTACCCACCACGTTGACCTCGTACTGCTCGACGAACTGTTCCGGCGTGAACGCCTCCGTGGGGCCGAACACCATGTGGCCGGCGTTGTGGACCAGCACGTCCAGGCGCCCGGCCTGGTCGAGGACGTGCTGCACGGCGGCGTCGGCCGACGCCTGCGACAGCACGTCGAGCTCGACCGTGCGCAGGTCGACACCGTGTTCGGACGCATGCAACGCGGCCGCGGCGGCCTGCTTCGCGTTGCGCCCGGCGATGTCGCGCATGCTGGCGTAGACGGTGTGCCCGGCCGCGGCCAGGCGGCGCGCGCTCAGCGCACCGAAGCCGGACGAGGCGCCGGTGACCAGGATGGTCGTGCGCGCCTCTCGCGAGGCCTGCATGTGCTCAGTCATGTCTTGATCTCCCGTGTTCAGACCATGCCGCCGTTGGCGCGCAGCACCTGGCCGTTGATCCAGGCGCCGTCGGCGCCGGCGAGGAAGGACACGACCGAGGCGATGTCGTCGGGCGTGCCGAGGCGCTCGAGCGGAGTCATCTTGGCCATGCGCTCGATCAGTTCGGGCGACTTGCCGTCGAGGAACAGGGCGGTGCCCGTCGGACCGGGCGCGACCGCGTTGACCGTGATCGAGCGACCGCGCAGCTCCTTCGCGAGGATCGCGGTCAGCGTCTCGATGGCGGCCTTGGTGGCGGCGTAGGCGCCGTAGGTTTCCAGCTTCAGGCCGACCACGCTGGTGGACAGGCTGACGATGCGCCCGCCGTCGCGCAGTCGCCGCGCCGCCTCGCGCATGGCGTTGAAGCTGCCCTTGAGGTTGATGGCCAGCATGCGGTCGAACACGTCGTCTTCGGTGTCCGACAGCGGCGCGAGCTGCATCACGCCGGCGTTGTTGACCAGCACGTCGATGCCGCCGAAGCGCGCCTCGGCCGCATCGAACATCCGTCGCACGGCGGCGGGATCGGCCACGTCGGCCTTCAGGGCGATGGCCTCGCCACCGGCATCGGCGATGCGCGCGAGGACCTGGTCGGCGTCCTCGCGGCCGCCGGCGTAATTGAGGACCACCGCGTGGCCATCGGCGGCCAGACGCTGCGCGATGGCGGCGCCGATGCCGCGGGAACTGCCGGTGACCAGGGCGACGGGACGGGGCGGGGCTGGCTGGGACATGGGGGACTCCGGGGAAGGGGCGCGCGCCGCGGCGCGCGACCGCGCTGACGGGGGAAGGGCGAGGCCGGGCGTGGCGCCGGGGAAGGCCGGTGGCGCGTGCGCCGCGCCAGGGTTCGCCGGCGCCGCATCGGCATGGTCGGCAGGGGCGGCTTGCGGCGGTCTTACGGGTCGGTTGGGTGTGCGACGACCTTATCCGTTCATCTTTTCCGGATAATCCCCGATAATCCGGCAACTCTATCCGAGAGACCGGACAATGGACCGCATCGACGCCATGCGCGTATTCGCGCGGATCGTGGAGCGCCGCAGCTTCACCCGCGCCGCGGACGACCTGGACCTGCCGCGCGCGACCGTCACCGATGCGATCAAATCGCTCGAGGCGCGGGTGGGCGTGCAGCTGCTGCAGCGGACCACCCGCCAGGTGGCGCCCACGCTCGAGGGCGAGGCGTTCTACGGCCGGTGCCTGCGCCTGATCGCTGACATGGAGGATGCCGAAAGCGCGTTCAGCGCCTCCGCACCCGCCGGGCCGCTGCGCATCGACGTGCACGGCATGCTGGCGCGGCACCTGCTGTTCCCGCGGCTGCCGGACTTCCTGGCGCAGCACCCCGGCATCGAACTGGACGTCAGCGAGGGCGACCGCTACGTCGACCTGGTGCGCGAGGGCGTGGACTGCGCGGTGCGCGTGGGCGAACTGCGCGACAGCGACCTGGTCGCACGCCGGCTGACCACCCTTCCCGAAGCCACCGCGGCCTCGCCCGGCTACTGCGCGCGCCACGGCACCCCGGCCACCATCGACGCGTTGCAGGACGGCCATCTGATGGTGGGCTTCCAGTCGACCTCGACCGGCGGCCTGCTGCCGCTGGAATTCCAGCTCGGCAGCCGCGTGCGCGAGCTGGTGCTGCCCA
Source organism: Luteimonas rhizosphaericola (assembly GCF_029888045.1). Classification (GTDB taxonomy): domain Bacteria; phylum Pseudomonadota; class Gammaproteobacteria; order Xanthomonadales; family Xanthomonadaceae; genus Luteimonas; species Luteimonas rhizosphaericola. Next base: position 150,214 of record NZ_JARXRN010000025.1, on the reverse strand, counting down.
CCCGCGTGCGCGTGGGTGGCGCCGAGTCGTACCTGGGCGCCGCGCTCGCCGGCTTCGGCCTGCTGCAGGCGCCGCGCTACCGGCTGGAGCCGCATTTCGCCGCCGGCGAACTGGTGCCGTTGCTGGCGGCGACCCCGCCCAGGCCCAGCCCGGTCCACATCGTCTACACCCGCACGCGCCTGCCCTCGCCACGTCTGCGCGCGTTCATCGACTGGGCGGCGCGCGAGTTCGGCTGAGTTCGCCGCCGCGCTCGATGCCCGCGACGACATCGCCTGAAGGCGCGCGGGTGCATGCTGGCGCCTTCGCGTGCCCGCACGCGCATGCCTTCCCCCGCTTTCCGAGGAATTCCCCCATGCCCCTGAAAGACCTCCTGCCCCAGCGCGTCGGCTTCGGGACCGCGCCACTTGGGAACATGTTCCGCGACATCCCCGAGGACGAAGCCCGCGCCACGGTCGACGCCGCCTGGGACGACGGCATCCGCTACTTCGACACCGCGCCGCTGTACGGCGCGGGGCTGGCCGAACTGCGCCTGGGCGAGATGCTCTCGGCGCGCCCGCGCGACGAGTACGTGATCAGCACCAAGGTCGGCCGCCTGATCCTCGACGAACGCGAGACCGGCGCACGCGACCAGGGCGAGAAGGGCGGCCTGTTCGAGCACGGCCGGCCCAACCGCGTGGTCAACGACTACTCGCACGACGCCACCCTGCGTTCGCTCGACGACAGCATGCAGCGCCTGCGCACCGACCGCATCGAGATTGCCTGGGTGCACGACGTGGCCCAGGACTTTTACGGCGACGAATGGATCGGCCAGTTCGAACACGCGCGCACCGGCGCGTTCCGCGCGCTCGACCGGCTGCGCGACGAGGGCGTGATCCAGGCCTGGGGCCTGGGCGTGAACAAGGTGGAGGCGATCGAGCTGCTGCTGGACCTGGACGAACCGCGCCCCGACGGCTTCCTGCTGGCCGGCCGCTACACCCTGCTCGACCACGACCTCGCCCTGCAGCGGGTGATGCCGAAGGTGGCCGAACGCGGCCTGGGCATCGTGGTCGGCGGCCCGTACAGCTCCGGGGTGCTGGTGGGCGGGCCGAATTTCGAATACGCACCCGCGCCGCCGCACATCCTCGGCAAGGTAGCGCGGATCAAGGCGATCGCCGACCGCTACGGCGTGAGCATGAAGGCCGCGGGCCTGCAGTTCGCGCTCGCCCATCCGGCGGTGGCCGCGGTGATTCCCGGCGCAAGCCGGCCCGACCGGATCGCCGAGGACCGCGCCGCGCTCGCCGAAACCGTGCCCGACGATTTCTGGCGCGAGCTGCGCGAAGCGCAGCTGGTGCATCCGCTGGCGCCGTTGCCGAGCGACAATTGAGCGCGGCGCCGCGCGGCTCAGCGCGGCCGGCACCAGGACATCGCGCAATAGACGCGCACCCGGGCCCGATGCGGCGGCGGTGGACGAGGCGGATGCCGAGCGACGCCTGTTCCACCATCGGCCGCCCCTGCACCCGGTTGGCCGGCGCCAGCAGCGCTGCGGCGGCGCAGGCATGCGAGCGGGCGAGGCCCGCTTGACTACGGCGTCGCGGACACGGGCGGCTGAAACGCCTGCAGGCCGCCCTGCCACAGCGCGAACGCGTAGATGTCCGTCCATACCTCGTCGAGCTGGCTGCGGCTGGACCCCATGCCGTGGCCGGCCTCGAAATCGATGCGCAGCAGCACCGGTTCGTCGCTGGCAGTGGCGGCGGCCAGGCGCGCGGCGTACTTGGCGCTGTGAAAGGTGGCCGCGCGCGGATCGTTGAGGCCGCTCACCACCAGCGTCGCCGGATAGTCCACGCCCTCGCGGATGTGCTGGTAGGGATCGAGGTCGTACATGGTGCGGAACGAGGCCTCATCCGTGATCGGCCCGCCCCACTCCTCGATGTCGGCGTAGTTCTGCTCGGATACGTAGCGGATCGGATTCATGAAACCAACGTTCGCGATCGCGCCGCTGAACAGGTCGGGGCGTTCGTTGATCGCGCCGCCCAGCATCACCCCGCCGGCGGAGGTGCCGAGCAGCGTGAGCGTGGCCGGCGACCCCACCTTGCCCGCCACCAGCGTCTCCGCCACGTCGATCGCATCGCGCCAGGTGTTGGCCTTGGTGCCGGCCTTGCCGGCGTAGTGCCAGTCGCGGCCGAACTCTCCGCCGCCGCGCACGTTGGCCACCGCGTACACGCCGCCGCGATCGAGGAAGGCGAGCAGGCGCGCGTTGAACCGCGGCGAGGCGGGATAGCCGTAGGAGCCGTAGGCCTCGAGCAGCACCGGCGTACTGGCGTCGGGCGTGGCGCCCTGCTTCATCACGAGGGTGTACGGCACCTGCACGCCGTCGCGCGCGGTGGCCACGCTGCGGCGCGCCTCGTAACCCGCGATGTCGAACGGCGGCGGCGGTACCAGGGTCAGGTCTTCCATGCGGCCGCTGTCCAGGTCCAGGCGGTAGACGGTGAGCGGCGTGAACCAGCCGGTCATCGCCACCAGCACGTGGTCCGCGTGCGTGTCGCCGCGCAGCCACGAGACCTGGCCGTCGAACGGCAGGGCGATGCGCTCGGGCGCCTGCCCGTCGGCGATCCGCCACAGCCCGGACACCGCGCCCTCGAGCGTGCGCACCAGCAGCCCGGTGCGGGTGGGCAGGAACGATTCGATCACCGGATCGCCCGGCAGCGACAGCGCGCGCGCCCGCGCCAGGTCCGGCGCGGTCGCCGAGGTTTCCAGCACGCGGCCACCGGACGCGCCCTGCTTCGACAGCAGGAACATGCGGTCGCCGTGCAGCGCGGCGTCCACAACCAGATCGTCGAAGCCGGCGAAGCGGGTCCACTGCGCCTGGCCGGTCATCGCCGTGTCGGCATCGGCGCGGTACATGGCCATCTCGCTGCGGCCGTCGCGCACGAAGGCCAGCGCGGTGTCGCTGCCCGGATCGAACAGCACCGGCAGGAACTGGGTCGGCGCGGCCTCGATGCCGCCTTCGCCGCGTCGCGCCAGCACCATGTCGGCGGCGTCCGCGCCCACGCGGTGCAGGCGCGGCTCGTTGCCGACGAAGTACCCGGGCGTGCCCGGCTCGCCGACGAACTTGAGATAGCTGAAGGCGCGGCCGTCGGTGGTCCAGCCCATTGCCATCGCGTGCGGGATCGCCGCGGGCAGCAGGGTCGCGCCGGCCACCTCGAGCACCCGCAGGGTGGAATGTTCGGTACCGCGTTTGGACAGCGCCACCAGCACGTGCATGCCGTCGGGTGCGGCGGACCAGGTGTCGAGCACCTGTTCGCCGTCGCCCTGCAGCTGGGTGGGGTCGAGCAGCACGCGCACCGTGCCGTCGGCCTCGCGCACCATCAGCTTGGTGTCCTGCTCGCCGGCGGCGCGGATCTCGTGGAAGACGCGGCCGCCCGCCAGTTCGCTGCGGCCCACGCTGCTCAGTTCTCCCGAGCGTGCGGCCACGTCGGCCAGCAGCGACGCACGCCCCGGCAGCGCCGCGAACACCGTCTGCGTGTGCGCGCCCTGCGCCTTCAGCCACGGCAGCCATTCCGGATCCTTGCCGCTCTCCATCCAGCGGTACGGGTCGGTGACGCGGGTGCCGTAGTAGTCGTCGACCACCGGCTCGACCTTCGCGACGGGCGGCTGGGCGACGGCCAGGCAGGGAACCAGCAGGGCGAGCAGGCACAGCGGTCGCGACAGGCGGACATGGGGCATCAGGGCTCTCCGGATCGGGACGAAACGCAAGGTGCGGGGTGCCTGGTTTTGAACGCGAAAAGCGCCGACGAACCGACAGGCACACCATTGCGGTCCCCTGCCGGATGCGGCGAATTCGGGTTCCGGCCACGCATGCCGGTCCCGTAGCCCGGGTCAGCAAAGCGCACCCGGCTGCCGCTGCCAGGCCACACGACGAGCGCCCCCGCTCCGGCACAACGGAGCGCCGCCGCCCTCAGAACGACGCGGGCTCGGATCGTGCTCCGATGTCTCCGTCTCGCCGGATGTGGCCTGCGGCCGTATCCGGGCGACGCGTCTGATCGCGCCGGGCCCCGCATCCGTCAGTCCAACGCCTGCTCCAGCGCCGCCAGCATCTTCGCCCAGGCCTGGCGGCTGCTGTCCTCGTACTCGCGCCAGGCCGGATCCATTTCGGCGGTGAGCGTGAGTTCGCAGCCGTCGTCGAGCGCGCGGAAGTCCAGCGTGATGCGGTCCTCGTCGGGCGAGACGGCGGGAATGCCGAAGGTGAACACCAGCCGGTGCGGACGGTCGATCTCCAGGTAGCGGCCGCAGTGCTCGACATCGCCATCGGCGCGGCGGTCGACCATGACGAAGCGGCCGCCTACGCGCGGGTCGAGTTCGCAGCGCACCAGACCGCCGGTCTCGGCGGAGAACATGAAGCGCGCGACGGTGGCGGGGTCCAGCCAGGCATCGAACACGCGTGCGGCTGGATGCGCGTAGCGGTGGGTGACGCGGATCAGGATCGGCGCGGTCATGCGGGCTCCTTCAGTCGGGCGATGCGGAATCGAGGACCCGGGCGAGGCGCTCGAGGCGCCCGCTCCACTGGGCGGTGCGGGCGTGCATCCACGCCGCGGCGTCCTCGATCGGCCGCGGGTCGATCCGCAGCAGGTGTTCGCGCCCCACGCGGCGGCGCCGCACCAGGCGCGCGCGCTCGAGGATGCGGATGTGCTTGGAGACCGAGTTGAGCGAGATCGCGAACGGCGCGGCCACGTCGGTCACGCGCGCCTCGCCGCGCGCGAGGCGCTCCAGGATCGCGCGCCGCACCGGATCGGCGAAGGCGATCAGCACATTGTCGCGGGCGTCGTGCTTCAACATTCACCCATCTTGGTGAATGTTATCAGGCATGTCAATCGGACGCGTGTGGGGCCGAACTTCGATATCGGGCGCTTGGCGGGTGAACGCAGGCGCCCGCAGCGACCGAATCGCGTCGGGCGCGCCGAGCGCCTGCGCGGTGCCGGCACGCCCCTGACGCCAACCGTCAGGACAGGCGCACGAGGCATCGATCCTGCAGCGCGCCCATCGCTTGCGGCGCGCGCCTCGCGGACTCGGACAGGGTCGCCGCAGACGCGCAGGCCTCGGGTGGCCTAGGTCGCCCCGGATCCGGCGTGCAGCGTGCGCGTCAGTCGTCGCCGTCCGGCGGACGCAGCATCTCGCCGGTCCGCTCGCGCGCCTTCCAGGCCTCGTATTCGGCGCGTGTGATGGTGCCGTCGGGCACGGTGTCGATCTCGCCGAAACGCTCCTGCAGGTCGGCGTGCCGGGACAGGTCGACCCGCCGCACGCTGCCGTCGCCGCGCGCGTTGATCTCCTCGTAGCCGGGCGTGCGGTCGCCGCCGAACTCCCGCGTCGCCGTGCCCGGCGGTTGCCCCGGGATACGCGTGGTGGGCACCTGCGGCTGCACCAGCGGCCGGGTGGGCTCCGCGAGCGGCCGCACCGGCTGCGTCAGCGGACGCGTCGGCTGCGCGAGCGGACGCGCGGATTGGCCGAGCGGCCGGGCCGGCTGTGCCACCGGTCGCACGGGCTGCACGGCAGGGCGCGCCGGTGGCGTCGGTTGCGCACCCTCGCTGCCGGTACCAGCGCGCTGTTGAGCGTACGCGACGCCGGTGGAGAGGGCGATGGCCATGGCCGTCAGTGCGAACGCGTGGATGGTCATCATGTCGGTTGTCCTCTCCGGATTCGGGCACACGACTCGAACGCCGTGACGCCGGATCGGCCGCCCGCGTGGCCGCCCTGCGCATGCAGGAGACCACACCGGGGATTCGCATCCCGTGCGGACACGCCGGCCGCGGCCTCACGCCGTCTTACCGTCCGGGTACGGATCGGAAGTGGCTGCATGGGCGGCGCGCAATGCGCCACGCCTGATGCACGGAGCCGGGCCACCGCGCTGTGGAATGCGCGTGCGGGCGCATGCAGGCGAGCGGGATTCCGCTGCGGCGTCCGATTCCATCGCGCCTGCGCCGGGCGGCGACGCACGCGTCCATCGCCTGAACCCGCGAACCGTTGCGCGCTCCCGCCAGCCATCGGCACGTGCCCGACACGCCCGCGGCCATGGACGCATTAGCATGTCATACGCACCCGCCCGTGCGACCACGCGCGCGGCCGCTGCGCCCCACCTGCCCGCGGATCCCATGACCATGGCCACGCCCGACCCCGAATTCGACCCGGACGACAACTACACCGGCGACGCCGATCGCATGGACCTGGACGAGGACCTCTCGGCCGAGGCCCTGGTCTGGCAGCTGCTGCTGCTCGTCAATCCCGGCGACGAGGACGCGGCGCTGCAGCAGTTCGGCGCGTTCCAGGAAGCGCTCGACGGCGGCGATGCGGAGGACGTCGACGTAGCGTGGGTGCTGAAGGACGTGATCGACTGGAAGTCCGGCTTCCACATCGAGGAGACCGATCCCGGCGCCCTGATCGACTGTCTCGCCGAACTGGCCGCGCGCTTCGGCATCACCTTCGACTGGGGCGTGGAAGACCCGACCGACGACGCCTTCCTCGCGCAGGCGTCGACCGATGCCCTGCTCGAGACCGCGCACGACCAGCTGCGCCTGGACGGCTACAGCCTGTGGACCTGGGAGACCGGCACGGACGCGCGCGCCGGCTGGATGACGCTGGCCGGCGACGACGAAGGCATGCGCGTGGTCGCCTCCGCACTGGGCATCGAGGTGCGGCTGGCGGGCACCTGAGCGCATGGCCCGCCCGGATCGGCCCTTGGAACGGCGATGGCGCGTGCGGACTCAGCCGCACCACTGCCGTTCGCACGGGACGCCGTCGCAGTTGCCGTCCATCTTCGTGTCCGGGCAATGCCGCAGGAAATAGGTCGCCTCCTCGCAGGAGCGCATCTGCGAGCAATGGGTGCGGCCATCGCAGGTGAAGCCGGACACGACCTCCGGCCGCCCGGGTGCGACCGCGGGCGCGGATGACGTCGTGAGGGCCGGGCGCGGCGGCGCCCCGGCACGCGCGTCATTCGACCTGAAGTGGCGCCAGCCGCCCCAGGCGGCGACCGCAAGGATCAACAGCACGACGAGCGTCTTCATGACGGATCTCCCGGAGTGGCGACTGCGATGGTCGAAACCCGCGGCCGGTCAGCGCGTGCCGCGGCAGGCGGGAAAGCTCGCGCAGCCCCAGAACGTGGCGGCGGTGAAACGGTTGATGCGGCTGACCATGGCCGCGCCGCAGCGCGGGCAGTCGGGCGTGGTCTCGGCGGCGAGCGCGGGCGGATCGTCCGGGGCCGCGTCGTCCTGGGCAGCGGATGCGGCGGTCGTGGCCGCAGCGCGGGCACGGTCGGCGGCCGGCGCGCTGGCTGGCGTGCCCGGAGCGCCACCGGGCGCCACCCGGGTCGCGCCCGGCGGCGTCGCCTGCACCCCGCGGATCATCGCCAGCAGGGTGTCGCCGTCGATCAGCGCGATCGGCTTGGCGGCCGCGAAGCGTGCCGCATCGCGGCTGAAGCCGCCCAGCGCGGCGATGCGCACGGCGTGGGCGCGGTGATGGACCAGCAGGCCCATCATTTCGCGCACCACGTTGACCGGCACCTTGCGCCGGCGCCACTGCTTGCACTGCACCAGCGTGCGCCGGTCGTCCTTGCGCAGCACCAGGTCGATGCCGCCGTCGGCGCCGCCGAGTCCGCTTTCTTCCACCACGTACCCCTGGCGGCGGAAAGCCTCGCCGACCAGGCGCTCGAAGTCGCGCCAGCCCAGCGCGGCCACTGAATCCAGTCCGGTCTGCGCGTCCAGCAGCGTCCGTCTCCGCCTGGCGGCGGCGAACGACGCCAGCGAGGCCAGGGCGCACGCGGCGAGGACCAGCCAGGCCAGCGGGGCGAACGGATTGCCGTGTGCGAAGAGCTGGCCGAACGCGCCGCCGCCATCCGCGAACCATGCCGGCAGCCCATGGCGGAGCAGTGCGAAGCCCGCGATGCCGGCCGCCAGCGCCACTGGCCAAGGCAGCCTGGCCAGCGTCCCGAGCGCGCTACCCCTTCCGCGTCCCATGCGGACCCCCGTCACATTTTTCCCCGGCGGCGACGATAGCGCGCCGGCGCACCGGACGGAAGACAGGGCGGCCTCCGCACCGGGACTCCCGGCACCGGCGCGCACAGCCGGCGCGGTTGCGCGCGTGCGGCGGAGCCCCGGTTCATCGCGCCTCCCGGGCCGTCCGGCGATGCTGTGGCCTCGCCACGATGGATGAGCCGCCCATGTCCCTGCTGTTCGCGCTGTGCCTGATTGCCCTGGCCTGGGGGCTGGGCGCGCTGCAGCTGTGGCCGCACGCGCGATGGGCGGGCGCGGTGCTGCCGTGGCTGGGGGGCGCGCTGGCGGTGGCGTTCTTCGCCTGCCTGGGGCTGGGCCTCTGGGGGCTGGTCGAGGCGGGGCGCTGGGGCTCGCCGTCGGTGGCGCAGGCGGTCCACGGCCTGCTGGGCGAGGGCTCGTGGCTGATGCGCCGCTCCGGATGGGGGGCGCTGAACCGGGCGGCGAACGTGTACCTCAACCTGGATGTCGCGTGGACGCTGCTGGTGCTGTGCTTCGCGGTGCTGCACGGGCTGGTGCACTGGGCCGGCGTGGCCGAGCGCCGGCGGCAGGCGCAGGTGCGACGGCGCTGACGTGCGTGCGGAAGCGCGGGCCATGCGGCCGCCTTCCGGTGGGAGGGCCGATGCGGCACGCTGCGTCCGCATTCACGCGCGCCCTTCGCGTTTCGGCGGCGAGCATCGCGGGGTAGCGCCGATGGGTGTTGCTACCATGCATCGCGTGTCCCGCTCCAACCGATGCACGTGACGCGACTGTTCCCGATCGGCCTCGCCCTGCTGCTGGCCGCCTGCAGCCGGCCTCCCGTTCCCGGAGACGCCACCGCCGCACCGACACTCGCTGCACCCGACGCCCCGGCGATCGCGCACGTGGTGGCGGTGCATCCGGGCACCGAACTGCTGCACGTCATCAACTACCTGGCGCGCGTGTACGGCCCGCCGGTGCGCGAGTACGACTATCGCCGCGACGTGGACGCATGGTTCGGCCACCTGCGCGATCACCCCGCGGTGGTGCATGCGCGCACGCTGCCGTACAACGACTTCGCCGAGCTGGGCTGGGCGCTCGAGTTCCCCGGCCCCAGGCTGGCGGAACCGGAGGGCTTCGCCCACCTGGGCCTGATCAGGGACGAGGCCTACCTGCGCGAGTACCTGCGGCTGGCGGTCGAGTTCGCGAAGGACTCGGATTTCGCCGGCTTCTTCGCCGCCCACGAGGCCGAGTACGCGCGCTGGGTGGCGCAGTTCGAGGCGCGGCTGGACGCGGCCGACCCGTTGCCCGAACTCGCCGATTTCTACGGCACCGGGCTGGACAAGACGCTGTACTTCTCGATCTCGCCGCTGGGCGTGGTGCTCAAGGCCAACATCGTGATCGACGAGGTGGCGCCGCGGCACGCCGGCTACGGCCCGATCCTGGTGCCGTTCGACCCGCGGTTCCTGCCCGAGGGCCCGACCGATGCCGCGCGCTTCGACTATGCCGACGAACCCCTGGCCAACGCGGTCTGGCACGAAGCCACCCACATCGCGCTGGAGCAGTTCGCCGAGGGCCAGCGCGAGGTGCTGATGGCCATCGACTACGCCGACGACTTCTCCCGCCAGTTCAAGGTGTTCGAGGATCCGCGGCTGGACACCTATTTCTTCGTGCACGAAGTGCTGTCGGATGCGGTGGCGATCCACCTCAAGGGCGAACGTTTCGGCAGCACGTCGGCGGAGACACACCTCGCGCAGAACGAGGCGATGGGCGGCACGCTGTACCGGCCAGTGGTCGAGCATTTTCGCGATGCGTACGCGCCCGGCCGCCACGAACGCGATTTCCGCGCCTACCTGCCGGCCCTGGCCGGCTTCATCAGCAGCGTCGACGACGAGGCCCCATGACCCTTACGCATTCCTTCGCCATGCGATTCCTGCCGCTCCCGCGCCTGCTGGCCGCGGGCCTTGCCGCCACGCTGCTGCTGGCCGGCCCGGTCGCTGCGGCGGACGCCAGACCGATCCGCATCCTGCTGCTGGGGACCTTCCACATGCACAACCCCGGCCAGGACGCGGTCAACATCGACAGCGACGACGTCCTGGCGCCGCGCCGCCAGGCCGAGCTGGAAGCGCTGGCCGACGCGCTGCTGGCGTTCGCGCCCACCAAGGTGGCGGTGGAAGCGCGCACCGGCGGCACCGACCTGGTGTGGCCGGAGCCGCTGGATCCCGATGCGCTGCGTACCGACCGCAACGAGATTGTCCAGGTGGCGCAGCGGCTGGCGATGAAGGCCGGCATCAAGCGCCTGCACGCGGTGGACGTGACCGGCGAGTTCGACCTGGATCCGCTGCGCGCGGTGACCGCGGCGCGTGGCGCGCGCGAGATGCGCGAGACCATGGCCGAGGGCGCCGAAGTGGGCCGGCAGATGGGCGAACGGCTCACCACGCTTTCGATCCCGGGCTACCTGGACTGGCTCAACAGCGATGCGATGATCGAGGCCAACCATCGCATGTACCGGCGCTGGCTGCGGGTATCCGGCGACGGCCAGTACCCCGGCGCGAAGCTGGTGACCGACTGGTACGCGCGCAACATGCAGATCTGCGCGCGCATCCTGCAGGTGGCGCAGCCCGGCGACAACATCGTGGTGCTGTACGGCGTGGGCCACGTGTACTGGCTGCGCGAGTGCATGACCGGGCTGGATGACGTGGAGGTGGTGCATCCGTCGCGGTACCTGCAGGCGGCGGACAGGGCCCGCGGGGCGGGTTGATTCGGAGGTTCGGCGCCGCGCCACCGTACGCAGCGTCGGTCCGCAGCGAGGCCTTCGCGCCGCCGGACCGGCCACCACGTAGCCCGGGTAAGGCGAAGCCGCACCGGGGAAGGCGGCCGACGTCATCCCGCACCGGCGCGAGCGATCCGCACCAGGACTCGGCGGCGAATCCCGGATGCGCCCTGCGGGCTTATCCGGGCTACGACTGGCCCTGTTTCCGGGCGGTCATTGCCGGCCGACTTCAGCAAAGATCCTTTTCAACTCGGTGAACGATTCGTCCTGCGCGAGTGCGACATGGCTGGCGTCGTTCGAAATTCTCCATTCGCACTTCGGCAACCGGGAAGCGAGGTCTGCGATGCTCTCGACGGGCGCGTTCTCGTCGCCTTCGCCATGATGGACGTAGACCATCGGTGCGTTGGCATACGGAATCGAGTCCCACGACCCCAGGAGCACCTTGAAGTCGCCCCAGGCGCCGTGGGCCAGGTCACGGGGCACGCCCCAAGTGCCGAGCGCCTGCATTGCATCCTCGTAGCTGTTGCCGCGGAACAGCTCGAGCAGCTGGAGCGTCGGCGGCGAGGTCACCGTCCGGGTGAACGTCTCCGGCGTGCCCATCGACGCCAGCAGATAGCACCCCCGCACACGGTCCGGAGCGTTGGCCGCCAGGTGGAGCGCGAATGGCCCGCCGCCGCTGCCCCCCATCGCATGGCAGCTGCCGATGCCGATGGATTCCAGGTACTGCAGGGTGTGCCGGGTGCAGACATCGAATGAAGGCTCGCAGTCGGCACGGTCGTACCAGGGGCGCGTCGGGCAGATCAGCCGTACGTTCGACCGGGTCGCCAGTTCGGAGAACTCGCTCCCGGATTCGCCTCGCTGCGGCGTCCCCATGAAGAACACGAGGGGCTCGCCTCCGCCGCGCCCGAACTCATGAAACTCCATGCGTATCCTCCCGGATTCCTGCGTCACAAGCGATTCGGTCCGACGGACAGGCGCCGGGAAGCGGGGCCGGCCTGGGCGAGCCGTCGGCTTGCGCCGATGCGCTCCGCCGTTCGCGCCCGCACCCTACCAGCAAAGCCGTCGCCGGACACGTCGCAAGAGAAGTCCCGGCCACTCCCCGGATCTGGCTGACGTCACCCTCGGTCGGCTGGAAGCCGGGCATGATCCGGTTTCCGGCTGCCTGCGTGCCGTATCGCAGGTTATCCGGGCTCGCCGAACGTGCGCACGTGCTCCACCAGCGCGCGCAGCTTGCGCGGCTGGTTGTGGCGGTTGGGGAAGTAGAGGAAGAAGCCGGCAAACGGCGGCAGGTAGTCCTGCAGCATCGGCACCAGGCGTCCGGCGCGGATCCAGTCCCGGAAATTCTCCTCCAGGCCGAACGTGATCCCGCCGCCGGACAGCGCCGTGGTCAGCATCACGCGCAGGTCGTTGGTGGTGACCTGCGGATCCACGTCGACCGCGAACTCGCGCCCATCTTCGCTGAACTCCCAGCGATAGGGCGCAGTCTCCGGCGCGGGACGCCAGCCGATGCAGCGGTGGTGCACGAGCTCGCGCGGATGCCGCGGCAGGCCGTGCGCCTCGACGTAGGCGGGCGCGGCCACCGCCAGCTGCCGCTGCGGGCCGCTGAACGGCACCGCCACCATGTCCTGCTCGATCACCTCGCCCAGCTGCACGCCGGCATCGAAGCCGGCGGCGACCAGATCCACCGGAGCGTCGGTCACGGTGACATCCAGGGTGATGCCCGGATACGCCTGGGCGAAGGCGGCCACGAACGGGCCGGACAGGAACCGTTCGGCGATCGACGACACGCTGACCCGCAGCAGGCCGCGCGGCGGGCCGTCGTCGACCGCCTCATCGAGCGCGGCGCCGACCGTGCGCAGCGGCGCGGCGACCTGCGCATGCAGGCGTTCGCCCGCCTCGGTGAGCCGGACGCTGCGGGTGGTGCGCTGGACCAGGGCCACGCCCAGCGTGTCCTCGAGTCGGCGGATGCCCTGGCTGACGGCCGAGCGGGTGACGCCCAGCGCGTCGGCGGCGGCGCGGAAGCTGCCCGCCTCGGCGACGGCGAGGAACAGGCGCAGGAGGTTGAGGTCGGGCGACATTGGTTAGCAAGTCTAACCAGTGCAATCAGCAATTGCCGGCTTCTCGCGACAGTCTCCGGCCCCTATCGTCTCTCCCGAGCCCAACGACGGAGTCCCGCCATGACCGATTCCCCCCGCCGCCCCGCCAGCGCCCTGGCCCCGGCCCTGCTCGCTGGCGCCCTGGCGGCCTCCGGCCCCGCGCCCGCGGCCGACCCGCACCCCTACGTCGGCCTGTGGGTCACCGACGACGGTCGCGTGCGCCACGCCCTGCTGCCCGACGGGCGCTACGACGAGGCCCGCGGCACGCGCGAAAGCGCCTACCAGGGCCGCTACCGGGTCACCGGCAACCACATCGACTACGTGGACGACACCGGCTTCACCGCCGACGGTGTGTTCGTGTCGGAGCACGTGCTGCACCACGGCGGCATGGTGCTGCGCCGGGTGGTGCCCGGGGCCGATCCGGCCGCCCCGTCCGGCGCGCGCTGAGCCCGGCGCCGCCGCACCACCGCCCTCCGCGCGGTGCGTCCCTTCCCCCACTGCAACAGGAAACCCGACCATGAAAGACCTCAACGACAGGATCGTGCTCATCACCGGCGCCAGCAGCGGCATCGGCGAGACCACCGCTCGCACGCTGGCCGCACGCGGCGCCACCGTGGTGCTGGGCGCGCGCCGCACCGACCGGCTCCAGGCCTTGGCCGCCGGCATCGCCGCCGACGGCGGCACCGCGCATGCGCGCGTGCTGGACGTGACCTCGCGCGAGGACATGCAGGCCTTCGTCGACGACGCCGTCGCCCGCTACGGCCGCGTCGACGTACTGGTCAACAACGCCGGCGTGATGCCGCTGGCGCCTCTGTCGGCGCTCAAGACCGACGAATGGGACACGATGATCGACGTCAACATCCGCGGCGTGCTGCACGGCATCGCCGCCGTGCTGCCGCGGATGGAAGCCCAGGGCCACGGCCACGTGGTCAACGTGTCCTCGATCGCCGGCCTGTTCGTGATGCACAGCGCCGCGGTGTACTGCGCCACCAAGTACGCGGTGCGCGCGATCTCCGAGGGCCTGCGCATGGAGAGCGACGTCGTGCGCGTGACCTGCGTGTACCCCGGCGCGGTGGAATCGGAACTCGCGAACACCATCACCCACGCCGAGACCGCCAAGACGATCGACCAGTTCCGCCAGATCGCGCTCAAGCCCGAGGCGATCGCCAACGCCATCGCCCACGCCATCGCCCAGCCGGCCGACGTGGACACCACCGACATCGTGGTCCGCCACGTCAGGAGCCCGGCATGAGCGGCATCGGGAACGGTGTGTCCCTGCGCGTCGGCGCGCCCCGCACGCGTGCGCCCGCCGAGGCCGGCGTGACGCGTCGCTCCCTCCTTCCCCCGGCGCCGCGAGCAGGTGCCGGAGGCGGAGGCGCGCGCGCGCGGTGCGGGTGGCTGCTGGCGGGAACACTGCTGGTCTCGGGCCTCGCCTCCGCGTCGCAGGCGAGACCGGCCGCATACGGCGCCATCCCGTCGGGCCTCGCCTCGGCGAACTCGGCGGCGCCGTCGCGGGCCGATGCCGGCACCCGCACCGCGGCGAACGAGGCCCGCGTCCGCGCCGCCTTCGAGGCCTGGCGCGCCGGCACCGGCAACGTGTTCGACCTGCTGCACGAGGACGCCGTGTGGACCGTTGCCGGCGACAGTCCGGTCTCGGGCGTCTACCGCGGCAAGCGCGACTTCATGGACAACGCGGTCGCGCCGATCACCGCGCGCCTGGCCACGCCGATCGTGCCCGAGCTCGACCACCTGGTGGCGCAGGGCGATACGGTGGTGGCGGTCTGGCGCGGCACCGCGCGCGCGAACGACGGCGGCACCTACGCCAACCACTACGCCTGGCACATGGTGTTCGACACCGACGGCCGCATCGTGCGCGTGGTCGCCTTCCTCGACACCTGGGCGCTGCAGGCGCTGATGGAGTGATCGGGAGTTGGGAGGACAGCGCCCCCGGAGTGCTCCGCGGCCACCGCCCCGGATGCACCCTGCGGGCTTGTCCGGGCGACGCAAGCGGTTCCGGCGTAGCCCGGGTAAGGCGAAGCCGCACCCGGGGTTTGGCAGGCGCCGCGCGACCTGCGACTGCGTCGAGCATCGATCGGACGGTGGGCGAACGAGCTTGAAGACTCCACGCTTCACGCCTCCCGGAACGGCCGCCACGAAGAGAGACAGGACCGCGATGTCATTCAAGCGACGCCGGTGTTCGCCCTGCGTCGCAGCCGCATGCAGTAGGCGAACGTCACCGCGATGCCGAGGATGATCGCGGCGCAGCCGCCCGCGACCGCCACCGGGATCGGCGCGAACGCCCACAGGCCCGCGTAGACCAGGCCGCTGAGCACCATCGACCAGCCGCCGAGCCGCTTGACCCTGGCGACCGCGACGCTCGGCGCCACGGCCTTGGGCATGCGGTTGCCGATCCAGGCGATCATCAGCCCGTTGAGTCCGATCACCACGCGCGTGGTGGTGTCCTGGTCGATATGGCCGAGCTTGCGTGCGTAGCTCGCCACCAGCGCCACGGCGATGATGCCGACGGCCCAGGCAATGTAGCCGGTCAGTTCCCTGTTCATCGTGCGATCTCCCTCTTTTTCCTGGTTTTCGATGCGCTCGTGCCCACGCCGACGGAATGCACGAAGCCCAGCAGCGCTTCCTCCAGCACCGAGAGCTTGAGGTGGTAGATGACGGACTTGCCGGACTTCTCGGTGTCCACGAGGTCGGCCTCCTTCAGCACCGCGAAGTGCGCCGACATCGTCGGCTTGGACACGTCGAACTGGTCACTCAGTTCGCCCGCGCTCAGCGGGCCCTCGCGCAGCAGCTGCAGCACGCGTCGGCGGGTGGGATCGGAAAGGGCTTTGAACACCTGGCTCATGTTGCGATGATTAGCTAATCATCGAATTATGTCAAGGCGGGCCCCGGATGCGTCCTGCGGGCTTGTCCGTGCTACGCGCGGGCCACGTAGCCCGGGTAAGGCGAAGCCGCACCCGGGGCCACGGCACCACCTCCGGAACCGTCAAGCGCGCAAACCGCGCAGGCGAACGGGAAGACGCGGACGGCGTGGCGCGAGTCCGGTCTCGGCGCGCCCGGATGCGCCCTGCGGGCTTATCCGGGCTACGGGCAACGGCTTATCCGGGCGACGTGATGCGTTGCGCGTAGTCGTCGCGGACGTGACGGTTGATGTAGGTGTTGAGGTCGTTGCCGGCGGCGGCCAGGCGCTGCATCTCCAGCACGTGCAGGCGTCCGGGATGGCTGTCG
The DNA here is from genome assembly GCF_029888045.1 of Luteimonas rhizosphaericola. GTDB lineage: Bacteria > Pseudomonadota > Gammaproteobacteria > Xanthomonadales > Xanthomonadaceae > Luteimonas > Luteimonas rhizosphaericola. The sequence goes on along the minus strand of NZ_JARXRN010000025.1, from coordinate 134,132 downwards.
TCGTAGCGGTAGGTGCCGCCGCGGTGGAAGCGCACCACGATCCATCCGGGGCCGCTTTCGTAGGCGGCCACGCCCGAATCACCGTCGGCATCGCGGTAGGGTGTCATCGGTTCGCGTCCTCGTCTCGCGTCGCCGTGTTCGTGCCTCGCGACTGCCTTTGCTTCGCGATCGCGATCGCTGTGCCATCGCCTCGCCGTCGCAGCGCAGCGCCACGCTGCGGCACGGGCGGTATCCGGGCCCGTGCGCGGAGCGGCGCAGCGCGGGGGCGAGTGCCTGCGTGTTACCACCGGGGATGTCGACTTCGCGTGGTCGCGGCGCACCGCCGGACGTGAACTGCGTCCGGGCCTGCGACCTGAGTCCACGACATCACGACGGCGAGCCGCTAGCATCGGCCCGGACCGCTTCAGGTGACCTCACTTGCGCCTCCCGTCCGGGACGACCCTGCACAACCTCGGCTTCGCCGCCGCGCTGGTGCTGCTGAGCCTGATGGCCTGGCAGGGCAAGCGCACCCAGGAGGTGCTGCTCGACACCAACGCCGCGATCGCCGACAGCCTCGAGCTGATCACCGTGGTGCAGGGCATGTTCTCGGCGCTGCAGGACGTGGAGACCGGCTCGCGCGGCTACGTGCTGACCGCGGATCCGGCGTATCTCGCGCCCTACCGCGACGGTCGCGCGCGCGTGGCGGCGCTGCGCGGCGAACTCGGACGCAGGCTGGCCGGCCGCGGTCGCGAGGCGTGGCTGGGCACGCTGGACGCGGACATCGCCCGCCGGCTGGAGATCGCGGCGGCCAATGTCGCCCGGCGCGACCGGCTCGGGCTGGAACAGGCGGCGCAGGTGATGGCCATGGCCGGCGGCAAGGAAACGATGGACGCGCTGCGCGCCGAACTGGGCGCGCTCGAGTCGGAGGAACGCGCGTTGCTGGCCGCGCGGACCGCGCTGGCCGCCTCGATCCTGGAACGCGGCCGCTGGCAGGTGCTGGGCGGCAGCTTGGTGATCGCGCTGCTGATGGTGTGGTTCCTGCGCGCGATGAACCGCACCCTGCGGCGCCAGGCGCAGCTGGCGCGCATCGCCAGTGCCGGCGAGGCGCGCCAGGCCGCGCTGCTGCGCGCGGTGCCCGACGACCTGTACGAACTGCATGCCGACGGCCGCATCAAGGTGCTGTCGCAGGCCAGCGGCCGGCGCGGCGAAGTACCGGCCGGGCTGGCCGGCGCGTTCGCCGACCTCGCCCGCCATCCGGACCGCAGCCTGGTCGCGTTCGACTGGCACGACGACAACGGTCGCGACCACGAGGTGCGGATCGCGCGCAGCGACGGCGGCGAAAGCCTGGCCATCGTGCGCAACGTCACCGAGGCGGCGCGCGCGCGCCGACGCCTGCGCGACCAGCAGGCGTTCCTGCGCAGCGTGGTGGACGCCGACGAGAACCTGATCTTCGTGCGCGACGCCGGCGGCCGGGTGCTGCTGTGCAACCAGGCCTTCGCGGCCCTGCTGGGCCTGCAGCCCGGGCAGGTCGAAGGCCAGCGCGTGGAGGACCTGCCCGGCGGCGACCTGCTGGCGCCGCTGCTCGAGGGCGATACCGCGCTGCTGCGCGAGGACTCGGAACTGCGCCGCCCCGAGCTGGCGGTGGCCGACGTCCACGGTCGGGAACGCTGGCTGCAACTGCTGAAGCGGCCGATGGCGCTGTCCGACCAGCAGCCGCTGGTGCTCGCGGTGGCGGTGGACGTCTCCGCGCGGCGCCAGGTCGAACGCATGAAGGCCGAATTCATCTCCACCGTCAGCCACGAGCTGCGCACGCCGCTGACCGCGATCCGCGGCGGGCTGTCGATGGTCACCGGCGGCATGGCCGGCGAGGTGCCCGAAGCGATGCGGCCGCTGCTGGAGATCGCGCACAAGAACAGCGAGCGGCTGGTGCGGCTGATCAACGACATCCTCGACATCGAGAAGCTGGAGAGCGGCCGCCTGGTGCTGAACCTGCAGCCGCTGGCGCTGCGGCCGCTGCTGGCGCAGGCGATCGAGCAGATCGGCGGCTACGCCGGCGAGTTCGGCGTGCGCGTGCACCTGGTGCCCGGCGAGGACGCCGAGGTGGACGTGGACCCGGACCGCTTCGCCCAGGTGATGGCGAACCTGCTGTCGAACGCGATCAAGCACTCGCCGCCGGGCGAGGAGGTGGTGGTGGTGCTGGCGCTGCGCGACGACCACGTCGAGGTCTCGGTCGCCGACCGCGGCGCCGGGATACCCGAGGCGTTCCGCGGGCGCGTGTTCGAACGCTTCGCCCAGGCCGATTCGTCCGACGTGCGCACGCGCGGCGGCACCGGCCTCGGGCTGGCGATCACCCGCTCGCTGGTCGAGCAGCTCGGCGGCAGCATCGGCTTCGATACCCAGACCGACCACGGCACCTGCTTCTTCGTGCGCCTGCCGCTGGCGCGGCGCAATGCGGTCCCGCCGGTCGACGCCGAGGGCCGCCAGCGCGTGCTGCTGGTGGATGGCGACGCGGCCGCGGCGACGCAGCTTGCGGCGCTGCTGGAACAGCACGGCCACGCGACCGTGGTGGCCGCCTCCGCCGCCCAGGCGCGACAGGTGCTGGCCTCCACCCCGGTGTACGCGCTCACGGTCAACCTCGCGCTGCCCGACGAGGACGGGCTGGCGTTCGTGCGCGCGCTGCGCAGCCAGCAGGCCTACCGCCACCTGCCGATCCTGGCGCTGGGCGTGCAGCCGCCGGCACCCGAGCGCGAGGCGGTGAGCGGCGGCGCGGTGGGCATCGTCGACTGGCTGCACAAGCCGCTGGATCCGGGGCGCGTGGTCGAGGCGGTGCGCGCCTGCCTGCGCGGTTCCGGAGCGCCCGCGCAGGTGCTGCACGTGGAGGACGACGCCGACCTGCGCACCCTGGTCGCGCACCTGCTGGAGGACGAGGCGCTGCGGCTGCACGGCGCGGGCAGCCTCGCCGAGGCGCGCCGCGAACTGGCGGCCCGCCACCACGACCTGGTCATCCTCGACCTGATGCTGCCCGACGGCGACGGCAGCGAACTGCTGGCCGAACTCGCGGCCGCCAGCCCGCCGACGCTCGCGATCATCTTCTCCGCGCTGGACACCGACGCGGTGGTGCCCGGCGCCGACAGCGGCCTGGTGCTGCGACGGCTGGTGAAGTCGCGCCACAGCGGCGCCACCCTGGCGGCGGTGATCGGCGACTACCTGCGCAACTGGCCTCCGCGGGCCACGACACAAGGAGATCCGACGCGATGAACGAACGGGCCGCACCACGGGTGCTGGTGGTCGAGGACGAGGAGGACATCGCCTACATCCTGCGCTTCCTGTTCCAGCGCGAAGGCTTCACGGTGGACCACGCCGCCGACGGGCGCGAGGCGCTGGCACGGCTGGAGCAGCCGCCGCCGCACGCGGTGGTGCTGGACATCATGCTGCCCTACCACGACGGCATCGAGATCGTGGAGCGGCTGCGCGCGCAGCCCGGCTGGCGCGACGTGCCGGTGCTGATGCTCACCGCCAAGGCGCGCGAGGTGGACATCGTGCGCGCGCTCGACCTCGGCGCCGACGACTACGTGACCAAGCCGTTCCAGCCCGAAGAGGTGCTGGCGCGGCTGCGGCGGCTGCTGCGGAGGGCGGCATGAGGGTCGCGCGCAGCGTGCTGGCCGCGCTGCTGGCGCTGGCGGGCACGCAGGCCGCCGCGCAGGTCGGGCCCGAGGTGGACGCGCGCCTGGCGGCGCAGGACTGGGCGGGCGCCGAGCGGCTGCTGCGCGCGCGGCTGGCGGTGGCACCCGACGACGATGCCGCGCGCTTCCAGCTGGCGCGGGTGCTGGCCTGGCAGCAGCGCGCGGCCGAGGCGCTGCCGCTGTACGACGCGCTGCTGGCGCGCGAACCCGGCAATGCCGACTACCTGTTCGGCCGCGCCCAGGCGCAGCTTTGGTCGGGCGACCGCGCCGCGGCGCAGGCGAGCGTGGCACGGCTGGAGGCGATCACGCCCGGGTATCCGGGCGTGGACGACCTGCGCCGGCAGATGACGCCGGACCCTGCGCCCGCGCCGATGCAGGCGGCAGCGCCGGAACGTCCCGCAGGCGATCGCCTGGTGGACGGAGGAGATCCAGTTGCGCCCCGCATGCGCGAGATCGGCCTCGGCCTGCGCCACGAATGGCTGACGCAGGGCCTCGAGGCCTGGCAGGGCCAGCGCCTCGACGTGTCCGGCCGCGGCGACGGGCGCGGCTGGTACGTCGCCGCCGCGCGCGAACGCCGCTTCGGACTGGTCGACAGCGGCCTGGAGGCGGGGATCGCGCTGCCGGTGGCGCCGCGCTGGACGCTGCAGCTCGATGGCGGCGCCTGGCCCGGCTCGGACTTCCAGCCGCGCTGGTTCGGCGACGTGCGCATGCAGCACGCGTTCGAAGGCGGCACGGTGCTGGCCGCCGGCCTGCGCCGCACGCGCTACCCGGAGGCGACCGTCGAACGGCTGGCGCTGGCGCTGGAGCAGTACGTCGGCGACTGGCGGCTGGGCTATACCTTCAACCGCACCGACGTCGACGGCGAACGCGTCAACGGCCACGACGCCGCGGTCGACCGCTACTACGGCGAGCGCGACGTGATCGGCCTGCGGCTGACCGCGGGCAGCGAGGACGTGCAGCAGGGCACCGGGATCGTCGCCAGCCGGGTGCGGGCGCTCGCGCTGCAGGGACGCCACGGCCTGTCGTCCACCTGGTCGCTGCAGTGGGGCGTGGGCTACGTGCGCCAGGGCGATTTCCACGACCGTCGCTGGCTGCAGCTGGGCGTGCGGCGGGCGTTCTGAGCCATGCCCGACTGGCTCGCCATCGCCCTGGTCGATCCGGTCCTGCGCTGGGCCGTGTACGTCACCGCCGCGCTGGCGGTGTTGACGCTGCTGACCATGGGCCAGGTGCTGGTGCTGGCCGAACTCGGCAGCCGTCAGCTGGCACGGCGCCGCGGCTTCGACGCCGACTGGCGGCCACGCCTGGCCGAGGCCTCGCTCTCCGACTGCGCGCCGCCGCCGTGGCCCGCGCCGCGCGCGCAGCAGCGGCTGTGGTTCCTGCTGCTGTGGAGCCGCACCCAGCGCCAGTTGCGCGGCGAGGCGCATGCGCGCCTCAACCGCGTGCTGGAGGCGTACGCGCTGGACCGGTTCGCGCTGGACCTGCTGCGCCGCCGCGGCATCCACCTGCGCCTGCTCGCGCTGGCGGTGTTGCGCGAACTCGCCGACGCCGTGCACTGGGACGTGGTGGCGCGCTTCCTGCGCCACGACAATCCCTTCCTCGCGCTGGCGGCGGCCGAAGTGCTGGTCACCATCGACGCGCCGCGGGCGATGCGCGACGTGCTGCCGGTCGCGGTGGCGCGCCAGGACTGGACGCCGCAGCGCGTCGCCGCGCTGTGCCAGCTGGCCGGACGCGCGGCGGTGTCGCTACCGCTGCTCGACGCGCTGCAGTCCGCGCCGGCAGCCGCGCAGCGGCGGATCGCGCCCCTCACGCAGTGGGCGGATCCGGCCGTGCTCGCCGGCTGGGCCCGCGCGGTGCTCGATGGCCCGCCCGGATCCCACGATCCCGCCCTGCGCCAGGCCGCCCTGCAGGTGGTCGGCTCGCTGCGCGACGGGGCCGACCGGCCGCGGCTGTCGCAGGCACTGGCCGATGCCGACGCGGGCGTGCGCCTGGCCGCGCTCAAGGCGCTGGGCAAGCAGGCCGCGCTCAGGGACCTCGACCAGCTGCTCGCCCTGCTGCCCGATCCCGACTGGGCCGTGCGCCAGGAAGCGGCCGACGCGATCGCCGCGCAGCCCGGGTTCGACCGCGCCGCGGTGGAGCGCATCGCCGACACCGTCGCCGACCGCTACGGCCGCGACGCGCTGCGGCGCGCGATCGCGGAGCGGCATCCGTGAGCGGCAGCTGGCTGTGGTGGGCGCAGGTGGTCTTCATTGGCTACTTCCTCGCGCTCAACGGCGGCTACCTGGCGCTCAACCTGCTGTCGATGGCCAGCCTGCGCGGCTACATGCGCCAGCGCAGCGCGCTCGGCGACGAGGCCCCATACCTCGGCGTGGAGCCGCCGATCTCGCTGCTGGTGCCCGGCTACAACGAGGAGGCGACCATCCGCACTTCGGTGCGCTCGATGCTGCAGCTGCAGTACCCGGATTTCGAGGTGGTGGTGATCAACGACGGCTCGCGCGACCGCACGCTCGACGTGCTGCGCGAGGAGTTCGAGCTGGTGCCGCATCCCGAGCCGATGCGGCGCACGCTGGAGCACAAGCCGATCCGCGTGGTCTACCGCTCGCGGCGCTACGCCAACCTGCGGGTGATCGACAAGGAGAACGGCGGCAAGGCCGACGCGCTCAACGCCGGCATCAACGCCGCGCGCCACACGTTGTTCTGCGCGGTCGACGCCGACTCCATCCTGCAGCGCGACAGCCTGCTGCGCGTGGTGCAGCCGTTCTTGGAGGACGAGCGCACCGTGGCCGCCGGCGGCACCGTGCGCCTGGCCAACGGCTCGGAGGTGCGCGGCGGCTTCCTGGTGCGCGCGGGACTGCCGCGCAACTGGGTGGCGCGGTTCCAGATCGTCGAATACCTGCGCGCGTTCCTGCTCGGCCGCCTGGGCTGGTCGCCGCTCAACGCGGTGCTGATCATCTCCGGCGCGTTCGGCCTGTTCAACCGCGAGCGGGTGCTGGCGGTGGGCGGCTACAGCACCACCACCGTCGGCGAGGACATGGAGCTGGTGGTGCGCCTGCACCGCTGGCACCGCGAGCGCCGCATCCCGTATCGCATCCGCTACCTGCCCGACCCGATCTGCTGGACCGAGGCGCCGGAGGACCTGGGCACGCTCGGCCGCCAGCGCAGCCGCTGGCAGCGCGGCCTGGCCGAGAGCCTGACCCGGCACGCGCGCCTGGCGCTGAGCCCGCGCGCGGGCGCGGCCGGCCTGCTGGCGTGGCCGTTCATGGCCGTGTTCGAGTGGATCGGCCCACTGATCGAGCTGGCCGGCTACGTGGTGATGATCGGCGGCTTCGCCCTGGGCGTGATCTCCTCCGCGGCGCTGGTGGTGTTCCTGCTGGTGGCGATCGGCATGGGCATCCTGTTGTCGGTCAACGGGCTGCTGCTGGAGACCCTGTCGTTCCGCGTGTACGCGCGCAAGCGCGACATGCTGCTGATGTTCGCGATGGCGGTGCTGGAGAACCTCGGCTACCGCCAGCTCAACACCCTGTGGCGCTGCCGCGGGATGTGGCAGTGGTTCTCGCGCCGCAAGCACAACTGGGGAGTGATGCGGCGCAGCGGGAAGTGGGGGCAGTAGGACGGGTCGCGACCGGTGCGGCTCAGTCCTGCCCCCGCAGCGGCAGCCGCACCTCGATCGCGCAGCCGCGCCCGCCGAGGCCCGCGGTGCAGCGCACCGCGCCGCCGTGGGCGGAGACCACGCGCTGCACCAGCGACAGGCCCATGCCGATGCCCGCGCTGCGGTGGCCGTTGGCACCGCGGTAGAAGCGCTCGAACACGCGTTCGCGGTCGGCGTCGGGGATGCCGGGACCATCGTCGGCCACCCGCAGCACGCCGATGCGCGCGTCGCCCTCGGCGACCACGTCGGTGGACAGGCGCACGCGCGCGCCGTCGCCGCCGTGGCGCAGGGCGTTGTCGAGCAGGTTGCGCACCAGGATGCCGAGATCGTCGATGTCGCCGCGCACCGGCGCGTGGCGCAGTTCCAGTTCGAGCCTGCGGCCTTCGCGCGTTGCCACCTGGGCGAACTCGTCGGCGACCATGCCAGCGACCAGGGCCAGGTCCAGGTCGGTCGCGCGGGCGCCGCCGCCCGCCTCCACCCGCGCCGCGTCGAGCAGCTGCTGCGCCAGCCGCGAGGTGCGTTCGATGCCGGCGATCAGCTCCGACAGCGCCAGGCGCGCCTCCTCGCGGTCGCCGGCGTGCTGCAGCACCTGGGCCTGCGCAAGCAGCGCGGCCAGCGGGGTGCGCAGTTCGTGCGCGGCCTCGCCGAGGAACTCGCGTTCGTGCTGCAGCGCCTGCGCCAGCCGCTCGAGCAGCCGGTTGAAGCCCTGCACCAGGGGCACCACCTCGCTCGGCAGGCCGGCATCGGGCAGCGGCGCGAAATCCAGCGGCGCGCGCGCATTGAGCGCCTCGCCCAGCCGCGCCACCGGCCGCAGCGACCACTCGATCACCAGCCACACCGCCAGCCCCAGTGCGAGCAGCAGCGCCAGCGCGGTGCCGAGGCTGGAGCGGAACCAGCGCTTCATCTCCATGTGCACCGCCGCTTCGGGGATGCCCACCTGCACCTGCACGCGGCCGCCCAGGTCGCGCACCGCGTACACCCGCCAGGGCACGCCGTCGATCGACTGCGAGGTGAAGCCGTCCTCGAAGTCGTCCACCATCGCCTGCGCCGGCGCGGAACGCGACGACACCAGCCGCCGCCCGGCGCCGAGGTCCCAGGCCTGGAACGCGAGCAGGTCGAACTTGCCGAGGGTCTTCTTCTCCTCCAGGTCGAGCTCGAAGCGCCGCGGCTGCTGCGCGGCGCCGGTGATGTCCTGCGGCAGCGACTGCAGGATCTGCTCGGCGACGTTGCGGATCATGCCGTCGAGGTCGCCCACCTGGCGCTTGGACATCTGCACATACTGCAGCGCGAACCAGCCGGCCCAGCCGGTGAACAGCACGATCGCCAGCGCGGCCAGCAGCCGCGTGCGCAACGACCGGGGCGCGCGGATCACGACTCGTCCCCGGCGCGGTAGCCGTGGCCGTGTTCGGTGACGACCACGCCGTCGCCCAGCTTGCGCCGCAGCTGGTGCACGTAGACCGCCACCGTGTTGCTGCCCACGCCGCCGTCGCTGCCGTACAGCCGCGCCTGCAGCTGCTCGCGGCCGAGCACGCGCCCGCGCGCCTCGAACAGCGTCAGCAGGATGCGCAGTTCGTTCGCGCTCAGCGCGACGCGCTCGCCGCCGCGGCTGACCACGCGCGCGGCCGGATCGATCTCGACGTCGCGCCAGTGCAGCATCGGCGTCACCGCGCCGCGGCTGCGGCGCAGCACCGCGCGCAGCCGCGCCAGCATCTCGTCGCGCTGGAACGGCTTGACGATGTAGTCGTCGGCGCCGGCGTCGAGCCCGCGCACGCGGTCGCTGAGCTGGTCGCGCGCGGTGATCACCAGCACCGGCGTGGGATCGTAGCGCGCGCGCATCGCGGCGAGCACGTCGAGCCCGGAGCCCTGCGGCAGGCCGAGGTCGAGCAGCACGGCGACGAAGGCGTGGTCGATCAGCACCGCGCGCGCGGCGGCCGCGTCCTCGCAATGCACCACGCGCCAGCCCTCCTGGGCCAGCGCCGCGGTGAGCGCGCGCCCGAGCATATGGTCGTCTTCGACCAGCAGGATTTCGTCCATTGGGGGCTGTGCGCAGGCGGTGCCGGCAATCATGCGTGGCGCCCATTAAAACGGTTTTAAGTGCGCACGTGCAGCAGGCCCATCGCTTAAACGCGAATTAATCGCCGGCATCGAGCATGACCTCCATCGCCACGGCCGCATCCCCGACGGCCGCCGCATGCAGGAGCACGCCGATGACCGCCCCCACCCTCTCCACCGCGCATCCGCCGGAAGACCGCGACCACGCACCACGCGTCCGCGCCGCCCGTCGCCCCGCGCGCTGGCGCACCGCGTTGACCCTGATCTGCCTGCTGGCGGCCACTGCCTGCAGCGCCGGGCGATCGTCGGCGCAGGGCGCACCCCCGCCCGACTGGGCCGTGGCCGACATCCCGGCGCAGGATGGCCGCGTCGTCGTGGTGACCGGTGGGACGAGCGGCATCGGCTTCGAGACCGCGAAGGCGCTGGCCGCCGCCGGCGCGCAGGTGGTGATCGCGGCCCGCAATGCCGAGCGTGGCGCGGAAGCGGTGGCGGCGATCCGCGGCGACACGCCCGATGCGGTGGTCCGTTTCGAATCGCTCGACCTCTCCGACCTGGCGTCCGTGCGCGGGTTCGCGCGGCGCCTCGATGCATCGCTGCCGCGCATCGACGTTCTGGTCAACAACGCCGGGATCATGGAGCCGCCGCGGCGGGGGGAATCCGCCGACGGCTACGAGATGCAGTTCGCGACCAACTACCTCGGCCACTTCGCGCTGACCGCGGAGCTGCTGCCACTGCTGCGCAAGGCGCCGTCGCCGCGCGTGGTGAACCTGTCGAGCATCGCCGCACGGCGGGGCGAGATCCAGTTCGACGACCCGCAGTTCGTGCGCGACTACGACCCCGGCGACGCCTACCAGCAGTCCAAGCTGGCCTCCCTGATGTTCGCCCTGGAGCTGCAGCGCCGCAGCGACGCGGCCGGCTGGGGCATCCGCAGCATCGCCTCGCATCCGGGCGTCTCGCGCACCAACCTGCAGGCCAACAACGGCGTCGTCCGCCAGCTCCTGGGCCACCTGCTCCTGCAGCCCGCCGCACGCGGGGCGCTGCCGACGCTGTATGCCGCAGCCGCGCCCGATGCACGCGGCGGCCATTACTACGGCCCGACCGGCGTGATGGAGTTGCGCGGCCCGCTCGGACTGGCCCGGGTACCCGCGGCCGCCACCGACGAAGCCGCGTCCGCACGGCTGTGGGACATGAGCGAGACGCTGGCCGGCGTCCGCTTCGCGGACGCGGTGCGCTGAGATGCGCGGCTCCACGCCACCGGCGCCGACGGCGCGCCGCCGCCCGGGACTGCTGCAGTCGCTGGCGAACATCCGCCACGGCGAACGCGCCGCGGTCGCGGTCGCGGCGCTGTTCTTCTTCTGCGTGCTGACCGCGCTGATGCTGCTGCGCCCGGTGCGCGACGCACTGGGCATGTCGCAGGGCATGGACCAGGTGCGCTGGCTGTTCGTCGGCACCGCGCTGGTGACGCTGGCGGTGAACCCGGCGTTCGGCTGGCTGGCCGCGCGGCTGCGCCGGTTCCCGCTGCTGGCCGCGACCTACGGCTTCTTCGCGGTCGGCCTGGCCACGTTCTGGGCCCTGCTGCGGTTCGCGCCCGGCGCGGTGGGCGACACCAGCGGGCAGGTGTTCTACGTCTGGTTCAGCGTGTTCAACCTGTTCGCGACGATGGTGTTCTGGGCGTTGCTGGCCGAACGCTTCGATGCCGACCAGGGCAAGCGCCTGTTCGCGCCGATCTCGGTCGGCGGCACCCTGGGCGCGATCTTCGGGCCGTGGCTGACCTCGCGCCTGGCCGAGGTGGTCGGCACGCCCGCGCTGTTGCTGGTGGCCGGCGCGTTCGTGCTCGCGGCGCTGGCGCTCGGCGGCTGGCTGCTGCGGCTGCTGCCCGACCGCAAGGCCGCATCGATGCGCGAACGCGACGGGCCGGTGGGTGGCAGCGCCTGGGCCGGGCTGCGCGCGGTGGTGCGCTCGCCGTACCTGAGCGGGATCGCCGGCTACGTGCTGCTGATGACGGTCATGGCGACCTTCATCTACTTCACCCGGCTGCAGATGGTGGCCGATGTCGCCGGCGATACCGATGCGCGCGCCGCGGTGATGGGCCGCATCGACATGTGGACCCAGATCGCGGTGCTGGTGCTGCAGGTCACGCTGACCGGCCGGCTGATCCAGCGCTTCGGCCTGGGCATCGCGCTGGCGCTGCTGCCGGTGGCGACCGCGGTCGGCTTCATCGGCCTGGCCGCGTACGGCTCGTTCGTGGTGCTGGTGGTGCTGGAAGCGGGCAACCGCGCGATGCAGCGCGGCATCACACGGCCCGCGCGCGAAGCGCTGTTCACCGTGCTGGGCCGCGAGGACACCTACAAGGCCAAGGCCGCGATCGACACCTTCGTGTACCGCAGCGGCGACGTGCTCGGCGCCCAGGTCGAAGGCCTGCTCGGGCGCCTGGGCTTTGCGCTCGGCGGGCTGGTGGGCGTGGTCGTGCCGCTGGCCTTCGCCTGGACCGCGCTGGGCCTGTGGCTGGGCCGCGCGCATGCGCGCCGCGCCGCGCCGGAAGCCGCGCCCGATGCCTCGCCCTCGTTTCCCCCACCCGCCGCGCCCCCTCGCCGCACCCGCGGCAGTGCGGCTCCATCGCAGGACTTCCCATGACCATGATCCGACACGCGATCGCCGGCAGCGCCGGCGGCGTCCTCCTCGCCCTGTCCGCGGCCGCGGCCGCGCAGTCCGCGCCACCGGTCGCCGATCCGTCCACGCGCGGCGAATGGACGCTCGGCGCCGGCGTCATCGCCATCGACAGCCCCTACGCCGGCGAAGACTCGCGGCTGCGTCCCGTGCCGCTCCTGGGCTTCGACGGCGACCGCTTCTTCGTGCGCGGCACCGCCGCGGGCGTGCATCTGGTGCAGTCGGGGGGATTCACGCTCGACGCGATCGCCTCGGTGCGGCTGGACGGTGTCGACATCGACGACCTCGGCCGCAGCGAACTGCTCGCCAACGGCGTCGACGCCACCCTGCTCGAGGATCGCGACGACGGCCTCGACGCCGGCTTCCGCGCGACCTACGGCGGCGGCTGGGGCGCGCTCGCGCTGGAGGCGGTGCACGACGTCAGCGACGCCAGCGACGGCTTCGAGGTCGCCCTCGACTACCGCTACACCTGGCTGCTCGGGCGCTCGGCGATCACCGCGAACGTGGGCAGCAGCCTGCTGTCGGACGATCTCGCCGGCTACTACTACGGCACCCTCGACGAGGAAGTCGCGCGCGGCGTGACCGCCTACGCGCCGGGCTCGGCGCTGGTGCACCGCATCGGCGTGACCTGGATGCATCCGCTGGGCGCGACCTGGCACGTGGTCGCCTCGGCCGAGGCCAGCCACCTGCCCGACGAGCTGCGCGACAGCCCGCTGCTCGAGCCCGACAGCGACCGCAGCGGCCGCCTGTTCCTCGGCTTCAGCCGGCGGTTCTGACATGGCCGCCGCGACCCCCACCCTGCGCGAGGCGACGTTCCACAACGGCGCGATCCCGATCGCCGCGCAGCTGCACCTGCCGCCGGACTTCGACCAGGACCGCAGCTGGCCGGCCGTCGTGCTGTCCACGCCCGGCAGCAGCGTCAAGGAACAGGTCGGCGCGATCTACGCGCGCAAGCTGGCCGCGCGCAGCTTCGTCGCGATCACCTTCGATCCGTCGCACCAGGGCGCCAGCGGCGGCGAGCCACGCGATCTGGAAGACCCGGCCACGCGGGTCGAGGACCTGCGTTGCGCGGTCGACCACCTGGTGACGCTGCCGTTCGTCGACGAGTCGCGCATCGCCGTGCTCGGCATCTGCGCCGGCGGTGGCTACGCGGTCAACGCGGCGCTGACCGAGCACCGCTTCAAGGCGGTGGCCACGGTGGTGGCCACCGACGTCGGCCGCGCCTTCCGCCGCATGCTGCGCGGCGAACGCCTGCATGCGCGCCTGGCCGAGGTGGGCCGCGCGCGCACCGCCGCCGCACGCGGCGCGGCCGAACGGCGCGAGCCGTGGATCCCCGACAGCCTCGAGACCGCCGGCGCCGAAAGCGTCACCGATCGCGACCTGCTCGAAGCAATCCGCTTCTACCGGGAATCGCCGCATCGGCACCCGAACGCCAGCAACCGGCTGCTGTTCCGAAGCCTCGGGCCAATGCTCGGCTTCGACGCCTTCCACCTGGTGCCCGACCTGCTGGTGCAGCCGCTGATGGTGATCGTCGGCGGCCGCCAGGGCAGCACCTGCCAGTACGAGACCGGGCAGGCGCTGTACGGCCTGGCGCGCGGGCCGGACAAGGCGCTGGTGGTGATCCCCGGCGCCGGCCACTACGACCTCTATCACCGCGACGAGCACATCGACCCGGCGCTGGACCGCATCGCGCCGTTCCTGCAGTTCCACCTCGACCCCTGACGCGGCCCCCGCCGCACTTCCCCACGCCCCCCAACGAGGAGATCGACATGCCCATTCAGAGCTTCGCCACCCCCTCCCGCGCGCACCGCCCCGGCGCGCTGTCCAGCGCCCACCAGCGCCTGGTCACGCGCGATCCGCGCAATGCCCCCGCCGCCTGGCGCCAGCGCATCGCCGCGCTGTGCCTGGTGGCTGTGGCCGCCTTCGCCAGCACCACGGCCCGCGCGCAGGCCGCGCCCAAACCCGACTGGTCGACGGCCGACATGCCGTCGCAGGCGGGTCGCATCTTCGTCGTCACCGGCGGCACCAGCGGCATGGGCTTCGAGGATGCCAAGGCGCTGGCCGGCGCCGGCGCGCGTGTGGTCATCGTCGCCCGCAACGCCGAGCGCGGCGCCGAATCGATCGCGAAGATCCGCGCCGAGGACCCGGACGCGGAGGTGCAGTTCGAATCCGTGGACCTCGGCGACCTGGCCACGGTGCGCGCGCTGGCCGCGCGGCTGCGCGAATCGCTGCCGCGCATCGACGGCCTGATCAACAACGCCGCGATCATGGCGCCGCCCGAGCGCGGCACCTCGCCCGACGGCCTGGAGTCGCAGTTCGCGATCAACTACGCCGGCCACTTCGTGCTCACCGCGGAACTGCTGCCGCTGCTGCGCCGGAGCGAGGCGCCGCGCGTGGTGACGCTGTCGAGCATCGCCGCGCTGCGCGGACGGATCGATTTCGACGACCTGCAGTCCGAGCGCAGCTACGAGCCGATGGTGGCGTACGCGCAGTCCAAGCTCGCCTGCCTGATGTTCGCGCGCGAACTGCAGCGGCGCAGCGAGGCCGCCGGCTGGGGCCTGCAGAGCCTGGCCGCGCACCCGGGCGTCGCGGTGACCGAACTGGTCGCGCGCGGACCGGGCCTGGACAGCGAACAGGGCCAGCAGTGGGCCGCGCGCCGCGAGCACTTCCAGACCGCCGCGCAGGGCGCGATCCCGACCCTGTTCGCCGTCACCGCGCCCGAGGCCGTCGGCGGCGCGTACTACGGCCCCACCGGCCCGCAGGAGGTCAACGGCCCGCTCGGCCTGGCCACCGTGCCGCCCGCGGCGCAGGACGCCGACGTCGCCGCGCGCCTGTGGTCGGTCACCGAGCAGCTGACCGGCACCCGCTTCCCCACCGGCGCGCGCTGACGCGCGCCGCCTTCCCGACAGGAGCATCGCCATGGACCGCTGGACCCCCCACGACATCCCCTCGCAGCGCGGCCGCACCGCCGTGGTCACCGGCACCGGTGGCCTCGGCTTCGAGACCGCACTCGCCCTGGCGCGCGCCGGCGCCAGCGTCGTCATCGCCGGCCGCGACGCGGCCAAGGGCGCCGACGCCACCGGCCGCATCCGCGAGGCCGTGCCCGGCGCGGACGTCGAGCACGTGCCGCTCGACCTCGCACGCCTCGACTCGGTCGCGGCCTGCGCCGCGCGCCTGCGCGCCTCGTTCGAGCGCGTCGACCTGCTGGTCAACAACGCCGGCGTCATGACCCCGCCCGAGCGCCGCACCACCGCCGACGGCTTCGAGCTGCAGTTCGGCACCAACCACCTGGGCCATTTCGCGCTCACCGCGCAGCTGCTGCCGCTGCTGCGGCGGAGCACCGACGCGCGCGTGGTGACCCTGTCGAGCGTCGCCGCGCGCGCGGGCCGCTTCGACTTCGACGACCTGCAGGGCGAACGCCACTACGACGCGATGGCGGCCTACGCGCAGTCCAAGCTCGCCTGCCTGGTGTTCGCGATGGAGCTGCAGCGGCGCAGCGAGGCCTTCGGCTGGGGCCTGCGCAGCATCGCCGCGCACCCCGGCATCTCGCGCACCGACCTGCTGCTCAACGGCGCCGGCCCCGACAGCGCCGCCGGGCGCGCGCGGCGCTGGCTGTGGTTCCTGTTCCAGCCGGCGGCCAACGGCGCCTGGCCGACACTGTTCGCGGCCACCGCGCCGCAGGCCGAGGGCGGCGCGTACTACGGGCCCGCGTACTTCAGCGAGACCCGCGGCGCGCCGAGCTTCGCCCGCGTGCCGGATCGCGCACTCGACCTTGGTCACGCGCTGCGGCTGTGGGAGGTATCGGAACGGCTCACCGGCCTGCGCGTCGCCGACGAGGCCCGCGAAGGCGCGGATGCTCGCGGCGTCGCTCCCTTCGCCCGTCTGCGCCACGTCGCGCACGCCTGACGCCCCGGAGCACCTCCATGCACAAGTGGCTCGTGTACATCGCGTTCGGCTGGCTCACGCTCACCGGCATCGCGCATTTCGTGATCGACGTGGTGTCGCACCATGTGCGCGGCGTGCATCCGCCCGGCGCGCAGGCCACGCTGCTGTACTACGGCCTGCACTCGGCGTACGCGCTGGGCCAGGTGGCGCTCGGCGCGCTCGGGCTGATGGTCGCGGCGCGCGCGCTGCCGCTGCTGGGCACCACGCCACCGCTGGCGCTCGCACTGCTGGCCGGGCTGGGCTGGCTGGCGATCTCGTTCCTGTTCTCGCCCTACCTGCCGCCGCGGATCAACGCGGGCGTGTTCTGCGCGCTGGTGCTGGCCGCGTGGATGGCGCGGCCGGGAGCGATGGCGGGCTGATCCGGCTCCAGCCGACCGGTGCCGCGACGCGACGCGCCGTAGCCCGGGTAAGGCAACGCCGCACCCGGGGCGGTGGCCGGGCGGCCCGCCGTCCGACCCTGGCGGCGTCCCCGACGCGGGAGACGACGCGGGGTCTGGGATGCGGGGGATCCCCGGATGCGCCCGGCGGGCTTATCCGGGCTACGCGACTGGTGCTGGCGGGCTGAGCCGGCTCCAGCCCACCGGCGCCGCGACGCGACGCGCCGTAGCCCGGGTAAGGCAACGCCGCACCCGGGGCGGTGGCCGGGCGGCCCATCACCCGACCCTGACGCGTCCCGACAGCGGAGACGACGCGGGGTCTGAGATACGGGGGGTCCCCGGACGCGCCCTGCGGGCTTATCCGGGCTACGCGACTGGTGCTGGCGGCGTGGCTGGCGCGGCCGGGAGCGATGGCGAGCTGAGCCGGCTCCAGCCGACCGGTGCCGCGACGCGCAGTTCCGCCAGCAACGCGTTCGGCGTCGCGCCGGCGATCGTGTTGAACTCGGCGATCAGATGGGCCTGGTCGTAATAGCCCGCGTCGGCGGCGATCGCGGCCCAGCCGGGCGCGTCGCTCGATTGCGCGTCGCGCAACGCACGCGCGAAGCGCTCCAGCCGCGCGACCGCCTTCGGCGACAGGCCGAGCGTGTCGTGGAACTCGCGCCGCAGCTGGCGTTCGCTCACGCCGGCGGCGCGTGCGACCTCGGCCACGCCCGAGACCTGCAAGCGTTCGATCGCGAACGCCAGTCGCGACCCGGTGCCACGCGCGCCATCCGCGGCGCGAGCGCGTTCCAGGATCGCGGCCTGCAGCCGCGCGGCCGCGGTGTGCGCGTCGGGCGCCGTCGCCAGAGCTTCGCGCAGCCGCGCGCCCGCGACCTCGCCCCAGAAATCCCCGACCGCCACGACCTGGCCGACCAGCGACGCGGGCGACGCACCCGACACCGCGCGCTGCATGCCCGGCTGCAGCCGCAGCAGGATCGCGCGATGGCCGCCGGCCACCTGCTTGCGCCGTACCCGCCGCTGCGCGCCCAGCACATGCACGTCGACGCCGCCGGGCACGCCCGGCCCGAAGCGCGCCACCAGCTGCACGCCCGTCGACGGCGTGGCGATGCGCGCCAGCGGCTGCGGGCTCTCGTCCACCAGCAGGCCCGCGACCAGGTGCGCGGCCTCCGCGCGGACCGGCAGGGAGCGGGTGTGGGCGAACGACATGCATGAAGTCTGGTGACGGCAGCGCCCGCATACAAGCGGTGTCCGATTTTTCCAATGCACGCGTTGCGTCGCACGACACCATGCGCGCCATGGACATCCTCATCACCGGCGCAACGGGAAAGGTGGGCAGCCGGCTCGCCATCCGACTCAAAGACCGCGGACACACCGTCCGCGCCCTGGTGCGCGACCCCGCGCGCGCCGACTCTCTCGCCGCGGGCATCGCGCTCGCGCATGGCGACCTGCTGCAACCCGACACCCTCGCCGCCGCCGTGCGCGGCGTCGACGCGGTGGTGCACTGCGCCGCGTTCTTCCGCGGCGCGACGCCCGAGCAGGCGCATGCCGTGAACGATGCCGGCACGCGCCGGCTGGCCGAGGCCGCACGCGCCGCGGGCGTGGCGCGCTTCGTGTTCACCAGCACCGGCCTGTGCTACGGCTCCACCGGCGGCCGGCCCGCGGTGGAGGACGACGCCCCCGCGCCGGTCGACGCCTACCCCCTGAGCAAGCTTGCAGCCGAGCGCATGCTGCTGGCCACCGACGGCCTGGACGTGCGCATCCTGCGCCTGCCCTTCGTCTATGGCGACGGCGACCCGCACATCGCCGAGGTGGTGCCGCTGATGCGCGGCTTCCCGCCCGGCATGCGCATGTCGATCGGCCACCACGCCGACATCGCCCAGGCCGTGGCGCGCGTGCTGGAAGCCCCGTCGCCCGCACATCGCCTGTACAACGTCGCCGACGACGACGCGCCCGACCTGGCCACACTGGTCGCCGCGGTCGGCGCGCCGCCGCCCGACGGCTCGGACGCCGCACGCGCGGCCGCGTTCGAGGTGGTGATGGACACCCGCCGCATCCGCGACGACCTCGGCTTCGCACCGGCGTATCCGCGGCTGGCGGATGCGGTGGCGGCGGTTGCGATGTAAGCCGCCTGCTCCCTCGTTGCCGCTTGCAGCACCCGTAGCCCGGGTAAGGCAAAGCCGCACCCGGGGCCTTGACCGGCGCAGGGCGTCCGATGCGGGCGCGGGCAACGCCTTCCCGGATTCGCCCTGCGGGCTTATCCGGGCTACGCAGGCTGGTGTAGGGTAGGCATCTCATCGGGAGGGACTCTGGATGCGTGCACTAGGGATGGTGGGTCTGCTGGCGTTGGCGGCGTGCGCCGCGGCGGGTGGCGGCCGCGAGGGCGCGGGTACCGCGCACGGAGACGCGGATTCGCGCCAGTCGGCGCCTTCGATGACGCAAGCGCCGACGACATCGGCGCCCCAGGGGACCTTTTCCGGTGCCTGGCAGGCATGCGCAGGCACCTCGTCGCCGGAGGAATGCAGCCGTTATCTGCTGGTGCAGCGGGGCGACCGCATCTGTGGCATCTGGTCCTACGTCGCGTCCGGCCAGGCCTATGAGGGCAGAGTCGTGGCTCGCGCGATGTCCGCGACGCAAGCGCGACGCACGCATGTGTGCGGCCGCCCGGGGTCCGAAACCGATACCGAGTGCGTGGATAGCTGGCAGCGCATCGACAGGCCGCTGTTGCTGTGCGACGGCAAGCTCGGGGATATGGCGCGCGCAGATGGCGAATGCTTCGCCGACTACGAGGCGGCGCCCAGTCTGGAGCGCGAGTGGACCGCGTTGCAGGCGGAGCCGTGGGTGCATGACTGTCTGTCGAACGGTCCGTAAGGGCTGACTCGACGGGAGATAGACCATGACCAACCCGAATCCCCTGACCGAGAACGAGTTGCGCGCCGTCGCCTATTTCGCCGTCGGCGTGACCTCCGAAGGCAGCATTGCAGGTCGCGACGTTGCCTACCGACTGAGCTTCGCGGGAAACGTGGGTCCGGGCGGGCGCATGCATCCGGTGGCCAACAGCGGTTATTCGTTTGGCACCATGCAGGTCGATCTTGGACAGCACCCCGCAGTGGCGCGGGAGCTGCTGGACGGATATCAGGCATGGGCGGCGACGCAGCCGGATCGCGCTGCCCTCGAACTCGGGCAGCACAATTACGACACCGTGCTGGCGTCCCTGCAGCGGACGGGTCGCCAGATGCGGGCTGACCATGCCGTGGACATCGACCGCTCGGGCATCAACCGTTTCCTGGTCTCGGACGCCGGGCGCACGTTCGTGCATGGCATGGACAGTACGCATGTCCGTGGCGTGACTGCGACCGACGGCGTTGCCGGCAACCGCGACACCGCACTGGAACGGCTCCTCCGCACGGACCTGTATCGCAATGCGACCGGTGACGAACAGGCGGAACTGGCAGGCATGTTCATGAAGCTGCAGAACCAGGCGGGTCAGGCTCGCTGGCGAGGCTTGCTGGACGGCGTCGAAGCGGGGACCCTGACATCGTCGGAAGCGGTGAAGACAGCCATTGATGCTCTGCTACCGAACCAGGGGAATGGCCACCCGGACTACCTCCAGAGCGGGGCGGACAATACGCTCCGGGGCATCGGTGTCCTCAACGCGCTACGAGGCTCCGATCCAGCCAACCCGCTGGCGAGGGCATGGGCGAACGTGTCGGCCGACCCCCTCGTCGGGCCGGTCACCGCACGCCAGGCGAGCCCGGCGAACCCGGATCTCGGCTTCGAGTACGACATGGTGCGCTCCCTGTTCCTCACGCCCGAGCCCTCCAGGCGGCTCATCGCTGCGCTCGATCGTGGGGCCACATTGGCGGAAGGCGACCCGCAGCCGCAGGCGAATGGCAGCCGCCAGGCGGGGTTTTACGCGGCAGGGGACGATTTCGTGCACTGGAACCGCAACGGCCAAGGCCAGGCGTTCATCGGCGGGCGGTGGCGCAGGATCGATCCGGACGACCTGACGCGCGTGCGCAATGGCGACGGGACCACCGAGTTGATGATCGACGAGAACGGGCGACAGGCAACGCTGATGCGCGTCGATCCAAGGACGCCAGTGCTGCGGGCCGAGGCAGGTGCATCGCCGCCGGCAATGCCGTTCGGCAACCCGTACCTCAACCGCATGCTCGCGGCCGTTGCCGCAGGGGACGGGGCCGGCGCCAGCGGCATTACGAGGGAGTTCGCCCGGTCCGCCCAGGGCGTCGCATTCCTTCAGCGCGGAGAAGAGTCGTTGATCCAGCAGCCAGCCGGACAGCGGCACATGGATCGGCAGGCAGCTGATCAATGTCATGGCAGCGAGTTCGAACGGGCCTGATTCAAAACCCGGTCACGCCGCCAGTCGCTTGATCCTGCCGGCCAACCCACCCAGCGCGCGACGCGCCTCCTCCAGGTCGTAGTCGGCCTGCAGGCCCAGCCAGAAGCGCTCGCTCGTGCCCAGCGCGGCAGCGAGCCGCACGGCGGTATCGGCAGTGACGCCGCGCTTGCCCAGCACGATCTCGTTGATCCGACGCGGCGGCACGGCCATGGCTCGGGCCAGCGCGTTCTGGCTGATGCCCAGCGGCGCCAGGAATTCCTCCTGCAGCACCTCGCCGGGATGGACATTGGACAGGGCAGCCATGGGCCGACTCCTCTTCGAACTAGTGGTAATCGACGATCTCCACATCGCTGGCGGCTCCGTCGTTCCACCGGAAGCAGATACGCCATTGATCGTTGATCCGGATGCTGTACTGGCCCTTGCGCTCGCCCTTGAGCGCTTCCAGCCGGTTCGCCGGTGGAATGCGCAGGTCGTCCAGTCCCGCGGCGGCATTGAGCATGCGCAGCTTTCGCCGGGCAGTCTGCTGAATGTCCGCAGGCAACCTGCGCGAGCGCTCGCCGCGCCACATCTTCTCCGCTTCCCTGTCGGCGAAACTCCGGATCACGTCGAAACCATAACGTGTTCCGTTATATAACGCAAGACGTCATAGCTGGCGGGAGCCGTCACCCGCCACGTCGCGCTGCACAGGAGCCGCGGCACGAACGGGCTTCCTGAAGCGGCAAGCGCGCCATGGCGTACACGGACAAGCCCCGGAGAGTGGCGGTAGCAATCTCGTCGCTTGGCACGAATCCTG
The DNA here is from genome assembly GCF_029888045.1 of Luteimonas rhizosphaericola. Lineage (GTDB taxonomy): Bacteria > Pseudomonadota > Gammaproteobacteria > Xanthomonadales > Xanthomonadaceae > Luteimonas > Luteimonas rhizosphaericola. The sequence goes on along the minus strand of NZ_JARXRN010000025.1, from coordinate 112,633 downwards.
CTGATTTGGAGGGAGTTCGATCAGCCTGCAGGGGACCCATGCGCTCTATCGCGTTACGACTCCCGCTTCTCCTCGCCGCCCTGGCCGGGTCGGGCGCCGCGTGGGCGCACGGCGGCGGGCTGAATGCCGAGGGCTGCCATACCAACCGCAAGACGGGCGAGTACCACTGCCACCGTGCCGCGTCCGCTGGCGCGCCTCGGCGGCCGACCGTCGCACCCGAGAACCTGTCTCCTTCGCGCGCCGCTTCCGCGGGGCGCGCGCCCGCCGACCGCGCGTTCGCCAACTGCGCCGAGGCCAGGGCGGCCGGCGCGGCGCCCGTCCATCGCGGGGAGCCGGGCTACGGACCGCACCTTGATCGCGACGACGATGGGATAGGCTGCGAACCCTATCGCGGACGGTAGCGCCGGATGGCCGACGGGCAAGACGACCTGCACGCACTCGCCTACGCCGCGATGGACCGCGGCGCGCTCCAGGAGGCGTCGCGCCACTTCGACGCGCTGCTGGCGCGCACGCCCGGCCACGGCGCCTACCACTACATGCGCGGACTCGTGCACAAATACCTGCTGGACTGGCCGACGTCCCTGGATCACAACCTGCGCGCGATCGAACTGGCCGACGAGGCCGGGGAAGCAGAACAGTGGAACGCGGCGATCGCCGCCACCGCGCTGGGCGACTGGGCGCGCGTCCGTGCGCTCTGGCAGGCGCGGGGCATCCGCGTGCCCGACGGCCAGGGGCCGATCGTGGACGATTACGGCCTGGCCGTCGTGCGGCTGAATCCCTGGGCCGGCGGCGAAACCGTCTGGGCCCGCCGCATCGATCCGGTGCGCGCCCGCCTGCTCAACGCCCCGCTCCCCGAGAGCGGCCACCGCTTCGGCGACATCGTGCTGCACGACGGCGCGCCGACGGGTTGGCGCTGGAATGGCGAGCGCAAGGTCAGCGTGTTCAACGAACTGCAGCGCCTGGAGCCGTCGCCGTTCGTCACCCACGCCGCGTTCGTGCGCTGCGACCGCAGCGAAGACCTGCAGACATTGCTCGACGCCACCGTTCCGGGCCTCGGCTACGTCGAGGACTGGACGCACAGCATCCAACACTACTGCCTGCGCTGCAGCTACGGCGTGCCGCACCGGCACGATGCCGGCGTGGTGAACGACGACTGGAGCGCCAACCGCGCCCTGGGCATCGCCGCGCAGAGCCGCAGGTCGGTCGAGAAGGTGCTCAAGGACTGGCAGGCAGGCGGCACGGGGCGCGACGTCGAAGGCATCGAAGTCCGTGAGGTCCTCGCTCCCGCGCACGTCGAGGGACACGTCTGGTGGCGGGAGCCGGAGTCGGAAGCGGACGGCGTGAAAGCGGAGCCTTCATAGGGACGACCTCGACGCGGCGGGCAAGCGGACCCGGTCGTGTGCCGCTGCCCGTCTAGCCCGCAACGCGGTCCTTCTGGAACCAGTGATCCGCATAGGGGTTGTCGTTGTAGGGCGCGACCTCGCGGTAGCCGTTGCGCAGGTAGAGGGCGCGGGCTTCGGACAGGCTGCGGTTGGTGTCCAGGCGCAGGGTGCGCAGGCCCATCGCGGCGGCGTGCGCTTCCAGGGTGGCCAGCAGCCGCTGCGCCAGGCCCAGGCCGCGCGCATCGGGCGCGATCCACATGCGCTTGATCTCGCCCTCGCCGGGCGCGGTCACCTTCAGGCCGCCGCAGCCGATGGCGCGGCCGTCCAGGCGCGCGAGCACGAACACGCCGGCGGGCAGCACCAGTTCGCCGGGCTCGGCCGAGACGCTGCGCGCCGGGTCGAACCCATGCGCGAAACGCGCCTGCAGTTCCTGCACGTAGGCGGCGATGCACGCCTGCGCCTCGGGGCTGGCGGGATCCGCCACGTCCAGCGTCACGTCGGATGCGCGCAGCAGCCGCTCGACTTCGGTCATCGCCTTGACCAGCCGCTCGCGCTGCGATTCACCCAGCGGATCGAGCAGCCGGGTGGCCAGCGCGCGCGAGCCGCGGTCGAGCGCGACGAATTCGGTCCGGCCCTTGCGGGTCAGGCGCGCCCGCCGCACCCGGGCGTCGTCCGAGCCGCGCCGCACCTCGACCAGGCCCTGCGCTTCCAGCGCTCGCAGCAGTCGGCTGAGGTAGCCAGAATCCAGCGCCAGGCGTGCCCGCAGGCTGCGCACGTCGGCGCCGTCGGGCCCGATCTCGAACAGCAACCGCGATTCGGCGAGCGATCGCCCGCGCCGCAGGTAGTCGTCGCTCAACGCGCCGATGCGTCGGGTGACTTCCCGGTTGAAGCGGCGGACGCGCTCGATCGTGTCCTCGTCCATTGCCTGACTTTAGTCAGGTAATGTTCCGGGATCAAGCTTCCGTGTGGCGACGTCGGGTTCGCTTGGCGGCTTCGTCGCACACCCGCGCGCCCGAACCGGCCGCTGGCCCAGTGCACCCCATACCAACGCTCAAGCTGCGATCACGAATCTGGATTCAGATACTCACGCAAGACCTCTGGCATGCACTCGGTCAGTCGTAATGGAGGGTCATCGGCCCGGAGGTCCAGATACATGTCGATCGCGACGAGATATGCGTTACGCACAGAGGTCGCATCGACGACTGGAACCGTGCCTGCAAGCCGCTCGGCGGAGGACGCATCCTGTGCCTCGATCCTGCGAACTCCCCGCTGCGGCCGTCCCGACCGTCGATGCAGCATCGGGCCCAACACCTGCTCCCTGAAGAAGCCCAGCATACCCATGGCTTCGAACAGCTCGCCTCTCGCGAGCTTCGCTGCGCCGTAGTGAAGCCAGACCCAGGCCCTCTGCTCGAACCAGTCCGGCGATGCGTTCGGCCATTCGACCGAAGCATCGTCGAGGCACGCCTCGATTTCCCTTGCGTCGCGAGCGAACAATACTGCGGGCCGTTCCACCAGCCGACCCAGATCGGACTGCAGTACGAACTTGAGATCGATGTGTATCAGCGGCGGGCCATGCAGGCAGATCAGCAGCCTGGGCTCGCCGACGTGCTCGCCGGTGAATGCGGCGAGCAGGTTGCCGATGCTCTTCGCGAACGCATGTCGAGAGGCGAGTACCTCCCGGTAGCTCTCGTCTTCCACGACGATGACGAAGTCGAGGTCGGAGTGTTCATCGAATCCGCCATGGACGTACGAACCGCCGGCCAACAGGGCCGTGAGCCGTCGGTCGTTCTCCACGCGATTGCGGACTCGTTCTACGAACTCCAGGTGACAGGACGTGAGCGTGCTGGGCATCATCGGTTCTCCAGGCCAGCGGTCCAGATTACCCAGTGCGAAACGGAGCGCACAAGATCTCCAGCATCTCTGGACGGACGGTCGGCGGCCTCGCAGGCTGAGTCCTTCAATCCGGCGCACAACGTCTGCAGTTCCACGCAGTGGGACGGACCGGGGTCGGGGGAGCCAACCGAAGATCGGGCAGCGGATCGTGACGGAGGCGATCGGGCTACATCCCGCGCGCCCACGCCGGCAGCAGGCCGAAGGCCCCGAGCGCCATCCACACCGCCATGGCGATCATCATCAGTCTCGGTCAGCGACGCGAAGGCGAGCGGCACGTTGCTCGCCCCGCCCACGCAGGCGCACTTCAGTTCGCGGCGGTCGCCATACACCGTCCCGGTGCGCCTGGCGGTGTGCGCCTCTGATATCGACACCCAGAAGAAGAGAGCGCCCTTTTCGGGGCGCTCCATGGGTGCGGTTGTCCGGGACCTTAGGACGCGGTCAGGGTTGCGACGGCTTGCCGTCGCGGGCCTTGTCCTGCTTCCGCGCCGTCCACGCGTCGTACTCGCTGCGGGACATCGCGCCGTCGCCGTCGGCGTCAATATCCGCGAAGTTGTCCTGCAGCTTTGGATGCGCCGCCAGATCGGTTCGCGCCACCTGCCCGTCGCCCCGGGTGTCGAGCTCGGCGTAGCTCGCCTGGACCTTCATCCGGTGCCCGGACCCATCCGTGGCGCCGGTGGCGTCGACCCGGGTCGGCGGCATGGCCGCCTCGTTGGGCGGCGGCTGGGTCACGGGGGTCTGGCTGGTGGGTGGCGTGGTGTCCTGCGCGAGCGCGGTGCCGAACGCCATGGCCGTGGCCAACGCGGTCAGGGCAAGCGTGCCTGTCGTCTTCATGGGTGGTCCTCCCGGGCGGTACAACGAGGGGAAAAGCGGCGTCGGCCAAGCAGCCCGGCGCCGATGCAGCACACCATGGGCGGTCTTTGCCGGGCGTGGTGACGCCACCCGCGCGCCATCACGCCCGCCTTACGAATCACCGCCGCGCGCCTGTGCCGGCAGTTCCGCGGCGAGGGGCGACGCAGCGACGGGAGTGATCGCGTTCCGCAGGCGCGCACGCCGCCTTGTGATCGCCCTCGTCCACCCGCGGACCCGGGCCCGCACACGCGGATGACGCGGGCAGCGCACCTACATCCCGTGCGCCCACGCCGGCAGCAGGCCGAAGGCGCCGAGCGCCATCCACACCGCCATGGCGATCATCATCAGGTTCTCGGTCAGCGAGACGAAGCCGAGCGGCACGTTGCTCGATCCGCCCACGCAGGCGCACTTGAGTTCGCGGCGATCGACATACACCGCCTTGAACACCGACACCGCGCCTACCGTGCCGATGAACAGCGCGACCGGGACCGACAGCCAGGTCAGCACGCCGGCGATCATCAGGATGCCCGCCAGCCCCTCGGCGAAGGGATACACGTAGGAATACGGCACCCAGCGCTTGGCGAGCAGGTCGTAGTTGAGGAACATCGTCGAAAAGGACTCGACGTCCTGCAGCTTGAGCAGCGCCAGCACGGCCATGCTGAAGGCGATGAACCACTCGCCGGCACGGACGGTGAACGGCGTGCCGTAGACCGCGACGCTGGCGGCGAGCGCCATCAGCAGGGTGATGCCGAACAGCGCAGCCACCGGCCGGTAGCTGGTCGCCTTGGGGTCGGCCACGCGCTTGCCGAGGTGGCGCCGCAGCGCGTCGTAGCCGCCGATCCGCTCGCCATCGATGAACACCTGCGGGGTCGTGGCCACGTCGTGCTCGGCCTTGAAGGCATCCGTCTCCGCGCGCGTGGTCAGCCAGCGATCATCGACGGCGAAGTCTTGGCTGCGCAGCAGGTGCCGGGCCTTCAGGCCGTAGGGGCAGACGTGCTGGTCCATCACCATGCGATAGAGGGTGGCGCGCGTGCCGTGCGCGCGGTCTGGCGTGTGCATGATCGCCTCCACGGGAATCCGGTCTCGACTGGCGGCCATGCTAGACGCCGCCCTGCAAGAGCAAGTCAAACCGGTGTGCAGCGCGGTCCCGCGGATGCGCAGGGTGAACGGCGCTTCCATGCGGCATTCGCCGCGCCTCAGTCGCCGAGGTAGAAGTCGATCGGGATCAGCTCGACCGCCCAGCCGCCTTCCTCGCCCAGCGTGGCGGCCGGATGCATGGAGGCGAGGTGCACCGCCTCGTCGTGACTCTCCGCCTCGATGACGAACAGGCCGCCCACCAGTTCCCTGGCCTCGGTGTAGGGGCCGTCGCTGACCTGCACCTTGCCCGCGCGCGGCCGCAGCGTCGTCCACTTGTCCGGCTCGCCGAGCGACGCGGCCACCAGCACCTTGCCCGTGGCGCGCATCTTCTCGTCCAGCGTGGGGCACTGGCTGACCAGGGCGTCGACGGCCTCCGGCGTCATCGCGGCGAATTTTTCGGGGCTGTAGTAGGCGAGGCCCAGGTATTTCATGACGGATTCTCAAGTGTGGTGTTGGCCTGACGACGAAGCGGGTTGGGAAATATCGACACGCCCTTTGAATCTCGCCCTTGGCCCGGGTCGTATCCAGGTGTGCCCCTACGCGTGGTTTCGGACAAGACCATCCTGACGACGGACCAGCGAATCGTCGATTCTGCCCGTGCGTGTGACAAGTCGACGGGCCGCCCCTTCTGCGGTAGCTTGCCTGCCAGTGACCCAGGGATCGGGGGATCCAATGGCCACGCTGATTCCAAGCCGCAGTACCTGCCTGACGCGCATGACGTCGGGGGAGCGCCGGTTCTCGTCGCGGCTGGACGACAAGCTCGATGATGAGTACCTGTGCTGGTACGACGTGCCGGTTGGGCCGCACTACCGGCATCCGGACTTCGTCGTGCTGCATCCCTCCCGGGGCTTCCTGGTCCTCGAGGTCAAGGACTGGAAGCCGGATACGCTTGCCGAGCTGGACCGGGACCGGGCCATCCTCCACACCGACCGCGGCCGCGTGACCCAGGCCAACCCGTTGCGCCAAGCGCGGGACTACGCGATGGAGATCGTGCGCCTGCTGCAGGACGATCCGGCCCTGTGCCACCCACCTGGCGACAAGCGCGCGGGCAAGCTGCTGATGCCCTGGGGCTTCGGCGTGGTGCTGGCCAACATCACCCGCAACCAGTTCGATCAGATGGAGCTGGAGCACTTCCTGCCGGCGGGCAGCGTGATCTGTCGCGACGAGATGACCGAGGGCGTGGACGCGGAAGAGTTCCAGAAGCGGCTCTGGGACATGTTCCTGATGCCCTTTGCGTGCCTGCTCAGCCTGCCGCAGATCGAGCGCGTGCGCTGGCATCTGTTCCCGCAGTTGCGCATCCAGGTGCAAGGCAACCTGTTGCCGGCGCCAGGCCAGCCTGAGGCCGCACCAGTCGAGATCCCGGACATCATCCGGGTGATGGACCTGCAGCAGGAGCTGCTGGCGCGCTCACTGGGCGACGGGCACCGCGTGATCCACGGTGTGGCCGGTTCCGGCAAGACAATGATCCTGGGCTACCGCTGCGTCGAGCTTGCGCGCCGGCAGCACAAGCCGGTGCTGGTGCTCTGTTACAACAAGACCCTGGCCAGTCGCCTCGAGCACCTGATGCAGGGCCACGGCGTGCAGGACCGGGTGGGCGTGCGCAACTTCCACGAGTGGTGCGGCGAACAGCTCAAGACCTATGGGCTGCCCAAGCCCCCCTTCCAGAAAAGCGCCGAGACGTACGCCCAGATGCTGGTGCAGTCGGTCATCGACGGCGTGGACTCCAAGGCCATCCCGCGCGGGCAGTACGGGGCGGTGCTGATCGACGAGGGCCATGACTTCGCACCGGAATGGCTGCGGCTCGTCTCGCAGATGGTGGACCCCGAGACGAACGCGCTGCTGTTGCTCTACGACGATGCGCAGACGCTGTACGGTCGTGGCACCCGGCGGAAGTTCTCCTTTGCCAGCGTCGGCATCCAGGCCCAGGGCCGCACCACGATCCTGCGGCTGAACTACCGCAACACCCTCGAAGTGTTAGCGGTCGCCAAGGCCTTCGCCGAGGAGGTGCTCACAGGACAGGACGCCGATGACGACCACGTGCCGGTCGTTGCGCCCGAGAGCGCCGGCCGTCGCGGCCCGATGCCCGAGCTGTGGCGGGCGCGGAACATCTGGGCCGAAGCCGACATCATCGCCGCCCGCATCCGGGACGCGATCGACAACGGCGCGAATCCCAACGATTTCGCCGTGTTGTGCCATTCGAACCGGCTGGCCGGACTGATGGCCGCACAGCTGCAGAAGCGAGGCTTGCCCGTACTGCTGGCATCGGACGACCAGCGGCGCGCCATGTTCAGCGGCCCGGCTTCGGTCAAGGTGATGACCATGCACTCCAGCAAGGGACTGGAGTTCGACACGGTGTTCATTCCCGGGATCTGCGAGCTGGCGGTCCCCGACGATGATGCGGACCGCAAGCAACAACAGGTGCGCGTGCTTTATGTCGCCATGACCCGCGCGCTTCGGCAGCTTGAGATGTCGCACCATGGAGAGGGCGCGACGGTGGAGCAGATCCGCAGCGTAGTGGAGGGTGTTGCGCGACGGCTGGCGGCTTAGTCGGCTCTAGAAAGTCTCTCACCGCTTTAAGTCAACGTAGCAATGCCTGCCTGTGGCCACGGTGACGTGCCCAGAAATTACACTCTGACCCCAGTTCTTCTATCGAAGCTTGGACCACAGGAGTAGTCGAGTGATGCGAGCTAGTCCGGCGGGGCGCGTGGGAATCTACTTCTCAGACTTCTTCGAGGTAGACAAGGCGACCTTGGAGGCCTACGGCGCGTTCAACGTATCGTTGGTCAACGACCTGCCGCTCTTCATCGATCCATTCCTCCTATTCGACAGCAAGAACGCGATCTACCAAAGCTTGCATGAGCAGATCATTGACTACCTGAAGTTTCTCCGCGACGTATCCGCCACTGGCATGCTCACGCAGGCGCATATCGATCAGTGGTTCCGCTTCGCCGAGGTCAAGCAGAACTGGCTTGGGTTTAGCCGTTCAGGCAACAGTGGCAGCGGCTTGGGGGCTAAGTTCGCGAACACGCTGCATAAGAACCTCCATCACATCTTTCGCGACTTTGGCGCAGAGAAAATCACCAAGAGCAGCCACTTGGAAAAGCTTTGCCTGTTGAGCGAAGGCGTAGGACGGGATCACCTCAGCGATTTTGTCACCAACTTGATCAAGCAGTTCCTGCTGGAATACACACAGACCTTCGCCAAGAACCACCTCCGGCCAGAGTTTGTGAGAACTGTGGGCGTCAATCGCGTAGCCTTTAACCAAGACGCCAAGCGTTGGGTTCCGGGCCGCTACGAGCTGCCCTTTATCAACGGCGACTACGTGATCCTGACGCCGAAGGACATGCTGACCAGAGACGAGGCATGGATCAATCGCGGCGACCTGCTGGATGGCATCGAAGATGTCTACAACTCCATCCCGAATCAGCAGTTGCGGAACCAGATCGACTCCTACTTCATGTCTCGTTTGGCCGAGGGCGCGACCGACCAGGATCGAAAGCGCTTGGCGGCGCAGACCGTGGAGCAATTCCCGGTCCTCCTTGATCACTTCATCCGGGCCAAGGAAGACGCCGCCAGCGAGGCGCACCGGACCAGCAAGAGAAAGGTAGCCGACACTCAGGCACAGTTCGTTGACGAGGTGTCCAGGTTGGTCAGAGAGCACCTGGAAGGTACCGCCTTCTACACCGGCGGAAACTCGTTCACCGAGAGTATGGCGCGGGTCAACTTCTTGAAAAACGTCATCGAGCACAAGGACGGATGGCGGATCTTTTACATCAACGACAGGCCCATTACACAGGAAGCCCATCTCCAACTTCTTTACCGCCTAACTTGGTTCGCTTCCCGGATGGACGTCAACCGTGAGGTCAACAACGGTCGAGGACCGGTGGATTACAAGGTGTCCGAAGGCAGTGCGGACAAAACCCTGGTGGAGTTCAAGCTGGCGCGTAACAGCAAGTTGAGAACCAACTTGCAGAACCAAGTGGAAGTCTACGAAAAGGCCAACGACACGTCGTCGTCCATCACGGTGATCCTCTACTTCACTGACAGTGAATGGACGCGGGTCAAGAAGATCATGCAAGACCTGAAGATCGACAAGGCCAAGAATATCGTCCTGATCGATGGCCGGTCCGACAACAAGCCTTCGGCGTCAACTGTGAAATATCCCTAATCCACGGCTCTGGTGGAATGGATCCACCAGCGGCGGGAGGAGGACGCGGCGCGAGAGACAATCGAGCCGCACTTGGATCCAGCAACGAAAGCCTTGTCGCACCCGTAAGGTGATCAAGATTGGACTAACATGGGCTAGGCCTCGCTCGAGCTTCTTTATGCTTGCAACAGACAACAACGTAGCGTTCTCTCTACAGGCAAGGGCGGTCGAAATTCTTGAGCAAACCCTGAAGGATAGCTATGTCGAAGTAAGGAAAGCTAACGAGATTGAGGCGAATATCGCTTCGGAGGCCGAATCACTCACTGACTTTCTGCATGACAGTGATTCGAGGACTTTTTGCGTCTTGGCTGCATCGTTCCTAGAAGATGTGCTCCGACGTTGCCTAACCAACTATTGGTCGCTGAAGTCAAGCAAGTCCCAGCAAGACTATTTCGGGTCTAATGGGCCGTTATCAACATTTTCACAAAGGATTCTAGTTTGCGTTGGGCTCGGATGGATTACGCACGAACAGGCAATTAACGCCACAAACCTGAGAAAGATTCGAAATGAGTTCGCACACAACCATCTGATTCATAACCTCACGGACCAACGTCTGTCAAAGTTCGTTGACAGCTTGCATCCATACGACAAGATTTGGCTGAAGATTGCAGAGTATGAGACTGCTTACGCTGCCTTGCCCTTAGAGGAAACACTGCGGATGCGCTTTTATTGCAATGCCTTCAATGTATCCGGGGGTGTCCTTGCTAGAGCCAAACTGTTGGGAAGCGGCATACCCGCAAGCTTTCGACCAGGCGGCGGTTTCGACAATCTTACTGAGATAGAGCAGCGCTTTGGTAATTACATGATTCGCTTTTGTTTCAGGACTGCCGGTGTTCCCTTCCGCGACTGATTCGCTCTGAGTCCATAGGTTCCTTTCAGTCCGTTTTGGGTCGAGAGCCGCCCTTCGCTTCCTGCAGATCAATTCAATCCCCCTCCCCAGGTGCTCACCAGGAAAGACACGCCGTCACCCGCGCCTCGTCCACCTGCAGCGAGAACTCCCACCCGTTGCGCTCGCACAGCCGCTGCACGATGCCGAGGCCCAGGCCGTAGCCGTTGGACGCCGGGGCACCGTCCGGGGTGGGCCCGCCGGCGTCGTCGCCGCTGCGCCGGTTGGTGACCAGCAGGTCGCGTTCGCGGATGCGCACGGTGATCGGCCCCTGGCCGGCGGGCGTGTGCTCGAACGCGTTGCGCACCAGGTTGGTGACCGCGATCAGGAACGCCTGCGGGTGCCCCTGGACGACGGGCGTGGCGTGGCTTTCGACATGGACGTCGACGTCGACGCCCTTGCCACCCAGCAGGTAGCGCTGCTGCTCGATCGCCCGGTCCACCAGCGGCGCCACCCCGAAGCGCTCGCCGTACTGGCCGTCGTCGGCTTCGCGGGCGATGCACAGGAACATCTCGATCGTGGACTTCATCTCGGCCGTGGCGCGGCGGATGCGGTCCAGCGCCTTGACGTCCTCGGCCGACAGCTCGCCCTGCTCCAGCAGTTCGATCGCGCCGGTGATCACGGTGATCGGCGTGCGCAGCTCGTGGCTGGCGGAGCCGGTGAAGTCGCGCTCGCGCACCACGAAGGCGCTGATGCGCTCGAGCGTCTTCTCGATGGTGCCGGCGAGCAGGCCCACCTCGTCGCGTCCGAAGCGGCCGGACTCGATGAGCTTGTGGTCCCCGGCCGACAGGTGTTCCAGGTCGATGCCCGCGACCACGTCGGCCAGCTGCCTGACCGGCGCGATCGCCCGGCGCATCACCAGCACCCCGAGCCCGAAGCCCAGCGCGCCGAGCACGCCCACCACGCCGGTGATGACGAGCAGCCACCACCAGTCCTCGGACGAGGCGGCCTCGATCCCGGCGACATCGAACACCACGAAGGCGCGCCCCTGCGGGTTGTCGGCCGGGACCACCGCCACGTGCAATTCCTCGGACACGAACTCGTACGTGCCTTCGTCCGGCCCGTGCGCCGCCCAGTCCCGCAGCGGTTCGGGCAGGCTCGCGGCGTCCTCGTAGCCGCGCAGGCTCAGCGACAGGTCGGGATAGCGCTCGGCGGCGTGCCGGAGCTGGTTGGCCAGCACCCGGTCTTCGCTGAAGCGGATGGCGCCGTAGAACGCGAACCCCCAGGCCACGCTGAGCCCGACCACGCACAGCGCGAACGCGACCTCGACACGCTTGCGCAGGCTGTGCCGCGACACTACCGGGCATCCTCCGCGATCCGGTAGCCGATGCGATGGATGGTGTGGATCAGCGGCCGGTCGAACGGCCGGTCGACGGCCTGGCGCAGCTTGTACATGTGCGAGCGCAGCGCATCGCCATCGGGCCGCTCGTCGGCCCACAGCAGGGTTTCCAGTTCGTCGCGATCCACCACCGATGGGGACTGTTCCATCAGCCGCCGCAGCAGCTTGATGCCGGCGGGGTTGAGTTCGACCCGGCGCCCCGCCCGGTGCACCTGCAGCGTGGACTGGTTCAAGGTCAGGTCGGCCACGGTCAGCAGCTTGTCGGTGTTGCGGTGGCTGCGCTTGTACAGGGCGCGGATGCGCGCATGCAGTTCCTGCAGCGCGAACGGCTTGACCAGGTAGTCGTCGGCGCCGGCGTCGAAGCCCTTGAGCCGGTCGTCGAGCGTGTCGCGCGCGGTCAGCATCAGCACCGGCGTCTCGATCCCGGCCTCGGCCCGCAGCCGGTGGCAGAAGGTCAGGCCGTCCATCCGCGGGATCATCAGGTCCAGCACGATGACGTCGAACGGATGGGTCAGCGCCAGGTTCATGGCGGTGACGCCGTCGTGCGCGAAATCGAGCACGTAGCCGAGCTTTTCGAGGTACGTGGCGATGTTCCCGCAGATGTCGCGGTTGTCCTCGACGATCAGCGCCCTGATGGGCGTCGCATCAGGAACGCGTGCCATCCGCCGCCTCCCGTCTACCAGGCGTAGTCTAGCCGAAGTCCGATCAGCGGCTCGGCCTCGCTGTCGTCGGCCACGTTGACGCCGCGGCGATAGTCGAACTCGGTGTCGTCGGTGGACGAGGCCGAGGTAAGGTTGATCACATCGAGGAAGGCGGTGACGTCGATCGGGCCGAAGGCGCGCCGGTAGTCGACGCGGGCGTTGAGCACGCCGTAGCCGTCCTTGCGGCCGACGCCGCGTTCCACCGTCTCGCGCGAGTAGCGCAGGGGCTGCCCCGGACCGAGCACGTCGGCGTGGATGAGGTAGGCGTCCTCCGGCCGGCCGGACAGGTACTTGTAGCGCGCGGCCACCTTCCAGCGGTCGGTGATTTCCCAGGTTACGCCGAGGGTGGCCACGTGCTCGCGGCTGAACTCGTCGGCCACGGCGCCGCGGCCGTCCTTGCGGTCGATCTCGGCATCGTTCCAGGAGTAGGTCGCGCTGGCGTACAGGCCTTCGCGGAGCGTGCCCTTGAGCACGACGTCGACACCCTTGGACGTGCCGTCGCCGATGTTGGCGAAGGTGCCGCTGGCGCGGTCCTGGTCGACCACCAGGTTGTCGAGGTCCTGGTGGTAGGCCTCGGTGAGCACCGACCAGCGGGTGTTGAAGAAGACCTCGAAGCCGACGCTGGCGTGCCTGACCTCCTCGTTCTCCAGCGTGTTCGCCGCGTTGGCGGCGAGGTCGAGGTAGCGCGGCGACTGGTGGAACAGGCCGGCGGTCGCGAAGTACCGCGCGCTCGCGCCCGGCTGCCAGTTCACCCGCAGCCTGGGCGAGACCAGGGTTTCGTCCGTCAGGCCGTCGCGCTCCACGCGCAGGCCGGTGCGCAGGTCCCAGGCGTCGCGCTTGAAGGCCTGGTCCACGTACGCCGCGTAGTTCGTGGCGGTCCGGTCCAGGGTGGAGTCGATGGCCTCCGGCGTGAGCACGATGTAGCGCTGCGCGGGGTCCGGCCTGAAGTCGTCGCTGTCGTAGACGTAGCGGATCCAGTCGCCGTCGAGCACCGTGCGGTAGTCCAGCTCGATTCGGGTGGCATGGACGCCCGCGCTGAACGTGCCCCAGCGGTTCACCGTGCCGAAGTCGCTGCGCCAGCCGAGCTCGGTCTCGTCCTCGGTCACGGTGATGATGTCTTCGCGCACCGGGAAGTCGGAGGCGGGCGAGCCGGGCGGCGCGAGGTCGGGAAACGCCTCGCCCTCCGAGCTGACCTTGTGGCTGGCGCGGCGGTAGACCTTGTTGGTCCAGGTGGCGTTCTCGCCGATCAGCGAGCGCAGGGTGAGGCCGTACAGGTCGCTGTCCTGGCGGAAGTCGAGCAGCGCCGCATCCTCGAAGTTGGGCGACTCGAACACGTGCGTCACGTCGCGCGTGTAGGTCTCGTTGGTGTCGATCAGCAGCACTTCGAGGGTGTTGGACGGGCTGATCGGCACGACCGACTTGACGATGATGTCGCGCAGCACGGGGTCGCCGATGTCCAGTTCCTCGATCGTCTCGAACAGGGACCCGAAATCCAGCCGGCGCGCGGACACCAGCAGGGTGGCGTCCTTGGTGATGCCGGCGGGGCCGTCGTAGCCGACTTCGAAGCCGGCCAGGTCGTAGCGCAGGCTGGCCGACGGGCTCGGGTTGCCGCCGGCCACCTCGAGCTTGAGCAGCGAGGCAGCGCGCCCGCCGTAGGCCGGGCCCCAGCCGCCCGGCGAGAACTCGGCGCCGCTGATGACGTCCGGCGCGAAGATCGAGAAGCGGCCGCCGCCGCCGACGTCCTCGTCTTCGCCCAGGGTGGCGTCGAAGTGCACCGCCTTGTCGAAGGGGAACTCGTCGACGAAGACCAGGTTGTCGCGCGGGCCGCGGCCGCGCACGCTGAAGCTCGCGAATTCGCTCGCCGAGGCCAGCCCCGGCAGTCCGTCGAGCGACAGCAGGGGATCGGCGCCGCCGCCGACGGCGTCGCGCAATGCGTCCCGGTCGAGGTAGGTGCTGGACGGCGATGACAGTGCATCGAGCGGCCGGGCCTGGACCACCACCTCGTCCAGCAGCGGGACGCCGAGTTCGAACTCGACCTGCGAGTTCTTGCGCGTGATGACGCGGACGCTCGGTTCGTAGATCGGCGCGAAGCCGGGCTTGGCGATATTGACCGCGTACAGGCCCGGATCGAGCCGGTCGACCACGAGGCGGCCCTGCGCGTCGGTTTCCAGGGAGCGTGCGGTGTCGGTATCGCGTTCGGTGAGCGTGACCGTCGCATTGGCCACCGGCCGGTCGGTCGTCTGGTCGGTGACGACGATGGTCAGCGCACCGGGCGCCTCCTGCGCGTGCGCGAACAGTGGAACGCCGATCAACTGCGCCGAAAGTGCCAGCGACAACGCCCGTCTCGCATGCCTGCCCATATCGCCCCGCCTCCAGGATTGACCGTGTCACGTCGTGACGCGGTGCGAGGGTATGGGCGCAAATGTCGCCAAAAGGTCGCCAGCGCGGCAGCGCGTGCCGGTGCCGGTGCCTGCATGTGGAGTGGTTGCTCCGGGCCGCGCGCGCGACAGCTATCCGCCGAGGCGATGTCCCAGGCCCGACCATCGTCGGGTCTGTCGGGCGAGCGCCTGCGCGAGGACGTCGGCGCTCCCGGCCAGGTGCAGGACGCTGCGCGCGCGGGTCATGCCGGTGTAGACCAGCTCGCGCGACAGCACGCGGTTGTCGCGCGCCGGCAGCACCAGCCAGAGGGCGTCGAACTCGCTGCCCTGGGCCTTGTGCACGGTCATGGCGAAGGCGCTGTCGTGCGCGGGCAGCGCGGCGGGATGGAAGGGGCGCGGGTGCTGCGGGTCGTCGCCGGGGAACCAGGCCATGAGAGTGCCGCCGTCGTCGTCGAGGCAGATGCCGATGTCGCCGTTGAACAGGCGGTGGCGGTAGCTGTTCTCCGTGATGAGCAGCAGGCGACCGTGGAAATGGCGGCCGGCGGTGGACGCGGGGCCGGCGCCGCGACGGGTGCCGGCCAGCAGGTCCTCGATGCGGGCGTTGAGGGTGCGGGCGCCCTGCGGGCCTTCGCGCACGGCGGTAAGGACGCGCAGGCGCGCGGCGCGGGCGAGGGCGTCGGCGGGGTCGCGGGTGTCGGCGAGTGCGGTCCAGTGTTCGAGCAGGTGGTCGCGGTGGGATTGCAGAGGATCGATGTCGTCTTCGTGGAAGTGCACGCCGGAGAGCTGGCCGCTGCGGAGCAGGGACAGGGCGTTGGCGCTGTCGCCTTCGCGTACGGCGCTGGCGAGGGGCGCGAGATCGAGCGTGGCGCTCTGGCGGTAGTTGCGGGTGAGGTGGATGTGGTGGGCGGGGAAGGCGGGGGTGGCTGATGGGAGAGCGCCCTCACCCGCGCCTTCGGCGCGACCTCTCCCGCTTGCGGGAGAGGTGACAGCGGGAGAGGTGACAGCGGGAGTGGTGACAGCGGGAGTGGTGACAGCGGGAGAGGTGACAGCGGGAGTGGTGACAGCGGGAGTGGTGGGAGAGGTGGCAGCCACGGCGGTGGGAGATGTGGCGACGCGGTCGGCGGCGGCGAGGATGCCGGCGAGCACGTCGCCGGCTTCCACCGAGGGCAGCTGGTCGGGGTCGCCGAGCAGGACCAGGCGCGCGCCTTCGGGCACGGCTTCGACCAGCTTGGCCATCAGCGGCAGGTCGATCATCGAGGCTTCGTCCACCACCACCACGTCGAACGGCAGCGGGTTGTCGGCGTGGTGGCGGAAGGCGGGCGAGTCGGGAATGGTGCCGAGCAGGCGGTGCAGGGTGGTGCCGGTGGTGGGCAGGCGGGCGGCGAGCGCGGGGTCGACGCCGCGCGCGGGCAGGGCCTGGAGGGCGTTGCGCACGCTTTCGGCCATGCGCTCGGCGGCGCGGCCGGTGGGCGCGGCCAGGGCGATGCGCGGCGGCGGCGTGCCGGCGGCGTCGGCCTGGGCGACGAGCGCCAGCAGCAGGCGGGTGATGGTGGTGGTCTTGCCGGTGCCGGGGCCGCCGGTGACGAGCAGGAGGGGGTGTCGTTGCGCGGCGGCGATGGCCTGGGACTGGAGGTCTTCGGTGGGGTGCACAGCGCTGCTGCCATCTGCCCGTCGAGCATCTTCCCCTGTGAACAGCGGAAGAGAAGGCGCCGGGGCATGGGCCTCCGTGCGGCCTGGACGGGATGGCGCGGGCGAAGCGATCGCGGCGCTGCCGATGCGGTGTAGGCCGGCGGCGAGGCGGCGTTCGTATTCGCGGTAGCGGCGCAGGTAGACGAGGCCGTGCTCGTAGACGAGCGGGGCGTCGGGGGCGGATTCGGCGTCGCCGGTGTCCGGGAGCGCGACCCAACGGGAATGCCGCAGGGCTTCGCGCCAGGCATCGGGAGCGGGCCAGTCGATGTCCGTGTCGACGAGGCGCCGGGGATCGGCGGGGTTGAAGCCGGCATGGCCGGAGGCGACGGCGAGCGAGGCGAGCGCGGCGGCGGCGAGGACGGTGTCGGGCGTGTCCGGATCGAGCCGGCGCAGGCTCTGGGCGAGGGCGTGGTCGAGGGTGCGCAGGGCACCGGCCCTGGCGAGTTGCTGCAGGAGGCTGGTGGGGCGCGATGTTTCGGACGGTTGCGCTTCGGGTTGGTCGCTACGTTCGCGCGGGTCGTTCGGGGCGCGCGCGGCGGAAGCGGCCGTCGGGTCGACGGGCTGGCCTTCGGGAAAGAGCGGGAGCGTGGTGGTCATGTCGGCGACCTTTGCCGGTGCGGCGCCGCCGGACCCTCACCCCTGCCCCGCTCCCAATGGGAGAGGGGTTCTGCTGTTGCACCGCCGGGCTGGGGCGCTTGGCCGGCGAACAGGGCGTCGAGCGCGTTCACCAGCTCGGGTGCGAAGCGCCAGGCGTGGACGCCCTGCCCGTCGCCGCGCGCGGCGTCGACGCCGCGGCAGAACACGTAGCGCGCGCCGCCGAAATCGCGGGCGTAGTCGTAGGCGTCGCCGAGGCGGAAGCGCAGCCAGCGGTGCAGGGCCAGGGTGTAGAGCAGCGCCTGCAGGTCGTATTCGCTGTGGGCCATGGCCTCGGCCAGGTGCGCGGGGCCGTAGCCGGGCAGGCGGTTGGACTTGTAGTCGAGCACGTACCAGCGGCCATCCACCACGTAGGTGAGGTCGATCAGGCCGGTCATCAGGCCTTCCAGGCGGCGGCGCATGCCGAAGCCCTGGCGCGCGGCGAGCAGGCCGTGGCGGTGCAGCAGCGCGAGCAACGCGTCGATGCGCGTGGGCGCGAGCGCGAACTGGAACTCGATCTCGGCACGGCGCTGGTGCGCGGGCACGTCGGCCAGGCGCACGCCCTCGGGCAGGCGCACGGTGAGGGTGTGGCCGATGAGCGGCGTGAGCATGGCGATGCCGTCGTCGATGTCCTCGCGCGCATAGCCGCCGGCGCGCAGGCGTTCGGCGATCAGCGCGGCGTCCTCGTCGCCGGGCGCCGGCGCGCCGGGCGTCCACGGGGCCCAGCGCGCGAAGTCGGTGCGTTCCAGCACGTCGTGCAGCACCACGCCGAAGCGGGTGCCGGCGAAGCGGGGGTCGAAGGCGGCGGCTGCGTGCGCCGGATCCGGGATGTCGCGTGGGCCGGCGCCACCGGCTGCATCCAGGTCGACGCCGCTGCCCTCGCCCGCTCCGGGGCCCGGCGCGGAATCCAGGGCGACGCCGGTGGCCGGATCGACTTCGACGCCGGCGCGCCCGACCACCTCCACGGACGCAGGCAGCGCCACGTCCATGCCGATCCCGGTGTCGCCCGCGGGCTCGTCGCGCCCGCCCTCCGTCGGCTGCGTGGCGCTGGCCGCGGTGTCCTCCTGCCCGTCCGCGCTGGCGAGCTGGGTGAAGCTGTAGACCCACCAGTCGCTGGCCAGCGCGCGCTGCGCGGTGCGCGCGGGCGGCACGGCGTCGGTACTGGCCGGCGGCAGCCATGGCAGCTGCTCCGGCGGCGTGCTGTCGTCGATGGCGACGGCATCGCCCAGCGTGGCCCGCAGCGCATCCGGGGTCGAGACCATGTGCTGCAGCGGCGAGCGGTCGAAGTTGCAGAACAGTCCCGTGGCGAGCCACAGCGCGTGGCGCGCGCGGGTGAGGCCGACGTAGAGCAGGCGCGCGTCCTCGGCGCGCTGGGCGAGCGTCCACGCGTCCTTCGCCGCCTCCCAGCCGGAGGCGGACGGCAGCAGTTTCCAGTGCAGCACGCGGTGGCCGTCGGCATTGACCACGGCGCGCTGGCCGGGGTTGCGCGCATGCGGGCCGATGGCGGCGAAGGGCAGGAACACCAGCGGGTATTCCAGGCCCTTGCTCTTGTGCAGGGTCACCACCTGCACGCGGCGGGCATCGGACTCCAGCCGCAGCAGCTGGCTCTCGTCGTTGGCGTTGGCATCGGCGATGGCGTTGGCCAGCCAGTCGACCAGGCCGTGCAGGCCCAGCGCGCGCGCCTGCGCGTCCTGCAGCAGTTCCGCGAGCTGCAGGTAGTTGGTGAGGCGGCGCTCGCCGTCGAGCAGGCCGAGCAGGCGGCCGGCATGCTGCGCGCACAGCGCGGCGACCAGCGCCAGCGGGCCGCCGCGCTGCAGGCGCTCGCGCCAGGCCAGCGCCTCTAGCTGCCAGTGGCGCAGCGCGTCGCCGTCGTCGTCGAGCGCGGCGATGGCGCTGGCGTCCAGGCCCACCAGCACGGTGGACAGCGCCATGCGCAGGCGGCCGTCGTCGGCGCCGTGCAGCAGGGCGAGCAGCAGGGCGTGCAGGTCGCGCGCCTCGGGCGTGGCGAACAGGCTCTGCCGGCCGGCGGCGACGGCGGGAATGCCGGCCATCGCCAGCGCGTGGCGGATGCGCGTGGCCTCGGCATGCGAACGCACCAGCACGGCGATGTCGCCGGCCTGCACCGGGCGGCCCTCGATGGTCGCGTGGCCGTCGCGCGCGTCGCCCAGCACGCGGTGGATGGCGGCGACGCAGGCGCGGGTGGCGAGTTCGCGCGAGCGGTTGGCCTTCCAGGGTTTCAGCTTGCCCTTGCTGTCGACCTCGTCCGGCAGCGGCGCGCGCCACAGGGTGAGCGCGGGCGCTGGCGCGCCGTCGCGGAGGAAGTCGTCGTCGCGGCGCGCGCCGCCGGGCTGCACGTCGTGGAACTCGATGCGGCTGTCGATGAAGGGCGGCGGCACCTTGTCGTCGGCATCGCTCGCGATCTGCGCCTGCGCGTACAGCGCCGACACCGCGCGCAGCACCGACGGGCGCGAGCGGAAGTTCTGCGACAGCGGCGGCGCCTCTTCCGCGGTGCCGCGCGCGGCCAGGTAGGTCTCGACGTCGCCGCCGCGGAACCCGTAGATCGCCTGCTTGGGATCGCCGATCACGAACAGCGCCGGCGGCTGTCCGTGCAGTGCGGCGCTGGCGGCGCCGAACACGTGGTCGAAGATGCGCCACTGACGCGCGTCGGTGTCCTGGAACTCGTCCACCAGGGCCACGGCGTACTGGGCGCGCAGGCGCTGGACGAGGTCGGCGGCGTGCGGGCCGTCGATGGCGTCGGCGACGCGGTCGATCAGGTCGTCGTAGGTCTGCACGCGCTGCTGGCGCTTGGCGCGGGCGACGCGCTGGCGCGCATCGTCGCGCAGGCGGTGCAGCAGCTCGACCCGGCGCGCGTCCTGCCACTCGGCCATCGCGGCGAGCGCGTCGAGGTAGGCGGGGATGGTGTCGCAGATCGGGGAGTCGGGCGTGCGCCCGGCGCCGGCCTTGCTGGTGCGCAGCTGCAGCGTCTCGCGCGTGAGCTGGGGCAGCTTGGGGTGCTCGAACGGCGTATTGCGTTCCCTGGCGCTGCACCACTGCTGGAGGGCGTCGAACAGTTCGGCGATCCACGCGAGCTTGTAGCTGCCGCCGTGCAGCACCTTGCCTTCGACCGCCGACACCATCGCCGCGCGGAAGTCCTCGCCGTGCGCGCGGAAGGAGTCGGCCAGCGCTTCGCCGCTGGCGTGCAGGCGCGGCGCGGGATCGTCCGGAAGTTCGGCCAGCGCGGGGCGCAGCGCGGGCTCGCGCACCAGCGGCGGCAGGTCGGCCGCCAGCGCCTGCGGGCCCTGCGGCCACAGCGCGAGCAGGTCGTCGGCGTCGTCCGCGTTGCGGCCGTGCGCGCGCCACAGGTCGGCGGCGAGGGTCTGGTACAGCTGCACGTCGCTGGTCAGCAGCTCCGGTGCGTCGAAGGCCTGCCCCGCTTCCAGCGCGTGCTCGCGCAGCACGCGGGCGCAGAAGCCGTGGATGGTGAAGATGGCGGCGAGGTCGATGTCGTTGGCCGCCGCGTGCAGGCGGCGGCGAAGCGCGTCGGCGGTTTCGGTGCCCTGCGCCAGGTGCGCGTCGAGCACGGCGCGGGTGAGCGCGGCCTCGGGCGTGTCGTCGGCGGCGGGCACGGTGCCGACGAGGCCGCAGGCCAGCAGCAGGCGCGCGCGGATGCGGCTGCGCAGCTCCTGCGTGGCGGCCTCGGTGAAGGTGACGGCCAGCACCTGGCCCACGCGCAGGCCGCGCTCGACCACCAGGCGCACGACGAGCGTGGCGAGGGTGTAGGTCTTGCCGGTGCCGGCGGAGGCCTCGATCGCATGCACGCCGTCGAGCGCGAGGGCGAGGTAGGGGTCGCGCAGCGGCGGAGATGTGCCGTCCATGTGGCGGGCGTGTTGCGTGCCCGGCCCGGGAGTCGCGCTCATTCCGCGTCCTCCAGGTCGAGCGCGGCCGCGATGTCGCGCAGCGCGGCGAGGTCGGTGCCGGCGTAGACCGCGCCGGACACCACCGCCGAGTAGATGCCCATGGCGAGATCGACGAACGCGACCTGCGTCGCCTCGTCGCCGAACGGGTCGCGGCCGCGCAGCGCCAGCCGCAGTGCCTCGCCCGTGCCCTCGCCCCAGCTGCGCTCGCTGCCGTGCCAGCGTTGCGCGGCCAGCTGCAGGCCACGCTCGAAAGTCGGCGCGCGGAACAGTTCCCAGCCGCTGTAGGGCGCGAACGGCAGCGGCCGGCGCAGGCCCTGCGCCCGCAGTCCGATCAACCGCCGCAGCACGTCCCGCGCCTGCGCAGGATCGAGCGGCGCGCGTACGTGCGGACCGACGCCGAGTTCGCCGCCGTCGTGGAACTCGACCAGCGGCGTCGACTGCCCGGCCGCGCTCGCAAGCAGCCAGTCGAGGCCGTTGCGGATCGCGGACTGGCCGGCCGGCGGGTCGAAGCGCACGCGCGCGATGCCCTGCGGATACGCGTCGGCGATGCGGCCGCGCAGGGCCACGCCATCGACCGCGACCTCGAGCCTCGGCGCCGCCGGCTGCGCCGCGCCGCGCCAGTCGCGGAACGCGAGCGCGTACGGATCGACCTGCGCGCGCACCTGCTCCAGCGTGCGCCGTCCGAGCGGGCCGGACGGCAGCAGGCCGCGTGCGCGCAGCCGCGTGTGCGTGGTGGCGTCGTCGTCGCCGCGCAGCACCGCGTCGAACACCGCCTGCTGCAGCGCCTGCCGGGCGAAGCCGCGGGCGGGCGCGAGCAGCGGCTCGACGTCCTCGTCCACCTCCTCGACCTCGGCCAGCCGCAGGCCGAGGCGCTGGCGCAGGAACTCGGCCGCCGGCGCCTGCAGGAAGCGGCGCAGTTCGTCGAGCGTGAGCGTCGCGGGATGCACCGCGTTGCCGGCGGGCGCGCTCGCCCCCTGCCTTCCGGCAGCGGCGGCCGCGAACGCGTCGGCGGCACCGGGCGCGCTGCCGGCGCCCTCGTGGTCATCGGGCGCGGGCAGCGGTTCGCCGTCGAACCACGGCGGCAGCGGTCGGCGCCGCGTGGACGGCTGCGCCGCCGCCGGCCACCACTGCGCGTCGAAGGAGAAGCGCCGCGGCTCGTCCGCGTCGCCGAACGCGGCCGGCGCGAACGGCTGCAGCGGGTGCCGCACCACCAGCGCCGCGACGGCGTTCGCCTCCGGCGCGTGCTGCGCGTCGGCCGCCGCCAGCAGGTCGGCGACCAGCACCGAGGGTTCGCGCACGCTGCCGTCGCGCGGATCGGCGCCCTGGTAGCTCACGTAGAACACGTCCTGCGCGGCGGCGAACAGCTGCAGGAACAGGAAGCGGTCGTCGTCGCGGGTGGAGCGGTCGCCGCGCAGGCGCAGGCCCCTGGCCACATCGGACGCCAGCCTGTCGATGCCGCCGGCCGGATCGCGCCGCGGGAACGCGCCGTCGTCCATGCCCAGCAGGCAGATCGCGCGGAACGGCAGCAGCCGCATCGGCACCATGCGCGCCACGCTGACGCCGCCGGTGAGCAGCGGCGCGCGGGTGTCGGCTTCCGCCAGCGCGGCGGCGAAGTGCGCGCGCACGATCTCGGCCGGCACCAGGGTGTCGACGCCGGCGCGGCTCGCGTCGCTGGCGAAGCTGTCGATCAGCGTGCGCAGGCGGTCGAGCGCGCGGCGCGTGTTTGCGGCGGCGGGCGGACGCGGCAGCAGCGCCTCGAGCAGGCCGAGCAGACGTTCGCGCCAGCCCTCGGGCGTGAGCGCCTCGTCCAGCGCGCGGGCGTGGCGCGCGAGCACGCGCAGCAGCCGCACCAGGGTGTCGAGCGCGTCGAGCGCGCTGCCTTCGAGCTCGGGCATCGGCGCGACGGTCTGGCCGTCGGCGCCGGCGATGGCCGCATCGCTGCCGGTGGCGTGGCCCAGCAGCAGGCGGTCGAGCGCGAAGGCCCAGGTGTAGGCGTCGTCGGCCGGCGCCTCCAGGCGCGCGCGGTGCGCGACATCGAGGCCCCAGCGCGCGCCGGCGGCGTGCAGCCAGGCGTGCAGGCGGTCGAAGGCGGCGGCGTCGAGCTGCGCGGCCTCGGCCAGCGGCGGGCTGGCGAGCAGGTCGAGGGTTTCGACCAGGCCGAAGCGCGCCACCGGCAGCGCCAGCAGGCGCAGGAACACGTCGGCCAGCGGCTCGCCGGCGAGCGGGCTGGCGTCGGCCACGGCATAGGGGATGGCGTCGCCGCGGCCGCGGCCGCCGAACACGGCGTCGAGGTACGGCAGGTAGGGATCGATGTCCGGCGCCAGCACCGCGACCTCGCGCGGCTGCAGCGGCGGGTCGAAGCGCGGATCCTCGAACAGCGCGCGCAGCTGGTCGTGCAGCACCTGCAGTTCGCGCAGGCGGGTGTGGCAGGCGTGCACCTGCAGGCTGGGGTCGTCCAGGCGCAGCGCCGGCAGGCGGGTGCGCGGATCCTCCGGCGTGGGCTCGGGCGGCGGCGCGGCGCGGCGGTGGAACAGGTCCGACTGCAGCCGGCGCAGCAGGCTGCCGGCGAGCGCGCCGCCGCCCTCGCCCGGATCGGCGTCGCCGCGGATCTCGGTGTCCGGGTGCACCACCTCGTAGCCGCCCAACACCGCCATGAAGTCGCGCCCGGCGGCGCCCCAGGCCTGCAGCAGGGGGTTGTCGCCGGCGAGCGCGGGATCGTCGTCGGTGTCGGCGAGCGACATGCCGCTCGCGTCATCCCACGCCACTTCCGGCTCGTCGCCCCCGCGAAGGCGGGGGTCCATGGACGTTGTCTCCGCAGCCTGGACGTCGATGGATCGCGCATGCTCCGCGCGGCCATGGGGCGCTTGTTGCGGTTGCGGGGACGACGAAGGCACCTGCAGCGCGTCCAACTCGTTGTTCCCGTGAGCGCGGGGGGCCAAGGGAGTCGAAGGGTCGAAAGCAACGTCCATGGGTCCCCGCCTGCGCGGGGACGACGGCGGAAGGTTTCGCGCGGCGCCCCGCAGCGCCTGCAGGTCGCCCCAGTAGTCGCGGCTGGGCGAGGGCACGTACAGGTGCAGGGTGCCCACGCGCGACTGGGTGGCGATCACGCGCAGCACATCGGGCGACACATTGAGGATGGCGAACGCGAACAGGCGTTTCGGCAGGCCCGCCGGCAGCGATGCGCCGGGCGCGGCGAAGCCGCCGAGGTAGTCCTGGATGCGGCGCGCGCGGTGGCGGGTGCCGCCGGCCACGCGCCGCCACAGCGCGGCCTGCGGGTCGCGCGGCGCCTCGCCCGCCTCCCACGCCAGCAGCCACTCGCGGCGCCAGGCCTTGTACTTCTCGAACGCCTGCGCAAGCTCGCCCGACAGCGTCCAGGCCTTGAGCGGATCCGGCGCGCCTTCGAGATACGCGCGCAGCGGCTGCAGCGCGCGCTCGCGCAGCAGCGCCGGGTCGGCCAGCGCGGCGTGGATGCGCCAGCGCAGCGCGGCGGCGTCGAGGTCCTCGCCCTTCCCCGGCACGTTGGCGTCCAGCGCGCGCTGCACGAATTCACCGGGGGTGAGGAACTCGAGGTTGGCCGACACGCCATGCGCCTGGGCCAGGGTGGCCTGCAGCCAGCGGCGCAGCGCCACCTGCGGGATGAGCACCACGTCCGGCTCCAGCAGCCCCTGCCCCGGCACCGGCCGGCGCAGCTCGTCGGCCAACAGCGCCGCGAGCACGTCGAGGGCATTGGAGTGGTAGAGGCGGAAGTCGGTCGCGGCGTCGGCGTGCATGCCGCAGGCATTGTGCAGGAACCGGTCGCAGCGCCCGATACGGCGCCCACGCCGCCCGCCGGTCGGCCCGCACGGCCGCCCCCAGGGTGGGTGCGGCGAAGTTTGGTGTTTATACTTCCGCGCTAGCTGCGGCTCCGTCGGCCGCGTGCCAAGGGTGTGTTCGTGCGCAATTACGACCTCGAGTTCCTCAAGCGCTTCTCGCTGGTGATCGGCTTCCTGGTGCTGGTGACCCTGGGCCTGATCGTCGGCGCGGCCCTGCTGCACCGCACCCTGCCGCCGGAGGTGGATCCGTCCGCCGCCAAGCGCACCGAGAACCGCATCGCGCCGGTCGGTTCGGTCTACGCCGGCAGCACCGGTGCCGCCGCGCAGGCGGCCGCCACCGCCGCCGCCGCCGCGGCCGCGGCCTCGCAGGTCGCCTACGGCGGCACCCTGGACGGTTCGGTGATCTACCAGAACCTGTGCTCGGGCTGCCACGGCTCCGGCGCCGGCGGCGCGCCGACGCTGACCGCCGCGGCCTGGAGCGCGCGCATCGCCCAGGGCACCGAGACCCTGTACCGGCACTCGATCGAAGGCTTTACCGGCAGCGCCGGCGTGATGCCGGCCAAGGGCGGCAACCCCGCGCTGACCGACGAGCAGGTGCAGGCAACGGTCGACTGGATGGTCGACAACCTCCAGTAAGCTGGCCGCCCCTGCGGTCCTGCGACGCCGCCTCCGGGCGGCGTTGTCGTGTCTGCGCCCCGGACGGAACCCCTGCATGCCCACGACGCCCCTCACCGCGCGGCTGCGCACCTGCCTGTTCGCGCTGCCGGCGGCGGCCGCCCTGCTGACCGGCTGCGAAACCCCGCGCGTCGATCCCGGCGCCGCGTCGCTGCCTGCCGGCGTGGTCGCGATCGGCGCGGTGCAGGGCGACGGTGACACCAGCCCGCTGCTCGACCGCGAGGCGACGGTGGAGGGCGTAGTCACCGGCAACTTCGGCCGCCACCTCGGCGGCTGGTTCGTGCAGGACGCCGGCGACGGCGATCCGGCCACCTCCGATGCGTTATTCGTAACGTCCGACGCGGCGCCCGAACTGCGCACCGGCGACCGGGTCCGCGTGCGCGGCCGGGTGGTCGAGCACGGCGACCGCGCGCGCGGCAGCCTGACCGCGCTGGAGGCGGCCGCGATCGAGGTCGTCGGCCGCGGTACGGTCGCGCCGCTGGTGCTGGACGCGCCGCCGGGCGACTGGGAGCGGCTGGAAGGCATGTCGGTGCGGATCGACGCCCCGCTGACGATCGGCGGCCAGCACGAGCTGGCCCGGCGCGGCGTGCTGCACGCCAGCTTCGGCGGCCGCCTGTACACGCCGACCGAGGTCGCGCCGCCCGGCCCGGCCGCGGCGCGCGTGGCCGCCGACAACGCCCGCCGCCGGCTGCTGCTCGACGATGCGATGGCGATGGAGGATCCGCGCACGGTCTGGTACCTGGACGGCCGTCCCGCGCCGCGCGCGGGCAGCGTGGTCACGGGCGCCGAGGGCATCGTCGACCAGCGCTGGGGCCAGGTGCGGCTGCAGCTGACCGCCGTGCCGGCGATCGCCCCGGCGCCGCGCCCGGCCGCGCCCACGGTGCCCGGCAACCTGCGGCTGGCGGCGTTCAACCTGCGCAACCTGTTCAACGGCGACGGGCGCGGCGGCGGCTTCCCGACCGAACGCGGCGCGCGCACCCCGGCCGAACTGCAGGCCCAGCTGGGACGGCTGGTGGCCACGATCCGGGCGCTGGACCCGCACGTGGCGGCCCTGATGGAGCTGGAGAACGATGGCTTCGGGCCGGACTCGAGCCTGGCGCAGCTGGTGGACGCGCTCAATGCCGGCGGTGGCGACTGGGCCTTCGTCGACGCCGGCCAGGGCCCGGGCGACGACGCGATCCGGGTCGGCCTGGTCTACCGCGCCGGGCGGGTGCGGCCGCAGGGCGCGCCGGCCACCCTCGGCGACGGCCCGTTCGACGGCCGCAGCCGCGCGCCGCTGGCGCAGGCGTTCGTGCCCGTGGCCGACGGCCGCGACGCCGGGCCCGCAGTCGTGGTGGTGGCCAACCACTTCAAGTCCAAGGGCTGCCGCGAGGCCAGCGGGGCCGAGCGGGACCAGGACGACGGCCAGGCCTGCTGGAACCCGCTGCGGCTGGCATCCGCGCGCCGGCTGGCGGACTGGCTGGCCACCGACCCGACGGGATCCGGCAGCGATCTGGTAGCCATCGTCGGCGACCTGAACGCCTACGCGCAGGAAGACCCGGTGCGGCACCTGCGCGACCGCGGCTGGCGCGATGCGCTGGCCGAGGCCGGCGTGGAGGCGCCCTACAGCTTCGTCTACGACGGCCAGGCCGGGCGGCTCGACCACGCCATCCTCAGCCCGGCGCTGGGGCAGCGCCTGGCGGGGGCGGCGGAGTGGCACAGCAATGCCGACGAGGCGGAGAACGTCGGCGAACATGGCGGCAACGGGCGCGACGACGCGCCGTGGCGCAGTTCCGACCACGATCCGCTGCTGGTCGGATTCGACCTCTAGGTCCACCCCCGGTACCGGGCCCGGGCCCACACGCACGCGCCGGGGTTGACCGCGCGGGTGCGTGGTTCGTGTTGCGGCGTCGGCGTCTCGCCACCGACCGGAGGCCGCGCGCATCGTCAACGCAACAGGCGCCCCGGGCGGGGCAGTCAGTCCTGTGCCCGAACGTCAGCCGGCGCAGCGCGCGTGCGGGCGCAGGCGCCAGTTCCACAGGTGGGCGGCGGCCAGCGCCAGGCTGCCGGCGACCGTGAGCGGGGTCTCCAGCGCATGCGCCGGCCAGCCGACGGCGCCCGCAGCCAGGCCGCACAGGCCGGCGGCGGCCAGCGCCCACAGCGCCGGGGGCAGCGGCCGGCACCGGTGCGCGCACGCCAGGGCCAGGCCGGCGATCGGCAGCGCGGACGCGGCGAAGGCGAGGTGCAGCCACTCCGCCTCGGCCGCGATCGCCAGCGCCGGCAGCAGGGCCGCGGCCGCCGGGAGCAGCAGGCAGTGGGCCAGGCACAGGCCCGACAGGCCGATGGCGGAGGCGTCGAGGGTGGCGTCGAGCGGGTTCGGGGACATGGGACGGCTGCAGAAGGGTGTTACCTGATAACACTACCGGAGCTGTCAAGCCGCCCCGCCGCGCCCGCGTCGCGCGGGTGTGATGCGTCGCGACGCGCGCGCCATGTCGCGACGGGTCCGTCGCGGGGCCACCGCTATCATGTCTGCATGCCTGACGCCCTGCCCGCTTTCCCCACCGAAGCCGCGAGCCTGCGCCTGCCCGGGCCGGCCGGCGCGCTGGAGGTGGCGGTCGACCCGCCCGATGCCGACGTGGCGCCGCTGCCGCTGGTGGCGATCGTGTGCCACCCGCTGCCGACCGAGGGCGGCACGATGCACAACAAGGTGGTGACCATGGCCGCGCGCAGCCTGCGCGAGCTGGGCGCGACCACGGTGCGCTTCAATTTCCGCGGCACCGGCAACTCCGAAGGCGCGTTCGACGAGGGCGTGGGCGAGGTCGAGGACCTGCGCGCGGCGGCCGCCTGGGTGCGTGCGCAGCGGCCGCAGGCGACGCTGTGGCTGGCCGGCTTCAGCTTCGGCGCCTACGTGACCCTGCGCGCGGCCGCTTCGCTGCAGCCGGCGCTGCTGCTGTCGATCGCGCCGCCGGCCGGACGCTGGGAGTTCGACGACATCGACCTGCCGACCATGCCGTGGCTGGTGATCCAGGGCGAGGCCGACGAGATCGTCGACCCGCAGGCCGTGTACGACTGGCTCGAGCGCAGCGGCGCCCAGGCCGAACTGGTGCGCATGCCCGACACCAGCCACTTCTTCCACCGCAAGCTGATCGACCTGCGCGGCGCGATCAAGCACGGGGTGCGCGCCTACCTGCCGACCGCGGATGGCTGAGGCGGACGGGACGGCGACGCCGTCGCAGCGCTACCGCGCCGGGGTCGAGCGCGGCGACTGGCAGGACGATCCCGCGCAGCATGGCGCCCTGCGCGAACTCGACCGCCTGCACGCCGCGCTGGCCCGCCCCGCGCCGCGCCCGGGCCTGTTCGGCCGGCTGCTCGGCAGCAACCCGCCGGCCGCGCCGGACGGCCTGTACGTGTGGGGTGGCGTCGGCCGCGGCAAGACCTTCCTGGTCGACCTGTTCCACGCCGGGCTGCCGCTGCCCGACGTGCGCGGCGAGGCGCTGTCGGCAGACGCGCCTGCCGCGGACGTGCCCGGCAAGCGCCGCACCCACTTCCACCGCTTCATGCGCCGGGTGCATGCGCAGCTGCGCGAACACGCCGGCGAACGCGACCCGCTGGCGGCGATCGTGCAGCGCTGGCGGGCGCAGATCCGGGTGCTGGTGCTGGACGAGTTCTTCGTCAGCGACATCGGCGACGCGATGCTGCTGGCGCGCCTGCTCGAGCGCATGTTCGCCGAGGGCATCGTGCTGGTGACCACGTCCAACGTCGATCCGGTGGAGCTGTACGCCGGCGGCCTGCAGCGCGCGCGCTTCCTGCCCGCGATCGAGCTGATCCGGCGCCACTGCGAGGTGGTGCACCTGGACAGCGGCACCGACTACCGGCTGCGCGCGCTGACCCGATCGCCGGTGTACCGCGCGCCGCTGGACGCGGACTCCGACGCCTGGCTGGCGGCGCGCTGGCGCGAGCTGGGCGGCGACGATGCGCACCGCGAGGCGGGGATCGAGGTCGACGGCCGCCGCATCGCGGTGCGCGCGCGCTGCCAGGCCATGGCCTGGTTCGACTTCGACGCGCTGTGCGAGGGCCCGCGCGGCACCAACGACTACATCGAGATCGCGCGCGAGTTCCACACCGTGCTGCTGGGCGGCATCCCGGTGCTGGACGAGACCCGCAACGACGCCGCGCGCCGGTTCGTGAACCTGGTCGACGAGCTCTACGACCGCCGCGTCAACCTCGTCTGCACCGCCGACGCGCCGCCGCCGTCGCTGTACGCCGGCGAGCGCATCGCCGCCGCGTTCGAACGCACCGCCTCGCGCCTGATCGAGATGCAGGGCGAGGAGTACCTGGCCAGCGGGCACCTCGGCGCATAGCGCCGGATGCGGCGCGCACCGGGGCGAGCCCCCATTGCGCGGCGACCCGGGGGCGGCTTCGCCTTGCCCGGGCTACGCAGGCGGGCGACGCAGGCGCCGCCCGGTGGCGCGGGGCGACCGCACGGCGACCCGAGCCGGTCCACGCCCACCGGGGAGCGGCGCCCGGACGGGGCGCGCACTTGGGCCTGCCCCTCCGCGCGCCGACCCGGGTGCGGCTTTGCCTTACCCGGGCTACGCAGGCGGGCGACGCAGGGGCCGCCCTGTGGCGCGGGGCGGCCGCACGGCGACCCGGACCGGTCCACGCATACCGGGAGCGACGCTCGGACGCGACGGTCAGTCGGGCTTGCGCGGCAGGCGCAGGCCGGCGCCCGCCGTGCCGCGGCGGGCGTGCAGGCCGGTGACCATGCCTTCTCGATCGCGGGCGAAGGCGATCAGCATGCCGCTGCTGCGGTCGAGGTAGCGCCCGCCGCCGAGCGGCAGCAGGGCCTGCAGCCGGTCGCGCCGCGCGCCGCCGAGCAGGCGCGCGCCGTGCGGTTCGACGAAGTAGCGCTGGCCACGCCCGGTGCCGAATTCGCCCGAGGGCTGGTCCACGAAGCGCGCCTGGTCGGGCGTCGGCGCATCCGCGGCCGCCAGGGCCTGCGTGCGCGGTGGCTTGGTCCGCGGCGGGCAGGAGGTGTAGTCCGCGCGGGGCCCGGTCGCGCGC
The DNA here is from genome assembly GCF_029888045.1 of Luteimonas rhizosphaericola. Lineage (GTDB taxonomy): Bacteria > Pseudomonadota > Gammaproteobacteria > Xanthomonadales > Xanthomonadaceae > Luteimonas > Luteimonas rhizosphaericola. Next base: position 82,092 of record NZ_JARXRN010000025.1, on the reverse strand, counting down.
GGCGTGGCGCCGAAGTCGATGCGCCAGCCGCGCACGGTCTCGCTGGCGTCGATCCCCCAACCCACCAGGTAGCGGCCGTTCGCGGACATGCCGGTGACCTCCACCTCGGGCCAGTCGTCGAGCGCGCGCTGGCCCAGGCCGCGCAGGTAGGTCTGCAGGTCGTGCATCGTGCCGCCGGTCTCGGTGCCGATCCACAGGAAGCCCTTGGCCACGTTGCGGGCCCAGCCGCCGCCGGGCGGCACGTCGTCGAAGTAGTAGCTGCCGGCGATCACGTTGCCCGACGCGCTGGTGGCGTAGGACTGGTAGCGCAGCGCGGTGCGGTTCACCCCCTGGTGCGGGTTGAAGTGGCACACCCGGTCGCCGCGCTCGCTGCGCAGGTAGCGCCAGGCCAGCACCGGCTCGAACGCGCTGTAGCCGCCGCCACCGCCGGCGATGACCGAGCAGTCGGCATTGCAGCGCAGCGTGCCCGCGTCCAGGGCGGTGCCGGCGGCGTCGCGCAGCTGGCGGATGTCGCCCTGCTCCCAGATCACCGCGTGGTAGGCGCTGCTGAAGCCGGTGGTGGAGATACCGACCTGGACCAGGCCGTCGGCGGAGGTGTCGGTGGCCTCCGAATACGTGCCCTTGCGCAGCATCGGCAGTTCCGCCCAGCCGAAGTCGACCCAGCGGTCGATGGCGTCGTCCGGGTTGTAGCTGAAGCCGCGGTACTGGTAGTAGTCAACCGGGCTGGGCACGGTGAAGCCCGTCAGCCGGGTGCCGTTGGCGGAGATCGCGTTGGCGTGGGTCTCCCAGCCGGGCAGCGGCGGGATCATCTCCTGCTCGGCGAGCGTCTTCCAGCCGCCGGCCTCGGTCCAGAAGGCGGCGATCGGGCGGTCGGCCATGACCGTGGCGCCGATGGTGCGGCCGTCGGCGGAGACGTCGGGACGCCCGCTGGCGAGGCCGCCGATGACCCGGGTGCCGCCGGCCGCGGTCCAGCGGGTGACGCCGTTGCCGGCCGGGTCCACGTCGAAACGCACCTGCATGCCGACGACCACGGCGCCGTCGTCGGACACGGCCTGGACGTAGTTGTCGGCGCCCAGGTCGGTGACGACCGGGACGACGGCGAGGGACGGGGCGCTGGCGAGCGCGGCGGCGCAGGCCAGGCCGAGCAGGGACGGTCGGGGCATCGGCAGGATCTCCTCGGATCAGGGGTTCCGGAGGGCGGACAGGGCCGCCGGGGACAGGCACGGCGCGGGGGCGCCGGTCCGTCCGAACGTGCGCCACAGGCCGGCGGTGGCGCATTCGCGATCGATGACAGGTGCGTTACGGACGGCTGACGGCAGGAGGCGGCGCGGCGGCGTCGGGCGGCAGCGCGCGCTCGCCGGCGAGGCGTTCGGCTGCGCGGCGCGCCTCCGCGGCCAGGGCGTCGTCGCCGAGGGCGCGGGCGAGCTGCAGCTGCAGCACCGCGCAGTCGTGGCAGCGCTCCAGCCACGGCGCGACCCGACCGACCAGGGCGGCGGCCTCCTGCACCCGGCCGCGGCGCAGCAGCCAGCGCGCGTGCACGGCGACCACCTCGACGATCTCCGCCGGCGCGCCGCGGGCCTCGGCGGCGGCGAGCGCGGCGCGCAGGCCGGGCTCGGCGTCAGCGGCGTCGCCGCGTTCGACCGCGAAGGCCAGCAGCAGGGCCGGGGTGGGCCGGTCGGCGGTATCGATCGCGGAGGTCGCGGCCGGCGGCAGGTCCGCGGCCTGCGCGGCCTGGGCGCGGCGCAGGCGGACGTGGTCGTAGAGCGCATCGCCCGGGGTGCGGGTCCAGCCGGCGAGGATGGCGTCGGCAATCGCCACCGCGGCGGCCGGCTCCCCGCTGCGCCAGGCCAGCTCGATCCGGGTCTGCGCGCGGCGGTGTTCGTACGGGGGCGTGCTGCGGGCGGCGATGTCCGGCGATTCGAGCCCCTGCCGCGCCTCAGAGAACCTGCCGAGCGCGATCAGCGCATTGGCCCGGTCCAGCGCGGCGGCCAGCCGCAGCGCCGGATCCCGGGTGCGCGGCAGCAGTGCCCGCACCCGGTCGCTGACCGCCAGCGCGGCCTCGGCATCCAGCCGCAGCAGGTGCGCCGCGGACATCGCCGAGCGCGTGACCTGCAGCTCGTTCATCGCGGTCGAACCCTCGAACACCGCGAGCGCGCTGTCCAGGTAGTCCAGCGCCTGCCCCGGACGGCCGCGCCCGAGTTCCAGCGCGCCCAGGTTGGCGTCGACCCGGGCCACGGCGAGGCGGTCGCCGGCGCGCTGCAGGCGGGTGCGCGCGGCGCCGAAGTCGGCGATCGCCTCGTCCTCGCGCCCGAGCGCGGCGCGCGCCACGCCGCGCCCCATCAGCACGCTGCCGTGCTCGAGGTCGCCTTCGCGCCCGGCCAGTGCCGCGGCCGCCAGGTCGAAATCGCGCTCGGCCTCGTGCAGCGCGTTGCGGCGGATCCGTGCGCCGCCGCGGTAGGACAGCAGGCGCGCGCGGAACAGCGGATCGCGCACGGCCTCGGGGTCGGCCAGCAGCGCGTCGATCGTGCGTTCGGCCGCGTCCAGTTCGCCGGCGCGGTAGTCGACCTGGGCCAGCCGGAAGCGCAGCTGCGGCTGCGAGAGCTGCGAGGGCGGCGCGTCCTCGAGGATGCGCCGCGCGGTGTCCAGTTCGTTGGCCAGGAACGCCGCGCGCACGCGCTGCAGGCGTTCCTCCAGCGCCAGCGCGGCGGCGTCGCCGCCGGCCGGGGCGGCATGCCCCAGCGCGGCCAGCAGGCGGTCGCTCGCCAGCGCCGCGGCGGAGAGCAGGTCGTCGGCATCGGCCTGCGCCTGGAGCTGCAAGCCGTCCGCGCCCTCGGCCTGGAGGTGCAGGCGCCAGCCGGCGCCGGCGCGCGCGACGCGACCGGTGACGACGGCGGACGCGGACAGCCGGCTGCGCAGCACGCCGGGCGCGGTGTCCTCCCCGCCCAGCAGCGCGAGCGTGCTTTCGCTCGGCGGCACCGACAGCCCGGCCCGGCGCAGGCGGTCGGCGACATAGTCCATCAGCCCCAGCCGCGCCCAGGCGATGTCCGCGACGCCGTCGACGTCCAGCGGCAGCACCAGCGTGCCCGCGCCAGACGCGGGCGCCTCCCTGCCGGGCACGGTGTCCGCCGGCGTGGCGCGCGGCCGCAGCTGCCACGCCAGCATCGACGACACCAACACCGCCGCCGCGATGCCGGCCGCGATCCAGCGCGCGCGGGCGGAGCGCGAGGCCCGACGCGCACGCGCGGCTGGCGCGGCATGCGCCGCGGGTGCGCCTTCGTCCTGCGGGGCCGCGGCTGCGTCGACCGCATGCGGCATGGGGCCATCGCCGGCGTGCGGCAGACGCGACGGCGCCTGGTCGCCTTCGATCGAACGGGTCGGCGCCATCCAGCGGAAACCGAAACGCGGCACGGTCCGGATGGTGTGCTGGGCCTGTCCGTCGTCGTCGACGCAGCGCCGCGCGCGCAGCACCACCTGCGCCAGCTGGCCATCGCTGACATCGGTGCGGTGGAACACCGCCTGCAGCAGTTCGTCGCGGCCGACGGCGCGATCCCGGTGCAGCACCAGGCATTCCAGGCATTCGAACACCCGCACCGGCATGTCCACGGGCACGCCCTCGCGGCGCAGCTCGCGGCGCGCGAGATCGAGTTCGAACGCGCCGAAACCGACGGCAGACGGGGACGGGTCGGAGACGGAAGGCAAGGACGACAGGGCGCGGGACCGGAGGTGCGACACAAGGATGACAGACCCGGCCACGCGGCGGCCACGCGGGCCACCCCGGGCCGGCCCGGGGCTGCGCCTGCCCGCCTTCCCGCATGCGGCACCGCCTGGCCGCGCGCTGCGTCACCTCGTGTCGCGTCTCCCCCGGGTGCGGCTGCGCCTTACCCGGGCTACGCGCATCTGCCATATCGTCCCGTAGCCCGGATAAGCCCGCAGGGCGCATCCGGGGCTGGCCGTCCACACCCCGAACGTCACCGTCCCCCGCGCACGCCGAAGTCGTATCGATCCACGCATCCGGACCCCTGCCCCATTGCGGTGACCGCATCCTCCACCGACGACTCGCGCAGATCAGTCGAGCAGAGAGCGGATGAAGCGGTCCACTGCCGCGGTATAGGCCGAGGGTTCCCCGAGCAGGTGGTTGACGTCGCCGTGGGACAGATCCTGCTCCAGCACGTCGATGCGCACGTCCAGCGCCGCGGCCCTGGCCTGCATCGCGTGCGACTGCGGGCAGGCGTCGGGCCGGCGCGTGGAGCAGACCAGAAGCATGGGCGAGGCGTCGCGCGCGAGCCGATGGTGCGGGGAGGCTTCGGTCCAGTCGGCGGGATCGTCGCCGAAGGCGCGGTGGAACAGGGCCGGGATGCGCGGGCGGCGCATGAGGTCCGGGACGTCCAGCGCGCCGCTGTCGAGCGACACCACGCCCAGCGGGCGCGAGGCGCCGGCCTCGCGCCACAGCGTGGACGAGGCCGCCACCAGCGTGGCCAGGTGCGCGCCGGCGGAATGCCCGACCAGCAGCACGCGCGCGGGGTCGGCACCCCACTGCGGCGCGCGCCGCTGCACCTCCGCGAGCGCACGCGCGACGTCGCGGGCCTGGTCGATCGGCGCGGTGTCGGGACGCAACCGGTAGTTGGTGGACACCAGTACGAAGCCGTCCGGCAGCCAGCGCGCCGCCTTGGCGGGAACGTTGCCCGGGTTGTCCTTGTTGCCGAACGCCCAGCCGCCGCCGTGCACGAACAGCAGCACCGGTGCATCGCGCGCCTGCGCCGGCAGGTACACGTCGAATCGCTGGCGCGGATCGTCGCCGTAGGCCACGTCGGCGATCCGGCGCGCGCCGTCGGGCAGCACCGGCGGCTGGGCGGCCGGGCGCAGCGAGGCCTCGCGCGCGCGCTGCAGCCGTTCGCGCAGGCCCTGCGCGGACGCGGGCGCGCAGGCCGAGGCGAGCACGACGAGGGCGGCGGCGAGGACGGCGGCGATTCGTGGCGGGGAGGGTCTCATCGGAGTCTCCTGCGGGTGTCGCGAGGGATCAGGCGCCACGCAGCCACAGCTGCGCGCGCAGACCGGTGGGCGACCCGGGCAGCAGCCGCAGCTCCCCGCGGTGCTGGTGCGCCACGCGGGCGACGATCGCCAGGCCGAGGCCGGCGCCGCCGCGGTCGCCGTGCACGAACGGTCGCTGCACGCGCTGCGCCTGGGCCTGTTCGATGCCCGGCCCGCCATCGGTGACCTCCACCCGCCAGCCATCGCCCTCGCGTACCAGCGACAGCGACCGTGGCGGCGCGCCGTGGCGCTGCGCGTTCGCCACCAGGTTCTCCACCGCGCGCAGCAGCGCCATCGGCCGGCCTTGGATCGAAGCGGAATCGGGCAGGTCGATCGTCCAGTCGCCGTCGGCCGCGGCCAGTGCATGGCGGCAGACCTGCGCCAGGTCCACCAGTTCCACGCGCTCGTCGCGCCCGTCGCGCGCGTAGGCGATGAACTGCGACAGGATCGCGTCGATCTCGGCGATGTCGCGGTACATGCCGGCCTGCAGCGCCGGATCGGTGCCGGGCACGAGCGCCAGCGCGTACTGCAGCCGCGTCAGCGGCGTGCGCAGGTCGTGCGAGATGCCCGCCAGCATCACCCGGCGCTCGTCGGCCGCCTCGCGCACCTCGCGGTTGGCCTCGCCCAGCGCGCGCGCCAGGCCCACCACCTCCGCCGGCGCCGGACCGATCGCGGGCACCACGTGCTCGCCGCGCACCAGCGCCGGCGCCGCGCTGGCGAGCCGGCGCAGCGGCTGCACCAGCCGCCGCGCGACCCACGCCGCAGCCGCCCACACCAGCAGCACGCAGCCGCCCAGCAGCAGCGCCGAGTACTGCCTCAGGCCGGTGCCGGGGCGGTCGTGCACCAGCGCCACCCACACCGGCGGCTGCAGGTCCAGCCGCAGCCACAGCACGTGGCCGTCGTCGCCCGCGCCGAGGCGCAGTTCGCGCTCCGCGCCGAGCACGCCGCGCGCGCGGGACTCGAACCGCCGCATCACCGCCAGCGGCCGCGTGCGCGCGGGCGGCGGTGCGTCCTCGCGCAGTTCGATGCCCGCCTCGCGCAGCCGGGCCAGCGCGTGCGCACGCCGGCCGTCGCGGGCCAGCGCCTCGACCGCGACCGCCATCCCCTCGATCCCGCGCAGCAGCTGCGTGTTGGCCGGCCGCGCGGCGAACTCGCGCCCCAGCAGCAGCGCCAGCGTCGCCGCCCCGGCGAGCACCAGCGCGATCACCAGCACCAGCTGCGCGAATACCGAGCGCATCGCGCTCATGCCGCCTCCTGCGGCGGCACGAACACATAGCCCACGCCCCACACCGTCTGCAGGATGCGCGGCTGCTTCGGATCGTCTTCGATCAGCTTGCGCAGGCGCGCGACCATCACGTCGATGCTGCGTTCGAACGCGTCGTGGCCGCGGCCGCGCGCCAGGCTCATCAGACGGTCGCGGCTCAACGGCTGCCGCGGATGCCGGACCAGCACCGACAGCAGCGCGAACTCGCCCGAGGTGATGCGCAGCGGTTCGCCGTCGCGGCTGAGCGCGCGTGCGCCGAGGTCGAGCCGGAACCGGCCGAACCCGACCTGCCCGCCTTCGGGCTGCGGCGCCCCCGCCAGCACCCCCGGCGCGCGCCGCAGCACGGCGCGGATCCGCGCCAGCAGCTCGCGCGGGTTGACCGGCTTGGGCAGGTAGTCGTCGGCGCCGATCTCCAGCCCGACGATGCGGTCGATCTCGTCGCCCTTGGCGGTGAGCATCACGATCGGCGTGGTGTCCCCCTGTCCGCGCAGGCGCCGGCAGATGTCCAGCCCGTCCTCGCCCGGGAGCATCAGGTCGAGCACGATCAGGTCGTGGTGGCCGCGGTCGAGCGCCTGCCGCATCCGCGTGCCGTCGGCCACGCCGCGCACGGCGAAGCCCTGCGCCTCCAGGTAGCGCACCAGCAGCTCGCGCAGCCGCTCGTCGTCGTCGACCAGCAGGATCCGGGGGGCGTCTTCGGCCATGGGCGCACTATCGCCGCCCCCCTCGGCCGCCCGCAAACCCGCCGCAGGGCGGAAATGCAACCGGATGTGTCCGGGCGCCGCGCCGGACACATCCGGCGACAGGAACGACGCGCATGGGGGTCGCCGGCTGGCGATCATCCCGGCACGCGATGCGCCCCGCATCGCGTCCGAGACCACAGGAGTCCACCATGTCCAAGACCCCGATCCTGCTGGCGGCGCTGACGCTGTGCGGCGCGCTCGCCGGCATCGTGCCCGAGGCGTCGGCCGAACGCGTGCGCGGGCGCGTCGTCGCCCACGGCGGCGAAGGCGGGCGCATCGCGGCGACCCGCGCCGCGGGCGCCGGCGCGCAGGGCGCGTATGCGCGCAGCCGCCATGTCGCCAGCGGCGAACGCGGCGTCGCGGTGCGCCACCGCGCGATCGCCGGCGATGGCCACGGCAGCGTCGCCGGCCGCAGTGCCGGCGATGTGCGCGGCACGCAAGGCGGCGAGGCCACGCGCCGCGGCAGCTTCCATCGCGACCCCGACGGCAGCGCCACCCGCACCGGCAGCGCCACCGTGCACGGCCGCAACGGCGGCAGCGTCTCCACCGCCGGCACTGCCGCGCGTGACGCGGACGGCCACGTCGACGCCAGCCGCAGCACCCAGGCGACCGCCGCCAACGGCAACCACTACGCGGCCACCACCACGCGCAGCGACGACGTCGTGGTGCGAACGGTCGAGTGCGCGAACGCCAACGGCGACGCCATCGCCTGCCGCCGCCGCTGACGTCCCCCTCGCGTCGCGGGCGGCGCGTCTCCGCCTTCCCCCGGACCGCTCCCGCGCCGTCCGCGACGCATCCCGCATCACCCACGCCCAGGAGATCCCATGCGCTACTGCAGCCCGTTCACGCTCGCCGTCGTGCTGGCGCTCGCCGCCCTGTCGTCCTCGGCCTGCGCCCAGCGCCAGCTCAGCGCCGACCAGCGCGAGGTCATCCGCGAGCGCTGGCAGGCCGCCGACCGCAACGGCGACGGTGCCATCGACCGCGCCGAGGCCGAGGCCGGCCTGCCGCGCGTGTACGCGCATTTCGACAGGCTCGATACCGATGGCGACGGCCGGCTTACCGCCGAGGAGCTGCGCGCGATGGCGGACGCGGCCCGCGCGCGGCGCCGCTGACCGGACCGGGCCCGATGCCGGCGACCGACGCCGAAGCGGGTCCCGCGGCGCCTCCCGTGGAACGATGCCTCCGGCCATGTTCCACAACATTTCGTGTTGACGGTTCGGTGACACCCCACTATGTTGTGCCCGTCGGTTCTCCGAGGCCCTGGCTTCCGGAGATGAAAAGGGAAGCCGGTGACGCCCCGCCCGCAAGGGTCGGCGGCCAGTCCGGCACTGCCCCGCAGCGGTAATCGGGAACGAACCCGCCACCAGCACTGGAGCCCAGGCTCCGGGAAGCGGCGGGGGAGGTGGACGCCATGCGTCCGTGCCCGTGAGTCCGAAGACCTGCCGACGGCCGCGCGCCTGCACGCCGCGCGGTGCCGGCCGCGGATCTCCGGGGGGAGGGGGCTGGTGAAGCAGGCTCCGGGATGCGCCCGCGCGCAGTCCCCGTTCCTGCGACGCCGCTCGTCCACCGTTGCACGCCACGGCCGCCGCCACCCGCGCGGGACGGGCCGGACGTGTGCGACCGCGTGGAGACCAGCATGAGCCACCAGACCAACGCCCCGGCCGATGCGCCGGCCCTGGCCGCAACCCCGGCGGTCACCGACGACGATGGCGCCACGCGCCACGCCTCCGCAGCGGCGGCCGATGCCGCCGCGACGCACGACGCCGGTGACGACGCCATTCCCGCGCCGCGGCCAGCCGATGCACAGGCCACGTCCGCCGCGGACGCGGCCGTGTCCACCTGGATCACCAAGGACGCCGGCAACCGCCGCATGCCATTCGACCGCGCGCGCCTGCAGCGCAGCATCGAGCGCGTGCATGCCGAGTTCCCGCAGCTCGATATCGACGGCTACACGCGCAGCGTGCTGGGTTTCGTCGAACGCAAGGAGGCGGTGAACGCCGACGACCTCACCGACCACCTGATCCGTGAAGCCGAGGCCCGCGTGGACGTGGCCGCGCCGGAATGGGAGATGTTCGCCGCGCGCCTGTACCTGCGCCGGCTGTACAAGCGCGCCAGCCGCAACCGCTTCTACGACGCCGAGCAGAAGTACGGCTCGTACGTGGGCCTGCAGGAGTCACTGGCCGACCGCAACATCTATTCCAACGACATCCTGCGCGCGTACTCGAAGGAGGAGCTGCAGGAGGCCGGGCGCATGATCGATCCCGAGCGCGACCGCCTGTTCGCCTACAACGGCCTGTACCTGCTGGCCACGCGCTATCTGGCCACCGACCACGCGCGCAACGTGTACGAACTGCCGCAGGAGCGCTGGCTCACCATCGCGCTGTATCTGATGCAGGAAGAACGCCCGCGCGAGCGCCGCATGCAGCTGGTGGGCGAGGCGTACTGGGCGCTGTCGAACCTGTACATGACCGTGGCCACGCCGACGCTGCAGAACGCCGGCAAGGTCGGCGGCCAGCTGTCCTCGTGCTTCATCGATACCGTCGACGATTCGCTGCAGGGCATCTTCGACTCCAACACCGACATCGCGCGCGTGTCCAAGGGCGGCGGCGGCGTGGGCGCGTACCTGGGCTACGTGCGTTCCTCGGGTTCGGCGATCCGCGGCGTGCCCAATTCCTCCGGCGGCGTGGTGCCTTGGATCAAGCAGCTCAACAACACCGCGGTCTCGGTCGACCAGCTCGGCCAGCGCAAGGGCGCGGTGGCGGTGTACCTGGACATCTGGCACCGCGACATCGAGGCGTTCCTGGACTTGCGCCTGAACAACGGCGACCAGCGCCTGCGCGCGCATGACGTGTTCACCTCGGTGTGCATCCCCGACCTGTTCATGGAAGCGGTGGAGCGCCGCGGCGACTGGTACCTGTTCGATCCGCACGAGGTGAAGCGGATCAAGGGCTGGTACCTGCAGGACTTCTACGACGAGACGCGCGGTCAGGGCACGTTCCGGACGAAGTACGAGGAGGTGGTGGCCGACGAGCGCATCGCGCGCCGGACCGTCAAGGCGATCGACATCTTCAAGCGGATCATGGTCTCGCAGCTGGAGACCGGCAACCCGTTCATGTTCTACCGCGACGAGGTGAACCGGAAGAACCCGAACAAGCACGCCGGCCGCATCTATTCGTCGAACCTGTGCACCGAGATCCTGCAGAACATGAGTCCGACCCGGCTGATGCAGGAGATCATCTCCGGCAACCAGATCGTGACCACGAAGCAGGCGGGCGATTTCGTGGTGTGCAACCTGTCGAGCGTGAACCTCGGCCGCGCGGTGCTGCCGCCCGAGGGCCAGGGCGACCTGATCACCGACGTGCTCGAGCGGCTGATCCCGATCCAGGTGCGGATGCTCGACAACGTGATCGACCTCAACGCGCTGCCGGTGCCGCAGGCGACGATCACCAACCGCAAGTACCGCGCGATCGGCCTGGGGACGTTCGGCTGGCACCACCTGCTGGCGCTCAAGGGCATCGACTGGAACTCGCCAGAGGCCGAGGGCTACAGCGACGCGCTGTACGAACGGATCAACTTCCTCACCATCCAGGCCTCGATGGCGCTGGCGAAGGAGAAGGGCACCTACGGTGTGTTCGCCGGCAGCGACTGGCACAGCGGCGAGTACTTCCGCGCACGCGGCTACAACAGCCCGCAGTGGCTGGAGCTGGCGGCCCAGGTGGCGGTGAACGGCGTGCGCAACGGCTGGCTGATGGCGGTGGCGCCGAACATGTCGACCGCGCAGATCGCCGGCTCCACGGCGTCGATCGACCCGATCTACTCCGCGTTCTATTACGAAGAGAAGAAGGACTACCGGCGCCCGGTGGCCGCGCCGGGGCTGTCGCTGGAGACCTGGCCGTACTACGAGAAGGGCGCCTACAAGCTCGACCAGTTCGCCTCGGTGCGCCAGAACGCGCGCCGCCAGCGCCACGTCGACCAGTCGATCAGCTTCAACTTCTACGTGCCCAGCACCATCCGCGCCAGCACCCTGCTCGACCTGCACCTGACCGCCTGGCGCGAGGGGCTGAAGACCACGTACTACGTGCGCTCGAACGACATCGATATCGCGGAATGCGAGTGGTGTAGCAGCTAAAGCGCATTCGCGCTTTAGCTTCCACGGTTTGCTTTGCAAACCGCGGACCCTGCTCATCAGCATCCACACCCCTGCGCCTTCGGCGCGCCCCCCTGACTCAGGGGGGCTTTCCTCCAGACAGATCCGTTCGTCCGCGACCGGAGAAGAGCAAGCCAATCATGTCCGCCACCGCACCCCTCACCCGTACGCCGCTCGAGCGCATCCGCATCCTCGAGCCGCGCCATCCCAACCGCTCGACCGGGATCATCAACGGCACGACCTCGGGCATCCTCAACTGGAACGACATCCCGTATCCGTCGTTCTACCGTGCCTACAAGGAGCTCTCGACCAACTTCTGGATTCCCGACGAGGTCGACATGAAGGGCGACGCGCGCCAGTACGGCGAGCTGTCGGCGCGCGAGAAGAACGCGTTCGATTCGATCATCGGCCTGCTGGCCACGCTGGATTCGCCGCAGACGCGCTTCATCTACAACGTGGCCGAATACATCACCGACCCGGCCGCGCACGCCAATGCGGCGATCATCGGCCAGCAGGAGGTGATCCACAACGAGAGCTACAGCTACGTGCTGGCCTCGATCACGGACCTGGCCAACCAGAACCGGATCTTCGAAATCGCGCGCACGCACCCCACGATCGTCGCGCGCAACCAGCCGATCATGGCCTCGTACGACGATTTCATGCGCGAGAAGTCGGCCGAGACGCTGATCCGCGCGCTGGTGCAGTCGTCGATCCTGGAGGGCATCAACTTCTATTCCGGCTTCGCGTACTTCTACAACCTGGTGCGCCAGAACCGGATGACCGGCACCGGCAAGATCATCAGCTTCATCAACCGGGACGAGCTGGCGCACAGCAAGTTCATCAGCGAGCTGATCCGGGCGATCGTCGGCGAGAACCAGGCCCTGCAGGGCGATGCGCTCACCGACTACGTGCATGGGGCGTTCGCGCACGCGATCGAACTGGAAACGCGCTGGACCGGCGAGGTGCTGGACGGCATCGACGGCATCGACGTGGACGAGATGGTGCGCTACGTGAAGTACCGCGCCAACAAGATGGCCGGGATGCTCGGGATCGAGTCGATGTACGGCGAGGCGACCGACAACGTGATGCCGTGGATCCGGGCGTATGCGGACAATTTCACCGAGACCAAGACGGACTTCTTCGAGATGCGGAATGCGTCGTACAAGAAGACGAATTCGGATAACGGGTTCGATGATCTCTAGCGCCCGGTCCGGGTCTGTGTTGGGGCAGTGCAATGCTTGGGATCGACAACCAGCCTCCGACGACTTGCGATGACGCCTGAATCGATTCAAACGATTTCAGGAGCAGAGCTTTCGCGCTGCGCGCGAGTTCCTTTTGAAGGACCAAAAGGAACCAAAAGTCCTGTCGCCGGACGCGAGCCGGCGAGGCTTCGCCTCGCCGGTGCCCTGCGCTTCTCGGTCGACGGGGCACGCGGCCCAAACTCGCTGCGCTCGGACATGGGCCGCTCTTCGGCCCCGCCGCCCTGCGATGCTCGGCTCGCTTTAAGGCTCGAGAGAGCAGGAGCAACTGCCAACGCAACATCGCGAGCAACGGCAACAGCAACAGCAACAGCAACATCAACGGCAAAGCCAACGGCAATGGCAACAGCTGCGCCCGGCACTGCAGCGGAGTCTGGCCCGCACTGGCCATCTGGTAGTCATTGGCGATCAGGGCTTCCATGCGCATCCTGATCGCGTTCAGTTCGCTCAGCGGGAACACGCGCGATGTGGCGCGTACGATCCGCGCGCGGTGCGAGGCACTGGGGCACGCGGTGACGTGGATCGAGGCTGACGTCCAGGCGCTCGCCACCGTCTGCCCACGGAATGCGGCGCACGATCTGTACGTGCTCGGCAGCTGGAGCACCAACGGCGGACGCACGCCGCCGGAGATGAAGCGTTTCATCGAGGACCTTGTCTTGGCCGTCGGCAAGCCGGAACACATCGCGGTGTTCGGCACCGGCGAGACGCAGTGGGGCGAGGAGTACTACTGCGGCGCGGCGCGGCGGATCGCGGCGTTCTTCGACACGCCCTATCCGCGGCTGGAGATCGAACAGATGCCGCACGGCGAACGCGACGCCGCCACGATCCGGGCCTGGACCGACAGCGTCCTGGCCCTGACCCACACACTCATCGAAACGACCGCCCATGCAGACACTCCACGCCTCCACGCCTGACGACTATGCCGCCGCGCTGGCCGCGCATCCGCGGCTGCTGGTCGACTACTACAAGGACGACTGCCCCGCCTGCCGCATGCTGGACATGTCGCTGGCGAAGTTCGCCGCCGGCGAGGAGGCCGCGGGCCTGGTGCTGCTGAAGGTGAAGCTGGAAACCGTCGGCGAGACGTTCTTCCGCGGCCTCGGCCTGCGCCAGACGCCGACGCTCGCGCTCTACCGGGACGGCGCCGAAGCCGCGCGCCTGCCCGGCTTCCAGGCGCCCGGCCAGATCGCGCGGGCCGTCGGCCTGTACCTGGCGCCGGTGGGCGCGGACGCATGAGCGTGGCGCCGCCCGCCACCGCCCCGGACACCGAAGCGCGCCTGCTGGAGATCGTGTTCCCGGACCACACCAACCACATCGGCACCCTGTTCGGTGGCACCGCGCTGGCGTGGATGGACAAGGCCGCCTTCATCGCCGCCTCGCGCTATGCGCGCCGCAGCGTGGTGACGGCGCGCTCGGAGCAGGTGGACTTCCGGCTGCCGATCCGCCAGGGGCAGCTGGTCGAGACGATCGCGCGCGTGGTCGCGGTCGGGCGCACGTCGATGCAGGTGGACGTCGCGCTGGTCGCCGAGGACCTGCTCAGCGGCGAGCGCGCGCTGTGTACCCGCGGGCGCTTCGTGATGATCGCGCTCGACGCCGACGGCGCCCCGGCGCCGGTGCCGCCGCTGGCGGATGGCTGACGCGCCGCGCCCGCGCTCACGCGCCGTTGCCGGCCGGGCGGCGATGCTGCGCACCCTCCTTTGCGCCTCCAGGACTCCGCGATGGACGAGACCACGCCGAGCATGACCCACCTGTTCCAGCAGCTCGGCCTCGACGAAGGCGAGGCCGCGATCGCCGCCTTCATCGGCGGGCACCAGCTGCCCGCGGACGTGTACATCACCGAGGCGCCGTTCTGGAGCGACGCCCAGCGCCAGTTCCTGGCCGAGCAGCTGCAGCTGGACGCGAAGTGGACCACGGTGGTCGACCAGCTCAACGAATCGCTGCACGAGGATGCGGTGCGGCGGCAGACGGGGCTGTAGACGGCGCGGCGTGGACGACGCCTCGCCGACGGGTGAACCGGTCGGTCGACTGGGAGTGGCGGAACCCCGTGGTATTTCCCCGATTTGGCCATTCGGGATGACGGCATCCCCGGATGCGGCCTGTGGGCTCATCCGGACGACGCACGTCGTAGCCGGCACGGTGCTCGCGGCGCTTCGCTGGCGGGGTGAACCGGTCGGTCGACGGAAGGTGGCGGAACCGCGTGGCGATTTCCGACGCGGCCATCCGGGATGACGGGATCCCGGATGCGGCCTTCGGCCTTATCCGGGCTACGCGATGCGACGCCCGGGCGGATCGGGGGAAACTGCGCGACGGTTGCAGCGGCAACCGTGCCGGCGGCGCGGGCACCGGCTGTGACATAGTCCTGCGCTCGTCCACACGCCGCCGCCCGCGATGGCCCGCGACTTCGTTCTCACCCTGTCCTGCCCGGACCGCACCGGCATCGTCCACCACGTGTCGGGCCTGCTGTTCGCGCACGGCTGCAACATCGTCGATGCGCAGCAGTTCGGCGATCCCGAGTCCGGGCGCTTCTTCCTGCGCGTGCATTTCGACACCCCCGCCGCGGGCCGCGTCGACGCGGTGCGCGAAGCGTTCGCGCCGCTGGCCGACGCGCACGCGATGGACTGGCGCCTGCACGACGCGCGCCGGCGCGCGCGTCTGCTGGTGCTGGTGAGCCGGCAGGGCCACTGCCTCAACGACCTGCTGTTCCGCACCCACAGCCGGCAGCTGCGCGCGGACATCGCCGCCGTCGCCTCCAACCACGGCGACTACGCCCAGCTCGCGGGGTCCTACGGCGTGCCCTACCACCACCTGCCGGTGGACGGCGACAACCGCCAGGCGCAGGAGCAGGCGATCCTCGACCTGGTCGAACGCGAGCGCATCGACCTGGTGGTGCTGGCGCGCTACATGCAGATCCTCTCGCCCGCGCTGTGCGACGCGCTGGCCGGGCGCGCGATCAACATCCACCACAGCTTCCTGCCGAGCTTCAAGGGCGCCCAGCCCTACCACCAGGCGCACGCGCGCGGGGTCAAGATCATCGGCGCCACCGCGCACTACGTGACCCGCGACCTCGACGAGGGCCCGATCATCGAGCAGGACGTGGCCCACGTGGACCATGCGATGACGCCGGCGGCCCTGATCCGCATCGGCAGCGACGTCGAATCGCGGGTGCTGGCGCGCGCGGTGCGGCTGCACGTGGAGCACCGCATCCTGCTCAACGGCCACCGCACGGTGGTGTTCCGCTGAACTCAGCCGGCCGCGCGGCGCGCATCGCGCGTGCCTGTCGGCGCGGACTCAGGCCACCCGCGTGATCCCGGCCGCGTCGAGCGCGGCGCGCGTGGGCGCGTCGCCCTCGGGCGTCACCGGCCGGGTCAGGTCCCACAGGAAGCGCACGCGGAAGCCGGCCGCGACGGCGTCCTGCGCCGACCACAGCACGCAGTAGTCGCGCGCCAGTCCGCACAGGTGCACCTCGTCGATGCCGCGCTCGCGCAGCCAGCCGGCCAGGCCGGTCGGTGGGCGGGTGCCGCCGGGGCCGTGGTTCTCGCGGAACGCGCTGTAGGAATCGACGTCCGCGCGCGTGCCCTTGCGCAGCACCAGGTCCGCCGCGGACCAGTCCACCCGCGAATCGAGCGCCGCGCCCGGGGTGCCCTGCACGCAGTGGTCGGGCCACAGCACCTGTGGCTGGCCGTGCAGGTCAATGGTCTCGAACGGCGCGCGCCCGGCATGGCGGGAAGCGAACGACGCGTGGCCCGGCGGATGCCAGTCCTGGGTCGCGACCACGGTGCGGTAGGCGCGCGCGGCCAGCAGCGCGGCGATGCCGGGCACGATCGCGTCGCCCGCGTGGCATGGCAGCGCGCCGCCGGGCATGAAGTCCGGCTGCAGGTCAACCACGATCAGGGCGGTGGTGTCGGGGAAGGCGGCCATGCTGGCGGGTCGGGCGGAGGGCGGATCCCCGAGGGGTACTGCGTCCGCGGCGCGCGATCCGCGGTGCGGCTGCAAGAACGCCGGCGCGGGGCGCCGGCGTTCTCGTGGCGCCGTCCGCCGGTCAGGCGATCGAGGCGCGGTGGATCGATGCGATCGAGGCGTCCAGCGCCTGGTTGAACGCGGCATCGTCCTGCTGCGCGCTCAGGCCCTCGCTCAGCGCGCGGCTGAAGCTGGCGATCACGCCCGGGTTGCGCGCCAGCTTCGCATTGGCCTCGTCGCGGCTGTAGCCGCCCGACAGCGCCACCACCTTGAGCACCGACGGGTGCTCGACCAGTTCCTTGAAGAAACCGTCCACGTCCGGCAGCGTCAGCTTGAGCATCACCGGCGTCGACGGATCGATCGTGTCCAGGCGCTCGAGCAGGCCCTGCTTCAGCGCGACTTCGATGTCGGCCTTGTCGGCCGCGTTGATGTCGACCTCCGGCTCGATGATCGGCACCAGGCCGGCGGCCAGCACCTGGCGGCCGAGTTCGAACTGCTGGTCGAGCACGTCGGCGATGCCCTTCGCATCGTTGCGCTTGATCACCGAGCGCTCCTTGGTGCCGAACACGCCCTTGGCCTTGGCCCGCGCCAGCAGTGCGTCCAGGCCCGGGATCGGCTTCATGCGCTGCACGCCGTCGGCCTCGTCCTCCAGGCCCTTGTCGATCTTCAGGAACGGCACCACGCCCTTGTCTTCCCACAGGTAGGCGACCGCGTTCTTGCCGCCGAACTCGTCGTCCATGGTGCGCTCGAACAGGATCGCGCCGAGCACGCGCTCGCCGGTGAACGCCGGGCTGGTGACGATGCGGCTGCGCATCGCGTGCACCTGGGCGAACATCTCCTGTTCGTTCGAATACGCCGACTCGTCGACGCCGTAGAGCTTGAGCGCCTTGGGCGTGCTGCCGCCGCTCTGGTCGAGCGCGGCGATGAAACCCTGGCCGGAGGCGATGCGGGCGCGCTGTTCGGGATGGATGGACACGGTCGGTGGCTTCCTGTGCTGGCGGACGGATGCGCGTTGCGCGGGAGCCGACGATGATACCGGCCCGCGTGCGGTGCGTTGCTGTCGTGCAGCATGCCGCGCCTGGACCGAGACGCGCGCGTCCCGCGCAGCGCCCACGGGTCGCGCCGGCGCCGCGCGACGGCGCGTGCGGGGGCAAGGCCTAGAATGCGCCATCCGCGCACCGCGCCCGCCCGACCCTTCGAGCCGATGAAAGCCTACCTGCCGCCGTGGATGCATGCTTGGCTCGCGGAGATCACCCTCGGGCTGCATGTGCTCGCGATCGTGCTGGCCGCGCTCGTGCTGCGCTGGCTGGCGCGGCGCCTGGTCAATCGCGCCCACCGTCGCTACGACCTGCCGATCCAGGTGGTGGTGACCGCGCGCCGGCTGTCGAGCTTCGTGATCGGCTTCGGCGCGCTGCTGCTGGTGCTCGAGCGCTTCGGCGTGTCGGGCAGCGTGCTGTGGACCGCATTCACCGGCTTCGCCGCGGTGGCGGCGGTGGCGTTCTTCGCCGCGTGGAGCGTGCTGACCAACGTGTTCTGCTCGGTGCTGCTGCTGCTCACGCGCCCGTTCCGGCTGCTCGACCACATCGAGGTGCTGGAGAACGGCGAACGCGCGGGCTTCGCCGGGCGCGTGGTCGACATGAACCTGATCTTCGTGACCCTGGAAGAGACCCACCCAGCGGGCGGCGAGAGCCTGCTGCGGGTGCCCAACAGCCTGTTCTTCCAGCGCGCGACCCGGCGCTGGCGCGGCGAGCCGGTGCCGCAGCCGCCGCGCGAGCGCAGCGGCGACGACGGCGGATCCTCCACGCCCGGCGCCGGCGGCGGTGGCGGCGCGGCGGCGGCGAGCTTCCCGTAGCGGCTCGATGCGGCGTCGCGGCGTCGCGACGACGCGGGCCCCAGGCATCCGGCTCCAGCGCGTGCACGATGCGGTCGCACCCGGCGCGTGGGCTTAGGATGGACGGCCACGCCCGTCCCCGGTGCCGCATGATCCGCTTCCGACCCGCCCTGCTCGCCCTCGCCCTCGCGCCCGCCTTCGCCTGCGCGCAGTCCACCGCGCCGGCCGACGACACCGGCGCCGCGGATCCGCGCATCGACGCCGCGGCCACGGCCGTGCAGCCGAAGGTGGTCGCCTGGCGGCGCGACCTGCACCAGCATCCCGAACTCGGCAACCAGGAGACCCGCACCGCCGGCGTGGTGGCCGACCACCTGCGCGCGCTGGGGCTGGAGCCGCGCACCGGGATCGGCCCGACCGGCGTGGTCGCGGTGCTGAAGGGCGCGCGCCCGGGCCCGCGGATCGCGCTGCGCGCCGACATGGACGCGCTGCCGGTGACCGAAGCCACGGGCCTGCCGTTCGCCTCCACCGTGAAGAGCGAATACCGCGGCCAGCCGGTGGGCGTGATGCACGCCTGCGGCCACGACCTGCACGTGGCGATCCTGATGGGCGTGGCCGAGGCGCTGGCCGGCATGCGCGAGCAGCTCGCCGGCGAGGTGATGTTCGTGTTCCAGCCGGCCGAGGAAGGCCCGCCGGTGGCCGGCGAGGTGGCGGGCGCGAAGCGCATGCTCGACGCAGGCATCTGGGACGACTTCACCCCTGACGCGGTACTGGGCCTGCACGTGTGGTCGCGCCTGCACGCCGGCCAGATCGGCGTGCGCGCCGGCCCGTTCATGGCCAGCGCCGACGAGTGGACGCTGACCGTCACCGGCCGCCAGACCCATGGTTCGCAGCCTTGGGCGGGCGTGGACCCGATCACCGTCGCGGCCCAGGTGCTGCTGGGCGCGCAGGCGATCGTCGCGCGCCAGGTCGACATCACCGCGCACCCGGTGGTGCTGACCGCGGGCCAGCTGCAGGCCGGCACGCGCTTCAACATCATTCCCGACACCGCGACCATGGTCGGCACCCTGCGCACCTTCGACGCCGGCGTGCGCCAGGACGTGATCGACCGCTTCCGCAGCACCGCCGAGCACTTCGCCGCGGCCAGCGGCGCGACCGCGACCCTCGAGGTGGCCGGCAACGCGCCCGCCACCGCCAACGACCCGGCCCTGCTGCAGCGGCTGCGCCCGTCGCTGGAGCGCGCGGCCGGCACCGGCAACGTGGTCGAGGTGCCGCGCTACACCATCGCCGAGGACTTCTCGGTGTTCGCCAACGAAGTGCCGGGGCTGTACTTCTTCGTCGGCACCACGCCGCGGGGCGACGCGCTGGACAGTGCGCCGATGAACCACTCGCCGCTGTACGCCCCGGACGAATCCGCGCTCGACCTCGGCGTGCGCGCGCTGCTGCAGGCGACGGTGGACTTCCTCGACGGCGCCGGCGCCTAGCCCGCGCCGGCGCGGCGCGCGTTTAAGATCGGGCGTCCGCCGCCCGGAGACCGCCATGATCCGCTGCCTGTTCGCCTGCTGCCTGATCGCCGCCGCATGGCCCGCGCCTGCCCAGGAGGCGCAGCGCGCCGAGGTCGCCGACGCCGCGCAGCGGCTGCAGGACAAGGTGGTGGCCTGGCGCCGCGACATCCACCAGCACCCCGAGCTCGGCAACCGCGAGACCCGCACCGCCGCCCTGGTCGCCGATCACCTGCGCGCGCTGGGCCTGGCGCCGGAGACCGGCATCGCCACCACCGGCGTCACCGCGGTGCTCAAGGGCGGCCGGCCCGGGCCGCGGATCGCGCTGCGCGCGGACATGGACGCGCTGCCGGTGACCGAACGCACCGGGCTGCCGTTCGCATCGACCGCCACCACCACCTTCCGCGGCGAGACCGTCGGCGTGATGCACGCCTGCGGCCACGACGCGCACGTGGCGATCCTGATGGGCGTGGCCGAGGCGCTGGTGGCGATGCGCGACGAGCTGCCGGGCGAGGTGCTGTTCGTGTTCCAGCCGGCCGAGGAAGGCGTGCCGGAAGGCGAGGTGGGCGGCGCCGAGGAAATGCTGGCGCAGGGCGTGTTCGCGTCGTTCCGGCCGGATGCGGTGTTCGGCCTGCACGTGAGTTCGGCGCTCAACGTGGGCCGGGTGTCGGTGCGCCCGGGGCCGATGATGGCGGCCTCCGACAGCTTCGAGATCACCGTGAAGGGCCGGCAGACGCACGGCTCGCGGCCGTGGAACGGGGTGGATCCGATCGTCGCCGCGGCCGACCTGGTGTCCAGCGCGCAGAGCATCGTGAGCCGCCGCACCGACATCACCAGGCTGCCGGCGGTGGTCACCTTCGGCGCGGTCAAGGGCGGCATCCGCCACAACATCATTCCCGATTCGGTGGAGCTGATCGGCACCATCCGCACCTTCGACGACGGCATGCGCGCGGACATCTTCGAGGACCTGCGCAACGTGGCCGAACACGTCGCGGCCGCGCACGGGGCGAGCGTCGAGGCCACGATCCCGCTGGACCACAACTATCCGGTCACCGCCAACGATCCGGAGCTCACCGCACGCCTGCGCCCGAGCCTGGAGCGCGCGGTGGGCGCCGGCAACGTGGTCGACCCGGGCCTGATCACCGGCGCGGAGGATTTCTCGTTCTTCGCGCGCGAGGTGCCGGGCCTGTACTTCTTCGTCGGTGCGACCGCGCAGGGCCGGGATCCGGCCACCGCGGCCAGCAACCACTCGCCCGAATTCCTGCTCGACGAGGGCGCGCTCGACGTCGGCCTGCGGGCGATGCTGCAGGTGTCGCTGGACTACCTCGACGGCGCGGGCGGCTGACCCGGCCGGTCGACCGGCTGCGCCTAGAATGCGCGCATGGCACGTCCCGAAGATTCCCTGCTCGGCCGCGAGGTCGCCTATCCGGCGCACTACGACCCCGGCCTGCTGTTCCCGATCCCGCGCGCGCCGGCGCGTGCCGCGCTGGGCCTGGGCGACGCGCTGCCGTTCGACGGCCTCGATCGCTGGCACGCGTACGAGCTGTCGTGGCTCGACGGCCGCGGCAAGCCGGTGGTCGCCACCGCGACCCTGTCAGTGCCGGCCACCTCGCCGTCGCTGGTGGAATCGAAGTCGCTCAAGCTGTACCTGAACTCGCTCAACGCCAGCCGCTTCGACACGCCCGACGCGGCGCGCGGGCGCATCGCCGCCGACCTCTCGCAGGCGGCCGGCGCGCCGGTGTCGGTGGCGTTCGGGCTGCCGCCGCTGGGCGACGCGGAGACGGCGACCTGCATCGACGCGCTCGACCTCGACGTCGACCGCTACGGCCCGCCCGCGCCGGAGCTGCTGTCGGCCGCCGCCGGCGACGAGGCCGATGAAGTCCTGTGCAGCCACCTGCTCAAGTCCAACTGCCCGGTGACCGGCCAGCCCGACTGGGCCAGCGTGCACATCGCCTACCGCGGCCCGCGCATCGACCAGGCCGGCCTGCTGCGCTACCTGGTGTCCTATCGCGACCACGCCGGTTTCCACGAACAGTGCGTGGAGCAGATCTTCGTCGACCTGCTGGCGCGCTGCGCTCCGCGGCGGCTGTCGGTCGAAGCGCGCTACACCCGGCGCGGCGGGCTGGACATCAACCCCTGGCGCGCAACCGCGGGCGAGCCCCCGCCGCCGCCGCGGCGCGAGCTGCGCCAGTAGCGCCGACCGCCACGCCGCCGCGATGCGGTCTTAACGCCGGGCGTGCCACTTTCGCGCCGCACCATCCATGGTGAGGAGCGCCCGGCATGAGCAACGACAAGAAGCCCGATTTCTCCAACGTCCAGAGCGGCGCCAACACCCGTTCCGCGGGCGGCGGCAGCGGCACGCTCGCGGGCGCCAGGCCCGATTTCTCCAACGTGGTCAGCGGCGCCGACACCGTGCCCGGCACGCCGGCGGGCAGCGCGCGCAGCTACACCATCGAGGAGGGCGACACGCTCTCGGCGATCGCCCAGCGCGTGTACGGCAAGGCGAAGTACTGGCGCCAGATCCACGAGGCCAACCGCGCCGGGATCGAGAATCCCGACCGCATCTATCCCGGCCAGGTGATCACCCTGCCCGCCATCGACACCGACGGCGACGGCACGCCCGACGACCCGGCCGCGGCCTGAGCCGCGCCACCCCATCCATTGCAGCGAGGACATCCCATGAACCGCACCCGTTTGTCGCAGGCCCTGCTCGCCGCCACGCTCGGCGCCGTCGCCCTGGCCGGCTGCCGCAAGGAAGAGCCCGCGCCCACCCCCCCCGCCACCCCTCCGGCGGAGACCACGCCGGCGCCTGCACCGGCCCCCGCCCCTGCGCCGGCCGCGCCATCCGCCAGCGTCGGGTCGGTCACCCTCGGCAACGCGATCGACGCCAACAACCGCGTCGGCACGCCGATGAGCACGTTCGCCACCGGCGACACGATCCACGCCTCGGTCGCCACCGACGGCGCCGCGCCGGCGGAGCTGACCGCGAAGTGGACGCACCTGGACAGCAGCCAGACCGTGGCCGAGGAAACCAAGAACATCGCCGCCGGTCCGCAGATGACCGACTTCCACATCAGCAAGCCCGATGGCTGGCCGACCGGCAAGTACCGGCTGGAGGTCTCGCTCGACGGCGCGGTGGTCAACACCAGCGAGTTCGACGTGCAGTAACCGGGGCACGGCGCGTCGCAGCGGTCGTCGCGCCCTCCCACGCGAGGGCCGCTGCCGCGCCGGAGGCACGCTTCCCGCAACACCGGAACGATCCCCGCCGCGGCGGGGATCGTCGTATCCGGGCAACGCGCATCGAGCGGAGCGCGGGGCGCGCCCGCGCTATCGCGCTGGCGGCGTGCCCGCGGGTTCGTCCAGCAGCGCGCGCAGCGAGGCGGGGCGTGCGACCAGTTCCTGCATGGCACCGTCCGCCAGGTCGAGCCGGACGTGTCGCGCCGGCGCGCCCTCGGCCAGGATGCGCAGGATCGCCATCAGCGGGCCGATGCGTGCACGCACCATACCGCCCGGGGTGTCGTCGGCGCGGACGCGGCCGGTATCCGCGTCCCCGTCCGCGCCGGCCAGCGCCCGCGCCAGCACCGCGTACTGGCTGGCGCGCGCGACGGTGATCTCGTCGAAGGCCAGGTCGCCGGCATTGGCCACGCGCAGCACGTCGGTCGCCAGGTCCAGCGCCTGCCACCGGGCGAAGTCCTCCAGGCGCAGCCCGCGCGCGGCGGCCAGCGCGCGCGCGGCGGCCTCCGCGCGGCGCCAGTCGGCGTCCAGCGGTGCCGGTGCCGTGGGCGTCGGCGCGATGCCCGGACACTCGAGGAAGGCGGACGAGAACCCGCCGCCGCCCGGCAGCGAGCCCGGCCCACCCACCGGGATGCGGGTGCGCAGCTGCGACAGCACCAGCAGGTCGGCGCCGGTCAGCGGGCTCTGCACCAGTTCGCGCATCCCGCACGACCACGCCTGCAGGAGCCGCCGACGCACCAGCTGGTCGAACGTGCGGCAGGTGAACTCGCCGTAGTCGCGCGCGTCGAGGATCGAGCGCTCCCACGGCGGCGCCGGCGCCTGGTCGTATTCGGCGCGGTACAGGTCGAACAGTTCGTCGAAGCGCGGCACCTGCGCCAGGCGCACGGTCTCGACCTCGACCTGGCCGCCGCCATGCAGCGTCATCAGCGTGTAGCCCGGCACGTGCGCCGCCAGCGACGGCGCCTGCAGGTTGAACAGCGCGCCGCCGTCGCTCGCCGGGTGGCGCCCCAGGTCGTTGAAGTGCATGTGCCCGCCCACGTGCAGGCGCAGGCCGGTGTCCGCCAGCATGCGCGTGGTGGCGTCCGCGGGCCGCCGCTGCAGCTGCATCGCCTCCGGCCCCAGCAGTTGCGCGATCGCGTCGGACGCGCCGTTGTAGTACTCGCCCATCGGGAAGTGGCTGAAGGCCACCACCTGCTTGCCCAGGCGCGCGCCGCGCGCGACCACGTCGCGCAGCCAGGCGACCACGTGCGGACGGTGCACCAGCATCGCGTCGAAGCCCTGGCCGCCCGAACCGGTGAACTCGTCCGGCCCGGTGGGCACGTAGACGTTCGCGTCCAGCGCCACCAGCCAGACGCCGTCGACCGGTTCGACCAGATAGGTGGCGTCGGGCACCTGCCGGCACCAGCGTTGGCCGCGGGGCGCGTCCGCGTCCGCCGTCGCCTCGCCGCAGATCCGGTGCCGGCGGCGCGTCCAGTCGGCCTCGCGCAGGGCGGTTTCGAAGCGGTAGCCGGCCACGTCGCGGGAGCCGTACGGCGTCTCGAAGTAGCGGTCCCCGGGCCGCGGCATGAACCCGTGCCCCGCGAGCATGCCGGTGATGCCGGCGTGGCCCAGGGTGCGCACCTGCTCGGTGCAGACCGTCGCGCCGCGGCGGGCGTGTTCGCCCGGGTACAGGGCGCTGCAGTCGGCGTTGCCGCCGCGGCTGTAGACCGCCTGCGCGCCGACCCGGCCGGTGCGCGGGTCGCGGCCGAGCCAGTCGGGCTTGCCGCCGGGCCGGTCGAAGGGGCGCACCGGGTCGTGGTTGCCGGGCGTGGCCAGGAACACCAGCCCGTGTTCGGCCGCATAGCGGTCGAGGATCGCGACCAGCCCACGCATGTGCACCGGTTGGCCGTCGTCGGAGAAATCGCCCGGCAGGGCGACATGGGTCGCGCCGCGCGCCACCGCGTCGTCGAGCGCGGCGAGGAAGGCGAAGTGGTTCTCGTTGAACAGGCGCGTCGAGGCCAGCTGTGCCTGCATCGTGCGGATGGTCGCGCGGCGGCCGTTGCGCGGATTCACCAGGCCGTCGAACGTCCCGTCCGGGAAGTCGCCGTAGACGTCATGGAAGTGCACGTCGGGCATGAACGCGATCCGCAGCGGCGCGTGCCGCGGCGACGCGCTCGGCGCCGGTGCAAGCGCGTCCGCGTCCGCGCCCACCGCCGCGACCTCGGCGGAGGCGCACCCGGAGAGCGCGAGCGACAGCGCGGCCGCGCCGGCCACCGCGGCGCGGCGCAGGCGCGGGATCATGCGGCCGTGCCTGCGCCGGACCACCGGGTCAGAACTCGATCCGCACGCCGAGGCTGATCCGCCGGCCCGACAGCTCGTACATGGTCGGGAACGACGGGTCCATGGTGTAGCCGGTGGTGGCCTCGTCGGTGATGTTGATGCCCTTGAGGCTGAGCTTGATGTTGTCCGCCACGCGGTAGCCGATCGAGATGTCGGTCTGGCCGTAGGCTTCGCGCCAGATCGGATACATGTTGTAGCCCAGGCTCTCGACGTAGTCGCCCTTGTGGTTGTGCGAGACGCGGGCGTCGAAGCGCTCGTTGTCGTAGTACAGGGTCAGGTTCCAGGTTTTCTCGGCCAGCCCCGGCATCGGGGTCTGGATGTCGAGCGCGGATTCGCCGGCCAGCGAACTGCTGAGCGAGGTGTAGTTGGCGTTGACGCCGAAGCCCTCGAGCGAGCGGTGCACCGATTCCAGCGGCAGGTGCGCGATCAGCTCGAAGCCGTCGACGTCGTAGGAGCCGCTGGCGTTGACCGGCTGGTAGACGTCGAAGTCGAAGTAGCCGTTGAGCGTGCCGTTGGCGTTGTACACCGCCACGTCCGGCACCACCCCGGTGAGCGCGTTGATCACCACGCCCTCGATCGTCTTCTGGAAGTACGAGGCCGCCAGCAGGCCGCCGTTGTCGAAGTATTTCTCCAGGCCCAGCTCCCACTGCTCGGCCTGCGTGGGCTCCAGGCCCGGATTGCCGTCGGTGAAGCGGAACGAGCTCCAGCTGGCGGTGCGCTTGTAGGCCAGGTCGGTGAGCGCCGGGCGCATCAGGGTCTCGGAGGCCGCGGCGCGCAGCAGCAGGCCGTCGGCGAGTTCGGCGGTCGTGTTGAGCGACGGCAGCACGTTGGAATACCCGCCCGACTGCGACACCGGGTCCTCGGTGAAGCCCGGCGTGCCGTCGGGGTTCTGCACCGGGTGGTAGCCGAACGAAACCACCGAGGTGTCCACGTAGCGCAGGCCGGCGTTGAGCGAGACCGGCACCGGGCCGAGGTCGAAGGCGAAATCGGCCATCGCGTACACGCTCGTGGCCTCCTCGTCGACGCGGTAGTACTCGCCTTCCTGGAACGGGGTGGCGAAGCCGGGATAGCGGAAGGTGGCCCGCGCGTAGTCGTTGGAGACCTGGGCCCAGTCGAGCTCGCGCGCGCGGTAGTGGCCGCCGGGCACCAGCGATCCGATCGGACGCAGCTCGCTGTCGGCCAGGGTGCGCACGCCGGCCCACGAGGTGTCGCCCGGCCCCGGGCCGTGGATGTTGAGCACGCCGCGCTCGCGCTCCTTGGACTTGTCGGTGTGGCGCGCGCCGAACTGGATCGCGTGCAGCGCGGGCAGGAACGCCAGGTCCAGCGACCGGCGCGCGTTCACCTGCGCGGCGTACTTGTCGTCGCTGATCTGTTCGAGCGTGGTCTCGTAGGCCTCGAACAGGTAGCGTTCGGGCGCGTCGTACATGTCGATGGTGTCCGGATCGGCGCTGGGGATGGTCTCGCCGCCGGTGGCCGTCCAGCGCGTGCGCGAGGGCGCGTAGGCCACGTGCTTGAGGTTGGCGTAGTCGAGCCGCTTGTCGGCGCCCGAGTAGCCGGCCAGGGCATCGACGCTCCAGCGCTCGCCCATCCAGTCCATCGCCAGGCTGTACTGGCGGTAGTCGTTCTCGCCGATGCGCTCCTTGCTCAGGAACTCGTGCTGGGTCGCGGTGTAGGACACGTCGCGCAGCACCACGATGCCCTGCCCGGCCAGGGTGGTGTCGTCGTATTCGTGGACGGTGTCGAGCGTGCTGCGGCTGGAGGCCGAGTACGCGGCGGCGTCGTACTCGTCCTCGGTGGTGTCGTAGGCGCCGACCAGGGCGTCGAAGGTCAGGCTGAAACGGTTGCCGGGCCGGTATTGCAGCGAGGCGGTGGCGCCCCACTTCTCCTGTTCATTGAGAAACACGCGGTCGCCGACCTTGTCCTGGAACACGATCAGGTCGGTCTCGCCGGGATCGGTGCGGTCGGCGATGACCACGCCCGTGTCGCGCTCGAGCACCGCCTGCGCCTGCTCGCCGCGCTCGCCGGAGGCGCCGAGGAAGCGCGACAGCGGGCGGAAGTTGATGCCCGAGTTCGCGTCGGTGCGGTTGGTGCGCCTGCCGGCGGAGAACGACACCAGCGCGCCCCAGTCGCCGCGGGTGTCGCTGGCGAGGAACGAGGCCTTGGGATCGGTCTCGCCGGAGATGGAGTTGTGCGCGCCCTCGGCGGAGAGCACCAGCTTGCGCTCGCTGTAGTCGAACGGCCGCGCGGTCGAGATCTGCACCGAGCCGGCGATGCCGCCTTCCTCGTGCGCGGCGGTGGGCGACTTCTGCACCGTGACCTGCTGGATGATCTCGGAGGCGAAGATGTCGAACTCCACGTCGCGCCCGCCGCTGCCCGAGGCGGTGGCCAGGTCATTGATCGACACGTGGGTGTACTCGGACGGCAGCCCGCGCACGTTGACAGCCGTGCCCAGGCCCTTATTGCGCTCGATGGTCACGCCGGGCATGCGCTGCAGCGCCTCGGCCAGGTTCTGCTCGGGGAAATCGACCACGTCGGTGGCGACGATCGAATCGGAAAAGCCGATGTTGTCGCGCTTGAGGTCGACCGCCTGGTCGAGGCTGCGGCTGTAGCTGCCGCTCACGCGCACCGCGTCGAGCTCGGTCGCGGCCGCGGCGGCGGGCACCGCGTCCTGGGCCGCGGCCTGCAGCGGAACGCATGCCGCGCCCGCGGCCAGCAGGGCGGCGATCGCGCGGTTCAGGGGCGTGGGGCGAGGCGTGTGGGCGCGTGCACGCCGGGATGTCGGGCTCATGCGGGTCTCGTCGGGGAGGAAAGAAAGGCGCAGCGACACCCGGCCCGTGCCATGCAGGCCCGTTCGGTGCCACGTCGCAGGCGGGCAAGCCTAGGAGGTGAATGTGACGTCGAAGTTGCGTGACCGCTCGGCGACGCACGTGGACGCGCACGCTGTTGGCGTGTACGCGCAGGTGTATGCGGACGCGCCCGCGCGCGGTGCGTTTTGCCGGCCATCGCCGAACACGCGACAATGGCCCGCTGCCCCGCCGCCCCCGCGGCCACGGCCCCACCTCCGCTGCGCAGGAACCCGATGCCCATGTCCGACACGCCGAAGATCCTCTACACCCTGACCGACGAAGCGCCGTTCCTGGCCACCGCCTCGCTGCTGCCGATCGTGCAGGCGTTCGCCGGCGCGGCCGGGATCGCGGTGGAGACGCGCGACATCTCGCTGGCGGGCCGGATCCTGGCGCAGTTCCCCGACCGGCTCGGCGACGGCCAGCGCGTGGCCGACGACCTGGCCGAACTCGGCGAGCTGGCGAAGACGCCGGAGGCGAACATCATCAAGCTGCCCAACATCAGCGCCTCGGTGCCGCAGCTGAAGGCCGCGATCCGCGAACTGCAGTCGCAGGGCTACCCGCTGCCCGACTATCCCGACGAGCCGAAGGACGATGCCGAGCGCGAGCTGCGCGCGCGCTACGGCAAGGCGATGGGCAGCGCGGTCAACCCGGTGCTGCGCGAGGGCAATTCCGACCGCCGCGCGCCGAAGTCGGTCAAGGCCTACGCGCGCAAGCACCCGCACCGCATGGGCACGTGGTCGCCGGACTCGAAGTCGCACGTGGCGCACATGGACGACGGCGATTTCTACGGCAGCGAGCAGTCGGCCACGATGGCGCAGGCCGGCAGCCTGAAGATCGCGTTCACCGGCAACGACGGCAGCACCCAGGTGCTGAAGGACGCGGTGAAGGTGCAGGCCGGCGAGATCGTCGACGCCGCGCGCATGTCGCGCAAGGCGCTGGCCGCGTTCGTCGCGCGCGAGATCGCCGACGCCAGGGCGCGAGGCGTGCTGTTCTCGCTGCACCTGAAGGCGACGATGATGAAGGTCTCCGACCCGATCATGTTCGGCGTGGTGGTGGGCGAGTTCTACAAGGCCGCGCTCGCGAAGCACGCCGACGCGCTGGCGCGGGCCGGCTTCGATCCGAACAACGGCATCGGCGACCTGTACGCGCGCCTGGACTCGCTGCCCGAAGACGCGCAGGCCGCGATCCGCGCCGACCTCGACGCGGTGTACGCCGATGCGCCGGGCCTGGCGATGGTGAATTCCGACAAGGGCATCACCAACCTGCACGTCCCCAGCGACGTGATCGTCGACGCCTCGATGCCGGCGATGATCCGCGACGGCGGCGGCATGTGGAACGCGGAAGGCAAGCTGCAGGACGCCAAGGCGGTGATTCCGGACCGCTGCTACGCCGGCATCTACCAGGCCGTGATCGACGACTGCAGGGCCAACGGCGCGTTCGACCCGGCGAGCATGGGCAGCGTGCCCAACGTCGGCCTGATGGCGCAGAAGGCCGAGGAGTACGGCAGCCACGACAAGACCTTCCAGGCGCCGGGCGACGGCACCATCCGCGTCACCGACGACGCCGGCACGGTCGTGTTCGAGCACGCGGTGGAGGCCGGCGACATCTGGCGCATGTGCCAGACCAAGGACGCGCCGATTCGCGACTGGGTGAAGCTGGCCGTCGACCGCGCGCACCTGAGCGCCACGCCGGCGGTGTTCTGGCTGGACAAGGCACGCGCGCACGACGCGCAGGTGATCGCCAAGGTCGAGGCGTACCTGAAGGACCACACCACCACGTCGCTGGACATCCGCATCCTGCCGCCGGTGGAGGCGATGACGTTCTCGCTCGCGCGCATCCGCCGCGGCGAGGACACCATCAGCGTCACCGGCAACGTGCTGCGCGACTACCTGACCGACCTGTTCCCGATCATGGAGCTGGGCACCAGCGCCAAGATGCTCTCGATCGTGCCGCTGATGGCCGGCGGCGGCCTGTTCGAGACCGGCGCCGGCGGCAGCGCGCCCAAGCACGTGCAGCAGTTCCTGGAGGAGAACTACCTGCGCTGGGACTCGCTGGGCGAGTTCCTGGCGCTGGCCGCGTCGCTGGAGCACATCAGCCAGCGCTGGCTCAATTCCCAGGCCCCGACGCTGGCGAAGGCGCTGGACGAGGCCAACGCCCGCTTCCTGGACAACGACAAGTCGCCGGGACGCAAGCTCGGCACCATCGACAACCGCGGCAGCCATTTCTACCTGGCCCTGTACTGGGCGCAGGCGCTGGCGGCGCAGGACCAGGACGCGGCGCTGAAGGCGCGCTTCGCGCCGCTGGCCGAGGCGCTGGCCGGGCACGAGGCGGCGATCGTGGCCGAGCTCAACGGCGTGCAGGGGCGCGCGGTCGACATCGGGGGCTACTACCGGCCGGACGTGGCACGGGTGTCGGCGGCGATGCGGCCGAGCGCGACGTTCAACGAAGCGCTGGCGTCCCTGGCCGCGGGCTGAGGCCGCTCACCGCGCGAGGGCCGGGATTCTCTGCCGCCCTGGCGCGTGCCACGCACGGCGCCGGGGCCGCGACTCCGCACCCGGTCGCCGCATCGTGCGGCGGTCGCTCAGCGCCCGCGCAGCGGCAGGATCAGCGCAAGGGTGGCGCGCAGCCCGCGCCGCGGGCGATCGGCCGGGACGCCCTGCGCGATGTCCCTGCCCTGGGGGGACGGACCGCGACCGTCCGTCTCGACGGGTGCCCCGGCGAGCGATCGCGCCAGTCCGGGATCGGTGACGTGTCCCTGGTTGAACAGCAGTCCGGCGTAGATGTTCTTCATCGGGCACCTCCGACATGTCTTGAGTGCCTTGAAACATAGGCGCATGATCCGGGCCGAAAAAGCGAATCTTCCGCAACACAGGCTTGAAGGGATCTCAAGGCATGTCCCGTCCCCCGCTGCATGCGCTGCAGGGCTTCGTGGCCGCGGTCCGGCACGGCAACCTGACCCGCGCCGCCGAGTCGATGCACCTGACCGTCAGCGCGCTGAGCCACCAGATGCGCGCGCTGGAGCAGCGCCTGGGCTATCCCCTGCTGGTGCGCGGCGCGCGCGGCGTCACCGCGACGCCCGACGGCGAGCGGCTGCTGGAGCGCATCGGCCCGCACCTGGACGCGATCGCCGAAGCCCTGCACCCGTTCGCGGCGCCGCGCGGCAACGTGCTGTCGGTCAGCGCGCTGCCGTCGATGGCCTCGGCCTGGCTGGTGCCGCGGCTGTCCGGATTCCTGGCCGCCCACCCGACGATCGAGATCAACCTGCAGTCGACCGAGGCCGTGGCCGATTTCGTGCGCGACCCGGAGATCGACGCCGCCCTGCGCGTGGGCCGCGGCGAATGGCCGGGCACGATCGCCGAGCACCTGTTCGACGAATGGCTGGTGCCGATGGCCAACCCGGCGCTGGTCGAACGCATGGGCGGGGTGGACGCGGCGCCGTTGTCGCAGTGGCCGCTGGTGGGCGATCCGGACGGGCAGTGGAAGCGCTGGTTCGAACTGGTCGGGCAGCCGCCGCCGGCCCGCTACGTGGCCATGCTCGACGACACCGAAGCGCACCACCGCGCCGCGCTCGGGGGCGTGGGCGTGGCGCTGGGCCGGCTCACGCGCGCGCGCCTGCTGCTCGAATCGGGGCAGCTGGTGGCGCTGTCGCGGCAGCGGCTGCGGACCGCGGCCGGCCACTGGCTGGTGTATCCGGAACGCTCGCGGTCGCACGGCAGCTTCCAGGTGTTCCGCGAGTGGCTGCACGCGCAGGCGCGCGAGCACGCCAGGCACGTGGCCGCCGACGAGGCGTGACGCCGCGTGCGGCGGCGATGTGGCAGGCTTGGCGTCCCGTTTCCGCCCGGAGTCCACCATGCGCCGCTTCCAGACCGCTCCCCGCCTGTTGACCGCCTCCCTGCTCGCCCTGGCGCTGTCCGCCACCGGGCTGGCGGCCGTCGCCGACGACCACACCCCGGCAGCCGGCGCCGAAGCGGCCCAGCCGGACGCGGCGCTGGCCGCGGCGATCGCCGGCAACTGGCGCAGCGCCGAGCACCGCGCCCGCGACGCCTACCGCCACCCGGCCGAAACGCTGACCTTCTTCGGCCTCAAGCCCGGCCAGACCGTGGTCGAGGTCACCCCCGGCGGCGGCTGGTACACCGAGATCCTGGCGCCCTACCTGCGCGGCAACGGCACCTATGTCGCCGCGATCGTCGACCCGGCCGCGCTGCCCGAAGGCCGCGGCCGCGACTACCAGCAGCGCGGCAAGGACGCGCTGGCGAAGAAGTTCGAAGCCGCCCCGGCGCAGTTCGATGCCGCCACCACGGTCGCCTACGATCCGAAGGCGCCGGTGTTCGGTGCGCCCGGTTCGGCCGACCTGGTGGTGACCTTCCGCAACGTCCACAACTGGCGCGGCAGCGGCCAGGCCGAAGGCATGTTCAAGGGCTTCTTCGACGTGCTCAAGCCGGGCGGCGTGCTGGGCGTGGTCGAACATCGCGCGGCCACCGACGTGCCCGCCGACGACAAGTCGGGTTACGTCGGCGAGGCGCAGGTGATCGCGATGGCCGAGGCCGCCGGTTTCAGGCTGGACGCCAAGAGCGAGGTCAACGCCAACCCGAAGGACACCAAGGACCACCCCAACGGCGTGTGGACGCTGCCGCCGGGCAACAACCACGATCCGGAGGACGCGGCGAAGTACGCCGCCATCGGCGAAAGCGACCGCATGACGCTGCGGTTCGTGAAGTCGGCCGGCGAATGACCCGCAGGGCGACGGTCTGCCACCGCGCCCGCGGGTGATACGCGCTCCGTCGCCCGCTTTCGCTTCCGCTGCACCACCACGGGCGATGTCCCGTCCATCGCCCGCGTCCGGCCGGTTGACCGCCCGCGCACACGCGGGCGACGCACGGGTCGCGTCCGGCGCTCTTCGTGACCGCGCAGTGTGCGCCTGTCCAGTGGCGGCGGCAGATCGCCGCCAGCAGTCGTACGCGCACGTCGTGCGGGCCGCGCGCAACGCGACCGCAGCGGCCCTCGCTGTCATCCTTCTTCCATTGAGCGTCGGCACCCGCGCCGCCAGCCTGTCGTGCGCACAGCCGCAATCGCTCGCCGTCCTGACACCATGCTGATCGCCTTCAACAAGCCCTACGGCGTGCTGTGCCAGTTCACCGACCGCAGCACGCCGCCGCGGCCGACGCTGGCGGCGTTCGGGCTGCCG
Organism: Luteimonas rhizosphaericola; assembly: GCF_029888045.1. Lineage (GTDB taxonomy): Bacteria > Pseudomonadota > Gammaproteobacteria > Xanthomonadales > Xanthomonadaceae > Luteimonas > Luteimonas rhizosphaericola. The sequence continues at coordinate 48,786 of NZ_JARXRN010000025.1, read as the reverse complement.
CCGCAGGTCTATCCCGCCGGGCGACTCGACCACGACAGCGAAGGCCTGCTGCTGCTGACCGACGACGGCGCGCTGGCGCACCGCATCACCGACCCGCGTCACAAGCTGCCCAAGACCTACCTGGTGCAGGTGGAAGGCACGCCGGCGCCGGCGCAGCTGGCGGCGCTGCGGCAGGGCGTGGCGCTGCGCGACGGCCCCACCCGCCCGGCCGAGGCCGAGGCGATCGATCCGCCCGACCTGTGGCCGCGCGATCCCCCGGTACGCATGCGCAAGACCGTGCCCGACGCCTGGCTACGGCTGCGCATCCGCGAAGGCCGCAACCGGCAGGTGCGGCGCATGACGGCCGCGGTCGGCCTGCCCACCCTGCGCCTGGTGCGGATCGCGATCGGCGCGCACACGCTCGACGCGCTCGCGCCGGGCGACTGGCGGCGGCTCGACGACGCCCGCGGGGAACCAGAGTGAACGCGCCGCGCCCGCCGCGGATTCCCGGGGCCTGAGCGGTCTGGTAACGTTTCCTGCCCAGGTTGCCACCGCCGGCAACGGGGATCCACGCAGGAACCGCCGGGGCGCATGCCGAACTCGAAACCCAATGCCGGGCGCGTGCTGGTCGTCGACGACCAGCCGTCCAACCTGCGCATCATCAGCGCACTGCTGTCCAGGCGGGGCTACTCGGTCTACACCGCCGACAGCGGCGAGGACGCGCTGCAGCGCCTGGAGAGCCAGCCCGCCGACCTGATGCTGCTGGACATGATGATGCCCGGCATGGACGGCTTCGACCTGCTGCAGGAAGTGCGCGAGAACCCGGCCTGGCGCGGCCTGCCGGTGGTGTTCCTGACCGCCGCGCACGATCGCGACCTGTTGCTGCGTGCGTTCGATTCGGGCGCGGTGGACTACGTGACCAAGCCGTTCATGCCGGAGGAACTGCTGGCACGGGTGCAGGCGCACATCGGCCTCAAGCTCACCCGCGACCGCCTGGAACGCGTCGCCCGCGAGCGCCAGGAGCTGGTGAACCTGGTCGCGCACGATCTCAAGAACCCGCTCACGAGCATCTTCTTCGCCAGCGACCTGCTGATCACCGGCCAGACGCGGGAGGACCGCGTGCCGCGCTACCTGCAGATGGTGCGCGACAGCGCCGAGGACGCGCTGGGCTACATCCGCCGCTACCTCGAGACCCAGGCCTCCGCACGCTCGCAGGCGCAGGCCGGGCCGGCGCGCGCGAGCCTGGGCGAACTGGTGCGCTGGGTGGAGCAGCGCTATGCGCTGCAGCTCGAGGACCGCGGCGCCCGGCTGCAGATCCTGGCGGTGTCGGAGGCGGACGTCGCGATCGATCCGCTGGTCCTGCGCCAGGTGTGCGAGAACCTGATCAGCAACGCGATCAAGTACGCGCCCGGCAGCGACATCGACCTGTCGGTGCAGGCCGGTGCGCCCGGCTTCCGCCAGGTGCGGGTGGAAGACCGCGGCCCGGGCATCCCGGCCGACCAGCAGTCCTCGCTGTTCAAGCCGTTCTTCCGCGCCAGCCCTGGCGACAGCGCGACCGATGCGGTGTCCACCGGCCTTGGCCTGTCGCTGGCACGCCAGATCGTCGGCGCACTGGGCGGCGAACTGCGCTACGAGGACCGCGAAGGCGGCGGCGCGAGCTTCGTGCTGGAACTGCCCGAAGCCTCGGCACCCGAAGCCTCGGCCACGGAACCCGAGGACACCGCCGGAACGGTGGCCTAAAAGCGGCGCGTCAGGCATCGCCCGCCGCGCCGCAGATCCTCAGCGGATTCGGATCCCGGTCCGCGCCGCGCTTGGCGGCCGGTCGCCCGTCATTCGTTGCCGCTGGTGCCTGCCTTGCTGCGCGTGCTGCGACGGGTGCCGGTTCCCGAGGTCTTGCGCGGTGCGCGTCGCGCGTCGATCCGGCGCGACTGGCCCTCGATCACCGCATCCTGGGCTTCCTGCTTGCGGCGGTGGCGGTTGACCGCATACCACGCCACGCCGGCCGCCGCCGCCGCCGCGACCAGCACCGCCGGATTGCGCCGCACCAGGGTGCCGACCACGCGCGTGCCGGCCTTGGCCGCACCCAGCGCCGCCCCGGTCTGCAGCCACTTGCCGGCGCTGCCGGGCAGCGAGGTCCGGAGGTTGTCGCCGACCTGGCCGACCAGGTCCATCATCTTGTCGGTGTACGAATCGAGTCTGCTCATGGTGGATCCTTGATGACCCCTGGGGCCTTGAGTCGCGAAGCGCAGTCTCTCCGCCGGGACGTCGTTACGCCGTGAGGAGCGGTTGCCGCGTCTCGAACCTTGGCGGATCATAGATGTGCCTACGGAGTTGCCATGATCCACGTTCTGAACAATGTGCTCGGCGCGGAGGAACTTCGGGCCATCAACGGTCTCCTGCCCGGCATCGGGTTCGCCGACGGACGCGTCACCAATACCGGTTCTAGCGTCAAACGCAACCTGCAGGCGCCGCAGGAGGATCCCGTCAATGCCCGCGTCGCGCAGATTGCGCGCGATGCACTTTTCCGACACCCGGAATTGCGGGTACTCGCGCAACCGCGCAGTGCGGCGCGAGCGACCGTCGTCCGTTACGAGCCGGGCATGACTTACGGGTGGCACGTCGACGAAGCCCTGTTCACCTCGACGCCGCCCATGCGCAGCGACCTGTCGTGCACGATCTTCCTCAGCCCGCGCGATGGGTACGACGGTGGCGAACTGGTCATTCAGCTCGGCGCACAGGAGCTGTCGTACAAGCTCGACCCCGGGCAGGCCATCCTGTATCCCTCGACCACGATCCACCAGGTGGCTCCGGTGACTCGGGGCGTACGCGTGGCCGCGATTACCTGGCTGCAGAGCTGGGTGGCGGACGCGCAGAAGCGCGAGTTGCTCGTGCAGCTCGAGGAAGCGCGCGCCCGGGCAGGCACGGCGGATCCTCGCCTGACGGTCCTGCTCGCATCGCTGAGGACCAACCTGTTCAGGATGTGGGCCGATACCTGACCGCCAGCGCTTTCGAACCTTCAGGCGGCACGGGACGCCGACGCGGCCCGCACCCAGCCGATGCCGCGTTCGATCTCGCCGGTGAACCTCGACATCGACAGACGCTGGTCGTGGAGCCTGTCTTCTATGCCGTAGGCATGTTCCCCGGCCTTTGCATACCGATTCCACCAGGACGAGGACATCGCGGAGTCGGTGGTCTCGTGGGCGAGACGGAGGTGGACGACAATACGCTCCAGCGTGTCGCGCGGCTGCTCCAGCATTCGCTCGAAATCGACACGCAGGGCGCGGCCATCGTGCCGGGCGATGTCCTCGAAGCGGACCTGTTCCGCCAGCCAGCCCATCGCACATGCTTCACCGGCCGACTGCGGCGATCGCAGCTGGGCGTCCGGCCAAGCCCGTCGCAGCAGTTGCCAGCGCTCGTCCGCGGCAGCAAGCGCATCTTTTACCGAAGCGGGTGACTTGAGCAGGGTCGCCAGGTACGGTCGGAGCGGCATGTCGAGCAGAACGATCCGATCGTCCGATCGCGTCGCCAGCAGCGGTCCGACCAGCGCGTTGCAGCTGCTTGTCGCCTTGACGAGGGTGGATCCGTGCGCGGCGACCGGCCTCGCCCAGAGTCGGGACAGCGCCTGGAGATACGGGCCCAGTCGATCTTCCGGACACGCGCCCACCACTGCGGCGGAAGCGAGGTCCCGAAGCGCGAGTGGCTCACGCAACACGTGCTGGACAGGCGATTCCAGCAGGCGCGAGAGGAGCGTGGAGCCACAGTGGCCGATGTGGAAGATCCAGTTCACCGGCAGGTCTGCGCATCGCAGGGACGCTTCTTCCGCGGCCTGCCACGGCACCCAGGCGCCAGCGGGACGACCTGCGCAGACACGTTCGTCGAGGAACGCCGCATCGGTCCTCTGCTGCGTCGACAGCCTGAGCAGCAACAGACGCCCCTCCGCAACGTCGAGCCGGAACGGCAGGTAATCGGGCTGCAGGAGAAGCTGGAGGTCGTCCGGCACGGGCAAAGTCGAGTTGGCGGTCGTGGCTGACCGTCACGTTCCAGGCATCGTAACGTGTCGCGATGGAAGGTGGTCGCTCGCGCCGCCGGGTTGGCGCCGCTGGCATCGCACACGGCGCGCCGGGAGCTCAGGTGCCGCGCGGTTTCGCGCGATGGGTGGCGGGCGCGTTCCAGGGATCTTCGGGCCACGGGTGGCGCGGGTAGCGGCCCTTCATCTCGCGGCGCACGTCGGGGTAGGTCCGTTCCCAGAAACCGCGCAGGTCGCCGGTGACCTGCAGCGGGCGGCCGGCGGGCGAGAGCAGGTGCAGCACGAGCGCGATGCGGCCGTCGGCGATCCGCGGCGTCTCGGCCAGGCCGAACAGTTCCTGCAGCTTGACCGCGAGCACCGGCGCCTCCGGCGCGCCATCGTGCGCCAGCGCATAGTCGATGCGCCGCTCCATGCCCGAGGGCACGACGATGCGTGCCGGCGCCAGCTGGTCCACGCGCTGGCGCAGCGCCCAGTCCAGGCGTGCGCGCAGTCCCTCGGCGAACGCGTCGCCCGCCAGCGCGTCGAGCCGGGTCAGGCCCTGGAACAGCGGCTGCAGCCACTGCGCGCGCGTGGCCAGCAGGGCGTCGTCGGACAGGTCCGGCAGGCCGAGGTCCGGCAGCCAGGCGCGCAGCGACTGCACCCGCGCACGCCACTGGCGCAGGCCATCGCTCCAGGGCAGCGCGTCGAGGCCGAGGTCCGCCACCGCGTCGGACAGCGCGCGCGCCGCCAGGTCCGGGTCCACGCGGCCGGCGGGCCGCGTGTCGAGCACGATGCCGTCGAAGCGGCGCACGCGTTCGGCCACCAGCGCGCGGCGTTCGGCACCCCAGCGCACCTCATCGCGCTCGACGAAGTGCGCGGCGAACGCCTGCCGCAGGTGCGCCTCGTCGACCGGCGCGGCGCGCAGCACCAGCGAGTCGCGCGCCTCGAAGCGCAGTTCGCTGGCCACCAGCCAGGGTTCGCCGCGCAGCGTACTGTCGTCGGCCAGACGCGCCATGCGTCCGTTCGCCAGCTGGTAGCGCTGCGGGTCGCGCGGATGGACGCGGGCGATGCGATCGGGGAAGGCGTGCGCGAGCAGGTCGCCCAGCGCATGCGGCGGCACGTCGTGCGGCGGCTCCGCCCGGGTGCCGGTGCGCCGTCGCCACTGGCGCGCGGCGGCATCGACCGTCGCCAGCGTGCCGCGGTGCGCATCGCCGGCGCGACCGGCGCGCGACCCGGCCAGCGCCAGCCAGCGCGCGCGCCAGCCGTCGTCGCGCTGGCGCAGCGGATCGCGCGCTTCGACCAGGGCCGCCAGGTCGCAGGCCAGGGCGCGGTCGCGATCGTCGCGCGCCGCGAGCAGCATCGCCGCCAGCCGCGGGTGGGTGCCCAGCGCCAGCATCGAGCGGCCGGCCGGCGTGATGCGGTGGTCGTCGTCGAGCGCGCCCAGCCGCTGCAGCAGATCGCGCGCGGCCGCCAGCGCGCCGGCCGGCGGCGGATCGACGAAGCGCAGGCCGGCGTGGCCCCACGCCGCCAGTTCCAGCGCCAGCCCGGCCAGTTCCACCTGCGCGATCTCGGGCCGTCGCTGCGGCTCCAGCCGCTGCGACTGCGGCCACAGGCGCCAGGCCCAGCCCTCGGCGACGCGACCGGCGCGGCCGGCGCGCTGGTCGGCCGAGGCCTGGGTGATGGCGACCACGTCCAGGCGCGAGAAGCCGCTGTTCGGGTCGTAGCGCGGCTCGCGCGCCAGGCCGCTGTCGATCACCACGCGCACGCCGGGCAGGGTGACGCTGGATTCGGCGACGTTGGTCGCCAGCACCACGCGCCGGCGACCGTCGGGCGCGGGCTGCAGCACGCGCGCCTGCTGCTCGACCGCAAGCTCGCCGTGCAGTTCCAGCACCTCGGCGTCGGTGTCCAGCCGCGCCAGCGCGGCCGCGGCGCGCCCGATCTCGCGCCGGCCGGGCAGGAACACCAGCACGTCGCCGGGATGCTGCGCCAGCGCCTGGTCCACCGCGCGGCGGACCTGGGCCTCGAGCGCTTCGTCGCGTCGCGCGGGCAGGTGCGCGACCTGCACCGGGAACGCCCGGCCCGCGCTCGACAGCCGCGGCGCGTCGAGCAGCGTCGCCAGCCGCTCGCCGTCGAGCGTGGCCGACATCACCACGATGCGCAGGTCCTCGCGCAGGCCCGCCTGCACGTCCAGCGCCAGTGCCAGGCCGAGGTCGCCCGCCAGGTGGCGTTCGTGGAACTCGTCGAACAGCAGCGCGCCGACCCCGTCGAGTTCGGGATCGTCCTGCAGCATACGGGTGAGGATGCCTTCGGTGACCACTTCGATCCGGGTGCGCGCGGACACGCGCGACTCGAACCGGATGCGGTAGCCGACCAGGCCGCCGACTTCCCCGCCCAGCTGCCGGGCCATGAACATGGCCGCGCTGCGGGCGGCGACGCGACGCGGCTCGAGCATCACGATCCGGCGGCCCGCCAGCCACGGCGCGTCGAGCAGCGCCAGCGGCACCTGGGTGGTCTTGCCGGCGCCCGGCGGCGCCTCCAGCACCAGGCGCGGATGCGCGTCGAGGCTGCGCACGATCTCCGGCAGCAGCGGTGCGATGGGAAAGACGGGCGTGTCCACGCGCGCAAGTGTACGAGCCGGCAGGCGGTAGACTGCGCGGCTTGCCGCCCGCCGCGACCGTGATCGTGCGTGGACTGCCTGCCGCGCGTGCGCAGCTCCGGCATCGCGCGCTGCGCCAGTCCGTCGCGCGGCCGCGCGCCGCCAGCGCGTCAACCCCGCTTCGAACATCTCCGGATCGCAGTCCCGTGCAGCTCATCGACATCGGCGCCAACCTCACCCACGACAGCTTCGACCGCGACCGCGACGCGGTGCTCGACCGCGCGCGCGCCGCCGGCGTGTCCCGCCTGGTGGTCACCGGCGCAAGCCGCGAGCATTCGCCGCGGGCGCTGGCGCTCGCGCAGGCGTACCCGGGCCTGCTGTCCGCCACCGCAGGCGTGCATCCGCACCACGCCACCGAGTACACCGAGGAATGCGACGCCGAACTGCGCGCGCTGCATGCGCACGCCGAAGTCGTCGCCGTGGGCGAGACCGGGCTGGACTACTTCCGCGACTTCTCGCCGCGTCCCGCACAGCGCCGCGCGTTCGAGCGCCAGCTGCAGATCGGCGTCGACACCGGCAAGCCGCTGTTCCTGCACCAGCGCGACGCGCACGCCGACTTCCTCGCGATCATGAAGCAGTTCGACGGCCGGCTCGGCCCGGCGGTGGTGCACTGCTTCACCGGCACGCGCGAGGAGCTGTTCGACTACCTCGACCGCGACTGGCACATCGGCATCACCGGCTGGTTGTGCGACGAGCGCCGCGGCCGGCACCTGCGCGAGATCGTCGGCAACATCCCCGCCAACCGGCTGATGGTGGAGACCGACGCGCCCTACCTGCTGCCGCGCACGCTGGTGCCGATGCCGAAGGACCGCCGCAACGAGCCGTCGTTCCTGCCGCACATCGTCGAGGAACTGGCGCGCGACCGCGGCGAGGACGTGGCCGTCACCGCCGCCGCGACCACCGCCACGGCGACGGCGTTCTTCCGCCTGGAAGACTGATCCACCGCGAGGCACGGGGCCGGGTGCACCTGCCGCCGCACCCGTTGCAGCGACCGTAACGCGGATCAGGCCTGCTGCGGATCGCGCGATGCCGCGTAGCACTGCAGGTGCACCCACCCCGCCTGCAGCAGTGGCGCGGCGAGGCCGGCATCGCGCGCGCGATGCCAGAGGTCGCCGACGATGTGCGCGGCCTCGACCCGGTGGCCGGCTTCGAGGTCGCGCAGCATCGAGGCCTTCACGTCTGAGGCCGCGTCGAGCAGTCCCGCGCGCGCGGTGTCGCGCGCCTGCGCCGGCACCGGGTGGCCCGCGGCAGCGGCGACCGCGAGGCATTCGTCGTGCAGGGCCGCCATGCATGCCGCCCCGCCTTCGGTGCCGGCGATGTCGCCCACGCTGGCGCGCATCAGGCAGGTGCCGGCGGCGAGCGCGGCGAGGAAGCTGAACTTGATCCACTGCGCCTGGGCGATGTCGTCGCTGGCGCGATGGTCGATGCCGACGCGTGCGCACAGCGCGGCGAAATCGGCCACGCGCGCACCGGCGCCGCCGTCGCGTTCGCCGAAGGTGATCGACGCCGGGCGCCCGAGGTGCACGACCGTGCCGTCCGCCGCCAGCGTGGCGCTGATGAAGCACAGGCCGCCGAGCACGTTCGCACGGCCGAAGCGCGCGTCGAGCGCGTCGTAGTGCAGCAGGCCGTTGAGGATCGGCAGCAGGGTCGTGCCTTCGCCCATCGCCGGCGCGACCGCCGCGATCGCGGATGCCAGGTCGTAGGCCTTGCACGACAGCAGCACCAGGTCGAACGGCGTCTGCCCGACCATGGCCGCCAGCGCATCGGCGGTCACGGTGCGCACCGCCACGTCGGCATCGCCCAGCGGGCTGCGGATGCGCAGGCCATCGCGCGCCAGTGCCTGCGCACGCGCGGGGCGGACCAGAAACGTCACGTCCGCGCCGGACTGCGCCAGCCGCCCGCCGAAATAGCCGCCGGTGGCACCGGCGCCGAGCACCAGCACGCGCATCAGCTGCGCAGCCCGACGCCCTTGTGCAGCAGCCACAGCGCCAGGCTGCCGAGCCCGGCGACGAACGCGGCCATCAGCGCGAAGGCGATCCACACCGGCACGTCGCTCACCCCGAGCAGGCCGTAGCGGAACGCGTTGACCATGTAGAACACCGGGTTGAAGTGGGTCGCGGTCTCGGCCCACTGCGGCAGCAGGGTCACCGAATAGAACACGCCGCCCAGATACGTGAGCGGAGTCAGGATGAAGGTCGGCACGATCGCGACGTCGTCGAACTTCTTCGCGTACACCGCGTTGACGAAGCCCGCGAGCGAGAAGATCGTCGCGCCCAGCAGCACGGTGGCGAAGGTCACCAGCGGATGCGGGATCTGCACCCGGGTGAAGCACATCGCGATCAGCAGCACGATCACGCCGACCATCAGCCCGCGCAGCACCGCGCCGGCGACGTAGCCGCCGAGGATCACCCAGCCCGGCATCGGGCTGACCAGCAGTTCCTCGACGTGGCGCCCGAACTTGGCGCCGAAGAAGCTCGAGGAGATGTTGCCGTAGCTGTTCTGGATCACGCTCATCATCACCAGCCCGGGAACGATGAACTCCATGTAGCTGAAGCCGCCCATGTCGCCGATGCGGCTGCCGATCAGGCCGCCGAAGATCAGGAAGTACAGCGTCATCGTGATCGCCGGCGGCACCAGGGTCTGGCCCCAGATGCGCAGGATGCGCATCACCTCGCGCCGGGTGACGGTGAGCAGCGCGGTCCAGTTGCGGTGCGCGACGCTCCCCTCGGGCGGCATCGCCTCGCGTGCGTCGGCGCTCATGCGGCCTGCTCCCGGCGAGCCTCGGGCCCGGTCAGGCGCACGAACAGTTCCTCCAGCCGGTTCGAGCGCGTGCGCATCGAACGGACCCGGATGCCGGCGCCGTCGAGCGCGGCGAACACGCGGTTGAGGTCCATCGCGCGCGGCATGTCGATCTCCAGGGTGTGGTCGTCGCTCGCCGCCAGGGTGGCGCCCTCGATCGCGGGCAGCGCCGGCGGCAGCCGGCCATCGATGTCGAACACGAAGCCTTCCACGTCGAGCTTGGCCAGCAGCGCGCGCATCGGACCCTGCTCGACGATCACCCCGCGGTCGATGATCGCCAGGTGGCGGCACAGATGCTCGGCTTCCTCGAGGTAGTGGGTGGTGAGGATGATCGTCGTGCCGGCGGCGTTGATCTCGCGCAGCGTCTGCCACATGCCGCGGCGGATCTCGATGTCGACGCCGGCGGTGGGTTCGTCGAGGATCAGCAGGCGCGGGCGGGTCATCATGGCGCGGGCGATCATGAGCCGCCGCTTCATCCCGCCCGACAAGGTCCGGCTCATCACCCTGGCCTTGTCCCAGAGGAAGGCGCGCTTGAGTTCGGTCTCCGCGCGCGCCAGCGCCTCGGCGCGCGGCACGCCATAGAAGCCGGCGTAGTTGACCAGGATGTCGATCGGCTTCTCGAACAGGTTGAAGTTCAGTTCCTGCGGCACCAGGCCCATCAGCCGCATGGCCGCGTCGCGGTGCGCGTGCAGGTCGACGCCGAACAGCGACACCTCGCCCGCGGTCTTGTTCACCAGCGAGGAGACGATCCCGATCAGCGTGCTCTTGCCCGCGCCGTTGGGGCCGAGCAGGGCGTAAAAGTCGCCCGGCAGCACGTCCAGCGAGACGCCCTTGAGCGCCTCCACGCCGTTGGCGTAGGTCTTGCGGAGGTCGCGGATCCGCAGCGCGGGCGCGCCCGGAGCCGGGTCGGAAGCAGGAGTCATACCGTCGTGGGACCTTGGCCGCGTCTCGCGGCAAGGGGCTAGTATAGGCGCCCCATCGGCCCGCCTTCCGGGCCAGAGCGTCCCATTTTCCCTTGGCCATCGTCCAGTTTCCGCTCAAGCTCACCGGCCGGCGCATGCTTGCGCCATCGGTGGCGCACCTGACGTTCACCCGCGACGACGGCGAGCCGCTGGACTTCATCCCGGGGCAGTTCATCCAGGTGCATTTCCAGTACGCCGACGGCACCGCGACCAAGCGTTCCTATTCGCTGGCCACCATCCACGACCATGCGCTGGGACCGGGCGACGCGGTGGAGATCGCGGTGAGCTACGTGCCCGGCGGCGCCGCGACCGCGCTGTTCGAAGGCCTGGACGAAGGCGGCACGGTGCAGGCGAGCGGCCCGTTCGGACGCTTCTGCCTGATGCCGGCCGACGCCAACCGCCGGTACCTGCTGATCGGGACCGGCACCGGCGTGACGCCCTACCGCGCGATGCTGCCGCTGCTGGCGCAGGCGATGGCCACGCGCGGGGTGGACGTGGTGCTGCTGTTCGGCGCGCGCACGCCCGACGAGCTGCTGTACGGCGACGAGTTCCGCGCCTTCGCCGACGCCCATCCGCGCTTCCGCTTCGTGCCGTGCTTCTCGCGCGAACTGCCCGCGGCCGGGTCGGCGCAGGCGCACGCAGACGTGCGCCACGGCTACGTGCAGCAGTTCCTGGCCGAGTTCGCGCCCGACGCCGAGGGCGACATCGCCTACCTGTGCGGCAACCCGAACATGGTCGACGCCTGCTTCGAAGCGCTCAAGGAGGCGGGGTTGCCGGTGCCGCGGATCCGGCGCGAGAAGTACGTCAGCAGCAAGTAGGCGCGGGCGCCGGATCTCCTGCCGCACGCAGCGCGTGCGGCGCGCCCACGCCATGCGAGGCATGCCTCGCCACCATGGCGTGACCGCCCAGCGCGAGAAGTACGTCAGCAGCAAGTAGGCGCGGGCGCCGGATCTCCTGCCGCACGCAGCGCGTGCGCGAGACGTACGCCAGCTACCCATAGTCCCGGCTCAGGGCGCCTGCGGCAGCGCCTGCAGCGTCGCCACCGGCGGCGGCTCCCATTGCATGAGCGACTGTTCGAGCGCGGCGCCGTTCGCCTGCAGCCATGCACCGATGTCCCGCGCCGCCGATTCGCCGTAGGCGCGGCGCGAGCGGACGACGATCAGTCCGGCGCCATCGTGCAGCAGCAGGCGAGCGAACGCGGCCTCCGCCATCGGCCCGCCGCCGAGGATGGCCACCGACAGGTGCTCGGCCGGCTGGTCCGGCGTTGCCGGCCGCGAATCGGTGCGCAGGATGACCCCGGCGCCTTCGTAGTTGGCGAGCACCCCGTTCGCCAGCGCCGCCAACGCCTCGCCGTCGGCGACCTCGGGCCGCGTGATGAGGGTCAGCATGTCGTCCCAGCGCGCCAGATCCTCCTGGCCGGGCGGCGTGTACTCGTGCTGGCCGCTCTTCGACCAGCGATGCTCGTACGCGACCCCGTCCAGCACCAGCGGCTCGGGCGGGACCGCCGACGCGCCGCCTGCCGTTGCCAGCAGCACGCCCAGCCACACGCCGCGCCACGCGCGGCTCCACCTGTCGATCGACATCGTTCCACTCCCTGGATGATCGAGCTGCGACTGTAACGCAGTTCCCTGCCGGCACCCGGGCGCGCGTGGCTGGACTGGGTGTCAAGGGTGCTTGACATGCGCCGCGGCCCGGAGCATGCTCTGTCAAGCATCCTTGACACGCTCCGTCATGCCTGTTCCCGCCGGTCAGCCCAACCAGCCCAACCAGTCCGACCATGCCCGCCACGCGCGTGTGAGCGCCGCGCGGATCATGGCGGTGGCCGGGGTCCTGGTCGCCGCGCTCGGCGTCGCGCTGCCGATCCTGGCTCCGGGCACGCCGGATGGCGTCACGGCCATCCTGGTCTGCACCGGGCTGATACTGCTGGCGCTCGCGTTCGCCTGGCGGCGCGACGCGTTCGACGGCTGCGACACCGCCAGCCCCTCCCTGCAACGCCGCTACACGCGGTCGCTCATGGCATCGATGGGCGTGTATGCCCTGGTGCTGTTCGCGTCCATGTGGCTGCTCCAGCGGGTGGACGCCTTGCCGCTGCGGTTCGCGATCGCGCTGGCGCCGGTAGTGCCGATCGGATTCGCGGTGCGCGCGATGATCCGCTTCGTCCGCGACCTGGACGAGATGCAGCAGCGGATCGAACTCGAGTCGGTCGGCATCGCCACGCTCAGCGTGTCGATGCTGTACATGACCGGCGGCCTGCTGCAGCAGGCGCAGCTGCTGCAGGTGCCTGGCGGGGTGGCGATGATCTGGGTGTTCCCGCTGGTCTGTTTCACGTACGGTCTCGCCAAGGCCTTCGTGATGCGGCGCTACCGTTGAGGGCCGCGGCATGAGAAGCCGCGTGCGCGAGCTGCGCGAAGCGCGCGGCTGGTCACAAGCGCAGCTGGCCGAGCGTCTGGAGGTGTCCAGGCAGACGGTCAACGCGATCGAGACCGGCAAGTACGATCCGAGCCTGCCGCTGGCATTCCGGATCGCGGCCGAGTTCGACGCGACCATCGAATCGATTTTCTTCCCGGAGGCATCCGCATGAAGTCCGCGCTGTTCCCCCTCTCCCTGCTCGCCGGCGCGCTGCTGCTCGCCGCCTGCGACGGCGGCACCCGCCCGCAGGCCGGCCCGCGCGCCGACGCCCAGGGCAAGCTGCGCTACGGCGAGCTGACGTTCGAACCCTGCGCGCTGAGCGCGCCCGGCGGCGACGCGGTCGAGGCCCAGTGCACCACGCTCGAGGTGCCCGAGAACCACGACGCGCCCGACGGCCGCCGGATCGGACTGGCGATTGCGCTGGTGCCCGCGCGCGGCATGGCCGAGGCCGACCCGATCTACATGATCGCCGGCGGTCCGGGCCAGTCCGCGCTGGAGAGTTTCCCGATGGTGCGCGACGCGTTCTCCGACGTGCGTCGCAACCGCCACATCGTGCTGGTGGACGCACGCGGCACCGGCGGCTCGCATCCGCTGCACTGCCCCGACTTCAGCGACGAGGACATCATCGCCGACCCCGCCAACGACAGCCCCGAAGCGCTGGTGCGCCTGACCGAAGCCTGCCGCGACCGCCTGCAGCAGGACGCGGACCTGCGCTACTACACCACCGGCGAACACGTGCGCGACCTGGACCTGGTGCGGCGCGCGATCGGGGTGGAGCGGATCAACCTGGTCGGCGTGTCCTACGGCACCCGCGTGGCGCAGCAGTACGCCGCGGCCTACCCGCAGCACACCCGCAGCCTGGTGCTCGATTCGGTGGTGCCCAACTCGCTGGTGCTGGGACAGGACCACGCCCGCAATCTCGAAGACGCGCTCGACGCGCAGTTCCAGCGCTGCCGCGCGAACGAGGCCTGCCTGACCAACCTCGGCGATCCGCGCCAGCAGCTCACCCTGGTGCGCGAGCGCCTGCAGGCCGGCGGCATCGCGCCCGTGCGCTACCGCGACCCGGTCACCGGCGAATGGCGCGAGGAAGTGCCGCGCTACGCGCACCTGGCCAGCCTGCTGCGCCTGTACGCCTACCAGCCCTCGATGGCCGCCACGCTGCCGCTGGTGCTGCACGAGGCCTCGCAGCAGCGCTACGAAAGCCTGCTCGCGCAGTCGCGCATGCTCAGCACCCAGATGGGCGAGGCGATGGCGATGGGCATGGGGCTGTCGGTGAGCTGCAGCGAGGATGCCCTGGAGTTCGGGCCGGAAACCGCAGACGACGGCACCGTGCTGGGCTCGCTGCTGGTGGACACGCTGCGCGAGCAGTGCGCGATCTGGCCCAGGGGCGGCCGCGCCGACACCTTCCGCCAGCCACTGGGCGGCGACGTGCCGGTGCTGGCGATCAGCGGCGAACTCGATCCGGTGACTCCGCCGCGCTATGGCGACGAGGTGGTCCAGACCCTGCCCAACGGCCGTCACCTGGTGCTGCCCGGCCAGGGCCACAGCGTGCTCGGCACCGGCTGCATGCCCAAGCTGTTCGCCCAGTTCATCGAGACCACCGACGCGAGCGCCCTCGACGCCGGCTGCCTGGAACGCCTGAGCGCGCAGCCGCCGTTCGCGGGCAACTACGGCTGGGAGCCGTGAACGCGGAGATTCGCGAGCCGTGACCGGACCGGGCAAGCGCCCGCCCGCGTCACGCCGCGCCGTCGAATCACCCGTCATCCATCCACGAATCACGGAATCTCCATGATCCTCCTCGAGAACCTGCACAAATCCTTCAAGGCCCGCACCGGCACCGTGCACGCGGTGAAGGGCGTGGGCTTCGAAGCCCGCGACGGCGAGATCACCGGCCTGCTCGGTCCCAACGGCGCGGGCAAGACCACCACCCTGCGCATGCTGTACACGCTGATGCGCCCCGACCAGGGGCGGATCCTGGTCGACGGCGTCGACGTGGTCGCCGATCCGACCGCGGTGCGCCAGTGCCTGGGCGTGCTGCCCGATGCGCGCGGGATCTACAAGCGCCTGACCGCGCGCGAGAACATCGCCTACTTCGGCCGTCTGCACGGGCTGGACGAGGCCACCATTCGCGCGCGCACCCAGGCGCTGGCGAAGACCCTGGTGATGGAGGACTTCCTCGACCGCCGCACCGAGGGCTTCAGCCAGGGCCAGCGCACCAAGACCGCGATCGCGCGCGCGCTGGTGCACGATCCGAAGAACGTGATCCTCGACGAGCCCACCAACGGCCTGGACGTGATGACCACGCGCGGGCTGCGCGGGGTGCTGCGCCAGCTGCGCGACGAAGGCCGCTGCGTGATCTTCTCCAGCCACATCATGCAGGAGGTCGCCGCGCTGTGCGACCGCATCGTGGTGGTGGCGCATGGGCAGGTGCGCGCGATCGGCTCGCCCGACGAACTGCGCGAACAGACCGGGCTGGCCGACCTGGAGGACGTGTTCGTGCGCCTGGCCGACCTGGAAGCCGAAGCGGAGATGGGAGCACGCGCATGAAGTCGATCTGGACCGTGGCGAAGAAGGAACTGCTGGACCTGTTCCGCGACCGCAAGACCGTGGCCCTGGGCCTGCTGGTCGGGCCGATCGTGATGCCGGCCCTGATCCTGGGCATCGGCATGCTGGCCGAGAAGAAGATGCGCACCCAGCTCGAGTCCACGCTCGAACTGCCGGTGGTCGGCGCCGAGCACGCACCCAACCTGGTGGCCTTCCTCAAGGGCCGCAACATCGAGGCGAAGGATCCGCCGCCCGATCCCGACCAGGCCGTGCGCGACCAGGACTACGACGTGGTCCTGAAGATCGATCCGGAGTACGGCGAGCAGTGGCGCGCCAGCCGCGCGGCGCGGGTCGAGCTGATCTACGACAGTTCGCGCCAGGATTCGCAGGTGCCGGTGAACCGGCTGCGGGGCGTGCTGCTCGAATACAGCCGCACGGTGGGCGTGCTGCGTGGAATCAACCGCGGGGTCAGTCCCGAGGCCGGGTTCGCGGTGCAGATCGGCCAGCGCGACGTGGCCACGCCCGAGGCGCGCCGCGGCATGCTGCTCGCGTTCCTGCCCTACCTGCTGATCCTCTTCAGCTTCCTCGGCGGCGCGGCCCTGGTGATCGACGTCACCGCGGGCGAGCGCGAGCGGCAGTCGCTCGAGCCGCTGCTGGCCACGCCCGCGGCGCGCAGCGCGATCATGAGCGGCAAGATCCTCGCCGCGACCCTGTTCGGCATGCTCTCGCTGCTGCTGATCGTGCTCGCGTTCAAGCTCGCCTTCCAGCTCGCGCCCGGTCCGCTGCAACTGGTGGACGTGTCGCTGCCGGTGATGGCCAAGCTGCTGCTGGTGCTGCTGCCCATGGTGCTGATCGGCACCACGCTGCTGACCTTCATCGCCGCCAGCGTGAAGTCGGTGAAGGAGGCGCAGAGCTACATGAGCGTGCTGATGTTCCTGCCGCTGGTGCCGACGATCATGCTGATGGTCAATCCGGTGAAGGACGAGCTGTGGCAGTTCGCGGTGCCGTTCCTGGCGCAGAACCAGATGATCCTCAAGCTGATCCGCAGCGAGGCGATCGCTGCCCAGGAATGGGGCGTTTACCTGGCCGCCGGGTTCGGGCTGGGGCTGGTGCTGTGGATGCTGGCCGCGCGCCTGTACCACCAGGAAAAGCTGGCGATCTCGGCCTGACGATCCTCGCCCCCGGCCGGCTGCGCGTGTCCTGGCCTGGACCGCGCAGCCGCCACGGCAGCGGCGCCGGCGGCTGACGCACGCCGCAACCTCCGCAAACACGAAGCCCGGCATTCGCCGGGCTTCGTCGTCGTGGCGCAGGCGTCGGGCGCTTACTGCGACGGGCTGAAGTTGATCGTGCGCCGGGTGGTCACCGCGGACGGCACGGGCTCGAAGCGCCAGCGGCGCACGGCGTTGAGCGCCTCGCGGTCGAACGTGCGCGGCGGATCGGCGCGCACCACGCGCGCGGCGCTGACCGAGCCGTCGACCGCCACCGTGAACTCCACCTGCACCTCGCCGGCGGTCCCGGAGCGCAGGGCATCGGGCGGATAGCGCGGCGCCGGCGTGCTGATCGCGCGCAGTTCGGTGGCGCTCGCGGCCGGGCGGTTGACCGGCGCGGGCGCGGCCGCCTGCTGGCGCGCCGCTTCCTGGCGCGCCGCCTCCTGTCGGGCGGCCTCCTGGCGGGCGGCTTCCTGCCGCGCCGCTTCCTGGCGCGCGGATTCCTGGCTGGCCTGCTGCTGCTCGGCCAGCTCGCGCGCGGCCTGTTCCTGCGCCTGGCGCTGCTGCTCGAGCCGCTCGCGCTCGAGCTGCTGCTGCCGCTGCGCTTCCTGCTCGGCGGTCAGCTGCTCCTGCTCGGCGCGACGTTCGGCGTCGGTCTCGGCGCTGGCGATGGTGGTCTTGAGCCGCTCCACCGCCGGATAGGACGAGTCGGTCTTCTCGATCAGCGCCAGCAGGCGGCGGGCCTCGTCGAAATCACCGCGGTCGCGGCTCTGCTCGGTCGCGATCACCGTCATCGGCAGCAGGTCGACCAGCGCACTGGAGACGCCGGCGTCGGCCGGTTCCTTGTCGCGCAGCGCGAGGTAGTACTCCATCGCGTTGTCGCCGCCGGGCGCGTAGAGCCGGCTTTCCTGGTAGGCCTTGGACGCTGCGGCGCGCAGCTGCTCCGAGCTCAGCGCCGCCACTTCGGCCGACACCGCCTCGGCCGGGACCTGCGGCGTGGCCGGCGCGGCGGCGGCGGGCGTGTCGTCACCGGCGGCCGGTGCGGCGGACTCGGGAGCCTCCTGCTTGCAGGAGGCCAGCAGGACGCCCAAGCCCAGGGCCAGCGTGATGGCGGACGCGAGACGACGCGGCCCCCTCCGGCCGGTCGCGGTGGTGTTCGTGGACATCGATGTTCCCCTGTGATGACGGATCACGTACGCGCGTAGGACGCGACAGGCCGTGGCGTTTGTCAACTGTGCGGCCGTGGGCACGGAGTCTGGAAGACCGCCGAGCGCGAAACTGTGACCGGCTTCGCGAAAGTCCGCTGGCTGGCACGCGCTGCAGAAAGTGACGCCGCGCGCCTACTTGCCGATGCAGAAGCTGGCAAAGATGTGTCCCAGCAGGTCGTCTGGCAGGGTCCGGCCGGTGATCTCGCCGAGTGCGTCGTGGGCCAGCCGCAGGGCTTCGGCGGCGAGGTCGAGCTGTTCGGCCTGCAGCGCGAGGGCGGCGTCCTCGCACGCGGCGGCGGTGCGGCGCAGCGCCTCGACGTGGCGCGCGCGCGCGCTGAACGCACCTTCGCCGGCGTCGATCCCGGCGGCCTCCGCGCGCAGCCGTGCATGCAGCGCCTCGAGCCCGGCGCCGGTGCGAGCGGACACGGCGACGCCGTCATCGGGAGGCGGCGCGTCGGGCGGCAGCAGGTCGGACTTGTTGTGCACCACCAGGCGCTGCGGCACCGCGTCCAGGTCATCGGCCAGCGCGCGCAGCCCGGCGGCCGGATCGCACGCGTCGACCACCACCAGCGCGAGGTCCGCGCGCGCGAGTTCGGCGCGCGCCCGGCGCATGCCCTCGCGTTCGATCGCATCGCCACCCTCGCGCAGGCCGGCCGTATCGACCAGGGTGAGTTCGACCCCGTCGATGCGCAGGGTCTCGTGCAGCAGGTCGCGGGTGGTGCCGGCCAGCTCGGTGACGATCGCGCGCTCGCTGCCGGACAGCGCATTGAGCAGCGAACTCTTGCCCGCGTTCGGCGGACCCACGATCACCACATGCAGTCCGTCGCGCAGGCGGCGGCCGCGCTCGGCCGCGGCCAGCAGCGCCTGCAGCTGCGCGCGCGCCTCGTCCAGCCGCTGGCGCAGGGCCTCGCCGCCGAGGGTGTCGAGCGGTTCGTCGGCGAAATCGATTGCCGCCTCCACGTGGATCCGGATCGCCAGCAGGGTGGCGGCCAGCGCGTCGACGCGGGTCGAGAACGCGCCCTCCAGCGAACGGCGCGCGGCGCGCGCCGCCCGCGCGTCGGCGGCCGCGATCAGGTCGGCGACCGCCTCGGCCTGGGCCAGGTCGAGGCGGCCGTTGAGGCAGGCGCGCTCGCTGAACTCGCCCGGCCGCGCGTCGCGCGCACCCAGCGCGCGGCAGCGGTCGACCAGCGCACGCAGCACGGGCAGGCTGCCGTGCGCCTGCAGTTCCACCACATCCTCGCCGGTGTAGCTGGCCGGCGCGGCGAACCACAGCGCGATGCCGTCGTCGATGCTGCGGCCGTCGTCCTCGCCGAACCGCACATGGTGGGCATGCCGCGCGCGCAGGCGCCGGCCGCACACGGTGGTGGCGATCCGGACGGCGTCGGGTCCCGACAGGCGCACCACGCCGATGCCGCCGGCGCCGGGGCCGGGGCCGGTGGCGATCGCGACGATGGTGTCGGTGGCAGGCGCGGTCATCGGCAGGCGTATCGGGTCGGAATCGGGAATCGGGAATCGGGAATCGGGAATCGGGAATCGGGAATCGCCAGAGCGTAGCGCGATCGCGGTGCGTGCCTGCGGCGTCGGCATCGCGACCGTCGCGCGCGGCGCCATTAGGCTCGCGCGTGGCGCCGCACGCGGTGGCTCCCGGCCCCACCAATGCGAAGCCCGCCAGGCGGCGGGCTTCGGGCGGGCTTCGGGCGGGAACCGGTCAGGCCTTGGCCGTCGGGGCGTCGGCGTACTTCTTCAGCATGTACCACTGCTGCAGCAGGCCCAGGCCGCCATTGGTGACCCAGTACAGCACCAGGCCGGCCGGGAAGAACACCATCATCACGCCGAACACCACCGGCATCATCTGCATGATGCGCTGCTGCATCGGATCCATGCCGGTCATCGGCGAGAGCTTCTGCGTGGCCCACATCACCGCGATGTTGAGCACCGGCAGGATGAACCACGGATCGCGCGCGGTGAGGTCCTGGATCCAGCCGATCCACGGCGCGTGGCGCAGTTCCACCGATTCGAGCAGCACCCAGTACAGGGCGAAGAAGATCGGCATCTGCAGCAGCACCGGCAGGCAGCCGCCGGCGGGGTTGATCTTCTCCTTCTTGTACAGCTCCATCATCGCAACCTGGAACTTCTGCTTGTCGTCGCCGTAGCGCTCCTTGAGCTGCTGCATGCGCGGCTGGAACTTGCGCATCTTCGCCATCGACTTGTACTGCGCGGTCGCCAGCGGGAACAGCAGGATCTTCACCAGCACCACCAGGCCCACGATCGCCCAGCCCCAGTTGCCGAACAGCCGGTGCAGCTTCTCCAGCACCCAGAACAGGCCCTCGCCCAGCCAGGCCATGATCGAGAAGCGGCTGTAGTCCACCACCCGCTCGAGCCCGGGGACCTGCTGCGCCTGGATCTGCTCGACCAGCTTCGGGCCCACCCACAGCCGCGCCGACGTGGTGGCCTGCTGACCGGGCGGGACCACGACCGGCGCGGCCGCCATCTCGCGGATCAGGTAGCGCGGCGCGCCGGCGCTGGTGTCGGTGTCGAGCGCGATCGCGTTGCGCGCGGCGCCGGCGCCGTCCGGCAGCCAGGCGCTGAAGAAGTGGTGCTGGACGAAGGCAATCCAGGTATTGCTGTCGGTGGCGTTGACCGGACCGTCGTCGTAGTCGGTGAACCAGCGCCGCAGGTAGCCCTGGCCGTCGCCGAACCAGGTCGCGCCGGTGAGGCTGAAGGATTCGGGGTTGGTCATGCCGCGCTTGACGTCGGGCGTTCCGCGCAGCAGCTGGCGATAGGGGAAGCCCTGCCAGGCGGCGTCGCCGGCGTTGACCACCTGGTCGCGCACGGTGATCGCGTAGTGGCCGCGGGTGAGGACGTACTCGCGGCGGATGCTCACCCCGTCCGGACCCTGCCACACGAACGGCACCACCAGTTCGTCCTGGCCCGGCGCCAGCGCGAAGCGGCGCTCGGCGGTGGGGGGCACGAAGCCCTGCTGGTGGTTGGGCGCGGCGCCGCCGGTGCTGACCCATCCGCTCTGCGCCGCGTAGAAGCGCGCCGGGTCGGTGTCGAAGAGCACCACCGGCGCACTGCCCGGCTCGCGGGTCTGCGGATAGCCCAGCAGTTCGGCGCGCAGCACGCTGCCGCCATCGACCACCAGGCGCAGCACGTCGGTCTCGATCTCGACCGCGCTGGCCGCCGCCGGTGCGGCGCGGGTCTCGGCGCCCGCGCCGGGCGCCTGCGGCACCGCGGGTGCGTCGGGCACGGTCGCGGGAACGGGCGCGGTCGTGCTGGGCGCCGCCGGTACCGCTGCGGCCGCGTCCGCGGTCGGCGCGGCGGCGGTGGTCGGCGCAGCCGGCGGAGGCGCGGCCTGTTCCTTGTTCCACTCCATCCACAGCAGCACCGCCACCATCAGCCAGGCGAGGATCAGGAAGGTGCGGGTCTGGTTCATCGGGCAGGCAGGCTCATTCGCCGTGGGAACGCGGCGCGACAGGGGAAGGCGGGAATGCCGGGCGGGAATCCGCGGCCGGCATTGTGCCGTCCGCGGCAGGGGGCGGCAACGCACCGGCACGGCGCAGCAGCGCAGTGAACGCGTCGCGCAGCGCCGCCGGCGTCGCCGACGCGGCTGCGGGGCGGGCGACCAGCACGTAGTCGCCGGCGTCCAGTCGGGTGCGGAGTTCGCGGAACTGCGCGCGCAGGATGCGCTTGATGCGGTTGCGGCCGACGGCCCGCGGGTCGACCTTGCGCGAGACGGCCAGGCCCAGGCGCGTGGTGGCCCCGGGATGCCAGTGCAGGGCGAGCATGGGCAGCGCGACGCGGCGGCCGTCGCGGAAGATGCGGTCGAAATCGGCGCGCGCCCTGACCCGCGCCGTTCGCGGGAAGCGCGCCATCGTCATGTCGGACACGGGGCCCGGCAGCGCGCCGGGCGGAAGGACAGCCGCGTGGCGGCTCAGGCCGAGAGGCGCTTGCGGCCCTTGGCGCGGCGACGGGCCAGGATCTTGCGGCCGTCGGCGGTCTTCATCCGCGCACGGAAGCCGTGGTCGCGCTTGCGCTTGAGGTTGCTGGGCTGGTAGGTGCGCTTGGTGGCCATGGCGGTCTGCGACGATGCGGCGGGCGGAAAGAACCGGCGATTCTAGCGGTGGCCCGGCGCCGTGGTCAACCCGGGCCCGTCGCTGGCAGGCGGGCCGCCGCGGGTGCGCACCCCGGGTGCGGGTGGTAGGCTGCCCTCCCCTCGACCCCCCGACGACCGGCCGCACCGCGCGCCGGCCGCCCCCGCTTTCGCCGTCATTGACCGCTATGGATGCCTGGCCCCGCTGCCTCGAACGCCTGGAAGCCGAACTGCCGGCCGAGGACGTGCACACCTGGCTCAAGCCGCTGCAGGCGCGCAGCCACGACAGCCGCACCGTGCTGTACGCGCCGAACGCGTTCGTGCGCGACGAGGTGGAGAGCCGGTACCTGGGGCGGATCCGCGAACTGCTGACGCATTTTTCCGGCAGCGGCGAGGTGGCGCTGGAGATCGGCTCGCTGCCGCGCGCGGCGAGTGCGCCGGCACCGGCCGCGGTCGGCGCGGTGAGTGGGCCGGCACCCGAGGCCTTCGCCGGCCACCTGGATGGCCACTACACCTTCGACAACTTCGTCGAAGGCCGCAGCAACCAGCTCGGGCGCGCCGCCGCGTGGCAGGCCGCGCTCAAGCCGGGCGACCGCGCCCACAACCCGCTGCTGCTGTACGGCGGCACGGGCCTGGGCAAGACCCACCTGATGTTCGCGGCCGGCAATGCGATGCGCCAGGCCAACCCGGCCGCGCGCGTGCTGTACCTGCGCTCGGAGCAGTTCTACAGCGCGTTCTTCCGCTCGCTGCAGGAAAAGAACACCGACCGCTTCAAGCGCCAGTTCCAGCAGGTCGACGCGCTGCTGATCGACGACATCCAGTTCTTCGCCGGCAAGGACCGCACCCAGGAAGAGTTCTTCCACACCTTCAACGCGCTGTTCGAGAGCCGGCAGCAGATCATCATGACCTGCGACCGCTATCCGCGAGAGGTCGACGGCCTGGAGCCGCGGCTGAAGTCGCGGCTGTCGTGGGGCCTGTCGGTGGCGATCGATCCGCCCGACTTCGAGACCCGCGCCGCGATCGTGCTGGCCAAGGCGCGCGAGCGCGGCACCCTGGTGCCCGACGAGGTCGCGTTCCTGCTGGCCAAGAAGATGCACGGCAACGTGCGCGACCTGGAGGGCGCGCTGAACTCGCTCGCCGCGCGCGCGAACTTCACCGGTCGCGCGATCACCGTCGACTTCGCCCAGGAAACCCTGCGCGACCTGCTGCGCGCGCAGCAGCAGTCGATCGGCATCCCCAACATCCAGAAGGTGGTGGCCGACTACTACGGCCTGCAGATCAAGGACCTGCTGTCCAAGCGCCGCACGCGCTCGCTGGCGCGCCCGCGCCAGATGGCGATGGCGCTGGCCAAGGAACTCACCGAGCACAGCCTGCCCGAGATCGGCGACGCCTTCGCCGGCCGCGACCACACCACGGTGCTCCACGCCTGCCGCCAGATCCGCAACCTGATGGAAACCGACGGCAAGTTGCGGGAAGACTGGGACAAGCTGATCCGCAAGCTCTCCGAGTAGCCCCCTGCCCGCTCCGGAACGCGTGCCGGTCGTCTGCCGGCCGCCACAACCCGTAGCCCGGATAAGTGCAGCGCATCCGGGTAAGCCGTCCCTGGGGCCCTCAGCCGAACCGCTCCTGGCACCGGCACACTGGCGGTGCATCGCCGGTCCGGGGCGACTGTCATCCCGCGAGCAGCGCGACCGGCGGCCATGGACGACACGTGGCCCTCCTCGGCATGCGCATCGCGGCCTGTCGCACCCCGCCCCTGTCCGACCACGCACCCGCCTGCCCC
Source organism: Luteimonas rhizosphaericola (assembly GCF_029888045.1). GTDB lineage: Bacteria > Pseudomonadota > Gammaproteobacteria > Xanthomonadales > Xanthomonadaceae > Luteimonas > Luteimonas rhizosphaericola. The sequence continues at coordinate 25,139 of NZ_JARXRN010000025.1, read as the reverse complement.
GCACGCGCACGATCGGTTCGTTCCCGGGCTCGTGACCCCGCGGTCCGGTCGTGCGGATGCGGCCACCCGACGCCCGCCAGCGCCTGCCGCATGCGCGCTCCGTGCCCGCACCCACCCACCGGCCGCGACGTCGGCACGAGCCGGCGACGCCGCGCGCGAGCGCCCTCCACCGCACGACATCGGCGGGGGCCACGCGACGCGGCCCCGCGGTCTGCAACCTTCGCTACACTAGATATTGTGGTGCCCGTGGACAGCGTTCGCACAAGCTGTGGACAACGCGACGCGCTGGAATCCATCCACAGGCAGCCCGCACCGGGCACGGCAAGTTACCCACAACGCGAACGCATCAGAAAAGTTATTAAAAACAGGCACATACGCGACTTGTGCCCGTTGTGCAGGCCCCCCAGCACCACCGCTTTTAAAGTTCTTACCGTTCAAAAAGCCTTGCTAGAAGGAACTCCCCGCATGCGTTTCAGCCTGCAACGCGAAGCCCTCCTGAAGCCGCTCGCCCAAGTGGTCAACGTGGTCGAACGGCGGCAGACGCTGCCGGTCCTGGCCAACCTGCTCACCCAGGTGTCCGGTGGCCAGCTCTCCCTGACCGGCACCGACCTGGAAGTGGAGATGGTCGCGCGCAGCAGCGTCGACGACGCCCAGGACGGGGAAAGCACGATTCCCGCGCGCAAGCTGTTCGACATCGTTCGTGCCCTGCCCGACGGCAGCAAGGTCACGCTCTCGCAGTCGGGCGACAAGATCACGGTCCAGGCCGGGCGCAGCCGCTTCACCCTGTCGAGCCTGCCGGCCAACGACTTCCCCTCCGTGGACGAAGTGGAAGCGACCGAGCGCGTCAGCGTGCCGGAGGCAGCGCTCAAGGAGCTGATTGAGCGGACCGCATTCGCGATGGCGCAGCAGGACGTGCGCTACTACCTCAACGGCCTGCTGTTCGACCTGGCCGACACCCGCCTGCGCTGCGTGGCCACCGACGGGCATCGCCTGGCGCTGTGCGAGACCGCGCTCGACGAGGCGGTGCCGACCAAGCGCCAGATCATCGTGCCGCGCAAGGGCGTGCAGGAACTGCAGCGCCTGCTCGAGGGCGGCGACCGCACCCTGGTGCTGGAGATGGGCCGCAACCACATCCGGGTCAAGCGCGACGATGTCACCTTCACCAGCAAGTTGATCGACGGCCGGTTCCCGGACTACGAGGCGGTGATCCCGATCGGCGCGGACCGTGAGGTACAGATCGATCGCGAGGCGCTGCGGGCGTCGCTGCAGCGGGCGGCGATCCTGTCCAACGAGAAGTATCGCGGCGTGCGGCTGGAGGTGTCCCCGGGCCTGGTGCGCATCAACGCCCACAACCCCGAACAGGAAGAAGCGCAGGAAGAGGTCGAGGCCGACACCAAGGTCGACGGCCTCGCCGTGGGGTTCAACGTGAACTATCTGCTCGACGCGCTCAGCGCCCTGCGCGACGAGCACGTGGTGCTGCAGTTGCGCGACGCGAATTCCTCGGCCCTGGTGCGGGAAGCCGGCAGCGACAAATGCCGCCACGTGGTGATGCCGCTCCGCCTGTGACCGGAGCGCTGTTCCACGTGAAACCCCCCGTTTCGCCCGGCTTGCGCCGGGCGAAGTCTTTTTGCGCCTTGGGTGCCGCCATCCGCCACGTTCCACGGGAAACCGCGACATGCGGCTGACGCGGCTCACCGCGCAGGGCGTGCGCAACCTCGCTCCGCTGGATCTGCAGCCCGGTCCCGGCCTGAACCTCGTGCTCGGGGATAACGGCGCCGGCAAGACCAGCCTGCTGGAAGCCGTGCACCTGCTCGCCTATGGCCGCAGCTTCCGTGGGCGCGTCCGCGACGGGCTGGTCCAGACCGGGGTGGATGCCCTGGAGGTGTTCGCGGAGTGGGAGGAGCCCCGGGACGTCCGCCGCCGCGCCGGGCTCCGGCATACCGGACAAGTCTGGACGGGGCGGCTCGATGGCGAATCGGTGCAGCAACTCGGCGACCTGTGCGCGGCGCTGGCGGCCATCACCTTCGAACCCGGCAGCCACACCCTGGTCGCCGCCGGGAGTGAGGCCCGCCGGCGGTATCTCGACTGGGGACTGTTCCACGTGGATCGCGACGGCGACCAGGCGTTCCGTCCGGTCTGGCGCCGGTACGCCCGGGCCTTGAAGCAACGCAATGCCCTGCTGAAGCAGCGGGCACCCGCACGCCAGCTCGATGCCTGGGATGCGGAACTGGCATCAGCGGCCGAACAGCTCGATCGCCAGCGCAGCGCCTACGTCGAGCGCCTGCAGCCGAGCCTCGAGACGCTCTCGCTCGAACTCCTGCCGCAGCTGGGCGGCGGGCAGTTCGCGTACCGCCCGGGCTGGCGCCGCGACCAGCTGGCGCTGGCCGATGCCCTGCTGCTGGCCCGGGAGCGCGACCTCGCGGCCGGATTCACCTCGGTGGGGCCGCATCGGGCCGACTGGCGGATCACGCACGCCGCGCGTCCGGCGGGCGAGGCGCTGTCGCGTGGGCAGGCCAAGCTCACCGCGCTCGCCTGCCTGCTGGCCCAGGCGGAGGATTTCGCGGCGCAGCGCGGCCACTGGCCGGTGTTCCTGCTCGATGACCTCGCCGCGGAACTGGACCAGACCCACCAGACCCGCCTGCTCGAGCGCCTGCACCGCAGCGGCGCCCAGGTGTTCGTCACCGGCACCCAGGCGCCGGCGGCGCTCGCGTCCACGGACTGGCCGACCGTCGTGTTTCACGTGGAACAGGGGCGGATCGGCCGATCGGACGTTCGATGAACGCCGTGCACGGTTCCAGCCGCCGCCCGCCTCCGGCGTCCGCGCACACGGGTGTGCCCGGGCGCCACGCGCTATAATTCCGCCTCAGTCCCTATAACTAATGTGTCGTACCGCGTGGCGCCTCTGCGCGCCGCGCGCCGCCACGGTGGTGCGAATGACCGAACATCCCGAAGTGCCCGGCGGCCAGCCCGCCCAGACCTACGATTCCAGCCGGATCACCGTGCTGCGCGGCCTCGAGGCCGTGCGCAAGCGGCCCGGCATGTACATCGGCGACGTCCACGACGGCACCGGCCTGCACCACATGGTGTTCGAGGTGGTCGACAACTCGATCGACGAGGCCCTGGCCGGCCACGCCGACGACGTCATCGTGACCATCCACGAGGACGGTTCGGTCTCGGTGTCCGACAACGGTCGCGGCATTCCGGTCGACATCCACAAGGAAGAAGGGCGCTCGGCGGCCGAGGTGATCCTCACCGTGCTGCACGCCGGCGGCAAGTTCGACGACAACAGCTACAAGGTATCTGGCGGCCTCCACGGCGTCGGCGTTTCAGTCGTCAACGCGCTGTCGTCGAAGCTGATGCTCGACATCTGGCGCGACGGCTTCCACCACCAGCAGGAATACGCGCTTGGCGAGCCGGTGTACCCGCTCCGGCAGCTGGACGCCTCGACCCGCCGCGGCACCACGCTGCGCTTCTGGCCGGCGGCCGAGATCTTCACCGACACCGAGTTCCACTACGACATCCTCGCCCGTCGCCTGCGCGAGCTGTCGTTTCTCAACTCCGGCGTGCGCATCACCCTGGTGGACGCGCGCGGCGAAGGCCGCCGCGACGTGTTCCAGTACGAGGGCGGCATCGCGAGCTTCGTCGAGCATCTGGCGCAGCTGAAGACGCCGCTGCACCCGAACGTGATCTCGGTGACCGGCGAGCAGAACGGCATCACCGTGGACGTCGCCCTGCAGTGGACCGATGCCTACCAGGAAACGATGTTCTGCTTCACCAACAACATCCCGCAGAAGGACGGGGGCACCCACCTGCAGGGCTTCCGCTCCGCGCTGACCCGCACGCTGACCAACTACATCGAACAGAACGGGATCGCCAAGCAAGCCAAGGTCACCCTGTCCGGCGACGACATGCGCGAAGGCATGATCGCGGTGCTGTCGGTCAAGGTGCCGGATCCCAGCTTTTCCTCGCAGACCAAGGAGAAGCTTGTCTCATCGGATGTGAGACCGGTCGTTGACGCCACGTTCGCTGCACGTCTGGAGGAGTTCCTGCAGGAACACCCCCAGGAAGCGCGTGCGATCGCGGGCAAGATCGTCGATGCCGCGCGCGCGCGCGAGGCCGCGCGCAAGGCGCGCGACCTGACCCGCCGCAAGGGCGCGCTCGACATCGCCGGCCTGCCCGGCAAGCTGGCCGACTGCCAGGAGAAGGATCCGGCGCTGTCGGAGCTGTTCATCGTCGAGGGCGACTCGGCCGGCGGCTCGGCCAAGCAGGGCCGCAACCGCAAGAACCAGGCGGTGCTGCCGCTGCGCGGCAAGATCCTCAACGTCGAGCGCGCGCGTTTCGACCGCATGCTCTCCTCGGCCGAGGTGGGCACGCTGATCACCGCGCTCGGCACCGGCATCGGCAAGGACGAGTACAACCCGGACAAGCTGCGCTACCACCGCATCATCATCATGACCGACGCGGACGTGGACGGCTCGCACATCCGCACCCTGCTGCTGACCTTCTTCTACCGGCAGATGCCCGAACTGCTCGAGCGCGGCCACGTCTACATCGGCATGCCGCCGCTGTACAAGATCAAGCAGGGCAAGACCGAGCTCTACCTCAAGGACGACGCGGCCCTGGACGCCTACCTGGCCGGCAACGCGGTCGAAGGCGCGTCGCTGGTGCCGGCGAGCGGCGAGCCGCCGATCGAGGGCGCCGCGCTGGAGAAGCTGCTGCTGGCCTATGCCGGCGCGCGCGACGCCATCGCCCGCAACGCGCACCGCTACGACCCGCTGCTGCTCGAGGCGCTGATCGACTACACCCCGCTCGAGCCCGAGACCCTGAGCGCCAATACCGACGAGCGCCACGAGCTCGAGGCGCTGGAACGGCGGCTCAACCGCGACGGCCTCGGCCGGCCGCGCTACCGGCTCGAATGGCAGCCGGCGCGCGAAGGCCAGCCCGCGGCGCTGGTTGCGCACCGCCGCCACATGGGCATGGAGCTGGTGCAGGTGCTGCCGCTGTCGGCCTTCGAAGGCGGCGAGTTGCGTGCGCTCAAGGACGCGGCCGCCCTGCTGCATGGACTGGTCCGCGAGGGCGCGCAGATCCTGCGCGGCAACCGGGCCCAGCCGGTGTCCAGCTTCGCCCAGGCCCAGGCCTGGCTGCTGGAGGAAGCCAAGAAGGGCCGCCAGATCCAGCGCTTCAAGGGCCTTGGCGAGATGAACCCCGAGCAGCTCTGGGACACCACCGTCAATCCGGAGACCCGGCGCCTGCTGCAGGTGCGGATCGAGGATGCGGTGGCCGCCGACCAGATCTTCAGCACCCTGATGGGCGACGTGGTCGAACCGCGCCGCGCATTCATCGAGGACAACGCGCTGAAGGTCGCCAACCTCGACGTCTGACGCGCCGCGGCAGCGGCGCGCACCCGGCCGTCACGCGCCCGGGTGCAGGCTCGCGGCAGGAAGAATCGCAACGGACCCTGCGACCCGCGGACGGCCGCCATCGGCCGCACGCGGTTGACGAAAATTTAAGACGGCCGCCGCCAAACTCGCCGCCTTCGGTCAGGGAACAGGGTCCATGAAGCACGCTTTCGCCATGCTGGTCATCGTCGCGTCGCTCGCCGCGTGCGCGACCACGACCTCCTCCACGGGACGTACCCAGTACGTGGGCGCGGTCTCGCAGGAGCAGCTCAACCAGCTTGGCGCGCAGGCCTTCACCGAGGCCAAGCAGAAGGGCCCGCTCAGCACCAATTCCGGCCAGAACGCCTACGTGCGCTGCGTGGTCAACGCGCTGGTGCAGCAGCTGCCCGGCGACCAGCGCGCCATGGCGTGGGAAAGCGCGGTGTTCGCGGTCGACGAGCCGAACGCCTACGCACTGCCCGGCGGCAAGGTCGGCATCAACACCGGGCTGTTCAAGGTCGCCAAGGACCAGGACCAGCTGGCCGCCGTGGTCGCGCACGAGATCGGGCACGTGGTCGAGCGCCACCACGACGAGCGCATCACCCGGCAGATGGGTGCCGCCGGCGCGGTGCAGCTGCTGGGCGCGGTCGCCGGCGACTACGGCCAGCTCGCCACCCAGGGCGGCAGCATGCTCGCGCAGACCGGATTCCTGCTGCCCGGCTCGCGCGTCCAGGAAACCGAGGCCGACGTGGTCGGCCAGCGGATGATGGCGCAGGCGGGCTTCGACCCGCGCGCCGCGGTCGGGCTGTGGCAGAACATGATCGCCGCCGGCGGCAGCCGCCCGCCGCAGTGGCTGTCGACCCATCCCGACCCGCAGAGCCGCATCTCCGAACTGCAGGCGCGCGCCACCCAGCTGGTGCCCACCTACGAACAGGCGCGCGCCGCCGGCCGCCGGCCGGCCTGTCGCTGACCGCGCTGCATCCCATCCACGCAACGATCCGTTCCAACCCTGCCGCGGATGCGCGGCATGACCCGAGGTGAGCCCATGTCCAAGACCCACGCCCCGACCCGCCTGCTGACCGCGATGATGGCCACTGGCCTGATGCTGGCCACCACTGCCGCGCTCGCGCAGAGCACGCGCGCGGAAGAGCGTCGTGCCGAGCGGGCCGCCAAGGCCGAGGACCAGGCCGCGGAGCGTCCCGCCCGCTTCCCCGACGCCACCCGCGAGGAGCCGGAGACCAAGCCGTCGTCGCGGTCCAGCAGCACCCGCCTGGGCAAGCTGTCGGACGCGTACGAGGCGCAGGATGTGGCGCAGACCCAGGCGATCGCCGACGAGATCATTGCCGATCCGAAATCCAATGCCTACGAGAAGTCGCTCGCGGGCCGCATCGCCGGCGCGCTGCTGATCGGCCAGGACGACGCCAAGTCGCTGCAGTACCTGCAGGGCGCGCTCGAGGCCAACGGTCTGGGCAACGAAGAACATTACGAAGTGATGAGCATCGTCGCCCAGCTGCACGCGCAGGAAGAGCGCTACGACGAGGCGCTGGCCACGATCGACCGCCTGCAGACCGAGACCCGCACCCAGGATCCGGACATCGCCGCGATCAGGGGCAACATCTTGCTGCGCCTGGAGCGCTACCCGGAAGCGATCGCCGCGCTCAAGCCGCTGGCCGAATCCCCCGAGGCCAAGCCCGAATGGCGCCAGATGCTGATGGCCGCCTACGCCGAATCGGGCCAGGGCGCCGAGGCGACCCGGCTCGCCGAACAGATCGCCTCGAGCACGCCCGACGACAAGCGTTCGCAGCTCAATCTCGCCGCCACCTATCTGCAGACCGAGCAGTACGACAAGGCGGCCGCGGTGTACGAGGCGCTGCGCGCGCGCGGCGAGCTCACCGACGAGCGCGAGTACCGCAACCTGATGGCCTCCTACCTGAGCCTGGACGACGGCCAGGCGAAGGCGATCGAAGTGATCAACGAGGGCCTGGAGAAGAACATCCTCAAGCCCGACTACCAGACCTACGTCGCGCTCGCCCAGGCGCACTACTTCGGCGAGCCGCAGCAGATCGACGAGGCGATCGCCGCCTACCAGAAGGCAGCGCCGCTGGCGCCCAACGGCGAGACCTACCTCAACCTGGCCAAGCTGCTGGCGAACGAGGGCCGCATGGCCGAGGCCAAGCAGGCCGCGCAGCAGGCGATCGACAAGGGCGTCAGGGCGCCGGACGAAGCCAAGGGCATTCTGGCCCGCTCGCAGTAGCACGTTCCAGTGACACGATCGGGACAGGACACCGGTTGGTATCGCGCCAGCGGATTGGTATAAGCTTGGAAGTTCCCGTCGCCGAAAACCGGCGACGGCATGACACGACCACGGGCAACCCGCTGCCCGGCCAGACTTGAGTTCAACGCATGACCGACCGCTTGCCGACGACCGACAAGAAAGACGAAGACGAAGGTCTGGACTGGGCGCGAATCGCCGGATTCACCCTGGTGGTGGCGATCCATGCCGCAGCGCTGCTGCTGCTGCTGGCGCCCGCCACCCCACCCCAAGCCGAACAGCAGGACGACGACGCCACCCGCGTGGTGATCATCGAACCGCCGCCGCCTCCCCCGCCGCCGCCGCCGCCGCCGCCCGAGCCGCCGAAGCCGCAGCCGATCAAGGAGCTGGTCCCGCCGCAGCCCACGCCGCTGCCGCCGCCGCCTGAAGAGCCGCCGGTGGTGTTCGACGAACCCTCGCCGGTCGACACGCCCGCGCCGCCGCCGGCACCGCCCGCGCCGCCCGCGCCGTCGCCTGACATCGGTGCCAGCGTCGACATCTCCTCGCGCGCCATGAACCCGCCGCAGTACCCGCCGGCCGCCCTGCGCGCAGGCATCCAGGGCACCGTGATCCTGGTGGTGAGCGTCGATGCACAGGGCAACGTCACCGACGTGTCGGTGGAGAAGTCCAGCCGCAACCGCGACCTCGACCGGGCAGCCATGCAGGCCGCCCGTCGCTGGCGCTTCAATCCCTCGATCGTCAACGGCCAGCCGGCCGCCGGTCGGGTGCGCGTCCCCGTCGACTTCAACCTCGGCGGTTGAGCGACACGCTCCACGATTTCCAATCGCTACACCCGTTCCACTTCCTACACTCAACAACATCTAGAAGGTAAGCGTCATGCTGCAGGAAACCACCGCCGCCCCGGTGACCGGAGGCAACAACGCCGAGGCCCTGACCCAGATGGGCTTCGCGAACCTGATGGAACACATGACAGTCGTGAACTGGATCGTGTTCCTGGTCCTGGTCCTGATGTCGGTTCTCTCGATCTACTGGATCATCTACAACTTCATCAAGAACATCCGCCTGAAGAAGAACTCGGACCGGGTGATCGCCACGTTCTGGGAAACCCCGAACGCGCAGGACGCGATCCGCTTCATGGAAGAGCAGCCCAAGAGCGAGCCGTTCTCCAAGGTCGCGCTCGATGCCGCCCAGGCCGCCGCGCACCACCAGCGCCACGACGGTTCGCGCCTGGCCGAATCGCTCAGCCGCTCCGAATTCGTCGACCGCGCGCTGCGCCAGGCCGTGACCCGCGAGTCGCTGGGCCTGGAAGCCGGCCTGACCGTGCTCGCCACCGTCGGTGCGACCGCGCCGTTCGTCGGCCTGCTCGGTACGGTGTGGGGCATCTACAACGCGCTGATCCGCATCGGTGCCACCGGCCAGGCCGACATCGGCGCGGTCGCGGGTCCCGTGGGCGAGGCGCTGATCATGACCGCGATCGGTCTGGCGGTCGCGATCCCCGCGGTGCTGGGCTACAACTTCTTCGTGCGGCTCAACCGCAGCACGAACAACAAGCTCGACACCTTCGCGCACGACCTGCACGACTTCTTCGCTACGGGTTCGCGCGTCGGCGACGTCGCGCGCTGATCGAAACACTGACGGAGATTCGACATGGCCTTCAGTTCAGGCGGTGACGGTCACGACAAGGTCAACGCCACGATCAACATCGTGCCGCTGGTCGACGTGATGCTGGTGCTGCTGATCATCTTCATGGTCACGGCGCCGCTGATGGCGCACAAGGTCAAGGTCGACCTGCCGCAGGCCAACCTCGATGAACGTCCCGACGAGAAGCCGGCGGCGCCGCCGCTGACGATCGCGATCACGTCCAACGGCAACCTGTACCTCAACGACCAGCCGGTGACGATGGACCTGCTCGACAGCACGCTGGCGGTGGAAGCGCAGAAGACGCCGCAACCACCGGTCAACGTGCGTGGCGACGCGACGACGCCGTACCGGGTCGTCAACGAGGTGGTCAACCTTGCGCAGTCCAAGGGCATGCGCAAGGTGGGCTTCGTCTCGGCCCGCGAAAAGAACTGATCCGGAGAACGCACGATGGCTTTTTCATCAGGTGGTGGCGATGGCGCGCCGATGGCGGACATCAACATCATTCCGCTGTGCGACATCATGCTGGTGCTGCTGATCATCTTCATGGTCACCGCGCCGCAGGTGTCCTATCCGATCGACGTCGACCTGCCGCAGCGTTCGCTCAACCCGCCCGACAATCCGGTCGAGCCGCCGGAGCCGATCCGCCTGCGGATCGACGCCGGTGGCACCATCTACTGGAACGACAGCCCGACCCCGGTCACGGCCCTGCGCCAGATGATGGATGCCGAGGTCCAGCGCGATGTCACCAACCAGCCCACGCTGGAGATCGACATGAGCGAGGACGCGGAGTACGGCATCCTGGCCAAGGTGCTGGCGTCGGCCAAGAACGCGCACATGCAGAAGATCGGTTTCGTCAAGAAGTAACCGCACGACCGACCGGCGTCGCCTGCAGCGCGCCGGCCGCTTACCGAAACGCAAGTTTGAACGCCGCCTCCGGGCGGCGTTTTTTTGTGTCCCGTGGGCATGCCAGCGGACCCGCTGCGCGCAGTGGGCCGCGCGGCCGACGGCCTGCCGCATGCGCCGCCCGGCCCTGGGCCGGGACCCGGCCGGCGCCCGGCCTCGCGCCGCCGTACTCGACCATGGTCTCGATTGCCGCCACCCCGCGCCGGGCGTAGCGTCGGAGGCGACCCCCACCCGTCCACGGAGGTGAGTCATGGCTTTCGCTGATGCGACCCACCGGGCCACGCCCGCAATCGCCGAAATCAACATCATCCCGTTGTGCGACGTCCTGCTGGTGCTGTTGATCATCTTCATGGTCACCGCACCCGCGCTCTCGCAGCAGATCGACCTCGACCTGCCGCAGCCGACGGACGCACCGCTGCCGCCACCGGCGCCGATCGACCTGCGTATCGATGCCGCAGGCCAGCTGGCCTGGAACGGGAGCGCGATCGATCGCGCCGCGCTGCCCGCCCGGATGCGGGACGCCATTGGCGGCGGACGCCAGCCGCTGCTGCGCATCGAGGCCGACGGTGACTGCGACTACCAGGCCGTCGCCACGGTGCTGGCCACGGCCCGCAACGCGGGCCTGTCCAACATCGGCTTCGTCCGGCAGTAGCGCCCGGGTTCAACGTCCCGAGATGATCGCCAGGTAGCGGCGCACCGTGGTCGCCAGGCCGTCGTAAAGGGCCTCGCCGATCAGCGCGTGGCCGATCGAGACCTCCTCGACGCCCGGCACCGCGTCGAGGAACGCGCCGAGGTTGGCCTGGCTGAGGTCGTGCCCGGCATTCACCCCGAGCCCGGCCGCGCTTGCCGCGCGCGCGGTGGCGATGAAGCCGGGCAGGGCGGTGCCGGGGCGTCCGGCCGCGAAGGCTTCGGCGTACGGGCCGGTGTAGAGCTCGATCCGGTGCGCGCCGATCGCCGCCGCGCGTGCGACATCGCTGCCCGCATCGGCGAACAGGCTGACCCGGCAGCCGAGATCCGCCAGCCTCGCGACCAGCGGCCGCAGCGCGGCCTCGTCGCGGCCGAAGTCGAAGCCGTGGTCGGAGGTCAGCTGGGCATCGTCGTCGGGCACCAGCGTCGCCTGGGCGGGCCGCACCAGTTCGCACAGCGCGAGGAAGCCGGCATAGCCGCTGCGCGGCGGGGCGAACGGATTGCCCTCGAGATTGAACTCGACCCCGTAGTCGCGGCACACCCCGGCCAGCGCCAGCACGTCATCGTGGCGGGTGTGGCGCGCATCCGGGCGCGGATGCACGGTGATGCCGTGCGCGCCGGCGTCCAGGCAGGTACGGGCGGCGCGCACCAGGTCGGGTTCGGCGCCGCCGCGCGAGTTGCGCAGCACCGCGACCTTGTTGAGATTGACGCTGAGGCGGACGCTCACGCGTCGCCTCGCCTGGCGCGACGCATCGCTCAGGGCGCCCGCGGTTCGTCCATGGCGGTCGGGCCCGGTGCGACCGCCGGCTCGGCGCGACGCGCCTCGGCGAGCTCGCGCAGCCGCTGCAGTTCGCGCGGGTCGAGCATCTGCGCGTCGTCGCGGCTGCGGGTGTCGATGCGCTGCGACAGCAGCCCCAGGATCCACAGCCCCAGCAGCACCAGCGCCGCGACCAGGCTGAGCACCACCACCGTCATCGACGCGGTCATGAAGGCGATCGCCAGGGCCGCGATCGCGAGCAACAGGAACAACCAGGGCATGGGCAGGCTCCGCTGCTGGGACACCGGCCAAGTCTACCCGCAACCCGGGACGGCGCATGCCGCCGGGAGGCTTGCGGCTACCGCCGGTCCGTCGGGCCTCCGGACACGTGTCGTCTGCGCCCCGCCGATGGAATCGCCGACGCGCCCGGACGTGTCCGGATCACCGCGCGTCCTCCGCGCGGCGGCGGCATCCCGCCTCCGGCGTCGCCCGCCCCCGGCCGGTGCGACGAATGCCGACTCCCGCCGCCGAACCCGCGCTAGAGCAGCGGCGACAACAGCCGGGCCAGCGCCTCGGGCAGGCGCGCGGTCAGCAGGCCGCGGTGCCGCCCCTGCCGCACCCGTGGCGCGTGCGCCAGTTCGCCCTCGATCAGCTGCGCCAGCGACGCCACCAGCGCGGCATCGTCGAACAGCACCGAGACCTCGAAATTGAGCCGGAAACTGCGGTGGTCGAAGTTGGCGCTGCCGACCACCGCCAGCGTGTCGTCCACCAGCAGCGCCTTGGTGTGCAGCATGCGCGGGCCGTACTCGTAGACCTTCACCCCGGCCACCAGCAGCGGCCCGAAGTAGGAGCGGGCGGCCAGCGTCACCAGCCGCGAATCGCTCATCCGCGGCACCAGCAGGCGCACGTCGAGCCCGGCCAGCGCGGCCGAGGTCAGCGACATCATCGCCGCCTCGCCCGGCACGAAGTAGGGCGTGGTCAGCCACACCCGCCGCCTGGCCGCATGGATCGCGCCGACATGGGCGCGGTGGATCGCCTCCCACGGCGAATCCGGACCCGAGGTGATCACCTGGGCGCGCACCGTCCCGCGCGGCAGCTCCGGCGTCTGCCGCACCACCTCGCCGATGAACTCGCGCCCGCCGGTGGCGTAGGCCCAGTCCTCGACGAACACCTGCTGCAGCTCGCGCACCGCGTTGCCTTCCAGGCGCAGGTGCAGGTCACGGTACGCGGCCGGGTTGACCGTCTCGTTCTGGTCGTCGGTCACATTCATGCCGCCGGTGTAGCCCACGCGGCCGTCGATCACCACGATCTTGCGGTGGGTGCGCAGGTTGGTCCACGGCCGCTGCCAGACGTGGCCGAAGCGGGTGGGGTGGAACCAGGCCAGTTCGCCGCCGGCCTGCACCAGCTCGCCGAAACACCTGCGCGCGCCGGAGGCGCCGATGGCGTCGAGCAGCAGGCGCACGCGCACGCCGGCACGCGCGCGTTCCACCAGCGCGGCGCACAGGGCGTCGCTGCTGTGGCCGCGGTCCCAGATGTAGTACTCGAGGTGGATGTGTTCGCGCGCGGCGCGGATGTCGTCCAGCAGCGCGCGGTACTTGGCGGCACCGTCCACCAGCAGGCGCACGTCGCTGGCGGTGGTCATCGGCAGTTCGGTGGTGGCGCGCGCCATGCGCGCCAGCTCGGCCACCTCGTCGTCCTCGGCGAAGGCCTGGGCCGGCAGGTCGCCGCGCACCCGCGCCCGGCGCAGCCGCTGGCGCTCGATCCGCTGCGGGCCGAACACGTGATAGACGAGGAATCCCACGTAGGGCAGCAGCGCCAGCCCCAGCAGCCAGCTCAGGGTCGCCACCGGCTCGCGCTTCTGCAGGATGATCCAGCCGCCCAGCAGCACCAGGTACAGCGCCCAGCCCAGGGTCAGGTACAGGCGCAGGTAGGGCACGCCGGCGAGCGCGTCCCAGCCCTGCTTGAACACGTCGAGGATCGGCACGGCGGCTCCGTCGTCGCGACCGTTGCGACGCCCGGGGCGTAGGCTAGCGGGATGTCGATGGCGACGAAAGCGCGTGCGCCGGCGACCGCGGCGCTGAAGGGCCGCGGCGCGGCCTCCTACGTGTCCGGGCGCTTCGAGACCGCCACCACCCACGCCGAGGATGACGGCTGGGACAGCCTGCAGGCGCGCGACGACACCGATCCCGAACCGCACCCCGACACCCGGGTGCACGAGGAGCGCGCGCGCAGCATCGTCAGCCGCAACGATTCGCCGGACATCGGCTTCGGCCAGTCGGTCAATCCCTATCGCGGCTGCGAGCACGGCTGCGTGTACTGCTTCGCGCGGCCCTCGCACGCCTACCTCAACCTGTCGCCGGGCCTGGATTTCGAGACCCGGCTGTTCGCCAAGACCAATGCCGCCGAGCGGCTGCGGGCCGAGTTCTCGCGCAAGGGCTACCGCTGCTCGCCGATCGCGCTGGGCATCAATACCGACGCCTACCAGCCGATCGAGCGCCGCTACCGGATCACCCGCAGCCTGATCGAGGTGATGGCCGAATGCCGGCACCCCTTCAGCCTGATCACCAAGAACGCGCTGGTCACGCGCGACATCGACCTGCTCGCGCCACTCGCGCGGCAGCGCCTGGTGACGGTGTACTTCTCGGTCACAACGCTCGACAACCGGCTCTCGGCGAAGATGGAGCCGCGCGCCGCGGCGCCGCACGCGCGCCTGCGTGCGATGCGCGAACTGTCCGAGGCCGGGGTGCCGGTCGGAGTGATGGTGGCGCCGGTGATCCCGGCGCTGAACGACCACGAGATCGAGGCGATCCTGGAGGCCGCGCACGCGGCCGGCGCCCGCGCCGCCGGCCATGTCCTGCTGCGGCTGCCGCACGAGCTCAAGGACGTCTGGCGCGAATGGCTGCAGCTGCACCACCCCGACCGGGCCGCGCACGTGATGAGCCTGGTGCGGCAGATGCGCGGCGGCCGCGACTACGACAGCCGCTTCGGTTCGCGCATGCGCGGCGAGGGCCCGTTCGCCGACCTGCTCGCACAGCGGTTCGAGCGCGCCCGCAGGCGGCTCGGATTCACCCGCCTGCCGACGCTCGAGACCTCGCTGTTCCGCCCGCCCGAGGCACCCGGCGACCAGGGACAGCTGTTCTGAACCGCAGCCGTGCGGCGGCCCGGAACGCCCGCGCGTTCATCGACCTTGCACCGAACTTGCACACCGATGTTCCGTAGACTGGCGCCCGTACGCCCGTCCCCGCGTGATCCAGAACCGCCGTGGAAGCTCCAGCCCAGCCCTCCTACCGCCTGGCGTTCGACGGCGTCGACGCCGCGTTGGCCGTGCTGTCTCCGCAGGGCGACTGGCTGGCCGCCAATGCCGCGCTGTGCCGGCTGGTCGGGCGGGATGCCGATGCACTGGTGGGTGCGCGGGCGCACGCGGAGCTGTTCGAGCCGTCGCTCCGCGGGCGCGTGGCCAACGCGCTCGCCACGGCCGGGACCGCGCCGCAGCGACAGGTTCTGGAAAGCGACGGGACCCTCGACGCAGCGGACGGCACGGATCGCGCAGCCGCCTGGCGCGTGACCCTGTCCCCGCTTGCCGATGGCACCTGGCTGCTGCACTGCGAGGACATCGCCGCCGAACGCCGCCGCGCGCGCGAGGACGCGGAAGCGGCGCGGCTGCAGGAGCACCTCGCGCACGGCCTGTCGCATGATCTGCGGGCTCCGCTGCGGGGCATCGCGGGCTTCGCCGCCAGGCTGGACGAATCCGGCGCCGTGGGCGAGGCGGGCAAGTCCGATCTCGTCCGCATCCGCGCCGCGGCCATGCGTGCCGAACGCCTGGTGCAGGCGCTGCTCGAGCTGCTGCGCGCCGCGCGCCAGCCGCTGCGTGCGCAGGAGGTCGACGTGAGCCTGCTGTGCGAATGGGTGGCGGCCGAGCTGCAGGACGCCGATCCCGCACGCGCGGCCACGGTCGACGTGCCGGCGGGATTGACGGCGCATGGCGACGAACACGCGCTCAAGCTGCTGCTGCAGCAGGTATTGCACAACGCCTGGAAGTTCTCGGCCGGGCGCGAACGCGTGGAGATCACCGTCGACGGCGCGCACGCGGGCGATCGCCTGCGCCTGTCGGTCCACGACCGCGGCTGCGGTTTCGACATGCGCTATGCTGACAAGCTGTTCCTTCCGTTCCAGCGCCTGCACGGCGCCGAACAGGGCGGCGGCGACGGCCTGGGCCTCGCGATCGCGCAACAGGTGGCCAGGCGCCATGGCGGCCGCATCTGGGCCGATTCGCAGCCCGGGGAGGGCAGCACCTTCTTCATCGAACTGCCGGCGGTGGCCGGCGAGGGCGGGGAATACAGGCCATGAACCAGAGCAACATCCTGCTGATCGAAGACAACCCCGACGATGCGGAGCTCACCCGTATCGCGTTCGCGGAGGCGGGAATCGATCGTCAGCTGGTGGTGGTACGCGACGGCGCCGAGGCGCTGGACTACCTGTTCGCGCGGGGCGTGCATGCCGGCCGCGATGCGCGCGACCTGCCCGCGATCGTGCTGCTCGACCTCAACCTGCCCAAGCTCGACGGGCGCGAAGTGCTGCAGGCGATCCGCGGCGACGCGCGGACCCGCTCGCTTCCGGTGGTGGTGCTGACCACCAGCGACGAGCCCTTCGACGTCGAAGCCACCTACGCGCTCGGCGTCAACAGCTACATTCGCAAGCCGGTCGCTTTCGGGCAGTTCGTTGATGTGGTCAAGCAGATCGGGCTGTACTGGCTGGTGCTCAACCAGCCGCGCGTCGCCGGCTGATCGGGCGCCAAGGTACCGGCGGTTCCTCCTCCCGCTCGTGGGAGAAGGCGCCGGAGGCGGACGAGGGCGCGCTGCGGGCGCTGGACTCGCGCGGCGACGCGATTCCCGGATGCGCTGCGCTTATCCGGGCTACGCACCGTGGGATGCGTGGAGAGTGCGGGCAGTCGAGGCGACCGCCCGCAGCCGGAAGCCGGCCGCAGCCGCCTGTGCCTCAGGCGGGATACAGCGCTTCGGCGCGCTGGAACAGGATCCAGCTGGTGGCGATGAACTTGTCGCCGCCCTCGGGCCGGTTGCCGCGATGGGTGTGGGTGAACGCGGTCGGCGCCAGCAGCAGGTCGCCGGTGCGCGGCGCGACCTTGCGCTGCTGGAAGAGGAACTCGGTTTCGCCGGCGCTGAAGCCGTCGTTGAGATAGACCGTCCACAGCAGGTGGCGGTGCAGCGTCTCGCAGTCCGCCGCGCGCGGGAACAGTTCGCAGTGCCAGTACGGATAGCCGCCTTCGCCGGCGCGATACCACTGCAGGTTGATCGCGCCGGGGCGCAGGCAGGTGCGTGCGAGCTGGCCGAGTGCGCGATCGTCGAGCGCGGCGATGTCGCCGGCCGAGAGGCGGCGCAGGCCGCCCTGGCCATCGGGTTGCTGCAGCATCAGCGGCGCCACCAGCGCCTGCGGATACCGGCGCAGGTATGCCAGCAGGCCGGCGTAGACGGCGACGTTCAAGGTCTGGGCGACATCGGCCCAGTCGGCGCGGTCGCTGATCGACAGGTCGCGGCTGCGCTTGAGCTCCGGATACACGCCACCGCCGACCTGCCCCGGCGAGAGCGCATCGCTGGCGCGCATGCGCGCGACGATCGCGTCGCACGTCACCGCATCGAGCGCGGCGGAATAGACCTCGATGAAATCGGCGGGCGCGTCCATGCCTGGATTCTAGCGGTCGCCCGTGGCGCGGGCGACGACGACGCGTCGGCGGGCGGGTGCGGGCCACGCCGACGTCGCCGGCGTGGACGGCGCGCCACGCCTTGCGGCCGCACGGCCGCACCGGCGGCGCGGGACCCTCCTCAATCCATTCCCGCCTGCCAGTCCCAGCGCAGCCCGAGCAGCACGCCACGGCCCGGCGCGGGTTCGTAGTAGCGGCCGTTGCCCTCGTTGACGATGACCGAACCGATATGGGCGCGGTCGAACACGTTGTCGACGCGCACGAACGCCCGCCACCGCCCGTGTCCCGTGTTCCACGTGCGCGCCGCGTCCGCATGCGCCACGACGTGGCCCGGCGCCTGCTCGCTGCCGGTATCGTCGACGCCGATGCGGCCCACGCCCACCGCTTCGAACGCGAATCGCCAGTCGCCCGGCTGCCACTGCAGGCGCGCGGATGCCTGGCGACGCGCGGTGCCGGGAATCGGCGTGCCGGCCGGCACCTGCACGGTCGGATCGGTGCAGCCGGCGCCGGTGCAGATCGGGAACGCATCGCGGAAGCGGGCGTCCAGCCAGGTCGCGGCGAGCGCCAGCGACCAGTCCGTGCCCAGCGGCAGCAGCGCCGCCAGTTCCGCGCCCTCGCGGCGCGCGCTGCCGACATTGCGGTAGCTGCTGCGGCCGCCGACATTGCGCGCGACCGCCAGTTCGTCGTCGGTGTCGGCGCGGAACAGCGCGGCCTCCAGCCGCACGCCGCGCGCGTTGCGCCACTTCGTGCCGAGTTCCACGTTGGTGCTGGTGGCGGGCAAGAGGTCGAAGGCCAGGCCCGCGCCGCCGTCGGCGCGATAGCCCAGCTCGTTGAAGGTCGGCGTCTCGAAGCCGCGGCCGGCTGAAGCGTAGAGCCGCCAGTCGTCGTGCGGCGCGAACGTCAGGCCCACCACCGGGGTGGTTTCGCCGTAGTCGACGCGCCCGCTGTCGTCGGGGTTGCCGGTGGCGACATAGCCGTCGCGCGAGCGGAAGCGGACGTCGCTGTGGCGCACGCCGGCCAGCAGCGACCAGCGCGGCGCGAACTGCCACCATGCCTGCGCGTACTGGTCGAGGTTCTGCACCCGGTTGCGCTCGTCGCGCCGCAGCGCGCCGCGCACGCCCAGCGTGTCGCCGACGAAATTCTCGTAGCCGCGGCGATGCTGGCGCTGGCGGTCGGCATTGGCGCCGGCGGTGAATTCCAGCGTGCGCCCGGCCAGGCTGCCGGCCCAGCGCCAGCGCAGGTCGAGCCCGCCGTAGTCGTTATCCAGGTCGATCACGCCGCCGGAGCTGAGCGGATTGGACTGCGCGCCCACCGGCACCGACAGGAACTGCTCGATCTCGCGCCGGCCCGCGTACGCCATCGCTTCCAGCGCATGGCCGCCGCCGAGCGGCTGCTCGAGGCGCAGCCCCAGCTGGTCCTGGCGCGCGGACTTGCGGGTGTCGTACTGCCGCGCGACCGCGGTGGCCTGGCGCGGATCGTCCCGCACCTGCTCCGCGGTGAGCCCGAGCGGGTCCTGCGCATCGGGCGCGTCGAAGTGGTTGCCGACCAGCTGCACGCGGCCCCCACCGGGTAGGTCGGCATGCAGTTTCGCGTTGAGCGAGGTGCGGCGCGCGGCGCTGTGGTCGCGCCAGCCGTCGGTGTCGAAGCGGCTGGCGGCGAGCGCGCCGCCGAACACGTCGCCTGCGCCGCGCACGCTGGCCGACAGCACGCGGCTGTCGTCGCGGCCGGCGCTGGCCTGCGCGTGGCCCTGGGTCGGGTCGACGCCGTCCGCGCTCCAGATCTGCACCACGCCGCCGGATGAATTGCCGTGCAGCGCCGAGAACGGGCCGCGCAGCACCTCGATCCGCTCCGCGCCCGCGAGGCTGAAGTGCGACACTTGGCCCTGGCCGTCTGGCATCGTCGCGGGAATGCCGTCGGCATACAGGCGCAGGCCGCGCACGCCGAAGGTCGACCGCGCGCCGAAGCCGCGGATCGACAGCTGGGTGTCCTGGGCGAAGTTCTGGCGCTCGCGCGCCGCCAGACCGGGCACGCCGCCGAGCGCTTCGGAGACGCTCACGCCCGGCGTGGCGGCGCTGCCGTCGAGGGTGATCGTGCTCAGCGAGGCGGGCACGTCGAACGCGGCGACCGCCTGCAGGCGCGCGGAGGTGACCTGGACGCGGTCGAGCGTGACCGGATCCGGCGAGGCGTCCTGCGCGCCCGCCTGGTGCGCGGACAGGGCCACCGCCAACCCCGCGAGCAGGGTGCAATGGCGCAGGGGCGAGGGCGCGCGGCCTGCGCGCATCAGGAAGACACCGGGAAGCACATCATCGGCGCGCAGTCTCCGCGATCGGGAATGAAGACACCGTGGCCGCGATGCTGGCAGACGCCGCGCGCCGCGTGCACACGCGGCCGCGCGCGATGCGGCGAACCGGCCCCGCCGTGCGACGAGCCGGGCGGCGATGGCGCATCGCGCGGGCGCGTACGGCCTGCGCGCGCGGACGACGTATCAGCTGACGGCCGCGACCGCCTTCGCCACGTAGTCGAGGTTGCCGGCGCTCAGCGCCGCCACGCAGATGCGCCCAGTCCCGACCGCGTAGATGCCGAACTCGTCGCGCAGCCGCTCGACCTGTCCGCGCGACAAGCCCGAGTACGAGAACATGCCGGCCTGGCGCTGGATGAACCCGAACTGCGGCGCGCCGTGTGCGGCCAGCCGCTCCACCAGGCCGGCGCGCAGGGCGTGGATGCGCTCGCGCATCTGCCCCAGCTCTTCCTCCCACTGCGCGCGCAGCGCCGGGTCGTTGAGCACGCCCGCCACCAGCGCCGCGCCGTGCGTGGAGGGGCTCGAATAGTTGGCGCGGATCAGGCGCTTGACCTGCGACTGCACGCGCCGGGCCTCGTCGGCCGAATCGCTGACCACCGTCAGCGCGCCGACGCGTTCGCCGTACAGCGAGAACGACTTCGAGTACGAACTGGCGACCACGAAGTTGCGGATCGGCGAATCGGCCAGCAGGCGGATCGCCAGCGCATCCTCGTCGATGCCGCGGTCGAAGCCCTGGTAGGCCATGTCGATGAAGGGGAACAGCCCGCGCTCGTGCAGCAGCGCGACCACGCGTTCCCACTGCGCGGGCGTGAGATCGGCGCCGGTCGGGTTGTGGCAGCAGGCGTGCAGCAGCACCACGGTGCCGGGTTCGAGCGCGGCCAGGTCGGCCAGCATGCCGTCGAAATCCAGCCCGTGCGCGGCGGCGTCGAAATAGGTGTAGTCCACCACCTCGAACCCGACCGCGCCGAACACCGCGCGATGGTTCTCCCAGCTCGGGTTGCTGATGGCGATGCGCGCGAACGGCAGCGCCTTCTTCAGCAGTTCCGCGCCCACGCGCAGCGCGCCGCTGCCGCCGATGGTCTGGGTGGTGACGGCGCGGCCTTCGCCGACCAGCGGCGACCGGGCGCCGAACAGCAGGTCGCGGGTGGCGCGGGTGTAGTCGGGCAGGCCGTCGATCGGCAGGTAGCCGCGCGGCTTGCTCTGCTCGGCCAGCTGGCGCTCGACCTGCTGCACCGCGCGCAGCACCGGGATGCGCCCGGACTCGTCGTAGTAGATGCCGACGCCGAGGTTGACCTTGGTGTCGCGGGCATCGGCGTTGTAGGCCTCGGTCAGGCCGAGGATCGGATCACCGGGAACGAGTTCGACGCGGGCAAAGAAGGACACGGCGGCAGTGGTCGCAGGCAGGAGGGAAGGGCGCCGCGCACGCGGCGAAAAACCGCGTGATTCTAGCAGTCGCGCGGGCGCGCGGCCGGGTCGTTGCGGACGGAACCGTCGCCCGCGCCGCGCTCAGACGTCGCCGTCGCTCGCCCAGCCTTCGCCGGTGCCGCGCTGGAACACGGCATCGGTGTCCAGCACGTCGCCCGCGGCGATCGACGGCTGCCCGGCCAGGCGCGCGTAGACCGGGGTGAAGTCCGGCGCGGTGGCGTCGATCAGCTGCTGGAAGCTGTCGATCACGAAATACGTCTTCTGGTAGGTGTCGATGCGGTAGCGGGTGCGCATGATCCGCTCCAGGTCGAAGCCGATGCGGTTGGGCGCGGCGCTTTCCAGCGCGTGCAGCGATTCGCCCTTCGACGAGACGATGCCGCTGCCGTAGATGCGCAGGCCGCCGTCCTCGCGGATCAGGCCGAACTCCACCGTGTACCAGTACAGGCGCGTGAGCGCCTGCAGCGCCTCGGCACCGATGGCGTGCGCCTTGACGCCACCCTGGCCGTAGGCCTGCATGTAGTCGGCGAACACCGGGTTCATCAGCAGCGGCACGTGGCCGAACAGGTCGTGGAACAGGTCGGGTTCCTCGATGTAGTCGATCTGTTCGGGCGTACGGATCCACCAGGTGACCGGGAAGCGCCGGTTGGCCAGGTGGTCGAAGAAGTCGAGTTCGGGCAGCAGGCCCTCGACGCCGATCAGCTGCCAGCCGGTGGCCTCGCCCAGCACGGCGTTGAGCTCGGCGTACTTCGGGATCGCGTGCGGACTCATGCCCATCGCGTCCTGGGCCTGCAGGAACCGGGCGCTGGCGCGGCCCACCAGCACCTCGCGCTGGCGCGCGAACAGGGTGGCCCAGGTGGCGTGGTCCTCGGCGCTGTAGTCGTCCCAGGGCTGCTCGACGATGCCGGTGGCGTAGACGGGCACCTTGCCCTTGTCGGTGTGCAGGTTCTCGACGCGGCGGGGCGGGGCGGACATGGCGATCTCCAGCGCAGGCGGCCGGTGCGGCAACGGCCGGGGGGAACGGGTTCCCGCAGCGTAACCGCAGCCACGCGCAACAGGTTTGCGAAGTTGCGCGGAGAACGGCAGGCGGCGCATCATCATTGCCTGAGATACGAGTCTGGCGCACGAAATGACCGCATCCACGCTCGACCGCACCGATCTGCAGCTGCTGGCCGAACTCCAGCGCGCCGGCCGCCAGACCAATGCCGAACTGGCCGAACGCGTGCACCTGTCGGCCTCGGCCTGCCTGCGCCGGGTGCAGCGGCTGGAGCGCGAGGGGATGATCGCCGGCTACCGCGCCGAACTCGACGGCGAGCGGCTGGGCCTCGGGCTGCAGGCGTTCGTGCGCGTGCAGCTGGCCAGACATGACGCGGCGTCCGTGGCCACGTTCGCCGAGCAGGTGAACCAGTGGCCGGAAGTCGTGGCCTGCCATGCGCTGACCGGCGACATGGACTACCTCCTGCACATCGCCGTGGCCGACCTGGAGCACTTCTCGCGCTTCCTGCTCGACCGGCTGCTGGCCCAGGCCGGCGTGGCCGACGTGAACTCCAGCTTCGTGCTGCGCACGGTCAAGGCGTTCCGGGGGCTGCCGCTGCCGTCGGCGTGAGCGCCAGGGATGCACCGCCGGATGCGCGGCCGCGATGGGCGCTGCGGAAGGTTTCGATCGCGCCGCGGTCCTGCAGGGTCACGAACACGCTGCGTCCATCCCTGCCGCCGAAGGCGAGGTTGGTGGGCTTGCGTCCCGCCAGCGCCACCTCGCGCAGCAGGGTGCCCTGCGGGGAGACGATCGCGACCGTGCCCGCGCCGTAGCGCGCGATGTAGAGGTTGCCGCGTTCGTCGGTGCGCATGCCGTCCAGGCCGTGGTCGTCGAAGGCGATCAGCAGGCGCTTGCCGGACACGCCGCCGCCTGCATCGATGTCGTAGGCCCAGACCCGGCGCTGCACGCTCTCGTTGACGTACAGCCGGCGCCCGTCGGGCGAGACCTCGATGCCGTTGGTCGTGCCCATGCCGGTTTCCAGCAGGTGGACCTGGCCATCGCGGTCGATCCGCCACAGCTGGCCATCGCCGTGCGACCAGCGCGGATCGCTGGCGTAGAGCGTGCCATCGGGCGCGATGGCGAGGTCGTTGGGCTGGTGCATGCGTGGATCGTGCGCGTGTACCGCCACCGCACGCGTGCGCGGATCGATCCGCAGGATCGCGTGGCCGGTGTAGTCGGCGACGTACATCCGCCCGCCCGCATCGAACACGATGCCGTTTCCGGTGCGCCCGGCAGGCAGCTGCACGAACAGGTCCACGCGCGCATCGCCGTGCCCGCCGGTCACGCGGCCGATGGTGCCTTCGCGCTGGAAGTTCACCGCGTACAGCGCACCATCCGGCCCGGTGGCCGGTCCTTCGATGCTCGCGGTGAAGCTGCCGTCGCCGACATGGTCGGTGGTGACGTAGAGCGGTTCGCAGATTGCCGGCGACACGAGCAGGGCGAGTATCGGCAGGATGCGCCGCAGCGGCTTCGGATGCAGCGGGAGGATGGGCATCGCGGGCGACGCTAGCATGCGAATCGCGCGCCGTGGGCAGCGTCGGCGCGGTTGACCGATGCATTGCGCAAAGCAGCCACCAGGACGTCAGGACGGAGACTTTCGCCCCGCACCCGCGAGCAGCGACGGGACGTGGCGCTGCCAGGCGATGTCCCGGCCGTCGGGGCCGCAGACAAGTCATTCCGCGCGCGGGCACACGATGTCGACCCGGGACCCGCAACGCGCACCTGCTTCAAATGCTCCACGTCGTGACACCACCGAACGACGCGGGGACTCAGCGGTCGAGCGGACTCAGCACCCCGCCGGCGCCACGGTTCAGCACGTGCGTGTAGATCTGCGTGGTCGCCACATCCTTGTGGCCCAGCAGTTCCTGGATGGTGCGGATGTCGTACCCGGCCTCGAGCAGGTGCGTGGCGAAGGAGTGGCGCAGCGTATGCGGCGTGACGGGCTTCACCAGCCCCGCGCGCGCCGCTGCGCGCCTGATCGCGCGCTGCAGCACGTTCTCGTCCAGGTGATGGCGCTTGGCCCTGCCGTCGCGCGGATCCCGGGCACGCCGCGCAGCGGGAAACACGTACTGCCACGCCGCGGACGTGGCGGCATTCGGATACTTGCGTGCAAGGGCATGCGGCAGCGCGACTTCACCGAACCCGGATGCCACGTCTTCCGCATGCACGAGCGCCACCTGCTCGATCTGACGCTGCAGCGGTTCGCGCAGCCGCGACGGGAGCACCGTGCGCCGGTCCTTGCTTCCCTTGCCTTCACGTACCGTCAGCTCTCCACGCGCGAAATCCACGTCCTTGATCCTCAGCCGCAGGCATTCCATCAGGCGCAGGCCGCTGCCGTAGAGCAGGCCCGCCATCAGCGCATCGCGACCGGCCAGCTGCGCGAGCAGGCGGTCGACCTCGCCCACCGACAGCACGACCGGCAGGCGCGGGGGCCGCTTCGCGCGCACGACGTCCTTCATCCACGGGAGCTCCATCGCCAGGACTTCGCGATAGAGGAACAGCAGGGCCGACAAGGCCTGGTTCTGGGTGCTGGCCGCGACGTTGTCCTGGGAGGCCAGGCGTGTCAGGAACGCCTCGACCGCGCTACCGTCCAGAGTCCGCGGGTGGCGCATGCCGCAGCTGCGGATATACCGGCGAATCCAGTACACATAGGCCTGCTCGGTGCGCAAACTGTAGTGTTTGACCCGCAACCGGGCTCGAACTTCGTCCAACAGGCGCGGCCGCCCCTGGGCGCCCTGCGCTGCCGATACGCCGGCATGCTCGCGGTCATATCGCATTACTCGGCCTCCATGCCGGATATCCACGCCATCATCCGGGACCCGCCAACCGATCCTATCGGCGCAAGCCCCTGTTTCCGGTAGGAAACACCTGATTGACTCCCTTACCGCCCGCGCGCAAAGTCGCGCTATGCCCCGGCGTGGGGTCTATTAGTAGTTAGGCGGCAGGAGAGTTTCTGGTGGCTTTAGACGTGACCGACTTCTTAGAGCTTCTGCTTGCTCCAAGATTTGCTGTTTCACTCGGCGTTGGC